>NZ_AP018178.1:1062237-1369737 GCF_002368195.1 Calothrix sp. NIES-2100 | reverse complement strand
TGCCGTCTTTCCATCTTCTATAGCCTGAAGATAATTTTTAGCAATTGTTAAAATGTCTTGTTGTTCAGTTGTCATATTTGTTCGTGTTAATCGTTTATCGGTGTCAACTTAAATTAAAAGTCTTTGAAAATCTAGTGAAGAGTCTGTTTTTAGAAATGCAAATTGGTGGGCTACCACTTTCTGTCATCAGTTCAGGAAGCGACAGCGCACTAGAAATTCGCTCCAACGCAGAGCATGAGAGCAAAGGAAATACGTACACAGAGAGAAGCCAATATACATTCTTTTTTGTTCTTTATAAGATAGGTGAACAGGTGAAGAACTCAAAATGATACAAAATACTACTCCCAGGCAAGATATTTCTCCAAAAAGACGTAATCCATTGCCTCTTTTAATAACTGGTTTATTGATTGGTATGGTTGTTGGTGCTCCCTTAGGCTGGTTTAGCCATCGGTTTTACTATCAGTACCGCTCGGCTCAAGTTTTACTTTGTCGTCAACAACACTTTGGACAACCAGAAGTTCAGCTTCAAGCTTTGTGCGGTTCTCTATATTAGTTTTAACAACTAAGTAGCTTGTTAAAAACGTTGCTCCTCTTGGTTAAGCCAAGTACCAAAGGTATATAAAATCATGTAGTGGCTACCGAATGCTAGCGAGGGGAGCAACTGAATGCTAGATTTGCATAGGAATTTTGCGGAAAGTGAACACCACACTTTGCGCAAATCAACAAGCGCTGTTTCACAGACACTACAGCGGGTTTTCTTAAGCGTTGCGTTCAAACTAATACTAATTCTATGTTAAGTATTACCACGAGGTTAGCGATCGCAGTTGAGGTGTCTTTTTCTGTTGATGGGCTTGCATTCTGCTTAAGACATCATCCAAAATTGTGACTGCCTCTGCGATAAATGGTCCCTTATTTAACATCACACATTCAGCCCGCTCTGCCATTGCGGCATCAGTGATCTCGGCGCGTGAGGGAATGCCCTTTTTTACGAGATTTTCTAAAACTTGTGTAGCCCAAATTACAGGTATATGAGCAGCCTCACACAACCAGAGAATTTCTTCTTGAATTTCTGCTAGACGTTGATAGCCAATTTCAATCGCTAAATCTCCTCTAGCAATCATAATTCCCAAAGGCTGTTTGCCTGCTGCCTGGACAATGAGTTCTGGAAGATTGCGCACAGCTTGGGGTGTTTCAATCTTCGCCACAATCGCCGGCGGATGATTCGGCTGACGACGTTGTAATTCCCATTGCAAAAGCTCAATATCCGCAGCCTGTTGTACAAAAGAATAGCCCACCATATCAGCATGAACTGCCACAAAATCCAAATCCTGCAAGTCTTTTTCTGTTAGGGGACTAAGAAGCAAATCAGTGTCAGGAAAGTTAAGACCTTTTTGGTGGGGAATTTTGTTGCCCTTCAATTTAGCATGGGTGATGCGTAATAATACACCATCAGGCGTTAATGACTCAACCTGCGCACCAAGACTACCATCATCAATCCAAACATTAGCACCAACCTTTAATTGATCTAGGACTTCGGGGAGGGAACAATTTGCTTGGAAATAGTCTGAGGAGATTGTGGTAGGTAAATTGCTAGTCAGCAAGATACAATCGCCTCGGTATATACGCTGTGGAGATTGAGGTGCGATCGCCATCCCTATTCGCGGTTTGGGGCCACCTAAATCCATCAGCACTTTGCAGGGAAAACCGGTTTCTCTTGCTGCTATCCGAACATTAGCAATCATCGCTGACCATTCGGTAGCGCTATCGTGGGCACAATTAATTCGCACACAGTCACATCCCCGTTGGAGTAAATTCCGCACTAATTCATAATTGCTAGCTGCTTGCGTCGGTAAAGTTACCATAATTCTCACCCGACGTTGGTTGCGGCTGCTGCCGAATAACTCATCTGTATGCAGTTCTAGCAGGCGATCGCCTTCAAAAAACTCCTCAATTAATGGACGACTAGGGAAAGAATCTGGATCTGCTTGACAAATTATTCCTAAAGTGGATATCACTGCATTTAAATTAGGCAATACCCGCCCTTCAATCCGCCCCAGAGAAGACAAACCCCAAGGCATTAAAGCCGCTTGCACTTGGCGCAAATCATGTCGCCGCAGTGCCAAGTAATAGGCAAGGTTAAGGCTACTGCTGACAAAAGCTGCCCTTTCAATGTGCGATCGCCACTCCTGAAAGGTTTGTTCTCCCTCCTCCATCACCACCTGACGCAACTGTCGCAGCGTTTTTAGCAGATTTTGGGCATCTGATAGTTCTAAACCTGAGTAATTACATAAAATTTCTCGATTTTTATCGAATTTAGACATCATAGTTTACCTTTTTAAAAATGTTTTCTATCTCAACTAATCCGACTTTGATTATCAACTAAATCTTTGAGGATTCTGTGAGGTGAATCATCATTTTACAAGGTTGTTTTCATCTATAAAATATACGTTTTTTAATAAAAAATTAACCTTTAGTTAATTTTTTATTAACTTATGAATAATAACAAAAATTCTAATTGTTATCTATCCTTAATAAATAGGTGAAATAAGCTGTCACGCATTTAAGTTGCACATTTTTTCGTGTTGGCTGTTAACTTTTGACGGTTGACAGTTAACCGTCAGCGGTCAACGAACTTCATCAGCGACTGTGCAATTTAAAAACCTAATAGCTTATCATAAATCCCAGAATTTTGGTGATCAAAAATTAGAAGAAAATTAGCAATTAAAAATAATTACAGTCCAAAAAACGCTGATATTTTTCAGAAAATATTAGTGGAAAATTAAATTTGTAGTAATGAATCCAAGGTAGTCCAAATTAGTGATATTTCTGGAGTAAGCAGGAATAGGTAAATCGGCTGATTGCGATTTGTGAGCTTCATAATCATTGCTAGTTGCTCACCTGACTTTCCCGACTAATAATATCCAGTATCTCTTGCCTCATTCTTTGGGTTGATACTCTAGAGCGATAGTGAAGATTTTATAGTTATTAATCAGGATTACATAGGAAAATTTTTAGAAATCAAAATTTCGTCAAGATTAACATCGAAATGAAAAACTCTACCCATACTTCTGTGAGCTTCTCAGTGCATCGCTAGGGGATAGAGTTTTGTCAGTAGGGGCGAGTTTATTTAAATCATGTGTAGGGGCGGGTTTATTTGGATCATTGTTAATGAATGAGGATATCTGTAAACCCGCCCGTACGGATATCTGTGAACCCGCCCGTACAGTAGTCAGTGGCAAAAATGTTTGAAAACCGCTCATGCAGGGACGGGGTATTAAACTTTCATCAAAACAATATTTCGACAAGCGGTAGTTGAATCTCGACTTCTCTACGAGACGCTACGCGAAGGCTCGATTACCGCAGAGTCGAAACGAGCGTGCATCGCTGACAACTGACACAGCTTCGGGCAATAAAATTAATAAAATTGATGTGGCTCGACGCTACAGAAAAAGAAGCTAGTAAACCTCATCTAACAGTTATCAAAATTGTAGATAAAATAGATTTGTCAGTAATATCGATATCGCCCAAGTAGACGTGAAAAGCACTCTTTCTGGTAGATTTTTTGGGAGTTATGTGTGAGTTTATTTCGTAAGCCTTACAGGCAAACTGCACTTAAGAGTAGGCGATGTCTCTGGAATCGTCGCTACAGTGCGAGTTCTGCTTCCCAGTACGCATCTATGCATCTGAAAAACTATCTTTATTCTACTGGGATGTTTGTGTTGGTTGTATTATCTCTCTCCAGCGGACTAGGCTACCGTTTTTATAACCAACCACAACTGGATGTGGGTAAGATAGCTCCCCAAACCCTGATCGCACCTAGAAAAGCCGATGTTGAAGATGTCAAAACAACAGAGGAAAGACGCAGGGAAGCTCGGAGCGGTGCTTTAGCGGTATGGGTTGTCGATCAACAAGTAAATGAGCAAATTCACCAAAATCTCCAGCAATTATTGGCAAAAGGCGCTCAAATCCGCGAAAGTTTGGGCAATTTCCCCTTTGTCAAGACTTCAGTATTGTCCACTTCCACACAAACTTATCTGCGACAAGCACCAGAACCCCAATGGCAGACATTATTGCGAACCTTGGAGAAAAATAGCAATTTGACTGGCTTAAATTCTGCTCAACAGCTAGCCGTTAAGGAACTGCGAACTTACCGAGAGTCTAACTCTTTCCAGGCTTTATCGCAACTATTAAAAGCGATCGCCTCTTCTCGTCAGCGCTACAATATCACCCTAAATACCCTGAGCGAAAATGAGAGTGCTTCACCCCAAACCCTTTACGATGTCACCTTCCTAAACCTGTCTGATGCAGATTGGCAGAAAACTCAAGAGAAGGTGCGTCAAACTTTAGAGCGAATGTTAGCACAGGGTATCTATCCTGGGTTATCCCCGAATAACTTGAACTCTGCAATCGAGATGCAAGTGAGTGTTTCTGTTCCCAAAACAGCACAACCTTTAGCAAGGCGATTACTTTCAGCAGTAATCGAGGCGAATTTAATTAAAGACATCGAGCAAACCAAGCTAATTGCAGAAAAAGCAGCGCAAGCAGTACCACCGACGATAGTCAGCATTCAAAAAGAAGAAGCGATAGTTAAGGCTGGAGAAAAAATTACGCAGGCTGATTTTGTACTATTAGATTACTTTCAGTTGAGCCAACGCGGCATCGATTGGCTGCGTCTGACGCGATTTACGGCAATAGTAGGATTGGCAGTGGCTGTTTTCCGACTAGTAGAAAGACGGTTTAACGCCAAATTACGACGTAGCGATTATATCTTGATTCTGCTGCTGATCCTCAGTGCGCCGTTGCTCACATTGTTGACCAAATCATTTACAGGCTTACCTGCGATTGGTTTGCTGATTGGTAGCTTCTACGGTACTGCAATTGGAGGTACTGTGATGGGGTTGCTGACAATATTGCTCTCGCTCGGCACGGAACTTAGCTGGCATGATTTAATACCTAGCGCAGCTGGCGGAATTTTGGGCGGATTGATGGCGGGACAATGGCGATTTCCCGGTAGAGAAGGACTGCGAACGCGAGAGGAATTAGCTACTTTGGGGATCTTAATTGGGTTGACGCAGGGAGTTGTTTATTTGTTAGTAAATACGGCGATCGCTCCCCTTTGGTATACTGTCCTCGGTAGAGCAGCCTTCAACAGTTTGGCAGGGTTACTTTGGAGCATCTTAGCACTAGGGTTAAGTCCCTATTTAGAAGCTGTATTTGATTTAGCAACTCCAATTCGGCTGGCTGAATTGTCCAATCCCAACCGACCTTTATTAAAACGCCTAGCTCATGAAGCGCCTGGAACTTTCCAGCATACACTGTTTGTGGCGACCCTGGCAGAAGCAGCGGCGCGCGCCTTAAATTGTCATGTGGAACTGGTACGGGCGGGGATTCTGTATCATGACATTGGTAAAATGCATGACCCTCTAGGATTTATTGAAAATCAAATGGGAGGACTGAATAAACACGATGCTATTAATGACCCTTGGAAAAGTGCCGAAATTATCAAAAAGCATGTCAGTGAAGGGTTGGTGATGGCTCGTCATTATAAGCTACCTAGCGCCATTCGGGCATTTATTCCCGAACACCAAGGAACTATCTTAATTGCGTATTTCTACCAAGAAGCGAAGCAGCAACAGAAACATAATCCTGAGCAAGTGTTGCAGGAATCAGATTTTCGCTATGACGGCCCGATTCCCCAGTCCAAAGAAACAGGAATTGCCATGCTGGCTGATGCTTGTGAGGCAGCGTTGCGATCGCTAAAAGATGCAACCCCCGAAGCCGCATTGGCAATGGTAAATAAAATCCTTAAAGCACGTTGGCAGGATAATCAATTAATCGATTCCGGATTAACACGGCAAGAAATGTCTCAAATTGCGCATATTTTTGTCCAGGTTTGGCAACAGTTTCATCACCAACGCATCGCCTATCCGAAAACTTAGACTTTAGGTACGGCAGTACAACCGACTATTGAGACACCTAATTCATGCTGTTGAGGCTGATCTCGATTGCAGGCGATCGCAATTATTGGATAATGCCTGATTGTACTGGTCTAACTCTGACTTTGCCTGTACAAGCATTTATTGTTTCCGGCAGGGTGAAGTGGTTGTAGGCGTTTGGCGGCGTGATTTCAATCTTCACAGACGTTGGGCAGGATTGACCAACATCTCGGACTTGGTTGTAAGCAATATCGAAAGAGGCTTGCCCATTTGGAGGTAGAGTCACTTGTTGTGGAGACTGCTGTCTTGGCGTACGAATCACTTTCACCTCTTTTAGAGGCTGATCTTTGGAATCTAACAACGCAAATCCTGGATAACCGTAGAGGTTACAGGGCGATGATCCTTTATTTGTGAAAGCATATATAATGGCGACATTTCCCGCGCCTGCATTTGCAGACACTTTACTGACTGATAATTGTTCAGTTTGGCAACGTGGAGGATTAGATGCAGAGTTAGTTTTAGGGCTAGAATTGTTTGTAATCGCTGGCTTTGGTTGTTCCTGTTTCGTGGCTGAAGTGGAATTCGCACAGCCAGTTATCAGTACGGTGAAAATTAGGAATCTACCGCCACTATCAATAATTAAACCTCTGAAAACTTGCCGAAATAATTTCATAAAATTTGTTGCCTTATTAGACAACTGGTATCAGACTAATTTATCATCATCTTTGATAAGATGAAAGCTAATTATTTAATGCTATGCAATTGCAACTGTGTAATTTCGCTCTTCCCATTTGTTACTTTCAAGCCAGAAAAAGGTAAAGTTGATTGGCTGTTGCTGGTTATCAAAAATAGATATATCAACAAAATTTACTCCTAAGTTTGTGGAATTAGAAGGCGTATCTTTGACGGTTTGCCAATTATCATCTGACCAGTGTAACTGAAAAGATGCTAAAGCGTTAATTCGCAGTGTATGACCTCTTTTAACTTTGTCTACTTGACGGTTAAATTTCCAAATTTCTAGTGATTTACATTGTTTTCTTGCGCCTAAATAGCGATTAGCTACCTCTGGAATAAAATCAAATACCTGACCATCATGAGTTGACCGGAGCAGTTTAATATACTCTGCGTGTGCCCACATTAAAGGCATCGCAGAACCTGTTGGTTTGCCCAAATATATATGTAAATCCGGTTTATCTGCTTCATCCCAAACCTGTTCTGGTAGCAAACAAGTGTCTGAAGCAAATCCTTCCATCGCTTTGATATATGTTTTAACATCACCACCCGCAGCTAGTTCATAATGTCCCCGTTCTCCTGTTAACAAAGGCCAAGCACGTCCTTTACCACAATTCGTATAAGGACTTCCATCTTCTTGCTGTCCATAGCCATCATGATTGTAACGATGCCAACAAGGCCCAACGAGTGTGTCTACTTTCAAAACTGCATCAATTACTTTGACAGAATCAACGATAATCGGATCGTTTGGTTTACGAATTCCGTAACGTACTAATTGCAAAAATCCCCCATCAACTATTTCCTTAGCAGGAAATTCTGATGGTTCCCCAGGCGGTTGACTGGTAATCAAAACAGTTCCTTTGTTAGGATTTTCGTTGGGTTGAGGATTATTAATATCTGAAGGAGTAATGCGAATATAATGCCGTTTAATGCCAGGAACTAAAGTGCCTTCAGTAGTTACTGTCCAGTCTTCAATGTGACATTCTAAAAAATCAGCGTACTCTTCTATAAACTTTGCTGTTGCTTCATCTCCACGTTCACGGACAAATTGCGCAGCACAGATTAAAGCAGCAATATTAGATGCTAATGTTGATGGTGAATAACCAGAGTTTTCTTCCCATCGTTCTTGTTGGGTAGCGGGGCCATGACGAATTAAATAACCCGCAGCCCGCAAAATCATCGGATAAATATCAAAGTTTAGGGGTACATTTTCTTCGTGTAAAAGCCATGCGAGAAGAATAGGAAATGCTACTTCATCGAGTTGGATACCTTTCCAGTAGGGTTCACCATCAACCCAGAAATTTTGGGCAAATCCTCCGTCTTCCTGCTGACTGGTAGCAAGATAAATCAGCGATCGCACTGCTGTATCAGTTTCCCCAGCCGCCACTAAACCTGCTACACTGCTAACCATATCCCTTGTCCAGACAAGGTGATATCCTCCTTGTTCTTCGTCATCCTTAGCTTCACCCCAAGGAATCGCCAGAGAAGCAATCAACGCACCGGGATAACTTTTATCCTCATGTGCTAACAGTAGGCTAATACTGTTGTGGTACAACTTGCCTCGATCGTAGGAAACATTTTCTAATGATTTGATGCCGTTGCGCGATCGCATCCACTGTTCGTTGTATAATTGCTTCTGTTCTTCAAAAGGCAGATTCAGCGACTGAAATAGTGTAGAAATCGCATTATGCAGATTGCTACCAAATGCCAGTCCTAAAGTAAACTCCTTACTACCATCTAAATTGAGTTCTCCAGTTAAAGCCAGGTTACCATCTAAAGCCGAGTCAAACTCCCAATCCATCTGGAAATTGTCAGCCAAATCTGTCCAGCCGTCACTTTTACCCACGTAACCACAAGAAAGACGCTTAAAGGGAACCGTTGCACCCAGCGCCAACCATCTTCCTTGTTTTTCAGCCGTGAGAATTCGATGTCCCGCAACTTCTATCGCGTAACCATTATTACCACTACCCCCCACTTCTAGATGCGGCGCACACAAGGCGTATAACTGGAGTTGGGAGATAAACTCACTCTCTCCTGTTAATTTTGTGTGTTGTAAAATACAGGATAAATGTGGGTCAGTAATCACTTCTTTGATCACTGTATAAAGCCCTTGGGGATCGGAATTAATGACGCGGTATCCTAAACCATGAGTCCACATCGGTTCCATTTTTGATTCTAGATGGCGTTTCTCTTCGTGAAAAAAGCTTTTCCCATCAGAAATTAGGTATTGCAAATCCCGAATTTGGGGTTTATCGACTGTGGGATGGTAGACTTCTGTGACAACACCATTCCAGACAGTAAACCAAACGCGACTGGAGGTAGAATAAGCTGTTCCGACTCCATCTTTATTTGCTTGAGTCCACCGGGGAGTAATACCAGGTGAACCGAAAGCCTGTGCTTGACCAATAATTTTTACCATAAGTAATTGTTGAGGGAGGGAACAGGAAACAGAGAAATTATGTGTTGATTAATTTTCTCTATTTACATTAATTTTTTGAGAAATTTCCGAAGATTTACGGGTAGCAGCTAAGGATTTCGCTTCAATAAAAATTTGTTTAATTTCTGGATGCTTCAGACTAAGTTTTGCTTCTAATCTTTCAACAGTTAATGCTATTTCTTCACCTGTAAGATTTTTAGTAAATCGAATTTCTAAATTTAGCAATACTTCCTGTGGAGCAAGCTGCATCGTTAGCACGCGGATAACTTCTTGTACTCCTGGTTCTGTTTTAGATACAGAACGAATATCTGCTATAGTTTCAGAACTAGCACTTTCACCAACTAATAACCCTTTACTTTCTCTTGCTAGTAGTACGGCTACTATCGCCAAGATTATGCCAATAATAATTGAGGCAATACCATCAAAATAAACATTATTAAATAAATGTCCTAAAAAGATTCCTATTAAAGCCACGAATAAACCTAAAATGGCAGCAGAGTCCTCAAACAAGACAGTAAATACTATCGGGTCTTTACTATCTTTAATGGCTTGCCAAAAATTTTGTTTGCCCTTGGTGGGCAAAAACTCTTTTAAAGCTACAGTCCAAGAATAACCCTCGCATAATATCGCTATACCCAACACAATATAATTCCACATTGGGTCTTCTAAAGGACTGGGGTGAATTAAATGAGTGATACCTTCATAAATTGACATTCCGCCACCAATGGCAAAGATGAGAATAGCAACAATTAAAGTCCAGAAGTAAAGTTCTTGTCCATAACCAAACGGGTGACGATCGTCTGCTGGCTTTTGACTCATGCGAATGCCTAAAAGTAGCAACAATTGATCGCCAGTATCTACAACTGAATGAATCCCTTCAGATATCATCGCCGAACTGCCAGTAATAGCGGCGGCAATAAATTTACTAATAGCGATCGCTAAATTAGCAGCCATCGCCGCAAAAATTGTTTTTTTAGAAGAATCTGATGCCATAAGCGTAAATAATAGAAGGCAGAAGGCAGTCTTTTTCTAGCCATTATCTGCAAAACCTGGATATAAGCTCATGCCACCATCTACAAACAGGGTTGTACCGTTGACATAATCAGAGTCATCAGAAGCTAGCCACACTGCTGCTTTGGCGATGTCTTCCACTTCACCCACTCGTTTTGCGGGAATTAATTCTAATAACTTCGCCTCTGCTTGTGGAGTGTCCCAAGCTGATTTATTGATGGGAGTTTTAATCGCACCAGGGGCAATACTATTAACACGAATTTTATGAGGAGCAAGTTCTTGGGCAATACTCCGCATCATCATATTAATACCGCCCTTACTAGCAGCGTAATTCACATGACCAGACCAAGGAATAATCTCATGTACTGAACTGATGCAAATAATCTTACCTGCGGCAGATGAAATATGAGGCTGTACACCTCGGCGTAAAAACTCCTTTGCTGCTTCTCGCACACACAAGAATTGTCCTGTAAGATTCACCTCGATAACTTTATTCCATTGCTCAAGGCTCATATCTACAAACGGCGAGTCTTTTTGAACACCCGCATTGCTGACAAGAATATCAATAGTACCGAATTGATCCAGCGTCTGGCTAAACATCGCCTTTACTTCGTCTTCTTGACTAACATTAGCTTTAATAGCAAAAGCTTCACCATTATTAGCTTTAATCTCATCAACAATTTTTTGAGCTTCTTCAGCTTCAGAATGGTAGTTAATCGCTACTGCTGCACCTGATAAAGCTAAATACCGAGCCACAGCTTCACCTATGCCAGAACTAGCGCCTGTCACCAGTGCTTTTTGACCTTTAAGCAGGTAAGGAGAATAGCTCATAATGTTTCCTTAAAATGAATAGCTCTAGTGTCGCTAATGCCGAAAGTTTAAGCTTTATAATACTTTTTATTATTGTTAATTATTTATGCATTTAAAGCTTGGTTAATTGATTTAACAACCTTGGTTATTGATATAGATTGCTAATCAAATTGACTTTTATTTTAATTGTATATTGGTGATAAAAATAACATGGATATATCTAAAGTTTTACAAACAATTGGACTGATTCTGGTATCACTGTATAAGTTTGTAGTAGCGATCGCCTCCAACCATTGGATGAATCAACACTTCTATCCTAAGGTCTAGAAATATTTCATCTAATTTTCATTTTTGGATGAAATCTTTAAAAGATGAAGTCAGCAGTTGTTTCTTAACCAAAAAATAAATTTTATGAGATTGTATTTTTATTACTTTTCATTAAAAATAAATATGTTTTTCTTGATATAAGTAACAAAAATAAATAATCTAAATGGCTAATAAATCATCCTGAAGATAGTTTTTTTGCTGTATTTCTCAGGCAATAGTTACTTAGAATGGTTTTTTTGGAGAGTAATTTTCAGCAGAAAAATTAAATAAAATCCCAAGATGAAAGAGGGTAAAAGCCAAATTAACCTCTATAACTGCGTCTGGTTATTATCTGGTTAATATAAGGAGAAAGTGATGCCTGCTCTGCCTCTCAATAGCCAAAATCTCCCATATCCCGACCCCTTACACCCAATTATTGTCCATTTCGTAATTGCAATGGTGTTTTTCTCATTCGTTTGCGATGTGGTGGGTTATTTCAGCCGCAATGCACGTTTGTTTGAGGTGAGTTTTTGGAATATGTTGGTGGCAGCGATCGCAATTTTTGCCGCGATAATTTTTGGGCAGTTTGAAGCAGGCCTAGCACAAGTGTATCCAGCAGTCCAGCCCACACTCAATTTTCACACAATTATGGGTTGGTCGCTGGGAGCGATCGTGGCGGCGATTACAGGTTGGCGGTTTGTAATTCGTCATCGCAACCCGCTAAAAATACCGCCTGCTTATCTTGGTATTGCAACCTTTTTAATTTGCCTGGTGTTCTTGCAAGTATATCTGGGAAGTAAATTATTTTGGGTATATGGATTGCACGTTGAACCTGTTGTGGAAGCTATGAAGCAGGGAGTTTCGCCATGAACCCCCAACTCCTGGACTCTATAGGATTGAGGTTAGGCGCTAACGGATTACCCTACGAAATTCCTCTGCACCCACAGTTAGTACATCTAACCTTGGGTTTGTTCATCATCGCCATCATTTTTGACATAGCAGGCGCTATTTTTCCCCTCGAAAAACCAATTTTTAAATTTTTGGGACTAACCGCCATCCGTTCTGGCTTCTTTGATGTTGGTTGGTACAACCTATTAGCAGCATCTATTGTAACCTTTATTACTGTCGCCTTTGGTTTTTTTGAGCTACTGCTGGCAAATCCAATAGTTGATAAAAAGAGTGCTTGGGGATTAAGTCCTGGTTTGACAATGCTTTTGCATGGTTTGGGTGGTGTTTTATTGTTGGGTGTCATTGTGGCTATGACCGTATGGAGAGGTTTTCAACGCTACAAATGGCGCAAAAATACCTCTAGACAAGTGCAGTGGAGTTACTTATTAGCAGGTATTGCCATCTTAGGTATTTTCTATGTTCACGGAACTTTAGGAGCGCATTTAGGAGAGGAGTTTGGCATTCACGTTACAGCAGCTAAGTTAATCCAAGAAGGCACAAAACTTAATTTGTTGCCTAGATAATTAAACGAGAAGCACTCTAAGTTTATGTGGAGATTTTTTGAATATTTAGTAATAGCTGGTTGTATAGTAGTGCTGCTCGTTGTCAGTCATGGGATTGGGCAGTTGGCGTATACTTGGATGCCTGCTGAGGCTACAGAAGAAGCGCAAAAGGTAGATAGCTTGTTTAGCTTTTTAACCTCAATTGGCGCATTCATTATTCTTGGGCTTGTAGGCATGATGGTGTACTCGGTAATTTTTTTTCGAGCGCCTAAAAATGACTACAGCGAGGGACATCCATCTAGAGGGGATATCAGGCTAGAAATTTTATGGACGGCGGCTCCAACTCTGTTAGTGTTGTGGATTGCTTTCCAAGGCTTGAATATTTATCAGCAATTAGATGTTTTGGGTTTGGGGCAAATTGTACATTTGCATACACCTCTAGAAGCGGAACCAGCCTATGCCGCAGCCAGTGATGACAAACCAAAACCAGCGGCTGAAACTATTGAGGTTTTTGTCAAGCAGTGGGATTGGTCTTTCCGCTATCCCGACAATGTTATTAGTAAAGAATTACACTTACCTGTCAATCTTCGGACTCGTCTCAATATGCACGCTCAGGATGTACTCCACAGTTTTTACGTCCCTGAGTTCCGCTTACAGCAATATGTTGTCCCGGGACGGAACATTGACCTTGTAGTTACACCTACTCGTATTGGTCAATACACACTAAAAGATGCATTATTCAGCGGTACTTACTTTGCTTTGATGGATACCAATGTGCAAGTTGAATCTCTGGAGCAATATAACCAGTGGCTGAGTCAAGCTCAAAAAGAACCAACGGACATCAAAAATCAGGCGATCGCTGAATATAGCCAACCGCCAAAAACATTGTTTAAAAGCAACTGGTACACTGTCGCACCAGATACGAGTGCGATAGCCAATGAAAGGAAAGTAATGAATGACACTTGATTCTAGTGAAAATTTCAGCGAGGATAGACAGCCAGAAAACGAGTCTCCCACTAACTGGCGAGAATACTTCAGCTTCAGCACCGACCATAAGGTGATCGGCGTTCAGTACATGGTGATGACTTTCATTTTTTTCTTGGTTGGCGGACTATTAGCGATGCTGATCCGTGCCGAACTGATTACCCCAGAATCAAATGTAGTCGATCGCCCCCTTTACAACGGCTTGTTTACCTTACACGGGACAATCATGATTTTTTTATGGATTATCCCATTTAATGCAGGTATCTCTAACTACTTAGTACCACTGATGATTGGCGCGCGGGATATGGCATTTCCCCTACTCAACGCCATCTCTTTTTGGATTTTGCCACCAAGCGGTATTTTATTACTATCTAGCTTCTTACTACCCAATGGTACAGCCCAGTCCGGTTGGTGGTCTTATCCCCCAATTAGTCTGCAAGTTCCGCCTGGTCAGCCAATCAACGGTGAATTTATTTGGATTGTAAGTATAGTCCTGATTGGCATCTCTTCAATTATGGGGGCTGTTAACTTTGTAACTACCATCTTTTGGATGCGTGCCCCAGGAATGACCTTCTTCCGGATGCCTGTGTTTGTTTGGTCAGCACTCAGCGCCCAGTTGTTGCAGCTGGTGAATTTGCCTGCCCTCACAGGTGCATTGATACTACTGTTATTTGACCTCAGTTTTGGCACACCATTCTTCAAACCCTTAGAGAATGGCGACCCAATTATCTATCAGCATCTATTTTGGTTCTACTCCCACCCCGCAGTTTACATCATGGCGCTACCAGCCTTCGGTATTTTTGCGGAGGTTCTGCCAGCCTTTTCTCGCAATCCCCTGTTTGGCTATCGGTCATTAGCTGTTGCCTCTTTGGGCATCGCTGTAGTTAGCATCTTCGTGTGGGTGCATCATATGTTTACCAGTGCTACCCCAGGCTGGATGCGGATGTTATTTATGGTGACATCAATGTTGGTTGCCGTACCCACTGGTGTTAAAGCATTTGGTTGGACTGCGACAATATGGAAGAGTAAGCTGCACCTAGAGACACCCATGCTGTTTGCTATGGGAGGTGCGGCTATGTTTCTGCTCGGTGGTGTTACTGGTGTGATGCTGGCAGCAGTACCATTTGATCTTCACGTTCATAATACCTACTTTATAGTGGGACACTTCCACTACATAGTCTTTAACACCATTACAATGGCAATCTTTGCTGCCATTTACTTTTGGTTTCCAAAGATTACCGGACGGATGTATGCAGAAGGCTGGGGCAAATTGCATTTCTGGTTAACCTTTATCGGTGCTAACCTGACATTCTTCCCCATGCTTCCGCTAGGTTTACAGGGAATGGTACGCCGAATTTCCTCCTACGAACCACATTATCAAGGATGGAATGTCATCGCTAGTTTAGGGGGATTTTTGTTAGGAGTATCCATACTGCCTTTTATTGCCAATATGGTAGGTTCCTGGCTATACGGGCCCAGAGCAACTAACAATCCCTGGCTTGCTACTGGACTGGAATGGACAACAACCTCACCACCACCGCGAGATAACTTTGACGAGATTCCAGTAGTAAGAAGGCCTCCCTACGATTATGGCGATCCCAAATACTCAGTCATCGAACCTCCCGACTACCATCATCACTCAGAACATTAAGAATAGCTGGTAGAGGAAGCAGGGGGACAGAGGGGACAAGGAAGACAAGGAAGACAAGGAGGACAACTGACAACTGACAACTGACTATTGACTCTTAACAAATGACAAATGACAAATGACAAATGACAAATGACAAAAATCATGAACCGTGGCGTAATTCATGTAGATGAAAGTTTTATCCCTTTAGAACGATGGCGGCGATACCTACCAAATTGGCTCAAGCGTTTTTTACCAATTCGTGGGGGACGTGCTGAAGACCATCATGGCAAGGGTATGTTTGGTTTTACCGTGTTTTTGTTGTCGGAAAGCATAGTTTTTTTGAGTTTTATCCTCACATACATTGCGCTGCGATTGACACACTCAAAAACTTGGCTACCATCTGGTGTTTCGGGGCCGGAATTGTCTACTTTTGCAATTATTAACACGGTGGTTTTACTCTCCAGTAGCTTTGTCATTCAACCAGCCGAAAATGCTCTCAAGCGTGGACGGTTAGTTAAATTTCGTTGGCTCTGGCTGATGACGATTTGCATGGGAAGTTATTTTTTAATTAGTCAAGGAATCGAGTGGAGTCAACTTGATTTTGGCTTAAGCACGGGACTAGTAGGTTCCACATTCTATTTATTAACAGGTTTTCACGGACTGCACGTTCTAACTGGTGTCATTCTCCAGATAATTATGCTTGTTCGTTCCTTCATTCGGGGGAATTACAACAACAGTCACTTTGGTGTGAGTGCAACTACTTTATTTTGGCATTTTGTAGACTTAATTTGGGTTTTTCTCTTCTCACTTCTCTATATTTGGCAAGCGTAAACACATTTTTATTAGGCTTTCAGGAGCATTGATTATGAATTTATATCTCCAAGAAATACCAGCTTCGGAGTTATCACCAAAAGCAATTGAAGAAACTCCCGCACCAGGAAAAGACCCTCTAATTGCTCGTGGTTTACAAAAAGAGCAGTACGTTGCTATTAGCGTACTAGCGATTATTCTTGTTGCTGCTGTGGGATTTTTTAGCCGGAGAGTTGAATACGCTATTATGTTTGCGTTTGCTCTGAGCATTGTTTTTATTGCGTTTGTTTTACTGATTTAGATAAGTTCTTCACAAGACAATCCCACACCCAAGGGATAAGAATCCTTCTTTCCCTATTTTGTAGTTAGGAAATATTTTATGAACAGCCCAATTTATCAAACTGTGATTGTCGGTGGTGGTTTTACCGGACTATTTACAGCATTACACCTAGCTCACAATCGCTATCCTCGCTCTGTAATTTTGATTGATAAAAATGAGAGATTTTGCTTTAAACCGTTACTTTATGAATATTTCGATGGCGAGATGGATACCTTTCAAGTAGTACCGCGTTTTGCGGAATTACTTCAGGGTAGTGGTGTCATCTTTGTTCAAGATACGGTGCAATCGATAGATCTGCATCAACGGGAAGTCAAATTAGTTTCGGGAGATGAATACAAATACAGTAACTTAGTATTAGCTTTGGGGAGTGTTACTGGGTATCATCGTGTTGAAGGCGCTCAAGACAATGCCTTTCCTTTCTGGACACAAGCAGATGCGATCGCTCTTGACAAGCATTTACGCGACTGTCTACAAAGAGCTTTGCAAACTGATGATCCAGAACAACGCCAAAAGCTTTTAACAGTAGTCGTGGTTGGTGGTGGCGCTTCTGGGATAGAAATGGCAGCTACATTAGCAGATTTTCTGCCACTTTGGTATAGCGCTTTAGGAGGAAATTCGAGCGAAATCCGGGTGATTCTACTTAATCACGGCCAAGAAATCCTTGATGGCGATATTAACGATCCACTACGCCAAATTGCGGAAACAGAATTACAAAAACGCACTGCACCAATTGAAATCTTGACGGGAGCAGCAGCCACTGCTGTTCATCCCAATGCAGTTGAATATCAAAGTAACAATCAAGTTAAAACCTTACCAACATACACCACAATCTGGACAGCTGGCACTTCTATCAATCCTCTGATTCAAGATTTACCAATTACCCAAGAACATCGAGATCATCACGATCGTCTTTTAGTCAATTCCACGATGCAACTACTCGACTTTCCAGAAGTTTTTGTAGGTGGTGATTGTGCAGCCGTTGAGAATAAATCCTTACCACCAACAGCCCAAGTTGCTTATCAACAAGGAGCGAATATTGCTAGGAATTTAAGAGCGATCGCACTCAAAGAAGAACTAGAACCAGCTAAAATTAACATCCGGGGAACTCTCTTGAAGTTAGGATTAAATGATGCTGCTGCTAACTTATTCAATGTTTTTGAAGTAGCAGGCGAACCAGCCCATTTAATTCGTCAAGGAACTTATTTAACCCTACTACCAACACCAATTCATGACTTTAAAGCCACAACTGAATGGGTAGATGAAGAAATTTTTCACCATCACCTCGACTCTCAAGATGTCGGCAAAAAAGTTGTGCAAGCAGTGGAATTAGTTGGTGCTGGCGTTGTCGGTGTTTTAGTTGCTAGAAGATTATTGAAAATATTGGGTGATGACGATAAAAATGTTAACAAGGAGCAGGGTACAGGGAACGGGGTACAGTGATCAAAAATTTTAGTTTTGGGTCTAAATCCCAGTTTTAAAAAAGATGTTTTTCGAGACGCTTTGCGCGAGGAAAAACAGCGTCATTGTCACAACCCCACGCTCGAGCGCGTGGGTTTCCCTGTTAAGAGTTAAGAGTTAAACGTTGCCTGTGAAGTTAAATTTCCTACTTAAGAAAGATGTCTTAAGACAGATAATTATACAAATTATAAATACTCAAAGTTGTCTATAATTGAAAATCTCAAATGCCACACGTCTTACTCGTGGATGATGAAGCTGCTCTGCGCGACAGTCTTACATATACACTTCAAAAAGAAGGCTACACCGTGAGTACAGCTGTTGATGGGCATAATGCAATCAAACAGTTCCACAAGCAAGTACCAGATATTATTTTGCTGGATCTGATGTTACCGGAAGTTGATGGTATGGAAGTTTGTTGGCGAATTCGCGCCTTTTCTAATGTCCCCATTGTCATGCTCACAGCTAAAGATCAGGATGTCGATAAAGTTTGGGGTTTAGAAGCAGGCGCAGACGATTATGTTACAAAGCCTTTCAATACCCGCGAATTGTTAGCACGCATCAAAGCCGTGTTGCGTCGTCGTTCAGAGGACAAGCCTACATGAGAGGCTACTTAAGGCGAATTAAATTAAACACAATTCATGCCAAGCTGTTATGCACATACCTGATGCTGACAGCTTTTGGAACGTCGCTGTTAGCAGGTTACATTTTGTGGTCATTCTCTGAATATTTCATGCGAATGCGACAAGTAGATCTCGATAACTGGACGAGTGCGTTGAGTGAAAGTGTTGCAGATGCACTAGCAGAAAAAGATATTCCCCGGGTAAAGTTGCTAGTGCAAAGGTATGGCGCACCGCAAAATGTGACGCTGCGTGTTTTTAGTCAACAAGGTAGCTTGATAGCCACTTCTAACCCAAAGTTAGACGCTCAGGTGAAAGACTGGTATGAGGTTGCGGGAATGGGCGCAGCTCTACAAAATCATATCCAAAAAGGAATTGCCAAAGGAGTTTTATCCAACGATGATCGCCTCTACATCGCTAGACCCATTGAACGCAACGGTGAATTTTTGGGTGTATTGCGAATGTCTATTACTCTAGAGCAGTTTCAGCAGCAGTTTGCAAAAGTGTTTTGGAGTGTTTTAGGCACCCTAGCACTCACAATTATACTATGTGCATTCATTAGCAGTCGCTTGGCTCGCAGTCTCTCAAAACCAATTGAGATTATGCAGAACTTTGCCATTCGCTTGGGTAGCGGTCATTTTGGTGATAAGCTAACGATCCAGGAAAACAATGAGTTAGATCAATTAGCAGCAGAACTCAACCGGATGAGTGAGCGCTTAGCTTCCCTAGATCAAGAACGTCGGGTGTTTTTAGCCAACGTCTCCCACGAACTGCGGACTCCGATCAGTAACGTTCAGGTAACAGTAGACGCACTTAAAAGCGGAGCATATGAAGAACCAGAATTACGCGATCGCTTTTTTCAAACTATCGACAGCGAAATCAAACGTTTGTCACGATTAATTCACGATCTCCTAGATTTAGGACGTTTAGAAGCAGGAGTTACCCAACTCGAACAACAAACCATCTCATTACAGGGGTTGATTAACCGTGCTGTGAATGCAATGGAACCGCGAATGCAAACCGTGAGAATTTCTCTACAAGTAAACGTAGAGCAGCTAATGATACAAGGCGATCCAGAACGGCTACTACAGGCGATTCTCAACTTATTGGATAATGCTATCAAACACTCACCCGCCAACTCCCAAGTCTTGATTTCTGGATACAGCAAAGGAAAACTAGCGATTATTCAAATTCAAGATCAGGGAAAAGGCATCAAGTCAGGTGATTTACCCCGAATTTTTGAACAATTTTATACAACAGACCCCTCACGCCAAAGTAGTGGTAATGGTTTAGGATTAGCGATCGCCAAGCGGATTATTGAAGCTCATCAAGGTAGCATTACAGCTACTAGCACGCCCAATCAAGGCGCAACTTTCACTATCTGCTTACCTTTAAAAAGCTAAAGTTCTGTGAATTCACAACTAAATTTCTTGCCAATCATTAATACTAGCCTCCATCAGTTTCATTAATTACACAAAATTAAGACATGAAACCTTGAGCCAAATTATAATCTCATGGACAATTGACAGATGGAATCATTCTCGGCTCTGCCGGAGTTAGGATACTAGATTTGCTCACCAAAACCTCAAAATCTCACAACTAAGTATGAAAATCGGTCTTCTCTAGTACCTAGATCTGGTGGGATGTTCCTTTGTCATTAGCTATTACTAGAAATTATCCAATCTAATCTCCTTCCAAATTTCCGAAACCTGCCATCCTGTATTCCCTACTGATTGGACTACAGGATTATCTCGCATAGGGATATAGTTAGGTTCTTGATTTTCTATATTCAATACTTGTTTTTCCATTGCTATTGCTGCCGATTCTGGAGCATCAATAGTATCGTCTTGAAGATTTTCTTCTATTTCCTCCATAATCTTGATCTTGTTGAGGAGGAGTTTTTCCGATTTTTTTATGAGTTTCATCTGGCTCTACTGAAAATTTTATAAATTTAGGCAATGGGAATTATTATATAGATCCACAGAGCCACTAATGTGCTTATTCAAGAATCTTCAGACATCCTCTCAGAACCTTTGCCGGAACTATAGTGGGAAAAATTTAACTTGGATTAACTAGCATACAGCAAAAGAGTGAGAAATCCGAGCGGTTTGCTGAAGAATGATAGAAATGCATCATCGGCAGCATGTCACCTTTTGAAAAAGATCTCAGATCGGGGATGGAATGGCACGCTTGTAAAGCTCTAACCTATACGGAATAAGGGCTACAGCTTTGAAATCTATTGAACAGTGAAGGAGGGGTCAGGCGATCGTCCTTGATGCAGTGTCATGGAAGCGATCGCTTTCTCCAACATCTTTCACCCTCTGGATAGTTGCGTCTCCCCCCAGCCCTTCTACCTAGCGATCAAAATTAAATATTTTTTCAAATCAGCATAATTTGTCGAGCAAACAAGGGATAACTAAAGATAGTCCTAACTATGGTAGATATTCTCGCGGTTATTCTATGACTTATTGCCTCAGAATTGCTGATATGCCTGAGACTGAGCGTCCGCGTGAGCGGTTAATGGCTCATGGCCCCAAAATTTTAGCCACAGCTGAGTTAATTGCAATTTTACTCGGTACTGGTCAAGGGCCAGGAAAACTATCTGCTGTAGGTTTAGGACAATATATCTTAAGTGAATTGGGCAAACACCAGCGTGATCCTTTGGCAGTTTTGCGCGAAGTTACCCCGGCGGAATTAATGCAAATTCCCGGAATCGGCCCAGCAAAGGCAACCACTATTTTAGCGGCAATAGAACTAGGCAAACGCGCCTTTCAATCCCGTCCAGAAGGTGAAATTATTGATAGCCCACAGGCGGCGGCGGCGGCGCTGAGTCAAAATTTAATGTGGCAAACCCAAGAACATTTTGGAGTCTTGCTATTAGATGTCAAGAATCGCTTATTGGGGACAAAAGTCATTACCATAGGTACTGCCACGGAAACCTTAGCTTCTCCCCGCGAAATTTTTCGAGAAGTAATTCGTCAAGGTGCAACGCGGGTGATTGTGGCACATAACCATCCTTCTGGGAATGTTGAACCTAGCCAAGAAGATATAGAATTGACACGCCAGTTATTAGCGGGAGCGCAGTTTTTGGGTATTCCTCTGCTAGACCATCTAATTTTAGGCAATGGCAATCATCAAAGTTTACGCGAGATCACAACCTTATGGGATGAGTATCCCCAAGGGGATTGAAAAATGAGGTACTATTCTCAGTAGTCTTCAAGAAGAGGCAGATATGTTATAATTGGGGATTACGGGCGATTAGCACAGGGGTAGCGCACATCCTTCACACGGATGGGGTCACTGGTTCAAATCCAGTATCGCCCATTGTTTTACATCAAATGCGATAAATGCGATCGCCAATGATCTGGACTCCAAGCTTTGCCCGAAGTACATCGTGGCGATCGAGAAGCGCGTTCACTAGGTGAATGGAGATGCGGCTTTGCTGGTGGGTGTTCTTGATGATTTGGTGCAAAGTTCTCTATATGCCGCGCGATCGCAGCTTTCACATCATAGAATCAACAGTGGGATTCAAGAAGATAAAACTCCTGTAATTGCTTCACCGCGCCTTTGCGTTCCTGCATCCCCGTGTCCGTTCAATTCAGGTTCTGTCTGAGATAAAGCGCCAAAAAAGTCGTAATGATCGAGTGCTTCCAAAATGCCCCAAGCATAATGCCCTTGAGCAAAGTAAACTTGTGGATAGCTACGCAACTTTTCTAATTCTGGGCTGTAGTTGCCCACAACCACAGCTAGGGTATTACCAGCTAGCATTGATTCATCATTACCCGATGCACCTGCAACTAAAAACCGTTTGATTGGCAATCCCCACTTTAAAGCACAATAACGAATAGCATCTCCTTTAGAAGCTCGGATTGGTACTAGGTCAAGATACATATTGTGACTATAGATACCTTTAACATGAAGCCGATGCTGTCGCAAATGACGCATGATTTCCCGATAACTCACAGATTGTTCTTCATCAATAAAGTAACTAATTTTGAACTTACCTTGATTTTCTGGAGGTTGTAGCATCACTCCTGGTAGTTCTGTCATTGCTTGGCGTACTGCGTCTGGTTGCCAACGATAGCTGATGTGTCTTTGCCAGTTGATATCTGCAATGACCTGAGAACCATAGTAAATTTCAGTACCCGTAGATACAATTAGCACATCGGGCATGGGAAACCGATATTCTTCCAACATCTGTAAAGAATTTTCTAGGTTGCGTCCGGTAGCAATTCCGACTCCAGTGGTGTGACCTTGATTATTTAAGCGATCGATTAATTGTTGCAGTGCATCTGGGTCACCTAACAGGGTATTATCAATTTCGCACACCAGGAAGCGATCTGCTGTTGGTAAGCGATTTTTTTCGGGTATGTTCCAATCAGTTAGGTTGCTGGCTGGCCCTTGTCGCAATGGACTCAGCAAAGATTGGACTCGTCGTTGCGGTAGTTGACGCACGTATTCGAGGTAGCGTTCTACATGGGTTTCCCAAGAGAAATTTTCTCGGACTCTACTTAAACCATTCGTAGACCAAAGTTGCCATTGTTCAGTATCGGTCAGTGCTTTGCGCAGAGCATCCTGAATCTGTTGAATATCTAGGGGATCGATTAACAAACCATTATCGCAAGCCGCTATGATATCTCTCGGCCCGCCATCTGATGTGGCAATAATTGGCACACCGCAGGCTGTAGCTTCGATTAAGGTGAGACCAAATGGTTCAGTCAATGCTGGATTGATAAAGACTCCTCGCGTTTTTGCCAGCAATCGATAGAGTTCCGGTACTTCATCAGATCCGTGATGTTTGGGATAGGCGATGTAACCGTAGAGGTCATAGCGGTCGATTAACTGGAAGATTTCTGTGAGTACCTGACGCGGCCCCGATTCCATCGTTGTAATATCATCTCGGTTTCCTAAAACCAGGACTAGGTTCGCCAGATGACGTAACTGTGGATCTTCGCCATAGGCTTTCACCAGAGTAGCGACATTTTTGCGCATTTCCGGACGGGAAAGCGCCATAATCATCGGCTTTTGCGAGTCTTTGAGAAAGCGTTGCAACTCTTTATATATCGGCGGTTCCTGCCAATTTTGCCCAACTGGGTAGAAGCGTTCAAGTACTACCCCAGGAGGAATTACAACCATTCTTTGTGGCTGATAGTGGTCGTAAATGTGATATTGCTGCGATACTTCTTGATAAGTACTGGCAATAATTAAGGCGGCACTAGCAAGTGTAGTTTCTTCGGCTTCAATTCTAGTAGTAAGATGAAAATTATTTTCAATAACTTCCGATTTGCTTCCCTGTTCTAACAATCGTTGTTGTTTGACACGTCCAAGGGAGTGACCGGTATGTACAAGCGGGATACCTAACCAACCAGCCACCCGACAACCCACATAACCTGCATCTGCATAATGGGTATGAATCACATTGGGTAATTTGGCAATTTGTCGCAGGTGTTTGAGTAACTCATCAGCAAAGTTATCCAAATGCGGCCAAAGAACTTCTTTGCGGAGATAGCGACGGGGGCCGCAGTTAAGGCGAATAATTTGCGCTTTGTCACAAAGAACTTCTACAGGTTTGGCGTAGTCAGAACTAACTTTTGGATCGTTAACTAAACGGGTGACTAGATCTACACGTTCTACTTGAGGGTTTTTCGCTAAGGCTTGAGCGAGTTCTAGCACATATTTCGTTTGTCCGCCTGTATCAGCATCTCGTCCTAATTCTAAATTTTGACCCCGAATTAACCCATGAACGCTGACTAGTAAAATATACAACCCTGAGCTATTTGACATAGTGCATTCCTCAATATGATTGCATTCCAGCCTACGTAAAGCTTTTGATAGAGATGTCTGTTATCCGCTACAGGTAAATGGAATATTATCCCAGTCTTTGCAGATTATAAAACAGATTTTCTGTCAGCAAGGGTAGATTTTACAACAAAGATTAGCTATTACTATGGTGCGGAATCCAATATCCAATATGCAAAAGATACAGCAGTTCTTAGGAAAGTATATTGGGGTATCTGAACACAATCTACTAAACTGCTTGCAAACATCCAAATTAACCTAAAAAGACATACATATTTATACTGATAAATAATATAATTTATTTGTTTTTTTATATACTAGATATTAATTTAGTCCAAAAAAAGTTTATTTTGTAATATATCGAGGATAATCTCAGGCAAAGGCGCATAGACGCAAAGCGGCTTCCCGAAGGGTAGGCGCAAAGAAAAATAACGTATTTATGGCTTAAGGCGCAAAAATTTTTCCCCGAAATTGTGCGTTTGACTCTGGCAATTTTAACCATTTTAGGGAACGAAACAGCCCTGCTGCTTCCCAAGGGGGGCAGTGGGGACAAGGGAAGGGGGACAAGGGGGACAAATGCCCCATGTCCAATGCCCAATAAGTAGGTCAACTTTGAAAAACGTAAAATAGATTCCTGGCGATTACTTCGCTACACTGCGTTTCGCTCGTAATGACATTTGACGTTTAATTATGTTGAGCTACTTACTTCGACTTCGCTCAGTACAAGTGCCCAATGCTCATTAACAATTAAAAAATATCTTTCCGCTTTTGCAACCAAAAAGTAATAATTAAATAAATTGCTGTATGTAACAATAAAATTCCCCAATTTAAATTTAAATTTCCCCATGTTGCTGTATACACTGTCCGTTCAAATGGTTGGGGAACTGTAGCGCTATCAGGTAATAAGCTATTAACATCTACTAAAGAACCATAAGCTCCTACAGACCACCGACTTAACATCAACCATGATAAAAATTGATTTACACCTTCATTTGTCTTAAATAAAACTCCAGAGAAAATAATTTGTGGTAACAAGAGTAATGGTAAAGTACTATTCGCTTGGCTACTATTTTTCACAGTTGTAGAGACCAATAAACCCAAGCTAAAACTAGCTAATAATGTGAGAAATGTTGTAATTGCTAATCCCACAGGCCAAGGAATTAATTCGGGATGGGGAGATTTAAAGCCGATGAGAATGACTGCAACCATCAACAAAGTTTGGGCGATCGCTAAAATTGATAGTACTGTTACTTTCGAGCCAAGATAAGCTAATAATCCCAAATTAACTAAGCGTTCTCTTAAGTAAATTGCTCCTTCTTTGACAATTTCTTGTACAGAACTAGAAAGTCCTACCCACAATGCTGCACAAGTAAACACAAACAATACTTGCAAAGCTAAGGGTGCGAGTGTGGGATCTGGTTGTGTACCTAAAACAAAGGGTGTTTTATCTTTGATGGCTAAGGTGATCAGGCTAATCCCGATGGGCGCTGTTAACAGTGAGAGGAGAAGATTGACGCGATCGCGTAAAATTAATTGCCAGTACCGTTGTGTTAATAAAAACCACTGTTGCCAAAAGGAAACTTTTTTCCGTGTCGGTGCAAAAGACTTTGTTAACTGTGGGGTGACGGTATTTATTTGATTGCCAATGTAACGTTGATAAAAGGGAGATTGCTGAAATAGCAGTGCATAATCAAGAACTGCTTGCTCTTGTTCGAGTTTAATATAGATATCTGCAAAATCACTGACGCCGAAAAATTTCAAAGCTTCTTGGGGTGTACCAAAATAGCATAGTCTACCACCCAAACCGAGAAAGACAATGCGATCGCATTCGGTAATATTCGCTGTCGCATGGGTGACTAAAATAATTGTTCTTCCCCCTTGATGGGCTAAATCCTTTAATAGCTGCATCATCTGTTTATCCAAGCCAGGATCGAGTCCGGAGGTGGGTTCATCTAAAAAGAACAATTTCGGATCGGCGAGTAATTCTACGCCAATGCTAACTCGTTTACGTTGTCCACCGCTGAGATCACTAACTAAAGCATGACGGCGATGAGTCATTTTAATAGCTGCTAACGCCTGTTCTACCAATGGTTGCAGATTAATATCCGGCGGTAAGCGTAATTTGGCTGCATAGGTGAGTACCTCTGCAACTGTCAATTCCCGGTGAATTACATCATCTTGGGGGACATAACCAATTTGGGTGCGGTATAAATTGAAGTTTTTTTGTAAATCTTCACCGTTGAGAAGCACAACACCTTTGGTGATTTTCTCAATTCCTAACAGCGTCCGCATTAAAGTAGACTTACCCGCACCACTCCCCCCAACCAAAGCGACAAACTGTCTCGGTTCAATCGCAAAAGATAAATCATCTAGTCGGCGCTTACCTTTAGTTTCTAAAAGTAAATTCTGTGCATCTAGACGAATGCGATCGCCTTGATCGAGAATTTCTAAATTATCATCGCGTACCACTAAAGTAAACGGCCCGATGCGGATTTTCGCACCATTTGACAGTACAGCTGTCCCCATGACTTGTTTACCGTCAATAAACACCCCATTAGTGCTATAGTCCCGCAAAATGTAGCGTCCTTGCCCATCAGTGTCAATCGTCGCATGACGGCGGGAAACTGTCGGTGCATCTAACTGTAAATTAGCTTGCGGATCGCGTCCAAGTAAAATTGATCGTTGTTTTAACGAAATCGCCCGGATTGCTGGTGTAGTTACCGAATGTGCGTTGGAGGGATTGCAATATTTAATTTGAATCAGTTGATTTGGGTTTTGGGCAATTTGAATTTCCAGTCCATGAGTTAAATAATAGCCTTCTTTAGGAGTGATCAGGGAATGATTGACATATAGCTTATTGCTACTTGGTTTTTGCGCGTCACCGTCATGAATGCGGTACTCTGCACCATCCTGGCGTAACACCGCTTGACAACGGGAAACCACTTCCCAATGTTGCGGAACCAGTAAATCGCACATACTGGGATCTCGTCCCAAAATATGCTGTGGTTTTTTGAGTTCAAAATAGATAATCTCGCCTTGATTGTTTAATTCTAAAAAGGGATTTGCGCTAAAAACAGTCCGACTTTGTGAAGGTGGCTGTACCATAAATCGCTATTAAAGGATGAAGGATGAAGGATAAAGAAAGAAATGAGGAATTGGTACAAGTCTGTGGCTGCAAAAGATGATTTCGCCCTGATTCATGCTGCATTGCAGTCTGGAAAAATTCAGGTGTAAGAAAGCCTTATCTCCGCTTTTTTGCTTGATAGGAGGGTTAATTTTATCCTGCATACTGCATATCTCATCCTTCATGCTTCAGTTGACTTATCAAAATTTAATTTTTTCCGAAGAAATTAAATTTATTCGCGGTATTAAGAGTTTATGATATTGGACAGCGAAATACAAATTAGATGAAGAAACTATGAAGTTACAATATCGGGCATGGCATCAAAGCCAGAAAATATAGAGATTTTCTTTGCGGCTTGGCGTGAGCTTTTTAAATAGGAGTGTTATCTGATGACCTTGACAATATTAAATAATCGTTATAAGGTTTTGCGCGTACTTGGAAGTGGTGGGTTTGGGGAAACTTTTTTAGCAGAAGATACCCAAATGCCCTCAAGCCGTCGTTGTGTGATTAAACAACTCAAACCTGTGGCGAATAATCCCCAGGTTTACCAATTAATACAACAACGGTTTCAGCAGGAAGCAGCAATTTTAGAAGAACTAGGCGATCGCAGCAATCAAATCCCGAAATTGTATGCCTATTTTATAGAAGAAGGGCAGTTTTATTTAGTACAAGAATATATTGAAGGTCACACCTTGAGTCAAAAAATGCAACAGCAAGGTGTATTGAGTGAAAGCGCAGTTAAGGGAATTTTAATTGATATTTTACCAGTTTTAGAATTTATTCATAGCAAGCGTATAGTACATCGAGATATCAAACCAGATAATATAATTTTGCGTTTCTTTGATGGCAAGCCTGTATTAATTGATTTCGGCGCAGTCAAAGTCTCAATGGGTACAATTATTACTGCTTCTGGCAACTCCAACCAGTCAATTGTCATTGGTACCCCGGGATTTATGCCAATGGAACAATCGGTAGGCAGACCAGTATTTTCTAGTGATATATATAGTTTAGGACTGACAGCGATTTATTTACTCACAGGGAAATTACCCGCAGAAATCCCCACAGATCCGGGGACAGGTGATATTCTCTGGCGACATTTGGCTTTTAACATTAGCCCCGATTTTGCAGCTATTTTGGATAAAGCCATTCAACAATCAGCACGCGATCGCTATCCCACAGCTAAAGATATGTTAGCAGCATTGCAGACACCAATTGCACCGACTGTACCAATTTCTGCACCGACTGTACCAATTTCTGCGCCAACTGTAATTACCACACCAGTAACAGCAGGCTATGTCCCAACGCCAACAGTTGCAGCTGCACCACCGCCATACCAGCCGCAGATATCCTCCCCATCTGCAAATCCAACGCCATCGCCGAAAGGATTAGCAACTTGGCAACAAGGGGTAATTATTGGCGGTGCGATCGGCTCATTAGTTGTCGGTGGTGTATGGTTAGTCAGAGGACAATTATCTAATCAACCACAGCCATCAAACACCATAGCCGCATCGCCTTCACCTACTATTAATAATCAACAAACATTACCGCCCACAACATCTAAATCAATCGATTCAAACTCGTCTAATTCTAATCCCCAAACAAATTACCCTTCAACACCTAACACAGAACAATCAAGCATACCTATCAATAATAATACAACCCGCACAGACAAACCTGTAGCATCAGCGACACTGACAGAAGCAGGAGCAAAAAATTTAATTAATAATTGGTTACAAGCAAAGAAAGTCATGTTTGCGCCGCCCTATGATTCTAGTCCAGCCGCTGAGTTAACTACTGGTAAACAATACGCCGACGTTGCTGGCTATGATGGTTCTATCAACTCTCTCAAAACTGACGGTCATTCTTACAAATATGGTTTACAACAAATTGATGGCGTAGACGATTTTTATGTCAATGGTAACCAAGCAATGATTCAAGTAAAAGTTACCGAAGACCGTAAACTTCTGGACAGAAATGGCAACATTCTGCCTAAAGAAACTGACTTTAAAACCAGAACAGTGCGCTATAATTTGCAGCTTGTAGACCAACGTTGGAAAATAGCCTCTACTGAAATAATTAGCAAATAATTATGAGATTGTTCTCAAAACTACCTTATCTTGCCAGAATCTTACTAATTGCGACAGTTGTGGCACTAAGTGTCATCATTAGCGGTATCTTAATGATGCGATTTTCTACCTCAAACGTACCTGTTCAAGCTAAAAATTCGCCAACGGCAACAACTACAGTTTCTGCGCAACCAAGCTTAGATACCGCAGCCCTACCAACTGCTATTCCGACTAATACTACACCAATAGAAATAACAAGAACCACACAAGTTAAAAAAACAACAACATCTAATCAGCTTGCTTATGGGCATTTTCCTTACGCACAAGCCGAACGCAATCAAATGATGTTGATTGGTAGCTATGCTAGTGGTGCAGATCAACGCTTTGAGTATTTGAATACTGAAGCTGTGCAAGCATTTATGAAAATGACTTATGCAGCCAGAGAAGTAGGAATTTGGATTATTCCGGTTTCTGGATTCCGGACTATTGAACAACAACAAAAATTATTTCAAGACCAAATTAAGCGCCGGGGTTCTGAGAAAGAAGCAGCAAAAATTAGTGCCCCTGCTGGATACAGTGAACACCATACAGGCTTTGCTTTAGATTTAACAGATGGTAAATCTCCTAAAAAGGATATTACTTTAGCATTTGAAAATACTGATGCTTATCGTTGGTTGACTAAACATGCTCAAGAATTTGGCTTTGAACTGTCTTTTACTCGCAACAATAAGCAAGGAGTAAGTTTTGAACCTTGGCACTGGCGATATGTAGGTTCAGCAAACGCAGCCGCAATATTTGCTAATGCTAAAAATCAGCAATAAATAATTGAAAATAAGAGGATATCTAGATTTTTTACTCTTCAGTTTACGACAGCATACAAAGTAAAATATATTGAGGATTATCCTGGTTATTAACGATGCCAATTTATGCAAACGCTGCTGAACAATCGTTATCAAGTGATTCAGACTTTGGGGGGCGGTGGATTTGGTGAGACTTTCTTAGCAGAAGATACCCAAATGCCCTCTAAGCGTCGCTGTGTGATTAAACAACTCAAACCGATTCAAAACAACCCGCAGATTTACCAACTGGTACAAGAACGGTTTCAAAGAGAAGCGGCGATTTTAGAAGATTTGGGCGGCGCTACTGACCAAATACCCTCGTTATATGCTTATTTTCAGTCAGAAGGGCAATTTTATGTAGTTCAGGAGTTGATTGAGGGACAAACTCTCACAGCAAAAATGCAACAGCAAGGACTATTTAGTGAAAGTGCTGTGCGGGAAATATTAGTAAATTTGTTACCAGTTCTAGAGTATATTCACTTAAAGCGGATTATTCACCGCGATATTAAACCAGATAATATTATCCTGCGCGATCGCGACCAAAAACCCGTACTCATAGATTTTGGTGCAGTGCGGGAAACAATGGGAACGGTATTTAATTCCCAAGGCAATCCTACCAGTTCAATTGTCATTGGTACACCAGGTTATATGCCCAGTGAGCAAGCAATGGGTAGACCAGTGTTTTCCAGTGATATATATAGTTTAGGAATGACAGCAATTTATTTGCTGACGGGGATACAACCGCCACAACTAGAAACAGATCCCCGCACAGGCGAAATTATTTGGTCACAACATGCTTTAAATGTAAGTCCGACATTTGCAGGCGTCATTGATCGCGCCATCGCCTATCATCCGCGCGATCGCTTCCCCAGCGCCAGAGAAATGCTACAAGCCTTGCAAATGGGGGCAAATACCTTTCCACCCACACAAACTTATAACCCTCCACCATTAATTAATACGCCAGTAGCACCAACTCAACATACAGTTTCTGTTAGCCCAGGCTTCTCTCATCAATCTCCAAATCCAGACAATGGAAAAAAGGGAATATTTCTAGTTATTTTGATGGTTTGTGGTTTAATTGGTGTGACTGCGATCGCTCTTCCTATCACTAATTGGTTTATTGCTCAAAATCAATCAACTCAAGCAAATCAGCCTTTATCTCGTGGTTGGATTAGGCTTGGTGCTGTCAATAATACTTTAGGTACTGCCACAATTGGAGAACCCCTGATTCAAACATCTCAACCTGTTACTATTTATCCCTCTGTTGTCCCTAAAGTTGGTACGCAAGTGACGGTAATTAACGGAGTAAACGTCAGGAAAAATAAACCACAAAAACCTGATTATAAATTAGCAGAAAAGATAAGTACACTGGCAAAGGAAGAGAAAATAATTATTCTTAACTTAGATTATTTTACCGATCCAACATCTTCTTCTCAATACACTGCTGTTTGGGCAGAAGTGGGGTTACCAAATTAAAAAGTATGTCATAAATATTCTGGCGATCCAAGAAAGATAAACCTAAACAGAAATTAAGATGCTATGACTCAAGCTGTACCAAAAATAATTACTTTTGATGAATTTATTGCTTGGTATCCCGAAAACTCTGGGGTACGCTACGAACTGCACAATGGGGAAATTGCCGAAATGTCACAGCCTACAGGTAAACATGAGAAAGTAAAAGGGTTTTTGGTAAGAAAGCTATCTGTGGAGTTTGACAGGTTAAATCTTCCGTACTTTATCCCCAATCAAGCAATAGTAAAACCACCGGCAAGAGAATCAGGTTATTTCCCAGATGTTTTAATTGTCAATGATGCAGCTTTAGGCTCCGAACCTCTTTGGGAAAAATCTTCCACTATTATCAATGGTGTATCAATCCCTTTAGTTATAGAGGTTGTAAGTACGAATTGGCGAGATGATTACTATTTAAAACTTGCTGATTACGAGGAAATGGGTATTCCTGAATATTGGGTGGTTGACTATGCAGCATTAGGGGCGAGAAAATTTATTGGCAATCCTAAACAACCTACTTTTTCACTTTATCAATTGATTAATGGTGAATATCAAGTGACTCAATTTCGGGGTAGTGATAAAATTCAGTCGCCCACATTCTCCGAATTAAATTTAACAGTTGAGCAGATATTTATAGCAGGACAATAATCGGATATTTTCATAGGTGTGCTGACGCGATCGCCAATCATATCATGTCCGCTTGATTACTTACTAAATCTCAAGAACCCCACCCCGACAAAGCGACGCTTTGTCTCCCCTCCCCGCTTGCAGGGAGGGGATTAAGGGGTGGGGTGCAGTGAATATGAGGACTTCCGCGACCCGTTAAATCCCAAATCCAAAATGCTATAAAGTATACAATAAGTACCCTTATTCTGACTGGCTAACGCCAATTTATGCAAACGCTGCTGAACAATCGTTATCAAGTTATTCAGACTTTGGGGGGCGGTGGATTTGGTGAGACTTTCCTAGCAGAAGATACCCAAATGCCCTCTAAGCGTCGTTGTGTGATTAAACAACTCAAACCGATTCAAAACAACCCGCAGATTTACCAACTGGTACAAGAACGGTTTCAAAGAGAAGCGGCGATTTTAGAAGATTTGGGGGGTGCTACTGACCAAATACCCTCTTTGTATGCTTATTTCCAGTCAGAGGGGCAATTTTATGTAGTTCAGGAGTTGATTGAGGGACAAACTCTCACAGCAAAAATGCAACAGCAAGGACTATTTAGTGAAAGTGCTGTGCGGGAAATATTAGTAAATTTGTTACCAGTTCTAGAGTATATCCACACAAAGCGGATTATTCACCGCGATATTAAACCAGATAATATTATCCTGCGCGATCGCGACCAAAAACCTGTACTCATAGATTTTGGTGCAGTGCGGGAAACAATGGGAACGGTATTTAATTCCCAAGGTAATCCTACCAGTTCAATTGTCATTGGTACACCAGGTTATATGCCCAGTGAGCAAGCAATGGGTAGACCAGTGTTTTCCAGTGATATATATAGTTTAGGAATGACAGCAATTTATTTGCTGACGGGGATACAACCGCCACAACTAGAAACAGATCCCCGGACAGGAGAGATTATTTGGTCTCAACATGCTTTAAATGTCAGTCCGACATTTGCAGGCGTAATTGATCACGCGATCGCCTATCATCCGCGCGATCGCTTCGCCAGCGCTAGAGAAATGCTACAAGCCTTGCAAATTGGGGCAAATACCTTTCCTCCCACACAACCTTATCAGCCCCCACAAGTAGCACCAACACAACAGACTATTTCCGTCAGCCCAGCCGCATCTCATCAACAAAATACAATTCCCGTCAGCCCAGCTCCATCTCATCAACCGCCCAATCCTCACCCCCCAAACAATGAACAAAAAGGAGTCTTGATTGCGAGTTTAATTGCAGGTGGTTTGATTGGTGGTGCGATCGTTATTGGTTTTGCTCTCAACAACAATAAACAACCTCAACCAGTTGCACAGTCAACAATATCAGCCAATGACTCTGCAACAATCCGCAATCAACCACAGGAGACAGCAACCCCAATTACAACTATTCCCAGCCCCAGGGTGACTGATTATTCTCCTACACCCACCCCATCTCTGCAATCTTATCCCTCAACACCAACACCTATTGATCGACCATCACCAGAACAAGCTGTACAAAATTATTACGCAAATATCAATCAAGGTCAGTTTCAAAATTCTTGGAATTTGCTAACTCCTAGCTTCCAAAATAATCGCAAACTCCACCCCAATGGCTATGTTTCCTATATAGATTGGTGGGGAAATAGAGTGCAAAGCGTATATGTTAAACAAGTTAATTTAGTGCAAGCAAATGCAGAGACAGCAACTGTTAATGCGCAGTTAGAATACACACTGAAAACGGGAAAAGTTGTCTCTAGTTCAGTTAATTTCCTGTTATTATGGGATGCCGACAATCGCAGATGGGTTGTTGCCGATGCTAAGTAGTCTACTACATTAATTTTGATGGACTGCGAGATCCCCGACTTCTTGAAGAAGTCGGGGATCTGAACTCTCGTTGTCTCTGAGAAAGTTATAAAAATTAACAAAGAAATCAGTAAAAACTAGTAAAAATGGAAAATAAAGCATTATAATTTCTATTTTTCTTGGGTGCAACCTGCAAAAAGTCAGTGAAATTACCGTTAGACAAAAACCGTAGCGGATAAAAATATGACTACACCAACCAGTTTGTATCTGAAGATTTGAATAAGTTAACAAGCGATCGCTAACACTTCACCATTGACTCTTCAACTCCACTTAACGCCAGTCCGCGACGATCTACCACCTCATAATAAAACAATTTAATTTATTATTTCAAATGTAATATTAGTAAGCCAACAACAACCATAATAAACATCCCTACTAAAAATAGGTTATCTGCGATTAATTCAAAATTACTATTATTATTGTTTCTGATAGATAGATATGATAAAAAACAAGAAGTAATGAATATCAGGGTATCAACTCCTAATATATCATCAGCATAAGTTTTCATGTGGAAATTCATTGTCCGCAAAAACGTAATCACTGTTACACATACACCAATCATTGTCGAAGCTGTTGGTAAAATGTGGGACGATAATGCTTTTTTTGGTTGTTTTGGCGGCAAATTTGATTTTTCCACTAAATATTGAAATATCCAACTAGCAAGGAATTGAAATCTGCTATTATTCTCAATAACTTTAGCTATCAATGACATCTATCAAAAAATCTCAACAGCTATTTTTGTCATCTTTAAATAATTTAATTCAAGAAAGCATTTATAAACTAACTGGTATATGTGGCAATTTTATGTCCAAGTTATGACGTAAATATGTCATTTACCACCTGCTTATATTTAGTTAGTTTTAGATAGTAGAATTAGTGTGCTGATGAGGATTTAAATTGCCAGATCATCATTCAGTATGGGCAAATTTAACAATTATTTACAGCGGTTCCCATAACAGCGAAAACGGAAAATGTTGAGAGTAAGATATCCCCGAATTTTGCATTACGGTATGGCTGTATTGAGTGTGTTAGTCGCACTACTACTAACTCTTATTTTGCAGCCCGTCCTCAACAAGAGCAGACTAGTAATATTTTTTGCTGCTGTAGCTGTCAGTAATTGGTATGGTGGATTCAAACCTGGACTACTAGCGACAATCTTGGCAGTATTAGTCAGCGATTACTTTTTCATCCCTCCGATTTACTCTGTCACACCCAGCAGTTGGGAAAATATCGCCCAGCTAATTGTATTCGTATTTGTCTCCGTCTTGATTAATTCGCTGAATACAGAACTGAGGATAGCGAGAAACCGCTCTGAAGCTAGTTTAGTCAAAGCAGAAGCGGCACGTAAAGAAGTCACCAACATCTTGGAAAGTATCACTGATGCTTTTATTTCCTTCAACAATCAGTGGTGCTGCATTTATATCAATGAACAAGCTATGAAGCTGTTACAAAAAACCCGCGAGGAGCTAATTGGGAAGCAGGTATGGGAAGAAGTATTTCCCCATGTATTTGGAGATCTGGCTTACCAAGAATTGCATCGAGCAGTTAATGAACAGACTACTTTGGTATTTGAAGATTTTGCACAATCTATTGACATTTGGCTGGAAATTCATGCTTATCCTTCTGCAAATGGACTTGCTGTCTACTTTCGAGATATTAGCGATGCCTATCGGCAAGCTGCGCAACGCAAACGAGCAGAAGCAGAACGCACTCAGCATCTACTCCAAGCACAGCAGCATACATATCGATTGCAAAGGTTGGCGGAGATATCCCTCACCATCAACTCAACCCTATCGCTTCAAGAAAGGCTGCAATTGCTGACTGAGCAATCTCGTGAAACCATCGGTGCGCATCAATCAGCTACTAGTATTACGGTAGATGAAAACTCGACACAGGCGATTCATGCAGTTTCGCTCTCAAACAAGTACGCACAATGGCAGAATTATCAGCAAAAACCACTGATTTTTCCTCTACAAAAACCGATACGGATGACTCAGGCTGAACTAGAATCCCATCCCATTTGGAGTGAATTTGCAAAAGAATTTCCTCAGTCTCTACCGCTGCGCGGTTGGCTAGCAGCGCCACTTGTTAATAGTAATGGCAAAAATATTGGTCTAATCCAGCTTTCTGACAAATATGAAGGTGAATTTACCGCAGAAGACGAAACTATTCTGGTGCAAATGACTCAGATGGCATCATTAGCAATCAACAATGCCCATCTCTACGAAGAATCTCAACGAGCCAATCGAGTCAAGGATGAGTTTTTAGCCATGCTCTCCCATGAATTGCGATCGCCTCTCAATGCTATCTTAGGTTGGTCACAAGTCTTGCGCTCTGGTAAGTTGAATCCAGAAATTACCATGCGTGCTTTAGAAACTATTGAGCGCAATGCCAAATTACAAACTCAACTCATTGAAGATTTGCTAGATGTTTCTCGCATCCTCAGGGGTAATATCAGCCTGAACGCCTTTCCCATCAACCCCGCATTACCGATAGCCGCAGCAATCGAGACTATGCGTCTAGCGGCGGAAGCCAAAACGATTCAGATATTACCTGTGATTGAATCTAATATCGGCACGATCTCAGGCGACTCCAACCGCTTACAACAAATTGTGTGGAATTTGCTATCTAACGCCATTAAATTCACATCCCCAGGGGGAAGAGTGGAAATTCGACTAGCCGCTGTAGACTCCCAGGCGCAAATTCAAGTGAGTGATACAGGTAAAGGAATTAGCGCTGAGTTTCTACCTTATGTGTTCGACTATTTCCGCCAAGCTGATGCTTCCATTACCCGGAATTATGGCGGATTGGGACTCGGTTTAGCAATTGTGCGCCATTTGGTAGAATTGCATGGCGGTACTGTGAGGGCGGAAAGTTTAGGGGAGGGAGAGGGAGCGACCTTTACAGTCAAATTCCCATTGCTGAAGCAACAGCCACTAACAAATCAGATTGATAAATCCTTAAACAATCCGCCAAACATCAACGGCGTAAAGGTACTAGTTGTTGATGATGATGTTGATACACGAGAGTTTCTAGTTTTTATCTTAGAGCAACATGGAGCGATCGCATTAGCTTCAGCTTCAGCAACAGAAGCCTTAGAACGCTTAGAACAGTTTCAAGCAGATATCTTGCTGAGTGATATTGGAATGCCAGGAGAGGATGGGTATAATTTTATTCGCCGAATCAGAATACTAGAATCTTCTCGCATTAAACAAATTCCCGCGATCGCACTCACAGCTTATGCTTCTCATGAAGACTGTAATCGAGCATTAAAAGCCGGCTTTCAAAAGCATATTCCTAAGCCGGTAGATCCAGCTGAGTTAATTACAACTGTTGCTCACCTCAATGCTAGCTTTGACCGTTAAATTTTGTGCGATCGCAAGTAGGGGCACATTTGTTAATGTGATGAATAGCGATCGCGGTCGCTTTGAGACCATCTAGTTTACATTAGTAAGGGCAAAGTCTCACGACAAGCTACTAGACGTCCACGCTTTCACAGAGCATGACAATAACCCTTCTCAACAATCGGTATCAAGTTATTCAGGTACTCGGTGCTGGTGGTTTTGGCGAAACCTTTCTGGCAGAGGATACTCATATGCCTTCTCGCCGTCGCTGTGTAATCAAACAACTTAAACCCATCAGTAATGACCCGCAAACCTACCAATTGATTCAACAGCGGTTTGAGAGAGAAGCCGCAACTTTAGAGTATTTGGGCAAAAGTAGCGACCAAATCCCGGAACTTTATGCCTATTTTTCGGAGAATGGGCAATTTTACCTCGTTCAAGAATGGATTCATGGTCAAACCTTGAGAGATGTTATCCAAGCAAAAGCATCCGAAAGTGAAACTGTGGTTCGGGGAATTCTTTTAAGTCTTTTGCCCGTCTTAGAATATATCCACAGCAAAGGAATTATTCACCGCGATATCAAGCCGGATAACATTATTCTCCGTTCCCAAGATGGTAAACCAGTATTGATTGATTTTGGTGCAGTCAAGGAAACTATCCGTTCTGTGGTGAGTTCCCCAGGATTAGCTGCGCAATCAATGGTAATTGGGACACCAGGATATATGCCCAGCGAACAAGCCTTAGGTCGCCCAGTTTATGCTACTGATATTTATAGCTTAGGTTTAACAGCAATTTTTCTGTTGACGGGTAAACAACCACAAGAACTAGAAACAGACCAGCAAACTGGAGAAATACTCTGGCAAAATTACGCCCCTAAAGTTTCCCCCGGTTTAGCCAAGGTACTTAATCAAGCGATTAAACCCAATGCTAGCGATCGCTACACCACCGCTAGTAAAATGCTCTATGCCTTGGAATCTGCTAGTTATATTGTCCCACCCACAGCTACCAAACGTCCCACCGCTATTGCATCAATTAACCAAACCCAAGCCTTATATTCCCCACCACCCCAAGCAATTCCGGCGCAAAATTGGCAAAAGCCAGCTTTAATTGTCAGTGGTTTAGTAGTAGGTGGATTAATTAGTGGCGTAGTGATTTCTAACCTTACCCGCCAACCAGAATCACAAACAGCTATTGTCAGCAATTCCACTCCTTCAGTTGAACCTTCAGCTATTAATCCCGAACCCTCAGATAGCGCGATTGATTCCCAACCTTCCCCAACAGCATCACCATCACCTGTGCAACAAATTCCTGCACCGATTCCTACGTTTAACCCCAAAGTAGAACCCGAACCGCCAGCAGTATCCACATCGATACCAGAACCAGAGCCAGTAATTTCTGATACTCCCACACCCACCCCTACATTAGCACCGCAGCCAAAAGCAGAAAATCCGCCACCTGTAGTTCCGACACCAGAGGTACGTTCCACACCACAAAATAACAACCAGCCGCCTAAATCAGCTAGCAGTAGCGTCAAGCAAAAAGTTCCGGCATTTCCCACCGGCACATCAAGAAGCAGCGTTGAAGCTACACTTGGTAAGCCAGCTAAAGATTTAAAAGGACTTTGGGGTAAAACCCGTGCAGTCACTTATAAAGTAGTTCCAAACCAAATTGACTTAGGCTATTTATTTGATCGTAAAACTGGAGCGTTACGTCAAACTGAAGCCGCTTTTGCCCAATCGGTAGACCCCCAAGTAATGCAGAATACTTTAGATGGAATGTTAGGTGGTCAAGCAAGTCAAGAAATTAAACAGGGACTACAACAAATCCAAAATCGTCAATCTGATAATTTCCAGTTTTCCGCAGGTTCAGTGAAGGGTCAAATTGTGCGTCAGAACTGTGATTTTATCTACATCAGCATTTGGGATGCAGATTTACATGATTTTGTCAATCCCGCTGATGCAAAACAATGCAGTTAACTCAAGTATGAGGTAAAAGGGGGTCAGATCCCCGACTTCTTAAAGAAAAAGGGGATCTTGCAGCCGTGTCTAAGTGCTGAACTATTCAGCGTCATCACCAGCAAAAGGATTACATTGGCGTGTAGCGATATCACAATAAGTCTGTGCTGCTACACCAAAGAAAGAGCGATCGCTTGCACTGCTGGTATTATTAGTCCGAATCACGGGAGCAGTCAGTTGAGGTAGCAATGTTTTCTTTTTCATATTTAACAATCCGCTTACGCAAAAATACTGTTGAGAGTATAAACTATTTAGGAACAGACCAAGAACGAACTTCACCCAAAGTTACAGGGATTATATATCTGACATCAATTGTAAATAAATAAATCCTTTTAGCTCTGCGGCCATTGTCTGGGTCAAAAAACTTCAATTTCACATCCCAACAATCACTATCTAAGCGACAGAAAGGACTTTTTTCGACTTCAATGCTGTCGAGTTCCATACCTCTAGAAACAGCATCCGCGAAAGTGGAAGCGGCTTGAAAAGCATTAGTGACGGCAAAATTTAAAGCTCTATCTTTAGATAGTTGCCCTAAATTTTGCAAATCATAATACACTCTTTGCAAGAAACTACTGAGGGATCTTCGCAATCTAACTTCATCAGCTGTTATTGCTTCGCCAATTGCACTTTCCACCGCCGCATTCACAAGGGTATTCACCTTCCAGCCATACATCCCCCGGATAACTGGTAGTGTCACCACCGGCACAACTTGCCCAGAAAATAGTTCTATAGTTCTATCAGTCAATCTTCCAGGGAAACTTACCCTCTCAATGTAATCTTCACTGTCTTGGGGTTGTAGCTGACCTGCTAAAATCATCTGCAAAGTTTCGTAAACATCAGCTGCAAATGCACCTTTGGGGTCAATTGCATAGATAGGTGTAAGTTCCTGGTTGAGTGTCCAAATTAAAGACTTTGCTTCTGAAGGGTTTTGATCTAAATAATCTGCCATTTGCCTTGCATCGTAAGGGTTGGCAGGAACCGTTACGCCGTCAATCTCTACATTTGGCATCAGTTGTTTAAACGAGTCGCGCCGCGCCTCTGTACCAAAGTCATAGCCCAGCCTACCCAAAGCATAGACTAAGTTTGTTTTAGCACTAGCTCTCACACCATCAGCAGCTTGGCTAATGGTGTGAGTTGCTGTTTGGGAATTGGCGCTGTGAGTGGCGACGGCTTGACCTAACCCCCCCACCCCCCGTTCCCTACTAGGGAAGTGGGGAGTAAATTCTTGTTCTCTAACTCCCCTCTCCTCGTAGGAGAGGGGCTGGGGGTGAGGTTCTCTAACTCCCCTCTCCTCGTAGGAGAGGGGTTGGGGGTGAGGTCTTTGTATTAACGCCTCTCCCGTCACTAACTTATAAGCACCGGGAATATTCAACTTACCCAGCAAACAACGTTCCGGTTCCTCCACCTCTTGAGGATCGCAAGGAATCGCACTATTTAAAATCGCTTGTCGCACTCCTTCGGCGTTAGGTTGTTCGCCTCGTTGCAATTGCAGACTCATCAACAGAGCAGAAATACCTGTAACAATAGGTGCGGCGCAACTTGTACCTTTTTCGCGGATGGGTTCTTCGGTTCCTGGTTGTGCGCCGAGGATATTTTCCCCATTCGCCATCACACCTTTATTTTGATACTCGCCGCCGTAGTTGCTAAATTTAAACGGCTGTCCATCGTCGCGGATTGCACCCACTGTAATCACACCAGGAAGAATGGCGGGAATACACCAACATTCGCCTTTATCATTGCCACCAGGAGCGACAATTAAAATATTATTATCTTGGCATTGTTTCACCGCACGGGCAAATAAATCTGGGGCTACTCCGGTTTGGGTGGGGTGACAAGCGGCTATATGGATGATATTTGCACCCCATTGCAAAGCGGTGTTAATGGCGTGGGTGAGGTTGACGGGTGAAATGAAATTATCGTCAGCGAAAGCAATGGGAATATTCATTGCTGTACACAGGGGTGCAATACCAGGGGCGGGTGTGCCGTGTTGCCCTAAGATAGTGCTAGAAATGTGAGTAGCATGGCTGGATAATTCGATGCGTTGTCTAATAGCTTCAGGGAAGGGTGCAAAAAATGCTTCTCGTTCTTTTTTCGCTGCTTCTTTATCGTGGTCTGGGTCCGATTTTTTGGCTTTTTGTTGTTTGTTAAATTCTAAATATAAGTTGAGATAATAAAAGTATTCATCGTTCAGTTCAATATCTTCTGACCAATAGGGTTTAAATTGGGTAAAATTTGCACCTTGAAAACAACTGCGTTCTAAGTCTGTTGCACCGTCGAGGATAGCAATTTTAATGCGGGGGTCGCCTTTTGTGCGTGTCCAAATTTGGGGAATTCCGGGGATATCGGTAAGGTCTGGCATGGGTTTTATGGGTGTTATAATTAAAAGTAAAAAAGTCTAAATATTGTTAAATTGATCCCTGCTAAAGATATTTTTCATGATGCTTTTAGAAAAGACTTAGAAAAAGAAGGTTGGGTAATTACAGATGATTCTTTGAGAATTCGATCGGGTAGGGTTGATATGCAAATCGACTTGGGAGCAGAAAGAATCGTAGCTTTTCCAACTAAAGAAGATATTGTGTTAGCATTTCATGAACCTTTGGTGAGGCAATATACAGGTTTTGCAGTTGGTTAAATTCAATCATTAATTGCGATCGCACTGGGAGCATCCCAATTTTGCCCTTAATAAATTTGTCGTGGGAGCAAGATGCTCCCTTTGAGGGCGATCGCAGTTAAATAAAAGTCAGTGCAATCGTCACCAATCCATCAGAAACTCACAGGCGCGATCGCACGGTAGGATAAGAGAAGCGTGCGATCGCCCAAAGTTCAACCACCAACCCCAAGAGGAGAGTGATAGAATGTGGTGACTTACTCAGTGTCGTCTCCGGCAAAAGGATGCCATATTGTTGTTGATTGTTGGGGATTTATCCCTTTTTCTCCTAGGGACGAGTTAGTGTTGGTTTCTCTTGCTACAGGTGCAGCTTGTTGGGGACGTAGGTTTCTCTTTTTCATGGTGTTTTTTCCTTTGTTTTTGTAGACAACTTCTTCAGTGCTGAAGAAGACTTTGTTGGTGAAACACTCGCGCTATTCTTGAAGCGTAATTTGACGAGCAGTGGCAATTCACCAGAAACTTTTAGTTAAGGCGGGCGATGTCTAACGACAAGAAGCGTAGCTCTCTACGCACTCAGATAATCACAATTGTTTACGCCAAAATTGAGATTTTCGCTTTGAGGGCGATCGCAGTTAAATAACAGTCAGCGCGATCGCCTCAACTCCCACTTTAACTTTTGGCGCGATCGCATTTAGATAATAGAAAGTATCATCGTCGCCATTCGCGCTGGAACTTTTGAAGCAATACCACAGTAATTATGTCAAGCGATCGCCTCATACTAGTTCAACCACTCACATCAAAACATGCTAGGTGGCTGCACGAAAACGATATTTACTGGCAGTGGGCTATGGGCTGTCAGTCCTTTTTGCTCTTGGCGAGAGGAGCCAGTGTTATCACGCTCAACGGGAGCAGTTTGAGTTGGCAGCAAGTTTCTCTTTTTCATGGTGTTTTTTTCCTTTGTTTGTTTGGATAACTTCTTCATTGATTGAAGAAGACTTTGTTAGTGAACTTTACTCAAATGAGTGAAGGGTAATAATTCGAGCAGTTGTCATCACCAGAAACTTTTGGTTAGGGCGATCGCCTACGGTGGAGCGTGGCCCATCGCGCAGTATGATTAAGTCAGTGCGCTATGCAGATGAGAGTTAGTGCGTAAGCTTGCATTGGATCATCACAAGTGCGATCGCTCAAGTAATATGGAAAGTGCGATCGCATTCTCTTGACGAACACCAAGCCATTCATCACAAACTTACCCCCCTTAGTCCCCCCGATATTTTGGGGGCAAACCGGAAATCCAATCCAGTTCCCTCCCCTTTATAAGGGGAGGGTTAGGGTGGGGTAACACCCGTCAACCAAAAGCCTCCCCCGTGCCAGGTATCGAAAACGAGGAACTGGCACTGGTTGTGCGTCAATTCATCGAGGCGAATCGTGCGCCAAGGGAAGTGGAAAAAGGATTTTGACCTTTTTTGAGGTGAGTGATAGAATCAGGTGACTTACTCCGCATCATCCCCTGCAAAAGGATCTCTACCCCAAGGATAAATAATCCCAGAGTAAAGAGCCGCGATCCCTTCTTTTTCTCCAAGGGAAGAATTAGTGCTGTTGGTTTCTCTCGCTACAGGTGCAGCTTGTTGGGGACGTAGGTTTCTCTTTTTCATGAGTTTTCTTTCCGATTTTTATGTTACTTGTTTTGTGGACAACTTCTTCAGTGTTGAAGAAGACTTTGTTGGTGTTAGCACTCGGTTTGAAGCGCAAATTGACAAGCAGTCGCAATTCACCAGAAACTTTTAGTTAGGGTGACGATCGCACACTAAGATAAGAGTCAGTGCGTAAGCTGCTCATTGATCATCACAAGTGCGATCGCTCAAGTAATATGGAAAGTGCGATCGCATTCTCTTGACGAACACAAAGCCATTCATCAGAAACTTACCCCCCTTAATCCCTCCGATTGGGGGGAAACAAGAAATCCAGTTCCAGTTCCCTCCCCAATATATCGGGGAGGGTTAGGGTGGGGTAAAACACCAAAGCGCAAAAGCGACCCCCCCGTGCCAGGTATCGAAAACAAGGAACTGGCACTGGTTGTACGTCAATTCATCGAGGCGAATCGTGCGCCACCTTAAGTGGAAACAGTGTTTTGATATTTTTTGAGGTGAGTGATAATATCGAAGTGATTACTCCGCGTCATCCCCTGCAAAAGGATTCAATTTATTTCCCCAATCAAGTGCCTGCACACCTTTTTCTCCGAGGGAAGAATTTGTGTTGGTTTCTCTCGCTACAGGTGCAGCTTGTTGGGGACGCAAGTTTCTCTTTTTCATGAGTTTTCTTTCCTAAGTTAATGTTACTTGTTTTGTGGACAACTTCTTCAGTGTTGAAGAAGACTTTGTTAGTGAAAGCACTCGCTTTGAAGCGCAAATTGACAAGCAGTCGCAATTCACCAGAAACTTTTAGTTAGTGCGACGATCGCACACTAAGATAAGAGTCAGTGCGTAAGCTGCTCATTGATCATCACAAGTGCGATCGCTCAAGTAATATGGAAAGTGCGATCGCATTCTCTTGACGAACAGCAAGCCATTCATCACAAACTTACCCCCCTTAATCCCCCCGATATATTGGGGGGGAAACAAGAAATCCAGTTCCAGTTCCCTCCCCTTAATAAGGGGAGGGTTAGGGTGGGGTAAAACACCGAAGCGCAAAAGCGGCCCCCCGTGCCAGGTATCGAAAACGAGGAACTGGCACTGGTTGTACGTCAATTCATCGAGGCGAATCGTGCGCCACCTTAAGTGGAAACAGTGTTTTGATATTTTTTAAGGTGAGTGATAAAATCAGCCTGATTACTCCGCATCATCCCCTGCAAAAGGAGTGTATATTCCAAGGATGTGAGCTGCGATACCTTCTTTTTCTCCAAGGGAAGAATTTGTGCTGTTGGTTTCTCTCGCTACAGGTGCAGCTTGTTGGGGACGTAAGTTTCTCTTTTTCATGAGTTTTCTTTCCGATTTTTATGTTACTTGTTTTGTGGACAACTTCTTCAGTGTTGAAGAAGACTTTGTTGGTGAAAGCACTCGGTTTGAAGCGCAAATTGACAAGCAGTCGCAATTCACCAGAAACTTAAGGTAAGTGCGATCGCCCTTGGAGGTAATGCGATCGCACTTGTGTTAAATTTTGTCAGTGGCGATCGCGCTTGCTCAAGATATGGTTTGAAGAGCGATCGCCCTTGGAGGTAATGCGATCGCACTTGTGTTAAATTTTGTCAGTGGAGATCGCGCTTGCTCAAGATATTGTTTGAAGCGCGATCGCACCTGAGGTGATGCATCAGCACAATTGTTCAGTTTTGTCAGTGCCGATCGCGCTTGCTCAAGATATTGTTTGAAGCGCGATCGCACTTGAGGTGATGCATCATCACAATTGTGAAATTTTGTCAGTGGAGATCGCGCTTGCTCAAGATATTGAAGAGCGATCGCTTTTTTCACCTCTATATTTAGTAGATTTACAGCTTACTATTAGCAGCAACAACAAAAAACAGGCGTTGTTGAATCTGTTGTGCTAGATGATGAATTCAATCAAACACTAATAAAAATCTTACACATTTGTCAACTCCTGAATACTTACAATTTTTGTTTAATCAAACACACAAAACTAAACATATCAAAATAACTAGACAATTGATCGAACAGTTAAGACACTTAAGACACTTAAGCTAACAAAAATCGGACAGTTAAGACACTTAAGACAGTTAATAAAAAAAGTTAAGTTTTCTCTTAGAAAAAATGTTTAACTTTTGTGTACACTGACTATCAATCAAACGAAAAATTCTGTATGTTCTTGATTGTGATTAATAAAAATTGCTTGCTCTAGCCTTCAAATGCCAAACATTAGCAAAATTCCAGGCATCCAGAAACTATGGGCAGAAACTACTGGTGATTCAACAATTTGTGTTGCTGTACTCGATGGATTAGTTGACCAAAATCACCCATGTTTTGCGGGTGCTGATTTAACAAAATTACCAACTCTCATTCCCGGTGAAGCTACAGCTAACGGTTCTATGTCTGTACATGGAACTCATGTTGCCAGCATCATTTTTGGTCAACTAAATTCTCCCGTCCAAGGCATTGCGCCTCACTGTCGGGGATTAATAATTCCCGTATTTGCTGATAATGGTCGCAATTTATCTCAACTAGATTTAGCACGCGCCATTGAACAAGCAGTGGAAGCGGGAGCGCATATTATTAATATCAGCGCCGGACAACTCACTGATATTGGTGAAGCAGAGGGCTGGCTAGAAAAAGCCGTGCAACGGTGCAATGAAAACAACGTTTTGATTGTCGCTGCTGCTGGTAATGATGGTTGCGAATGCTTGCATGTCCCCGCTTCCCTCCCCACTGTCTTAGCAGTCGGGGCGATGAACGAACAAGGCAAACCCATCGACTTCAGCAACTGGGGATATATTAACCAAGGTATTATTGCACCTGGGGAAAATATCTTAGGTGCAAAACCCGGAGGCGGAACCCAACAACTCAGTGGTACAAGCTTTGCCACCCCCATAGTCGCCGGAGTCGCCGCCTTACTGCTAAGTCTCCAAGTCCAGCGCAGGGAAAAACCAGACCCCCACAAAGTTAGAACCGCCTTATTAGAAACTGCCATCCCTTGCACACCAAACGACACCGACGATTTAAGTCGTTGTTTGCTAGGCAAGCTGAATATTTCTGGTGCATTGCAATACATCCGAGGAGGAACTGTGTCCGAAGAATTACAAACCCTAGAAGCCGTTGACAGCGTTGAAGCCGCTGGTTGTGGCTGTGGCGGAACCGATACCAACCAACAATCACCCAATCCCGAAGAATTTACCCCATCAGAAGTTGTTGCACCTACTCCCGTAGCAACTACTGCACCTATCACCACCGCAACCATACCCACCATCAGACCTACTGCTATGTCAAACCGTGTATCTAACTACGTCACCGCCAGCCAAGCACCCAGCGAACTAGCCCAATCCACCTTAGTTTATGCATTAGGAACCCTCGGCTATGACTTTGGTTCTGAAGCTAGACGGGACTCCTTCAAACAATTAATGCCAGGAATAGCAATTGAAGGCACAACAGTTCCCGCCAACCCCTACGATGCGCGGCAGATGGTGGACTATTTAGGTGCTAATCTTTCGGAAGCCAAATCCTTAATTTGGACATTGAACCTAGAATTAACTCCCATCTATGCAATTGAACCGGTAGGTGGTTTTGCCAGAGATGCCTACGCAGTCTTACAAGAACTATTATCAGGACAGATACAAGCAGAAGACAGCACCGACTATGTAGAACGAGTTAGTATTCCTGGCGTATTATCAGGACGCAGCGTCAAACTATTCTCAGGGCAAGTTGTACCAGTCATTGAAGTTTACAACATTCGCGGACTCTACGGCTGGAAAGTTAATAACCTAGTCAACGCCGCCATCCAAACAGTCCAAGCCACAGCCACAGACGCACAAGAAGAAGCTATCCGCCGCACCCTTACCAGTTTCCTCAGCCGCATCTACTACGATTTACGCAACTTAGGTACAACTTCTCAAGATAGAGCATTAAACTTTGCCGCTACCAACGCTTTCCAAGCCGCTTCCACTTTTGCCAGTGCAGTCGCAGAAGGTATGGAGCTAGATAGTATTACAGTTGAGAAAAGCCCCTTCTGTAGACTTGATAGTGATTGTTGGGATGTCAAACTCAAATTCTTCGACCCCGAAAATAGCCGCCGCGCTAAGAAAATCTTCCGCTTTACAATTGATGTCAGCGATTTAATTCCGGTGACTTTGGGCGAAGTCCGTACTTGGTCTTCACCATATTAATGGTCATTAGTCATTAGTCATTAATCATTTGTTATACTATGTCCGGTTGGGTAAGTAATCAAGCGGACATGATATTATTCTTCCCATCTTCCTCATCCCCCGCTGGCTGAGTTTCGACTACGCGGTAACAGCGAAGCGATGCACTGAGCGTAGTCGAAGTGTCGAACCACATCTTCCTCATTTTCCCCATCTCTCCACACCCCACTTCCCTTTACTTTTCAAAACAAAACAACATGAGATTACCAGTACTTTCAGCACCAGTTAAAAGACCCGATATTATATATCCCCATCGAGCAGTTGATGTAATTCACGGTAGAATCGAAGATTTAGTTAGCATTCGCATGGATTTATTACATGGTGCTAACTACAATGACCCCCCAGCATTTCAGCACAGAAGTTATCAGCAATTTAAAACTTCTGCTCACTGCGGCTGTCGCAAATTTTAACTAGTTTAGGCTTTATGTAATATCGTCAGGTTTAACATGACAGAGCCAAAAAAATCTTGGGAGTCTGTTATTGCGTTTGATGGACAACACAATTGGATTAATTTAGGTAAAAAGCCAGAATTTAAAATTGCGAAGGAAATTACTCTAGAAGCTTGGATTTATTGTCAAAACCAACGGCGACGAACGGGTATTGTTTCTAATGTTTTTGATACAACCACAACACAAAGTGGATATGGTCTGCTTCTCGATGGCAAAAGTGGCATATTTTTCGCCCTGAAAACTGGCTCAAAACGCATCCAGTATCTTAGTAGTAATCTTGACTCTATAAAACTAAATCAATGGCATCATATTGCTGGCACTTATGACGGTCAGCAAATGATTGTCTATATTGATGGAGAAAAAAAGGCTACTAAAGCAATAGCTGACTCTCTCATCGATTACGAACCAGAAAATGATTTATTGATTGGAACTTACAAAGATAATAATGAAACCTATCCGTTTCTGGGAAAAATTGCTGAAGTCCGCATCTGGTCTGTAGCTCTTAGCCAACAACAAATCCAACAAAATACGAACAAATATTTAACTGGTAACGAGTCAGGATTGATTGGTTACTGGCGCTTAAATGAAGGCGATGGTAATACAGCTTATGACCATACTGCTAATGCAAACCACGGTATCATTAATATTAATAATTGGGTAAAATCTCAATTACCAATTACTAATATCACTAATTCAAAATTAGGAGTTACCACTAATATGTCTAAAGAAAAGAAAGCTACCCCAAAAACAGAAACAGATACAACTGCTCCATCTGCCGATAAAAACCAAGAAATTCAAAGTCATTTATTATCAACCGGTCTTGAGGACTATGGATTCTGGTGGCAACAAATGGCTAAGGATAAAGCAAATCAATCTGAGCCAGAAAAACCATTTCGTCGAGGTCGGATTTGGGCTTAGAAAATTAATAATAAGTAGGTCGGAGTAATTAAAGATAACTGGCTGGGGTCGTCATTTGTCATTGGTCATTGGTAAAGGTTTCAAGCGTGTTTACCTTTGGTAAGTAGGTCAACCTAAATAAATATAATATGTTTTGTCATTGCGAGGAACGAAGCAATCGCAAAGACTGGTATTGCTTCGTCGTTCCTCCTCTCTACGAGACGCTTCTGGTGCGTCGGCTGACGCTCCTACGTCGCTACCGCAACGCTTACGCCAACGCGAACGCAATGACATTTTACGTTTTTTTTTGGTTGACCTACTTAGGCATCAAGTAAAAATAAGTAGTGCGAGCATCTTGCTCGCGCGGGCTTTTCGGCCCGCACTACAAATATTAAATTGTTCAACTTATTTTTACACGACTCCTTAACATCGTTGTGTTTATTTCCGCCTACTTACTTATCGTGTCCGTCTAACGGCGAATCATTGAACCTAGAATCCCCTCAGCTTTAGCCGAGGGGAGTGTCAAGCGGGCATACTGCTGATGAACCTCGTCCTTCATTTTGGGCGAGTTTTTTTTGACAATGATAAAAAAAGGAGCCAAATTCAGGCTCCTAAATCAACAACAGGTAATGAAAACTTGATTACTTAACTGTTACCTTACCGCCAGCTTCTTCGATGCGCTTCTTAGCATCTTCAGCAGCATCTTTAGCTAGACCTTCCTTAACTGACTTGGGAGCCGCTTCTACCAAATCTTTAGCTTCTTTCAAACCCAAACCAGTGATTTCGCGGACAATCTTCAGTACAGCAATCTTCTTGTCAGCGGGAACAGATTCGAGAATTACGTCGAACTCGGTTTGCTCTTCTACTGGTTCAGCAACAGCAGCAACACCAGGAGCTGCGATCGCCACACCAACAGGTGCAGCTGCACTTACGCCAAAAGCTTCTTCAATCTGCTTAACTAATTCAGCAGCTTCCAGCAAAGTCAAAGATTTCAATTGTTCCAAAATGTTATCGGTTGTAGCAGACATTGATATAACTCCTATGATGTTTGATTTAGTTATTTGTCAATAGTCATTACTGTTGACTGTTGACTGTTGAGTGTCTATTCGCCAGCACTTTCGGCACTATCGCCTTTTTCTGCATCAGCCACAGCTTGCAAAGCACGCGCCAGTGAACCAGGAACTTCGTTGATACCCACAGCAATCTTGGTCGCCAAAGCGTTGATGGCTCCAGCAATTTGACCCATGAGTTGTTCCTTAGATGGCAAGTCTCCTAAAGCCTTGACATCGGGTTCTTTCAGCAGGCGACCTTCCATCACACCGCCGCGAAGTTCTGTCTTCTTGGTGGCTTTTTGGAAATCTTGGTAAGCCTTAATTGCCGAAGAAAAATCGTCTTTAACTAGCAAAAAGGCAGAAGACCCTTTGAGCAGTTCTGACAGTGGTTGCCATTGTTCTTGATCTTGAATGGCAATACCCATCAGGGTATTCTTTGTTACCTTACAGACAGTGCCACTTGGACGTAAGCGCCGCCTTAAGTCGCTGATTTCAGCAACAGTTAAACCCTGGTAATCAATTACCAGTGCCAGAGTTGACACACTCAAAGTTTCTTTGAGGTCAGCTACTATCTCTTGTTTATTTTCTAGCGTTCTACCCATCTTTATTTCACCTCCTAGGGCTAAATCATCGATTTTCCCTACTTGTGCGTTTTGTTCTGACCAATCCAAACAATAAACCCCAGCTTTTATCGCCGGGGTTTAGTAGCAAGACTCTTGCTGCCATAGTAATCACTGCATTACGGGTGGTACTTTAGGCAATTTAGAGTTTAACCTCGGCAGGATATTAAGCCATAGGCTCCTGCTGTCTCCGGCTTTGTTTATTAATTTTGTTTTTTGTCTTTTGTCCTTTGCTTTTACAAATGACTAATGACAAAAATTAGGCTGCTTCGGTCAGTTTCAAATCCCTGAGGGCACTGATATCGACTTTAATAGATGGCCCCATTGTGGAAGACACATATACTGTCCGCCAATAACGACCTTTGGCTCCTGAAGGACGATTACGGTCAATTGTCTCTTGCAACGCCTTTAGGTTGATTAATAAATCTTCTGGCGAGAAGGATGCCTTACCAAACATAACATGGACAATGCCTGTCCGGTCAGCACGGAATTCTAATTTACCAGCTTTGAATTCTGCGATCGCACTTGCTATGTCAAATGTTACAGTACCACCTTTGGGTGATGGCATCAAGCCTCTAGGCCCAAGCAATTTACCCAGCTTCGCTACCTGTGGCATGACATCTGGTGTCGCAATGAGCTTGTCAAAGTCCATTCTGCCTTTTTGGATTTCGTCAATTAGCTCTTCTGAACCAACGACATCCGCACCAGCATTACTTGCTTCGTTAACTTTTTCACCTCTAGCAATGACTGCCACACGTACTTCTTGTCCTGTACCTTTTGGCAGTGCTACAGTTGTCCGCAATTGCTGGTCTGTATACTTTGGATCAATGCCTAAGCGAATATGCGCTTCAACGGCTTCCGCAAATTTTGCTGTTGCTGTTTCTTTCAGCAGGGCTAGCGCCTCTAAGGGTGCATAATCTCTATCTTCTACTTTTGCTTGCAATGCCTGCAAGCGGCGTGATATTTTTTTTGCCATTCTTGTCTCCTGGGGTAATTCCGAAGCTTCGCCTCTCCCCCGATAAATTTTTATCATTGGTCATTTGTCATTTGTCATTTGTCATTTGTATTTTTACTAATGACTATTGACTCTTGACTCTTGACTAATCTGCTATAGTTACGCCCATATTCTTGGCAGTACCTTCCACAATCTTCATCGCCGCTTCGATATCGTTGGCGTTGAGGTCGGGTAGTTTAGTTTGAGCTATCTCTTGTAATTGCGCTCTCGTAATCTTCCCAACTTTCTTTTTGTTGGGTTCATTGGAGCCACGCTCAATTTTCGCCGCCTTGCGAATCAGTACTGATGCGGGTGGGGTCTTGAGTACAAATGTAAAACTCCGGTCTTCAAACACCGAAATTTCTACAGGGATTACCATCCCAGCTTGGTCTGCTGTTTTGGCGTTGTACTCTTTGCAGAACATCATGATGTTAACGCCATGTTGACCCAAAGCAGGGCCTACAGGCGGTGCTGGGTTGGCTTTTCCAGCATTCAGGGCCAGTTTAATGACCGCTACTACTTTCTTTGCCATTTTTATTTAGCTCTGTTTCTCTACCTGATTAAATTCCAACTCTACTGGTGTATCTCGTCCAAAAATAGATAGCAAGGCTTTGAGCTTACTCCGCTCTGGAGAAACTTCAATTACCTCACCTTCAAAGTCTTTAAACGGCCCAGAAAGCACAACTATCTTATCACCAGTCGCCATGTCAATTTTCAGGACTGGCTCCTGTTCGCTGGTCTGTTTAAAGATGCGCTCAACTTCTGAATGACCTAGGGGTACTGGCTTGACGTGACCACGACCTTTACCGGTGCCACGTTTTTGTTCTGCTCCCACAAAATTAATTACATGGGAGGTGTTGCGCACTACCTGCCATGTATCATCATTCATGATCATTCGCACCAATACATAACCAGGGAATACTTTTTCCTCTGTAGTTTGGCGACTGCCATCTTTACGGATTTTCACCGCTGGTGTGTGCGGAATTTCAACTTGGATAATTTTATCAGCCACATCAAAAGTTTGAATACGCTGCTCCAAGTTGGTCTTGACGCGTTTCTCACAGCCTGAGGCTACTTGCACCGCATACCACCGTGCTTCTTTGAGCGCTGCTTCTGCGGCTTCCTCTGACTGCAACGTCTGGTCTCTTGGTTCGTCTGTTGCAAAAGTCATCAGAACACCTGTTTTGCTGCCCACCCAAACAATCCATCGACCAAATATATCAAAGATGCGGACAATGTCACCATTAGTAAAACAGCTGCTGATTCGCTCACCAGTTGTTTCCTACTAGGCCAGACAACTTTCTCAAGTTCTTCTTTGGTTCCTTGAAAAAAGTTAGCTAGGGCTGACCCATTTGTATTTTCTGGGATTTCCGCTTCATTTTTTTTGGCCACAGCCGTTTATCCCCCCGTTTTATCTACAGCTATCAGCTGCTAATTTTGATTCAGGTTTACAGCTTGACTCAATCCCAACTTAAATCTGGAAGCAAAAAAGCTGCAAAATAATTATACCCGAAATCACCATTACTAGCTGCTATGTTAGCAGCTGTATTGATATTTCGGGCAGTGTTTTTGCTTTTGAGCGCGCCCTGGAGGACTTGAACCCCCGACATCAGGTTTTGGAGACCTGCGTTCTACCAACTGAACTAAGAGCGCACAAGCTGTCTTGGATTCAGTGATTGCGTTGAACTCTTTTATTAGTTTAACGCAATTCCGGATCTAATCATATCTTACTTTTGTTTAGAATGCAAGTTAGCGGCATCTGCCGCTTTTTGATTCTCACCTCTGCCATAGTAATTGTAAATTACAAAGCGCGATCAAAGCGTTGCTTGATCCGGGTGGCTTTACCCACACGTTGACGGAGATAGTACAGTTTAGCACGGCGTACCTTACCACGGCGCATGACTTTAATGCTATCAATCCGAGGAGAATGTAACAGAAATACCCGTTCAACGCCAACGCCTTGAAATACGCGACGTACTGTAATTGTCTCATTGATACCGCCATTACGTTTGGCAATGACTACGCCTTCATAAGGTTGGACGCGGTATTTATCACCTTCTTTAATCTTTACGCCGACTTTGACTGTATCGCCCACATAAATGTCGGGCAGATTCGATTTTAGTTGTTCCGCTTCAATGGAACGGATGATCTCTTGAGCGTTCATTGCCTATTTGCTTTAAAAAACTCACGATCATCAATAATAAATCCATTCCACCCTGAGAGTCCAGTGATTTTTTTTGGGCATGGGGCATTGGGCATTGGGCTTGTGGTGGGACAAGGGGCATGGGGCATGGGGCATGGGGTGGGAAGAGAGATTTTTATGTTTATTTGTGGGATTTTCTATGTAATCGCAGTCATTGAAAATAGGGTTGGGTGTTTTTTCTTGCTCTTCGCTCTCTTCTTAAGTGAGGAACTAAGGGTAAAGCCTTGATAATTCGCGTTACAGCTATTGATAAATCGATGAAATGACGGACGGACAAGGAAGGGAGTAGTAGTTATTTTTATACTATTGACCACTAACTACTGACCACTGACTACCCACAAAATATGAAATTTAGTGTCGTTATCACTACTTATAATCGATTAAACTTACTAAAGCGGGCAATTGAATCAGCTCTCAACCAAACGATTCCTTGTGAGGTTGTTGTTGCTGATGACTGTTCGTCTGATGAAACTGAAACTTATGTCAAAAGTTTAGGTAAATCTGTTGTTTACCATCGCAATGAGGTAAATAAAGGTCATGCGGCTACGGTAAATGCTGGTGTGGAAAAAGCGAGCGGTGACTGGATTAAGTTTTTGGATGATGATGATTACCTAGCTCCCAATTGTCTAGAAGAGATGGTAAAGGCTATTTCACTCCATCCTGGTGCTGTTATCTGTTCTTGTATTGCGGCGCAGGTAGATAGTCATGGTGTCGAACTCAGCCGTACCCCCAAATTTGGGACAGGGTTAGCTTTGTATATTCCCCAAGCTGATATTCATTACGGTATGCTCTTGGAACTTGTACCTTTTGGTACACCTGTGCAAGTAGCTTGTTCACGGAATGCTTTCTTACAATCTGGTGGCTGGGATTCTCAACTTGATGCTAATTGTGATGACATTGATTCTTGGATTCGGATTGCTCAATTTGGCGATGCTATTTTCTTGAATCAATGCCTTGCTTACCGTACAGTCTGGCCTGGTGCTTATAATCAAAAGTTCTCTCTTTTTAAACGGTTAGAGACAAACATTTTGATGAAGGAGAAGATTTACGCTTTAGTTGATCAAAAGCATCGATCTTATATTCCTCAGCTTCAGAATACCAGAAATTATGTCACGCTACATTGGTCTATTGTGGCATTGCAGCAGAAACAAATTAAGGTATTTTTCTCGATGGTATATCCAGCGATTTTTTCGCCTGTGGCTTGGTGGCTGTTGCTGAGTGCTGTACTATCACGCCGTTTAAATCGCTCTAATGCTCGTCTGCAAAAGTTGGTGTTATCTGATGGGTGATCAATTCTTAGTCAGGACTAAAGTCCTGAGAGGATTTTTGAAAAGTCCTGTCGTTGGTAGCAAAATGTTTTAGATCCCCCTAAATCCCCCTTAAAAAGGGGGACTTTAAGAGGTTTTTCCCCCCTTAAAAAGGGGGGGCAGGGGGGATCAAGCAGTGCTTAAAATCACAGCCAAAAAATTTTCAAACAACCTCTGAGAGATTATTTATCAAGTCAGATAAAATAGTGGGTTATGGCTTCAGCCATAACCCACCCTAAAGTGTTTCTTTTTCAACAAGTCCTAATTAGATTTAGGAAAAGTTTTTCCTCAATAAACGCAGTCTCAGGAAAATTGGCTTTGTCCAACCCCAATCGAAAATATCATGGAGCAGTGTGTAAAAGCAGGGAATAATAAACAGAGTCAGCACTGTTGCTAATGACAAACCAGAAAATACTACGACACCTAATGGTTGCAAAAATTCTGAACCTTCACCAATTCCCAAAGCTAGGGGAAACATACCCAAGACTGTGGTAATTGTGGTCATTAATACTGGACGCAACCGTTGGGGTGCTGCTTTTAAAATCGCTGTTTTCCGGTCAACTTCTTCCCGTTCTAAAATTTGATTTGCCAGTTCTACCATGATGATGGCATTGTTAACTACTATACCTACCAACAACACTGCACCAACTATCACGGTGGCACCTATGGCTGTTTTGGTGATGTAAAGTCCGAAAATACCCCCAGCTAAAGCTAGGGGGATAGTAAACATGATTACCAGAGGGTCAACGAGAGAATTGTATTGCACCGCCATCACGACAAAGACTAAAAAGGCTGCTAATCCTCCTAACAGCTGTAATGAACTTTGGAGTTGTTGGTTGGATTCGGCTGCTGAACTTGGTAATAAGCTCACGCCCTCTGGCAAATCTAAACTATTGACTACTGTATTTACTTGTGCTAAAGCATTACTTAAGCTAGCTCCCTCTGCTAAATTTCCTGCAATTAAGAAGACTTGACGCTGGTTAATTCGCTGTACCTCCCCAGGTGCTTGAGCTTCAACTATTTTGGCAACATCACTCAAGCGGATTTGGCGATTATTATCGACAAACAAAGGTAACCTTTCTAATTGAGAAGCTGCTTGCACTGATGCTTCATCTAACTGCACCCGAACATCTACTAAACGGTTGCCACGTTGTAGCTGAGTTGGTATACTGCCTTCAAGTGCGGTCTGGATTGTTTCGCCAATCTCTGTGGTGGTTAAGCCCAAAGCGGAAACTCTCTCCCAGTCTGGAAGAATTTGAATTTCAGGTTGACGGTCATCAGCGTCAGGACGGAATCTGGCTAAGGTGGCTTGCTCTTCTAAGGCTGCTAATACTTGACGACCTGCTTGTTGCAATGTGTCTGTGTTATTTCCCTGAAGAATCAAATCAACGTCAGCACCCCGTACCGGAGAGTTGTTGAGAATTAAACCTCTGACTTGTCCAGGGGACAGGCGTAGGCGAATTCCTGCTAAATTCAGCTTGTTAAATTGCTGCGTCACTCTTTCTACATAAGCTTCTACATCAGTACCCTGTTTGAGAGTAATGTTGCTAGTGCCTCTGAGGGGGTTAGCATTAGTAGTGTTGCCAAAGAGCGCACCACCAATTGTAGAGAATACATATTCGGTTTCTGGTTGCTTGCGGAGAATATCGTTCACCGCATTCATGACTTTTTGATTGGTTTCTAAGGGAGTACCGGGCGGAAATTGGGCGTTTAAGTTAGCTTGTCCGGTATTGATGCGGGGAAGAATTTCTTGGGGAATTTGGGGAGCCATCCACAAACTACCACCGCCGAAAAGGAGCAGTGCTAGGGCGACTGTAACTAACCGCCAGCGTAATATCCCAGCTAAAAACCGACCATATCCGCCTGTAGCAGCCTCAAAACGGCGATTAAATTGTTTTAATAGCCAAAATTCGCTCAATCTACTGGAAAATCGCCATGCTAGCATTCGCGAGGCGAGCATGGGGACAACGGTGACTGCAATTAAAATTGAAGCGGCGACGGAAAAGGTAATGGTGAGAATTAATTCATTAAATAATAAGGCGATAAAGCCACCAATCAGCAAAAATGGTAATACGGCTACCAAGTTTGTACTGGTGGAAGCAACTAGGGCTGATTCTACTTCTTGACTACTTTGTTCAGCTTGGGAAATTAGTTGACTTTGACTCAAGCGGGTTTTGGTATCTTTACCCGGAGTCATTCCCGCACCCTCGGCGATGTTCTCTAGCATGACGATGGAGTTATCAACCACAATCCCTACACCTAGCGCCAAACCACCCAAGCTGAAAACGTTGAGGGATAAGCCAAACATTCCCATCAAGATAATCGCCGCGAGAGTTGCTAGAGGAATAGCCAGAACGATAATAAAAGTTTGTCTGAGGGAACCAAGAAATAGTAAAACTGCGATCGCGGCCAATGCTGTTCCAATTAAACCGGAACTGGTAACATTGGAAATAGAATTCCGGATAAACCGTGATTCATCTAGGGTAGGTGTGAGAACTGTCCCTTCAGGAACAACACCAGATTTTCGCAGTTCTTCTAAACGTTTTTTCACACCATCAACAACGCCAATGGTGTTTGCATCTGGCTGCTTTTGAATGCTGACTTTTACCGCTTCTTCCCCATTGAGTAGAACGTAAACCCGTTGTAGTTCTGAGCCATCAATAACTTCGGCAAAGTCCCGCAAATAGACGCGGCGCACAGGAGATGTAGTTTGGGAATTGGTGGCTGAGTTAGCAGTCGGAGTAGAGGCTACCTCAAAGGATAAATTACTGATTTCATTAGCATTTTGGAACCGCCCAACAGTACGGGTTAAAGGTTCCGAATTTTGCCCCAAAATCCGACCGCCAGATACATCTACATTACGGTCTCTGAGTTCATCTAAGACATCGGTTAAACCTACACCCAAGGCTTGCAATCGGTCTAAATCAATATTAACCCTGACTTCTTCTTGGACTCCTCCCGATACATCTACCCCGGCGACTCCTGGGACAACACCGAGTTCACGGGCTAATTCTTCTTCGGCAAAAACCCGCAAATCAACTCCTGTTAAGGATGGTGAGGTTAATGCAAATTCATAAACAGGTAATTGAGAAGGATCTACTTTAAATAAGCGCGGTTCTTCAATAGTATCTGGTAAGGTGCTTCTGGCTCTGTTAAAAGCCGCTGTTGCATCATTCAAGGCTTGGTCAATATTTCCCCCTGGTTGGAAAAACAAATCTAAACTGACTTGTCCCTCACGAGTTTGGGAAAAAACCTGTAGAACTCCCTCAGTGGCAGAAAAGGCTTCTTCTAAAGGCTTGGTGACTTCATCAACTGCTACATCTGGAGAGATACCGGGAGCTTGTATCCGCACCCCAATGCGGGGATAGGTAATTGATGGCAGTAAATCTACTGGTAGTTTTAAGACAAAAAATACACCTAACACTATCACTGCCAGAGTCAGCATAAGTGTGCCGATGTGTTGGCGGATGGAGATAGCGCTGATACTAAAACCGCTGCCGTTTTTTACCTGCTGCATCTTTCTAATTTATTTTTCAAAAATTACTGTTGATTCCCCGTTGGGGTGGACTAAGATTTTTCTGAAATAATTGAAAGACGCACTGCGTCTCCATCTTTTAGCGGTTTACCACTGCGAACAACATAGCGATCGCCTGGTTGCAAGCCAGATAAAATTTCGACTTTTGCATCAGCCCTTTTTCCTAAAACTACAGAACGGGCTGTTACCTTTGCTTTACCTTCGTTATCTGTGACTACGAATAAAGTCCCAGTTTGCTCATCTGACTGTTCTTTACTGGCTGTGGGCTGGGAAGAGCCTTTATTTCTGGCTTCTTTCTGAATAGCTGTTTGTGGAACTACTACTTTCTGTGCTGTCTGGGTGGCAAAATTAACTCGTGCTAAAAGTCCGCTACCGATATTACCGCCACTGTTGGGAATCACTACTTCCACTGGTATCAAGCGGGCTGTGGCGTCGGCAGCTGGAGAAATGCGGATGACGCTTCCTGTGATTGTTTGATTAGGATAGGCATCTAAACGCACTTGCACAGATTGCCCAATTTTGATTTGTGCTAGTTCTAATTCGGAAATTTGCACTACGACTTTGACGCGGTTAAAATCACCAATTTTCAAGACTTCACCGCCTGCTTGGAGCAAATTGCCCGGTTCTGTTACCTTCTCTGTAACGACACCAGTGATGGGAGATGTCAAGCGGGTATATGAGCGACGTTCTTTGGCTTGGGCGACTACTGCTTGTTGGGCGACTACTCTACCTTGGGCAGCGGCGACGGCTTGCTGTTCTGTACCCACTTGTTCGGTAGCAGAGCGTAGGGCTTGGGCGGCTGTTTGGGCTTGAGTGCGGGCTTGTTGGGCAGTTTGTTCCGCGATCGCACCTTGTTTGACTAGCTGCTGTTGGCGTTGGGAATCTGCTTGGGCTTGCACCAATTCTAAGCGCGCGCTTTCTACTTGGGCACGGGCATTACTTACCTGATTTGTAGCTCTTGCTACTTCTGATTTCAGGGAAGCTAATTCTGCTTCGGCTTGCTTTAAGTCTGTTAACAGCAGCACATCGTCTAACTGTCCGATGTTTTGCCCTTGTTTAACTCTATCTCCGACATCAACATTCAGTCCTAATAGCCGCCCTTCAACTTGCGATCGCAATGACACTGTACGGAATGGGATCGTAGTACCTGTATACTCCGGTTGTTTTTGCAAAATCTCTGTGCGGGCGATCGCCACATCTACAGGTGTTGCACCACCCCCTTGTCTAACTGTACTAGGCCCTTGAGACTGGGCATCAGCTGATTCTTTTGGAGATGAAGCACAACTCGCTGTCATCAAGCCAAAGCCTAGAAAACAAGCGATGACTAAATTAGACTGCGATCTGAAAATATGGGGAAACCTCCACCTATTTTCTTGATGATCTTTGTTATCTAAGCGTGAGTTAATTATCTGAGATGCAGCTATGGTATTTGGCATTTTCAACAGATTCTGCGGCTTATTTCTGTCCACAAACATTGCTTTGACTCCTAATTAGGGCGGCTTTGGGCTAACTCAGCCGTTTCCTAAGCAGTTTTTCTGACAAGTTTGTTTAACAAGTTTAAGTTTTCTCTAAAAAATGTTCGAGTATAAAAAGTCATGGTTTTTCTCAAATAGAATCAGAAAAATCTCAACACTTTACTGCTAGAGCATTACAGAGAATTTTGTCATCAGTCAATTGTAAAGATTAGTATACGTATTTTTAGCTTTTCTAAACTCTGCCGCAAGGTATAAGGCTGATAAAAACGACAAAAGTACTTTTCTCTGTTTTGGCTTCTATCTAGAGACAGAATTAACTTTCTCAGCTATTAGGCTTTTAAATTGCACAGTCGCTGATGAAGTTCGTTGATCGCTGACCGTTAACTGTCAACCGTCAACAATTAACAGCCATCAGGAAAAAACGTGCAACTTAAATGCGTGACAGCTGATTTCAATGTTTGGCATGGTAGCCAAACTATCAGTAATAGTTTCAATATCTAGTTTAGATTAAAAATAGTAAAGAAATTTGGTATTTGGGGCAGATGTAATGTACTCAGTTTCAACGCCAAACTATCTATGACTATCTATATATTGTGATTGAGGAAGAAGAGCAGTGACATCACCATTAATACTGGCGAAAACCGCCCAAGAAACACAGATTACAGAATTTTTTCAGGAATCAGTGGGCAAATGGCGATCGCAACGGCGTTATTACACCCTATCGTCAGGAACTACGAAGGAAATAGTGAGTGCGATCGCCATTAGGTTTTTAGAACAGGGATGCGAAGAACTGCAACAACTGGCTCAGTTGCATGACTTACCAAATTCAGTCAATTTAACCTGTGGTGCCGAAGTGACTTGGGAGAGTACAGATTCCATCACCAAAAGAGAAGAATCTCAAGGTTCGACTTTATTTGGTGCTTTAGGAAACATTTTGTATCGCGATCGCGGTTTTGCCACTACCAAACCAGTTACCGCCGAATATTATTTTCCCAATCCCAAAACACTGTGTTTACGAACAGAGTACAACGGCTCAGTCTTTGAGGAAGAGTTAAAGCTGATTGGCTCTAAATACCGCACCCGCCAGACTATTATCTCTCGTGCTGGTGAACAGTTGATGATTGGTCAGTATTTAGAGAACAGATTAGAGAGGTGAAGTACCCACAGACTCCGCTTGCGCTACGTCTGGGGCTTCGCGTCTCGTTCGCCGTTGCCGCTTTGTACGAGTACAATTTGGTCTTACACAGCGTCTCTCGGGAAAGCCCCGTTTATCTCCTCATGGGGAGAACCCGCGCAGCCGTCCGCCTCCCGCAGACAGTTTGATTACTTTTACGTACACCTGTGTATGGCTGATCTTTTACCGCAGAGCGCAATCATGCGAACCAGTGACCGAGGTCTTTCCCCCTTTCTCACGCTCTTAGTCTAGGCAAGCGTACTACCGCTACTGTGGCCGTTTGTTGTGAGTCGTGTGGGTGGGTCAACAACCATAAGTATTTTCCCATATACTCATGTGGAAATCAAGACTCCCTCCCTGCTTTCATCACCAAGGGGACGTTCCTCCACCGGGGGACTTCCCGCAGGGTTTGTTAAATTTGACATCGGGGCTGGGGGGTAAGGGGGACGAGGGAGATGAGGAAGTGTGGGGAGTTTTCTTACCAATGCCCCATGCCCAATGACCAATGACTAATTGATTAATGACTCTTGACTATTGACTACCCTACGTCAATTAAATTTCATTTATACCTATGCCATTAAAAGTTTGTTTTCACAGAAAGTTGATATATCATTATTAAAAGATGAGAATTAATTCGGTGATAGTGGTTTTTGTTAGTATTGACAGGCTTTTTCCTTTTGGTATTTTCAGACTCTCTCCGAAATCTAAATCTCTACACATTTATGATTTTGGAGACATGGTATGTCAGTATACGTAGGTAATCTTTCTTACAACGTTACAGAAGACGCATTGACTGCGGTTTTCGCAGAATATGGTTCTGTAAAACGTGTTCAAATACCTACCGATCGTGAAACAGGCCGTGTACGCGGCTTTGCTTTCGTGGAAATGAGTTCAGACGCTGAAGAAACAGCGGCCATTGAAGCGCTTGATGGTGCTGAGTGGATGGGACGGGATTTGAAAGTCAACAAGGCGAAGCCCAAGGAAAATAAAGGTTCCTTTGGTGGAAATCGTGGTGGCTATAGCGGTGGTGGTGGTGGTGGCCGCGGTCGCTATTAAGTTATTTTGATCGAAAATTAAGCTTTAATTTGCCCGATTATTCAGATCTATCAACTTAATTAAATTTTACCTAGGCTCAAGTAGCAATGCTTGAGCATTTTTTATCTCAAAATTTCGACCTCGCCCACCCAACCTCCCTCTCCTCGTGGGATGCTGTTGGTGGATGGGAGATCTGAGATCATCTCCGTTCAAATAACCGTCATTACGACTGTAGGGAAGCAATTCCCAAAATCTGGCGATTGCTTCCCTACCTTAAGCCGCTTTGCGTCTACGTTTCACCGCTTTCCACTCGCGGCGGACAAAATACCCTTCATTAACGTGAATTCGACACCTGATAGGACTTACGCAAAAAAACTCTCAAACTCTTATTTCTCCGTGTACTCTGTCTTGAAAAGTTCTGATTGGAGGTTTCCTCCGCTCAGACTTTTCGCTGCGTCCTCTGCGGTTTGTTTTTCCGTTACTTGTGCGTAAGTCCTGACCTGATATACTGTCCGTCTAATTGGCTCAATAAAAAGACCTCTCCCTGGTTTTACTACGCAAAACCGTCCCTCTCCGACTCCCAGAGGGACAGACTTGAACTTTAGTTCAAGACAGGGACAGGTTCGTCGAACTCACGTTTCATTAATAATGAGTCCCCGATTTACGATGATGTACGGCTGTGACACCATCTTGATTTAGCACTTTCCCATTCTCGACAGTCGCATAAACCAGCCAATGATCGCCGGATTCCATCCGATTATTGACAGAACACTCTAAATATGCTAAAGCATCATTGAGAATAGGAGAACCGTTTTCGGCTTCTTGAGTGGCGACATCAGCAAATCTATCTTGCGCTGGGCCAAAGGGTTTAAGGAAGTGCTTCATCAAGCCTAAATGATTTCCTTCTTTGAGGATATTCAGGACAAATTTATTTCCTGTGTGCATCAAAGTTTCTACAGCACGGTCTTTAGCAACGGCTATGGTTAAACCAGGAGGACTAAAGCTGGCTTGAGCAACCCAAGAGGCTAACATCGCACTGGATATATCCTCTTGCTTTGATGTGAGAACGCATAGAGAACCGACAATTCGACCGACAGCTTGTTCTACAGTAGTGGCGGGAACACTTTGCGATCGCACTTTTCTCGATTTCTTCAATGCTTGCGCAAAGTCGGTTCCAGCTTCTTCACACAGTTGCAAGGTGCTATCGTTGGGTTTGAATTTAACACGGATGGTGTCAAAACCAAAGCGATAGCCAGCGTCTTTGAGTTTACCTTCAATTAAATCAACGGCTTCACCACTCCAACCAAAGGAACCGAATACACCAGCAAGTTTATTATTCGTAGCAGTGGCGAGGACAATACCTAAAGCTGTTTGTACGGGTGTAGGTGCATGTCCTCCCAGGGTAGGCGAACCGATGACAAAGCCAGCGGATTTCTCAACAGCCGCCCGGATATCTTCTGGATCTGTGAATTCACAATTAATTGATTCTACAGCCACACCAGCTTTAGTGATGCCACGGGCGATCGCTTGGGCTAAGGTGGCTGTATTTCCATAGGCTGATGCATAAATTAAAGCCACTGTCAAGTCGGCTGAGGTTTGTTGCTGACTCCATTCCCGGTAAGCTTTGGTAAGTTCAATCAGCCCGTAACGTACCAAAGGCCCGTGTCCAGTGGCGTAAATTCTCGCTGGAAAATCAGCAAGTTTATCTAAGGCTGTTTCTACTTGACGCGCATGGGGAGCCATCAAGCAATCAAAATAATAGCGGCGGTCTTCGTTAATTGATTCCCAACCTTCATCAAAAACCTGATCACCACAAATATGCGCCCCAAAGAACTTATCTGTATAGAGAATTTCCGTTTGGGGATCATAGGTGCAGAGTAGATCTGCATAGCGGGGGTTGGGGGTAGGAATGAATTGCAAATCATGACCCTTACCTAAATCAAGGGTTTCGTCCCCCCGCATCACCAGAATTGATAAATCTGGGTTTTCTAGCGCCCCACGTAAATTGATCGCCCCTGGATTAGAACAGACAAAGGTAATTTGCGGTGCGACTTCCAGCAAAGCCTTTAAAGTAGCGGCGCGGTTGGGGTTGACATGACCCAAAATGACATACTCAATGGCTTTGACATCAAATCTTTGCTGCAAAGCATCTAAGTAAATTTGCGTAAAAGTTTCTCCAGGTGGATCAACCAGGGCGAGTTTATCACCTTGAATTACATAAGAATTAGCTGTTGTACCCTTGGCTAAAGCATATTCAATTTCAAACCTTAACCTTGACCAACTGCGCGATCGCAATACTGTGGTATCTGTAGCTATCGGGTAAACTTGAACGTCACGAGGTTTATTTATAGACATAGCAGAATGGGGAATGGGGAATGGGAAATGGGAAATGGGGAATGGGGAATGGGAAATGGGGAATAGGGCATTGGGCATATTTCCCCCTAGCCCCTAACCCCTAGCCCCTAACCCCTAGCCCCTAGTCCCTAGTAATGGTTACCAACTTTCCGATGATGCACAGCAGTCAAGGCTTCTGGTTTAGAAACTCGTCCGGCGTAGACGGTGCTGTATACTGCCCAGTGATCGCCGCAATCCATCCGGCTCTTGACTTCACACTCAATATATGCAAGGGCATCGATGAGAATCGGTGCGCCGTTTTCCGCTGGCTGAGTTTTCACGCCTTCAAAGCGATCTGCACCAGGGGCGAACCGCTTTAAAAAGTGCTTCATGAGTGGCTGATAATTGCCTTCTTCTAAGACATTAAGGACAAAGCGATCGCCTACTTGCATGAGTGATTCAATCGCCCGATCCTTGGCGACTGCTATGGAAAAGCCTAGGGGTTTGAAGCTGGCTTGGGCTACCCAAGAGGCTAACATCGCACTCTTCACATCACCTTTTTTGGCGGTGATGATATATAAACCGCCGCTAAGTCTACCGAGGGCTTTATCTAAGTCAGCACTCAGAGATTTCATCGCTTTAATACTGCGATCGCGTGTTACCCACTGAGCTAAGTCTGTACCTGCTTCTTCACACAGTTTGTAAGTGTTTTCACTTGGGGTTTGTTTAATCCGAATTGCGGGGAAAACTGTTGTCAGCCCTAAGTTACGAAATTTACTGACTAAAGGATCTATCGGTTCATCATCGCCACCACCAGTTTCAAATATACCGATGGCTTGTTTTTCTTTGGCAGATCCTAAAACAGTGCTGAGGGCGGCTTGAGTATTAGCAGAACTAGAAACTGGTGGGACACCTACAACCAATCCCGCACAACGCCCTACCAATTCCCGCAGTTCTTGTAAATCAATGCCTGAACTCAAGTCTACCGATTCTACAGCTACCCCAACTTTGTTGATACCATTAGCAATTGCTTGGGCTAGGCGATCGCTATAGCCATATTCAGAAACGTAAAATATTCCTACTACTGTTTCTGGCTTGGCTTGTGTCTGACTCCAACTCCGGTAAAGTCCGGTGAGTTTAGCAACGTTGTGATAAAGTAACGGCCCATGACCAGTACCAATCATTTTTACTTCTGGGAGTTCGCCCATCCGCTTCAAGGCTGACAGCACTGACCGCGCATTCGGCCCCATCAAGCATTCGTAGTAATATTTAAAATCAGGTTCAATCGCTTTTAAATCGTCATCAAAAGTGCTTTCGGTGCAATAGTGCAACCCGAAAGCGTCGCAGGTGTAGAGAATTTGGGTTTTATGGTCGAAACTGAAGATAGTATCAGGCCAGTGGAGATTTGGGGCGATGACGAATTCAAATTCATGACCGTTACCAATATCTAAGCGATCGCCATTTTTCACAATCCGGCGCTTAAACGGTTGATGTACCAAATCTTCCAGAAATTGAATCGCTACTTTTGAAGCGACAACAGTAATTTCTGGAGCCATTTGTAGCAAATCTTTCACCAATCCGCTGTGGTCTGGCTCCGTGTGACTGACAATTAAATAATCAATTTCTGTAGGATTAATCAGTCCTGTGACCGTATCAAAATACAACTGACGAAACTTTTCGTGGGAGGTATCAACTAACACGGTCTGCTCACCGCGAATCAGAAATGAGTTGTAGGTTGTACCGTTTTGCAGACCAAATTCAATATCGAAGCGATCGCGATCCCAGTCCAAAGAGCGAATTGCTGTAGTATCTTCAGCAATATCCACAGTCTGAATGGTTAGCCTTTTTTCAGTTCTTTCGGTGAGCGCTACCATAACTCCCCTCCTTGACAAAATGAGTATATTTTCCTCTAACTTTATTTTGACACGGGTTGATTGTTAATTTTTATTAAAAAAACTATAGATAACTTAAGAAATTTAAATTGGGGCATGGGGAATTGGGCATGGGGCATGGGGCATGGGGAACTTGTACTGAGCGAAGCGATGCCCTGAGCCTGTCGAAGGGTCGAAGTATGGGAAAAGCAGATTTATATGGGTGCTGGGGGAACAAGTGAGCAAAACAGACAATATTTGGTTGGCATTGGAAATTGGCAATTCTCGGCTACATTGGGCGCTATTTCTCAGCGCAAGGCTTGACTATACCTGGGACACCGAATATTTACCAGAGTCAGTCATCCAGCAGTTAGCACAATCTCAAACCCTAGCTGATTTACCACCAGAAGTTTTCCCTACATTACCGCGTCCCCGCGTCCTCGCGTCCCCGCGTCCCCTCCCCCTCACCATCGCCTCCGTAGTTCCTAGCCAAACAGCACTTTGGCAAACTTATCCCAATGTTCAGGTAATCACCTTAGAGCAAATACCCCTCAAAAATATCTATCCCACATTAGGAATTGATCGCGCCTTGGCTTTATGGGGTGCTGGTAAAACTTGGGGATTTCCCATGTTGGTAATTGATGCGGGAACAGCACTGACATTTACAGCTGCGGATGCTAAAGAGTGTTTGCTTGGGGGGGCGATTTTACCAGGATTAGGCTTGCAATTTGCGACTTTGGGGCAAAAAACCGGACAATTACCCCTAGTAGACACACAATCTATGGCATCTCTTCCGCCACGCTTCGCTTTAAATACCGCCCAAGCGATTCAAAGCGGTGTAATTTATACAATTATCGCTGGAATCAAAGATTTTATTGAGGCATGGTGGCAATTATACCCTGAGGGCAAGATGGCGATTAAAGGAGGCGATCGCACAATCCTATTCAACTATCTCCAAGTTTTGTATCCAGCGATCGCACCACGTTTAACTATAGAACCCAATTTGATTTTTTGGGGAATGGAAAAAATAGTAAATCAATAAAGCTTTAAAAACTGCTCATGATGGCGTACCAATCAATGAGTTACTATCTTGAGCATCATTTTTTGAATGCACATAAGGCAAGAACAAAGACCGTTCTTCTGGACGCAACCGCCTTGGGCGCATTGTTTCTCTATCCACAAACAATCCTTTCTGCCATGCCTCTGCTGCTAATATTTTCTGGCTGTTATGGAAACAAAACTGCATAATTGCTGAGGCATTCTTCAGTTCCGAAATCCACATAGAAACTTGCACAAGTTCGCCCAAATATAACGGTGTTTTGTAAGTGATGTTTGTTTGAACCAAAACTGGAGCAAAACCTTGCTCAAAGATTTTGTGTGTTGGCATTCCTATAGCTTCCAATAGTTTTGTCCGTCCAACTTCCATCCATTGAATATAAATACTATTGTTTACATGACCAATAAAATCAATGTGGAAGGAATACACCTCTAACTCAAAGGAAAGTCTTTGCATTTTTAGTCCTTTTTTTTGTCACCACCTAGTGACAAAGTATCATAGTCACCAGGTGGTGACAAGTAACTGAGAACAATTCATGGCGCGAGACAAACAAGAAACGAAAGCACGAATTCTGGCAGCAGTTGGTAAACTATTGGCAGAATCAGGCTTTAAGCAACTAGGGGTAAATGCGATCGCCCGTGAAGCTGGAGTAGATAAAGTTTTGATTTATCGATATTTTGAGAATCTGCCCTCCCTGCTACATACTTTTGCCAAGGAAGGCAACTATTGGATGACAGTTGAAGAATTAATTGGAGATGAAACCGCCGTAGATGCCGAATCCCTGGCTGACTGGATGGTATTGTTACTGACACGCTTTATGCATGACTTGCAAGAACGTCCCATCACCCAAGAGATTATGCGTTGGGAGTTACTCCAAGGCAATGAGTTAACCCATGAGTTAGCAACAGTACGCGATCAAATGGCGATTGAAAGTTTGGAATTTCTCCAGCAAAAGCATTCCTTCCCCCCAGATCAAGATATCCCTGCTATCAGTGCAGTTTTGATTGCGGGAATTGTTTATCTAGTTATGCGAACCAAAGTCAGCGATACATTCTTAGGAATTGATTTCAGTTCACCAGCTGGATGGGAACGGATTGAAAGGGCTATCACATCTCTACTTGGGGCAATTGTCGAAAATGATGGGTAACTGTTGCAACCGAAAAAGCGCAGAGCTTATTTACTCACGTTAAAGTAAAAGTCGAACATTATCAAAAAGCAGCCATGTACGTGCTAATAGGTGGATCTGGTTTAGTCGGACTAAGCTTGGCGCAGAAATTGGTAGAACTAGGACACACCGTAGCTGTCATTGACATTGATCCTAATGCTTGTCGCTATGCACGGGAACAAGTAGGAGCAATGGCTTTTGAAGGTAGCGCCGTCAGTACGCAAGTTTTATTAGAAGCAGGAATCCGTAAAGCCGACGCTTTAGCGGCTATGCTGCGAAGTGATGCTTTGAACTTAGCGATGGTAACTCTCGCCAAACATTATGGAGTCCCCCACATTGTCACTCGGATGCGTCATGCCGATTTCATGGAACCTTTTAAATTAGCTGGCGCTAATCATATTATCGGCACAGTTGAACTAGCAGTTTCCACAATGGTGAATGCGATCGAATATCCGCAAGTAGAATCAATGATGCATTTTGAGCAAGGACAAATTGAAGTTTTAAAACTTTCAATTCCTAAAAATTGCTATGTCGTTAATCGTAGCATTGCCGAAATTGCTCAGGATTCACGCTTTCCTACCGGTTCTCTAATTATTGGTTATCAACCCCATCCCCATGAAGACTTAAATATTCCTAATGGAAGTACAGTATTAGAACCAGGTTCAACGGTGCTGATTGTCACCAAACCAGGATCATTGCGTCAAATGATAGATTTCATCCAAGGCTGTAAGTAAAAATTTGTCATTTGTCCTTTGTCATTTGTCATTGGTAAAGATTTAAGTTCTATTTATGCAAAGTAAATAGTTTAGTAGATTTCTCCCACGTTACTTAATTCATCCTTCATCCTTCTCATGAAGCTGTACTTACGTTTTTATTTAATAATTGCTGCTTTGATTTTTTTAGTATCTTGTACATCATTAAAAAATTCACCAAAGCCAGAATCTCAAAATCCCCAGGCAAAATCATCTCAACAAGTGGTGACTCTGGATAAAAATTTTCAAATAGCAATGGGTCAAACTATTTATGTACCTATATATTCCCATATCTATCATAACGATGAGCGGCAAATTTTAGATTTAGCAGCTACCCTGAGTATTAGAAATACAGATTTAATCAATCCGATGATTATTACTGCTGTGCGTTACTATGATTCAAATGGTAAATTAATTAAGCAGTATTTAGACCGCCCGATTCAATTGAATGCTTTAGCTTCAACAGATTTCTTCGTAAATAGAACAGATAAAAGTGGCGGTTTAGGAGCAAATTTTATTGTAGAGTGGGTATCCCAAAAAGTAATTTCTGAACCGATAGTAGAAGCCGTAATGATTGCGACTGAATTCCAACAAGGTGTGTCTTTTGTGAGTCCAGGTAAAGTGATTAAAAGTCAAAAAAACACCCAAAATACATCTTTATAGGACTTACGCAAGGGGTATATTGTCATTGCGATCGGAACGGAGTGTAGGGAAGCAATCCCAGCGTCAGGGGGGATTACTTCGCTATCGCTCGTAATGACAAAATTACGTTATTTTTGCGTAAGTCCTGCTTTAAAATGAATTAATAATTATGAATTTAGTATATTTTGGTGCGTTAAGATAAAGCCATAACAACCCCTATTGAAGATTTAATTTTATAATTACGAATTACGAATTAATATATTAATCATCTAATTTCAACAATTGTTCATCAAGTTTTTTTAACCGTTCATAAACAATTTCTTCTGACAAAATTCGCTGACGTATCGCCTCATTTAATGCACCTTTCTCCGCTAGTAGCAATCGACGGCGAATAGCATCAAGCTTACTAGGTTCACCAGTTTTTATATCCAACTCATCCGCACGGCGATTATATAATTCTCGTAATACCTTTTCTGCGCCTGCTACTTGCACTTGATAAGCTGCACGCATCTCTTCATATACAGCTTTTGGTAAAACCCCTGTTTTTAATAGAGTATCTAATTCATCCTGTGCTGCTTTACCTGTAATTAATTGGGCTTGCAATTCTTCAACCTGCTGGCGCGTTGCTGACACCTGAGACAATTGCAATCGCTTCACCAACCAAGGTAAACTTACTCCTTGACCAACTACAGACAGCAATACTGTCCCAAACACGATCGCAATTAGTTGTTCTCTTCCGGTGATTGTTGTGGGAATACTCAACGCCAACGCCATTGACAGAGAACCTTTAATATTGCCAAAAAACAGAACGTGTTGCCAGCGCCAAGGAATGGGACGGTCAAACCAACGTAAAATAGCTAACAGTGGATAGACAGAGACGATGCGGGCTATTTGATAAGCTGCGATCGCTAGCAGCACAGCTGGTAGAGTTTGCCATAAAGTTATTAAGTCTATTTCTATACCAATCAGCAGAAAAATAAAGCTATTTACCCCAAAAGCAATAGATTCCCAAAAACTCAGTAATGTCAATCTTGTCGAAGCCGATACTTTACCTGAAAGCCCCACTGCACCGACAATTAACCCAGCAACAACCACAGCCACTACACCAGAGACGCTAAAAGATTGTCCCAGTTTAAAAGCTCCTAAAGCCACAGCTACCGTGAGTAAAATACTACTCAGTGGTTCATCAGCACGGACAAATAAGCCCGTACTCAAATACCCGACAGCTAACCCGACTAAAGTTCCCCCAATAATTACGACAAATAATTCTTGCAGTCCAACGAGAAATGAGAGTGAGCCAGCTGCATGAACTTTTAAAATTAAACTAAATAAAACTAGCGCCACACCATCGTTAAATAAGCTTTCTCCCTCAACAATGGTTGACAGACGCGAAGGGACATGTACCTCCTTAAATACAGCAATTACAGAAACAGTATCAGTAATTGCTAAAATTACTCCCGCCAATAGTGCATCTGTCCAATTTAGTCCCAGTCCCCATTTTAGAATTGCGGCTGTGACACCAGAAGAAATGAGGATTCCTGGCCCAGCTAATAAAGCAATTGGTTTAACCGTGGTACGCAGGCGGCTAACATCTGTATTAATAGCCGCCTCAAACACCAAAATTGGCAGAAATAAATTTAAAATCAGAGAATCATTCAGACCAATGCGCTGTGGTAAGAGTTCTGTAACAGCTAAACCCGCTAAAACTAAACCTGCAACATAAGAAACTCGTAGCCAGCGCGACAATAAAGCGACAACGGTGGCTACGAGTAAAAGAATAATTGAAACAGTGACTAATTCAGCTACATTCACTGGCAAATAGGGAAAAAGTGACTAGGAATGGTAGAAAAGAATATAGCAGTCGGCTGAGAATTTGTGAAATATTACATGTAGGATTGTTGACTGTTAACCGTTGATAGTCAACAGCCAAAACCGATATTTTTCACAACTGAAATAGGATTGCTATAGCAATGTCTGTCAAGTTTTACTTGATTTTATATAGCTGCAACTATCTTTTCTAAAAATCTATATAATCCTCGAACATTTTGTTTTTATATAATCCTGAATATCTTCAGCCACAACGGCCACACAAGATTCTGGTAAATTATCGCCTGCGTGAGGAATGATTTTCAATTCAACTTTAGGTAGAAGTTGATTGTAAGCTTGACTTTTCGCTAAGGCATCGGGTGTGTCTTTGCCACCTTGTAAAATCAAAACTGGATTTTCTAGTAGGTGCAATCTGTCTTGGAGATATTCTGCTGCAATTTCTGGCTTTGGCCTTTTGAAGAGGAGTTGACAGGCTGTCTGATGTTGCAACAGTGTTTTCCGCATTTGTAAATATTTTTCAAGTTTTGTATGCAACCCCAAAATTTTTATGATAGGCAGAAGCGATCGCAAAATCTTAAATAATAATTTTGGCCCATCCACTAACCACTGCATTTTTTGCCATCTTTTCTCTTGTCCTGCTATTGCTATACCCTCTGGTGATAACAATACTAAACCTTCTACCTGCTCTGGATACTTTAAAGCATAGCTAGCAGCAATCCACCCGCCTAGAGAATGTCCTATTAAATACACTTTCTCCAACTTTAACGCTTCTAATAACTGAGCTAAACACTCTACTTGCAACTCAACTGAGTAGTGAACATTCGGATTGTCTGACTCACCACATCCTAATAAATCTAGGGCAAAGCAATTAAAATGTTGTGACACAGATTCCATTACTGATACCCACTGGCTGCTATCATTCCAAGCACCATGTAAAAAAATGATCGGCATTCCCTGACCGGCTTCGCGCCAAAATAATAGCCCTTGAGAAAGTTTTCTCCGGGAGTTACGAAATAGCGTATCCATCTGAATTTTAACGATTAAGTTTTAGTATATTAATCAATAATCATTCCTCAGTAAACATAGACAAATGACTATATGACCAAAAAGCATGAAGTGTAAAGAATGTAGAGACAAAGCAACTTGCCGAGTCTAGGATGAAAAATCTCTACATACCCCAACAGTAGGTGGTGTCAAAAATCAGAGGTTTGTTCCTTCATACTTTATACTTCATACTTCAGTTGACTACCGACTAAGTAAATATTGTTATGCCACTGTTGTCAAGCCATTTAAGTAGTCTTGTAACTGCTCATAGTGGTCATGAGACATTGGTTCTAGAGGTAGGGAGTTACGAGAGAACGCTTGGATTTCTGTCACTTCCAATTTATCCTGAATTGCCATCGAGCCTTGTACTTCAGCTTCCACTGCAATACAAATCGAATGAATTCTCGGATCTCGGCTTGGCGAAGAATAAACCCCAACTAAACGCCGGATTTTTACCAACTCCAATCCTGTTTCCTCCAACAACTCTCGGCGGACTGTATTCGGGATATCTTCTCCCCAATCCACCATACCTCCAGGTAATGCCCAGCGACCGTTGTCGCTGCGCCGAATCAACACAATCCGACCATCAGGTAGAATGGGAATGATGCTGGTGCCGGTAATGGGATGACGGAAGATTATACCCAATACGGTTTGCCCAAAGCGCCATAAGCTACGTGTGGACTGCAAAGCTATAGTAAACAAAGCAAGAACGTTCAATCTTCAAATCTTTGTATTGTATTCTAGAATTCCTTACCAATTAACATAGATGTCTAAATACCAATATATTTAGTTGTGTATTATACAAAATGTTAATGGTTTGGAGCTTTCATTCTAACACTTTCTTAGAAGCACTCAATCTGATTATTTAATTTTTATACATCATCCTATATCACAGACAATAAAACGGATTAATTAGCTTCAATATCAATAAAACTCTAAAATAGATAATTTACCTACATGATTAATCTGTTAATATCTGAATTAATCATACTCCTCATCATTGTTGAATCACAATTCCAGAAAAATTTGCCGAACTTAGCGGCGAATTCAAAATTAATAATCCCCATAAATAAATTGAGATTGCTCAATTCTTTTCTTTAGGGGCTAGTAGATATTTTTTACTGAATCTATATCCTACTATTAAATAATTTACTGCGCTTAAGAGCAGGATACTCCGCGCTAAGTGTTGGCGCAGCCTCTCCGACAGGAGAAGCTATACCGTTTGCGCAGCGTCTCGTAGAGAAGGCTTTACGCCTGTCATTTGTCAGCGATGCACTGAGAGCTACAAGAAGTGTTATTTTTGGTAGGAGTTTCATACCTTCCTTGTGATAGCCCTGCGTTGCTTTTTTAAAGTTATAAGTAACCACGCAAAATTAATTACAGTCATTGCGAGCGTTCGCATCTGCTATTCACCCAAAAAATTATTCCGAATAAGTATTGACATATTACAAATAAATGCGTTATAATAGTATGCTGTTCAAAGAATATTATAGCTAGACTAGGCTAAGAATTATCAATAACAACGGTAGCTGATATTGCCTAGTGGCTGTTTTTTGTTGTTTATTAATGAGGTGAACATGGCTAAGCGCCGTAACCCAAAAAAAGAAAAGGCGCTACGGAACCAGGCATATGCCAGGAAGTTTCGTAAACGAACTACTACAGGAAGAATGCAGAGAAGGTTCCAACAAAGACCACCTAAGAGTGAAGAAGATGACGGCGTAGCAGCAATTGATGCTGAGTAAGCCATCTGCTTAAATCCTTACTCTTTAAATCTTTGATTTTTCAGGGCGTACATTAATTTGTATGTCCTGAATTATTTTGTGGGCATTGGGCATTGGGCAAGAGTAAAAAATCATTAGTTTTTATCTTACCTGTCCTCCCTTGTCCCCCTTGTCTCAATACGGTTCGGATAAGCAATTTTCATCTCCCTTTTGGGAAAGGGAAAAGGTTAAGGGGTAAGGGGGAAAGGTTTGAATGGGCCCTTTTCCCTTTCCCCTTTCCCGTTTAACCGAACCGTATTGCCCCTTGTCGCCCTTGTCCCCCTTCCCTAGTCGCCCCTGCGCCCTATTCCCTAGACCCTAGTTGAGTGCGGGCGGTAAGAATTGCGTTGCGTACTTGGGCAAAGCCAGTACCACCATAACTATTACGGGCTGCTACGACTTGACGGGGGGAGATGGCTTCATAAATATCAGCTGCAAATGCTGGATGAATTTGTTGCCACTCTTCTAATGTCAAATCTTTGAGGAGTTTACCTGCGGCAATACTGGTTTTTACCACTTTACCCACGAGGTTATAGGCTTCTCGGAAGGGGACACCTTTTGTAGCTAAATAATCTGCTACATCTGTGGCGTTAGAAAAGTCTTCTGCGACTGCTTGTGCCAAGCGTTGGGGACGAAATTCTAAACCTTCTCGCAGCAAAATTGTCATTGCTTCCAAGCAGGCTTTGACTGTGTTGACGCTGTCAAATAAACCTTCTTTGTCTTCTTGCAAATCTTTGTTATATGCCAGAGGTAGCCCCTTCATAATTACCAGCATCCCTTGCAAATGCCCAAATACACGCCCTGTTTTTCCTCGTACCAGTTCTGGAACATCAGGGTTTTTCTTTTGGGGCATGATGCTGGAACCTGTAGCACAGGTATCTTTGAGGGTAACAAAGCGAAATTCCTCAGATGCCCAAAGAATCACCTCTTCACTAAGGCGGCTGAGGTGAACCATAATTAGACTGGCAGCACAGAGAAATTCGATCGCAAAATCGCGATCGCTCACTCCATCAAGGCTATTAGCATAAATGTTGTCAAAATTCAAGAGTTCGGCTGTATAATGCCGATCAATCGGAAAAGTCGTCCCAGCCAAAGCACCACAACCCAAAGGAGAGATATTAACTCGGCGATAAACATCTCCTAGACGTTCCCAGTCTCGTTGCGCCATATTAAAGTAAGCCAAGAGATGGTGAGCTAAACTTAGTGGTTGGGCGCGTTGCAGGTGAGTATAGCCAGGAATGAGAGTTTCAACGTTTTTTTCGGCTATCTCTAGTAAAACAGTTTGAAAATCGCGTAATTGACTTTTAATTTGTTGAATTTGGTCGCGCAGATAAAGTCTAGTATCAGTGCCAACTTGATCGTTACGCGATCGCGCAGTATGCAGCTTTTTACCCACATCACCCACAATTTCTGTCAATCGCCGTTCCACGGCAAAGTGAACATCTTCCGCATCAATACCAGGCTGAAATTTTCCTTGGCGATATTCCTGGCGAATTTGTTCTAACCCAGCAACTAGTTGTTCTCCTTCTTCTGAGGAAATGATACCAGTATGAGCCAGCATTTTCGCATGGGCTTGGGAACCAGTCAGGTCATATTCGATTAATTCAATGTCGAAATTTATACTTGCATTAAAAAGAGCGATCGCTGGATGCAACGCCGATTCAAACCGCTGGCTCCAAGTTTTTTGTTCGGTCATAAACGTTAAAAGTGGGGCAATCAATTTAAGATTTTGGATGTTAAATAAACCCAAAATCTTAAATTTTAAATTACTTTAACCGTAACTAGTTAGATTCCGAATCATATAGCCAATGACCAAACCAATCAACAGTGCCCAAATTTGGCCTGTCTTGACAAAGTGCTGCCAACTGTTCTGCATTTGTCCCAAAACATTAGGATCGTTAATATGTTGAGCTAACACTGAAGTTACAGGCGAATGCCAAAATAACTCAGATAGCACATCGCTGAAGTAGTGCATACTTAGTAACCTGAAGGATTGTTATGTCATAACCTCTACTTGCAGGTGATGTCCAGCATTGGGAGGAGATGAGGAGGATGAGGGGGATGAGGGGGATGAGGAAGCAGGGGAGACAACTGACAAATGCCCAATGACGGCAGTTGCTACAACGCGGGAAACCCGCGCAACGCACTACCTCCCCAATGCCCAATGCCCAATGCCCATTGACTATTGACTTTTTGTTAACTTATCGGCTGTCCGCAAAATTTGCCCTGCTAAGACTGCTGCACCAAAGCCATTATCAATATTGACTACACCTATTCCCGGCGCACAAGAGTTGAGCATTGTCAATAGGGGTGCTAAACCACCAAAACTCGCACCATAACCGATGCTGGTGGGTACAGCAATCACAGGACAATCCGCCAACCCTGCAACAACGCTGGGTAATGCACCTTCCATCCCCGCTACGACTATCAAAACTGATGCTGACTCAATTAAGTGGCGATTACTCAACAAGCGGTGAATACCAGCAACACCGACATCCCAAAGGCGTAGTACGCGAAAACCAGAAAGTTCTGCTGTCACTGCTGCTTCTTCAGCTACAGGTAAATCAGCCGTTCCTGCCGACAGAATCCCCATCACACCATCAAACTGGGGTTCAATTTCCGTGGGAGTAATGGCACAAATTTTTGCCAACTCATAGTATCGTAAACCTCTCACCCTAGATTGTAATTTGGTGTAGATTCCAGGTTCAATCCGGGTTGCCATTACTACCGGATTGCGCTGACGCATCACCTCCATAATTTGCACAATTTGATCGGGAGTTTTACCTAGACCCCAAATTACCTCTGGGAAACCAGTTCTCAGCGCCCGATGGTGGTCAATTTTGGCAAAATCACCCACTGTTTCATAAGTTAAGTCTTTGAGGGAGTCTAATGCCTGATTTGGGGTAACGTTACCATCTGCAACCGCTTCTAAAAGCGATCGCAAAGCTTTTTCATTGGTCATGAGTCATTTGTCCTTTGTGATTTGTCAGTTACTAATAACCATTGACCAAAAAAGTATGAAATATAAAAGTAGTTTTATCCTTCATCCTTCAGTTGACTAATCTGTTATTTTGATTTCATGAATATTCCAGAAAGCACCACCTATCGCTGAATAATTAATACCTGCAAAGCGATTACGTATTGCTGACATTGACAGCTGATTAACTAGGTAAATAAAGGGTAAATTTTCTTGAGAAATCCGCTGAGTTTCCCCATAAATTTCTTTTACTTTTGCTTCATCAAATTCTTGTGTGGCTTGAATATATAGCTTACCAATTTCTGCTTCCCAATCAGCTACTTCTCTACCCTCAATCTGCTTTTGTCCAGGTTGTGGTTTCTGATTAAACATATGTAATCCGCCATCAGGTGACCAGACATTAGCTCCATCGTTTGGTTCTAAACCACCTGTCAAACCTAAAATAGAAGCTTCCCAATCTAGGCTATTAGATAGCTTATCTGTATAAGTATTCCATGCCAATGGAGTGAAATCGACTTGCATACCTATTTTCTGCAAGTCTTGTTTAATCTGCGCTCCTATTGCTTCGCGGATTTTATTCCCAGAGTTAGTGAGCAAATTAAAGCGAACGCGATTTCCTTCAGCATCTAATAACTGACTTTGTGGGTTATATTTAAATCCAGCCTTAATCAGCAATTGCTTTGCTTTTTCAGGATTATAATCATATACTTTTAGCGCAGCTTTTGACGAAAGGTAATAAGGACTTTGTACTGTAACTGGTGAGTTTTGTGGTTTACCTAAGCCGCGATAAGTGTTATTAATCATCGTTTGGCGATCAATAGCATGAGCTACTGCCTGCCTAAATTCAACTGTATTGAACCAGCGTGATTTAATGGGATCTACTAGAGGTTTTCCGTTTCTTTTACCTTTATTTAAATTAAAGAAAACAAATGTTGTACCAGTGCCAGGTTGATTCCCGTAAATTTTGAAATTACCCTGCTTTTCTTGTACTTTTAGCAAAGAAAAATATTCAGGTGTTACTGCTACAGTATCTAATCCAGTAGACCGAAATTGCAGCAAAGAAGTATCCGTATTTTCGACGATTTGCCAAACTATACGTTCAATATAAGGCTGAGCTTTACCTTGGGTGTCTTTACGCCAGTAGTAAGGGTTACGCCGAAACACTACACGTTGACTTGTGTCATAACGCTCAAGTTTATATGGGCCGTTGACAATAATTTGCTCCGGAGGAGTATCTACACCCCACTTGCTCAAGAAAGTCGGCTTTCCTTCTGAATCTTTCTGTTTTACAGATGCTTTTAGTGCATGGGCAGGTAAAATAGAAGTGCCCGTATTTAATAAGAAAGGTCTAAAAGGTTCCGGGAGAATAAATTCAACCCGACGTTCATCGAGTTTTTTGACTATAGGTAGCTTCCGACTGAGACCGATTCTGAATGCATCTTTAACATCAGTAGGAATCGCTTCATTAAAGTAGATATCGTTATAAGTAAATACGACATCTTCAGCCGTGAGTGGTTGCCCATCAGACCATTTTAATCCTTCACGTAAAGTAAAAGTAAATCGCAATTTATCTTCAGAAATTTGCCATGATTCCGCTAAATCTGGTTCAACTTTACCAGTAATTAAATCTTGGGTAACTAATCCTGCGTAAGTTAAACCAAAAATATTTGGTGATTCTTGGCTGAGAGCTAAGTTAAAGGTTTTAGGATCGCTGAGAATACTAGTTACTAACTGGGGAACTTGAGCAGCTGTTGTTTTAAAATTGGATGGATTACAAGCAGCAACTGTCAGTACTGTTGCTATACAGATAATTATGAGTAACCACAACCGTTTAACTCTAGCCCATATACTAGGAAATTTCATAATTTTAATCATCAAAAGTAAAGTTCATCTGGACTGGGACTTGAGCCAAGCCAGGAATTTTTTGGTATTAGTGAAATACTATTTAAATGAATCAGCAGCTACGAGTAAGACAACAGCATAAGCACATATACCTTCTTCCCGTCCCACAGGGCCTAATTTTTCGTTGGTAGTAGCTTTAATACCAATTTGATTGGGTTGTAATTGTAAAACAGCCGCTAGCTTGTCCCGCATTTTCTCAATATGAAGTTTCAATTTTGGTCGTTCTGCTACTACCACAGAATCAATATTGCCGATTTGCCAACCTTGAGTGCAAATCAGCTGATGTACTTGATTTAATAACACCAAACTGTCTGCTCCCGCCCATTGGGGATCTGTAGGGGGAAAATAATGCCCAATATCCCCTAAAGATAATGCCCCCAGCATGGCATCCATAATCGCATGGGTTAGGACATCAGCATCACTGTGCCCCAGCAAACCCAGTTCATGGGGAATGTTCACTCCGCCTAAAATTAAAGCGCGATCGCTCACCAGTCGGTGAATATCGTAGCCGTTACCTATACGAATATTAGTCATTTGTCAATAGTCAATGGTCAGTTGTCAGTTGTTATGGGGCATTGGGCATTGGGCATGGGGCATTGGCTAATTCTTCCCCTTGTCCCCCTTGTCCCCCTTGTCTTCCTTGTCTTCCTTGTCTCCCTTTTCCCGTTTCCATTTTTCCAGTAAATCGGGACGGCGATCGCCTGTTCTTTTGATTTGTTGTTCGTAACGCCACTGGGAAATGGCGGCGTGATTTCCAGATAGCAAGACATCTGGTACTTTCCAGCCACGAAAATTTGCGGGACGAGTGTATTGGGGATAATCCAACAACCCTTCTTCAAAACTCTCTGCTGTCAATGATTCCACTTTCGCTACAGTGCCAGGTAACAGTCTTACCACACCATTGAGCAAAGCCATTGCGGGTATTTCACCGCCTGTGAGAATAAAATCTCCTAAAGACACTTCACGGGTGACTAAATGCAGTACCCGCTCATCTACTCCTTCGTAATGGCCACAAATGACCACTAATTGGTTATAATTTGATGCCAGCTCGCGTAAAAGCGGTTGATTGATAGTTTGTCCTTGTGGACTCATCAAAATCACCTCTCTTTGCGGTAGAATCGGCAGCGACTCCACAGCGGCAAAAATGGGTTCAGGCTTCATCAGCATCCCCACACCGCCGCCATAGGGTTCATCATCTACTTTCCGGTGCTTATCGTTGGTAAAGTCTCTAGGATTAACCAGATTGACTTGAGCAATCTGTTTGGCTAAGGCTTTAGCCAGCAATCCAGAACCCAAAACAGAGGTAAAACAGTCAGGAAAAAGCGTAACTATATCAAAGCGCACAGTTATTCGTATTCAAGAACACTAATCTTAAATTTGAATGTCGGGGAAAAACAAGAAGCTAATGACTGGTAGGGCTACAGATAAAGTTTGTCAATAGTAACTAAAAGTACCAGAAAACTTGGCTCTTTCGTGGGATCAAAAGTTTTTCTAATTACTTAATTTATGTTTAAATATTGTCAAAACTACATTTAAATTAATATTCTTAACTCAGTTAGCAACTTTCAGGATGCATCAAGCCAGCCTCAGAACACAGCTTGTCAAAACCTACTCGCCCCAATCCAGGGCGCAGCCTAGCCCCCACTTAGCCCTACTCGCACTATTTTGCCAAGCTGGCAAAAGTGGACAGGTGAACAAACAAGGCGCTGGCTTTGAGGACAATGGACATATCAAGACTGAGGCTTCTTGTGGAGCGAGCAAACAGTCGCAACGACGATTAACGCCAATCCCAACTGCAAAAAAGTGTCCTCCCAAACAAGCAAAGCGCGAAAATACTCAGGCTACTGAACCTTGTTATATTCACCTGAAGTTGTTGACAGGAGAAACACAATGCCGCAATTAAAAGCTAAATCGCTGGAAATGAGGACACCCCAAGCAACTAAAACCGCCGTTCTGGTTATCGGAGGAGCAGAAGACAAAGTTCATGGACGTGATATCCTAAGAACTTTTTTTGGCCGTGCTGGTGCTAGCAAGGCCTATATTACAATTATTCCATCTGCCTCTCGTGAACCAGCCATTATTGGCGGTCGGTATATTCGGATTTTTGAAGAAATGGGTGCTGAGAAGGTTGAAATTTTAGATATTCGCGAGCGGGAACAGTGCGAAGCCTCTCAAATTAAAGCAGCCCTGGAAGCCTGTAGCGGAGTCTTTTTGACAGGAGGGGATCAATTGCGTCTTTGTGGCGTATTGGCAGATACGCCAGTGATGGACATTGTCCGACAGCGAGTTAGGGCAGGGCAACTTACCTTAGCTGGCACGAGTGCAGGAGCAGCGGTAATGGGGCATCATATGATTGCTGGTGGTGGTAGTGGGGAAACGCCCAACCGCTCTCTGGTTGATATGGCAACAGGTTTAGGATTTATTCCCGAAGTGATTGTAGACCAACATTTTCACAACCGTAATCGCATGGGGCGATTAATTAGCGCGATCGCCGCTCACCCCGATCGCCTAGGTATCGGTATTGACGAAGATACTTGTGCTGTGTTCGAGCGCGATGGTTGGCTACAAGTTATGGGTAAAGGTAGTGTCACTATTGTTGATCCTACGGAGTTAACCCACACAAATGAACCTCATGTAGGAGCTAATGAACCCTTGACTGTACATAATTTACGTCTACATATCCTCAGCTATGGCGATCGCTTCCACCTGTACCAGCGCACTGTACTGCCTGCTGTACATCGGATCTCCAGCTGACGGAATAGTGTATCTGAGGTTACACTGAGTTGATCGCTTGTTTATTTCTTACTGTAGAAAAATCAACAGAAACAGCATTTAAAAAGAAAAAACTGTTCATGATAAACAGTTTAGCGGTCAATTTCAGTAAGAAACTAGAATTTTGGTTCCGAATCTCCATCTACCTATTCCCATGAGAATCCTCAAGATCCAGACATTACGCGGCCCAAACTACTGGAGCATTCGACGCCACAAGCTGATCGTCATGCGCCTCGATTTAGAAAACCTTGCCGAGAAGCCCTCGAATGAAATCCCTGGTTTTTACGAAGGATTAGTTGAGGCGCTGCCAAGTCTGGAGGGCCACTATTGCTCACCGGGCTGTCGGGGTGGTTTTTTAATGCGTGTGCGCGAAGGCACAATGATGGGCCATATCGTTGAACACGTAGCTTTAGAGTTGCAAGAACTAGCTGGAATGCATGTAGGCTTTGGTCGCACCCGCGAAACAGCTACACCTGGCATTTACCAGGTAGTACTAGAGTACCTAAATGAGGAAGCCGGACGCTACGCCGGACGAGCAGCGGTACGGTTGTGCCAAAGTATTGTCGATCGCGGTCGTTATCCCAAAGCAGAGCTAGAGCAAGACATCCAAGACTTAAAAGACTTCTGGCGAGATTCATCTTTGGGCCCCTCGACAGAAGCGATCGTCAAAGAAGCAGAAAAACGCGGAATACCCTGGATGGCTCTAGGGGCACGCTTTTTGATTCAGCTAGGTTATGGTGTGAATCAAAAGCGGATGCAAGCAACCATGACCGACAACACCGGCATTTTGGGTGTAGAACTAGCTTGCGACAAAGAAGCCACCAAACGTATCCTCGCTGCATCTGGTGTACCAGTGCCTAAAGGTACAGTTATCAGTTTCTTGGACGATTTGGAAGAAGCTATAGAATATGTTGGTGGTTATCCCATAGTCATCAAGCCCTTAGATGGCAATCACGGACGCGGGATCACCATTGATATTAGAACTTGGGAAGAAGCCGAGGCAGCTTATGAAGCAGCCAGACAAGTTTCCCGGTCAATTATTGTTGAAAGGTATTACGTAGGGCGAGATCATCGGGTATTGGTGGTAGATGGCAAAGTCGTAGCAGTAGCAGAACGCGTACCAGCCCATGTGGTTGGTAATGGCAGATCTAGTATTGCGGAACTAATTGAGGAAACAAACCAAGACCCAAATCGCGGTGAAGGACATGATAATGTCCTCACCAAAATTGAACTCGACCGGACTAGCTACCAGCTACTAGAAAGGCAAGGCTATACCCTAAATAGCGTTCTTCCCAAAGGTACAGTTTGTTATCTCCGCGCTACGGCTAACTTAAGTACAGGAGGTAGTGCCCTCGACCGTACCGATGAAATCCACCCTGAAACCGTATGGCTAGCACAACGGGTAGTCAAGATTATTGGCTTGGATATTGCCGGATTGGATATTGTTACCACGGATATTAGCCGTCCTTTAAGGGAAGTAGATGGCGTAATTGTTGAAGTTAACGCCGCCCCTGGCTTTAGAATGCACGTTGCACCCTCTCAAGGCATTCCCCGCAACGTTGCTGGCGCAGTCATGGATATGCTATTCCCCAATGAGCAATCCAGCCGTATTCCCATTCTCAGTGTCACCGGTACAAATGGTAAAACCACTACCACCCGATTGCTGGCACACATATACAAGCAGACAGGCAAAGTAGTAGGTTATACAACCACAGACGGAACTTACATCGGTGATTACTTAGTAGAAGCGGGAGATAATACGGGGCCGCAAAGTGCCCATTTAATCTTGCAAGACCCCACCGTAGAAGTCGCAGTATTAGAAAGCGCTCGTGGTGGTATTCTTCGTTCAGGATTGGGTTTTGAAGCTGCCAATGTGGGCGTGGTTTTGAATGTTGCCGCCGATCATTTAGGAATAGGCGATATAGATACAATAGACCAATTAGCTAACCTTAAAAGTGTAGTAGCAGAAGCCGTATTCCCTGATGGCTATGCCGTACTCAACGCTGACGATCACCGGGTTGCAGCAATGGCAGAGAAAACAAAAGCTAATATTGCTTACTTCACCATGAACGCCGACTCAGAACTGGTGCGCAAGCACATTCAAAAGGGCGGAGTCGCAGCAGTTTATGAAAATGGCTATCTCTCAATTGTCAAAGGCGATTGGACACACCGCATTGAACGGGCGGAAGCTATTCCCTTGACAATGGGCGGACGTGCGCCATTTATGATTGCTAACGCATTAGCAGCAAGTTTGGCAGCTTTTGTGCAAAACGTCACAATAGAGCAGATTCGCTCAGGATTAAAGACCTTCCGCGCTTCTGTGAGTCAAACCCCAGGACGGATGAATTTATTTAATTTAGGCAACCACCATGCTTTGGTAGACTATGCTCATAACCCAGCTAGTTATGAAGCTGTGGGTGCTTTCGTCCGCAACTGGACTTCAGGACAGCGGATTGGCGTAGTTGGCGGCCCTGGCGATCGCCGTGACGAAGATTTTGTCACGTTGGGCAAATTAGCAGCAGATATTTTTGATTACATCATCATCAAAGAAGACGATGATACTAGGGGTCGTCTTCGGGGATCAGCCGCAGAGTTGATTACTAGAGGCATTACCCAAGTTAAACCCAATGCTCGTTTTGAAGCAATTTTGGACGAAACCCAAGCAATTAACAAAGGCTTGGATATGGCTCCAGAGAACAGCCTGGTCGTGATTTTACCAGAAAGTGTCACCCGTGCGATTAAGTTAATTAGGGCACGGGGCGTAGTGAAAGAAGAAACACATCAGCAAAACTCGACTACGGCGATCGTAGATTCTCAAAATGGCGTTGCATCTCCAATCATCAATACGCTGCTTTAGTCAATAGTAGAGATGCGATCGCTCGTATCTCTACTATTAACCTTTGCTTTCCTGCCAACTAAAAATATTATTGGTCTTGGTCTGAATTACTATCTGTACCAGAACCTTTGATTTCCTCCTTAAAACCCCGGAGAGTTTTACCGAGTGCATTCCCCAATTCGGGAATTTTTTTCGGGCCGAAAATTAAAATAGCGACTATCACAATAATGGCAACTTCTGGCCATCCTAGTCCAAATAACATATATACTTCCTCTCAAGCATCTTTAATTAACTATAAATTGCAGTTGCTATAGTGACGAACTATTTCTATTTGGTGGCAATTTTGATTCCTAACCAATCGCTTAATTCCTGGGCTAACCATTCCATTTCCGCCTCAGATTTGAGAGGAAAATGACTATTAGCAAGCTGATATTTTTGTACTCCAGCCCAAAGTTCTAATTGTGCAGGTATATTAATTCTATTGCCATCAGAATCTTTAGTAAAATGTGGTGGAATATACACTAGTTTAGTAATATTATTCCGGGGAGATGGTCGGGGACGATGAAATTTAAATCCAAATAACTCATAGGTTGAAGATACTTGTTGACTATCCAGGCGTAATTTCATACTTCCCCAGATATTAAATAAAAAACTATACATCATAAAGCCGCCAGCGCCCCAAAAAGGCAGGGAGAACAAGGCAAAGGGGATATTAACCGGAAAAGGTGCAGCAAGCGCGCCAATCGTCCAAAATAGGATGAATGAATTCCAAGCGATCGCAAACGAACCTAAAAACAACATCGACGCTTGCCAGCCACTGGGCGGAATGACAACTTCTAGTACATCTGCACTTTTCGTCAGTTGAATTTTACTCCCTGGCGGTTTGATAATAGTTAAATCCGTCAACTCGAGAATTTGGGGTCTATCTAAGGCTTGGAGTGCTTCTAGGGCAGAACTTGCACGCTGTTCTAAGTTAGGTTCAATTAACCACCGCAACCAATTACTGAAATCAGGACTGAGATTAGCCGCTTGCTCAAACTGAATGCGAAAATCCTTTTGGGGTAAATCTGCTGGCTGGATACCCGTCGCCAAATAAATTAATGTCGCCCCTAAACTATAAATATCGGAAGCTGCAACGGTGCGTCCGCCAAATTGCTCTAGTGGCATATAACCATAGGTTCCCACCACCGTCCGAGTTGAGCCTTCAGTTGCCAAAACAGTCTGTACTGAGCCAAAATCTACCAAATAAACTTGACCGACATTATTACCAGAGCGATCGCCCAATAAAATATTGCTAGGCTTAATATCACGGTGAATTACAGGCGGATGTAGCCCATGCAGATAAATGAGAATTTCTAACAGTGTTTTAGCTATCTGTTTAATTTCTGCCTCAGTAAAAGTGCGCCCAGCTTTTAAAGATTGCTCCAGAGTTGGTGCTGATATATAAGTTTGTACCAGGGCAAATCCCTGGAGATTAGGCGAATTTAGCTCAAAATAATCTAAATAGCGAGGAATAGCAGGATGTGATAAAGATTTTAAAGTTTCAGCTTCCCGCTCAAATAGCTTGAGATCATCCCATTCAAAGTCGCCGCCAAAAGTCAGTAACTTAACGATCACAAGTTCCTGAGTGAGTAAGTCACGGACTAACAGCGTTCGTCTTCCTGCCTTTTTTCCCAATTGCTGCTGAATTTCGTAGCGTAGACGCGCAGCGTCTTGTCGCCAGACATCGCCCAATATTTCTTTAGCCATTATGATTACTGATAACGCTACGTCTAAAGGTGGTTAGAGCCTATGACTATCCAAACAAACAAGCTGATATCTTTAGTATAAATAATGTAATTCTATGCCTTCGGAAATTTGGCCTTACATTACCCCTGGTATTCCCGATGAAATGTTCGAGCATTTGCCAGGAATACCCATGAGCCAGCGAGAAGTGAGACTATTGCTGATTGCTCAATTACGGCTTCAGCCAGATTCAATATTGTGGGATATTGGTGCAGGTACAGGTACAATTCCTGTAGAGGTAGGATTATTGTGTCCCGGTGGCAAGATTATCGCTGTCGAACGGGATGAAGAAGTAGCCAATCTGATCCGTCGTAACTGCGATCGCTTTGAGGTAAAAAATGTTGAAGTTATTGAAGGTAGCGCTCCGGAGTGTTTGCAGGAACTAAAACTTACCCCTCATCGCGTTTGTATTGAGGGAGGACGACCTATCCAGGAAATTTTACAGGCTGTATGGGATTATCTGCCACCAACAGGTAGAGTAGTGGCGACAGCTGCTAATCTAGAAAGTCTGTATGCTATCTCTCAAAGCTTTTCCCAATTAAGAGCTAGGAATATTGAAGTTGTCCAATCTGCGGTCAATCGCTTAGAGATGCGCGGCTTTTCTCAAACCTTTGCCGCCTTAGATCCCATTTTTATCCTTAGTGGTGAGAAACTAGACTAAATCTACATAAATTGGGGGCTAGGGACTAGGGGAAAATTCTTCTCCCATGCCCAATGCCCAATGCCCAATCCCCCATCCTAAATACTTCTATGCCTTGGTCTCGGATTATTAGTGGAATTGTTGCGATCGCTCTAGCTCTATTTTCTACCCTGTTAGGGGGTTGGTATTTTACCATTATGATTGCGATTGTGGTGTTTTTAGGACAACAGGAATATTTTAATTTGGTGCTAGCCAGAGGCATAGCTCCTGCTGTTAAAACCACAATGTTTGTCAGCTTAGTCTTACTGGTGATTTGTACCCTTGATGGTGATTTAGCTGACGCTTTCATGCCCATAGCTGGGACATTTATTTGTTTTTACCTGCTGTTTCAGCCAAAAATGGCGACGATCGCTGATATTTCCGCTTCGATTATGGGGCTATTTTATGTCGGTTACTTGCCTAGTTATTGGGTACGCTTGCGATCGCTTGGCAGTATCGCCCTCAGTAATCTACCTTTAGGTGGTTACTGGCCTACCACTTGGACAGATATTATCGAGCAAAGAAATATTGCCTCCCTACCACAAGGCTTGAAAGCAACCGTGCTGACCTTTTTGTGCATTTGGGCAGCTGATATTGGTGCTTACACTATTGGCAAGTTTTTCGGCAAAACCCGTTTATCTGACATCAGCCCGAAAAAAACCGTGGAGGGGGCTGTCTTTGGTATCAGTGCTAGCATTGCTGTAGGTTTAGCCGGGGCTTATTATCTTCACTGGCCCAGAGCTATCTACACTGGCTTAGCGTTAGGTTTGCTAATTGGGATTGCTAGTCTTTTAGGCGACCTCATTGAATCTGTGCTGAAGCGCGATGCTGGCGTCAAAGATTCCGGACAGTTGATCCCTGGTCATGGTGGCATCTTAGATCGTACAGACAGTTATATTTTTACAGCGCCCTTAGTTTACTACTTCGTGACTTTGTTATTGCCCTTGATTGTAGAAGGGAGATGAGGAGCAGAGGGGGAAAGGGAGATGAGGGAGTGTGGGGAGTGTTGGGAGTTTTCTTCCCAATGCCCATGCCCCATGCATTAAAAATATAAATTATTATAAATAATAAGCAATTTCTGTTTTTGATTTCTAATCATCAGGGGTTAACGTTAATCTGCCCGCGACATAGTAACTGGACTGGGATCAATGTGAGTTCTTGGATATCGACTTCTGAGCCAAGATCGAAAGTGTACTCATGATTACTCTGGTTTTGAGTTACCATATCGTACTTTATTTGAACTGGTGCTAGTTGCAACTCGCGACCACTAATTAAATTTAAGCCCATGCATATGTCCAGGGGCGTAGATTGACCGTCAGATGCTAAAATGCCACTCAGTATAATTTGATGATTTTCCAGAATAATTTTTTGCCAAGAAATAGACTTGGTTTTTGCGCAGTGTTCTGGTAAAAGTTTAACCAGTACATCATTTAAGGCCGTTATTAACAGCTCAGATGAGAGGGAATTATTAAGATCCTTCTCTTCGACGATCAATTCACCAACCACTGGTACTGTTTCTAACAGTCTGAGCGGCTGTCCCTTGATAACCGAGCCGATGTTGACTTGAATATTTTCAGCTACAAGTTGAATCTGTGTAATATGGAGGCCTTGATAAACAGCATGACTAGCCCCAATCGATACCCAAGGAATTTTGCCCGAAAGCAGTTGGCGATCGCTAGCTCTGATTTCCACTTCTATTTGCGACACTTGACTTACTTGCGCCCGCAACCATATCTTTAGTGCAGTTGTGAGCAGATTCGTAATTATCCGTATCTTCTGGGTAGGTTTGGCAGTGGAATTTTGCTCAGGCATTTCACTTGATTTGTTTATCGGTAGAGACTCAACAATCGGTTGAATGTTAATCAGTCCTTAAATGTAACATTTATGGCGATTAACGACAAAGTGCAAATATTATGATTTAAATACTAGGGGAAGATTAAGTAATATCCACATGGAGGCTCGGTTACAAAAGGTTCTCGCCCAATGGGGTATTGCCTCACGTCGTGAAGCCGAAGAAATGATCAGGCGATCGCGTGTGCGGATCAACGGGGTATTGGCACATCTAGGTCAAAAAGTTGACCCCCAAAAAGACAAAATTACAGTTGACGGTAAACTCGTAGTTACTAAACATCGTCCGGCTCTTATATATTTGTTGCTAAACAAACCTGCTGGCGTAGTTTCTACTTGCTACGACCCCCAGGGAAGAACGACAGTTTTAGATTTACTGCCACAAGAATTACGCAATAATTCAGGTATTCACCCAGTTGGGCGTTTAGATACAGATTCCACTGGTGCATTATTACTTACTAACGATGGCGAGCTGACATTTGCTCTTACTCATCCCAGTCACAGTGTCCCTAAAACTTATCGAGTATTAGTTAAAGGACATCCCCCCGAAGAAATGTTACAAATGTGGCGTCAGGGTGTGATCTTAGACGGTAGAAGAACAAGACCAGCCGAGGTGCGCCTCAGAGAAAGTTTGAATGCACAAAGCTGTTTAGAAATTGTTTTGAAGGAGGGACGCAACCGCCAGATTCGCCGTATAGCCGAACAGTTAGGCTACCCGGTAATCAAGCTGCATAGGACTGCTATCGGACCGATTAAATTACAAGTTCCCAAACAACCCTATTTAAAAGAGGGTAACTATCGTTCCCTAAGAAATGATGAGATGCGCTTTTTGCAACAGCAAATCAAGCACATACCTATTAATGATTCAGCTGAGTTAAGGAGTGTAACTACGCATGAAATGGTTTAACAGGAAGGATAATCAGCCACCTACTGTTTCAGTAGAGCAACAACAGTCCGAAAAATTGGCGGAAATTGGCGCTCAAATTTGGGCGGCGCGTCAAGAACAAGGTCTATCTTTAGAGGAAGTGGTTATATTAACAAAAATTCCCAAGCGTCTTTTACAAGCTATTGAGGAAGGGAATTTAGAGGAACTACCAGAACCAGTTTATATTCAGGGCTTAATTAGGCAATTTGCTGATGCATTAGGTTTTAATGGCGCAATATTGGCTAGCACTTTTCCCATTTTTTATCAACCGCTGAACCCCAAACCAACTGGGACTACTAAGCCAATTAACCAATTGCGTCCCTTGCATCTTTACCTTCTTTATATATTTGTGATTATCTGCTCTGTTAGCGGTTTATCTCAACTACTGAAGGAATCTGCTCTGCAAGCAAGTACTACCCCACCTCGGCCAAAGCCACAACAACAGTCACAATCAAAACCTTTACCAGAGATTAAACCTTATAGCAACGCCCTGATCAGCACCAAAACTGGTACACCGGTGCAGATTGGTGTAACATTAAAAGCCTCATCTTGGATTCGGGTAGTAGCTGATGGCAAAACTGAGTTTGAGGGTAATCTTGCAGAAGGAACTCATCGGACTTGGAAAGCTAAAGAGCAATTAAGTGTGAAAACCGATAATGCTGGTGGTGTGCTGATCAGTGTGAATCAGCAGCAAGCTAAGGAAATGGGCGAGCTAGGAAAGCCAGAGGAAGTCCAAATTGCTGCTAAACCTCGTGGTCTGTCCCATTAATTGATGACCTCAAGATGAATTGGTTAGGACTTCAGTCGGTGATTTTTGAAGCACTTCAGTGAATTTTCCAGCACTGAAGTGCTTACTACAATGCAACGATAGACTCAGGTCTGTGTAGACGCACGTCCATAGAGTGTAGTCAGAAGTTTTAGCTTCTGGCTTAATTCTTCAGTCAAAGCTTCTTTTTGGTAGCGCCAGCCCCAATTACCCTCAGCAACACTGGGAAAATTCATCCGCGCTTCTGTTCCCAATCCTAAAACATCTTGTAAGGGAATAATTGCCTGATTGGCAATAGAACTTAAAGCTAGTCGAATTAAATCCCAATGAATCCCGTCCGAACTGATGCAACCTAAATAAAGCAATAAGTTTTGCTTTTCCCAGTCACTTGCTTGGTTATACCAACCGACAGTAGTGTCATTATCATGAGTGCCGGTGTAGACTACAGCATTTCGCGGGTAGTTAAAAGGTAAAAAAGGATTAGCCGGATCAGAACCAAAAGCAAACTGCAAAACTTTCATTCCGGGAAATTCAAAATTGTCGCGCAGTGCTTCTACCTCTGGGGTAATTACTCCTAAATCTTCCGCTAACACTGGTAGTATGCCTAACTTTTGTTTGATTGTCTCAAACAATTCTTCCCCAGGCGCTTTTAACCACTCGCCATTAATAGCTGTTTCTTCTCCTTGTTCCACAGCCCAGTACGCTTCAAAACCTCGGAAGTGGTCAATGCGAATCACATCGACATAATCCAGCATGGCTTGAAAGCGCCCCAGCCACCATTTAAAATCTTGTTTTTCCAATTCTTCCCAGTTATATACTGGATTACCCCACAGTTGACCAGTAGCACTAAAGTAATCTGGTGGAACACCAGCCATCAGCGCTGCTTCTCCTGTTTCTTCATCTAAACAAAAGATATCGGGGTTTGCCCAGACATCAGAGCTATCATGAGCTACATAAATGGGGATATCGCCAATAATTTGGATACCGCTCATATTGGCGTAGGTTTTGAGTTTCGACCACTGACGGAAAAATTCAAATTGGATAAATTTGTGAAAGAATATTTCCCCCGTCAGCTGTCGCTGTGCTTGATCAATTGCTTGGGGTTCGCGTTTGGCGAGTTCTGGCTCCCAAGTATGCCAACTTGAGCCGCCATGAGTATCTTTGAGCGCCATAAATAAGGCATAGTCATCCAGCCAATAAGCTTTACTTTGACAAAATCCAGCGAATTCTTTTTGCTGTAAAGGTGTGGCTTTAGTTTTAAAATTCTCGCAGGCTTTTTTGAGCAAATCAATCTTAATTGGTGCAATTCGATCGAACTCTACCTTGGAGGAGTCAAATCCTGGTAAGTTAGCAAAGTCATCTTCTGTGAGTAAACCCTGCTCTTGTAGTTGTTCTGGACTAATGAGTTGCGGGTTTCCTGCCATTGCTGAATAACACGCATAAGGAGAATTACCATACCCAGTAGGCCCTAAAGGTAAAACTTGCCAGTATTGTTGGTAGCTGTCTTTGAGAAAATCAATAAAGCTATAGGCTTCCAAGCCTAAATCCCCAATTCCAAATCGACTGGGAAAGGAAGTAGGATGCAGCAAAATACCGCTGGATCTAGGAAAAGGCATACTTAATTGGATGATATAGGAGCAAGCGATCGCCTTAACATCACGCTAGGCGATCGCATCGAATCTATCACGCTAGGGGTTGCTTTAAAAGCTGCCTATAGTCAGAGTTGTAGAGAATGTAACAAATCCCTATAAAAGCTCATAATTCCTACTTAATACTTAATAATGCATATGAATTACAGAAACCCGGCTCCGACAGTAGATATCATTATTGAATTGGTGGATCGCCCTCATCTGCCTATAGTGTTAATTGAGAGACATAACCCGCCTTTAGGCTGGGCGCTTCCTGGTGGTTTTGTGGATTATGGTGAAGCTGTGGAAGTGGCTGCAAAACGGGAAGCAGAGGAAGAAACGGGTTTGCAGGTGGAGTTAATTGAACAATTTTTGGTGTATTCTGACCCCAGTCGCGATCCGCGTCAGCATACGATTAGCATTGTGTTTTTAGCGATCGCTAAAGGTGAGCCAAAAGCCGGTGATGATGCTAAGAATATCGCCATTTTTGAATCTTGGCGTGTTCCGCTTAATTTGTGTTTTGACCACGATCGCATTTTGCGGGATTATTGGCAGTATCGGCATTATGGTTTGCGTCCCAGGTTGGGATAATGAACCGCCAAGGACGCAGAGGACGCAGAGAGAAGAGAAAATGAGTAAGACTGTTATTCGTACTGATAATGCACCGGAACCAGTGGGGCCATATAATCAAGCGATCGCCGCTTCTGGTCAAATGGTGTTTGTGGCTGGACAAATTGCGATCGATCCGCGCATTGGTCAGGTTGTCTACACTGATGATGTGAAAAAGCAAACTGAGCAGGTAATAGCTAATTTAGAAGCTATCTTGACAGCAGCTGGTGCTAGTTTTGAAAATGTGGTAAAGACCACGGTATTTCTCGCAGATATGAATGATTTTGCGGCGGTGAATGCGGTTTATGCCAAATATTTTCACGAAGACACAGCGCCAGCCCGTGCTTGTGTGGAGGTATCGCGGTTACCGAAGGATGTATTGGTAGAAATTGATTGTATTGCGGTGATTTGAGGGCGCTTCTTGGACATTAGGGAGCAAGATGCTCCCACTACAAATTTATTCAGGATCTGGGAAAGCATATCTTGAGATTTTGAGCTGATCTTACATCCAAACTCGGAACTCTTTAAGGGACTTCCAAATAAAAAAACATCCCTATCATTAACTTACCAAGCCCGCAACTCGTAGGGGCGGGGTGACCCCCATTGGTGTCAACTTAAGCTAAAAGCTATATAGGGCAGGCGTTGTGCAAAACCCTCTCCATACGTGTCAACTTAACGTGAAACCCGCTTGGTGACAAGGTTTCGCCCTCACCCCCAGCCCCTCTCCCCTGGGGAGAGGGGAGCTAGAGATCCAATTCCCCTTCTCCCTGGGGAGAAGGGGTTAGGGGATGAGGGCGAGAGGGTTCATTGGTGTCAACTTAAGCGTGAAGGAACAATTAGATGTAATCTAAGAACATCTTGATTGATGTTCTTAGTGATACATCATGAGTAAAAAACGTCCAGCACGAACAGGAAATCCAGATTTGCGGCAGCAAAAGCATGTACCAGTGCCGCCAATAGAAGAAATCGAGAAAAAAATATTTTCATTGCTATCTCCTGTAAGCTTCAAACCCTTGAGATTGTATGAAGACGAACAAAAGAAAAAATTCCGAGACAGAATCTTAACGCTGCCGATGATGATGGCGATCGTGGTCAGTCTAGTATATCGTCAGATTCCGGGGTTAAGAGAAGTGCAAAGGGTATTGTCACAAGAGGGATTGTTATGGGTTGAGCGAATCGAAGTCAGTGCCCAAGCAGTATCAAAAAGATTGCGAACATTACCAATAGAATTATTTGCACAAATCTTTGCGCAAGTAATGGAAAGAATCAATAATCAGCCAAAAAATCAGGCAATTCCTGAGAATTGGCAACTAGTATCTCAAAAATTTACAGTCATCTGGATTGCGGACGGCTCAACCCTAGAAGCATTACGAAGGAAGTTAAAAGCACTCAAAGAACAAGAAAAAACACTTGCGGGCAAAATCATGATGGTGGTGGAAGCCTTTAGCCATCGACCAGTAACCACCTGGTATACAACAAACAGCAAAGCTAATGATAAAACTTGGTGCGATCAATTAATTGAACGCTTACCGGTTAGTGGATTACTGATTTTTGATTTAGGATTTTTCAAATTTCCTTGGTTTGATGCGTTTACGAAAGCAAACAAGTTTTTTGTCACGCGACTGCGAGAAAAAACTGCTTACAAGGTCACTCGTTGTTTAGCTCATACCCCATTCTACCGTGACGAAATTATAGATATGGGAGAATACCGCTCTAATCCTTGTCAGCACCCAGTACGTTTGGTTTCTGTGTTGTGGGGTTCAACTTGGTATTATTATTTAACCAACGTACTAGATCCGCAAATCTTATCTGCACAGCAAGTTTGTGAACTATATCGAAGACGTTGGCGAGTTGAAGATGCATTTTTGCTAACCAAGCGGCTTTTAGGTCTTGCTTATATCTGGGTTGGTGATAGTCATGGTGTAGAAATTCAAATTTTTGCCACTTGGATTTTTTATGCTGTTCTCAATCAATTATGTATTGATGTGGCGATCGCATTAAATCAACCTTTAGACCGAATTTCTACAGAGATGGTTTTCCGCAGTTTATACCATTTCTCCCAAGCTGTTCTCCGTGGTGATGCATTTGAGGTTGTTCCTTATCTTGTCGAACATCAAAAGCTATGCAGGATTAGTCAAAACTAGGCGTAAGCGTCATCGCGAGATTGACGCTTACACCCAACAAATTTGGGCAAAATCTTCTTAAGTTGACACCAATGAGCAATGCTGTGCCCTTTGCCGTGTTTTACACACAGATTTTTCGTTAAAAGACAAGGCGGGTTTTGTTTGTGTAGCCTTGAATTTCATTCACCAAGACATTTTTGAGCCTTTGAGGCTGACGCTTGAGCCTTTGAGGCTGACAGTTGAACCTTTGAGGCTGACAGTTGAGCCTTTGAAGCTGACGCTTGAGCCTCTGAGGCTGACAGTTGAGCCTTTGAGGCTGACAGTTGAACCTTTAAGGCTGACGCTTGAGCCTTTGAGGCTGACAATTGAGCCTTTTATCCTCGAAGTTGCACCTTTTATCCTCGAAGTTGCGCCTTTGAGCCTGGAAATTGCGTCTTTGAGCTTGAAAATTTTAAGTAAGATATACAAAAATGTTACAAGATTCTAGTTCCACTAACATTTCCTTTATAGTCTTGTTTAAATTGATTATCTAAGTACTGCTGGCTAAACGCCTATAAATGTTATGAACACCACCTCTGGAATTTCAGTTACCAAGCCAATTGCCATATGGAATAAAGATATCAAAGTAAATTTCAGAGATTTGTTTAAATCTCTAGGCAAAGCTGCGATAGATGCTGGTTTTAGTAAATGGGATAGCTTAGCTGGAGATGCTGTAGATACTTTAGGAGCATTAGGACTAGGAGCAGATACTGGACAGGTAGCATGGTTGCTAATTTACCGCTCTCTAATGCAGGCAATGCGTAGCTTGGTAGAAGGAAATAAAGACTTACTAGTTAAGCAAGAACGAAATAAACCCTTGTTAGTCAATGAAATTGATTTTAAAGCATTATGCCATCATCTAGACGAGTCGTTGCAAAATAATGAATTAGTTATTGATCAAAACTTTTTTGAGCGTCCCAAAGAGTTACCTATTTTTGAAGTAATCAAAACTCCGTTTGCTCACTGGCTACAAGACTGTGGTTTTAACCAAGCCCAAGCACAGGCAATTAGTAATCGACTTCCCAGCTATTTTATAGATGCTTTAAATGAACTTTGGGGAAATCATCCTCAAGACTATGCTTGTTTAAAAGACAAGTTAAATACCCCATTTACTCAAGCAAATGAACGGGAACAAAGATGGCGACGTTATTTAGCATGGCTGCAAAAACAGGTAGAAGAACCCATGTTTTTAGAAGCTTTTGGTCTAAAACAAGTTTATGTTCCCTTGCGAGCCTACTATAAACGCAAAGTTGAGGGTGACAAAAATGAGGGATTTAAACGTAGAGTCACAGAAGATGAAAAATATGAGCAGGTTGTTGTTGACTTAGAAACAGAACTGGAAGCTTGGTTAGAAAAGAGTGATCGTCATGATGCCATCCGAGTAATTAGTGGGGGACCTGGAAGTGGAAAATCTTCTTTTGTCAAAATCTTTGCAGCTAAGCAGGCAGAAAAAGGAGAAATTTTCGTCTTATTTATTACATTGCACCATTTTGACCCCTCAGATGACTTAGTTGATGCAGTTGGTAAGTTTGTACGAGACGATGGCTTTCTTCGCCATAATCCTTTAGAACAAGACAAAGCTGAGTCAAGGTTACTAATTATCTTTGATGGCTTAGATGAGCTTGCCATGCAGGGTAAAATTGCAGAAAAAACTGCCCAAGATTTTGTTCGTGAAGTACAGAAGAAAGTAGATCGTTTTAATGGGCACGAAACACGTTTACAAATAATTGTTAGTGGACGAGAACTTGTAGTGCAAGCAAACAGCAGTGATTTTCGTCAACCTCAGCAAATATTACATATACTTCCTTATTTTATTACTGAAGATGAAAGAGAAAATTACATTGATGATCAAAAAATTTTAGAACAAGATCAACGGCAAATTTGGTGGCAGTCTTACGGCCAATCTAGTGGTCATGGGTATATGACCTTACCCCCTGAGCTAGACCAAGGAAATCTTGTAGAAATTACTGCCCAACCATTGCTGAATTATTTGGTTGCATTGAGCTTTGTCAGAGGTACAGTACAATTTTCTGAAGATAGCAACCTAAATGTTATTTATGAAGATTTACTCAAAGCGGTTTACGAGAGGGGTTGGACTGGTTATCAACATCCAGCAATTCAGGGCATTGAAGAAAAAGATTTTGTCCGAATTCTGGAAGAAATTGCTCTTGCTTCCTGGCATGGAAATGGGCATACAACAACAATTCAAGAGATAGAAGACCATTGCAAAAATATTGGACTAAAGCGTCTTTTAGATATATTTCAAGAAGGAGCAAAATTAGGCGTTACCCGTTTGTTAGCTGCTTTTTATTTCCGGCAAAGTGGAGTCAGATATGAGGAGAAAACCTTTGAATTTACCCACAAAAGTTTCGGGGAATATCTTACAGCAAGACGCATTATAAGAGGAATTAAGCGTATTCATGACGAACTAGAGCAAAGAGATAATGATCTAGATCGAGGCTGGGATGAACGACAAGCTCTAGCACACTGGGCAATTTTATGTTGTCCATCCACAATGGATGAATACTTATTTAACTTCATTTTAGATGAACTTCGCTTGCAGACTTTATCAGATGTAAGAAACTGGCAACGGACACTATGTCGCCTGGTTAGTTATGTGTTATTGCGTAGAATTCCAATGGAACTTTTAAGTATCAGACAAGACTTCTGGATAGAAAACTTTCAGGCACGTAATGCTGAGGAATCTTTGTTAGCTGTATTAAATGCCTGTGCCCGATTAACAAGAAAAATATCAAATATTCAATGCCCATACATTGATTCTTTTGGTATATGGATATCACGGCTTCGTGAGCAAAGATTAAATACTAATGTTTTATGTTTGAAATATCTGAGTTTTTTGGATTTAAAAGATGCAATGCTCCTGATTCAAGATTTTTATAATTCAAACTTTGAGGGAGCAAATCTTGAAAATGCAGAAATGGTATTTACAAATCTTGTAGACTCAAATCTAAGCAGTGCAAATCTTCAAGGTGTAAATCTGAGCAGTGCAAATCTTCAAAATGCAAATCTTCAAAATGCAAATCTTCAAAATGCAAATCTTCAAAATGCAAATCTCAAAAATGCAAATCTTCAAAATGCAAATCTTCAAAATGCAAATCTTCAAGGTGCAGACTTAACCTTCGTAAATTTGAAACAGAGCAATCTGAATCAAGCAAATATTACCAGATCTATTTTTATTCCCATAAATCTTGAAGGGGCTGATTTAAGAGAAGCAAATCTTGAAAGTGCATATCTTATTCAGGAGCATATTGAAAAGGCAAATTTTCAAGAGGCAAATTTTGATGATGCTAATCTTCGCGATACTATTCTTGAGGGAAAAGACTTAAAAAATTTAAGAAACGGTATTAGATAAATAAACATCCAGTAGAAGCTGTTCGTATTGCTTTCAAGCTTCTACTCCCCAAACACATACCGCAGCCAGTACCCATCATTGAGAATGTGTACAAAGCAGAGAAGCGACTGAGAGAAGCAGCAAAACAGAGAAGGCTTGTGGCTGGTGTTCAACTGTCTTTGTTCACTGATGACCTTGCAATAAACCCTCAATTTTTATAAAACTTGAGCGCGATCGCTCTTTCTCTCGCAACACAACCAGCAATATGTAAAATAGAAACTTGAGTTAGTCTGGCAGTTCTAGAGGCAATCCCTAAATGCTACAAGCAGCATCCAGAACTCTGACACTGGAAGAGTTTCTGCAATTACCAGAAACCAAACCCGCCAGTGAGTATATTGATGGTCAAATTATCCTCAAACCGATGCCACAAGGCAAACATAGCGCTCTACAAGGAGAACTTGTACCAGCGATCAATTTTGTAGTTAAGCCAAAGCGTCTGGCGCGTGCATTTCCAGAGTTGCGTTGTACATTTGGCGGACGTTCAATTGTACCTGATATTGCAGTTGTCGTCTGGAGTAGAATTCCCCGCGATGAAAATGGGGAAGTTGCAAATATATTTCCCATCGCTCCCGATTGGACAATTGAAATCTTATCTCCCGATCAAAGCCAAACAAAGGTAACCAAAAATATTCTTCATTGTCTCAAACATGGAACTCAAATGGGTTGGTTAATTGATCCAGATGAGCAAACTGTGTTTGTTTATCGCCCTAAACAAGAAACTGAGGTGTTTGATCAGCCAGATGCAATCCTACCTACACCATCGTTTGCGAGTGATTTACAACTGACAGTCCAAGATGTGTTTGCTTGGTTGTTGGAGTGAGATTGAGTCAATCTTTGGGTGCGATCGCACAGGCTGCTGTTTTTTGAACAGTAGAGAGAGTTACAATTTAATCAACTTCATCAGTGGATAGCCTAATTTCATGAGTACCCTCGATCAAGTGCTAGAAATTGCTTTGCAACTACCGTGTGAACAGCAGGAAATGCTGATTCAAATTCTGCAAGATCACCACTATGAAAGTCTCTGTACAGAAATGGCTGCGGATGCAAAGCAAACCTTAGCTGATTTCCATGCTGGCAAATTTCAAAAGCAGTCAGCGGAGGATGCGATCGCAGCATTGCGTGTATATTTACAAGAGCCAGAAGCATGAGACTGCTGGTATTAACACCTAAATTTCAACGAACATTCCGCAAGTTTGTCAAACGAAATCCTGACCTCCAGGAACGTCTTGAAGATACTCTTCAAGAAATGGAAGCGGACGTATTTTCACCAAACTTGGGCACTCATAAACTCAGCGGTAAGCTTGAGGGCCTTCAGTCCTGTTCTTGTGGTTATTACTGTCGTGTTGTGTTCTCAATTGAATCCGATACGGATACAAATAGTGAAGTCATTGTCCTGCTTGATATCGAAACCAATGACGAGGAGTATTAAGAGTGTTCCACAAAATAAATGATCCAAAACCCGTCATTGCGAGCGTTCGCAATGACAACTGGGCATTTTTTTACTTGGAGTACTCTAACTGCTTGTCATCGAATATCGCTGTTGAACTATTTGAACTAATTACAATTTTGTCTTAACTTTTTGTGAAGACAAACGTGTACCTGCAAAAACCTGTGCAATCATCTGCGCACGGGATGAGACCTCAAGTTTACGAAACATTCGCTTTAAAGCTTGCTTGACAGAGTTCTCCGTAATCCAAAGTTCAGCGCCAATTTCTGCGTTTGTGTATCCCTGAGCAACCAATTCAGCAATTTGCATTTCCCGAGGTGTCAGGTGATTCATTGTTAAAGGTTGGCGTTGAGTCCGCACAGTTGCTACCCAAGTTGATAAATGCAGACACAGCGCACTTAAATCTAGCAAATTTTGCGTGTCGAATGCAGGCTTACCTTGCTCACGGGTAAAGCCGACTCCACCAATTAACTTACCACGACTGACAAGTGGCCCTGCCATAACGTGCCAATGATCGCTACGCGGACAAATTAGCCTCCAGGCTTTAGGCGATACCACCAATCCTTCATGAACAGGTGTATGTCGCTCGACTATATAGCGCAAAACTGGGTTGTGTTCAGTGGATAAGGCGAGTTGGAATGCTTTTTGCAGCTTGCTGTCAACTATGGGCAGTTGATCGTAAAAAAACAAACCGCAGCGTTTGGCAGCAAAGTACTCACTGAATTCTACCAATACTTGCGATCGCAATTCCTGTTCATTTTTTGCTTGGGCGATCGCCGCAAATAAAGCTGGTAAGTTCGCCATCATGGCAAATTGTACTCGTTCGAGGACTAGGCGCGGTCGGGTAACGATTCTAATCTTAGCCTAAGTGCGATCGCCGGAGAAACTCATGACTCAGTATGCTCACTCTGAAGTTTTAGTTGATACACAATGGCTGTTAGAACATTTAAACGATCCGCAAATGCGGATAGTAGAAGTCGATACCAGTCCACAGCCATACAAAGATGCTCACATTCCCGGTGCAGTTTTCTGGAATATCTTCACTGATTTACTTCTTCCCAATTTACAAATCAATTTTGACCCTGTCTCGATGGAAAAATTGCTTTCGCGCTCTGGTATCACTAATGATACGACTGTCGTTGCTTATGGTAGCTACCCTGGGACTGGCGCTTGGATTTTTTGGCTATTGCAAGTATTTGGACATAAAAATGTGCGTGTCCTCAACGGTGGACATCAAAAATGGCTGGCTCAAAATTTGCGAGTAGCAACAGAGTTATCAAATTTTGAGCCAACTCAGTATTCTATATCAGCTGTTGATACAACAGAGCGGGTATTTGCCGCAGAAGTTCAAGCATCTATAGGTAACGCAGATCGTGTACTTTTGGATGTGCGTTCAGTTGAAGAGTACCGTGGTGAATTCTTTCTCAATCAGCCTCCACAAGCAACAGAACGCGCCGGACATATTCCCGGTGCAGTGCATATTGAGCATCTGCTGACGCTGAATGAAGATGGAACTTTCAAATCTTTTGATGAATTACAAGCAATTTACAGCAGCCAAGGAATTACACCTGACAAGGAAATTATCCCTTACTGTGCAATTGGTGGGCGATCGGGCTATACATGGTTTGTCTTGAAATATTTACTAGGCTATCCCAAGGTGCGAAATTATGACGGTTCGTGGAATGAATGGAGCCGGATTCCAAATGTAGCAATTGAGAGATAATTATGGTTGTGTGAGATTCCAGATGAGTGGAGCCATGCCGAAGGTATCGCTCCATAACCCTAAGTCCTCTAAAATTGAATTAGTGGTGTTTTGAGGATGAGGTAATTTTACCAACAGGTGAACAGGGGAAATCTTGCATTAAAGTTTGTCAATATCTGACAAATTTTTATCGTCCCATAGAGCTTGTACGTTTTGATGAGCGTACAGGTATCGTGTACATCTTCGCGGGTGAAGATCTGCAAGTTGTAATTTACCGTGATGGCAAGTGGAGGTTTAGATGAAACCAGACTTTGACAATATGAGCATCGCACAACTGAGAGCTTACCTACTTTCACATCGAAATGACGATGAGGCATTTTATAAACTTGCCGATCGCTTGGCAGAAAATTCTGACGATAGTGATTTATACCCGATTCCAGACACACCTGAAAATATTGCCATCATGGAAACAGCGATCCGGGAACATGTTAAAAAGTTGGAACAAAAGCGACAAAGTTGAGCGATAACGTAGATTCTATCTGAGTGGAGCGATCGCTTTTGCTATAGGTTGGTTTGACAAGAGATAATGTAGAGAGTTGGCAATTTGTCATCATAGAACTATTGGTTAATTGATTTGTGAATTCTGCGGATTTGGAATTTAATTTCCAATGCAAAATCAAAATCTCAATAATGTCAGACGCTAATTTTATTGATACTGTGACACAAGAATCTCTCCACTCAGAATTACCTGATAAATCACCTGTTTCTACTTTGCGCCAAGAAGCGATCGCTCGCATTCGCCATAGCTTGCGTCCCGGACAACAGCAAATGGCTGATTGGAACTCTGGCCCCTTGGCTGTTTCGGCTGTCCCTGGTGCGGGTAAATCCACAGGTATGGCGGCGGCGGCGGCGATCGCGATCGCTCGTCAATATGAACAAAAAGCCCTCTCTCGCACTTTTTCCCGTCGCCAATTGGTAGTAGTTACCTTTACACGCTCCGCCGCTGCTAATATTAAAGCTAAAATCCGCAAATATTTACGCGATGATTTATCTTTACCCCAGACAGGTTTTGTTGTCTATACTTTGCATGGTCTAGCATTAAATATTGCCAACCGCCATCCTGACTTATCTGGGTTGCAGTTAGAAAATGTCACATTAATCACGCCTACCCAAAGTCACCGCTTCATCAGGACAGCCGTAGAACAGTGGATTGCCAAGAATCAACATAGTTATTTACGCTTATTGGAAGGTAGCCAATTTGACGGCGAAGAGACAGAAAGGTTGCGTCGTCAATCGGTACTCAGGACAGAAGTCTTACCAGACTTAGCAACTACAGTCATTCATGAAGCCAAAAGTTCTGGTTTATCACCAGAAGATTTACAAAAATGGAGTCAACAAACCGTAGATGCATACGCAATTTTAAGTGTAGCCGCAGGTTTGTATCAGGAATATCAAAACTTAATGCGATCGCGTGACTTCATCGACTACGATGACATGATTTTAGCCGCCTTGCGAGTGCTAGAAAACGACAGCGCCCGCCGCATTGAGCAAAACCAAGTTTTCGCCGTCTTTGAAGACGAAGCCCAAGATTCTAGCCCATTGCAGACGAAATTATTAGAAATTTTGGCGAGTGATTTAGTAGAAGATATGGAGACACAGGGACACGGAGACAGGTCGAGTTCTGTCCCCGCGTCTCCCCCTCTCTCTGTCTCCCCGTCTTCCTCATCCCCCATCAACCTAGTCCGCGTTGGCGACCCCAACCAGGCGATTAACTCCACCTTCACCCCAGCCGATCCGATTTATTTTCGGCAATTTTGCGCCCAGTGCGATCGCCTGCGTAAATTAGCAACAATGGATCAAGCTGGGCGGAGTACGCGAATTATTATTGAAGCGGCGAACTTTACTTTGGAATGGATCAATAATTTTTACGGAGTCAAGCTGCAACAATCATCCCATGACTCGATTTCTTCGCTTCCCTTCCGTCCCCAGAGAATTCGTCCTGTAGACACTGGCGATCCCCAACAAGATGCTAACCCCGCAGCAGTGGGAAGGGGATTAGAACTTTATACTCCCCGTGATATTCATCATACCGTAGAATTACTGTCAAAGCGGGTGATTGAGTTATTTACACCAGACCCCTCAAAAGTGAGTGCAGCAGTGTTAGTGCGGGAAAATCGCCAAGGAAGATGGTTAGCCGAAGCCCTAGAACCTATATGTAAAGAGCATCAAATTACACTTTACGATGTTGGAGAACGCGATCGCCGTTCCCAGATTCCCCAAGAAATTTTGGCATTAATGCAATTTTGCGATCGCCCTCATTCCCCAGATTACCTAAAAGCTGCACTTGAGGTATTAGTAGAACGTCAGTTAATTCCTACCCAAGACTTAAATGCTCTTGCTAGTTTACCAGAAGAGTTTTTATATCCCGGCCCTTTAACACCACCCCAATCTGAAACAGTACAAAAAGCTGCACATTTATGTCGTAGTTTACTCCGCGCCCGCTTGGAATTGCCAATTTATCAGCTAATTTCCTTTTTGGCTTTGACGTTAAATTACGATCAAGCAGAACTAGCAACTGCTGACAAACTCGCAGAACGGGTAAATCAACAAATAGCTGGTAATAGTTCAATGGGCGCGATGTTATCAGCTTTAAGTGAAATAGTCAGTTCCGAACGATTTGAAGCTGTAGAAACAGAAGATTTAGAAGCACGTTACACCCGTAATGGTCAGCTAACAATTATTACCATGCACAAAGCCAAAGGGCTAGATTGGGACTATGTTTTCCTTCCCTTTCTCCATGAAAACTTAATTCCCGGTCGATTTTGGGTTCCACCCCAAAGCCAGTTTTTAGGCAACTTTACCTTATCAGAAGTTGCTCGCGCCCAAGTGCGTGCGGCTTTACACAATGAATCGCGTATACCAGAAGTGTCTCAAGCTTGGGAAGTAGCCAAACACCTCAAAACTGCGGAAGAGTACCGTTTACTTTATGTGGCGATGACAAGAGCCAAGCGTTTGTTGTGGATGTCTGCGGCGCAAAAAGCACCTTTCACATGGAGTAAACCAGAGAATTTACAAGAACAAGCACCTTGTCCAGTATTCCCCGCCTTAAAGCGCCAATTTCCCGAATGCGTGCTTTCTTTAGCAACGGTGCTTAATTGACACTGACAAAACACACATCAATTGTAGGGGTGGGGGAGACCCCACCTGTGTCAACTTAAGTCAAAACGCTTATTCCACAGGCATTTTACCCCACCCCTCAATCCCCTCCCCGCAAGCGGGGAGGGGAGGTTTTGCGTCAGCAAAGCCGGGGTGGGGTAGCGCGGATCTTGGTTGTACGTGATTTTGTCTCAAATCACATCTTGGCAAGGGTTTCACGTTAAGTTGACACGTATGGGTCTCCCCGCCCTTGTCACCGTGAGCAGTCTCAAGCAAAATTTACGTAAAATTAATTCCTCGGAAACTGAATCGCAAGTGCAACGTCAAACAAAATATCCTCTTTTGAAAGCGATATCTGATAGCAATTCACCATGAAGTTGCACTTAATATTTAGTAAACTGGAATGAGCCACAGCCTACCACCGGGTATGATGCCAAGGTGGAAAAAATTAGTCATTTTTAAGTGTAAATTCGGGAGAATTGGTATTAGTAGCGAAATTAATTATTCAATTCTCAAGGTGATAAGACTATGAAATGCATAGATAAACTATCTCATTCAATTAATGTCGCCCGTTATTTTCCGCAAAGCGTGGTATTGACTTTGGCGTTAACCAGCCTGCTATATGGAATGGGATTGACTGCTAACAATCTTGCTACTGCTGCTCCTATAGCCACAAAGGTACAATTAGCCCAAAACGTTCAAAATAGCCAAAGACTGCCAAGAGCCGTTGCTAGAGCCATACTCAATGATGCTTCCCAACGTTCTAGAGTAGCGATCGCGGATTTGAAAATTACCCAAGCTACAGCCAAAACCTTTAGTAATCCCTGTATTTTCCAGTTTGGCGAAGTTTGTACGCGGGAATACAGGCCTATCAAGGGTTGGGAAGTAATTGTTCAGGTAAAAGACCAATCTTGGACTTACCATAGCAATCAATTCGGTTCCCAACTTGTTTTAGATCCAAAAATTAATGCATCGGGAAATGTTACTTTACCCAGAGCGATCGCTAATAAAATTTTAACCGATGCCGCCAAACGTTCTGGAGTCGCAGTTGCGAATTTAAAAATCACCCAAGCTACAACCAAAACCTTTGGAAATCCCTGCGAATTCAACTTTGGCGAAATCTGCACTAAGGAGTATAATCCGGTTGCTGGCTGGGAGGTAATTGTTCAAGTAAAAGACCAATCTTGGACTTACCATGTGAATAAATCCGGTTCGCAAATAGTTTTAGACCCGAAAATTAATGCATCGGGAAATGTGACATTACCCAGAGCGATCGCTAATAAAATTTTAACCGATGCCGCCAAACGTTCTGGGGTTGCAGTTGCGAATTTACAAATTACCCAAGCTACAGCCAAAACCTTTGGAAACCAGTGTCATTTCAATTTTGGCGAAGTCTGTGCAGAGATTTATCAACCCGTTGAAGGTTGGGAAGTAATCGTCAAGGTAAAAGACCAATCTTGGACTTATCATGTCAATACATCTGGAACACAAATTGTCTTAGATCCAAAAGCAAAAGTTTCTTAAGCCCCAAGTCGGCGGGGCGCACTTTAGAGGATGTTTGAAAAGTCCTGTCGTCGGTAACAAAACGTTTTAGATCCCCCTAAATCCCCCTTAAAAAGGGGGACTTCAATAGGTTTTCCCTCCTTTTTAAGGGGGGCTAGGGGGGATCAGCTAGTGCTTAAAATCACAGCCAACCACTTTTCAAACACCCTCTTAGAGGATGTTTGAAAAGTTCTGTCGTCGGTAGCAAAAAATTCTAGATCCCCCATTATCCCCCTTATTAAGGGGGACTTTGAGTCCAGTTCCCCCCTTTTTAAGGGGGGCTAGGGGGGATCTGAAAGTACTTATAATCACAGCCAATCACTTTTAAAACAACCTCTTAAACCGCACCCCACCGACTTTCAATGAAAATTTCCGCAACACGTTCTCTTATCGTCGTATTTACTTCAAACTGTGTTGTTTTTTCCTGAAGGGAATTAGCATCGGTACACGTTGACGGTAAGTAGTGTAAGCTTCACCATAGATGTTAATTAGATCTCGTTCCTCAAATTGAATCGCAACTAAAATATAGATCGTCGTGAGTAGAGCAAATACTAGATGAGCCGCAGTCATTTTTGGTGTTGACCAAAATATTAATAACCAACCTACATAAAGTGGATGACGAACATAATTGTATAGCCAAGGAGTTTTAAATTTTAACTGAGTGTATTCTTTACCCTGTAAGTATAGATAAACTTGTCGGAGTCCAAATAAATCAAAGTGGTTAATTAAAAATGTACTTAAAAACAAAATTAACCAACCAATACCAAAAAGTAACCATAACATCAATTGTCCAACTTGATTTTGAATATTCCAGATTACACCCCCTATGGGCTGCCATTGCCAGAATAAAAACATGAGTGCCAAACTAGAAAAAAGTACATAAGTGCTTCGTTCTGCTGCTTTGTTAATAAATTTTGTCCACCACTGTTTAAATCCTTGGCGTGCCATTACACTATGTTGAATAGCAAACAAACCAAGTAATCCCCCGTTTATAAGTAAGGCAGATAATAAAGGTGATTGCGGTGTCGAATCAATAGATTTCGGAACAAATATATTACCCAAGAATCCCGCAGTATATATTATTGTTACAAAAAATATTGCATAGGAAAATACACCATAAGTAAATACTATTATCCTATTAAATATATCGGCTTTTGTTTGTGTTGGTTGTACTGAAATCATGTATTACTCCTTTGTTAGATTCTGTCCACAGGTATCACAACATCCATTGCGACTGTTTGAATTTTATGAATGTTTAAGCAGATGGAACTATAGCCTTTATCTCTAAATAATACGCTCAATAGAAAATTAGGAAAAAATTTTAAATTGGCATATCATACACTTTTGAAAAAAGCTGATAACTGTGTTTCTGTATTTATGTACGAGGGATTTAAGATTTTATGCAACTTTATTTAGGGAAATTTGAAAATTTCTTGAGATTAAGCTGACGGCCTTGCCTAAAATAGGGATGATTGTTGTAGGTTGGGCATCTTGCCATCCCGCAAATATGCAATGCCAAGCTGACAACGTTACCAACTGCGATCAGCAGGTTTTAGCGGTTATGAGGCGGCAATGGCTCGTGATATTGTCCACAATAGTAATTCTCTACCCCGCCCTTGAGGGCAAGGTCTAGATTAAACTGATGGTCAGATTCCCCGACTTCTATAAGGATGCTGCTGGCGAATTGTGGGTTTGACTACTCAATACCGATATACACTGTTCTCTCGCTTACCCGAAATAACGCCCGCAGGCTTCCAGCCTGGGGCTATCACTACAAAGCCCACCTACCCTTCGGGAACGACTCCGTCGTACGTGGGCTAAGAAAATTCAGCCCACGAAGGTGGCTTTGTTTGATTAGCCGCACCATTCTATGGTGACGGCGGGATTTCGGGATCAGCGAGGGGTATTACCCCTGATTCGCCAGCAGCATCCTATAAGTCGTGCCGATACGGGTGGGGTGTAAATACCCAGTCGAACTCTTTGGCTCGTGCAATTCGATTCGCTTAGTATATAATGATGGATTGTGTCGATCAGAGCCAAACCATGCCTAAACTCAAAACTCGTAAAGCAGCGGCGAAGCGATTCCGTGCCACCGGCACAGGCAAAATCGTGCGTCGTAAAGCTTTCAAAAACCACCTTTTAGAGCACAAAACAACCAAGAAGAAGCGTAACTTGTCCAAGACAGCAATTGTGGACGAACGCGACGCAGATAATGTACGTTTGATGCTCCCCTATTTGTAACTTTTTCAGGAAAATTAATTTATGACACGGGTAAAACGCGGTAACGTAGCTCGTAAACGCCGCAATAAAATTCTCAAACTAGCTAAAGGTTTTCGCGGTTCCCACTCAACTTTGTTTAGAACCGCTAACCAACAAGTAATGAAGGCACTACGGAGTGCTTATCGCGATCGCAAAAAGAAAAAGCGCGATTTCCGTCGCCTCTGGATCGCCCGCATCAACGCTGCTTCAAGGGAACATGGTTTGAGTTACAGCAAGCTCATCGGCAACCTGAAGAAAGCTGATATCCAACTTAATCGCAAAATGTTGGCACAATTAGCAGTTGTCGATCCAGCTAGCTTTAGCAAAATCGCGGAATTGGCAAGCCAAGTTAACGGATAAAGGATAAAGGATGAAGTATGAAGTATGAAGGCTGAAGTATACCCCATAAATAAATTTGGGGGCTGGCACAAAGACACTGTACTAAAAAGAATGGGTGTCTGGCAGCAATTCGGGTTTTCATCCTTTATCCTTTACCTTTTATCTTTATTATTGATTGTTTGCTGTTGCTTTCTAGGCACAGGATCAATTGCATCTGCCGCCGAAATGCCAGAAATTCAGCGGCGAGGCTATTTAACTATTGCGGTAAAAGATAATTTGCGTCCGTTGGCATTTAGAGATAGCAACGGGAATTTGCAAGGTTTGGAAATTGACTTAGCACAGCGTTTAGCAGGTGACTTGTTAGGTAAAGCAGATGCTGTGAAGTTACAACCCGTAGCCAACCGCGATCGCTTATCTGTAGTCTTAAACAATAAAGTTGACTTTGCTATTGCCAGAGTCACAGCCACAGAGTCACGCTCTCGCTTAGTTAGTTTCAGTGTTCCTTACTACTATGATGGTAGTTATCTGGTTGTAAAAGATACTGGAATTCAGCAGATAAAAGATTTAGCAAACCGCAAAATCGCCGTCCTCAAACAATCTAGTACGATTGCTGATGTCAGGTACTATGTGCCCAATGCTGAATTAGTAGGAGTAAGTTCCTATGAAGAAGGGCGATCGCAAATAGAAACTGGACAAGTGCAAGCCTTTGCCGCCGATGCGAGCATTCTCAGCGGTTGGGTGCAACAATATCCCCAGTATCGGCTATTGCCAAACAAACTATCCACAGCACCTTTATCTGTAGCCATGCCCAAGGGATTGCAGTACGATGATTTAAGACTACGGGTAAATGGAGCGATCGCACGTTACATAGCCGAAGGTTGGCTCAAGCAACGCGCTCAATATTGGGGTTTACCATAATTTGGTCAACAGTCAACAGTTAACAGTCAACCGTCAACCGTCAACCGTCGCCTCTGACCCCCAGTCCCCTTGCAGCTGATAATAAATAAGAAGACTCTTTATCATCTCCTATTTCAAGACAATGGATAACAGTCTAGCGGTTGTTTATCTCTCGGTTTTCGTAGCCATACTCGCCTTTGCAGTTGTGACTATTTTTAGTCAAATTTTCAAAACCCGTCGGATTGAAAATTCCTTGTCCCGATTAAAAAATAAGTTGAGTAAAGACAAGGGTACAACTCAAGAATATTACGAGTTAGGCAGTATTTATTCGCAAAAGAAAATCTATTCCCAAGCAATTACCCTGTTTCAACAAGCTCTCAAAGCGGCGACAGAAGAGGGTGAAGAAAATACTGCTCCTATTTACAATGGGCTAGGTTATGTTTACTTTGCCCAAGAGCAATATGATTTAGCAATTCGTCAGTACAAAGAAGCCCTAAAAATCAAACCTGACTATGTGACAGCGCTCAATAATCTTGCTCATGCTTATGAGCGGAAAAAATTAACCACACAGGCGCTACAAACTTACGAAGAAGCCCTCAAATTTGCACCAAATAATTCTACTGCTAAACGCCGTGCTGAATCTTTACGCCGTTTGGTTTCTGCCTAATTACTAAGGGTAATATTATGTCCATTTAAATGGACATACTGAACAAGTTTGTTGTGAGGACTTTAGTCCTGTTCTTAAAGGCTAAAGTCCCCACTACAAAAATATTATTGGATCGCTACTGCCCCAATTAACTAATAAGACAACGTGAGTTCGATGAACTTCTCGCCAACCCCTCTGTGACGCAAAGAGGGGCAGGAATTTCCTGACGCACTTGTCAAAGCGGTAAAGGTGGTTTTATCGAGGACGATTTTGTCAGTCCGGCAGAGAAAGTTGTTGATAGCAGTCTTGATATCAAAGAAGGAGTGATCGCTACCGAAAAATTTGGGTTAGAGCCTCGCCTGGAGGCGACTTTTGTTGATCCTATAAACCGTCAGTTCGATTTGTAGAACACGGCAATTTGTGCTGCAACTAATTTCTCTTCACTATTAGTATAGTTTACAGTGCCTCTGTCATAACCAGCACCATCATTGAGGGTGTTATTACCAGCGCCACCAAATAACGCAGCAATTTGTGCATAGCGAATATTGCCAAGACTATCTCAAAGATTTTTACTGTTTCTATCGTCACTATTACCTCTATTGAGAATGTCATCGTCATCTTAACTTTCTCGGCGATCTCCGCCAGCAAGTCCATCAATGATGTCACTAGATGCTGTTCCGATCAATAAATCATCATTAATTATTCCCGAGATATTCATTGTTTCACCTCTTCAATTAAGGAGTAGAAAATATTCATCCCACCATCCGCCACTGTGCCTAGGTGATAGCCACCGCTGCATTCAATTTTTTGATGATGAATCTAAATCAGTATCCAGAATAACTTGCTCATAACTGGTGCTTGAATAATCTGGAGTTGGGTGCCCTAGAATAAACTTTTCCGGCTATTGCCCAATTGTAGATTCTTCATAAATAGTTTTTTTGGCAATCTTAAACATCATATGCACACATTACTTATCTCTTACAAGAGAAAATAAATTTTAAACATTTCAGAGGCTGTAATATGTCCCTGACAACACTTTGAACGACTTTATTAAGTATTTAACATACAATTTTCCAGTTTTGGCACGATATCCCCTTTCTGGATATGAAATATGTATACTTCACAAATATTTTATCTTGATATGTGATTCTCAAACGCCGTACAGATAAGTATAACGCCTGCGAATTGTGGCAATAGCCGCCGGATGATAGTACTAATGAAAAACATTAAAAATTCATAAAGCTATTCTGTTTTGTCGAATAATCTAAGAAATAGATAAGTATAATCTTGCTGTAAATATGTAAAAGATGATTAAGAGGCGACATTTTTTTGGTTTAATCATTGTATTGATTATTTTGATTTATGGTATTTCAGATATAAGGGGAATTTTATCTGAACAGAAATATTCTATTTCCCATCCTCTTACTGCGTTAACATCAGCAGAAATTAAAACTGCGGTTGCAGTGGTGAAGAAAAATGAAAATCTCACGGAAAAGTCTGTCTTCCCCTTAATAACTTTGCAAGAACCAGATAAAAAAGAAGTTCTTAATTTTACACCTGGTAAGACATTTAGTCGCCAAGCTTTCTTGGTAGTGTATGAGAGAGAGAAAAATCAAACCTATGAAGCTGTTGTTGACCTCAAAACCCAAACTTTAAGTTCTTGGAAACCAATACCTAAAGTCGAACCTGCACTGATTAACCCAGAATATGGTCTAGCACAGAAGGTTGTACAATCTGACCCCCAATGGCAAGCAGCTATGCAAAAACGGGGAATTACAGATTTTGATCAAGTTAAAATTAATTGCTGGGCACCAGGTATTTTAACTGAAAATGAAACTGCTAAAGGTAAGCGTCTTTGTCGCGCCTTATCTTACTACAAAGGCAAGAATTGGAACTATTTTGCCAGTCCGATTGAAGGTGTGCTGGCTACAGTTGATTTAAACACAGGTAAAATCGACAGCTTTGTAGACAACGGGGTAGTACCTTTCTCCAAACAGAATTGGAACTATGATCTGCAATCTTTGGGTAAATTACTTTCACCCCCCAAATTATTAAAGATTCTCCAACCTCAAGGTACTAGTTTCCGAATTAAAGGTAATACAATTACTTGGCAAGGTTGGAATTTCCGTTATCTCATGCATCCCCGTAGTGGGTTAGTTCTTTACCAAGTAACTTATGACGACGGGGAAAAAATTCGACCAGTTTTATACCGTGCTAGCCTATCGGAAATGGTAGTACCTTATGGTTATCCTAACTTTACCTGGGCTTTTAGAAATGCCTTTGATGTTGGCGAATATAATTTTGGTTCCCTTGCTACCTCAATGGAGTTAGGTAAAGATATTCCCGAAAATGGCTTGTTGTTAAATGCTGTAATGGCTAATGAACAGGGAGAACCTTACGAAATGCCAAGGGTGATTGGCATTTACGAACGAGATAATGGGATGCTATGGAAGCATTACGAATACAACACCCAGAAAAATTATGTCCGTCGCAATCGAGAACTAGTAATGACAATGACGGGGGCGGTTGATAATTATGATTACAGCCTGAATTGGATTTTTCACCAAGATGGCAGTTTAGAAGTTCAGAACGATTTAACAGGAATTGTTTTAGCACAGGGGACAGCGGCCGAAAAACAATCTGATGATAATTTATATGGTCGGTTAATAGCCAAGAATATCTTCGGGGTGAATCATCAACACTTTTTCAACTACCGCCTAGATATGGATGTAGATGGTCAGGCTAATTCTGTCATGGAAATGAATGTACAAGCCTTACCGATGGATAATAAAAATACTCTCGGAAATGCGATCGCAGTTACAGATACTCCATTAACCACAGAAACTGCTGCTGTCCGCGATTTGGATATGAAACACAGCCGCGAATGGATGATTGTTAACGCCAATCGTAAAAATACTTTAGGAATTCCACCAGCATATATGCTAATGCCAGGAGGTAATACGATATTTTTCCCTGTGGAAGGTGCGAAGATTCGTGAGAAAGCGGGCTTTGCGACACACCATGTCTGGGTAACAAAATATCAGCCAGATGAACTCTATGCTGGTGGAGATTATCCTAACCAAACTCAACCTGGCCAAGGTTTACCTCAATATATTGCCAATGATGAACCATTGACTGGTGAAGATATCGTACTTTGGTACACAATGGGCGTTACGCATATTCCCCGTCCAGAAGATTGGCCTGTGATGCCAACGCATCGAGTAGGGTTTAAACTTGCTCCTAGAGGTTTCTTTAGCCGTAATCCGGCGATTAATTTACCTGAGTGAACTACCCGACAAATTTATGAATTAGAGGACTTCTCGTGCCTGACTTTTTTGATTAATTCCATGTAGACATTAATTTCATTAACTTCTACATCATGTTCAATTCTTGTTACTTTCCATTTCTCCTTTTTGAGGTAAACTTCCTCTCCCATTCTGGGAAGAAATTGTAAATCATGAAACTTTTTGAGAAAATCTTTTTGATTTTCTTCCCATAACACTACTTTGGCTACTTCTTGGCTCATTGCTGATCCTTTTTTGTTACTAAATGAAAGTCAGTAGTTGGATGACATACATTCAGCAAGTTTATCTTACTCATTCAACGTCAGAGCGTAGTTAAAACCACATTATTTACTAATAATCATTTCCCTTGTGTGGTATTCACTCTCAATCTACTTGGTAGAAGCAGGAAGAAAACGCTAACTTAAACCACATCTATTTTGAGAACCATAGTTTTAAAAGTAGTGGGAGCATCTGCAAGAGAGCTTGTAGTAGCGGGCTTTGAGTCCCGCACTACTCCAGGTTTCAAAATTGACGAGGTTTAATTAACTAGTTTGATTAAGTTTAGGTAAGTTTTTCAAAGCAGTAAAAACGCAAGTACCTGCCGTAGTCCCACACACCCCCAGACTTCACTTCGTTCCCTATGAAGTCTTCCTGGCAAGAAAGATAAAGATTTATGTCACTTAAACAACATCAATGTTGTTTAAATTCAGCGCTAGATCCCAGATGGTAAAAAGGTTTGAGCGATCGCACCTGAGGTGAAACTTAATAATTTCCCCATTTTATAAGAGGCTCAAGTTTTGAGACAATCAGACAACGATGAGAAAACAAGCAATCATAAGTCCATCTGTTAACGCACTCTGTGTTATTTCAGTTTAAAAGGGAGAAACAGTAATGAAATTGGCTTACTGGATGTATGCAGGGCCAGCGCACATAGGTACGCTGCGAATCGCCAGTTCTTTTAAGAATGTCCATGCCATCATGCACGCCCCACTTGGCGATGACTACTTTAACGTCATGCGTTCCATGCTATCGCGGGAAAGGAACTTTACTCCTGTAACAACCAGTGTTGTAGATCGCAACGTTTTAGCACGCGGTTCTCAGGAGAAGGTGGTAGACAACATCACCCGCAAAGATGCCGAGGAAAGCCCAGATCTAATTGTCTTAACTCCCACTTGCACTTCCAGTATCTTGCAAGAAGACTTGCACAACTTTGTTGAACGGGCACAACTGGAAACCAAAGGGGACGTTATTCTAGCGGATGTCAACCACTACCGCTACAACGAACTGCAAGCCGCCGATCGCACTCTCAATCAAATCGTCCAATTTTACATTGAGAAAGCCCGCAAAAAAGGCGAACTACCAGAAGGCAAAACTGCAAAACCCTCAGTTAACATCATCGGTATTTCTACCCTGGGTTTCCACAACCAGCACGATTCCACCGAACTGAAAAAGCTGATGGGTGATTTGGGAATTGAGGTGAACACCGTGATTCCTGAAGGCGCTTCTGTGAACGAATTGAAGAAGATGCCCCAAGCTTGGTTTAACTTAGTACCTTACCGCGAACTCGGTTTAACAACAGCTCGTTACCTAGAAGAACAATTTGGCATTCCCTACGTAGATATTACGCCAATGGGTGTTGTAGAAACTGCTAGATGCATCCGGAAAATTCAGCAGGTAATTAACGCTCAAGGCGCTGATGTAGAATACGAAGACTTCATCAACGAACAAACGTTGTATGTATCTCAAGCTGCTTGGTTCTCCCGTTCCATTGACTGTCAAAACTTGACCGGGAAAAAAGCTGTCGTATTTGGTGACAACACCCACGCTGCTGCACTTACCAAGATTTTGTCACGGGAAATGGGGATTCACGTTGTTTGGGCGGGAACTTACTGCAAATATGATGCAGACTGGTTCCGCGAACAGGTAAGCGAGTATTGCGATGAAGTATTAATTACCGACGATCATGGGGAAATTGGGGATGCGATCGCCCGCGTCGAACCTTCTGCTATCTTCGGTACACAAATGGAACGCCACGTAGGTAAGCGCTTGGATATTCCTTGCGGCGTCATAGCTGCACCCATCCATGTGCAAAACTTCCCCATTGGTTACAAACCATTCTTGGGTTACGAAGGTACAAATCAGATTACAGATTTGATCTACAATTCCTTTACTTTAGGAATGGAAGATCATCTTTTAGAAATCTTTGGTGGACACGATACTAAAGAAGTAATTACCAAAGGAATTTCCGCCGAATCTGATTTGAATTGGACAAAAGATGGTTTAGCCGAATTGAACAAAATTCCCGGATTTGTGCGCGGTAAAGTCAAGCGCAACACCGAGAAATTTGCCCGCGATCGCGGCATTAAAGATATCAACTCTGAAGTACTTTATGCTGCGAAGGAAGCTGTCGGGGCTTAGTTTAGCGGGTTAACAATAATAAAAATTAAGCAGTAAGCCTTAGAAGCTTACTGCTTAATTATGACATTAGTAGAGCTAGTAAATTACCTTTTCTTTTTGTTTAGTGTTTTGATCAGTTCAGTAATTAACTTCAACTGAATCTGGGAAAAGTAAGTCATTGAAATAATTACAGCTACTGCAATTCCTCCATACATAAATATAGGTATTGAAGCTGCGGGTGGCATTGGTGCTGGGGCATCAGTTGGATTAGAAGAGACAATCATTCCTTGGTGTTTTTCTAGCTTATTCACTATTTTTTGATTGGCAAAGTTGTAATCCAAGTTTTGGAATAACAAGGATGAATACTGAAAACAACCAGTTTCATTATCTTTATTCATAGGTTGAAAACCCACTAAATTTACAGTTCTCATACTAGAAGCTGTTCCTAGTGGTTCAATAAAATGTGTCAAAGATGTGAAGAAATATTAAGCACTATAAGTACCTCCCTTGCCAGCAGGAACTTTTTTACCCTTTTTCCAAGCATAAGAATAACTTTTTTGCCACGTAGCTGATTTTCTCTTACGAGTTGAGGTAGCTATATGATTCTGAAATTCATAAAATGCTGTCATAAACTTATCAAAATTTTTTTTAATCCGGTTATTTGACTTTGCCTCTATGCGACAGAAGGTAATAAAGAGAAAATACCAACGTCTTTCTTTAATAAAATAATTTCTTTCCAAAGATTTATATTTGTTTTTTTCTTGTAAATTGCGTTGGTCATCTAAAACTAACTTTGGTGTTCCATCTTCATTTTCTATAAAATGAGCTTTTTTACCTAGCTTAATCATTTCGCTCATTTTTGGCAGTGATTTCTCATAGTGATTTTGTAGACACGGTAAGAACTCATCCTCAGCTTCTTCTTGCAAAAATGCAAATAACATGGTCAAAGGTGATTTAAAAGGGTAATTAAAGTTCAAGTTTACTTTTAAATATTTTTCTCGAAATATTGATTCAGCAACTTCTATAAGTTCCCACAAACCCATCAGGTATTTCACTCTTCGTCTGTAGTGTTCACAGTAATAAGGATCAATTAACTTATTATCAGCAACATACTCTAAGGGATTTTGTAGAGTAGATTGACTTGTTTTCCAAAAAACTGAAAAGAATGCATAATCCAACTTTATCCTTAACCACTCAATTCGCTGCTCGTCTGTTTTGGCTTGAGATATGAGTTTATCGGATGGTAATTGGGCTAGATAGTCGCCAATCAAGTGATATTCCTGCTCTTTGTATGTCATAACTTCTCTCATCTTTATAAGAATTGAAAATATCATGAAACACTTTTAATTTAACTACAGCAAAGTGAAAATTAAAGCTATTAAATTTAGCATAAAATATTTCTAGGTTTAGCCATGAGGTTGGGTTGGAAAAAGTGATACCCAAAACTTATGTATCATTGCTTTGGGTCGCGCTATGCTTAACTAATCAGCCATAAGTCACGGCAGAATTAAACATGAAAACAGCTAGCATATTTCAGTGGTTAGAACTGAAGCAGAATGTTCATAAAAGCCCTGTTAAGGCTGCAATTTCATTGGCAGTTGCACCAACTGTGCGACATCCTCGCCCAGTCGAGTAAAATCATTAGCATTAAGAGTCAGTAAAATATCCACATTTGCTTTTATCGCACTCTGAGCAATCAAAGCATCGTAAATACCTCCCCCAGGAAGGTTTAAACTTACCATCCTGGCTATCGTCGCTTGATAATCCTCAGGCGTGAGAACAACTTTATAAAACTTGTTAAGATTTTCCTCAAGTAACCGCTGTGCTAATGCTGGGTTAATTCGCGGACTACGAGGAAGGCGAGTAAGTATGGCATAAAGTTCAGCAAGAGTATGAGTTGAGACAAATCCTTCTATCGCCTCTGCTTGAACACGTTGCAACCAAGGTAAAGCCTCAGGGTAACTAGGATGATCTGCAACTATCGCCGCCACAAGTACAGAGGTATCAAATAATATTTTCACCAGGATGTAAATTTATTGATTCGTTCTTCTCTTAAATTATGCACAAATGTTTCCCAGTTATTTAATCCGGAAGCTTGTACTACTAAGACTCCCCCAACATACTCAACAGGACAACCTTCTTCTATTTCTTCCTGTTGCAATTCCCTCAATTCTTGATTAGTCACCTTTCGCGACTCTAGAAACTCAACAAAATCTAGAACTTGCTGTTGTGCATTTTCTGGGAGGCGTTCTAGTTTCTTGATTATCTTTTCTTTTAACGAATTCATGATTTAGCCACCATCTTTGGTTAATAGTTTATTGTCGGTTAATCATTAATGACGATAGGCAACTTGAAGACTACGAACTAAAATTACCAAAGATGCGATCGCCATTAATCCACCCCAAAACCAATAAGGTAAAAACAGATACTTTTCTACTTGTGCTGTGTCGGAAAGTCCCAAGTAACCAGCCCGATAGCTAAATAAGTAATTCAGTTGGTGGTATGTACTTATACAAGCTTGTACACCCAAAAATTGAATGCCAAAACCCTGTACCCAACGCGGTGCTTTTAATCCGATAGCCAAGATCATTAAACCCAGCAAGGGAATCGCCACAAAGCCAAATAAGGAACGAACCCAAACTAATGTGGAAAGTAACAAAAAGCCGCCCAAAATTTTCAAACTCAGGGAAGCGGCTTTAAAACTGCGGGAAGCGAGAATCAAAGCTGCGCCGGCAATAGGTGGCCCCATTGGCCCTGCGGCGGCAACCAACGCTGGGCCGATTGGCCCTAATGATGAAGCGATGCGATAAGTTGCGACACCGGAACCATTGCCAAAAATCTCTAATTTCTGAAACTGTCCGCCCAACATTAACGCCATCAAGCCGTGACCCATTTCATGAAACCAAGTAGCTAAGATAGTAAAGGGGTATAAAATATAATCGCCTCCAGGGATTTGCCACAGCAAGCTAGTGGCGATCGCAGCTGCAATTAGCCAAGTTAGCCCCATGCGTTCTACTTCTTTTGGTGCTTCTTGGGGAAGCAAGTTTTCCCAATTCTTTCCTGGTTCCCTCATTGGTCACATTCCTTAGCGTAATTACCTCAATTACTTGAGTGTATTTTCTTCCATCCTAATCTACTTATTCAGTTTCCCGCTTGCACAAAAAACTGAGCTAAGTCTCACTGTTCTTCCAGAAAGGGGGTAAAGATTAATTTAAGGTTGGTTATCTGGTCGCTGCTGTTTGATTATTAATTTTCTGGATGTCTAATGGTAAATTTTAGGTTAGTTGCGACCATTGTAAAAAATGAGTACCAATAAAAATTTTGATAATTCTTTGGTTGATGATGTCAAACTATTTGGTTTACCTGCCGAAAAAGGGCGATGGTTACTAATTCCCCTGGGTGTAACGATCCTACTCTGTTTAGGAACTGCCTATTCTTGGAGTATCTTTCGTAGTACTATCGAAAAATCTCTACAGGTAGGGGCAACGGAAAGTTTACTACCTTTTACAATTTTATTGGTCGTATTTTCAATTTTAATGCCCATTACAGGGTTTTATATTGAAAAGTTTGGCTCACGCCTGGTGACTGCGGTGGGGGCGATCGTTATGGGGATTGGTTACACCGCTTCGGGTCTGGTAAATAATATCCCTTTGCTAACTATTACCTACGGTATCATTGCGGGAGCGGGTGTAGGGATTGTTTATGGTGTACCACTTGCTGTCAATGCTAAATGGTTTCCCGATAAAAAGGGTTTAGCCGTGGGCGCAACGGTAATTGGCTTTGGTTTATCACCGCTTGTCACTGCACCTTTAGCGAAGAATTTAATTGCGGCTAACGGCGATCGCGGTTGGCAACCGACGTTAATAATTTTCGGCATCGCCTTTACTGTAATTATATTAGCGATCGCCCCTGTAATGAAATATCCACCTCATGGATGGCAACCTGCGGGTTGGAAACCGCCGATTAAACTCAACGAAAAACAAAGCGATCGCAGTATCCCTTTATTAAAGTCCCTCAGCTTTTACGGGTTGTGGTTATGCTTTACCATTGGTACTTTTGGGGGGTTAGCCGCAATCGGAATTGCAAGTCCAGTGGGTACAGAAATTATTGGTTTAGACAAAAATGCAGCAGCCAATGCGGTGTCATTATTTGCGGTGTTTAATGGTTTAGGAAGACCTTTATTTGGTTGGATTGCCGATAAGTATAAGCCAAAAAATGCCGCAATTATTGCCTATGTATTAGCGATCGCTGCCTCGATTATGATGCTCACCGCAACTAAGGGTGCGATCGCTACCTACATCATAGCTTTTAGTTTGATTTATCTCGCCCTTGGCGGTTGGTTGGCAATTGGGCCGACATCTACTTTAATTCTCTTTCGTAGTCAAGATTATGCCAAAAATTACGGTATAGTCTTTACTGCCTTTGGAATGGGTGCGTTATTAGGAACCTTAATCGTTGGTAATATCCGCGATATTTTTGGTAACTATTTACCGTTTTTTTATGTCACCATTGGATTATCGATTTTAGGGATTATCTTGGCTGTATTTTTACTGAAACGCAAGGATTAATCCTTAATTGACTTGAGAGGTTTCAGTTGTTAACAATGTTCGTAGTCAAACAATTTTGGATTTTAGATTTTAAATTTTAGATTGACCCCAGCAATCAAGTCAGGGGAACCTATTAATAAATTTTAGATTTTAGATTTATTCCCAGTTGCGTGGGCGGGTTTCCCGACTTGAGCAAACTGGCGTGGGATTGAGACCTTTTAAAATTTTGGATTTTGGATTGAAGATTCAAAATCCAAAATCCAAAATTTAAAATCTAAAATTCGGTCAGGAATCAAGTCCTGACTAGAGAATTACATTAAGCGAGTTGGAAGAGGAATGTTACCAAATCACCCTTACCCAAACTGATGCGATCGCCTGGTCTGAGGCGGTGTCTATTACCAGGTAATAGGGGTAAATTGTTGATGTAGGTGCCATTAGAACTACCAACATCTTCTATATAATAAGCATCTCCCTCAACGCGAATATCTGCATGAATCCGCGAGACAATTTCCGAATTGGAAAATCCGGAAACATCCACATCTGGGGGAATGCGGTCATTAGGCTTGCCGATATGAATTACAGACAGGGTTTGTGGCAATTCAATATTGCTGTCACTTTGGACATGGAATAGCTGTGCGGTTATCTGCTGTAATTGGGTTTTGGCAGGACTGACAACAGGTGGTGTAAATGAGGCAACTGGTTCCGGTTCGGGTGCAAATGAGGCAACTGGTTCCGGTTCGGGTGCAAATGAGGCAACTGGTTCCGGTTCGGGTTCTGCGGCAACTGGTTCTGGTTCCGGTTCGGGTGCAAATGAGACAACTGGTTCCGGTTCGGGTTCTGCGGCAACTGGTTCTGGTTCGGCTATTGGAGCCGCAAAACCTTGTTCAGAAACGACAGGTTGTGGTTCTGGGCTGATTTCTACTACCTGTGGCGGCGGCGCTACTGGTGTTACTTCTGGAGGAACGGCCACCGCTGTCGGTGGTAAGGGTGAAGCAGCAACAGGATTGGGAACAGCGATCGGGTCTGGTTGTACCAGTTCTACAATTGGATCGGGAGTAACCAATGGCGGTACTTCTAAAGGAAAGTCAGGGGCGATAGTTACTGCTACCGCTGTTGGAGGTGCTGCGGCGGCATTGGCACGTAAGTTATAGCCACACTGACCACAGAAAGCGGCATCTGCCTGCACAGTTGCCCCACAGTTGGGACAGTTGTTAGTCGCTGGTAACGGCGTATAACATGCTTCACACTGGACAGCGCCGTCTGGATTAGGGTGATTGCAATTAGGGCAGACGATCATGAATTTCAGCCTTTGTTCGAGCTCATCGTAAAATGGGACTGGCAAGCAGAGAAGCGACTCTAGCTTTCAATTCTAACAATTACACCTGATGAGTTAATACGCATCACAATTAGACATTTTTTCATGAAAATCGTCATTAATCATTTGTCCTTTGTCCTTTGTAAACACAAATGACTAATGACTAATGACAAAGGACGATCCTGATGAATCAAGATCCAGTTTAGGGAACTTAACCTTGGAGTTCCGCACCCGCCGCCGCATCTAGTAACCACCAAAGTTCTCCTTGGGGTTGAATCAAGCGCGATGGGTAAGTGAATTCATCGGCTACGGGTGCAAATATTTGAGCTAAAGCTGGGCGTTTATTAGCACCTGCAACTACAAAAATTACACTACGCGCCGAGTTAATGAATGGGTAGGTAAAAGTGATGCGGATGCTGCTGTCTTTATTGCCCACAGTAATTAAGCGATCGCGTACTTTTAACGCTTCTGTGTGGGGAAACAAAGATGCTGTGTGCGCATCATCACCCATTCCTAGCAAAACTACATCCAAAGCCGGAAAGTCTCCGGATGCAGAATTAAAAAAGTTGTACAGATGGCTTTCGTACTTAACCGCTGCAACAGCGGGATCGGGTTCCAAAGTCGGGATGGGGTGAATGTTGGCATCTGGAATATCAACCCTGTCTAGCCAAGCACGACGCGCCATTAGTTCATTGCTATCAGGATGATCTGGTGGAACATAACGTTCATCGCCCCAGAATACATGAATTTTATCCCAAGGCAGCTTTTGATTAGCGATCGCCTCGTACAACGGCTTAGGTGTACTACCCCCAGATAAGGCGATAGTAAACCGCCCCCGCTGTTTAATAGCAGTATCTATCTTAGACAGGATCAAGTCTAGCGCCCGTTTAACTAGAGCCGACTGATCCGGTAGAACTTCGACCGTTTTGTTCATGACTTTATCATCACTTTGCCTGCTTCCAGGAATACAATACCGAACTTATTACAGTCTTCCGTTTTAACTTTTGAAACTTTTAAGATCATTGGGCATTGGGCATGGGGCATTGGGAAGAAAACTCCCCACACTCCCCACACTCCCTCATCCCCTAGCCCCTAACCCCTAGCCTCTAGTCCCTCACCATACGTGTCAACTTAACGTGAAACCCTTACCAAGACGTGATGAGCGAATTCTCTCACTTAACATCATGATCCGCGTCACCCCACCCCGGCTTTGCTGACGCAAAACCTCCCCTCCCCGTTTACGGGGAGGGGATTGAGGGGTGGGGTAAAATGCCTGTGGGATAAGCCTTTTAACTTAAGTTGACACCAATGGTCCCTCACCCGCCCCTACAAAAATCTCATCCCAGTCGGTAATCGCTTCTCGTTGGGCGATTAATAATTCCTGAATTCCTTGTTCAGCGAAATCTAACAACTGATTTAACTGACTACGGCTAAAGCTACCTTCTTCTCCTGTTCCCTGAACTTCAATCATCTCCAGGTGTTGATTCATCACGACGTTAAAATCTACTGTCGCGGCTACGTCTTCGATATAGTTGAGGTCTAAAAATGGCTCTTTTTCCAATAAACCGACGGAGACAGCAGCTATTTGTCCGCACAAGGGCGATCGCTCTAGTTTCCCTTGCTGCAATAATCGGGAAATGGCATTAGCTAACGCGACAAAGGAGCCTGTAATTGCCGTTGTTCTAGTTCCTGCATCTGCTTGCAATACATCAGCATCTACAGTTAGCGTGCGTTCTCCTAAGGCTTCAAAATCCAATGCTGCACGTAAGCTGCGTCCAATCAACCGTTGAATTTCTTGCGTCCGTCCTGATAATTTCATTAATTCCCTTTCGTGCCGTTGTTGCGTGGCACTGGGAAGCATACGATATTCGGCAGTTAACCAACCCTTGCCGGTTCCTGCGAGAAATTTGGGTACTCCTTCAGTAACGCTGACAGTACAAAGTACCTGAGTATCGCCGCACTTTGTCAGCACAGAACCAGGCGCAAAACGGGTAAAGCCACTGTCAAAGCTGATGGGACGGAGTTGGTAAGGGTACCTACCGTCTGGACGCTGCCAAGCCATTGGAGTTGCCTCAGAATTTTCATAGAGAATACTGCCTTAAGGTTACCTTAATGCCACAGCTTCTCTAGACGCTCTCTGGTATAGTCAGCGCCAAACTTAAGTCCTGAAACTGCTAAGAAAAATTGCAGATTTTTTTAATGAACTGCCAACAGATTGAGAATATGGTGGTGTACCATTTCTGGTGATTGATCGCCATTGATCGTCAAAAGTCGGCGGCGACGGTCGTAATATTCCAGTATGGGGATAGTGCGATCGTAGAATAACTCTATCCGGCGTTGTACAATTTCGGGTTGCTCATCGGGTAATGAACGTCCTAAACAGCGATTAACCATAATAGCTTGTGGTACTTGTAAATAAATTGCCCAGTCTAACTTTTGTCCTAAATATTCCAATAAAAAATCTAATTCTTCTGCTTGGAAAGCTGTACGCGGATAACCTTCCAACAGCCAACCAGATTGCAACTCCATCTGTGTCAGCTGCATCCGAATCAACTCAATCATCATTTCATCGGGGACTAGCTCACCTTTTTCTACGTATGGCTGCGCATAGCGTCCCAAATCACTTATGTGATTGTTCAGGCACAGATGTGGAGCATTTTCTCTTAAGGATAGTGGCTCCTCAACAGACATCGCTTCTCGTAAAATTTCACCGCTAGAAATCTTAGGAATATCAAAATGTCTACAAAGCTTTTGTGCTTGAGTGCTTTTCCCCGATCCTGAACCACCCAGAATCACCAATTTCACAACAATTTACTCCTCATCATGTCAAATTTATTACTTACCTACTCTGTTGTGCCCAAACAAATGGTAAATCTAACATCTGCTAATTTTCAGACATTGCACCCAGTTTTTTGATAAATTTGAACTGCTAGTTATATGTTTTTATTTTTATAGCTACTTGCATTTACGAGTGATAAATGACAATATCATTAACTCTTGACTAAATAAATCACCAAGTGTAAAAGATGTAGGATGAAAAAATTGTGGTACATAATGCCGTGGACGAAACCACCAAAATTTTTCTATACTAAAGCCTTCCCCCTATTAGCTGAGCTAATTTCCGACTTCATCATTCAGTTCAACACAAACCTAGTGCTTGACTAACAATGCAACTTGCCCAATACAATACATTTGTGAAAATCAGATTGGTTATACAGGTTAATTGGCGATCGCTCATCTGCGCAAAATCTCTTTGATAATTTGTAATCTTTTAAACTTTGTTTTATGGTAGTCCAGCTAGATACCTCAAGTGTAAATTCACCCCCTAATTTCCCATCCCCTGTGGCCGGGCTAGTACAAGTTTTCACTAGCTCACACCGTAACTTTTTTACCAATGTTATGGCTCAAGCACTGAGAATTGCTGGTCAAGGTACATCAGTGTTAGTAGTACAATTTCTCAAAGGTGGCATTCGTCAAGGACATGAACGACCAATTCAAATGGGACAAAATTTAGATTGGATTCGTTGCGATTTACCTCGCTGTATCGATACACCACAGCTAGACGATACCGAAAATGAAGCTTTACAAACACTGTGGCAACATACACAAAAGGTAGTATTTGCGGGTAAGTATTCTCTCGTTGTCTTAGATGAATTAAGTTTAGCGATCAACTTTGGTTTAATCCCAGAAGCCGAAGTTTTAGCATTCTTAACAAAACGCCCTCCCCATATCGATATCATCCTGACAGGGCCAGATATGCCTAAATCTCTTTTGGATGTAGCAGATCAAATTACCGAGATCCGGCGCAGTCATAGCCCGTAAAGAATGTACCACTTCACGATATCCTAGTAAGTCGATTTGAATTAGCTGTGAACTTGTGATTAAAAACGATATCTGGATTACGGAAATGGCTCAAAAGGGCATGATTTCTCCCTTTGAGTCAAGTTTAATCCGAAAAGTGCAAAAAGAGCCAGATGTAGCGGTTCGTCCGGTAATCAGCTATGGTTTATCTTCCTATGGCTACGATATTCGCCTTTCTGCTGCTGAATTCCGCATTTTTCGCCACATTCCCGGAACTGTCATTGATCCCAAAAACTTTAATCCTCAAAATCTAGAATCAACGCCCTTACATACGGATGTCAATGGTAGTTACTTTATCTTGCCTGCCCATTCTTATGGTTTGGGTGTAGCCCTAGAAAAACTAGAGGTTCCAAATAATATCACAGTAATTTGTATAGGTAAAAGCACGTATGCAAGGTGCTTTAGAGGTGATACTCGTGTAGCCCTAGTTAATGGCACATCCCCAACGCTAGAAGAAATGGCTGAACGCTCTGAAAATGGAGAAAAATTTTGGGGCTATAGTATTGGTCAACATGGAAGAATAATAGTCACTCTACTAGAAAATCCCAGATATATTGGTCGAGATTCTTTATTGGAAGTGACTTTAGATAATAACGAATCAATATTTTGTACACCAGATCATCTTTTTATGACTAGAGATGGTCGAATGGTTGAAGCTCATACTCTCAAACCACAAGATTCTTTAATGCCTCTTTACCGTCAGGTTGCTCGTGGTTATGAGATGGTATATCAACCGCTTAACGGTCATCTTTATCCGACTCATCGATTGAGTGATGAGTGGAATTTATATTACGGAATTTACGAGAATACTCCTAACACTCACCGTCATCATGTTGACTTTAATCGTTTAAATAATAATCCCTGGAATATTGTGAGAATGGATGCCTCGGCGCACATTCGATTACACAATCAAGAAAACTATGGTGATGAGTTTGATCCTGATGAACATGGGGAATCTATTAGAGAAGCTTTTGCCAGACTCAGACAAAATGTTGAATGGAATACAATGTTTTCTCAACAGCAAAAAGAAAAAGCTTTGAATTTCTGGCATGATTCCAAATATGAAGAAATCCGCCAAAGAGTAATTGAAGGGAGAAGAAATTGCTCTGATGATACTCGAAAAGCGCATCGTGATGCGATGATTGAGTATTACAAAAATCCCACAGCTAGAGCTTTAACAGGAGAACTTAGTAAACAAGCTTGGGCAAAAGATGACGGTACAAGACGTTATCAGCAATCCCAACTGATGAAACAACTGGCGGATGCTTCCAAGACTCGCCATGAAATTACTGCTGATGTTGTCCGTTCAGCGCTAGATCAAACAGGTTCTATTCGTGGTGCGGCTCGATTACTTAATTGTGATCGCTCTGTATTTAGAAGATTTCCAGACGTTATACAATCGTTTAGAGGTTTATCACAAAGTCATTCTGTCAAAAACCACAAAGTTATATCTATAAAAGAAGTACCTGGTATTCACGATGTTTATTGTTTAACAGTACCGGAAGCAGGTAATTTTGCCTTAGAAGCAGGGGTTTTTGTGCATAATTGTGGGATAATCGCAAATCTAACACCTGCTGAGGCAGCTTGGCGCGGCCATCTGACTTTGGAATTTTCTAATTCTTCCAGTGCTGATTGTCGCATCTACGCCAATGAAGGCGTGGTGCAATTGCTGTTTTTAGAAGGCGAACCCTGCGCGATTAGTTACGAAGCCCGTCAAGGGAAATATCAGGATCAATCTGAGATGGTAACATTGGCAAAAGTTTAATACTCTTTTATCGTTTCAGACAGAGAAGAATATTGGCTTTGGTAGCAGAATCAGCAATACTGATTGGCAAGTTATACCAATTTAAAAAAAGAATGCGACAGATGGGTAGGGGCACAACATTGTTGTGCCCTTTGAGCGGTATTACCCTGTATTTGTCAGTCGTCTATAATCGGGATTCTGAACACAGCGACTGGTCAAAATTAGTGTGGTGGTGTACCAGTAACATTACTATCATCATCATTATCATCATCCTTCACAAGGGTGAAGATGGCGCTAGCCCCTGCCACTGAGATCGTGTTACAGGCAGTGCTCAGTTGCATTTGAGCATCCGTAGGGTTGGGAAGAGTAGTGAGGTAAAAACTGGTACCAGCCGCAGAGAGCGTAATGCTAGTTGCTAGTGCCAGTAGTGTTTTCTTCATTTTTTATCTTGTGTTTTTCTTAGGTCTCACTCAATAACCTTAAGACTGTTTATCCTGACATTAAGTATCAACTTTTCATTGAAAGTTTGGTGAACTGCTCCTGACTTATCCTGACTTATCCTGACTTATCTGACTTGCCCTGATTAACAGATAATATAATTGTTGTAATTTCCTTGCCTTGAACCGAGCACAAAATGAATTCCTCGCCTTCACCCAACCATGACATTCATTTTTCTCTAGACTTTCTAACTGACCTGAAGGAAGAATATAAATTCACCGAGGGCGAAATTGAAGTTATTAAATGTTTCAGTGGCGCAGTTCTAGAAAACAATGACACGCCAGAGAACAAAGAAATTAGCAACCATCTTCTTATAACAGATTCAACTGTAAGCACTCGTCTGACAGGTGTGTACAAAAAATTCAACATCTCTAATTCAGGTCCTGTTAAAAAAACCATATTACGAGATACTCTGCGTGACAGGTATCAATCCTGGTCAAAACAGAAGAGTCAGCCAGGAACTAATAAAAATTATCAAAACAATCAACAGCCAAATGATTTACAAGCTGAAGATAATATATTTAAGCCAATTCAAGAACGCTGTAAACAAACAATTAACAAACAACACAGCACCATTCGATTGTTTAATAAAGATACGATTAAAGTTGAGCATCTGTATGTGGATGTTCTGTTACTGAATAAACCTTCGCAAACAAAGGAGGTATTACCGTCTGAGAGGGGAAAATATATTAATATAGTAGACGGTATTTCTAAGCAGAGTAATCCAGATGAGCGCTGTTCAGGGTTTGATGTTGCAAAAAAATACAATAAACTGCTGATTAGCGGTAAACCTGGCTCGGGCAAAACGACTTTTCTCAAGCATTTAGCACAGTGTTGGTCAAATGGAATATTTCAGTCTGACTCGATTGCTGTAGTGATTGAATTTCGTAATATTCAGGGTGAGGAATGGAGTTTAATACATGCGATAGAGAAGGAACTGGAATTGGAAGGAAATTGGAATAAAATACAAGAATTAAAAGCACAAAAGAAAAAGATAAAAGACGAACTTTCCAAGTCGGTATCTGAATATTCTAATGATAAGAAAAACTTAAAGAATGAACAAAGTTTAAAAAAGCTTCAAGAATTAGAACATGAATTGAAATCTCTACCGTTAGAAAGTCTTTTACAACAGGGCAAACTGCTACTGCTGATGGACGGACTTGACGAGGTGCCGACGGATAAATTAAGGCGTAGCGTGCAAAGACAAATCTCCGATCTTGCACAAGAATATGAAAACAATCATTTTATTCTGACCTGTCGTATCCAAATTGACCTTGAGACGGTCTTAACTAGTGATTTTACCTGGGTGCAAGTGGCAGACTTCAACACGGAACAAGTCGAGCACTTCGTCAAGAACTGGTTTACAATGCAGACTGATGATAAAGCAGAACAAAAGTGGCAAATATTTAATAAGATTTTTTTCCAAGATAAAGCACTAAATGAATTAGCATTCACTCCGGTGCTGTTGAATTTGATATGTTTAATCTTAGAAAATAGTTCATCATTGGATAATAAGTTGGCATTAGAATCTAAAGATATCAATCACATATATAGGCGGGGAATTTATTTACTATTGACAGAATTGAATGAGGTCAAGAATATTATTGGCTGGGAAAGGGGGACTGAAAAGTATCGGCAATTAAGTAATAAGGAAAAAGAGCTTTTGCTGATTCACCTTGCAGCACACAAATTTGTGAATCCAGATAATTTTATTACGTTTGAAGAAGACGAAATTATAAATCAAATAATAGATTTTTTCAAGAAAGACAAAAAAATTCAACTGACAAACAACGAAGCAAAGGGAGTGCTGAAAGCGATGGAAGCCCAGCATGGCTTGCTTATTGAACGGGCAAAACAGTGGTGGACATTTTCTCATTTAACGTTGCAGGAATACTTCACCATCGAGTGGCTGACCACACTTACTTCTAAAGAATTAGCTGAAAAGGTTGCAAATAATGTATGGCAGAATGCTGTTCAGCGATTAGTAAAATCACAAAAACCTGCTGATCGGTTTGTACGGCTGATCAAACAGGCGATCGATAATTCAATTAAGGTTGATGAGAATGATATGGATGAACTTGAGGATAACACAAATTTACAGAAATACTTGACCTGGGTATTTAAACAATCCCAAGTTATCCAAGAAGCTATCCAAGCAGACTATAAACCTATAGCTATTAGAGCCTTTTATTTTACCCTTCCTATGTTTAATCTAACCCACGCCATTGAATTTTCTATCTCCTGCGACCTTTCCCGTAATTTCAACTGCGACTTCGACTTTGAAAAAGAATTCGACGGTCTCATTGACATAAATAAATCCTTTGATCGCGCCCGCAAACGCATAAAAGACTGTCGCAAAGGCCTCAAACGCTTCCAATCTTTCGCCTGTTTTCTTGACCCAGAACTAGGAAATAGATTGGCACAGATCACAGAATTATTACCCAACTTGTCGGTAAAAGACCCAGATTTACAGCGTTGGGTCAGGAGTAGTGATATTCAGCAGTTAAAGAATGAAGTTGATCAGGTAATAAATCAACATCTTAATATATGTCCTAATTGCCAATTCAGCGACGAACAAAAACAAAAACTCCAACGCTATTATGATGCCAATAAATTTCTCCTTGATCTGATAAATATTCAGGGGACTGTCAGCGACGCTTTCCGTATCGAAATTGAAAATAGCTTACTGCTCCCCTGGGAAGAATTACAAAATCGTTCTTAATTTTAAATGATAAAATAAGACAAGGTGAGCGATATTTTCCAAAAATTAGGATACTTTCAATAAGTTATTCCACTCTTTTGTTGATTTTTTTTAACTACATATTGAATGGTGTTACTTCACCTGCATCGTTGATTAAGGTGACAGAACAAGATGCCAAAGATGACACCATTCCACTAATTTTAATTATCAATGGCAGCAAATAATCTGGGCGTGTACTGGTTGTACTCAAAACCACAACTCGCAGTTGAATATCCCGAAAATTTTGCTGATATGGCAAATTCTTATCTGAGGTAACAAACACATCAAAAGGATGATTATCTGCTAAAGCCAAAAGTTCTCTATCTTTGACACCACGCCAGCCCATGTCTTCCACATTCTGCACTGAATGTCCTGCATCAACAAACGGCTTCTTCAACTTTTTGCTCAGGAGATTTTCGTCAAGCAGAATTAGCACAAGTAATTTGCTCCTGATTCAGCATTGCTTTTGCAATTATCTCCAATACTTGTAAAACCTGAGTTTGCAAATGTGGAAAATCTGCCAAAAATTCGGCTAACCCTTCTTCACCTTCCAAATAGTCGAAAAAAGTCTGCAATGGCACTCTTGTTCCCACAAACACAGGACTTCCACTCATGATATCTGGATCGGAGCAAATAATTCGGCGATCGCTTAGAACTTTTTGAATATCCATATAGTCTAAACCCTGATTTCGGCTCTAGAGTTCGTTTATCATCATACAATTACCTGATTTTCAAGGTGATAGCCTTGCTCTTCCCAAACGAGACTTTTCATACCATTGTGCGATCGCCGGCACCCAATCGGCAAAATGGGGCCACATCATTTCACATAACTTTTGAATTTCCAGTTGAGCGTCTTTCTTGTTTCTTAGGTCACAAAAATGCAAGAAAGACCTTAAATTGAAACTCACTACAAAATGCTGGCGATAATCAAAAGGCATTTTACCTCTTGCATGTTCCTCAGACATACCACCTTCAAAGTCTGCTTTGTATCGCTTGGCTGCTTCTAGACACCAATTTAAATCTGCTGCTCTTTGCTCTGGTGAATAATAGTACTTTTTACCTTGTCTATCAGTGTAATAACCAACAGGACGCAGGTAGAAAACATCTTCAATATCTTTCTTTCCGTCTACTACATCAATGAACTGGTTACCCGTATACCTCAGAGATTGTACATCAAATGATACAGCTACCCTGTGTGTACGCGCCTGTTGCATGACACTGTGGGGAAAGTAGCCGCAGTTAAAAATTATCTGGGGATGCTCTAAAGGCCCATAATGTCCCCTTTCACCGGCTAAAAGTCGTTTGACAATAATTTCGCCGCTTTGTGACTCAGAAGGCCATGAGTCCCTTTCGTCATACACGAACCCCTCAGTGTAGTCCTGATGCATGGCGGCATAAATCACCTGCTGAGGATTGGGTGTTTTGCTAATAACCTCTACGCGGAATCGATGCATGAGCTGATATAGAACTTGATTGGTGTCCGGGAGTGCCTACTAATAAGTTGTGCAGCCTGTTCGTTAGACATTCCCATGAGAACGATCCACTATCATATCTCTGCCTTGGACTTCATCTTCAACTTACTCATTTAGTTTACAAAAATTAATATTTACGTTACACTTTGTTACATAGTGATTCAAAGCGGGAAAATCTCATGCGTACAAATGCTTCCATCGTTGACGACCAAGGTTTAATGAACAACTTTGCGATCGAGCCAAAGGTGTATGTAGATGAACAAGGCGATCGCACTGGCTTTACAACTTATGCAGAACTGCTCAATGGCCGTTTAGCAATGATTGGTTTTGTTTCTCTGATTGCATTAGAAGTTTTTACAGGACATGGTATTTTCGGTCTTTTGGCAAATCTGTAAATAGTAATTTTAATTTTTATATAGCAATTCTCAATAATTCCTGAAAAATAAGATACCCGACTTCTTGAAGAAGTCGGGTATCTTAGCATATCGATTTTCACCAGTAATTTCAAAAATCAAATACTAGCTCAACACCTAATATTAATATTTGGTTTTTTTAAATAAACACAACTTTCCGCATACAGCAGATAGCAATTTAATTATTTCCAGTTGGGCAACTTAATTTATCCAGTAAGCGTTGTATTTTTATCCAGGAAACGTTGTGTATTTTTGGACAAATTTTTCTCTGTTTATCTATCTATGTGAATACCGAGATTATTCTCAATAATCATCATAAAATTAGAAATATTTGCGTAAATATCCTAAACATTATTCAGCATTTTTTTTGCTAAATTGAAATATCAATTCTTAGTTGCCAGCAGATTTATCAACTAAATCTGGCTGTATTCATGTTTGACTAAAATTTTTGTTGCCAGATTACACAATACTGTGAATCGATAACTGAAATTTTAGTTGAATTTTGCATGATTCAAATTTGAAATGTTTTTGAGAGTAAGGCTCAACATTTTTAAACGATGTCTTTTTTAGATCCTGGTTTATTTGCTGTCGGACTTGATGGACAAGTCAGTATTGAGTTTTTAGGTGATGGTGGCAGTTATCATGGAGAACTCGGCCTCTTCAGTTTGAAGGGGATGGAAAATTTACAACTTGGTTCGGTTGAATTTATTCAAGAATCTGCTCGTCGGATTCTGAGCAATTCTGATGCTGGTTATCTCGCTATTTCCGATCCAACTGAGGGAGCTAAATTTAGCGGTAACTTAGGGGAAGGTGAGAAAAATGATGGTGGCTTCTTAGGCGAAAAAAGCTTTGCTTTAACTCCTGGAGAGCAGTTTGCTTTCCTGCTATTACCTGATGGAAAAATCCGAGAACTTGTCGATTCTCCTAATCAGCAAAAAAGTGCAATCTTTTCCCTATCTACTGCTAATTCCGACAAATCTGTTCATTTTTCCCAACTAGGACAGGGAACTGCAAAAGGTGCAACTTTTGGCGTAGAAGATGTACTCGCCGATCAAGGTTCCGACTGGGATTACAACGATATCATCTTTCAAATCAAGGGAGCTACGGGGAAAACATCTCCGATAGACGCATTGATTAACTCAAAAAAAGAGTGGCGGAATACAGAATTAGGAAAACAATTAATCGATTACGCGCAACAAGTTAGCCAATTTATCTCTTTGGCTGCTCCTTTTAATACTGCTTACACTGTAACTAGTCTTGGGGAAGTACCAGGACTACCAACTCCTTATGTGGGATTGGCTTTCAAAGCAGATGATCCAAATACCTTGTTTATTGGTTCTACACCCCAAGGAGAAAACAGCCAAATATTTGCGATCGCACTCAAAAGAGATGCCAATAATCACATTATCGGATTCACTGGCACAGCCACCTTGCTGGCTGACGCACCTGGGTTAAATGGCGGATTGATTGATGCAGGCTTGGACTTTGGCCCTGAAAATGTCTTGTTTTATACAACATGGAATGATAACACCGTCGGGCAAATCAAACCTGGTAGTTCTAGCCCTGATAAGCAAATCGATTTAACTTCCCTTGGTTTTGCGGCTTCATCTGGTGGGTTGACTTTTGTACCTCAAGGCTTTCCTGGTGCTGGGCGGTTAAAAATTACTTCCTACGACACTAGTAATTTTTACGACACAACGGTGACTGCTGATGGCACAGGTACTTGGAATATAGCACCTGCAAGTAAATCAGTTGCACTCAGTGGCGGTACTGATGCCTTTGTTTACGTATCTGCTTTCATGCCAGAATTTAAGAGCGATCGCTCCGCCAACGCCAAAGGCGATCGCATCTTAATGACAGAGCAAGATGCTGATAAAGTCGCCATCTACAGCATTGATGAGAATGGCGATCCGATTAGCACAACTCGCCAAGACTTTTTAACTGGAATTGACGGCCCCATAGGCGCAGCAATTGACCCTTTGACAGGCGACTTTTTCTTCTCTACCTATTCTTTTGGAGACTTTAATCCACATGGGTTTAACCAAGTCGTGGTAGTGAAGAACAATCTGGGGTGAAATAAAATCTAAGTAAAAATCCACCCTCACTATAATTTTTGATTGAGTGAGGGTGATGGTAAATTTGGGATTAGTGTTTGATTTCCAAATTGAGGATGTAGCATCCCAATTGGACTTTTTCAGCCCACAATTCGTATTCTATCCGCAAATGCTCTGGTAAAGATTGTCCAGTAAGAACCATAGCAGTTGTGAAATTCCGCAGACGGATAGGATCGCTAGGTTGTAATGACTCAGTTGGTAACCAGTAACGACTAACACCATAAACACCCTGTTCCCAGAAGTGACGATAACTCACTTGAGCGTTACCTTGCATGGTCATGATTACCCGGTATGGGGAAATCTCCAGCCACAAAATCCTAGGACTGCTGGGTGCATAAGCATTACTCCTTTTTTGGGGAGGCTTGTCCTCTGGATTTTGGGAATTTACTATTTCGCAGCTAATTAAAGGCGGTGCAGTCAACAGTAAATGAAAGCGGTCAGTATCTTTTTGATACAATGTTCCGGCAGTTTCCACCACAGACCAGACTGGTAGGTCGGTGGAAATAAGTGATAAGCACACAGGCTTGCGGTGATGGGTCAGCATGGGAGCGATAAGGGCTAAAAGCTATTGAACAAAAACAAATCAACACCAGGGTCTCTAATAGGCCAGGATCGGAAACTAACAGTAAAACATGCTTAGATATTAACTGAATCTGCTTATTTGGTAAGCCAGATAAATAAATATGAAAATAGTTAGTGTACGAATTTAAAAAGCAAAAACAGCGATTTTTATCCGGAAAGCTAATTTCAAAGTAAATTTATTGAATATATTGTAAATAATCTTTAGATTCCCGAATTAATATAACTGGAGTATTTACTGAAACACAAGAGCAACAATTTTTGTAGCTTGTATCAAAGTCAATAGTCCAGAGTCCAGAGTCTAATGACTAATGACCATTGACCATTGACCATTGACCATTGACCACTTTTGGTAGATTTAATTAAGTTTCATCGAGCAAAAGGCGATAGGATACTAGGGAGGAAGTCAACAACTGCGGTACACGCAGTAGCTTATATACTTCCGGTGTATTCAAAAGCCAGTGTATACTAATGTCGGCTGCTGTTATAACCCAAGAAACGCAAACAGATCTTTCACAGAAGTTAATTATCCAGCGACCTCCCTTTGGGCTATCCCTGCAAGGTCGTATCCGGGTTCCAGGTGATAAGTCTATATCTCATCGTGCTTTGATGTTGGGTGCTATAGCCCAAGGTGAAACGGAAATACAAGGTCTTCTTTTAGGAGAAGACCCACGCAGCACTGCTTTGTGTTTTCAAGCAATGGGCGCGGAAATTTCGGAACTAAATACGGATTTAGTCCGAGTTAAAGGTATTGGGCTGGGGAATTTACAAGAACCAGTTGACGTATTGAATGCTGGAAATTCTGGCACTACACTGCGTCTGATGTTGGGACTTTTGGCATCCCATCCAGGGCGCTTTTTTAGCGTAACAGGCGATGGTTCTTTGCGATCGCGTCCCATGTCCCGCGTAGTTAAACCTTTGCAAGAAATGGGCGCACAAATTTGGGGACGTAAAGGAAATTCTCTCGCACCCCTAGCTATTGCTGGACAAGCTCTCAAACCAATTCACTATCATTCCCCCATCGCTTCGGCGCAAGTTAAATCTTGTATTCTACTTGCTGGTTTGACTACTGAGGGAAAAACTACTGTGACTGAACCAGCCCTTTCCCGCGATCATAGTGAAAGAATGTTACGGGCGTTTGGGGCAGAACTAAGTGTAGACACTGAAACTAACAGCGTCACAATTACCGGGCCAGCCCAACTCTATGGACAAAAAGTAATAGTCCCTGGTGATATTAGTTCAGCAGCCTTTTGGTTAGTAGCTGGCGCAATTGTCCCAGGTTCAGAATTAGTAGTAGAAAATGTCGGCGTTAATCCCACCCGCACCGGGATTTTAGAAGCTTTAGCATTGATGGGAGCAGATATTCAACTGGAAAATCAGCGAGAAGTAGCCGGTGAACCAGTAGCTGATATCAGAGTGCGTTCCAGTAGTTTAACAAGTTGCACGCTCGCAGGTGATATTATACCGAGAATGATTGATGAAATTCCGATTTTGGCAGTAGCAGCTGTATTTGCCGAAGGAACAACAATTATCCGCGATGCAGCTGAGTTAAGAGTCAAAGAAAGCGATCGCATTACTGTCATGGCCCAGCAACTCAATAAAATGGGCGCAAAAGTCAGCGAACTACCCGATGGAATGGAAATTACAGGCGGTACTCCATTAGTGGGTACTGATGTAGATAGCCATACAGATCATCGCATTGCCATGAGTTTAGCGATCGCCGCTTTAGTCGCCACTGGGATCACGACAATTCACCGTGCGGAAGCAGCAGCGATTTCCTACCCCGGATTCTTTAATACCCTGAGTGCGATCGTTCACTAATATCGCACAACTAAGGCTGCGTCTCATATATTTTTGGTCAATGGTCAATGGTCATTAAACTGTTGACTGTTGACTGTTGACCTTAGCAATCAACTCAAATTTGTTGTTTCTCATAAGTTTTATTTAATTATTTTTATTTTGCCATAGATATTTTGTATAAACTGAATATAATAAAATAGAAAATAAACCTTTCCCCCTACAAAACTTTACATAGTTCGGTTTAATTGCACCTACTTACTTAAGTTAAGTATTTCGTAATTACGATATCTGCACGCTAGCGAGTATATATATAATTTTTTCAACATTCATTTGGATGATATTAGGTACAATCAATCTAAATCCAAAACAAGTTAAACTACTTGCGTAAATTCGAGATTTAGCATTGGAGAAAATACAATTATGGGCTGGTTACAAAGACTCTTTGGGATGGAGAAACCAGAAGATGCTCAAGTGAACCCTGAGCCGAGTTTAGTGGCTGAGAACTCTGCTGAAGGTGAAACCACTCCTCTAGAAAGAGTGGGACTGAATGGGGAATACGATCAAAGTGGTTTAGCAAAAAGAGTGGCTCTTGCTTTTGATGTAGATTCTAGTTTCGATGATATTGATACACTCTACGTCGCTCAGACAGGAAGTACAGTAGTTTTAAAAGGATCAGTCCCCTCTCAAGATATTTTGGATCAAATGGTTCAAATTGCTAGCGGAGTTAGTGGTGCTACCGATGTGACTACCGACCAAGTTACAGTTGGATAAAACCAGCCAAGCACTTTTCAAATAACCTCTAAGTGTGATCTCACTCTTTTAAAGACATCACTTAATTTTTTGGCAGTGAATATTCAATGAAAACCAAAATTAAACTACGTAAATTGGGAATCGGACTGACATTATTAAGTGTTTTAATGTTAGCTAGTTGTAGTAAAAAAACTGAAGAATCTGCTACTACCAACCCCGAAAAACCAACTGCGGTATCTCAAGTTAAGCCTACTGCGAATGGTGCAACTTCCACATCTGCAACTACTGCTGTGATTCCCGCAGAAGCACAAAAGTTAGGCGTTAAACCCCAAGGTGAAACTACTTGTCCTAGCAATGCACCTATCAAAGGTAATATTACTAAAAAACGAGGTAATATCTACCACCTTGCTAAGTCGCCTGATTATGCAAAAGTGAAACCAGATATCTGCTTTAAAGATACAGCAACTGCGGAAAAGGCTGGCTTCCGTGCGCCTAAGTAAGCAGATTGAAGCACTTTTGCCATTCGTCTATTGACTAATGGTTCATTGCATTAATTATGAGGGGGTAAATAAATTCGTAGTCAGTTTAGTCCTGAATTCACCAAGCACTAATGTGCTGACTACGAACTCGTCAAAACTTATGCGATGAACCATGAGCAGCATACCCCTACTTTAGATAATTGCCAGCAATGCATCAGCACATGTAGGTTTGACGTTGGCATTTCTAAATTTTGCTTTCAGCATTTGATAAAAGTATAAATAAAAGCTAGTTTAGCCTTTGCCAAAGTAAGTTAAGTGTTGGCATTCATAAGTTTTTTTTTCAAAATTTCAGAAAAATATAAATAAAACTAAGTTTGTCCTTTGCCAAAGTTAAGTGTGACTTTGGTATACATAAGTTTTACTTCAATACTTTGATAAAAGTATAAGCAAAACTTAGTTTTGCTTTCACCAAAGTAAGTTTGGCGATCGCATTTCTAAGTTTTGCATAATTTGCTCATAAAAGTTTTTTGAATTTTTAATTCCCCACAAGGATACTAGAGTTATGTTAAGTAATGAATATAAAAATTTTACTTATGCAACTACGTTTAATTACTGTCACCATCCTGCTGACATTAGCTGCTCCGTCCTTACTATATAATAGTTCAGCCGCAGTTCTCGCCCAAGCACCAACACCTACCGCTGAAGAAAAAATTACAGAAGCAATTACCTTAAACAATAATGGTGAAGGGTTGGTATATAAAGATTTAGTCGGTTTAGATGACTTACAAGCAGGGTTAGAACTGTTTCAGCAGGCGTTGGCTATTTTCAAAAAATACAATGCTAAAGCTGGCGTTGCTAACAGCCTTACCAATATTGGCTACGTTTATTTGCGTCAGGGAGAATACACCAAGGCGTTGGACTTTTTGCAACAGTCTTTAGCTATTCGCAAACAAACAGGCGATCGCCAAAATGAATGGATACCTCTCTCTTATATAGGAGAAATTTACACAAATTTAGGTCAGTATCCTAAGGCATTAGAAGCTTATCAATCAACCTTAAAGATTCTTAAAGAATTGCAAGTTGCTAACCCCAATGATTCGAGTTATGGTACCAGTCAAAAAAGTCTGCTTGCGGATACTGGGGCAGTATACTTTAGAATGGGTCAGTATCAAAAGGCTTTAGAGCTTTATCAGCAAAGTTTAGCAATCTACAAAGCTAACAGCGATCGCGTTGGTAGTGCTGAGACTTTGAATAATATTGGCGTTGTTTACATCAATTTGGGTAACTACACTCAGGCGCTAGAAGCTTATCAACAAGCGTTAACCCCAATTCAAGACTTCTGTTATCAACAAAAATCAACTTGCTTTTATGGTACAGAAGCAGCAATTTTGAATAATCTTGCAGGTGCTTTCTTTAGCTTAGGACAATATCAAAAATCTTTAGAACTTGCCGAAAAATCCGCAAATATTTACAAAAAATTCCGTACTGGTGAGTACAAGGGAACAAATAAAAAAGATATCCAGTTACTCTACGATGCACTAGGACAAAATCCTCAGGCTTTGCAACAAGTTAGCAGTCGCGCTAATGTTGGTGATGCTTTTGGTAAAGATTCTTTTCAGTTTCAAGGCGAAGCACTAAACCTGAATAACATCGGACAAATTTATTTTAGCCAAGGTAACAATGAACAAGCACTCAAGCTATATCAACAGGCTTTAGCTATCTACCAAGAAAATAAATATCCCCAAGGGATTGCTGTAACCCTGAATAATATTGGACGTGTCTACACCAATACAGGGAAGTATAACCCAGCGATAGAGTCAAATCAGCAGGCTTTGGCTAATTATAAAGCAGTAGGCGATGTCTTGCGACAAGCCGCTTCGCGTCTACGCACTGGTGAAGGTGTCACCCTGAGCAATCTGGGACAGATTTACCAACAGCAAAATCAGAATGAAAAAGCTACAAGCTTATATCAGCAAGCCTTAGCCATACATCGGGAAGTGAGCGATAAAGTTAGTGAAGCTGCTACACTAAAGTACTTAGGCGATGTGCTAGCACGACAAAATCAACCACAATTGGCGATCGCCTTCTACAAACAATCAGTAAATATTACCGAAACTATCCGTAAAAATTTGCGAGTTGTCCCTAGCGATATCCAAAAAGCCTATACGGAAACTGTTTCTGAAAGATACCGCCGATTAGCAGATTTATTACTCAAGCAAAACCGTTCAGCGGAAGCGCAACAAGTTTTAGATTTATTGAAAATACAAGAAGTACAAGATTTTATGGGTAATACTCGTGGTAGTAATCAGAAAGTAGCTAATACTCAAAGAGGAATAGCTAATAACGATTCTCAGCCACCACAAAACTTACCCTTAAAACCGCAAGAACAAGAAATCTCGCAGAAATACAGCGCCATTCAAGATAAAGTAATTCTTCTGGGTAAAGAACTTACCAATATCCGGAAAATTAATCCTAAAGAACGCACATCGACTCAAGAAAAGCGGATTGCAGAACTAGTAAAACTTGAGCAGGAAAGTACTGCTGAATTTAACAAATTTCTCAAAAGTCCTGCTGTAGTAGCATTGGTTCAGCAATTATCTGTAACATCTAGTCAAGAAAATCTCAGTTTACGACAACTCAATTCTTTGCGGGATAATTTGCGACAGTTAAATAAAAAAGCAGTATTACTATATCCCTTGGTTTTAGAAGATAGATTAGAATTAGTCATCGTCACAGCAGACGCACCACCCATTCATCGCACAGTACCAGTAAAACAGGAAGAGTTAAATACAACAATTCAGGAGTATCGGCGAACAATACAAGTTCCTCATAAAAATATTCAAGAGCCAGCATTTAAATTGTATAGCTGGCTAATTAAGCCTATAGAAAATGATTTAAAACAAGCCGATGCTAAATCAATTATTTATGCTCCAGATGGGCAATTAAGATACATTCCCTTAGCAGGATTATTTGATGGTAAAGAGTGGCTAGCACAAAGATTTGTGGTGAATAACATTACATCTGCCAGCCTCACCAAATTCGACAACCAAACCGAAAAAAATATTAATGTTTTAGCAGCTGCTTTTACACAAGGCGATTATACAATCAAATTAGCCAATCGAGCAGAAGAGTTTCAGGGATTACAGTTTGCTAAACAAGAAGTAGACAACTTAGCCAAGACAATTCCCGGTACTAAGATACTATTAGATAAACTGTTTAGCCCTTCAGCTACAATCCCCCAAATGAACGATTACAAAATTGTGCATTTGGCAACTCATGGACTGCTAGTAAAAGATAGCCCTGAAGATTCCTTTATTTTGTTTGGGGATGGAGAACGTGTAACGCTGCGAGATATAGAAAATTGGTCTTTACCAAACGTTGATTTAGTAGTGTTGAGTGCTTGTCAAACAGCCTTGGGAGGTAAATTAGGTAATGGTCAAGAAATTCTGGGTTTAGGATACCAGATTCAACTTACAGGAGCCAAGGCATCTATTGCTTCATTGTGGCCTGTATCTGATGGCGGAACACAGGCTTTAATGAATGTATTTTATCAAGGATTGCGCTCAGGGAATTTAACCAAAGCCGAAGCCTTACAAAAAGCCCAAATAGCCTTAATTACAGGTAATTATTCAGGCTCTGCTAAAACATCACATGAAAATGAATTTAGTCATCCCTTCTATTGGGCACCTTTTATTTTGATTGGTAATGGTCTTTAAAGGGAAAAACCTTTCCCCTTTAACCTTTACCCTTTATCCCTAAAAACCATTACATATTATATTGCCATTGAGGGGTCAGACCCGCAATTCGCCACCACAAAACTCTTCGATTACCTGGGCTTTGACCTCATCTAGCGGAAAACTATCGGGATAAGTCGAAAACATCAGCATAATGCCCTGTAAGGTTGAGGAAAAGTAAATGGATCTCTTCCTAGGATTTGCCACCCCCAGCTTTGTGAACATCTCAGTTTGAATTTCAAACTGCTTTGCTTGTTCATCCATCAACTTCTGACTGTATTTAGCGACAACCGGATCGAGTCTGGGTTGGGTAAAAAGGTTGAGGTAGAAACGGAAGACTTCAGGTTGTCGGCGGACATCTTCTAAAGCACCTTCGGCGATGTGCCGGATTTGCTCAGTAGGGGTTTGTTTTGCCGCCGCCGCCTCCATCACAACCAACAGATCGTTGAGTCGGACATCAACCATAGCTGCAATTAGATCCTCTTTACCTTTAAAGTAATGATAAAGAAGTCCTTTTGATATCTTCGCTTTCTTAGCAACATCATCAATGGATGTGGCGTGATAGCCTTTGTCTAAGAACAAATCCATTGCTGCTTTGAGGATTTGTTCTCTAGTGGCGCGACGGATGCGTTCGTTTTCGGCTGGGGTACGGGGCATTTTTGTCTTCAGTCGTTGAGAAAGTTGCCGATCAGACTGTACAGCTCATTCGGGTGAGTCAACGTCGGCATGTGATCCGCACCATCAATCTGGACAAAGCGGATATCAGGAACCTGCTGGAATAACTCTGCGATCGCGAAGAGGTCTTTGCTGTCCTTTGTACCAATGATAAATAAAGTCTTGACTGCAAGCTCATGCAATCTGGCGATCGCAGGTGGTTGCGGCCATATTTGCTCGGAACTCTTCCAATCAAAGTATCGCTGTGTATTATGCTTTGTCATCTCATACATCAGCTCGCTCTGTTGACTATTCATAACGGTGCTGTATATGCAGCCGTCTAACATTAGCTGGACCATTTTCTCCACATCGGGCGCAGCAGCCATGATTTGCGCAAACCGCTGTTGCATTTCTTGGGAAAATTCATAGCCTGAGAGTCCAGGCGCTACTAGCACCAGTTTAGATACTCTCTCGGGATAGGTTAGGGCGAAATCGGTCGCAATTTGTCCGCCGATTGAATGTCCCACAAGAGTCACTTTATCAATACCTATGTGGTCGAGAAGTCTAGTTAAATCTTCCACATAATTAGCCGCTTCTATAGGTGGTGGAGACTCTCCAGCACCGCGCCCATCGAAGGTGATTACCTGATATTTCTGGGCTAACTGTGGGGCGATAAATTGCCAGTCACGTAAATCTGCGCCGCCGCTATGAATTAAGGCGATCGCTTCTCCTGTACCTTGTATTTCATAATGCAAATCTGTTGACATATCCATCCTCCTTTCCACCGCCAGTCCTAGGCGGTAACGATAGATGATGTGGTTAACGATGTGCTGCTTTTTGCGCTACCACTATTGTCAATATAATTTATGACTGACTAGTTAGTCAATAAAAAAATGAACTTTTCCTGATTCATCAATGACCCTCTTAAGGGGTATGCACAAAATAGCAAAAATGTTTGCAATTTAAATTAAATTTTACAATAATTCAATCGAGGCGATCGCACAACTTTTATCCTCACTGAGGTTATGCTCAAGTTTACGAGCGATGAGATTTTGCTGATTGTGGATGGGTAGAGTTTTTACTAATGCTATTTTTTGTCAAACAATTATGCCTGATGGCAGTATCAGAGACCTTGGGGAAAATTGATTGATGAGTTTATGGGTAGAAATCTCTTAAGTGAGTTTTTCGGTTTCAATAATTTCTAACTAACTCACAGCGAAATCTGTAAAATGCCTTAGATAGCGATCGCATTCTGTTACCCTTGACCAATGACCAATGACCAATGACCAATGACTATTGACCATTGAGCATTGACCATTGACTATTGACTAGTAAGCACTGCTGACTTTTGCTCGCGGTTGATCAAAATACCTCTTAACCCTGCGGCTTTAGCACCCTGATAGTCTTCTTCCACACTATCGCCAATGTGCCATGCGGCTTCAGGAGAGCATTTATGTTTTTCTAAAGCGATCGCAAAAATTTGCGGATCTGGTTTAGCAGCACGCGCTTGGGTAGAAATGGTGATGGAGGTGAAAAAGTCTCGCAATCCCAAACTTTGCAACACCGAGTAAATGCGGGAATCAAAATTAGACAATACGCCTAACTCAATTCCCATCCGTCGCCAATTTACCAAAGCTGGTAGAACATCGGGATAGACAAACCAAGGTTCAGCAGTCCCAAAGTGAATGTAGAGTTCGCTAAAAAAAGCCGAAAAATCAGAAAATTGCTTGAGAACGCCGGCGCTGTCAAAGGTATTGAGCGCAATTATCCGCCACCAATCAAATTCCCGCTGGAGTATATCTTGTGAGTCTGCATCGGGAAATATCGGCGGTGGTGCGGCTTTAAAGCTTTCGATAAATGCTCGATTCAATGTATCAGCGCTCACCTCTACATCAAATTCCTGCGCTATCTGACGATAAACTTCACCCACACTACCTTTAACCCCGATGAGTGTGCCTACAGCATCTAAAAAAATAACTTTCGGTCGTTCCATCAAAATGTTATGCTTTTGAGTCCTGGATTTGAGATTTTACCTGATTAGAGCTTGAGTGCATAGTTATATTTACGCACTATTTGCTACCGAGAAAGCGTTTCTATAATAGGACGGACTAGCCAATTAAAACCAACGCGCAGTTGATGATCTAAAGTTGGCAATCGATACAGATAAGCTAGACGACGGGCTAGATATGCAAATGAACCATCTAACTTAATTCCTAAGCCAGTGAGAGTAGCATTATCTATACCCAATGACAACATTTCGCCTAACTTTTGATATTGGAAGGGTAGTAAGGGGCGATTGGTGAGCGAAGCCCAGATATTCCAAGCTGTATAATCTGCTTGTTGAAAAGCAGCTTGCGCAGTAGCGGGGATTTGCTGACCTTGAGCATCCACACAGTCGGCTAAATCGCCCAAGGCAAAGATTTCTGGATGATCTAGAACTTGCAGAGTTTGTGTAGTCGTGATTTGACCGCGCTGATTATGTTTGAGAGAGAGGGATTTAACTACCAAACTCACCCTTGTGCCTACAGTCCAAATCACCAAATCTACAGGAATTGTATCTACTTGATTTTTATACTCTAAGGAAATTGTATCTTTGCCAATAGATTCTATATTGGTTTCTAAATCAATAAATACGCCCCGTGACTCTAAAGCTTTTTTTGCGGCTTCACGGTTAAATTCGGGCGAAGTTCGTAAAATTTGGTCAGTAACTTCTATCAGGCGGAAGCGTCCTCTTTCCCCTAATCTATCTGCTAACTTACAAGCTAACTCTACACCGCTGTAACCTGCCCCAACAATTGCCACCCGAATTTTATCAGCATCGGATTCTTCTAAAGCTCGCAACCGTTCTTCTAAACGATAAGCATCAGCAATTGTGCGGAATGGATAGGCGTAGTCAGTCGCACCGGAAACCAAATCTAATGGTGTTTCTCCACCTAACGCTAGTACTAATCGGTCATAGGGCAATTCCGTCCCATTTTGTAAGTCAACCCGTTGCTGGTCGATATCAATTCCCGCAACGACAGCTTGACAAAAACGTACACCTGTGTTTTGCAAAAGTTCGGCGAAAGGAGGGGCAATTTCCCAACTTTGCAATTCGCCCGTGAGTAATTCGTAGAGTAGGGGAGAAAATAGGAAGCGATCGCTTTGATCTACCAGCACAATTTCGGGTTTTTGCGTAGATTCCCAAGGTAACTGGCTCAAGCGCAAGGCAGTATAGAGACCACCAAAGCCTCCACCAAGGATCACAATTCTGTGAGTTTGTTGAGTCATTTTTCTGAGGGACAGTCAATCCTAGTTAGGCAACTAACCTCAGTGTAATGATTTATTTCCATCGATTGCCATGATTGAAAAATCTAACTTGAGAATGGGGCATTGGCCAAACAGGGCATTTGCAGGAAAGTGTGTTACCAAATGTACCTGAATTGGGAACAATAAAGCTAAGCCGATCCAGGCTGCTCAATTTGCTAATATTCCCTAAACCCCTGATTGTTGGGTTTACCAGACTATTAGTCTGCCTCCAGCTAAGTAGTTTGAAAAGCATAATTTTAGGAACTGGTAGTGCCAAATTTAGATGACTCCAATCAATTTCCGCAAGCTAGTCAGCCAAAAAGAATTCCTGGCCATCCTCACTCAACTCGAAAAGGAGATGGGTACTACTATCTGCATTGAAGATATAGATGGCAAACCATTAATCGGCATTAATAATGATGTCAGCCCATATAAATACCCAGTGCAGTTGTCAGAAGAAGTTATTGGTTGGGTAATTGGTGACCAAAAAACTGCTAGCATTGCTGCTCTAGTTTCCTATTTAGCACAACAGCAATATGAGAAGAAAGCAGTTACTAAGGAATTGTTAGACAAGTATGAAGAAATTGATTTATTTCAAGACCTCTCCACACAAGTTACAGCCAGTTTAGATGTCAAAGAAATTGCGCAATTGGTAATTGAGGAAGCCAGAAACCTGATTCGGTCTACCAGTGGTGCAATTTTGTGGCTAGATGACAACACAGGTGGGCTGAAAATTCTTTGGGGATATGGCCCGGTTGACACCTGGGGGGAACCTTTGAAATTGGGTCAAGGAATCGTCGGTACGATTCTCCAATCAGGTGAAGGTGAGATAGTTAACAATGTCTCTAGCAATCCTAGGTTTATTAATTGTGCAGCTAGGGTGAGTTCTTTGATTTGCGTACCCCTAACGTCTAAAAAACAACTGATGGGGGCAATTGTCATGGGCAATGAAACGCCGATCGCATACTCTACTAAAGACTGGAAACTGCTGAGTATTTTGGCGTTGCAAGCAGCAGGCGCGATCGACAAAGCTCTACTTTACAACCAAAGCTGTGCTGCGGCACAACTCGCCCAAGAACAGGCGCAGCAACTCCAGCGCACCCTTTTTGAACTCCAGCAGACACAAACTAAGCTGATTCAAAGCGAAAAAATGTCTTCACTAGGTAATCTGGTGGCAGAAGTTGCTCACGACATCAACAATCCAATTAACTACGTTAGCGGTAACCTCAGCCATATTCAACAATATACCCAAGAACTTCTCAATTTGTTGCAACTTTATCAACAGCAATATTCCCCGCCTGTTTCAGAAATTCAAGCTGTACTTGAGAATCTAGATGTGGAGTTTCTGATCGAAGACCTCAACAAAATCCTATCTTCGATGATTTTAGGCGTTGGGCGGATGCGCCAACTTGCTTTATCTTTACGCAACTTTTCCCGCTTGGATCAGGTGGAGATGAAGCCAGTGGACATTCACGAAGGAATCGATAGCACATTACTGATTCTGCAAAGCCGACTTAAGCCCAAACAAAAGAACTTAGGCATCCAGATCGTCAAAGAGTATGGCAACATTCCCTTGGTAGAAGGCTATGCAAATCAGCTAAATCAAGTATTTATGAACTTGATTGCTAATGCGATCGATGCTTTAGAAGAGTCGATGATCAGTTGTCAATGGCCAATTGTCGCCGGAAAAACTACTAATAATTTCCAACTTCGTATTTCTACTGAGCTAGTTAACTCCAATTGGCTGAAAATTAAAATAACGGACAATGGCCCAGGTATTCCAGAAAGTCTGCAAGAGCGATTATTTGAGCCATTTTTTACTACCAAGCCTAGTGGTAAGGGTACTGGATTAGGTCTATCAATTAGTCACCAGATTATCGAGAAGCATGGCGGATTCCTGCGTTGTTTATCTCAGCCAGGAGAAGGAACCACTTTTTGTATTGAAATCCCAGTTACGCAAAATACCTTGAGAATTGGTAATTCCTAATTAAGTAAGGAGGTGCAAAAAAACTGCTATTTGGTAACGAAAAGTAAATTTACTTAACAATCTTTTTCCTGATGCTATCTACCTTCTGGCTGGTTATAAGGACAATTTTTAACAATGACCTACTTATCTTTTGGCAAAATTTACAAAAATTTCCCATGCTTAGTTTATTTATGCGATCGCTGTCATAGTTCTTACGAGCAATGCGATCGCGAATAAAGTTTCTTCAACCTTAAAAATACTGACAGACATATTCCAGACACAAGGATAAAATATTAGTGCCACATCTGACAGTCAATTTTATCTAAGATAAATCACTAACAAGTAATCACAATTGCTCTTAAGCATATCTTGTTTTGGATCGCTATATCAATTGATTGAAATTAATAGAATAAAAAATCATCATTCTAAAATTTCATTTTCTGTTGTTAGAATAAATTTCCACAACTAGGAGAATCATGAGTTTATATGAAAAATAAATTATTAATTGTTGATGATGAAACTAGTGTGCGTTTACTACTTGAAGAGGCACTTGAGAGTTTAGAAAAAGAAGAAGTAGAAATATTAATGGCTAAAAATGGCGCAGAAGCCTTGGAAATTATTCAAACAGAACAACCAAAGCTTGTGTTTCTGGATATCATCATGCCAAAAATGACAGGCTTGGAAGTTTGTAATATTGTAAAAAATGAACTAGCAATTCCAGATATTTATATCATTATGCTAACTGCTAATGGGCAGGAAATCGATAAACAGCAGGGTAGCAAGGTCGGTGCAGATTTATATATGACCAAGCCATTTCGTGCTAAAACTGTTCTAGAAATTTGTCGAGACGTGCTTGGTTTATCAGTTGCAAAGGACTAATTTACAGCACCTTCCTGTAAATGAACCACAAACAAACCTCTCTCCTAAGTAAGTCGGCGGGAATAAACCAAACTATGTTGCGCAATGTAAACATGCTTGAAACCCTTACCAATGACCAATGACAAATGACAAATGACAGACCTCGCCAGTTGTCTTTAATTGCGCCGACCTACTTAAGAGGAGAGAGGCTTTGATTTTCTCCCCAACGCTAGTAAGGAAGGGGCTGGGGGTTAGGTCTTTTCATTGCGGTCTAAATACATGAAAACTGCTGTAAAGTGAGTTCATTGTAGGTTGGCTCTCCTTCTTCAAGCCAACCTACAATATAGTCAGCAAGTCAACTATGTCCTATCAATTAAGCCCAAGTTGATTGAATGGTAGTATTCAGGTTAGCCAAACTGAGCGTACCAGCATCAAACTGACTCCAAGCATTCACCAATCCCTGGACTTGAGATTGCTGTAAACTGGCTCCGCTATTACCAATTTGGAAGGTATCGATTCGTTGGCTAACCCCAGCATTAAACCAATCCTTGAGAATAATATTGGTAGATTGATTAACAAAACTCACTTCCAAATCGGATGTACCTGATTGCTGAAAGCGGATTTTTTCTTTATTAGTTTGACCACCAAAGAGTAAGACATCTTTAGAAGTGTCATCACCCAGGTTATTAATAAAAGCAGTTTGCAGCTTGTTAGAAGAGCCTACAGAATTGAGGATGTCGTCTCCTCCCACAACATAGGTATCATTGCCTTGAGAACCTTTGAAAGTGTTCTGATTACCTAACAGAATCAAGCGATCGCTGTTATTTCCACCGTCAAAAGTGTTGTTACTTCCCCCACCAATGATAAAGTCATTACCATCGCTGCCATTAATGCTACCGCTCAGACCGACACTGAAAATAACGTCATTTCCTAATCCAGCATTAATAGTATTAGTCACACCACCAGCTAAGATGACATCATTGTCGTCACCTGCACTGACGACATTACTTACGCCACCAGCCAAGATGGTATCATTGCCGCTACCCCCATCAATAACATTACTTACACCACCAGCCAAGACGATATCATTACCAGATCCAGTGCGGATGATATTACTAGCACCACCAGTCAAGATGGTATCGTTGCCCGATCCAGACTCGATCGCATTACTTGCACCGACACTCAAGACAAAATCATTACCACCATCTGCATAGATGAAATTGCCGTAACCTCCAGCGAAGACAGTATCATTACCTTCAGCAGCCCAAATAATGTTAGCTTTGCCGATGCTGGTAATAGTATCATTCCCTGTGCCACCATAGATGCCATTAATTTCACCACCTGCTACAATCCAGTCATTTCCAGCACCTCCCTCAACTTTTTTATTGTTCTTACCAAAACCGATAATAATATCATTTCCATCACCACCATCAAAAGAATTCGATTCACCCCCTGCTAGGAGAATATCTTGACCCGCATCACCTTTAAGTGAGTTCTTTTTACCTAAGCCCACAAGAATGTCACTATCATCTCCTCCCTCAACTTTATTTTCTTCCCCTGCGGTAATCACAGTATCTAATCCCATACCCCCATAAACACGATTAGTTTTACCCGCAGCAAAAACGAGGTCGTTCCCATCCCCAGCCAGGATAAAATTATTTTTACCTGCTCCTAAGACCAAATCATTGCCACTTCCAGCCAACAGACCATTATTTACCCCTGCACTTACTAAGATGTCATCACCTAAACCTGCATTGACTAGGTTTAACTTTCCAGCAGTAAAGAGAATATCTCCATTGTTGTTGAAAAAGTCAAAATTATATCGAGATGCGTTGAGTGAAAATCCATTAAAATTGGGGACAGATACAGTGGGAAGAGAAAAACTGGGTACAGTCGGTAGACTAAAACTAGGAAGATAGAATGTAGGTAAAGTAGGTAAAGAAAAGTCAGGTAAATCTATCTTTGGTAAAGATGGTAAAGATAAGTTTGGGATAGAAAAAGTGGGTAAGGCTAACTTAGGCAAGTTAGGCAACGAAAGTGTGGGCAGACTTACATTGGGAAGCTCAATCCCTGGTAAATCAGGTAAAGAAATTGTCGGGAAGGATAAATCAGGTAGAGAAATAGTCGGTAAAGAAATATTCGGTAAGGATAGATTAGGTAGGGAAATATTCGGTAAGGATAGATTGGGTAAAGAAAAATTAGGTAAGCCTAAATCCGGTAAGGAAAAAGTAGGAAGGGAAAGATCAGGTATCGAAAAATCGACATTAAATAAGTCAAAATCAACATCAAAGGTTAAATCAGGGATAGCTACATTAACATCAGGTAGCTTGATGGCTGGCACATCGAAATTCCAAATAGCATCAAAGTTGAGATCGGGAATTATTGCCTTTATGTCGGGCAAACTGATTCCACTAAAGTCGGACAAACTGAGATCAAACAGGTCATCACCAAAAGTAAAGTTATACAACCCTCCAGTAATGACAATATCTTGACCTTTGCCAGCAACAACGGCATTGTACTGCCCAAGAGCGACCATTACATCATTTCCTGTCGCCTGTAAAGTTGCATCGACATTGCCAGCATTTTTTGCATCTACTCCAGAATTAAGTTGATCTGTCTTAGCATCTTTGCCAGCATTGTTCACTTCACTGGAACCAAAGCCATTTAACCCTATTCCCAACGAGTCTCCAAAAGCAATATTACCCATTCCCGCAGCAATCATGACATCGTTATTGCCACCACCGATCATGGCATTAACTTTACCGACAGCTACCATCACATCTTTACTGTCACCCCAAGAAGTTAAGATGTTATATAAAGCACCACTAACCATTGTGGAACTACCATCACCAACTTTGGTAATAGCACTACCGATACCAAGGGAAACCATTGTATCATTACCGTTACCAACCTTGGTGAGAGCGTTGTAAGCTCCAGCAGCGACCATTGTAGTGTTCCCGTTACCAACCTTGGTAAGAAGGTTCAGTCCACCGACAGCAGCCATTATGTCAGTACCGTCACCAGTTTTGACAAAAACGTTACCACCACCAAGACCGTAGATTTCATTATTACCACCGGAGTCGTAGACGGCGTTAGCTAAACCGCCAGTAATCACCTTATCGTTGCCAGAGCCAGAGATAATAACATTAGCTCCACCAACAGCTTCGATGTAGTCACTACCCGAACCCGTCTGAATTACATTAGCTAAACCACCAGCAATAACTTTATTATTTCCAGAACCGGCATTGATGATATTTGCTCCACCGTAGGCTATGATTTCATCATTTCCGGCATATTGCTTTTGTACTAATCCAAATTCAGGCACTTTCATTGTGCTAGATACAGTTATCCATCCCACCACATCCTCTTCCCAATAAGTTCCCCCAGAGTTAGAACCCGTAATATTATTAGCACCGCCATCTGCTTCAATGTAATTATAGTTACTCTTACCACCTGTTTTAATTTTGTTATAGCCACCGTAGGCTTTAACGGTATTATCACCGTCTCCAGCATCTATATTGTTGTATCCTCCCCAAGCTTGTACATTGTCATCACCAGAACTGGCATTGATAATATTTGCTCCACCATTGGCTATGATTTCATCATTTCCCGCATATAGTTGCTTTTCTACTAATACATATCGTTCCAGTGTAAGATTTCCCAATGAAGGAATGGAGATAGTTACATCTTCCGATTCCAACACTTCCTCTTCCCAATAAGTCTCCTTAGAACTACCCGTTATATTATTAGCGCCGCCATCTGCTTCAATGTAATTGTAGTTACTCTTACCACCTGTTTTAATTTTGTTATAACCACCGTAGGCTTTAACGGTATTATCACCGTCTCCAGCATCTATGTTGTTATATCCCCCCAAGGCTTGTACATAGTCATTGCCAGAACCAGCTACGATTTTGTTTGAACCACCGTAGGCGTAAACCTTATCATTACCGTCTCCAAGATCTACATCGTTATATCCTCCCCAAGCTTGTACATAGTCATTATCTTGTTCTGCTACAACCTTGTTAGAGCCACCATAAACATAAATACGGTCATCACCAGTCCAACCATGAGCTTCGTTTTTGCCACCGTATAGTTTAATCGTGTCGTTACCTTCATCACCATAAGCTACGTTTTTACCACCCAAGGCTTCTACATAGTCATTACCAGAACCAGCTATGATTTGGTTAAAAGCAGCGTAGGTTTTGATGGTGTCATTACCCGAACCACCATCAATATAGTTATAAGCTCCCCAAGCTTCTATAGAGTCATTACCCGAACCCCCATAAAGCTTACTTACGCCAGAATTAGATTTGATAGTGTCATTACCAGAACCACCGTCTAGTTTTACGTAAAGTGCATAGGCTTCGAGGGTGTCATTTCCTCCATTACCGTAACCTTCACCGACAACATCAATTTCAATATGATCGTCACCATTGCCACCTTCTTTACGAACCAAGTTTTTTGCGGCTTTAACACCAGCGTTATACAAGTCTTCTGAGGTATCTGCAATATATTTTCCACCATCTACAGCATCGTTATATAAATCTTCTCCGGCATCTACAGCATCGTTATACAAGTCTTTTCCGGCATCTACAACTTGTCCCACAATAAACCTCCAAAAAAATTACTATTATTTACAAGTTAAATTCAGCTAAACTGTTGATTTGAAATGAATTATGCAGTCCATTTGTAGATGGCTTTTAGAGTTCCGTCAGGATTTATTTTGAGAGACTTAGCTGGTGTTCCTTTGGGGAAAATATTGCTACGTAAATCTTTGATAATTAGACGAGCATGACCGAAGGGAGCAATAAATTCCGGAAAACACAAGTTATTTCCTCCCTTCCATTCATCAAGCCGCAAAACATATTTGCCTGTGAGAAATTTTGTCTCAACTTCATCAGTTAGCCATGCCCAGTTAACAAAACCAATGGGATTACCATCAATTTCGTAGTAGCGAAATTGATTGTGAATTAAGCTGGGGACAAATCGCTCGGCAATACTGGAAATTTTATATTTACTATGCAGTTGAGAATAAAGCATTAAATGGGTGATTGAGCCAATCATTTGTAAAGGTTGCTGAGTAGAAAATGAGATAGTTTCTTTATCTTCTAATTTTCTATTGCCTGAAAAACTGTTATCTATAGTCGATGAATCCGATAGTAAAACCATTTAATTCTGTGTAAGATTTACTTCTTGTATTTAAGCTATTAAGCATCAATCGAGATATGCTTGGTTTTGTGTAAAAGTCTGGTCTTTAAAAGATTGGTCGTCAGCTTTATCTAGTGAAACAATCAGGATGGCGATCCACGAATATAGCTATCATCTTTTTCACGCCAGAAATCTAGGGAACGAACCGAATGTGTTTATTTACTCATTCAAGATAAATTACATTTCCAGGGTTGTGCTATCCGATTTGCGAATGATTTGTTGCGGAAAATGTCTAATATCCCTGATTGTAACGATGCAAGCTAGGGTAATATGGGCTACAAAGGTGTTACCGATTTGTTTGAGGGGTTTGTATGGTATGGGATTTGAATCTGGAATTAACTGATCCGGAGCAATATGTCAAGTTACTACCAACCATCAGTAAGCATATACCCAATGCCAAGGATTATAAAATTCTGTGGCGGCTTGCTCAGTTAGAAAACTTTGACCTCCTCAATGTAGTCTGGGAAGCTGGGAGTACCTATACACAGGGATATAACCTCCCTGGTAAAATTGTTTTTACCTTTTTTGAAGGTGAGCATCTCTTCAAATTAGGCTCCGAGGAATTACTGATTAATAATCAACATTTGTGTATTGCACAGCAGGGTTTAGAACATATACGCCTCAAGCATGTGTCTTCCTACAGTGCTTTATCAATTTACATAGACGAATTTCGATATTTCAGCGAACTCAGTAAATATCTGGATAAACAAATTGATAATCCCAAATTGGTGCAAGTTTTTGACCGCACAAGTGATTATGGTCGTTCGTTGTACCAAATGGTGTTGACTCTATGGAATTTGATTGATACAAATGGACATCCAATTGCTGTGAAAAATCTAGAACTGGCGATTTTTTCCAGCTTAGTGCAAGGGCCATTTTACAAGAATTCAGAATGTGCGATCGCTCGCAAACTTGAGACGGGGTGTAACGCAAAAACTTCAGAAGTTTCGATTGCTCGTGTACGAGAAGCCGCAGATTACATCCGAGCAAATTTGAAACAAAATCTTACAATCGGGGAGATTGCAGCCGCAATACAATGTAGTAGTCGTTCTCTACAAGCAGCCTTTGCTCGTCATTACGGTTTCTCACCCAATGAATACCTGCGAAATTGCAGACTTGAAGCAGCTCATGTGGAGTTGCTGGAAGGAAACAAAACCATCACGTCTGTTGCTCTTGATTATGGGTTTTCTAATATTGGTCGTTTTGCTAAATATTTCCAGCAATACTTTGGCAAACATCCTTCCAATATTTTACGCAACAAATAATAAAATACGCGATGAAAACTTGCTTCCAAGGGAAAAATGATGGTATTAAAACCTGCCCACCAAAACCCGGATACTGTATTTTTAGTTAAGTAAAAAAATTTTCAAATCAATCCAGCAATTATATTAATGGTGATTGCTACAATGGTAGTGTTAAAAAAGAAAGATAATATGCCATGAAGTAAAGTCAAGCGTCTCATAGCGCGAGATGTTGTCTGCACATCAGAAACTTGGCTAGTCATGCCAATGACAAAAGAATAATAGAGAAATTCCCAATAATCTGGATAGTCATTATTAGGAAAATCTAACCCTCCATTTATTTCTCCACTAGTATTAGTATTCCTAGGAGTCTTATGTTGATAATAGCTATGTGCATATTGTAGGGCAAACATTGTATGCACCAGTAACCAAGAACCGACAATTGTCATAATCGAAAGTATGACGTGTACAATCAACAAAATTTCTGACACGCCTTTTTTATCAGTTAGTAAGAACCCGATCGCTAACACACTAGCACAAGCGGCAGCAATTACCAGCATAAATATAGCAAAATGACCTTCATATTCATTCTCAGCATAACGGCGGGTTTTTTCTGGGGTAGCTTTGATCATCTTCCACCAAGTTATGGCTAAAAAAAAGTCAGCACCTGAGTTCCACGCACAGAGAATACGGGTAGGTAAATGTAACCAATGAGGAAGTATTACTGAAACTAATGCAGCAATAAATATAGCCACGATTAGTCTAGGTCGAGGATCGAAGTTTTTAAATAAATTAATTGTACTAGGCACTTGAACAAAGTTGAAATTTAGTAACTATATAAAATTTTATCTGAGTGGCGATATCAAAATCACATAGTTAGTCAACACTCACGTCCTGACTACGAACTTCTGGAATATCCCTGACTTCTACCCTTGGGGAAGCCACCTGGAGGGTTTCTACAAGAAGTCGGGGATATAACTCCTCACAAACCAAGTAAATTATATGGTGAACCACTAGTTTATATAGATGCTAATGTGTAAAAGCTTAGCATCTACCAAGTCACAGTGTCTTGCCATTTGTTAATCATCTTATTACTAATACCTGGAACTTTTTCTAAATCTTGCAAAGAACTAAATTTTTGCTGTTGACGAGTAATAATTATTCGCTGTGCTAATTTCTTCCCGACACCAGGTAGAGTGACTAATTCTTCTAAAGTTGCTGTATTGAGATTTACTTTTGTTGGTGCTTGATTCGGAATTGATGTGGGAGCTTTTATTTGAGGACATTGTTTAGCTTCGGTGGCAATTTTTTGTTGAATGGCAGGTGATAACCCAAGTTTGACAGTAGTATATAGGCGGGCAAATTCTCGGACATAATGGGCTGCAACTGTCTTGCTCTCAATCACTAATAGAGTTTCGTCATTACCATTATTGGCAGCTTCTGACCAATTATGAGAACCTGTAATTACTGTTTTTCCATCAATCACAGCAAATTTATGATGGAGTAAATCTCCTTTGGGTAAGGTGGGGACACCGACGCTAGTAATTGGGTTCTGCCAAGGTTTATTATCTACTTCATATTTACATTCGTCACTGAGAGCAAATCCCATCATATCTAAGGCTTCACTATAGGGACGATAAGCAAATTGTGGTTCAATCAAAGTGCGGATTTGGACATTTTGTTGGTGACGAGTTTCTAGGATATTAGCAAGTTGTTGTTCGGAAAATACAAATAATGCCATATCAACCGATTTTGTCGCTAATTCTAAAGTATTACCGATTAAACCATTAGTACTGCTACTCCAAGGTTGAGTAGCAGAGTTCGGAGAAAATTGTACGGTTATTTTGGTTTCTCCTAAAGAGATAGTTTTTGGTAAACGTAGCGGTTTTTTCACACCAAAAAGACTATCTGGTTTTCCTCCGGGGCCATCACCCCACATGATGTTAAACTCTTCTGTAAATAATGACGCTAATTCTGGGCTGTCAATTTGTAAGAAATTATTGGCATTTCCTAAACTACTGGGATTACTAAAATCTCCAAATACATCACTTAAAGTAAAATTGGCAGAAGTGACAATCACAATCCGATTGTCTACAACCACAAATTTGTGATGCATTAAACTGCTACCGACTGTACCATCTGCTCGATCATCTAGCCAAGGAACTTTGGCATTTTGGACAATCGCTAACGCATCTCTTTGATTAATCTCTTCTGGGCTGAGTTTGTTGTCTTGGTTGATGTCGATAAATTTACGAAATTCGTTATAGCGTTCCTGTTCTCTTTTTTCTAATTTGCTAATTTCATCAGGTGTAAAGCTACTCCAAGAACGGCTATAGGTATTTTCTAAAATTAATCTGACCTTAACTCCAGCTTTTTGTCTATCTGCTAATGCTTGGGCTACTTTGGGTAAACGCAATTCTTGAACCGCTACATCTACTGTAGATTTAGCTTGGGAAATAGCATTGACAATCTGTTGTTCTAAATTATCTCCCAGACGAGTCTGCTGACGGTAAGGTTCTCTGAATTCCGAGGACTGGGAATGGTTAAAGTAAACCTGAACAAGTGGATCTTGGGGTAGAGGTGCTGGACGTTTATTGTAGGATTGGACTTGTTCGCAAGCGGCAAGGGTAAATACGAGAAAAAATGTAAAATAATACTTGAGACTAGAAGAAAGTTGCACAGTGATCTGCTAAAAGTAGATTGGGAGTTAACAGATCTATTATTCCCAAAATTGATTATGTTCCATTAGGTAGAAAAATACCTTTACAAATAAGGCAAAAAATCTATCTATTGAGGGAAAATTATTCAGAGATTCTGAGGATTAAGCGACTTATCTGTATAAGCTGAAAATATAGACAGCTCGCAGTAAGCGTGTGTCTTCACTCATTTATTGGTGATATGCAAATATATCTAGATTACAGTGCTACTACTCCCACCCGTCCAGAAGCGATCGCAGCTATGCAAAAAGTTCTCGCTCAACAATGGGGCAACCCTTCTAGTTTACATGAGTGGGGACAACGGGCAGCAACAATTTTAGAACAAGCGAGAATCCAAGTGGCGGGATTAATTAACGCCTCTAGTTTGGAGTCGATTGTCTTTACCTCTGGTGGTACTGAGGCAGATAATCTCGCAATTATGGGGGTGGCTCGGTTGTACAATGTTCCCCAACACATGATTATTTCTAGTGTTGAGCATTCCGCCATTTCCGAATCGGCGCGGTTGCTGGAAAGGTGGGGTTGGGAAGTGACTCGCTTGGCGGTAGATGGCAAAGGGAGAGTTAACCCCACAGATTTGTCCGCAGCTTTGCGAGATAATACAGTCTTAGTGTCTGTGATTTATGGTCAAAGTGAAGTCGGAACAGTGCAAGCGATCGCAAAACTCGCAGATATTGCCCACAAAAATGGGGTATTATTTCATACGGATGCAGTTCAAGCGGTAGGACGTTTGCCCATTGATGTAGCAACTTTTTACGTAGATTTGCTGAGTATTTCTAGTCATAAAATATATGGGCCGCAAGGTGCTGGGGCGCTGTATGTACGTCCGGGAGTAGAGTTAGTACCCCTATTTGGTGGTGGTGGACAAGAAATAGGGCTACGTTCTGGGACTCAAGCCACAGCGGTAATTGCTGGTTTTGGTGTAGCAGCCGAACTAGCAGCCCAAGAAATGTCTACAGAAACACCGCGTTTAATACAGTTACGCGATCGCTTATTTGCCCAGTTAGCTGACATACCGGGTTTAATTCCCACAGGCGATCGCGATCGCCGCTTACCCCATCACCTAAGTTTTTGTCTGGAATATGCCGATGGCAAAAAACTGAGTGGTAAAACCATAGTACGGCAATTAAACCTAGCTGGTATTGGTATCAGTGCTGGTGCTGCATGTCACAGTGGTAAACTCAGCCCAAGCCCGATATTATTAGCAATGGGTTATTCTGAACAAGCCGCCTTAGGTGGAATTCGCATGACATTGGGAAGGGAAACCACTGAAGCTGATATAGATTGGACAGCGATGGTTTTGAAACAGGTGTTGCAGAGGTTGTAAATATGGTCATTGGTCATTTGTCATTGGTCATTTGTCATTGGTCATTTGTCATTGGTCAGAGGGAACTCTTAACTGAAATCTGGCATCATCAAAGTATTTATACTGATGTAACTTCATTTCAATAAACATAAATTTTTCTCAATACAACGAAAAAGCAACTTTTTCAGCCTGCGTAGGCAGGCTTTGTTTGTATAGCCTCACCCTTATAGGGTGTAGGTGCAAGATATCAATTAACAGGACATAATTGGTGAATTTTGAATAGTTTGTCCTCCTTGTATTCCATGCCCAATGCCCAACTATATAATTGGCGCGATCGCAATACCCTCAACAGCAATCCCTGCTGGTATTCCATTATTTGACCCATCCCAGAAGGGGGTAAAACTACCACTGGTATTAACGCCAAGTGAGGTGGGGTTGAATACAAAGATATCAGCACCATCACCTGTTGCACCAAGAACGCTAAAAGCTCCCTCGGTAGTGAGGAAAATTTTGTTAGTATTAGCGTCGAACCAAATACCATTCACATCTTCAGTAGAGTTAGTTAGACCCACATCAGATCCATCAAACAGCATTGTCCAAGTACCGACTGTATTCTGCCCTAAACTACTAGCATTCAACTTGATCAGGTCTTCATCTGAACCGGATACTCCAGGAACGATAAAGGAACCCTTTGTACTAATGACCAAATTACCATCTCGGTCAATAGCGATCGCATCCAACTCTTCAGCGTCGGTGGTTAATCCTACATCTGAACCGTCAAAATAAAGTTCAAAGGTTCCACTAGTAAACTCACCTGTAGTTGTAGGAGTAAACTTCACTATATCCGAATCATCTACTGCCAGCTCACCAGGTAAGATGGTCGGGTTATTTAATGCAAACAAAATTGAGCCATCTGCATTAATGTGAAAATCTCGCAGGTAGGAAGTACCAAAGCCCAGATCCGAGCCATCAACATACATATACCATTTATTATTTGACTGGTCGTATGCGAGAATATCTTGCCGATTAAAGCTGACTCCGCCAATAGTACCACTACCGCCAAGGCTGACAAATTTCGTGGAAGCCGGATCTAAGACTTGGATAGTTTTCTGACTGCTACCGATTAATTCTCCATCATTTGCCAGTAATTGCAAAGTGTAAGTTCCCGGAGTAGAGAAGGTAGCAGTAGTATCCTGTGCAGATGGATCGGCAAAAAACACTTGACCAGGCCCGCTAATTGCACTCCATGTAGTGGTTAAACTTCCGGAAACAGGTAAACCATCATCACTTACAGAACCGTCAAGGTTGGCTTTGTACAACACTACTTGATTTGCACCTGCGGCTACTGCTGGTGCTTGATTGGGGACAGGAGTACCTAAAGCAAATTCGTAGAGCCGACCATCATTTTCATTGGGATTGGTATCATTATCAATAGCGCGATCGACAATGTAGAGGCTTTGCAGATAAGGATTTTGACTACTTGGTGCAATGGTGATCCCCGCTGGTTTGATGGCGTTCGCCGCAGAAATATCATAGGTACGGACAACTTGACCAGAAGTTGTCAGTTCAAACACCAAATTAGATGGGAAACCGACCATAAACAGGTTACCACTACCAGGATCAATCGCAATCCCTTCTGGATCGTGAAGTCCCAATATTTCAGTATCAAATTGGCTAATTAAAGTGCCGCTGGTAGTAACTTGATAAACCTGTCCACCCGCACCATCAACGACAAATAAAGTCCCTGTCTTCGCTGAATAGGCAATATCTTCTGGGTCAGTACTACCCCAAACAGTAGTACTAAACGAACTCACCACATCATCAGTAGTGTTGTAATTCCCATCGGCTCCGGGATTGAGTTGAAAAACTCGACCCTTGTTATCATCGGAAAAGTAGAGGAAGCGATTCGCTGGGTTATATGCAATTCCCGTCGGCTCGTTGGAAAAGTTCATCGTGGTCAAAGTCCGCTGCAAAATGCCGCTCAGACTAGTTTGAAATAGGTTCCTACCAGTGAAGTAGGTGGGCATTTCATCAACTTCAGCATCAGAAAGCAACAATGAATTCAAATGACTGATATAAACAATCCCCGATGGATCTGGACTTGGAGGCCCAAATTCAGAGGTGTAGATAGTCTGTACCAGCGTTGGAGCAGACAGAACAGATGTGGTCTCTAGCGCCTGGGCTACCATCAAGGATGAGTCCGCAGTTGTCGCTGTGAAGACGCTATCAGTAATCTGCGCTTGCCGATTGTTTAGTCCTAATCCAGAGAGATTCCGTTCAGCAGCAATTTTACCTTTGGGGGTAAATTCATACTCTACTTGATGTGAAGAGCTTTCTAAGAGAAAATTACCATTCTGAGGATTCAGTTTGATGCCACTGAAATTGGCTAAATTTCCTGGGATAGTGATCTGAGTAATTAAAGCTGGTTTCTCAAAACTACCCTGAGAGTTTGGCTCAATCTGATAAATCTGCGGTTTAGTACCTTGATCCAAAATCACCAAGCTTCCTGTAACCGGATCAATTGTCACCCCTTGCGGATTCTTTAAGCCAACTTTATTAAAATCAATTCGCTTGAGGGTTGCCAGGTCTAATCCGCCATTTTTAGTTTTCACCTCAAGCAACACAGATGAATTTTCTAAAGCGAGCCAACGATTAAACTTGCTATCAAAAACAGCGTTAATCGAATTTTTAAATTCATCAATGATAAAACTTTGTGAAGTTGCCATTATTCTTTACAGTAAATTCTTAATCAAGGTAGTGTTGCTGAGATTGTTGCGAAAAACCCGCTTGATATCAGAGATAACAAATAAGAATTTACATCGATTGCCTATATCTATAAAGTAGTTAAATATAAAATTCATAGATAATTCATCTAGATTTTATAAAAGGGCTGATTCCCAAGTGATACAACAAATGTGTGACGATTTATCAGGCTATTAATTATGTCATGTAATCAGGATAATTACTGAGAATATCAGGATTTTTTACCGACAATTCCACTCAGTTTTGAATCTTTACTACTTGATAATAAATATTTATTATAAATATCTATTTTGATAAAAGGTTTTAATTTTACGGATTGCTTTAGGAAATATTAGAATTTATAAATTTTAATGCTTGTAAAAGTTCAGTGCTAATGGGCGAGGTTGCTAAAATTGGATGCTTAATACCTCCCCAAATACTGCCTTTTTGGAGGCGAATCGAGGTTAACAATTCTGGGATTTGAGGAGAGATGAAAACCTCTGGTGGTGCAAGTTGACCGAGCGATCGCGCTAAATTATAGTGATAAGACTGTGATAAAGCTTGATCTAGTTGTTGGGCAATGATTTCTGGCTTTTGTTCGGCTGTATCGAGTAGGAGAATATAGTGAGGTGGGTTGCTAACGGGAACCAAACTCTGAAAATGAGTTCCTTGCAAGTTCAGGCGATTCAAAGCATCCTGCACAAAAGTAGCTTGCAACTTTTCCCCTACCAAATCGCTGATGGCTTGATGTCGTCCGAGAAATTCTAAACAGGGTGTGTGGCGATAGTAGTGAGTTACCCGGACGCGATCGCCTATGCGATAACGATATAAACCACCTTTCTGTGATAAAATAATTGTGTATTCCTGACCGATGCTGAGTTCATGTAATTTATATAGAGAACCAGTATCATCCTCAAACTCGAAAAAGACTTCATCCAACACCGGAACATAACCCCCCGCTGCAATTAAGGGAATTGTCATCGGTGCTTCAGTAGCTAGCAAACCCTTACCCTGAACAAACACACCCGGAAACTGCAATTTCAATCCCTTAGCTTGATCGGCGGCGTTGGCGCTATCCCAACAAGAAATCAGCTTTAAATTTGACCAGAGTTGCATCCAAGGAATATCATTTTCTTGGAGTAGTTGCAGGCGTAGGGGTGATATGAGTCCTTGTAATTCTTGCCGCAATAACTCTTGATTTTCTGCAATATATTTTAAATGTACTTGTAGGAAACTGGGACTCCAAACCGAAATAATTTCTAATTTCTCCGCCTGTAATAAAGCCAAAGCCAGTTGATGTTTAAATTGTTGCGCGTCGTTAAGACGATTCAGTCCATTTGGTATTACCAACCAAGGACGCAGCAACCAACGCAACCATCCATCTAAATAATCTAGGTCATCTTGTAAAGATTGGGAATCACCCACATTTAATTGTGGCGAGATCGAGGCATAAATTTTGCCCGTCGAGAATTTCGGCCCATGTACAATCAAATCATGGGCCCATACACAAAACATCTGATTGAACGATCGCCGCAAAGATTGAGTATAGGGAATCCATTTTACCGCCCCAGTACTGCCAGAGGTTTTTTCATAAAATAAAATCGGTTCTGGCGTGAGGGGAATTTGCTGGCGTTTTTCCTGTCCTAAAATCCAGGGTTCTAGTGCATCGTAATCCACAATGGGCACAGCTTGCCAATCTGCTAGAGAACGAATTCCCAAAGTTTTACCATACTTACTGGCTATTAGGCGATCGCAAATCTCCCTCTGCACAGAAATCTGCGTTAACTCAGGATGATCCAATGCTTGCTGAAATCGCCGGGAAGCGGCTGCAAACAGTTGCCCAAAGAGTTGAATAATCGGACGCATGATATCAAAATAAACCAGATTAACTTAAATACTAGATTATTTTTTGGGCGACACAGTTTACTGATAGTCAATTAAAGGATACAAAAAGTTGGGTTTCTGTAAACCATGCCCACTTGTCAACAACACTGGTAAAATCAGAGCGGTTTAACAGGACTTCAAAAGTTGTTTGCACGATGCTCAACTTGCCTGAAAGCAGCGATAATGGATAGGATACTGTTTTGATTGTCAGAGTGTAGTAGCTATGACTGAGTTACTTCAACGTGCGATCGCTAAGTTACAAACTTTGCCTGAAAGTGAACAAGACGCGATCGCTTCGATGATTTTGGCAGAAATTGAGGATGAGCGACGTTGGGATGAAGCATTCTCTCGTTCCCCAGATGTTCTGGCAAAACTCGCAGCTTCAGCAATGGCTGAGTACCATGCAGGTAAAACCCAAGAACTTGATCCAGAAACACTTTGAACTCACGCACTACCGCCCAGTTCCGTAAATTATTTGCTGATTTACCCGAAGAAGTTCAGAAGCAGACACGCGCAGCATATCGTCAGTTTAAGAAAGACCCAAGCTATCCAAGCCTGCGCTTCAAGAAGGTGCATCCTGAGTTGCCAATTTACTCTGCCAGAATTAGCAAAAGCTATCGAGCAGTGGGTCAGTTGGATGGAGACACAGTGATCTGGTTTTAGGTTGGTTCACACGCAGAGTACGACAGGTTACTAGAGCAGTTGTAGCAGCGCTGCATAACCCTCTTATAAGAAACTAGCCCACCAGCGTGGGCTTAAAACCTGCTTTTCGTGTAGTCCGCTTCAGCGGACTTTTTAAAGGCATTCTTACACTTTCGTCAAAGGTCTATCATTGCTATTGTTCACAGTTTGTGGTGCAACAAAAGCTTCTCTACCTGTAATTAATCTAGAGCGACGATTTCGAGTGATATAATTCCACGCCCACTGAAATACTACTAGTAATTTAGTGTCAAACTCGATTAAGAAGTAGATGTGAACTAATAGCCAAAATGCCCAAGCTAGGAAACCTGTGAGTTTGATTAAGCCTAAATCTACAACAGCTAAATTTTGCCCAATCATCGCCAAACTACCCACATGGTTGTAATGAAATGGTGGCAAATTATAACCTTGAAGCCGTCGTTGAATTAGTTTACCTACATACTCTCCTTGTTGTTTAGCTACGGGTGCAACACCAGGTAAAGGTTTAGCATCTTGATGGGAGAAGTTGGCTAAATCTCCAATTACGAAAATGTTGTCATAACCCTCGATAGACAAGTCAGGTTCTACAATTACACGCCCAGAGTAATCGCGCTCTACACCTGTCGTTTCTGCTAAGACGTTCCCCATTGGGGAACCTTGAACACCTGCTGCCCACAAGATAGTTTTTGAGGCAATTTCTGTAAATTCATTGTCTTGCTTGAAAGTAACAATATCACCTTCAATATTTGTCACCCTGGTGTGAGTGTGGAGTTCTACACCCAACGTTTGCAAAGATACTGCTGCTGATGCCGATAACTCTGGCGCCATGTGTGGGAGGATGCGAGGGCCCCCTTGTAATAGTAAAATTTTCGTTTCTGAAGTGTCGATGCTGCGAAAATCTTCTTTGAGAGTTTTGTATGCCAATTCTGCGATCGCACCTGCTAACTCTACACCAGTCGGGCCACCGCCCACAATCACAAAATTCAAATAAGCACGGCGTTGTTCGGGATCAGTTGCTTTTTCTGCTGCTTCAAATGCGCCAAATATCCGGCGACGCATTTCTATCGCATCTTCCACAGTTTTCAAGCCAGGAGCAACTTTTTCCCAGTGATCCTTACCAAAATAGGAATGGTTCGCGCCTGTAGCGATAATTAATGTATCGTATGGTACTACTTCACCACTCAGAATAACTTGTTGCGCTTTTGGATCAATATCACTTACTTCTCCCAACAACACTTTTGTATTCTTGCTTTTGCTGAATACAGAGCGCAATGGTGCAGAAATATCAGAAGGTGATAGCGTACCTGTGGCAACTTGATATAAAAGCGGCTGAAATAGGTGAAAGTTACGTTTATCAATGAGAGTAACATTTACATTCGTTGCATTCAAAGCCTTTGCTGCATACAGTCCACCAAAGCCTCCGCCAACGATGACAACTTTATGTGGTGCTTTATGCTCAAGAGAATTTTCCATAAAAATATTTCCTAGTGTTAAGAGCGTTGTAACTTTTCTTAACAAAGATGTAACAGAATGATCGGCAAGGTTGCCGTTTATTTAGAACATTTGAAGAAATCATAAAAGTAGTCATAGGTTACCGAAATTTTTGGGTTCATATATATTGCGCAAAGCGTGTCAGTTGTCAGCGATGCACTGAGAAGCTCGCACAAGTGTTGTTTTTGGATAATGTTATGGAAATCAGCAACGAAGACCGAGAAACCCTTGAACGCCTAGAAGAAGAGTTATGGCGTGAAGAGACTCGATTTGACACGCAACGCATGAACGAACTGATCGCCCAAGATTTTTTTGAGTTTGGCCGATCTGGGCGTGTCTATCCAAGAGAACATACACTTGCAGTAGCGCGTCAATCAATAGATGCTGTCTTTCCTCTGCCGGAATTTCAAGCTCGCCTACTCGACGAAAACACTGCCCAAGTCACCTATAATAGCGCAGTTACCTATGATGGCGTTGTCGAATATGCCCGCCGAAGTTCTATTTGGTCGAGAACAACAAGCGGTTGGGTACTTCGCTTTCATCAAGGCACACCGTTTCAACCATAAATATAGAGTTATAGCTGTTGACTGTTGACTGTTGACTGTTGACAAACTTGAAAGCCTTTTATAGAAATGTATTTAGAAGCTTGGCAAGCAGAAGGTGAACTTATCCCTGAACCTATGAAACTTCAAGTTGCTGGATAACCTACGAATTATCATACCTGTTGGTTAGGATAAAGGTTTGTAGCAGCCTGAAGAAATGTGCGATCGCTAATCACTACACCAGGGGCGAGAACAGATCCGGCTCCCACAAAAACATCGTTACCAATTTTGACTTTCTTGACATACAACATTAAGTTTTGCTTGCGGGGTTTGATCACATGGGAAGATATACCAACACGATGTCCCATAACTACGCGATCGCCTATTTCGATTAAACCGCGATCGGCTATCTCTAATCCTGGTGTCCAATATACATCTCGCCCCACCTTCGCACCCCACAATCGTAACCAAAACGAAAATGCCCCCGGAATCAGCCGCAGCACCGCCTCGAAAACCGGAATTGCAATATACATTACCTGAATTTGATGACTACCCCACCAAGGACTATATTCTTTACCTAGTAGATAACTAATACCCTCCTGCACAGGGTAAACCCATTGATGTAAGCGGTAAACTAGCAATGGCAACCCGTAAATTGAAAGCAACACCGCCAGAATACTAAAGATGCTAGGTGAATAGGCGAAGTAGACTATTGTTCCTCCTGTTAGCATTAATATAAAAGTCGGAAAAAATAAAAGAATTGAGCTTAAAAATGTCATTTGTCATTTGTCATTAGTCAATAGTCATTTGTCAATTTTCTCCCTTGTCCCTCCGTCCCTTGCGCGTCTCCCCTTGGGAGAAGTTCTGTTCGTCGTTCGCGCAGCGTCTCCCCTTGGGAGAAGACGTTGGCGTCCCTTGCGCGTCTCCCCTTGGGAGAAGCCAGACGCTCGTACCTCGCTACCGCTTCGCTAACGCCGGACGCCGGCGCTCAGACTTCTCTCCTTGTCCCCCGGTTGGTGAGCGCACTCGTACTGCGTTCGCGCAGCGTCTCGTAGAGAAGCAGAACCCGCAGGGTACCACATCCTCCTCATGCCCTTCATCCCGGTCACTGAGTGGAGTCGAAGTGCTATCATGAAAAAGGGAACAAGAGTTTTTGACTCAAGGTTAATGAAGAGGGAATTCCAATTGTAGATGGTAACCCTTGATTTTCATAATAAGTACCGTGTAACTTGTCCCAAAATTTTAGATTTGCACCATAGTTGCAATTATAAACTTCGCTGCAATGATGCCAAGCATGATCCTGTGGTAAGATTAACCAAGAAGATATAAATTGATATAGCCAGTTATTTGCAGAAATCATTAAGCGGCTATGTCGCCATAAATCTAGAGCAGAAGTTAGACTCACTCCTAGTAAATAACCTGTGGGATCTGCTAATAGATATAAAAATAAAGTGTGTATCCATAAATAAACAATTAGCAAACTTGTCCAAGCAGTGTTACGGGAAGTTCCTAACACATCCATCTGCGTAACGGTATGATGCACTTGATGCACTGACCAAAAAAATTTACTATGCAATAAACGATGATTCCAATAATATAAATAATCTACAAAAATAAAACTGAGAATAAAAGCCAGAATTGGTGATAATTTGATGATTCCTTGTTGATTGGGTAATAAATTATGGTAGAGCCAATACACTAAGGTAGCTTGTAGTAAGGGAATCAACATTCCTTGAATCGTTAATCCTATACCATCTATTAGCCAATCTTCACGGCTTTTCAATTGCAGTTGTTTTCTTCCGAATGGATTACTAATTGTCCATCCAACTAAGCCGATAAAAGCGACAAAAACTAAAAGTTGTACAAAGTTTTGCATAATCAATCAAATAATTCGTAATTCGTAATTGCTCTCAACCTTCAACCTAGAAGCAGCACTAATATTGTTTCGCTATACCAATCCTATATGATTTGTGAAAATTCGCTCCTTCCAGATCCCCGACTTCTCAAAGAAGTCGGGGATCTAATTACCCAGGCTAAGGGCATTAATTAAGAGGTTGTTTTAAAAGTGGTTGGCTGTGATTATAAGCACTTATTGATCCCCCCTAGCCCCCCTTGAAAAGGGGGGGAAATCTCTCAAAGTCCCCCTTATTAAGGGGGATTTAGGGGGGTCTAGAATTTTTTGCTACCGACGACAGGACTTTTAAAACATCCTCTAAGAATTACGAATTAATAATTGCTCTCGCACAGTCCCTGCGGCTTTAATTAAATCGGCAGCTTTTTCGCCAATCATAATTGTCGCTGCATTAGTGTTTCCCGTGGTAATTGTCGGCATAATTGATGCATCAACAACACGCAATCCCTCAACACCATATACTCGCAATTGTGGATCTACGACTGCTAAGGAATCAGTTCCCATTTTGCAAGTACCCACTGGATGATATGTGGTATCGCCTACTTCCCTGACATAAGCTTGAAGTGCTTCATCGCTGGATACATCAGCACCAGGAGCAACTTCTTCACCTCGGAACTCATCAAATGCTTTTGAGCGTAACAATTGCCGGATAATTGTAATTCCAGCAACTAACTTGTGCAGATCTGATTCACTTTGCAGATAGTTCATTTGGATGACGGGTGAGTCATTGGGGGAAGCAGAACGCAGACTAACATTGCCCCTACTTTCGGGTTGCATTAGGCAGGCTGTAGCCCCAAAACCGGGGCCTTCGCGAGCATAGGCTGGAGGTACCCACAAAACAGGGCCACAGAAAAACTGCAAATCTGGTGCAGTATCTAAACGACCTTCAGTATGTAGGAACAATCCAGCTTCAGCGATATTGCTAGTTGGAGCGAGTTGCAGCTCTTGAGTTGCTTGGTATCCCACTGGAACCATCAGGTGATCTTGAAGGTTCTGACCGACTCCAGGTAAATCAACGACTACAGGAATATCTAGCGATCGCAATTTTTCTGCATTACCAATCCCTGATAGCATGAGTAATTTAGGTGAATCAAACGCGCCTGCACAGAGAATCACTTCTTGGTTGACCCGGACTTGGTGGATCGTTCCCTCGTGCAGATATTCTACGCCAGCGGTGCGCGTACCTTCAAACAGTAAACGTGTGACTAAGGCTCCTGTGGTGGTTGTCAAATTCGGGCGATGAAGAATTGGCGACAGAAATGCAACGGCTGTACTTTGTCGTTTACCGTCTTTGACAGTCAACTGATAAAGTCCTGCACCCTGCTGTTGTGCGCCATTAAAATCAGGATTGCGAGGATAACCCAGTTCTGCGGCGGCTTCTACAAATTGTTGGGCGATCGCACTTGGCGCTAGGGGGTCGGTAACAGTTAATGCTCCGCCTACTGCGTGAAACTCCGATGCTCCTCGTTGTTGGTTCTCAGATTTCTTGAAGTAAGGCAATACTTCTTGATAACTCCAACCTGGATTGCCTAAATCTTGCCAATGGTCAAAATCGTCACTGTTACCCCGGATATAGATCATGGCATTGATCGAACTGGTTCCACCGAGGACTTTGCCACGGGGACAAGGGATTTTCCGCCCATTCAGGTAAGGTTCAGCTTCAGTAGAATATGCCCAGTCTACCTCAGTACCCCATAGCTGTGTCCAGGCTACCGGAACCTGAATCTCTGGTTTGGTATCCGGCCCACCAGCTTCCAGCAGCAATACAGTAGTTTCACCGTCTTCCGTGAGGCGGTTAGCTACTACACAGCCTGCCGAGCCTGCGCCAATGACAACATAATTGTACTCAGCTATCATCGCTTTCCTCTGGTTTATGTACTAGGGTAAGTATTTAGGGAATCTCTCAGAAACAATACCTAAAAAAAGTTAATTTTATTTACAAATTCGCAATTATTTACCCACCTTAAATCGTTAATGGTGTGTTGGTGCGGCGCTTGGCGATAACACACCCTTGTATATTGAAATTCTGGCGCTCCAATGACAAATGACAAATGACTATTGACTAACCAGGCAAAGTTGATTTTGTTGAAGTTCAGCTTCAAGATTCGCTTTCTTTTGTGCTAAATATTCCTTGGCGCTTTCAGCATCAAAAAACCACGAAGATAAACTTGGGGGATGGTTGAGACCGTTTAAGTAATCTCTAGTAACTTCTGCATTTTCACTCATTGCAGCCATAATATCTTGCAGATAAGCTGGAGGCGACAACAAGCAATCAGTGAAAGCATAGGTATACTGAGCATAATTCCAAAATTCATCAAATACTCTTTGCATCCATGACTCATCAAAGTGTTGGTTACCATGCTCAAGAATTCGTTGCTTCACCAAATGAGCCATTTTTGTAGCGCTATTTGCTCCCTGTCCAGTTAGGGGATCGTGTAAAATCACTGCATCACCTATACCCATCACAGTTGCACCTGATGGCAAACGACCAATTGGCTTACGAACTGTCGGTGTAATTGCACCATTGATCCATGCTTGCTCATCTGCCAATTGTATATTTTTGACAGCTTCGTAATACCAAGGTTTAAATTGCTGGATGACTTTTTTGCTCATTTCCAGTAATTCTTGACCACTTTGGACATGAGTAAATTGATCCATTGCGCCACCAGGATAGGCTTCAAAGGCAATTATGTGAGCAGAAATTTTATCCTTAGTGTAAAAAGGCATCTGAACGATTTCGCCAACTTCAGGTATCACTGTCATCTTACTGGTGCGCAAATCCTCAGAATCTCCCTGCAATCCTCTGAACATTGCTCCTGATATATGGCGCTTTGGCTTGTCATGATTAGTTTTTTGGGTGTCTGGCTCAAATAAAGTTGAGAAGGAGCCACGACCACTAGAAACCACAACTAAATCGTAGTTTTTGGTACATTCTTCTAAATCAGTGAGTGTCATTGCTTTTACAACAAGTTCACCACCAATCTTGACAAACTCTTGCATCCAGGTAAAGAATTTCAGGCGCTGATCTACAGCTTGCCAAGGCTTTTCTAAAGGATAAGATACAGTTAGAGCCAGGTTACCTTCGGGATCGCACACTTCAGAGCGGAATAAATTGCTACCAGGAAATTCCTCATGCCAAAAATTCAGTCTTTCTTCAAGTTGCAGTGAATTTGGAAACAGTACTGGCATTCCACCTGGTTTACCATTGAGAATCGCTTCTGGTGTGCGATCGCTAAACAATGTTACTGCATAACCTGCATCAACTAAACTAATACTTAAATGTAGCCCTGCTTGGCCTGCTCCGATAATAGCAATTCGGCGCATATTATTTTCTCCCAAGTGTGTTTATAGTGTTTATGCTGTATTTTTTGCGGTTAAGTTAACTTCATTTCCGCATTCACACTTTCCGAAAACATGGGGAAAGATTTATGCAAATTCCGAATTAAACCCAAAATGTTACTTTTACCGATTGATTTGGCAATAATCGCGGATCTTCTCCACGAGCGATCGCACTTCGTATGGATTCTACAAATACATGAATTGTATCAGCAGGGGTATGAGAAAATTGTGTGCCATATTTGGCGATCGCTTCTCCCTGAATGCCCAAAATATCAATGTCCTGGCTGATAATATGTTGAGCAGTCCACCACACAAACGGACGTGCTAGCTTGTTCCAAATGCCGTAATTATACGTAACATCAGTGTAAACCAGAGTTGAGTTATCGGTTTCGGGGATAGATTGACTGGTAATAAACAAATGGCGATTGCGTCCCATTTGATATTCCACAGAGGTAATATTGGGCAGATAAAAGCGATCGCAATGTTTAATCTCTGCGCCTTGACGATTAAGAAAACGGCTATACCAGCCTAAATTACTAGTTTCGTTACGATACTCGACCAAAACTGCACCCTTTTCCCGTTCTACAGTCATTTCTAACTTTTGTTGGCGGGAGTTACGGAATACACCAGGATGCACAAAAGCCGTGTGGGGAATATCAATAAAATTCTCTACACAATTGGTGACGTTGTTAGCAAAACGATTAATCACCCGCACCGTCTCCCAGCCTGGTTTTCCATAGTAAGGCATAGAAAAGGGTGCAAACTCTTCACTTGGGTTATCGGCTAACCGCACATATACATAACCATCTTGTTCTTTGGTGGCGTAACGCTTCGCTTGTCGCTGCTGCGAGGGTTTGAAATCGTCGCCTTCCGCCGGCACAGCAATTACATTACCATTGCGATCGTATACCCAACCATGATAGGGACATTGCAAAGCGCCTTGACAGACTTTACCAGTTGATAGACGACTATTGCGGTGTAAACAGCGATCGCGCAACGCCACAGGTTGTCCATCTTCGCCACGAAATATTGCTAGCCACTCGCCTAAAAGCGATCGCGCTAGTACCGTGTTAGGTTGTAGCTGTTCGCTGAGTGCGACAATATACCAAAAGTCTGCAAATTGCATAGTGAAAATTGGGGGACAGTGCGATCATATTTAAATTATGGTAATGTCTCAAGCAAACATGAGTGTATCTATAGCGAGAAGCAGCAATTTATAATTAAAGGTAAGAGAGCCTCAGATAGGAAAACTTTCATGACATTACAAGAATTGCAAAAGCAGGCATTGCAGTTACCAATTAGCGATCGCTGGCAATTAGTACAAAACCTTTTGGCATCGCTACAGCAAGAAACTAGTTCTGGATTAAAAAAGGGTAACTTATCTCGATTGCGAGGAATTGCAAAAAGTACAGAAACGCCGAGTGAAGATGTTGAAGCTGATTATATTAACTATTAATTGGAGGATTTAATCACCGCTACTATCACAACCACCACCTCCATCAGATCCCCCACTATCGCAACTGCTCGAGTCATTACTGCTGCCATCGTCAGAACTTCCACTATCTCCAAAATGCCAACTATTACTAGTGTCATTAGAGTAGGAGATTGAATTACTTGTATCTGTCTTGTAGGAAATCTTTTGAGTCGATAAACTGCTTAAAAGAGAAGGTAGCAATAAGCCAAAAATCAAACCTACTGCGATCACTACTAACGCAATCATGGGAAAAAGTTGATTAAGGTGCATAGCTTTGTTTGGTGATGTTTTCAAATTTATTAGGAAAAATTAGGTCTCAATATAAACTTCAATTCTATTAACTGTGATTTCGGATTTCAATTTTAACTCAACTTATCCTTCTAGTCGGCGAATTTCAACATTATCTGTAATACTAACCTGACAGGCTAACCGCGCATGAGGATTATGAGCTCCTAAAGTCTCCAACATTTCCTGTTCATCGGGTTGTGGGGGAGGAATTTCACCGTTCACCTCAACTAAGCAAGTTCCACAAATACCAGTCCGACAACCGAATAATACAGGTGAATTCTGAATCGTCAGATGTTCAGATAAATTTTGATGACGTTGCAGAGTCAGGGGAGGGTAATCAGTTCCCGGAAAGGATATCTTACAAAGGTCAGACATATATATAAACAATCAATAAATCGAATATTTTTTCAAGGAAAGGTTCGCCACTATCCTTTACATAAGAAAGATTAGGCACATAATTCGCATTTTGTAGGTACTACGAATCTTAGCAATGCCCAATCTCTTTTATCTACCTGGCTTGATAGTTTAATCAAACATCAACATTTATCTGTTCTATCTGTCTAGCAGCTTTATCCCAAAGCTTTGCTGAAGTTTCATCTTGCCAATGAGTTCTCAAATTTTCGGCTTTTTTGTGACATATTCGCTCTAACATTTCTAAGATTGCAGATAATGTCAATTTATCAAGTAATTTTTCTAAAATCTCCATATATTCTTTTTGCATGATAATTACCTCTTTAACGTCTACTGATATCTTCTGACAAAAGGTATGTAAATTACTTTTGTTTTATCAAATATATAGATTAAGATTTGTTTCGATGGCTGCTATGAATATTCTACTAGCTGATACACACAGTTGAGCTTGTTTTGAATATTAATTGTTAATAGATGAAAAAACAAAAAAGTCTAATTAAAATTATCATAATATAGTGACTCATTACTCGACCCCCATTTGCATCACTACTGAGATTTCTGTTTCGTCTGTTGCCGACCAAATTTGAGCATCTGCCATTAACCAAGATTATTACAAATTAAACAGAAATGGTTTGACAGATGAAATTATACGATCTAACTCAGTTTTGTTGTGTTTGAGAAGATTATGCCCCCATAATTCATTGGTGTTTTCAGCACAATCTTTTGCCAGAGCTTCTCCGATATTTTCAAAACTTTTGTTAATATCTTTTCGCAACCTCTCTGGTTCAGATAATACACCAAGAATAAATACTCTATTTTTTAAATCATTTGGAATATAATTTTTGACATAACTTAATCTGTCTTCATCTTCATCAAAATCAATCAGCAAAGCAATCATTCTGTGTGGATATTGTCTCATTGTAGAGGCATATTCATTCGTGAATTTCTCTAGAACGTCTTTCCAACCACGAGCCGCTGGTAGGACTTGAATAGCACGGCTATTGAGGTTTATATCAAGAAGAAATCCGTTTGCAATCTGGCGATTAGCATCGTCTTCGGGCAACACAAGAATATGTGGTTTATGCTTATTTATACTCATAGTTCTATATCGCCACGAATCAAGGCATTTACAAGATCACCTTGAACAAACATATCACTTAGCAATCTGAGCAAAGTTGGCTCTAAGTGGCTTTTTCGATCAAGTACAAAAGTATTTTCATTGGAAAACTTTCGGATTGCTTCATCATTATGCGAAGTCACCAAAATTTGTCCACTATTCTTAAATGAGCGTCGCAGTGATGTGACAAAAAGTCCAACTTCTGACAAAGATAGATAGTTATCAGGCTCATCCCAGAAGCAAAAAAGTGGCCCATAGAATTTGTTAGCAGCTAAAACAACAGCGCAAAGAAAAAAGCATTTTTCTCCGTCAGATAAGTCTTTAAAGTCAACATTCAAATTCGCATTATTTGCTTCAAACCTAACAATCATGCTTTTCGAGTCTTTGCCAATCTGTTCATTCAGAAAATCCTGAATGTCAGGCATAACTTCTCGGAGATATTTATCAACTTGTGTGTAAGCCGCAGGATAACGACTAAGTAACCCAGAAATCCACTCTCCAAAGTTTGAAGCATCTCGCTTTGGTTCTAAAGTTTCACCATTGGAGTCTCCAGTCATCAAGCTGGGAATTGGAGCTAAAATAATCATATGAGCAAGCCAAGTCTTGAAAATACGAAGTGGATCAGTCTCTGATTGCTCTTGAATTACTGGAAGGGCAACAAGATGCCAATCTACCAAAAACTGAGCCTCTCGATTTTGTGAGTTATTATGAAGAGTTACTTTGGCTTCTTTTCGAGAGTAGATTGGATCTCCTGAAACTAACAGTTGCTCTTCAAACACTCGAAGCTCTTTAAACTTTTCTGGTAACTCTAAAGCCAGAACATATTTGTATAGTTTATCGTTAAGTAATACTTCTATTTCAAAGCGGATCGGAACATTAAACCTGCCACGAACAAAATCCTTCGATTGGACAAGTTGTCCAATTCTATTTATACCTCTACCGATGGACTGAAGTACCTCTAATGCAATAGCAATAGTTGATTTACCTGTACCATTTTTTCCAATCAAGAGAGCAGATGACATCCCCTTTATAGGTAATTCAAAGTTTTCTAAGCATCGGAAGTTGTGTATATATAGTCTTTGGAGCATAGGACGCTTTGCTGATTGAGAGAGGAATTAGCTACATATTAGATTAAATTTACTTTGATAACAAATTTCTTTTTACTAAATTTGTATTTTTTGTTACTACTTATCTCAAGTAAATACTTTTAAAAACGCCGAAAAGCACTTTTTTGAGTCGCTAAATATCGAGAAATTGAATTACCTCCCATGAGTGACATTTCTCGGTTACGTTGCCAAAGATAATCGAGTTTTTCTACATATACTTTATAAGATGCCATCGCTTCTTGATGGGTTAAAAAACTCCGATGTAACCCTTCTGACTCTTCTGTAAAACAGCGGCGCATCATTTCTTTAGCATCTTTATCGCTCATCGAAAAAATAGGCGATCGCAACAATTTATAAATCTTGTCATAAAGCGCTGGATCATACCAGAAAATTCCATTAATTGCCGCTGAAAAGTGAAAATGATCGCGCTGACATCCCAACAAGCCTAAATTAGCAACTAATCGCTCAAATGCTGTTGGTGAAGGCAGGCAGGTAACAATATCATGAGATATAATTGTCGAACTATTAAAGTGAAAGCTTTCATCTAAAAAGTGATAATAGGATATTTTAGCAGGAATCGGGGCAGCATCTTGATGAGGATGTTTTTGATAATAATTGCTGAGTTTATGCTGTACTAATTTACCATTTAGCGTCCTTACTCCTCGGACAGTGAAATATTGACAAGCTAAAAAGGTATTATTCGCAGAAATTAACCCGAAGTATTGCAGTTGAATTTTTTTCCACCAAGTTTTTAGGGCGTTGGTGTCAGCATAAACCATTGTTTCGGTAAAGGGGCCGCGCATGGGGTAAGTAAAGATGAGTTCCCCAAATAATGCTTGTTCAACTTGTTTGGCAATTGTGCGGAAGGCGTTGATATGCGCTCTTTCTTGAGATGATTCTAAATCTAATGTGTCGCAGATTAACCGAAAATCTTCTTGAGCATAAAGTCCGGCTGCACTAGTTTGATTAAAATAAATAGTGGCAATTTCGGCGGAAACAATTTGCGAGTAGTATGCTACCCAGTAAAGTTGATTTAAAATTACACGCTGATGTTGGCTGGATTGTTCCCATAAAGGTGTACCGTAAAGTAAAGAAAATTCTTCGGGGTTCCAATACTCATTTTGACAATCTTCATAGCGAAATTTTGCTGTTACTTCATCCATTAAAGCAGTATGATCTTGCTGTTTGTTGCGGGTGTGGTTAATTTGTAATTTGCGATAAGTTGTTGGGTTATCTGACAATTTGTGAATAGTATTGTTCATAAATTATGATTTACATTGTTAATGAAAATTCAAATATAGGAATTATATTTGATTCTTGAAATACAGGTAAAATTACACGTAGCCCACCTTACATATACTAATACCAAAATCGCTATGAGTCTTTTTTGTTTAGTTCACGGTGCGTTCCAAGGCGCTTGGTGTTGGGATTTGTTAATTCCTCACTTAGAAGCGCAAGGTCACAAAACAGTAGCAATGGATTTGCCAATTGAAGATGCATCTGCAAGTTTATCGCAATTTGCTGATGTAGTGATTAAAGCGTTGCCAAAAACTGATGATGATATTGTACTGGTTGGTCATTCAATGGCTGGTACTGTTATTCCCCTAGTTGCCCAAGCGCATAAAGTACGTCAACTGGTATTCCTGACTGCGCTGATTCCATACCCAGGAACTAGTACAATTGACCAATTTTCGCATAATCTCGATGCTGCTAGTCTCAAAGCATTAAATTATGAACCAAAAGACTTAAGTCAACTCGCAAAATTCGATGATGAACCTGATATGTTTAATCCGGTTTCTGTGGGTAGAGATTTTTCAGATGAAGCAGTATTGATCGAGATTTTTTATAATGATTGTCAACTGGATGTAATGCACTGGGCACTTGCAAAAAGACGTTCGCAGCAATCATTGGCATATATTTTTGAGATCAATCCTCTAAAATCTTTACCAAATGTAGAATGTAAATATATTCTTTGTACTGATGACAGGATAATTTCTCCTGCATGGTCACGCTACGCTGCACATAAGCGTTTGGGAGTTGATGCCATAGAATTACCTGGAGGGCATTGCCCACATTTGTCTCGTCCTGCTGACCTTGCTTTAGTATTAACTAATCGTACCTAAAAGAATGAGTTATATCTTATAAATCGTTCCTGTTGCTAGTAATCCCTAATTCCTTTTTAGATTTTTTTAACTCCTTCCAAACTTGTTTAATCTGCTGATAAGCTTCATCTGGCGAAAGTTTACCGTTTGTTTCCAAGCAGGAAATATAACTAACTTTTTGAGAAAATTCTTGGAGATTCGCATCGAATACTAAATTCTCAGGTGTCATTTGACCATAGTAACGACGGCGAGGATAGAGAAAGTTATCTTTGATGATGCGTTTGGGTTCTGTCATAATATGCGCCTTCACTTTCAGAGACTGAAGTAAGAATCATTATATTCAACTACTGTCATTCATAATTGATATTGATTTGGGAGCAGTGTGAACTCTTGAGAAACTTACTCTTTTTATAACCAAGTTGAGTTAACAGCTTTCCAGATACGTCTCGCAAAGTTTTGTAACGCTCACCAATTTCTCGCCAAAACTCGAATATCTGTGTCATATTGCGCGATCGCAAATCTTGCACTTATCTATTTTTTAAGTACACACATTGATAAGCTGGGAGTGGTGCAAATGCGCCTCGTTCGTCTAAAGCTTGGACGATCGCATCTGCGGATGTTCCCCTCATAAGCGATCGCAATATCTCTAATCTGGTTCCACTGTGGGTTTGTGTATCCAGTTCTTCGAGGATTTGGATTTTTTGCGATCGCGTTAGATGTCCTTTTACCTGTTCAATGGCTGATAATACGCTTTGCGGCCCTACTTGTACCATAGATAGAAAGCTGGCTAACACATCAATTGCATCTGTCTGACTTGATGCAGACACAGGATTGCGGTTAAATAGCATTGTTCCTGTAACATGATGGCGGGCTTCTGCTTGGAGAAAACTTGCGAAAAGTTCCGCTAGAATCGGATGATGGCATTCTTTCGCTAAGCGGCGGTAATGGCTTAAGCCCCATCCTTCTAAAACTACTTGAAGTACAAACAATAATACTGTTTTATCTGCACTTTCAACTACTTCTGAAAGTAAATTCAGAAATGGATCGTTGCTGTTAGTTGCTTCTATTTCCGGTAAAAAATTAATGATTTGGCTGAGGTGAGTAGCTTCATCAGCTGTAAACAGTGCATACAGCATTCTCTCTTCAACTGTTTCGGCTAACAATACCATTTTTGCCATGTAGCCAACACCGGCTTTTTCAATAAAATAAGATTCTGCTAACAAGCTGCGATTGGTGATATGAAGTATGGCAGATTGTTCAGCTACACTGGCTTGTTGAAAAATTTTAACTTGATGCATGTTGAAAAATTCCGCATCCCAGTAATTTATTTCTTGCAGTGAATTATTATCGCTTTTATTTGGTAAGGCGGCTGTTAATATCCGCCGCAATTTATCATCAGAATTTATGTGCGGTAAATCGAGTCCAGCAATTTTATATGACATATAAATATTGTTCATGAGAATGTAGAAGCGGGACAAGGAGGACAAGGAGGACAAATGACAAATGACAAATGACGAATTACGAATTACTTTCCCATGTTCCCCAAGCTAAAGCTTTTTGCTGATTAACGTGCTGAATAAATTGCAGAATTGACTGATCTGCTTTGGTCGGTGTTTTTAAATCAAATTGAATAGTTTGAAATACTTGGGTATCACCTTTAGCGAAGTAATTACCAACCTGCTGTGTTAACCATAGCAAAGCACGATTGACAACCCATCCTAAACACCCAGTTCGTTTGGGAGTCACTAAGATTGTTTGTCCTTCGGTTTTACCACCTTCAATCATTCGCAACGCAAATATGATGTAAAAGTGCAGAAAATCCGGACCCAGTGTGACAGTCCCTGTACTGCCATACCAATAACACATACTATAGGTAACTTCATTCTTGTATAAAGGACGAATCAGGCGAATTAACCAAGAATCATCGCCTCCCCTTGTAGTGTTGCTGAAGGTAATAGCATGAGAATTGAGGTTTTGGGAATCAAAGACAATTTCTAAAGGCAGATTGTGTACAGTATTAAAGTGGTGAGCATCGATCGCATTAATCAACAACACATTGGGATGGCAGTTTTTGACAAATCGTGTGCCTAATATATAATCGCAGTCTACCTTTTCTAATTCTGGTACAAACGGCAGAGAACTTGGCTGATCCTCTCCCACCCATACCCAAATCATGCCGTATTTTTCTGCCGTTGACCAGGTTTTAATACATACAGGTAAGGGTTTTCCAAGAGAAGGAACCTCTACACAAATTCCCTGTTGATCGTATTTCCAATTATGAAAAAAGCAGCGAATAGCATCACCTTCTACCTTACCCTCAGCTAAATGTGCGCCCATGTGCGGACAATAAGCATCCACCGCTACCACCTGGCTACTAACTCCGCGATAAATAGCCAGATTTTTACCAAGTAGCGTTACAGCTTTTACCTTGCCAATTTTTAATTTTCTTGATGGCAATGCCCAGTACCATCCTGACACAAACTGTGTCGGATTGTTAAAAATTGAATTTGGGCTGATAGGATGCATAGAGTTATAAGTGGTTAGGCAAATTAAAGTTATACCTGTTGATGATGCTCTGCTGTGGGCGATAACATACCCGAAAATTTCAACCTAATTTCAATCATTTAATTCCAGCAATTCTTTTGATGCAAAATTAGCTGCTACAGCTTGAGAAGATTGAGGAGTTATGGAGTAAATCGCATCTGTTGTGGTTTCAAAACAATTTGATACCCCAATTGTTTGTAACAATCCTGAACGTTCTAGCAATTGTTGGACTTGGGGTTGTAAACCTGTGAGAATTAAGCGGCAATTATGCCTTTCCAAATCATGGTAAATATCCTCTAAAGCCACCAATCCAGTTGTGTCCATATTCGGCACAAACCGCAACCGCAAAATTAAATACTTCACTTCTGGTTGCTCTCGTAGGAAGGTAACAAACCTTTCCGCAGCGCCAAAAAATACAGGGCCATCTACACGATAAACGGCAATTTCTTTGCCTAATTCTAAAGGAATACCAGGGGGAAATACTTCGGTTTCTGGAACTTTCGCCAAACTTAAATCGCTCATGCGTTTGATAAATAAGGCTCCAGCTGCAATCAATCCGACTTCGACGGCGAGAACTAAATCAAACAATATTGTTACTAGCCAGGTGAGAATCATCACCGCAAAGTCAGAATAGGTAGCACGTAGCAATAAGCCAATAGCTTCCCACTCAATCATCCGCAGACTAACTACCATCAAAATCCCAGCTAATGCTGCTAACGGAATCTGCGCTGCTAGGGGTGCTAAAGTTAAGACAATAATGGCTAAAGCAACGCCATGAATTACCCCAGACAGTCGAGTTTTAGCGCCAGAACGGACATTAACAGCAGTCCGCGCGATCGCACCTGTGGCGGGAATGCCTCCAAAAAATGGCACAATAATATTTGCTAACCCTTGACCAATGAGTTCGCGATCGCTGTTGTGTTTCTCACTTACCGTCATACCATCAGCCACAACTGCTGAGAGTAAGGATTCAATACTTCCCAGTGCGGCTAAAGCTAAAGCCGGATTAATCAGTTCCCGAATTAAGCCAAAATCATTCCAGTGGGGAATACCTTGAAGCATCGGTAAAGCTTGGGGGATGGCTCCAATTGTCGGGACATCGAGATGGAAAAAAGATGCGATCGCAGTTGCTAACACCAGCCCCATTAAGGAACCGGGGATTGTAGTATTAATCTTGGGCCATAATATATTAGTTGCAATCACCAGCAATGCTAAGACAACTGCTGCCCAGTTTAACGCTTCTACATGAGTTACAGTTTGCCACAGCCCTGGTAAAAAATGTTCTTGGCGCGGTAGTTTTAAGCCAAAGAAATTATTTAACTGACCACAAAAAATAATAACGGCAATACCATTAGTAAAACCAGCCGTCACCGGATAAGGAATAAACTTGACTAATTGTCCCAGTTTGGCGACTCCCAAAGCAATCTGAATTATCCCGGCGATTACCCCAGCAATCCAAACTTTCTCCAATCCGTACTTGGCGACAATTCCCACCAAAATTACAGCCATTGCGCCTGTAGGGCCTGTAATCTGTACAGGAGAACCGCCAAAAATTGCGGCGACAATTCCTGCCACAATAGCAGTGTAAAGTCCCGCCTTGGGTTCCACACCACTCGCTACAGCAAAGGCTAATGCTAAAGGTAAAGCTACCACCGCTGCGGTTAGTCCTCCCGTCAAATCGCCGCGCAGGTTACTAAACAAGCGACTGACACCGAAAAGCTTTGGCGCTTCTACGGTATGAGATATTACTATTTCATCGTTTTTTACTTTCATAGACAAGTTGATGCACGCATCAATTTTAGATGAGCAAAGAATCTTGCACAAATTCTAACAATGATTCTGAATGCCACATTCTTTGTCCAGCACGGGTGAGATTGTCATAACTGATTTCAGTTAAACAAACTAATTCGTCTCCTTGGCGGTAATCTGGGTTTTTTTGCTCAAAAAATTGGATATGGGGGTTAGACTGTCTTCCTGTGGGAATTTCAATTAAACCCTCCCGCAGAATTTGGGGATTTTGGAAGCGAACGATACCAGACGCTGCTTCGTAAGCATTACCATAATATTCTTGTGCCAAAGTTGCCATTAAATTTGCTACATCGCCCGGCGTGGCGGTATCGTAGCGGGGGTAAAAATCTTGCCAAAAGGTAGGAAGAAAGCGATAGGTGCGAAAACCAGAGCAAATCAGCAGCCAGTATAGTTTATTTTCTGTATAGTATTCTCGCAGAAAATTTACAGCCGCAATCCAGGTGCGGGGTAAAGCTGTACTCGACCAAGCACTGGGATCGACAATGGTATCACCAGAATACACTACCGTAATTCGCTCGCCTTTAAAAGTTGTCGGGCGTAACATCAGCGTTGAAAACCCTTTGAGAGTATTAGTAATGTCCTCTCTCAACAACAACGCCCAGTTTTTCCGCTCCAAATCAGCCTGAAATCCTTCCCAGGTGACACCTTGAAAATGATTGCTCAGCAACGCATACATGGCTATGCGATCGCTCGGTTGCAGCTTTTGAACAGGAACCAGCCAACTTTTCATTATGGGGAAATTACCTAAAATTATTTGGGTGGATGTTCTCCATTAACACTCTATCGAGCAAATTGGTGTTGTTACGGTGTTATGTGACAGATTTCAAAATTGTCGGTTTGCAATTGAATTGCATCGGCTTGCAATGCGATCGCATCGGGCTGCAATTCAATTGCATCGGCTTGCAATGCGATTGCATCGGCTTGCAATGCGATCGCATTGGGCTGCAATTAAATTGCATCGGGCTGCAATTGAATTGCATCGGCTTGCAATGCGATCGCATCGGGCTGCAACTCAATTGCATCGGGCTGCAATGCGATTGCATCAGCTTGCAATGCGATTAGGCAGGGAGCATCTTGCTCCCACTACGAAGCGCAGGGAGCAAGATGCTCCCACTACGAAGTTTAAAACCTTCTTTTCCCTAGCCCCTAACCCCTAACCGCTACTTGACCAACGAGACGGTTCTAACTGATTCACATATTCCATATACTGAGCCAATGGCTGATCAATACTCAAAAGTAACTTTGGCTGAAAGCGAATATTATCGTAAATCTTGCCGTCTTCATCTCTGAGCATATAGTAAGCCAAGCGAGTACAGAATAGCAAAAACTTACTCAGCAAATATCCCCCGATTCCTGGGCGTTTTGCAGTGACATAAATCGGTTGAATGCGCGTTCTTCCAGGTGCGATCGGCGTATATGCATATATCATGTGCAATGGTGGAAAAAGCTTAACTTTTTTCATCATTGTTAACATACCGATACAACCATCAGCATAACGCATGGAATATTCATAACTAGAACCGAGAAATCTTTGCCCTAACCGTTCTCGCCAAGTTGTTTGCGGAAATTGTCCCTGCATTGTAAAGTCAATTTGAGTACCATTATCGCTGCGATGTAGGGACAAATCCATTTTGATATCTAAATGATGAATTGTTTTTAGATGTTGAGCATCAATTCCATTCATCATACAAATATGATGATGGCAACTTCTTTCAAATGCAGTATCAGCTTGGGCAACAATTTCCTTACCCTTTAATTCATCAAAATCAGCCACTTTCTCTGGTGCTTCGGCTTCTGGGTAAATCCAGATAAAACCATACTTTTCATCCGTTGCATAAGCTTGTACTTTCGCTTTACTAGGAATGTCTGTTTGGCAAGGAATATTTTGACACATTCCTGTTTCATCAAATGCCCATTGATGAAACACACAACGAATCCAATTACCATCAACCTTTCCAATGCCTAAATCTGTTCCCAAATGCGGACAGTAAGCATCCAAAGCACGAACTTGTCCATCTTCACCGCGAAAGATAGCAATTTTTTGACCACAAATTTCTACAGATTTTGCTTGTCTTTGAGATAATGCATTGCTAGGACAAGCAATATACCAACCTTTGGCAACTATATTCCAATTATTAAATATTTGCATATTTATTACTGAAAAATTTCACCTAATTTAACTTCATACTTCATCCTTCATACTTCATCCTTCATTAATATTTCTTGGCGTTGGCGAATATCATCTTGATATTTACCCATGATTACCCTGAGTAGCAGTTTACCCAAACAGTAAGAAGCCCGCCAAGAAAATACAGCATCTTGTAAATCGATATGGCTACGCTCAAATAGAAAATGTCCGGTTAATCCAATTAACTGAGTTAATGGTAAGCCTAGGAGTAACCAGAAGTTTTGCAACTTCCAGGTAGCAAAGAGCAAGCCGTAAAAAAAGAAGATTCCTACAATATGGAAAGCGATATTAATTGGATGTTGATGTTTAAGAACAAAAATATCCCAATAATCTGTAAAAGGATGCTCAAGAATTTGATTATTAATCCGATTTCTTAAGTTTTGTTGAAAATTGGCATTGATGTTACTCATAAGAGGATGTCTAAACAGATAGAATTTTGTTAACTATTTTTACACTACTTACCTAATAGTAATGCTTATGATTACGAGGTAGATGAAAGTCACTGTTATTTTTGCAAGGGTTCGTATTCTTTGTTAGAAGATGTTTGAAAATGAGCTTTGGTTCTCACATTTAGCACAGCAAAGCATGTCAATTCCTCGCTAACAGACTGATTTTTGTTGTACCTCAGTGCGTATCAATAAGATGATATCTTCTGCCAATTTAAAAAAATCCTCTAACATACTGATACGAATTCAAGCACCCAAAGATGCGAGTAACTGTGTTTTTATACCACGGTTTTACTTATTAAGACAGTTTAGTTTAATTACTAATCATGTCTAATCTAAGGGACTCAGCCAGATCTTATTGGCTATAAGTAACAAATTATTTGCTCGTTCCTCAATTTCTGACGCTCCCCAACTCGTCTGCTGAAGAATCCAACGGTTTAACTCGATATGAGTATTTTCGAGTTTAGCTTTCTTTTCCGAAAAGGGGAGGTTGCTCAACTCCGAGTTATAACTAGTCAGAGTCAAGTTGCCAAATGTATTAACTAAGGTAGTATGAACTTTCTCTGCTTCTGAACCTAACTCACTTCTCCATTCTTGAGTCAGTGTTTGAGGCAAAATGTGTTCTATTGTTGCCGTCGAAAGATCCACGGTTTCTTTGTGGTTAAAAGATTTTTCGAGACGGCAAAGAATGAAACGAGTAGTTGCACGTCCATACTGTGGTTGGTTCATAAAAGCTGTAGCAAATTCAGCATCTTTTGGAAAACGGCGATTGCTACCAGATGATGATAAGGAACGATGCAACCACTGGGCATGATCTGTATCAGGAAAGTTTTTAGCCAACTGGATAAAAAGTTTATTCAAAGGATTAGTTGGCACTCCGCAAACAACACGTCGAACTACGAAGGACTCGACTAATCTAAGACATTTCTCCAAGTCAACTTCGCTGAGATGTCCAGTCTGACGCACATTAAACAGTCGGAGCAACAGTGGGTAGGAGGTTGTTACTTTAAGTTCTTTAATATTATCTAAGCAGTCACGAATGCTCAGTGTTTCTTCTTGATCTGGCAAGAGAAATCTAGTATAAAACTCTCCAAATCTTTGCATGAAATGAACTTCTGCTTCGACATCTTCCGTTGATTTCATACTTTTTAACTTTGCTTTAATAGCCGCATAAATGCCACCTTGTTTAATATCATCCCCATCCTTCATCAAGTAGTGGCGAAGAAACTCTGTGAGGTTGGATTTAAGCATACTCTCAAGTGGCATCCAATATTTTGAGTAAACCCGCTCCTGCTCTCCTCCAGGAGAAATCGAGTGGCGAAAGCACATCAGCAAATAATTCCTCACCAAATCAGCTTGGGTGAGTGGTTCACCCTTGAAATTTAGGCTCTCAAAAATTAAATATGGATCGTCATCGTCGCCAAGGTTGATCATCACAACTTGGAGACATTGCTCCAGGGTAATTAGCACTTTGGCAGGATCTACTGCATTATCATTAGAATCCGTGCTTTTGAGCAATTTGTTTTTAAAGAAGTGATAAGCAGCAGCCATCCGAACATCCTCATCCTTGCTATTTGGTGGAACCCGACGATCAAGGACAATGGTGCGGTATACATCCCGGTCAGCTTGTGTTGGCACAAACTTCAAGGTGTCCTCCAAATCGCGGAAGCGATTGGTCAGGTAAACTTCCTGTATACGTGAGGCTGAGTTTGAATCAAGACAATCACGCAGAGCGCAGAGAAGTAATGATACGGTTGTGAGGCGTTGTTGTCCATCAATGATGAGATACTTACTAACTCCCACAGGCACACTTCGTGCTGAGACAGAGACAATCGCCCCCATAAAGTGGGTTCCAGTATCGCCCACTTCATACTGCACCATCAGATCATCCCAGAGAGTTTGCCAATTGTCCTCACTCCATTTATACCGACGTTGAAATAGGGGAATTAAATTTTGTTTTTCACCGTTGAAATACTGAATAACTTTAGCAGGCGAGGCTTCCATTGAATTTACTGTGTCCTTTAATCTGCGAAAATCACTTACTCAAGTAATATTATGCTTCTTACTGAAGGAGATGAGCATCTTTATTACACCAAGCCGCATCGTAATTGCATCTTAATCAAACCGCCAAACTTTGACTACAAACTAGTATAAACACTTAGTTGATAACTATTAACATGGAGACAAAACAGTTCTCAATCTTTCGCGCTCCAAGCGATCGCTCATTTCTTAGCAACTAACCTTCACGACTCATACACCTCACCGCGATGGGCGATCGCCAAACACCTTCCCATTACCTCAAGCCCCAATGCTGTAATATAGGTAAAAGCCAAACCCTAACTCTTTTATCATGAGTTCCCATCCCTTGTTGAAAGTTGACATTTCTGAACTCAGCGTTGCAGAACGTATCCAACTAGCTGAAGATTTATGGGACAGCATTTTAGAACAGCAAGAGGAACTTCTCTTGAGCGAAGCGCAACAACAAGAATTAGATAGACGGTTAGAAAGTTACCAGAAAAACCCCGCAAACGGTTCTAGTTGGGAAGAAGTTAAAAAACGGTTAGGCTTCTGACGATGAACTATAACCTGATTATCCAACCAGAAGCAGAATACGATATTCAGGATGGGTTTGAGTGGTATGAATCCCAAAATCCAGGTTTGGGTTCCGAGTTTGTGCGTGCAGTTGATGCTTGTTTATCGGGAATTGGGCGGAAACCCCTTGCTTACCAAGTCATCCACAAACAGGTAAGAAGAGCATTAATCCGTCGATTTCCATATATAATTCTCTACATTTTTGAGCAAGATACGGTTTTTGTACTTGCTTGCTTTCATGCAAAACGCGATCCAAAACAGTGGTTGGATAGAATTTAATACAACTTCTCTGTGCGCCTTTGCACGCCAGTTGCTTCAAGTCGGCGGAGCCGCCCAACGCACTGGCTCGTCTTTGCGTGAGATACCCTCATGAAAACGGAGACAAAACGCTTCCCAACTTTTCCCGCCCTAAGCGATCGCTCACTTTACCCTGACTCACAACCCGAACTCCATTAATATACACTGCTTGCACAATTTCATCGGAACCACGCTTTACCATTCGCGGTTCACCATCTAATACAGGATCTAATATTTCTACTTGGGGGCTAATGGGCTGATTTAAACCATTGGCATCGAGTAAAACTATATCTGCTTTCGCACCCACTTTCAGCACTCCTGTATCTAGGCGAAACCAAGCTGCTGGTTCTCCGGTAACGCGAGAAATCGCCGCTTCTGGGGTGAGAAACTTTGTTGCAACCGCCTGCTTGAGCAAAGATAAAGCCCCATCATAGTATCCCAGGTTACGCACATGAGCGCCTGCATCAGTAAATCCAGGGAAAATGTAGGGATGTTTCATCATTGCTAAACGGGGCTTTAAGCGATCGTTAGCGCCTGTTGCTACCCAACGCAAATCTGTATCGTATTCCTGCAACGCTTCCATAAATAAATCTATCGGTTCCTGTTGCTGGCGGCGGGCAATTTCTGCAAAACTTAATCCTTGCCAACTTGTTTGGGGACAGTCAACAACTTCCATTAAATCTAATTGACGATGAAATGATGTGCGCCATTTACTGTTCCATTCTTGGCGAAACTGCTGGCGAAAGCTTGGAGATTTCCACAAATTTTGTCTTTCTTGGCGTGATTTACAGCCATTTAGCTGTGCGCCTGTGGCGAATTCTTCAAATAAAGGCGTAACGGAACCATCTGAGTAAATGGTGAAGGGTTCGGTTAATGTTTGAAAGCGCACATTACCGTTGAGAAGTCGGTTCCAAATAAATAAGATCGGGGAAAATATGCGCCAGAGTTTGCGATTGTGTACTGCGTCTAAAGCTGAGAGGACAGTTAGCCGTAGTGGTTTGCCAATCCCCGAACCCATACGCAGAATATCGACAAAGGAAGCTAGCTTTTGTAAATTGGGTGTGACTTGAAACACGCGATCGCGTTTTCTACACAAATTCGCTAACATCGCATATTCTTTAAATTTCCCATGTTGCGAGGGAATTGTGCAACCTTGCCATTCGCCACTCATCCGATGCCAAGGAAACATATCAATTGAAACGCCCACAAATCCAGCGTCTAAAGCATCGGCGGTAATTCGCTGCATGATTTTTAGATCAAATTTGCTGGGCTGAACACTTAAGCTGCGTTCTAATCCCATCACGTAAGCGCGTAAAGCACTATGCCCAAACAAAGGCGCAACATTAGGCCCTAGCGGTAACTGTTGCAAATGCTGTAAATATTCTGTTGGTGTTTGCCAAGAAACCGACTTTTTCAACCATTTACCAATTAGCCGATGGGAAAGCGTTTCTACCCTTTGAAAAATATCTGCTAGCATCTGGGGTTCACCGATGGCAATTGACAAACTACAATTGCCAATGACAACGCTGGTTACTCCATGACGCACTGATTCACTCAGTCCTGGTGCAATTTCTAATTCTAAATCATAGTGGGTATGAATATCGATGAATCCTGGTGTCACCCACAACCCAGACGCATCAACCACTTCCCGCGCTGGGATAGATAATGAAGGAGCGTTGGCTTTGCCCGCCGCAGGCATCGCTACAATTTTGCCATTTTCAATCCCAATATCAGAGCGAATCGGCGCAGATCCTAAACCATCGAAGATTAACCCGTTTTGAATTAGCAAATCCAACATGATTATTTGTTGCTCTTTGGTTATTATAAGCTTTTAATTTGGGTAAATAGCGATCGCCTGTTGTCAGCTTAATGGTAATCTCTGGTTATTTGGCAATTAATATTTGTATCGTGGTGTTATCTCAAAGCGATCGCCTGCAATGTTAAAGCATAGTAATACTCAATCTCAGTCAACAAAACTGAGAAGATAATAGGTTTTATCTGACTTGTACGGGTATAAAAGTCAGATAATGAACTACCTCTGACTGTGCAAAAGTTTGAGCCAGGGGTCGTTCATAGTAAATTTGGATCAATTCCTTGTTGTTGTAATCTGGCTAAAAGTTCTTGAAGCTGTTGCTGAGTTTGTTCTAGTTGTTGTTGCTGTTGTGCGTTTACCTCTTCAGGGGTTTGGTATCTGTTACCATCTTGGTCATACCAAAAAAGCCATTCTCGTGTTCTTCCTTGATAAGTACCCTGTTCGCGTCCAATCCCTAAACCAATTTCTGGCATCCAAATTTTATCGCCGAGTTGTAAAACATACTTATCTTCAACTAAGCGATAAACTTCTAAACGTTGACGCTTACGACGTAGCCGCGTTGGTGCATAAATGACGTAATATAAAATGCCTAATTGGGCATAATCTATTTTCTTTTGTTCATATTCGCCATTGTAGGTTTGAGAAACAACTTCTAAAGCTAAAATGGGCGTAATCCCTTCTTCTTCCCAGAAAACGTAACTAGAACGTCCGTTTTCTCCAACAAAACGTTCAACACCTAAACTCAAAAACCCATCGGGGACTATGGCAGGTTTTAATGGTGTATAGTAAATTCCCATGTTGATACCGAAAAACCAGTCATCACGGGTTTGCCAAATCGAGGCTAAGATGGCTAACAATAAATTAGGAATTAATATTTGTAGTTCGTTATCCACAGGGGTATCATCAGAATCTGGTAATTCCGCCGATGAAGGTAGGCAGTCTAAGGGATTGTAATTATACATAATACGTTGACGGTTGACGGTTGATGGTTGACAGTAGGCGGTTAACACTCATCAGTTAACCATCATCAAAACAAGCTCATTTGTACCCATTGATTTAAGGGTAACTTAATTTGCAGATAATTCACCTTCTCAAACCTCGGTGCGGTTGTGGTGACGGCTGCTGAGAAATAGACAACTTAGCTTGACGTTGTTGTTCTTTCAGTTCTATCTCATCAAAAATACTCGTTAATCGTAACTGAGGAGAGTTTAGTATTTCAGCCATAGTTTTCATTTCAATTCGGAATTTTTTGCTTATTATCTAATTTAGCCATTCCGCCAAAAACCATGAGCCAAATTACTACTACAACCCAGTGAATGCAGACTATGACTAACAAAGAGCCTGTGAGGTTATAAGCAACAGTACAGATAATTCCTAACAATGCGGTTAAAGCCAGATAATCACGATTAGTAAATGTGGGATATCCAGCTTTAAAAAAGGTTTTAGCATTGAATGGATGATACAAAATAAATAACGCTAAACTGACTATTGACCACAAACTCCATGCTAACCAATAGCTATTTTCGCTGGGATGTGGCAGCAAAAACACGCGAAAAAATATTTCTTCAAGCAATGCAGGTGCAAATAAACAACGTAATATTAACAAGCTTTTGTTAATTCTATTTGCTGACCAAACTTGTATTTGTAAAAATTCAGATTTCCAGCCATAAGGTAGAGCAATCAGGCTATAAATGATTAACATTAAAATAATCACTACCCAATCTTGGATTGTCGGCACTGATAATGATGCTAAAAAGCGAGTTAAAAGAATTGACAACGGTGCAATATCAGTAAAGGGAATCTTAATTTGTCCTAAAAATATTGTTGGTGCAATTGGTGTAATATCAGCTTGCCAACCACCGACTTGATTGGTGCGCAATACTTGCATTATCGCACCATGTTTTAAAAATATTGCGGCGAGGTCATCATGAGCAAATCTAGGCATTATTGTGCGCCATGTTGTTAAACCAGCCCAAATACTACTATCTTGAAATGGTTTCGTTGCCTTGCTTCTTCCCGTACCCGCTAGTATACCTGCTTGACTCTGCCAATCAGCACGAACTATCCCCAAGGGTGCTAATTGTTGATTCAAAGATTCGCCTAATTCAACTAGTTGCTGAAAACGGATTGCTTGGGGGTGATTGGAGTTTGCTTTTATCCAAGTTTGAATTGAATTATTTTGCGCAACTTGATTTTTAATTGCTAGTATCGCTGCAAACAGTGCTTGGCTGGAGTCTTGGATGCATGAAGTTGCAGGTGATACCATTGCGCCACCAGTACCATCACCTACCCGATAACGCGCCATTGTGACTTGTAATTGTCGCTGGAATTCCTCTAAAGGCGAAACTTTAATGCCATCAAAATTATAATCTTGGGTGACAGGATCGAATTTGATGAGAATATCTGATACTGGGCGTGTCGCTAACCAACCACGTTGTAAATTACCCATATAATCAGCCCATGTATGCTGTGCAGCAATAATTCCATCTGGGTTATGGGCATAAATTTGATAGTATTTAATGTCGAAGCGTAATTCTTTTGTAAATTCGTCGCGAATAACTTCTGCGATGCCAAAAGCAAAATGTCCGGTGATAGTATAAGGTATTGCTGATGTTTCCGCTTTACGTCCGCCAATTCCCCCAAATAGGTGCAGTGCGATCGCTTTATCGCCTGCTTGCCAGTTTAATCTAGATTGATTGGCTGAATCTCCAGGTTTTAAGAATACAGTATTAAATTTACCTTTCTTTTCTTCAGTATCTCCCCAATTTGCCGCTTTGATATAATTTATTGCTGATTGCTCATTAGTAATGATTTGCCGGGGTTTAATTTGCAACAGAGAACGAGGTGCGATCGCACTTACTGTAAATATACCTTTTGCATCTTTAGCGCCGTAAATATACCACCCATCTTTACCCGCTGGTGATTTTTCAATTTCCTGTACACTTGAAGGAGCAAAATCGCGCGAGTCAATTACTTGTTGGGGAATGCGAATAGTTTCTTGCAGTCCATCAAATTTATTAGAATTAGGGTTATAGTGTTGTACCAAAAAATAATCGTTTTTCTGGTTTTGTTGAGCAGCTATCGGGTTAATTATTTTTACTAACCCGTAAAACCTCCCAGTTACCACAACAGGTTCATGCTCAATTTGCAAAATATTTGTTTTACCACTTGTAGCAATATTTGTAGTTGCATCTAAAGCCACAATTGTCTGATCATCAGGATTTGCACCAGCTAAAGAACGTAAAACCCCTACCTTACCAACTCCATTTAGCCGAACAGGATGAACGATCCCTTTTTGTTGACTTTTGATTACTTCTGGAGTGAAATTTATCTCTTGCGTTACAGCTTGAACGTAATCCTGTAAATTTTTATTATTTTTCCACTGCAAACGCACAATATTTCCTAGCAAATTTTGTGCTGTGGGTGGTGCATATTGCACTTCCATCCATACCCAATCCACGCCATCTTGTAATTGTTGTTTTGTGGGTAAAATTAATCTTCCTACCCAATCAGCAATCGGTTTATAAACGTTGGTAGATGGAATTTGGGTAACAGGATAAAAACTAGATTGATTAAAATCTTGGCGAAGATGTACGGCGTAATGGCTTTCTTGTTTGACGATCTGAGGCTGTTTTGGTGAAAGTTGCGACAGAGCAATGACTACGATGAATACTAGCAGTACCAATATGGTAAATCTTACCCTAGTTTTTCGACTCAATCCACGCCAAATCATAGATTATCATCAATTTTGATTTACTGATAATCTTACTGTAAATCTGGCGTGAAATTAACTCGCTCAACAGGGTAATTACGGAGTCATTGATTCCAAATATAATCATCAGTCAATGATTTATTAGTTTTTCTTATTATTCAGGCACAACCGAATTGTTAAAAAACCTTATTGTGAATGCATCGGCTTGGTGGTGATTTAGAATAGCGATCGCTATCAGCAAATGCAGCATGATTCTTTAGTTTCTCTCTGAATCGCTCTACTGTCCACTCAAAAGTCGAAGTTTATCTCGAAAATAGCAGAAGCTTGGTGACTGATTCTTGTCAATGTCCATCAGGGGAGAGATTCTTTCTGCCCAAGTTGACTTTTCTTTACCAATTGCCTGATGACCAAGTTTAGACAACTTTTGGCAACCACCGGAATATACTGCGTCAGCTAACTTCTCCCATGTGCCACAGATATCATCATTGGTGTAGGAATTTAGGATTGCTTCTTTTGCACTCGGATAAGCTGCTTTCACTGCTGCTAAATCACCTAAGTACCATGCTTCTCCTTCTTCAATAGCGATACAAAATTGCGTTTTTGGTTTAGGATTACAAGAATTTACAATGTCAAGTAGTTCTTTGCGAAAACTACTCAAGCATCGCTCGTCAAGATCGCAAATGACAATGAGTACAGCAGGGAAATAAGACAATGTTTTACCATAACCTTGAATAAGTCGCGGCAACTGATCAAGCAGAATTCGTTTTTTGGGGTCAGAAGTAGATGTTAAATTTTTAGGAATATGCCCTATTCCTTTGTAAGCATGAATATTAAATGTGTGTTGTTCGGTGTTAATAATTTTTGGGACAAGAATTTCCAGAGATTTTTTGCCGGAAATATCTTCAACTAGGATCTCAAAGTGCATATAATCACCTTGCATCCAAGTAGTCACTATACCAAAGTCCGCCAAGGGGCAAGCCTTCAGCAACAAGGTTATTAATCAGCGGATCTTCACTAGCTCGCTTAATTTTAGCAAACCCATCCTCACCCTTTTCCAGAACCCAAACTTCTTCTGGTTCAAGGGCATCTACAAAATATGGTTGATGAGTTGTGACAAATACTTGCGATCCACCTTTCTGATTTGTAGCGTGTTCGCGGAATTCTCGTGCTAGGGTTTCTAAAAGTTTATGGTAAAGTCCATTTTCTGGTTCTTCAATGCACAAAAATGGTGGAGGTGAAGGGTCTTCTAACAACAGGAGATAGGCAAATAATTTAAGTGTTCCATCTGACATTTGTTGAGCATAAAATGGGTCTTGAAAACCCTTGTCATTAAATTGAAGCAGGAGTCTGCCATCTGGGCTTTTTTCGGTGCTAATCTTGTTTATACCGGGAATTTTACTAGATATTTTTTCCAAGATAGATTGAAACTTTTTGGGATGTTCTCTCTCCATAAACTGAACTACATTACCCAAATTATCTCCATGAATATTTAGATGCTTTTGCGGCCCAGCCAGCGGCAAACTTCGTGCAGCATCTGGAGTAAAATAGCTTAAATACCATCCTTCAATAAATCTCCTAAACATAGAAATTCTTGGGTGTTGTTTAAGTGACCCCAAAGTGGCGATTCCTAGTTTTCGCTTGTCGTCAAGTTCAACTATCTCAGTTCCTTTACTCTCCTCTTGGGCTTCACCTTTTTGGATTTTTTCGATGAATATTGACAAATTTAAATCACTTTCTTCTTCCTCAAATTGTTTGCCTTCTTGTTCACCTTTCCAGACAATTCCTCTACCTTCATTGAGAATGAGAAAAGAAAAAGGTTTTCCTTTATCTTGTCCTTTTCTTCGTTGTCTGAGTCTCTCTCTTTTTACATAAGGTCTTCCAGATGAGTCAATATCTATTGCTAACTCATAGGTAATTGGTCGAGCATTATGATTTTCTTTATAATAGATATCAAATTCAATACTTCCTTGTTGTCCTTGGGAACGAATTCTCTCAAATCCACCACGACCACGAGAATCACACGCTTCCTCTACGCCATTCTTTAAGCAATCTGCAAGAAAGCCAAAAGTGTCAAAAATTGTACTTTTACCCACGCCATTTTTACCGATGACAGCTGTCATTGGTGCTAGTGGCTTGGCATTCTGTGTGTTCCACAACTTCCCTAATGTAATATCACGAAGAACTCTGTAATTTCTCACCCTAAAGCCTTCTATTTGAGACATTTAATATCCCCTGCTCAACTAAGAATAATCTTATCGTGCCTTTACAGTTGTCTATTCAAATGCAAATTACTATATACGGCAGATGACTACTTGGTGATATCAATTCTATGTTAGGCTGCATATTAAAGCTGCAAGGCTAGAAGCCTGGGGCTACACAAACAAAGCCTGCCTTTGCAGGCTAATTATATGCATCTTCATATTAAATTGGTATGAGATCAAATTATCACAAGGGCACAACAATGTTGTGCCCCTACCTATGTAGGAAATATCATCCCAATAGTTTATAACAATGCTGGGGCTGTGCCTAACAAGCCTACTACTCCCAGTAACATCGCAATCCGTTCCCAGAAGACAAATCCTTCGTAAGCAGTCACACTACCTTGCTGTTGATAGCGTAGCAGTGCGATCGCCACACTCACCAACATGGCTGTGGAAAATACGAAAAACATGAGGGTATGTGCCATCGGTAATAATAGCAGGGCGATCGCAATTGAGATAATCAATGTGCCCATTAATCCCCAAGCAATCCCAAAAGCCGTTTCCTTTCCCCAGCTATTGGCAATTGTGACTATTCCCTGACTGCGATCGCCTGCTGTATCATGTAAATCCCAGATAATTTCCTTAGCTAAGGTATATAAAAATACGAAGCCAATTGGGTAAAGCATCGCAAAAGGTCGATCTCCAACCAAACTACCCAGCAAAATCACCGCAGATGCGATCGTGGCGACAATAAAATTAGCCAAAATCCCGCTTCGCAGTAGTATATGGGAGTAATTCCACAGCAAGATGGAACTGACAGTTACTAAAATCAAGCAAGAAATTCCTAGAGGAATAGCCGCTACCACCGCGCCGATAAACAAAATCAAAGCTGTCCACCAAACTTGTTGAGGTGAAATCCGACCAGATGGGAGTGGTCTTTGGGGGTGATCTATGCGGTCTTTATCCACATCCCAATAGTCATTAATTGCACAGGCCGCAGCGTGTGTCAAGATTAATATAATTGCTGTTAAGAGATATTGCTGTAATGAAGCTGCTGAATTGATTGCATAGATGGTAGCACAGCCTGTTAAAGCCGCAACAATAGCAACTGGTAATCGGAAAAGTTGGGCAAAATCACGAATCAATCTGATTGTGTGATTCTCTTGGGGAGAAGGAGAAGCATTTTGTCCTGATGCAGAAGTGAACGCATCAGCTTTTTTGTTAATATGCAATTGTTCTCTCATCACTCACCTCACATATTTTCATGTGGGTAATTAGAAATATCTTTGTATCTAGAAAGACGCGCAGCGTGTCACCTACTTACTTCAGTCTATCTCAGTTATATTTATCTAGGAATTTTGTCAAGGTGTTTGTTAAAAAAATCTACAATTGGCGCTCGCACTTGTTAGTTGAGAGATATAAAAGAACCCCACCCCCAACCCCCTCCCCGCAAGCGAGGAGGGGGCTATGATGTACCTTATTGATGATGCGTCGATAATTATCTAAGGTATCCATGCTCATTTACTGCCTGAATCACTGTAAATATTTTTACCGCGATGGGTGGTTTTAATCCAGCGCGATCGCTGTTTTTGCACACACATTCTTAATGTGACTACCATCATCACCGGCACCCAATGTACCATGTAGAGAGAACCTTGGATGGTTGCCCACAGCAAAGGCCAGCCGCGTAAATTTTGATATTGGTAAAGTCCGGCGATAAAAGCTACTGTTAAAATGATACTCAATATTGTCTGTAATGGCCACAGCACCGGGCGATCGCTATAAAATATTGTCCATAGTAAATCGGGAATCAGGGCAATTGGCAGGATAAATTGTAATAAAAAAAACAATAATAAATCCAGTTCTTTCTGCCAACCCAGAGTCAGGATTTGGGGAAAATAGTCGAGATAACGCTGATAGCCACCTTCGGCCCAGCGACAATGTTGATACCATAGTTGTTTCCAGGTTGTCACTGCTTCTTCTTGAATGGCTGGAAATGTGACAAACTCAATTTCCTTACCTAGCAAATAAAGTTTGAAGCACAGATCCAAATCATCGGTAACTGTGTCCTCATTCCAACCCTTGCACTTTTCTAGCAAATCCCGCCGCAGTAACATTCCATTCCCCCGCAACTCAGACATTCCGCCAATAGCAAGGCGATGGGTTTGCAGAAAACTATCACACATCATTTCCATCTGTTGACAACGGGTGAAGAAATTCGTGTCTGCATTGGCGATCGCTTTTCGGACTTGCACTGCACCAATACCTGGCTTTTCAAACAGCGGTACTGTTTGCTGGAGAATATTAGCAGGTAATTGAGCATCAGCATCGCAGATTAAGAGAATCTCGCCTTGGGTGAAGGGGAAAACTGCATTCAGCGCCCCAGATTTACCACCTTTTGATTCTCGGCGATGAACTTGTAACAGCGGAAATTGAGTTTGTAATTGGCTCAAAATTTCTGGGGTGTCATCGGTACTGCCGTCATCAACGATCCAAATATCTAGGCGATCGCTGTTATAATTCACCTGGAATATGCTGTGAACTAAATCTGCTAGGACTGCACTTTCATTTTTAGCGGGAACTATAATCGAGACTGGCGGTAAATCAGCATTGTTCTCAATTACCAATGTGGCTGGTTTTGCCATCAGCATTCGTAACATTTGCACAGTCAGCACCAAGGTTAACCCGACGATCATCCACTGGGTTTTGGGTTGCAAATGCCACAAACTTACAAGACACCATATCAGTATAACTACTAAAGTTGCCCGCAGACGGCGATCGCGATGAACGCTGATATTATTACTTGGCTGATTAATGTTTCTTGCCACTTTAGTTGCTACGCCCTCTCGGTTGTTTGCTGAGGCTGGCGAGGTAATAACAACATTGTCAATGCACCCAACAGAAAACCGCCCACCCCTGCGGCTATTCCCACAATCCACCTCAGTTTTTTGGCTGCATTTAATACGGGGTTATCGAGAAGATTAGAGGAGAAATGCAGCGATTGAATTGTCCATTTTTCCTGAAGTTTTTGCAGCACTGCTGTCCATCGCATCGCCATATCTGCGGTTTTACCATCTTTAAAAGAGAAAGATGCGATCGCATCTCCAGCGGAAACCACTGTCTCCGGCGAGAGAAAAGTTCTCACAGGCTCTCCCTGAATATTCATGTTGATATCTTTGATTGTATTATTAAACTGCTGATTCCAGTATTTCTCAAACTCAGGGACTTTGTGAAAAACCTGATTATCAACCGTTGTAATGGTGAAAGTTGGGTGTAAGTAAGGTGCGATTTGAGAAAAATTGCGATCGTTCAAAGCTTGTAAAGCAATTTCTCGCGTGCGAATAATCGCGCTAATCTCCTGGTTATTATCTGCTAGAGCCGATTGTGGTATATTCCAAATTACCAGCAGTAACAAAATACAGCAAAGTAGCTGCGTGTATTTATATCCGTTTGTCCATCTCTGTTTCAACATATAAAAAAGTCTATACATTTGGTTACAATTACGGATGCTATTTTTAATGCTATTAAACAGAATGAACTTTAACTGCTATCAAGTCAACTGAAGGCTGAAGTATGAAGTACAGGACTTACGCAACTAGCACATATATAGCGGTTCTCAGTTGGATGCAATACAAAATTATATCGTTGTGGGTAGGGGCACGGCACTGCCGTGCCCTCAAGAGTGTATTGGACTCAACCGAAAACCGTTATATATTCTGGTCTTGAGTCAATGGTCTTGAGTCAATGGTCAAGGTTTTTTGGACATTTGATATGATGTCCGGCAAATTACCCCTCGCTTATCCAACAGACCGCCGTCACCCTAGAAGGGTGCGGCTAATCGTACAAAGCCCACCTTCGTGGGCTAAGAAAATTTAGCCCACGAAGGTGGGCTTTGTAGCGTTAGCCCCAGGCTTCCAGCCTGCGGGCGGTATGTCGGGTAAGCGAGAGAACGGGGTCAAACCAACCATTCGCCAGCAGCATCCCTTAGGGAGAAGAGGTTAGGGGATGAGGGCGTGAGGTATTTATACAACGCCTGCCCTATATAGCTTTTAGCTTAAGTTGACACCAATGTGCTGCCCCCAACCCCCCTTGAAAAGCAACGCTGTTTCATTCCTTCCAAGACTCAAAAAAGACTTGTCTTGTTAAAGAAAGTTGTAACCTTGTTAAAGAAAGTTCTAACCTTGTTAAAGAAAGTTCTAACCTTGTTAAAGAAAGTTCTAACCTTGTTAAACAAAGTTCTAACTTTGTTAAAGAAAGTTCTAACCTTGTTAAAGAAAGTTCTAACCTTGTTAAACAAAGTTCTAACCTTGTTAAACAAAGTTCTAACCTTGTTAAACAAAGTCGTCACCTTGTTAAACAAAGGACTTGTGTTTACCGAAAAACTGGGTTGGCGACACATCAATATATTCTAGAGGGCACGGCAGTGCCGTGCCCCTACCGCGTGGTCTATTTACGTGAAAAGCGCTGTAATATTTCTGTTGACACTGAGCGTAGCCGAAGCGTCAACAAATTCGAGTCTCCTTAAGGCGACAAAGAAAGAGAAAAAAAGAACAAGTGTAAAGGGTAAAAAGACTAAAGTATAAAGGGCTACCGGATAATCCTCCCGAACGCGCAGACAACACGAAAACCAACATCAATGTTGAAGTAGTCGCGCTCCGCCCTATTGATGAGGTTGCGGGACGCGGAACGGCAGTTACTAGGAATGTTGCCCCAGGAACCGCCCCGCAGTACGGCTCTTCCTCGTTTTTTGTCAAAATTATTATCATCATCCAACCACGCACTACCATCTGTTGGCGCACCTTCATAGCTATGATGCCAATCGTCAAGACACCATTCCCATACATTCCCGTGCATATCGTATAACCCAAAAGCATTAGCTACTTTAAAGCTGCCTACTTCTGTTGTTTCTTGTCGATATCTTCCTTTTACCCCAGCAGCGTAACTTTCGGTAGCACGATAATTGGCTAACTCTGAAGTAATTGTCTCACCAAAATGGAATGGTGTTTTTGTCCCGGCTCTACAGGCATATTCCCATTCTGCTTCACTAGGAAGGCGGTAGCTTTTGCCTGTATATTGAGATAGGCGATCGCAAAACTCAACCGCTTCATACCAAGAGACATTCTCAACTGGTAGGTTATCACCTTTGAAATACGATGGGTGAGGTTTAAGTTGTCGGTTTACCTGCGGTAGAGAAGCTACTGCTTGCCATTGTCCCTGAGTTACGGGGTACTTACCAATGAAGAAGGGTGGAACAATTACTTCGTGCTGAGGGCTTTCACTTTTGTAACGTTGGGCTTCATCTTCCGGTGAACCCATGATAAAACTGCCTTCGGGGATGGATACCATTTCTAGGGTGACGTTGTTACCAAGTTTTTCGCTGTAGTGTTGAGCGAGTTTGGTGTCTTGCTTGATTATTTCGCCAATAAAGTTGACGGTAACAGTTTTAAACTCAAAGAATTTTAGCTCATCACTTTCTTGTCCCAAAGATTGAACATCTTTAAATACTTCTTGAGAAGAAAAAGCAGCTATAGCATTTTTAACTAAATCTTCTCCCACTCGATCCTGATTTCTTTGGGCTGCTGCTAAAGCCAAATCCAATCTCGCCAAAGGGTCTTGATTTGGTTCAATCCAACGCCAATAAGGACTTAATGAAGCTGTTATTCTGGCACTGCAACAGATTTGTTCTGAACTGAATTCCTGCTCATAACCCCATTCTAGAAACAAGATTAAATTTGAATTTTCTTGCAGAAGCAATTGCCGTCCTTTATTATCATCTCTATTGCTAAAAAGCTTGATAACTGTGTCACAGAAATTTTTATAATAAAAATCTAAAACTTGCGGAGCAATATCGTCAAGTCTTCTTCCTTTCTGCAATTTACTTTCTGCGTAAGTACGGGCAGGTTCGGGTAAAGTTACTCTCCAATCAGATGCAGTAGGAGACTTTTCTGCCATTGAAAACTTAAACAATTCCATCAAAGCTTGCTGACCACTTCTACCCTTAATCGCCCTAACTAAATCACGACTTAACCCACTCGGAAAAAAAGCCAATAAAGGAAATAAATCTTGAGCTTCTACCGATAACATCTCAAAGGAACGCTCTAAAGTTATCCGCAGACTTCTTTCTTTTCTTTCTTCAGGAGAATAAGAATCAAGAATTTCCAGTGGTTCAATTTGCAATTCTTCACAGAGCATCTTGATAGTAAATTGATTTTCTGCCATGTAAGATGCTGCTAGTTTAATGGGTAAAGGATAGCCATCCAGAAACTTTACTAAAAGATGAAAATTTTCTGCCAAATCATGATCATTTCCCCATTGTGCTTGTGATGGAGCATATTTTTTAAATATCTCTCTTGTTTCTGATGCTCCCATACTGCAAACTTCTTCTTGATGGCAATAAAGGATATCCCTGACTAGAGAATCACGGGAGGTTAACAAAATTCTTAAATTAGGACACTGTTCTAAAAGCGAGTTCAAAAGGTGAATGAGTTCATCGGCTTCTTTGGCAATTAATTTATCCAAATCATCGAGAATCAAAAACACTCGGCTATTTTTTAATTCTTTTTCTAAGGCAAAACTCTTTAATTCAAGACTCTGCTTGATTTTGGTAATTAGGGTTCCGACAGAATCAGTATCGCGCAAACTAATAAACCAAACTCCATCATGATAGCGATTACGCTCATGTAACCACTGACCAATGGCATAAGCTAAAGCAGTTTTACCTATTCCTCCCATACCATGAAGAGCAATACAACGCTTATCCGACTCTACCAGTGCTTGAATTACATGATGTATTTCTTGTCTGCGTCCGATAAAGTTGGGATCGTCGCGGGGAATATTAGTATTTGACCACTGGGGATAGATAACTTGGTGAGAATCGGCTGGTTCTATAATCAGCGATTGATTATGGGAAGTTTGGGGTAGTAATCGAAATTTGAAGGCTTCATCAAAATTAACTCCTTGCTGACCAGTCTGAGAGTTAAAGAGTTTTCTTAATTTATCATCAAGTTTAACTGCATTGCGACTGACTAAAAAAGCATCAGCGATCGCATCTTGATTGAATAATGCTTGATAAAGTCGTCGAGAAAAACATCTAGCTGCCACATCTAAAATTTTATCCTCAGCGTTAACCGCAATCACATGAGGCACTTTTGCCTTTACAAAAGCTTGAGCTAACTTTTCTGAATGACAGGCATTTAACAATGCTAATTGACAAGGTGCTTGCTGCTGATTTGATAAGGCGATCGCCAATTCTTCTTCACTAAAATAACGAGCAATTCCTACTTCATCTTCTAATACCAAGGCTGTAGTCTCAGTATCCCTCATTCCATGACCAATAAAATGAATAATCAGTGGTTTGACACGATGAGACAACACATCTTGTAGAGTCTGTGAAGTGGCTACTTTCACCACTATTTCCACTGCTATCGGATGAGATATAGCCTTTAATACTAAAGCGATCGCATTAATTTCTTCTTGGAGCGATAAATTCTCTATCGGTGATAAATTTTCATTGAGTAGAGGGGCTGAAAACAAAATCAGAATTTGATTACTAAACGAATTTTCTTGTTCAGTAACTTTTTCTATCCCTGGACTAAGGGGAACGTTTACATCTACTTTTGAGACAGCCATTCTTCTATTTCTTCATCAGTAGCGGTACTTAAGTCAAGAGGAGGGCGTTTTGGCTGTTCTAACTTGCCTTTTGGTTCTATCCCTTTTTCTCGCAATTTTCGCCGCCAATTATTAATTGCTTTAGCAGTTTTGATACTGTAATCCACTAATTGGGCTGTTGCTGCTACCCCGGAAATGACCAAAACAATATCATCTACTCCTATTACCCGATTTAGTGGCTTTTGTAACTTGATTGAACTCATTCCCAACAATGTTTCTAAATACTCTATTTCATCTGGTGGCAGTTGGGATGAAATAACTATTGAACAAAGTAGAATTTCACTCATGTATACCTCTAAAATTTTGATTTTTTTATCTGATTTAGGTAGGAATTTATTGCAGCTACTATCATATCGAGTTAAGAATATAATCAGCCCACACAAAGTCGAAGCTGCATGAAACTGCTTTTTGATTTTATTGACTCATGTACATAAAGCCTAGTCTACATAGTGTGTACAAATCTACTAATGCACAGAACTGCGTTGACACGCATAATAGCATTAATAGTGAATTTACGGTATATTCCCGTAAATTACGACATCAGTTAGATGTGGCTACTTCTGTTTTGGAGATACATTCCTCAAAGACATAGGCAGAAGTAAGGCAGGTGATGCAATGACAGTTAGCACTCAAACTACAGCACAAATTCTGGAGCAAGTTCAGCAATCGGAGTCTACACTAGGACTGAGGAACCAAGCCTGTCGTTCCAAATTCTTTGTTCATCCTCACACCACTTCAAAAGTTTGTCTGTTCTTGCATGGTTTTACAGCAGCACCTTACCAATTTGAACCGCTTGGCAAAGCTTTATTTAATAAAGGATACAATGTTTTAATTCCCTTACAACCCGATCATGGACTTGCAGGTAATTGGAATCGGCAAAATCCGCCACCACTGTCAACAGAAATTGAAACTTATCAACAATTTGTACTGGATTGGTTGCAGATTGCCAAAACTCTAGGTGAACAAGTGGTAGTTGGTGGATTATCTACAGGGGGAACCTTAGCCGGCTGGTTAGCTTTAGAATATCCCCAGGAGATTGATCGGGCGTTATTGTTTGCACCTTATTTAAGCAGTTATAATTTATTATTTGATGGACTGATAAAAATCTTGCCAATTTACTTTGAATGGTTTAACAAAGACGCATCTGGAAATTTTGGCTATAAAGGTTTTCGGATTCCCGCATTACGCATATTTCTGGAGTTAGGAGAAAAGCTATTAAAACAGGCGCAAAAAACTGAAGCTGCACCGATATTAATGGTTTCTAGTGAGAGCGATCGCGCTGTAAGCTTATCTAAACAGCAAGACTTTTTTAACATGGTACTCCAGCACCAACCAAAATCCTGGTATTACTGCTTCGATGATTCGCTGCACATTGAACACCGGATGATGACGAAAATCGAAGATAATGATTATGAGGAATTGGTGATTACCCTGGCTAAAGCATTTGTTGACAGTGATTTAACCTGGACACAGTTTCAGCAACTCGCAAAGCGGATAGTGCAGGGAGCAAGTTACGAGCAAATTAAGCAAGAGTTGAATTTGGATACTCAAGCTTCGCAACAGATGTCTGCAATGATGACTCAAAGTTTAGGTTGCGATCGCCTGAAGTGTATTAATCCATCTGAGATGTAAAAGAAAACAGGGAACCGCCATCATTCTTAGGAAATTTTAATGCTTTTATCAGGGCTAATTCAGGGCGAAGGCTCATACTAGTAATTCAGCTAGTGGTGAGTGGCAAATAAATTATGAAAAAACGATATTTTTTACAGGCTGGTGCGGCAATAGTCGGCACAGTCTGGTTATCGCGTTATTTAACAGGTCGGTCACCAGTAATGGCGATCGCCAAAAATCAATTTGAAATCACCAAAACTGACGAAGAATGGCGCAAGATTTTAACACCAGAACAGTTTAGTGTGCTGCGGAAACATGGAACTGAAAGTGCTGGTACTAGCCCACTCGATCACCAATATGCCAAAGGTACTTATGTCTGTGCTGCTTGCAGCTTACCATTGTTTACATCGGAAACCAAATTCAACAGTGGCACAGGCTGGCCTAGTTTTTACGCACCTATTGATAACGCAATCGGCATATCTGTCGATAACTCGTTTTTGATGACCAGAGTTGAAGTGCATTGCCGGCGCTGTGGTGGGCATTTGGGTCATGTATTTGATGATGGCCCTGCACCTACGGGCAAACGTTACTGTATGAATGGGGTGGCAATGAAGTTTATTGCCAGTCGAGGTTAGGTTAATTTTTACTAATTATGCGGTTTACAATCTCATGTCAATTCATAACTTTACTCTCTCGCGCCATTTAATACGCAACTTGTCTATTATTTCACTCACAGTTGTACTGTTATGCGGTGCATCTCTTGTGATACTTCGTACTCCCGCCACTGATATCTCAACTGTTGCACCCCAAGGAAAACAAGTAGCAGTGTTCGCTGGCGGGTGCTACTGGGGGATGGAAGCAGTTTTTGAGCATGTCAAAGGTGTTTCTGATGTCGTTTCTGGTTTTTCTGGAGGTAGTGCAAAAACCGCAAACTATGGGCTGGTCAGTGCGGGATTAACTAATCACGCAGAATCAGTGAAAATTACTTATGATCCTTCACTCATATCATATAGCCAGCTTCTCCATGTCTACTTTTTGGTGGCACATGACCCAACACAGTTGAATCGACAGGGACCTGACTCAGGTCAGCAATATCGTTCGGCGATCTTCTTTGCTAACGATCAGCAAAAACAGGTTGCACAAGAATATATCGCTCAACTCAACAAATCGCAAATCTTCCCTCAGCAGATTGTCACCCAATTAGCTCCCTTGCAAGGTTTTTATCAGGCTGCGGCATACCATCAGAATTACATAGCACGCCATCCAGGCAATCCCTATGTAGTAGTGAATGACTTGCCGAAGCTGGTTAAACTTCAAGCTCAGTTCCCTAACCTGTATAAAAATTGACCGAAAATAATGGAATACAAGCCCCGTCCTTCTATTGGGACTACCTTGTGTCTTGTGAATTACAAATTTCCTTTTGATATCTTTTCAATTTGTTGAGTAAAGTAAGTCTCATCATACTTGAGTTGTTGTGCCAATTCTAAACCCTTTTGAAAAGCAGCTAGTGCTTGGGGATATTGTTTTTGTTCTAGATAAATTTTCCCCATTTGGTCGTAGGCTTGCATCACTCCATAATAGTTAGCAGCTTGGGTTTGCGCTGCAATTAAAATTTGACTAGTTTGCAAAGCATCGTCTATTTGTCCTTGCCCACGGTACAGTGCAATTATCTGCTGTAAAGCTTCACCAGCATCAACATATTGCTGCAATTCCCAAGCGGTAGTATAAGCTGCTTGATAATTTTTAAATGCTGATGCTAGTAAACTAGGATTTTCCTTGGCTAATGCTTGATAATTTGCCGCGATCGCTAGTTTTAATTTTGGTAATTGAGTTGTATTATTTTCACTGGTGTAAATTTCTGCCAGCTTGCTCAATATATTTATCGATTGTTGCGGGTCTTTAGCCTGTTCGTAAATATAAGCTAGCTGTTGCAAGTATGCTACCTGGTTTAATTTATCACCACCGGCAGTAGCCAAACCCAACAATTCTTGATAAGTGGCTGCGGCTTGGGGATAATCAAACCAACCTAGATGTACTTCCCCAATGGTTTTGAGGGTATCAACAATAGCGGCGGTATTTTTTTGCTGTCGCACTGTTGCCAAAAGGCGATCGTAAACTTGTAGCGCCAGTTGCGGCGATCGCACTTTTTCATAACCTGCACCAAGCGATCGCAATAATTGTAAATCCAGGAGTGGTTGAGATAGTGCTTGCTGTTGAATAGCTTGCAAGCGTTGGGTAATATATTGTACCTCTTCGCGATTATTGCGAGTAAATGCGATCGCCCCCACCCGTGACAATGCTTGGACTTCAGTTAATGAACCATATAAGCGGCGTAAACGTAATTCTCGGTTCCAAATCTCAAACGCCGCTACCGAATCTCCAGCTGACAGCTTAGCCGCAGCTTCCTGATTTAACTGATCGATTTGCGGTTCTAGCTGTTGCAGTTGTGCAGGCGTTAACTTTTTCGGATCGCCCAAAGGTGATAGTAATGGATCGGGAATAATATTCTCTAGTGGGCTTGGCGGAAATTTATCGGGCGGTTTCGGCTTTTGGCTCTGTGCCAGCGTCAACGAGCTGCTAAACTGCCAGATTATAGCCGCAGTCATAATTACACTTAACAGACGTAATTGCTTGCTCTCGTTACATTCGCTCATTTGCTAATCTCCCTACCCCATAACCTAAGTTACCAATTTAAAGGACGCATAAAGCGATCGTTATTCTCCCCGATTACTGGAGATGAGGGAGTGTGGGGAATTTTCTTCCCAATGCCCAATGCCCAATGCCCAATACCCATCGCGAAGCATTAAAATACTTCAAGGATGATCCAGCAATTATTAAATTATTTGTAATGACTCACTCTACGGACATTGCTACCTTAGCTCGCTGGATGGCAGCTGACTTTAGCAATCAAGAACAAGCTTTTGAAAACCCGCCTTTTTATGCTCATATTCGCGTGTGTATGCGTCCCCTACCCCTAGAACTCTTATCAGGGGTGAGTTTGTTTTTAGAGCAAGCTTATGACTATGCACTCAATCAACCTTATCGGTTGCGAGTATTGAAGTTTGAGACTGTAGGCGATCGCATTAACCTGGAAAATTACACCGTTAAAGAAGAAGAAAAATTTTACGGTGCTTCTCGCAATCTAGAAAAACTCGCCACCTTAACTACTGATGACGTAGAAAAGATGTCAGGATGTGACATGATTGTAGAATGGACTGGCAACAGCTTTAAAGGTAGGATAGAACCTGGAAAAGGCTGTATCGTTGTTCGCAACGGGCAAAAAACCTATCTCGATAATGAATTTGAAATTAACGAAGACAGACTTCTCAGCCTTGACAGAGGACGAGATCTAGAAACTGATGAGCATCTGTGGGGATCTGTAGCTGGGCCATTTCACTTTGTCCGCTGGAATAGTTTCGCTGATGAAGTGAAAATCTAAAAAATCTGGGTAATGAGTTTTCACCCCTTACCCACTCTCCCAGATAAATGGCGGGGGATTGGGGGTGGAAACAGTAAGATGCGATCGCCTAAGTACAAAAACTTAATTTTCCCCTGATTTTGTAAAAACTCAGAAATTTCTCCCAACAGAGGATGTATTTTTGGCTATAATCTTGCTAATATAGTTAAGCGCGAGTGCGGCGGCATAGCCAAGTGGTAAGGCAGAGGTCTGCAAAACCTCCATCCCCCGGTTCAAATCCGGGTGCCGCCTTTAACAAATGTCGATTGTCAAATTATTTGTCCGCGTTGACAAATTAATGTCACTTTTGACTAATTACTGTCCGCGTTGACAGATTGATGTCCTTGATGTGCGTTTTAGACAACTTAATGTCGGTGTTGAAAAATTAATTTTCCCGTTGACAGGGAATAAATATCACCGCTAACACATTAAGCGTCATGACCAAGGACTAAACCCTTTATGTAAGGATTGCAGACCTCTGCCTTACCTTTCAACCCACCATTAAATCTACCAAGGTTTGAGCGTAATTGCTCAAACCTAATTATAAATATTCAATTTTTAACCTGTCCATTGCTACAAGCGCAGTTGAAATTAAGGTAATAGGCGAAGACGCGATCACCGCCCAAATTCTTGCACCATAAGCATCCTTTCAACCCGCCTCAAGCTGTGAAGGGTATTGAAACCATAACAACTAGCGAGTCGCGATTCCCTTCTGTAATCTTTCAACCCGCCTCAAGCTGTGAGGGGTATTGAAACTGAACGGCAGGGAATTGTTAAACACTGGCAATGGCGCTTTCAACCCGCCTCAAGCTGTGAGGGGTATTGAAACTTTGCGGCAAACTAGCGATCGCATTGGCTGAAATAGCCGCTTTCAACCCGCCTCAAGCTGTGAGGGGTATTGAAACTCTGGCTGCATGTGGATTTAAAGTTTCCCCTCTCTTTCAACCCGCCTCAAGCTGTGAGGGGTATTGAAACTCCAGCGCCTCAAATCCTTCACCAATAAAGACTTCTAGAAGCATTTTTGTCAGATCTGCCAAAATCGCCTGTCACTTAACACTTAAAAAAGTAAATTAACTGACACCATAAAAGCTACAAGCCTTAATCAATAAGCGATTTGAAGTTTTGGCAGATCCCCAGGGAAATTGACCCGCTTCGATTCGCCAAAAAATAATTAAGGTGGGTTCCTCCTTGGTCGGAGGTGATTCAGTAGCCACCACTGCGGTAAACCCGCACCTCTATTACTGGGGGCGCACCTTATTCCTATCCACAAGGGATAGCAGCATCAAGGTGGGCAGCTACCAGGGTCAGAAAGCAAGACTGTTTAACAGCAGTCAAACTAACCCACATTTACACAGCACAGCGGCTTTATACAAGCATGAACTGCGACGCTATTAATGATACTTATTCTATTTTCAAGGTTCGGTGTTTTGTCAATCAGGTTTTTTGGCGGGAATGGTAAGCGGCGATCGCTAATTCTTTCGCCTTCTCTTGCGGACTACCTCTAATCGGCTGTTTTGACTCCTCTATCACAATTCCAGTTTTAGCAGCTGAAGAGCGAATATTTTCAATCAATCTACCGTAGCTCCATTGATGGGTACTAACTCGGTATTGTTTGGCATATTTTTGTTGGACTTCTATTAAGTCTGATTTCTGTTCAGCTTTGGCTTGAATCTCGCTTTGAACTTGTTCTCGCATATCGCCCAATTTAGGGAGAACAATACTACCAGCTTTATATGTTTGGGCGATCGCAATAATCTCTTTTGCCAGTAATCTTTCTATATATTCCCCTAACTCCGATTCTCCCAACTCATTTGGTGCAGCAAGCATTTGAGCTATTTGGCGTTGGTGGGATAAAGTGTGCTTTTGCTGTCGCTGTCGATTTAGCAGTTTGTAGTTATCACCAAGTAGTTGTCTGATGCTGCGATAGGTAAGGACTTTACCTATAGTCCCGTCTACTACTGCTACTGTTGCAGGCTTCTCTAAACCAAGGCTAACTGCAACAAGAATATGAGATTGACCTTGATATAGGGGCTTGCTAGGACGGGGAAAGGAGTTATTAATTCTGGCTAGAGATGAGTTTTTCCGTTTTATATGAGCAAGTTGTTGATCGTTGAGTTCACCTTTAGCTTTTGTCTGGGTGATAGTTTTAGCAATTTCTTCTGCTTTCTCAACTCTTACAAGGTTTGTTCCTTCAGCAGTCCATAGGCGAGTATCTACAGAACAGTAAAAAATTAAGTGGTTAACTTTCCACTCTTCACCTTTACCTTCCCCTTCTTGCCAAGCAATACGCCCACTACGGAGAGTGAATAGGCTACTAGAGTGTTGGTTTTTGCTGTTCTGCTTAATTTGTTGGTCTTCTAAAAAGCGTTGAAACCAGTGGAGTTGGCGAGAATCGCAGTAGACTTGAAAGCTATGCTCACTCAAACCATTGAATTTTACACATATACGTCCACGCTCGTTCTTAAACCAAGTCATGTCTTCGTTAGTTTCATAAGCAATTGGGAAAGGTACTTTGCTAGATTTTTTTAAAAGGCTGTCTTGCCAAGATTTAGCCTCTGTTTCACTTTCAGGAACGTTATGAGTGGCAAGCAAAAGAGTTTCTAACCATTTGCCATTTGTTAAATCTCGACCTTTGGGAATTCGTGCCTCTAGCTGTTCTCTCAGGCGTTCAATCTGAATCTCAAGCTTACGGCGGCGTTTAGCAAACTTTTGAGTGTCTTCCTCTTTATCATTGATTTTGCAACCATTTTTGAGAAGATAGCTAATTGCACAATGAGTCAAAATATCTTCTGTGTCGCGGTAAGCCTCAAACAAAGTTTTAGAGATACTACGTTCGCGTAGCGTGCGCTCGGCGCAATCGCCTTCTGCAACTTTTGATTTTTTAGTCTTTTTACGTTTGTTTCCTTTCCCTGGTTGTGCTTCAACTGTATCGGACTGGGGAGTAAAATGAGCCAGGATTTCATCAGCTTTGCTACGAAGGCTTTCTAGGGTCACACCACTGACTTCTACTAATTCAGCATCGCTTTTAAGCATTTCCCACCAGCGAATTTTGCCTTCTAGTTGGGACTGCGATCGCTTCATTAACTTGAACCAAGATTTGTAGATGTAATTAACTGTGGCGATCGCACTCGTGTAAAACCGTCCAGGCTGACCGATGAAGGAAGGGTCAGTTTTCAAAGGTTGGCAGAGTTCTTTGACAATACTAGTGGGGTGTTTGCCCTTTTGTCGCCAAGTCTCAAACTCTGGGTGTTGATGTACCTGACGTAGTAGTTCATTAATCAGTGGCGTATTTAGCTCTGCCATCAACTTCCATAGCTGTTGGCGGGTAGATTCACTTGCTACTAAACGACACTGAATAGTAATTTGGCTCATACGTTTACCAACACATATGTCTAATAATACCACAAATGTTTAATTAACCGCTGCGCCTACAATGATTTCATGCAAGAAATGTTTTTTACGAGTAAACAAGCGGCTGACATCACAGGCTGCACCCTGCGTCAACTCCAGTACTGGCGGGAAAAGGGTGTGGTTGTTCCTGTTATTGGTGAGACGGGAACAGGACGTAGTATTTATTACTCAAAGCCAAATTTGATGGAACTGGCAGCAATGTTATATTTTTTGTCGATGGGATTGAGTTTTGATATTGCCAGTACTACGCTGAACACCCTCAAAGACAAAGAACCGGAGTTATTTGACTCTGGTAAAGGTAGTCGGTGGATGCTTCTTTGGCAGGGGCATAAGCGATCGCTAAATCTTGTAGTGTATGACCGAGAACAAGCGATCGCATCTCTAGATGAAGGTAAACCTGTGATTCCGGTGTGGTTAGATGTGATTTATCAGCAGTTGATAAATAAATTGGCGCAGTAGAACAAAACTGCTATTGCTGTACGTTAGATAAAAAGATAGTAATTTTACTTATATGAGTGTTACTTGCGCTTCTCCAAGAAAGGCATGAGAATTTGTGTAAGTGCATAGTAACCCAGTAATGAAACCGGAAGAACAGGCAAGGCAAAAGATAGACCAATTACTCACCACCGTTCTATGGGTTATCCAAGACTATGAGCAAGTTAACTTGGGTGCGGGTTTGGGAATATCCCTTGAAATCTGGTTTTGCTGATTACTTGCTCTTCATCAATCGCAAAGCTGTTGGAGTCATTGAAGCGAAACCTGCTGGATTTGCTTTAAGCGGTGTTGAAATACAATCCGACAAATATTCTTTTAACTTGCCCAAAAGTGTTCCCTGTCAACAAAAGCGCATTCAAATAAATTACACAAAATTCGACAACAGCAAAAATACTTAATTTATATATAAAGTGATTTCTGTATTTTTCCGAAATCTCACTCATTTAAATTAGATGGATCTGCGTCTAATTTGAAATAGAGTATCGTATTTTAGGGAAAATTTTTGAAAATTAAGCTACTAAGTGGTGTTGCAACTGCCGCTTCATTAGCATCATCATACTTGGTGCCATTTTCAAATTTATTAGTACAGCTATATTACTTAAAATTAGACATTAGAGAGAAACATAAATGGAAATTAATATCGTCTCTAAATTAGAAAATACCCGTAAACTACTACAAGAACTAGGTAACTCAGTCTCTATTTTAGTTAACTCATCTCCTGACATTTTTGATGATCCTGGTATTAAATCTTGTTTAGAGGGATTCTTGACTGTTTATAAAGAAGCAGTCCAACGATTAGAAAATCCTAGTTTTCGCATTGCAACTATTGGGACAACTTCTTCTGGAAAATCAACTATTGTTAATGCGCTAATTGGTCATAAAATTGCACCAATTGAAGCAGGTGAGATGAGTGGTGGAGTCCTCTCCCTTAAACATTCTCAGGAACGAAAATTATTCATTGCAGAAACAGAGGATGCTGCTTGGGAGACTGGTGAATGGACAAAGTTAAGCGATGAAGATTTATATCAACGTATTCGCACAGTAATGCACTCATATCACGATGCACGTAAAAAGCGAGAATATGTTGCACCACAAGTAACAGCTTATGTTCCTCTTTTACCTGCTTGTGATTCCTCCTTACTAGGCTTACCTGAAGAGATAGGGGTAGAACTGATTGATTTACCTGGGCTTAAATCAGTACAAGATAGAACTAATTTGGCAACTATTCAACAGCAAGTTAATAAAGCTTTCAGCCTAGTTGCTTTAGACTATATGCAAGTGGATGATGACCACAGAAAACGACTATTAGAAGAATTAAAAAAAGTTGTTGAATATTTGCAGGGACGCACAGATTCAATGATTTTTATCTTAAATCGAGTTGATCAACGAGGAGCAGATGATTTACCTCTAGAAGTGCGAATTAATAAGTTAAGAGAAGAAATTAAAGACGTTTTATCGCTTCCAGAACTTCCTGATGTTTTGCCTTTTAATGCTCGTCTTCTATATTACGCTCAGTGTGCTTGGGGGTCAGGAGCTTTTAACGAAGCATCAAAAGTTCCTCAACAGACACGGTTAAAATTTATCCAAGCAATGTTTCAAGATTGTGCTGGGGTAATTAAATTAAATACCAAAGAAAACAGAAATTTAAAAAATTGGTTTCGTGATATTGAAGATGATATAGAAGATAATAAGCCTATTGATGATGAGATCATGCGGCAAATTCTCCGCTATTGTCTAGAATGGAGCGGTGGTAGAGAACTTTGGAACCGCTTCCGTGTCCGAGTTCAAGAATCATTTGCAGAACTGGTTATACTTCCAGCTTTAGTGGATGTATTTGATAACTACTCGACTTTATCGCAATTTCTAGATGTTGTGATTCAAACAAGACAAATTTATAACCAAAAGCAAGTTGAAGAAGAAAGAGAAAGATTAGATAAAATTAAGCATATTTTACATAAAAATATTAATAAAATTGGCAGAGAATTTAAATCTGAGATTGAAGATTTCATAGGAGGATTAAAAACTGATAATCCTCAAACTAGGCTTAAGATTAAGAAAAATGCTGAAAAAAAAGGGCGTAATGGGTTTTCTTTAATTTTTGATGCTGTCAGCGAGGTAGAAGGAGACTTAACGGATGTTTTAATTGTTCCAGTTCGTGATGCTCTTAAAAATAATCAAGGCGCTTTTGAATTAAGAGATAAGCTACGGGAAGTTATATCACCTTCCTTAGCTGATGACATCGCTAAAACCTATGATAATGTTAGCCGAAGAATCAGCCAATTTTCTCACGAGTCAGAGTATTTAGTTAAGCGTGTACGTGCTGATAATGAGAAAGGTCAGAAAGAACTTGAGCATGATGAACGTCATGTTCGTCTCTTGTACCACACTATGAGGACAGCTATATCAACTAGAGCAGAGTTCTTCCTCCAAGGAAAAGCAAAACAATTTGAACAAGCTTTAGAATCATTAGTTGATGAACAAATCGAGAGATTGAAAATTTGTTTATCTGAGGATAGCTTTAATTCTTCAATTGATTTTGAAAAAGCAGCAATAAGTGATTTACGCACCAAGTTAGCTCAAAATCTGCCAACTTTACCTGATAAATTTTTTGAAATTTCAGATAATATTAAGCAAAATCGTTCTAAAAAGACAGAAGTAGTTGGGCAGAAAACCGAAAACGTAACACGTACAAAAACAGAACAAGAAAGCTATACAGAATATTATCAAAGTGGTTCGTGTTTTCAAAATACAAAAAGTAGAACTAAAACAAGACCTGTAACACGTAGTTATACCGAGTCAGTAACTCGTGATATTAAGGCAGATGTAGAGTATATTGAACTTTTCCTTCCATCCCCAGATTTAATGGCAAAACAATGGTTAAGTGGAATTGAGAAAGGAAAAGGAAGTTTATGGGATATTTTACTAGACTGGATTCTCAAACGCTTAGATTATGTCAGTTCTATCTTTGAAGATTCTGTTAATGACCTCACTAATATAGCTGAACGTGCTTTAGAAAAGCAATTAAGCATCATAGAGGATAATTTTGAACAGGAAAAACAGTTTTGGAAGGATTTTGAATCCAACAAAACTAATACTACAGCTATTTGCTACATGTTGGAAGAAGAATTCCGCTAAACCTAAATTTACTTAAATTATGGTTATTATACCTAATTTGAAATAAAAAAATTATTAAATGATCAAAATATCATGAGTTTTGTTGAAATTGTAGAAAGAATTTCTAACCAAGTTGGCTATGAACTGGAAAGGAGATATGCTCGTCCATCTGTAAAAATTCCTTTTCCTATCAAGCTAAGTTACGCTATCGAATTGTGGTGTAATGAACTGGAGATTTCTAACCATATAAGCAGCTATATCCTTCAAGGATGTCAACTACCTGCTGTAAAAGAATGGACAGAATTTATCTGGCAAGAGGCTATACAAGACAAAAAAACTTGGAAGATACCAATACTAGGTGCTGAATTACCAACATTAATTCAAACTGAAAATCAATTTTATTGTCAGATAAATTTATTTTTACAACGAATGAATATAAGGATTGGACATATGAAAGTTATAGCATTGATTGCCTTTGGTATGACAGCAGTTGGTTATTGGCTCTATAAAACTAATTACCAAAAACAAGTTCAACAAATAAAACAACCTACTTTTAGACAAGAATCTAGACAAAATGAATACGTTTCCAGTTATCCACAGCCTATAGCCCACACAATTACTAAACAGTTTTTAGTTTTAGTAATTTCTGCCTCACAAGCAGATTTTCTTGAATCATTGGAAGCTAAGAGAGCCATTGATATTAATGATGCAGAAAGACTTTATAAATTTACAAAATATTTATGGATAGGTTCTGAAAGTGAATTTAATCAAAAACAAGCTAATCTCAAAAATTATTCAGTGACAGCAGAAAAATCGGAATACGACATTAACTTAGTCTGTCTTGATCTAAAACAAAGTGAAGAAGGGTTTAAACCTAGTATTAATCAACTGGATAGATATGATGCTTTCCGAAAATTACCGGATTTAGTTGTTAATTTCACTATATCCGATAGGCTACAAATGGAAGCATACGAAAATTTTGAAGTTTATAATCGCTAGAAGTAAGAATAAAAATGTTAATAGATACCACTCTTTTAGTTAATAATTCCTGGATTATTAAAGGTTTATTAGATGGCTCGATGAAACGCTATGGTAGCGTTATTCGCTGGGCTGCTGGTACAGAAAATGCAGGTCAAATTATCCGCCATCTAGTAGAAGCACCAGGAGTGACTGATAAAGTAATTAGCGGAGCTAAAGTTATTGGAGAAGGTGTTAATTATTATAAATTGCTAGGTATTGAACAAAGTTTATCCTCAGTAATGGGTTTAAGTCAAATAGCTGCTGGAGCAAGTGTTTTAAATCTTGGTGTTAGTATTCTTGGTTTCGCCTACATGGGCTATAAATTACACCAAATTCAAAAGCAATTAGGTCATCTTCAACAATCTATGGAAGAAGGTTTTGACCGAATTGAAGCAAGCTTATATCGTATTGAGGGTGGTATACAAGAAGGTTTTAGGCAAGTTGGAGCTAGTTTAAATCGTGTTGAGCAACGTTTAGATATTATCTCTGGGCAACTTGGATATCTTTTTTTATTAGTAGAAGATAACCGAAAACAACAACAAAGCCTTGCTAAAGCTATCTCTCATCTTCATCAAGCAATGTTAATTAAAGAGATTGCTGCTTTAAATGCCGAACTTGATGATCGCAAGCGTTTTCCGAATGAATCATCTAGAGAATCTTTAAAAGTCGCCTCTAGAGTACGTTTATTTTTAGCTAACCAAGCTCTACAAGCTACTCCAGAATTAGATGCTGAATTAATGCTCAACACTGATATATCTATTCAAGGATGTGCTGTAGCCACAGCAACGGAAGCGCAGCTTCTTTTAGAAATTGGTCAACATCAAGAAGCTAGAGAATTACTAGCTGTAGAAGTACCAAAATTTCAACAAGTAGCCCAAAGATGGGGTAATGAATTAATTAGTGATGAAAACCCTTATTTATCTACAACTTATCGCTTTAATCATCCTCGGTTTCAAGAGTATATTACTCCTCAAAGAGTTGAAAGAATTATAGAAATTTCTCCCAGCGATCGCATACTATCTCCTGAGGATATTCGCAGTAAAAAGATTCATATTGATGTAGAGTTTGAAATGTCCCATAGCTCGCAGTGGGATGAAGCATGGTTACATCGTCAAATTGCAATAGCTGAATATTTAGATACTCTTAGCGAACTTTCAGCAAGATTAGACGGTTTACAATCTTTTGCTGCCTTATGTGAAAGTAGAAATGTTAGCAGTAGCCGAGATCTCCTACCAGGCTCTAATGCTGCAACAGGGTTGTATGTCTTACCACCTAATGATTAAGCAATTGCAGTTATATCAGTCGGAGTGATATCGGCGATCGCCTCACGAGTTGGCAGTATTTGCTTTTATCGCACATTCAAGACCTGTCAGAATTGGGGAAGCGATCGCTCTTACTGTATGAGTGTAAATGGATGGGTGGTGCGATCGCTCCTCAACATCACTTGCATATATTTTCCTGATTTATTCTGCATCTTCAACTGCACCTAATGCTTTAAGGGTAGCTTTTTCAGCTTCGGTTAAGCCTTTAATACCCGTGATGTTCATGCGTTCATAGGGGCGATCTCTAAGGGTTTTGACACAATCGCCTGTCTTGATATCCCAAAACTTGATTGTGCCATCTCCACTGTTACTAGCAAGAGTTTTACGATCTGGACTAAAAGTAACTGAAGTGATCCAGTTTGTATGCCCCTATAAAATTTTCAGACATTTACCAGTGGGGATATTCCACAGTCTTATAGTGTGGTCAAAGCTACCGCTAGCAAGAGTCTCACCATTATAACTCAACGCAATTGAGTGTACCCCTATACTCTCATGTTGCAAAGTTTTTAAGCATTTCCCACTATTAATATCCCATAACCTTATCATAGGCTCATCACCACTACTGGCGAGAAACTGACCATCTGCGCTGAAGGCAACTGAACGTACCAAATTTGTATGTCCTTTGAAGGTTATTTGGCATGAGCCAGTGTGAATATGCCATAACTTTACTAATTGATCGAAGCCACAACTGGCAAGGAATTGACCGTTTGGACTAAAGGCAATTGATAAGCTCCCACCGTTATTTGCTTGAAAGGTTTTTAAACACTCACCCGTGAAAGTGTTCCAGAGCTTCACAGTGCTGTCACCACTACAACTGGCAAGAAGTTGACCATCTGGACTGAAAGCTACTGAACGTACCCAGTCACTATGCCCCTGCATGATTTTTAGACATTCACCCCTACTAGCGTTCCATAACCTTATTGTTCTATCATTGCCAGCACTAGCAATAGTTTTTCCATCTGAACTAAAAGCTACTGAACGTATCAAGTCAGTTTTTTCTTGCATCACTTTCAAGCATTTACTGGTCTTGATATCCCACAGTTTTACTACTCGATCATTGCCACCGCTAACAAGACTCTGACCATCTGGACTAAAAGCTATTGAACGTACAGCATTGTTATATCCCTGAAAGATTCTAAAACATTCTCCAGTGTTCACATTCCAAAACCTAAGTGTTTGGTCTCTACTACCGCTAGCAAGAGTCTTGCCATCTGAACTAAAAGCTACTGACCAAACCGAACTTGTATGTCCTAGCAATGTTTTAAGGCATTCTCCTGTGTTGATATTCCATAACTTCACCTTTTGATCTCCACCACAACTAGCAAGAGTCTGACCATCTGGACTAAAAGCTACTGAGTTTATCCAAATATTATGCGCGTGTAAAGTTTTAAGGCATTCTCCTGTGTTGATATTCCATAATCTGATTGTTTGATCGCCGCTACCACTAGCAAGTATCTGATTGTCTAGGCTAAAAGCCACTGACTCTACATAACTATTATGCTGAGATAAAATTTTCAGACATTCCCCTGTATGAATATTCCATAATCTGATGGTGTGATCGCCACTGCCACTGGCAAGGGTCTGATTATCTGGACTAAAGGCAACAGAAAGAACAACTTTTGTATGTCCTGTCAGAGTTCTCAAACATTCTCCTGTATGTATATCCCATAGTCTTACTGTTGTGTCAGCACTGCCACTAGCAAGAATTTTGCCATTTGGGCTAAAAGCAACTGAACGTAACCAACTGTTATTTCCCGTGAGAGTCTTTGAGCATTCACCTTTGTGAAAATTCCACAGCTTTATAGTTTGATCGTAACTACCACTAGCAAGAAGTTTGCCATCTGGGCTAAAAGCAACTGACCACACTGCCGTTTGATGTCCTTTAAGAGTTAAAACCTCTTTTCCTGTTGAAACATCCCATAAGTGAACTGTGCCATCTGATTCATGGCCTGTAGCTAGAAGGTTTGAATTTGGGTTAAATGTAACAGATAAAATAGAATCAAATGTTTCAGCAAATACGGAATCTCTTAAACTAGCCTGTGCGAAATTAACATCATGTAGGCTAGCGTAAGTAAAATCAGCACCTTTAATTACCACACGGTTGAAATCTCCCCCTTCTAACGCTACTTTATCAACCTTAATCACTAAAGTCACCGCATTTCCCCCTACATAACCAACTTCATCCTCAGTTTTATTTCGCGTCGCCTCTATAACACCAATAAGAGACTTCTTGTCACCTAACATCGGTAAAAGCAGATCCATCACAGCTTTTGTAAGTGGTGCTTTGCCAAAAGTCTCTCTCAACTTATCCAAAGGCTCACTTCTAAATTCTCTAAGGGGTGCATTCCGCAAAGAGGTTGCCGCAGGCGGTATCGCCCCACTACTTCCATAACGAGAAAAATAACCAGACCAAGTATAATCAATAGCAACTGTACTGCTATCCAAATCTGACTGTGCTTGAGCTAATTCCGTAAAGTCGCTAGCTAATGCCCCCAACTCTGCGGCAAATTTATACGCTACAAAAAATTCTAACAGCGACCTATGCGCGGGAGTATAATCACCATCAGCATTGCGGACAAGCATTGTCTGCGCCATCATGTCATAATGCCAATGGTCTAAATCCTTCTCTTCTTGAACACTAGAACCAAATAAGCGGCGGATACGTTCTGGGAAAAGGCGATAATTCAGGCTCATTTGGTCAGTAGACAGCATTTCCCAGGAGAGTTCGCATAAAAAGTACAGTTTATCTGCCAAGGAAGTAAAAGTACGTTCTGCTTTGATGTCCCGTTCCATCTTGCGCCGTACTGCGTAGAGATAAACCCGTGACATATCCACAGGTTTACCCGCCTCAATATCTGGCAATGCTTCCAAGATTAAATCTGTCATCACTGGACGACGGGCTAAGTCTAATAATTGCGGATTACTCAAGACTTGTTCAACTGTCGGAGCTTCAGCTTGGTATGACAACACCTGCCGAATTTGCTCATCGTTGAATTTCTCCAATTCCAAGACTTCAAATTGTGGTGTTTCGCCAGTTAATTTTTTAGTAGATGCTTGCAATTCTGCATTGAGTAAAGCGCGTCCTTCCTTCGCCTCTGGGAAATGCTCAGTCCGACAAGTAAGGATAACTTTAGCACCGGGAACTACCACCTTTGCCAGTTCCCAAAAGTTATTAATCATTTGTTGACGGTCAACTTTTGCTGCCATTTCGTCAAAGCCATCGAAAATTAGCAGCAACTTACCCATGCGGTTGAGTTGGTCAAAAACTTCGCTGTTGATGCGGATATTATGTTGGGTAAAAAAGAATCCTGCCAAAACATTTTCTACATTTAAGGCTTTGGCAAAGTCACGCAAGGTAATTACTAAAGGCAGACGGGGACGTTCAACGCCTCGTTTTTGAGCATCGCGGTAACGTTGCAGTGCAGTCCAAGCATAGTGAAAGACAAACCAAGTTTTACCTGTGCCAAATTCTCCCAAAATGGAAATATGCTCTTTTGCAGGGTCATCAAGCCACAAGTCAATATATCCATCAATCCAGCCGTCTTCTTCTTCATATCGACTCACCCCAATTTGCCGCTTGGTCACCGGGTCAATTTCTTCTTTTGTACAAGCAAGGGGTACATACTTGGTATCAATTTTTCGGCGTTTGATTTCCGCTTCTAGCCAGTCGAGATAGGCATTAAAGTCAGCATCCAAGTCAATTAGTTCGTCAAAAGTGAAACAATCAAGATGACGATTTGCTTCCTTTTTGACTTCATCCCTGGCGGCGCGGGAAATGCGGCGGGTTGTTACTAACCATCCTTCATCAGTTTTTTGCGCCTCAACTGAAGAACGCAATGCCATGACATCACTCAGTCCAATTTCCCCAGCAACACCACGGATAAGAATGCGGTCATAACTGCGACGTACTGGGATGTGAATTATCCATTCAAAATATTCTTCCGCCCAGATTTCATATTTTTCAAAGTCATAGCCCAAGGTTTCAAACCATCCTCGCATCTGCTGGGCAAGTGCGTAGATGCGAAGCAGCTTGTCGTTAGACATCGCTCTACATTGGTTTTCGGTTACACTTGGGGGTAGTGCAGGATAATTATCTACTGCCAACCTTGCTATTTCTGTGCGAATTCCCTCCAGCGTCGGCAATCTTTCCAGTTGTTCTTGGATACTTGCAATCCTTTTATGTAGAGAACCTATTTTCTGGTTCAGCAACACATCCGCAGGTGTGCGAGTGCGTTTAGCAACTTCGATAAATACTGTCGCAAATTCAGCTACTTCTCGCCTGATATCAAGTTCCAAACTTCTGATGTCATCACCCAAGGTATAGGTATCTAGAAAAACATCAACTTCAGAAAGGAGAATTGAGGGATTATTGTGGTTTAACGCTGTGCGAAAGGCTTGTTTAATTGCTTCTTGTCGGAATAATTCCAGCAGTGGTTTTGGTTTGCCTACGCCGTATTCTACTAACGCATAGGCGTAAACACCACTAAAATCAGCAGGTGGATGCTCTGGGTCAAGATTAAATTGCTGGAGTAACTTAATTACTGTCTCACTACGCAGAATTTTTTCTTTAATTAAAGGATTGGCGATGCTAGTAATGGCGTTAAAGACCAGATCCAGATTAATCAAATTCATTAGGATACTCCGAAAGCACAGAGCTATCTTGCTAACTAAGGGTTACTTACTATTAGAAATGATATACCGCCAAAAAAAGTTTTATTTTATACTTTCTCAATCATTCTCGAAAAAATACACCTAATCACTGTAATATACTCAAGCTTTGGGATTTTTTGCAGCCATGCATTCATCAGGTAGACAATCGGTGAGGCTGGAAGTGAGCAACCGAATATTAATTTGAGCCTGTCTTCACTGCGATCGCTATCTCAAAAATATATAATGCTTCGTTACTAGTAAAACTCCCTGTAGCATCAGTCAATGGCTAACGAATCCTCAACCATCGTTCAAAAACTCTGGAATTACTGCAACGTCCTCCGCGATGACGGCGTTAGCTACAGTGACTATGTGGAACAGCTTACCTATCTGCTGTTCCTGAAGATGGTCGAAGAACAAAACCAACTTCCCCCACCTTTGGGCAAACGTTCCACCATTCCTACAGAATACAGTTGGGAGGCACTGCGATCGCAAGATGGTGATGCTTTAGAAACCCAGTACCGCCACACCTTAGAAAATCTGGGTAAAGAAAAAGGACTATTGGGCGTTATCTTCCGCAAATCGCAAAACAAAATTCAAGACCCAGCCAAACTCAAGCGACTGGTAGAACTCATCAACTCAGAAACTTGGATTGGTTTAGATATCGATGTCAAAGGGGAAATTTACGAAGGATTGCTGCAAAAGAACGCCGAAGATGTCAAAGGCGGTGCAGGACAGTATTTTACACCGAGGGCATTAATTAAAGCTATTGTCGAAGTCATGCAACCCCAACCAGGACAGCGCATCTGCGATCCTGCTTGCGGTACAGGTGGTTTTTTCTTAGTTGCTAATGACACCATCACCAAAAATTACAAACTCGATAAAGCCCAAAAGCAATTCCTGAAAAATCAAACCTTTAAAGGATTTGATGTTGCTGATGGGGTAGTGCGCCTCTGTGCGATGAATCTGTATTTACACGGCATTGCAGGTGATGAAAGTCCAGTGGAAGCCAAAGATAGCTTGATGGCAGATCCAGGCGATCGCTTTGAATTAGTATTAACAAATCCACCCTTTGGCAAAAAAAGCAGCATCACCGTTTTCAACGACGATGGCAAAGCAGACAAAGAAAAGGTCGTTTATCGCCGTGATGACTTTTGGGCTACCACATCTAACAAACAGCTAAACTTCCTCCAGCACGTCAAAACCCTACTGCAAATCAACGGAAAAGCTGCGGTTGTTGTTCCTGATAACGTCCTGTTTGAAGGTGGTGCTGGTGAAACCATCCGCAAGAAATTACTGCACGAATGCGACGTACATACCTTGCTAAGACTACCAACAGGTATATTCTACGCTCAAGGTGTCAAAGCTAACGTGTTATTCTTTGACCGCAAACCCGCCAGCGCCGATCCCTGGACTAAGAAACTCTGGATTTACGATTTTAGAACCAACCAGCACTTTACTTTGAAGACCAATTCTCTGCGCTACGAAAATTTGCAAGACTTTGTCCAATGCTTTAATGCTCAAAATCGCCAGGAACGCCAGGAAACAGAAAGGTTTCGAGCCTTTAGCTATGAAGAACTGATGCAAAGGGATAAAGTCAGTCTGGATATTTTCTGGCTGAGGGATGAAAGTTTAGAAGACTCTGATAACCTCCCTGCACCGGATGTTTTAGCTTTAGAGATTGCTGAAGATTTAGAAGCAGCCCTGGAACTCTTCCAAAGTATCACCGAGAACTTAGAAGCGAAAACTGTCAGTGAAGTGTAAGTGGATTGGGTGCGGGGGTGATGCTTGAATTTGTAGAGTTTGAGTTAGGAGGTGCGATCGCATCTTTAAATGAAGGTAAACCTGTGATTTCGCGCTGCTTGGACGTGATTTATCAGCAGTTGACTATTAAATTGGCTGATTAAAACTTAAGTCACAAGATATTATGTTGTATGTTATCAGCATCGCTTGCGTCTAATGAAATTGGGTTCGCATTCAAAAAGATTTTGTCAACTCCAGTTAAGTATTATTGCCGGATGCAATAATACTAATGTACTGTTGAATAATGTCAATCAATTCATGACAATGTGATGGTTGAAATGTGAAATCATATAATGCAGCTTAAAGAACTACATGCCACAGTCTGGACTACTTGAACTAGCACATGAAAAGCTTCACTGGCCGACTCCACAACAGATTTTGGAGCCATCGGGTGCTGGGCCTAGTGTTTATGCACAAATCGCTAGGGAAAAATTAGGCAGGACTATCAGCAAGCTTTCAGATGGTCATGGTGTGCAAATAGGAGTGCTGGCTGCAAATCCTCAAGGTGACTCAACAGAAGCACCTATTGCTCTGGTGTGCGACTTTCAAAACGAAGTATCAGAAGACACATTAAGAAAAACCTATAGACTTGCTTGGAGTTTTTCTCGTACACCATCATTAATTACAGCAGAACCTAACCGATTAAGAATTTGGACGTGCTACGAAGAACCACCAACAGCAGAAGATATTATCCATCCAGTAATTGAAGTTTCTAGACAAGAACTTCAATTATTCAATCAGCCTTCTCTTTCAGTACAAGCCGCTGAAACGCTGCGCCTACACTGGGCTGATTTGGTATCAGGTCAATTTTTCCAAGAACATAGCCAGCGATTTCAACGAAGCCAAGCCGCTGACCAGATGCTATTGAGAAACCTGAAAAGTGTTCGGCAGAAACTTCAACAAAATGAACTTGATGATAATACAATTCATGATTTATTAGCAAGAATTATTTTTATTCAATTCCTTTTTGATCGCCAAGATTCTGAAGGAAATCCTGGTCTAAATACAAACTTACTTGATCATTTATATAGGATTGGAGAATTATCAGCTAGATACTCTAATTTGCCTGAGATATTAAGAAATAATAGAGATATTTATAAATTTTTCCGTTGGCTCAATGGTAAGTTCAATGGTGATTTATTCCCAGGTAAAGGAGCTACCGAAGAAGAACGTGAAGCGGAATGGCAAACAGAAGAAGACAAAGTAAAAGATAATCATCTCAATATACTTGCTGATTTCGTCAGTGGTGATGTAGATATGGAAAGTGGACAAATAAGCCTTTGGCCATATTACCACTTTGACGTTATACCTTTAGATTTTATTAGCAGTATATATGAAGAATTTGTAAGTAAGGAATCTGGTACAGGAATTCATTACACACCAGAACACATAGTTGATTTTGTACTAGATGGTGTTTTACCTTGGGATAGTCAGGAATGGGATATCAAGATTCTTGATCCTGCTTGTGGTTCAGGAATTTTTCTCGTAAAAGCATTCCAGCGGTTAATTTATAGATGGGAACAAGCTCATGCAAAAACAATTAAGCCGAGCGATTTAAAATATTTACTAGAAAATAATTTATTTGGTGTTGATGTAGATACTCAAGCAGTAAGAGTAGCTTCTTTTAGTCTCTATCTAACTATGCTTGATAAAGTTCAGCCTCAAGATTATTGGGAGAATGAGTTTCGCTTTCCCCGATTGCGTGAACGTCAATTAGTAGCTGCTGATTTTTTTCATGAAGATAAAGAAGGTTTTCGTTCGATTCAAGATGCAAATAAATATGATTTAGTTGTTGGTAATGCACCTTGGGGTGAAAAAAGTATGACCCCATTAGCGAAGTTATGGGCTGAAAAAAATAAGTGGAAAAGTTCTTATACAAATATTGGCCCATTATTTTTACCAAAAGCCGCTGCTTTAACCAAAGCAGGTGGACAAGTAGCAATGATTCAGCCTGCACTTGCTTTAATCTTTAATCAGGTTAGCACTGCTCAAGAATTCCGAGCTAGGCTTTTTTCAGAGTTCAAAATTAATGAGATTGTTAACCTATCTACATTGCGTTTTGGACTTTTCAAAGATGCTATTTCTCCAGCTTGTATCATTACCATTTCAGTAATACCTCCTGATGGTGAGCCTTTGACATACATTTGTCCTAAGCCAGTTATGACTAATGAGGATGACTATCATATAGTCATAGAGCCACATGATATTAATTATATTTACCCACAAGAAGCATTAGCAGATCCTTTAGTTTGGACAGCATTAATGTGGGGAAGCAGACGTGATTTATCTTTAGTTCGTAGATTAAGTAACTACCAAAGCCTTGCAAAACTTGAAGGGCTAAATATTGTTATATCATCCCAAGGAATTATCAGAGGTAGTCGTCAAAAACGTCATACTGCAATTTTAGGAAGACGTATTTTAGAGGCTAAACCATTTACTAAACTATTTCCTGAAGGAACTTGTACTCACTTTGTAGCAAACCAACTACCTATTAATGAAGATCCATATACACACCGTTTAACTAATTTGGCTGCATTTGATTTACCACAATTAATAATTAAACTTAGTTGGTCGAAAAAATCAAGTCGTTTCCAGGTTGCTATCACTGAATCAGAACCACTAAATAATCAAGGTATTATATGTTCTGGTAGCTACATCAGTGTACATACTTCTGAAGAAAACAATTTCATCTTAGAAGCAGCTTGTCTTAGCTATAAAAGTAAGCTAGCTGTGTATTATCTGTTTCTTTCAAATGGCCGTTTTGCGTCATATATTCCTGAGGTAAAACCAAGTGATTTATTACGTATGCCAATACCTGAAGCTCAGGTAGGAGTATTGGAGAACATAAAAACAATTGATGATATAGATGAGCGTATACGCCAAGCTTTTGAATTCAAAGATAGTGAATGGGTGCTAATTAATGATCTATTTAATTACACCTTACCCGACTTTAAAGGAGATACTGCTTCTCCAGGAAGACAAAGAACTCTTCGTAGAGATAATAGTCAATCTCAGAATAATAATGAACCTGTACTTACAGCATACTGCGAGTATTTCTTGCGAGTTCTTCAAGCAGGATTTGGACAAGATAAACAAGTTTGCACCACCATTTTTCAGGAAATAACTAACAATTCTCTCCCTGTTCGCTTAGTCGCAATCTATCTAAATAGACCTGATTGTCATGGTGTACATATTGAACCTATTGACTCTCCTGACTTAATGGAACGCTTGGAGAATTTAAATAAGTTGTATATGAAGAGAGGAAGTATAGAAGATGGTGGCATCTTTTATCAACGTGTTGCGAGGATTTATGATTCTGTTCAATTAAATGGGGTGAATATTCCTACTATTTATTTAATCAAACCTGACAAAATTCGTTACTGGACTCGCTCAATGGCTTTAAGAGATGCTGATGAAGTAGCCGCAGATATCATGATGTCTGCCACATCATTTGATAAAGAATCAGCAGTTATAGGGGATTCATATAGTGGCTAGAAGAGGAAATATTTTTCAAAAGAGGTATCCGAATACAGATGATTTTGTGAAATTAGCAAAAGCATGGAATCCTGATGCTATATCAATTTTGATAAAACTTGTTTGGGAAGGCTATGATAGGCTGACTACTGAGTTTTTATCACAAATTAATTTTGATGGCACAGAGGAGCAGTTAGAAAGGAGTATTACTCAAGCTCTTGGGTGGAGGATTCGTAGGGGTATGACTGGGGACGAACCTTTTGAAGTTCAGCAAGAAGTGTATGAATTTGAAACCAGCAAATCAGCACAAGCTCAACCTCCGCAGTATGATATTGCATTTATTCTCATAGCTAATGACAGAATTATTTGGCCTTTGGAAGCTAAGGTTTTGAAACCAGATCTAGATGTAACTGAATATGTAAAAGAAATAAATAACAATTTTAGGACTTGTAGATATGCTCCATTCTCTAGTGAGGGAGGAATGCTGGGTTATCTTTTTTCTGGTGATTCAAACAAGGCTTTTACCAATATTGCAACCAAAGTACCATGCCCATTAAGCGATCATCCAGATTTTCCAAGTCGGGATCACAAAACCTCAGATCACCAACGGGTAGTTCCATCAGGCAAATCATATCCTGTTGAATTTCGTTGTCACCATTTACTATTAAAAATGATTGCTTCAGTCCCTACTAATACATCTTCAGTATAAAGTCAAAACTCGCTACTGATTAGTTAGTAAACGTAGTAGAACCTTTTCCTCAGCAAGGATTTTCTCACCACAAACTGAATCTTTAGTCATCATTTCTTGAGTACAACATTAATTTACAGTCCCAAGCTCTTCATTAAAGGGACAGCCTAACTATCTTCTACAAACAGAATAACCGATCGCCTCACTTCCCCTTACCAGGCGGTGAAATCGTTCCATCTGCCTGCGCTTGTCTAATCGCTCGTTTGAGAATTAACACCGCCATTTGCGACAAAGAACGCTCCTCTGCATCCGCCAGTTGTTGCAGAGCTTCTTTGTCTTCTTCTTCCATGTAAATACTTAGTGTTACTTTCCCCATGTGGCTATCATCAGCTTTTCTATGTATTTTTATATTAAATCACTAAAAACAAATAAATTTAAATAGAAGTACATAAAATCTATGTATAATTACTGATAAGTCAAAAGCCAGCGCACAACTTTCTCAGGGATGACGCTGGCTTCTGGCTCCCTTTCACAGGAGACATATTCCATGTTAAGACCTGTTTGCCACAAAACGGATCAATACAGAGGTTATCAACAAGCTTTAGATGACTTTGGTATTGCTGAATTATTGGCGAAACTCAGCAATTATTGTGAACAGCAAGAACAAGAAAGTTTAGCAGCATTGTTGATTTCTCAATTAACCCAGAGTATCGATGCTGAAGTGATTGCTAATTATTTGAGTGCAATGGCGCTCAATCGCCAGGATTTACTCCCAAGATTAATTAACCAGAAATTTTCTCCGAGTTCTGTTGATTTACCCGAAGACTTTCCGAATGCAGCAAAGACACCCCGCTTTTTGTACGGCGATAAATTGCGTTGGATTGGTTCTGACACCGATTGGGGAATTGCGATCGGCAGATTTTACAGCTTTGCTCCCCATCTTTGCTGCTGGACTTGGTGCTACCTAATTTGGTTGAGCAAAGATAGCCCCAGTGCCGCTTGGATATCTACCGATATTGCCTGGGAAGAAGATTTAGAACCGCAGGAAGCGGAACCAATGCTATGACTAATCCGCGTCCTTTACAGATACGAGAGCAAAATTTGATTGATCTATATAGCCATTGTCAACTAGGAATGACACCCAAGAATTTTTATGCTAAATGGGATGTCAATCATGAAGCGATCGCTCGGATATGCTCTCGCTCAGTATCAACTGTCCGGCGTTGGTTTTCCAAAGGTCGCAATTATCGCCATCCCATGTCTAGCGATTTACGCCATCTTGCCCTCATGGACTTTCTGCTAGAACACTTTGAGGAGATTCCCGAAGAATTGCTGAAGATACTCTGTTCTCTCAAACGTCATAACTAGGAATCGCAAAGTCAACAAATTTCAATATCATTCTGACATTTTTTTACCAGCCACTCTCAAAGTAGGGTGGCTTTAGTTTTGAGAATGTTTAAGCAACCTTTGTCTATTAATCAACTGCAATTCACCAGCTAAATCATAAGTATTATCAGGAGGGTTTTGTGACCTACATTGAAAAGCTCAATCCTTGGTGTATAGTCCGCCATTTTCCTAGTATGCAACACCAGATAGTTGCTCGTTTTCGCCGTCGGAGTGATGCGGAAGCTCATTCACAAGCTCTACACCAACTGATACCAAATGCAACTTTCTCAATTATTTTCAATCCGGCAGTCGAGCAACCAGAGCAAATTACTCCATAATTCGATTATTCTGGGAGTCAATTTAATTTGTAGCGAATTCTGTTATTTGTTGAAACATAAAATATCCCCCCATGTTACCTTTTTCGAGTAAAGCAGGGGGGATTATTAGTGGCTAAAATTTGAATACTATATTGCACAAACTTAGTAATCAATAGACTTTTGATGCTTGACCATATCGGCAAAAGTCAGAAAACATCGCTGACACCAACCATCCACCCACACTGCTGGAACCTTAAATCTTGCACCACAGTTTGGACATTCTGACAACAAGGATAAATTGTGCCTCGCACATCCTTGTGTCACCTTCAACTGCCATTCAATTTTGTGACAAGGTGATTCAACATAACAAGCAGCACAGAGCCGAATTGGCTCCATTTTCATTCCCACCCCAGCAGGTGGTAACATCTGCGCTAGCCTATCAGCATTAACCCCCACAACCTTAGCCAATGCCTCTAACTGCTGGCGAGAAGGAGGGGGATTAAACCGAAATTTCTCCCAACGTGCGATCACGCCTCCAAGTCCAGCTGCTTTGCCTAATCCAGTAGCAGTTAAATCGTTTGTCCGTCGAAAGCGTCCTAAAAAGTGGCTCAGACTTTCTCCCTCTAAAGGTTCGACTTGAAACAGCCAAGATTGAATCTCTGGGACTTCCATTATTTATACTCTGCTGCTACTTCCTTCAAGGTTTCCAAATCAATCTTTGCTAATCCTTTCTTTAATGCCCGGATTGCTGACTCCCTCAGAATCATATCCAGCAACCCAATGTAACCTCCTGTTGTCTCACCCAAAGTCTTCAGCATCGTCTTACTGGAAAGATTAGAAGCAACTGGCAGTTTTAAAACTTGTTTTTCCCAAATCTCCACAGTTCGCTGAAAATCTTCCCCAGAAAACTTACCAAACCGATGACAGGAACGAAAACGGTTATAAACTTGCTCATCTCGCTTGATTACAGCGTCTAATCTGTCAGTACCCACCAAAATCACTGCAATTTCCAACTTGTCAAAAATATCCCGCACTTCAGCAAAAGTCTTGGGTTTAAAGCGATCAGCTTCATCAATAATCAGCATTTCCACTCCACATCCTTTAAGAACCCGCAGCGTTCTCTCTCTAATCTCTGCTACTGTTCCTTTTGTCATTTGATATTTCAAATGCTCAATAATTGCAGCAAATAACTCCTTCGCACTACACTCTTGAGGTATTTGGATATAAGCAACAGGCACAGTAGGGGGTTTTCCTGGTTCTTGTTTAGGTTTATGCCGGAGTCTGTAGGCATCACAACCCATTGTTTTACCTGTTCTTGACTCTCCCAAAACCCTACCAGATTGGCGTGATTGCCGCTTTCCATCCAACCAGTCATGGAGCATTTTTACTTGTTCTAGAGGGATAAAACTCTTCCGATTCAATCGTTGAATTTCTGCTTGTAGTTTTTCATCATTTACTGGAATATCACCTAATTGTTGGGCAATTGCTTGAGCTTGTTTTGAAGTCATTTTCTACCACCCGTACTCTTCACGCATTTCTTCGTAATCAAACACCTCTGGCATCTGGTATTTTGACTCACTATCAACAGATGCCACTTCAATTTCTTTCTCTGGTTCAAGAGGCACAGGTTTTTTAGCCTTTTCAACTACAGCTTGTTCTGCTTTTTGGCGTTCCTTTTTAGTTTTCTTTTGGGTAACGAATGTTTCGCGATCGCGTACCTCTGCCAACATTGAGCGATTGCTAATCATCTTCCCTGCTTGGCGAATCTTGCGACTACTAGCTTTCGCCTCATCCAAAGATAATTGCTCGGTTTCTAAATCCTGAGCAAATGCTCTAGCTAAAAACTCTTCTTTATTACCCGAATGGCGATAAACCAACAAAGTTGTAATGTCTTTGGGGTCATAGCGCAGTACAACGCTTTCACCTGCATAACCTGCCAAATTTTCTCCCCGATACGTCAGATTTTCAAATTGCAGATATCCACCTCTATAAATAGAGCGTCGAGTTTGCTTCATCAGGCAAATACGTAATTCCTCTTCTGAAATTACATTAGGAGAAGCAATTAATCCTGCTTCCCAACGTTGATAACGGGTTTGATCGCCCAGACGAGCATCAGGACGTTGGTTATATTTGTCCACGATGTAGCGCACAAACCTATGTTCCAACTCCCGTAAAGTCAGACAAGCCTCTTTCTCAGCTTGCTCTGGGCGTTCCTGCACATTTGATCCTGTGTATCCCGGCAAAGTAGAAAAGAAGTCGGTGTTAAAAGTCCCAAAGGGACGCTCAACAATGCCACCTTCACTGGGGCGATCGCGTAAATGACAAACAAACCCTAATTGCACACCTATCTGTTGCAAATGGTTTGAGCGAAAATCTTTACCACCATCGGTATAAAAATGTTCTGGTTTTCCGTAGGTTCCCCATTCTTCATGGAGTCCATATTCTGACCCATACTGCTTTGGCAAAATTGCATGACGCACTGCTAATGCTACTACCTGAGAACTCGGAGCATCAAAGCCTAAGTTTATCCCCATGATGCAACGGGAGTAAGTATCAACAACTGTTGTCAGCCAAGGACGACCCAAAAGTTCACCATGCTGATCTACCAGCAATAGGTCTACACGAGTATGGTCACACTGCCAAACATGGTTGCTATATTCTACTGATAAGTCTTTGCCATCGCGGGTTTTAACTGATAATCGAGAACCATGCCAACCTCGACTTCTAACACCTGCTTTTTGTTCTTGCTGCTCAATAATCGGTTGTAGAACTCGATACACAGTCCTATAGCTGGGATATTTTTTTTGTCCTAATTCAGCCGCCCTTGCTTGTACTCTGATTGCCACTTGTTGGGGAGTAATTCGCTTACTACCTTTATTGCCTTCCTTATAAGTTTTGATGATGAACTGTTGCCAATCAGTGTCTATTCGATGTTTGCCTTTGTCAGCCCGTGCCGTAGTTTGAAGTGCAGCTAAACCTTCCTCTTCCCATTTTTTTACTAGTCGCCGTACCGTTCGCACAGACTTGCCTAGTTTGGCTGCAACCTCCCTTTGTCTTTCTCCATAGGTGATGCGATCGCATGGTTCTAGCAATTGCTGAATCATTTCCAGCAAATGCCTATTATCTGCTGATAGTTCAGTCACAATCTCATCGTTTTCTGGCTCTTGATCGCCATTGGAATGTTCGTCCAGCATATTTACATATATGTGCTATACAAACGTAGTTGTATTGTACTATATAAAGGACATTTATTTTGTCAATTTTGGTAAAAATTCTGGTTCAGGGCGTTTTTCAAGAGGGGACAGATATTTTGGCAAAATTACAAAAGAGGACAGGTATTTTGGCAATAAATTTCTAGTAGGCTATTTTGAGGCTAAAATAGTAAAACCCTTACTGAGTAAGGGTTTTAAGGTAAATATTTTTAAGGACATTATTTTGTCAAGTGGTCATTTAATTTGGCAATCGACATATTCAGGGAAAGTTTGCGCTTAAGAATGATGAATATCGTGAAGTACGTTCTTTGCGACTGACTGATGATACCTCGAAGAGCTTAGGGATAGCCTCTGAATGTTTGGGTTTAACTCCTGCTGACTATTTAGAACACATTGTTAGACATAACGCTCTACCAAGTATTACACGGGAAGACTCAGAAATTTTAGCTCCCCATCAGGAAGAAAACGAACCTCAACCGAGTATTACACGGCAGAGGGAGTTTCATCAGACATCTGATAAGGCAGCAAAACAATCTGTTGGGTTGGCGATAGAGGAACTTGAAATTTTACGCGATCGCATTTTGTCCCAACTGAAGTTAGGTAAGCAAGCTACTGGGTATAAAACTGCTCAGAAGGTTCTCAATCGTTTCATTGCTGAACTACTCGGTTCAGTTTAGCTGTTTGGGGAATTCGCCAACGGTATCACTGGGGTTCGCACCCCCAGTTACCCCAGGGCCGATTCATTCCCTTTCAAACAGGATTTGTCAAGATGGTTAGCGATAAAAATCATAAGTATGAGTAACGACGAAACAGACTTTTAAGCACATAAATAACAGTGCAATTGTCTATTTTCTCGATACGTACGTAGCAAAATCATCAATTTTATTTTGCTAGAACCCTTGATTTTTCAAGCTTATTAGGGAATGAATCAGCCCTACCAGTTACCCCACTTTCTTCTTCACTCAGTTTTGGAGAAAGAAAAAACTAAGAAACACTTACTCGATGAAATCTATGTTCTGCTTACAGCAAGGGTTTGTCGTAGGTAATGCTGCGCAACACTTTTGCGTAGTCGTGGCTTAATGTCATCTTGAGGTTGATCTGAGGTACAGCCGTGTGCGATTTGTCCTGAAGAAATCCGTATTCTAAGGGGATTTAAAACTGTGATGAGGTTTTCCATTGAGCAAATGTTATTTAGAACAACATTATAAGGAAAGTCTAATCGGCGATCGCCCTTGAGCAGCACTTTTCGGTCTACTGAAAATACTTTCCCCTGCCTCTTTAGGTCGTATTAATCATGTTTTTACAGGCTTTGAACCCTCGTAAATTGTCAACGGTATTGTAATGAGAATTGCTGTATAGTTTGAGGTATGCCAGATAATACTCTCAAGCGTTGCTTTATGATTTCTCTACCTGGTATCGCCATCCAAGACAAGATATACGAAAGTTCTAATTCTCTAGTGTATCGAGGCATGAGAGACGATGGGGTAGGGATCATCGTTAAAATGCTAAAGCTTGATTATCCCACTTTCCAAGAACTGACTCGCTACAGACAGGAATATAAAATTACCCGTTCCCTCAATCTGGAAGGAGTTATCAAGGCATACAACCAGCAGGATTATCAACGCACTCTGGTGATTCTCTTAGAAGATTTTGGAGGAAAGTCCTTAGAGCAATGGATGCACAAGCGTCCAGATATTTTCTGCCCGATGCCTTTATCCCAATTTTTAAGTCTTGTGATCGCCCTCACCGATATTCTAGGCAGAATCCACGCAGCCAATGTCATTCATAAAGATATCAACCCTGGAAACATAGTTCTCAATCTGGATACTGGTGTTGTCAAAATTATTGACTTTGGAATTGCCACCCAATTTAACCGCACGAATCCGACTTTCAAAAGTCCTCATGTTTTAGAAGGGACACTCGCATACCTATCTCCAGAGCAAACCGGGCGGATGAACCGTTTACTCGATTACCGCACCGATTTTTACTCCCTTGGTGTGACATTTTACGAACTGCTCACTGGACAACTCCCATTTCCCACCACAGATGTGCTGGAGCTAGTCCATTGTCATATTGCCAAACATCCAATTGCGCCTAATGAAATAAATACAACTATTCCCAAGCCAGTTTCAGATATCATTCTCAAACTGATGGCGAAAAATGCTGAAAATCGCTATCAAAGTGCTTGGGGTATCAAAGCGGATTTAGAAATCTGTGCTGAACAATTAGCACAAATCGGTCAAATCTCTAGCATTCAACTTGGGTTTCAAGACGTTTGCGATCGCTTTCAAATTCCCCAAAAACTTTATGGACGGGAAAAGGAAGTTGCAATGTTACTGGCGGCGTTTGATCGTGTAGCGTGTCCAGAGTCAAATCCCGTTGCTGCTTTACCAAATAATTCAGAAACAACTTCACAAACCCAACAAACGGGCAAGCCAAAATTCCAAGTTGAAATGATGTTGGTATCTGGCTATGCTGGCATTGGCAAATCAGCGTTAGTACAGGAAATTTATAAACCAATCACCCAAAAGCGTGGCTATTTTATCTCTGGTAAATTCGATCAATTTCAGCGCAATATTCCCTACAGCGCGATCGCATCTGCCCTGCAAAAATTGGTACGGCAATTGCTCAGTGAACCAGACTACCAAGTGCAAAAGTGGCGATCGCTCTTACTTACAGCTTTGGGAAGCAACGGACAAATCATCATTGATATCATCCCGGAAGTTGAATTAATTATCGGCAAGCAGTCGCCCGTACCATCCGTTGGAGCAACTGAAGCTCAAAATCGCTTTCATCGAATCTTTGGGCAGTTTGTGCGGGTGTTTTGTTCAAAAAAACATCCCCTGGCGATATTCTTAGATGATTTGCAATGGATAGACTCAGCAACGCTGAATTTAATTGAGTTGATGCTGCTGGATGAGCAAGCCCAATCACTATTTTTGATTGGGGCTTATCGAGATAATGAAGTAAAGCCAACGCATCCATTAGCATTAATGCTAGAGAGACTGCGAAAACAAGGGGTAGTACTTCAGGAAATTATTTTAGCACCCTTAACGCTCTTGCCGTTGAATCAGTTGATTACCGAGACGCTGCATCGGAATGCAGACATCGTTCGTCCTTTAGCTGAGTTAGTTTTGCGTAAAACTGAGGGCAATCCGTTCTTTGTCAATGAATTTTTGAGAATGTTGTATAGCGAAAATCTGCTGACATTTGATGCTGAACATTTATGCTGGCAATGGAACATAGCTGATATTCAAGCCCAGGATATTACCGATAATGTGGTGGAGTTGCTACTGATCCAGTTAAATAAATTACCAGAAAACACACAGCAAATTCTCCAATTAGCAGCTTGTATCGGTGCTGAATTTAATTTAGATACTTTATCTATTGTTTGTGATAAACCACCTGAAACAGTTTTTCAAGATTTACTAGCAGCCATACAAGTTGGATTAATTCAACCACTATCTGAATTAGATGAAAACTTGTTAATTCAAGAGTATAAGTTCTTGCACGATCGCGTCCAGCAAGCTGCTTATGCCCTAATCGATGAATCGCACAAACAGGTGGTTCATCTGCAAATCGGTCGCAATCTCCTCGAAAAAACTTTGCCAGAGGAGTTATCAGAGCGGCTGTTTGAAATTGTCGATCATCTCAATTTAGCGATCGCTCTCGTCTTTGGGCAGGAACGAAACAGCATTGCCAGACTCAACTTAATGGCAGCCCAAAAAGCCAAAGCGGCTACTGCCTATAGTGCGGCTTTGAAGTATGCGATCGCAGGCATCGAGTTACTCGCAACCGATAGTTGGCAACAGCAGTATGACCTCAGTTTGATTCTCCATGAAGAAGCCGCAGAAACTGCCTATCTATCCGGTGACTTTCTGGCGATGGAGCAATGGGTTGCTATTGTTCTGCAAGAAGCCAGAACCATTTTAGATCAAGTGAAAGTTTATGAGGTCACAATCAAAACTTATGTAGCACAAACTCACAAGTTAGACGCGATTAAAGTCGGGTTGCAAGTGTTGGCAAAACTAGGGCTGAACCTGCCAGAATCACCTACAGAATTGCAGATCCAACAAGCATTAAAAGAAACAGAAGAAGTTCTGCAAGGAAGGAATATTCAAGATTTGGTGCATTTACCTTTAATGACAGATGCCAGTAGATTGGCAGCCATGCGGATTATTTCAAATATCGCTTCTCCTGCCTTTCAGGCTGCACCTGCACTGTTTTGGCTGATGGCATGTGAGCAAGTCAAGTTATCGATTCAATATGGCAATGCACCCACTTCTGCGGTTGCCTATTCTTGTTATGGAGTCGTGATCACCGCAGCAACTCAGGATGTAGAGAAAGCTAATCAGTTAGGTCAACTCGCCCTCAACCTTGTGAAACGGCTGAATGCCCAAGAACTTAAATGCAAAACTTTTCTAATTGTTGCGGAAGGCATCAGCTTTGGCAAGTCTCATTTTAGGGAGATTGTATCCTTATTGCAGGAAAGTTACTCCAGCGGAGTAGAAACCGGAGATTTCGGATTTGCAGGTTTAGCGGCTTACCAAAAATGTGAGTATTTATATTTCAGTGGATTAGAACTGACAGAATTAGAACAGGAGATGGAGAATTACAGCCATGCGATCGCCCAATTGAAGCAGGAAACTTGCTTAAATTACCATCAAATCTTTTGGCAGGCAGTGCTTAACTTACAAGGACAGGTTAATAACCCCTGCTGTTTACAAGGCGTTGCTTACAATGAGCAACAGGGATTGAACCGCTATTTAGCAAACAATGATTCTCTGGGATTTCAATATTTCTATATCAACAAGCTGATCCTCTGCTATCTATTTGGGCAGTTTACTCAAGCGTTAAAGAATGCAAATGCGGCCCAAGGGTATCTCAAAGGTGCGCCAGGGCAAGTAACGATGCCACTGTTCTGCTTTTACGACTCTTTGGTACGACTAGCAATTTATTCATCTGTTCCTGATTCAGAAAAAAAAGCATTGCTCGTTAACGTGAGTAGCAACCAGGAAAAAATGCACAAATGGGCGCGTTATGCGCCGATGAATTTTCTACATAAATATCATTTAGTCGAGGCAGAAAAAGCGCGAGTTTTAGGTCAGTTGATTGAGGCAGAAAAATTATACGAACAAGCGATCGCAGGAGCTAGAGAAAACGGATATATTCAGGAAGAAGCCTTAGCTTACGAATTAGCTGCTAAACATTATCTGGCGCGAGGGTTGGAAAAATTTGCCCAGATATATCTGAAGGAAGCTCACTACTGCTATGAACGGTGGGGCGCAACGGCAAAGGTTAAAGATTTAGAGACTCGTTATCCTCAACTGTTTCCTCAGCCATCCAACGCAGTTTCTACATCAGTTCACAGCACAACGGGAACCACCTCAAATACCTCACATACTGCTCTCGATTTAGCGACAGTGATGAAAGCAGCTCAAGCAATTTCCAGTAAGATTGAACTGGAGCAGTTGCTCAGTTCGTTAATGCAGATCCTCATTGAAAATGCTGGAGCGCAAACCGGATGTCTGCTTTTAGAAAACGCAGGAGAATGGATGATCGAAGCGACCTGTGAAATCACTGAGGGTGTACAAGTCTGTGCAACCCAAGTGCTGCAATCGACTTTGATCGCAAATCGTTTACCTGAATCGATCATTCATTATGTGATTCGGACTCATGAGTCGGTCATTCTCAATGATGCTACTCGTGAAGGTAATTTTATCAATGATTCCTATATTCAACACCACCAGACTCAATCAGTCTTTTGTTTACCGCTGCTCAATAAAAGCAAGCTCATCGGTGTTTTGTATTTAGAAAATCAGTTAGCAACTGGGGCATTTACACCGGAGCGAACGCAAGTTTTGAATCTTCTATCTACTCAGGCAGCGATCGCGATCGAAAATGCCAAACTCTATGCAAAGCTTCGGGCAAGCGAAAGCAGGATGACTCAATTTCTAGAAGCAGTTCCGGTAGGAATTGGCATCATTGATGCAACTGGTCGTTCTTACTATGCCAATCAGCGGGGCATTCAACTCATGGGCAAGGGGATTGATCCTGCCGTGCCGCCGGAGCAAATCTCAGAGGCTTATCAATTTTATGTGACGGGAACAGATCGAATCTATCCCACTGAAAAACTGCCAGCCATCCGGGCATTGGGCGGCGAACGCACCACCGTTGATGACATGGAAATTCGCCAAAATAGCGCCACCATTCCCATTGAGGTATGGGGCACTCCAATCTTTGACGAACAGGGCAAGGTAGCTTATGCGATTGTAGCCTTTCAAGATATCACTGAGCGCAAACAAGCAGAGAAACTTCTAGCCGACTACAACCGCACATTAGAGCAACAGGTAGCCCAACGAACGACGGCTTTACAGAAAAGCGAAGCAGCAGTGCGCGAGCGAGAACAGGAATTACGACTGATTGCCGACGCTCTACCAGTTCTCATCAGCTATGTAGATGGTAATCGGTGTTATCAATTCATCAACCGTACCTATGAGGTTTGGTTTAACCGTAGCTGCAATGAAATTCTGGGCAACCCTGTTCGCCAACTTCTCGGTGAGGCGGTTTATCAACGAGTTGAACCGTATATTAATCAGGTGTTTGAAGGGCAAACTGTATCCCTGGAGGCAGAAATCCCTTTTCCGCTTGGTAAGCGGTGCATCAGCGCGACCTTGATCCCTGATTTCGATGACAATGCTCAAGTGAGAGGCTTCTACAATCTCATCACAGACATTAGCGATCGCAAACGAGCCGAACACGCCTCAATTCTGGAAGAACGCAACCGGATGGCGCGAGAAATTCATGATACACTAGCTCAATCTTTTACAGGTATTCTGCTTCAAGTTGGAGCAGTAACACAAGTGCTGGCGGATGACCCACAAGCAACCCAAGTACATCTGGAAATGATTGAGGAACTAGCACGCGCTGGGCTGGCAGGGGCACGGCGATCCGTATCAGCACTCCGTCCGCAGCTATTAGAAGAAGGTAATTTAGAGAGTGCCCTGCATCGGATTGTGGCTCAAATGCGATCGACGACTGACACAGATCTGATTTGCCAAACTCAGGGTACAGCATATTCCTTACCAACCGAAGTGGAGAATAACTTACTCAGAATTGGGCAGGAAGCATTAACCAATGCGATTAAATACGCAAATGCTGGCGAAATTTTGGTTGAGTTAGTGTACAGCGAGACACAGTGTACCTTACGGGTTAAAGACGATGGCAGGGGCTTTGGAGTAGGTAGCATTCCTTTGAGCGGTGGGTTTGGCTTATTAGGAATGAGCGAACGAGCAGAGCGCATTGGCGCACAACTAATAATTCAAAGCCAACCAGGTCAAGGAACAGAAATTATTGTCACTATCAATCGAGAGTGAGGTTACGATGAGCCAATCCACTACGATTCGGGTGCTGATTGTTGATGACCATGCCATAGTCAGAAAGGGTCTAGCAACCATCATTAACCGCGATCCAGAGATGACGGTGATTGCTCAAGCAGAAGATGGGCAGCAGGCGATCGCCGCGTTTCGAGAACACCAACCTGATGTCACACTAATGGATTTACGAATGCCCCAAATGGAAGGTGTTGAAGCCATTATGGCGATTTGTGCTGAATTTAAGCAGGCTCGGATCGCCGTACTCACAACCTACGATGGCGATGAAGATATCTATCGCGGCTTGCAGGCGGGCGCTCAAGGCTATCTGCTTAAGGATGCTAAAGTTGGCGAGCTTTTGAATGCGATTCGCGCCATTCATAATGGTCAGAAATACATTCCGCCAGAAGTGGGCGCAAAATTATTGCAGCGAATGAGCAATCCAGAACTCAGTGAACGAGAGTTGGAAGTGCTGCATTTGATGGCACAAGGAATGGGTAATCAAGAAATTGGTACTGCTTTGATTATTGGTGAAAGTACCGTCAAATCGCATATAAATCGGATTTTGAGCAAATTGGGCGTGAGGGATCGCACACAAGCCGTGATTACTGCTGTTAAGCGTGGGATTGTCAATTTATAAGCTGTACTGAAGTTGGTATCCAAATTCCAACTTTAGTTGGAGACAACCTTCCACTGCGAGATGGACAGGTTCATCCATCACTCGATTGTACAAAAATGTCAACCCAGAGTGGACGACAACAAAGGGCCAATTGTCTATATTAAATCCATAGCAACGTTAGCGCAGTTGGGTTGTAAGGCTGAAGTTTGCTTAATACAAACCGAAACATGACTTACGACCGTGATAATTATATTTCCTTATTCGTTCCGCCTTCAACCCAGGATCACATCCAAGGTGTACTGAATGCTGCTGTAGTCTTCGTCATGTATGGAGATTATGAATGTTTTCAAAGTGCCAACGTCTATCGATTGATTAAAGTTGCCGGGCAGCAATTGCAGGTTTCGTTTGGAGAAAACAATTTAGGTTTTATCTTCCGTCATTTTCCTCAGATACAGATTCATCTACATGCTAAACGGGCAGCGGAAGCTGCGGAAGCCGCTGCGGCTCAAGGGCAGTTTTGGCAAATGCATGAGATGCTGTTTATCCATCAACAGGAATTGGGAAATGGCTATCTAGTGGAGTACGCCAATCGTTTAGGACTTGATATTTCTCAATTTTTACAGGATTTATCCAGAGGTGTGCATGTCGATCGCATCAATGCGGATATCGAAGGTGGACTGCGAAGTGGAGTTGAGGTTGCACCCGCTTTGTTTATTAATGGAATTCGCTATCTTGAGCGCTGGACTGTTGAGCAGATAATGGCAGCCGTTGTTGCTGCAAATGATTAAAATAATTCGTAATTCGTAATTCGTAATTAAGGTTTTGATGCTTATCCCAACAAGTATTTCAGCGGGGAGTATTTCATAACTTCTATACCGACAACAACAACCAAAGATTTCAGCAATTTAGAAAGAATACAGAGGCGATCGCAATGATAGTTTTTACATGGAAAAAAGTTCAAAGATTGTTACTGTGGTTACTTGCATTAAGTGCTGTCGTTGGGATATTAATGCATCCAACATCAGCTACCGCCAAGGAATTACCTCAAGCCTCCAACTCTAAAAGAGCGCTCGTTATCGGTCATGGGGCTTTTGCTGACGGTACATCAAAATCATTTTGGCTTCTTAATAACTACCTTACCATCGTCGCCGATCACACCACAACTGATGGTAAATATGACCTGGTTGAGGGCTATTTCCCTCCTGGTGCCCAGACTCCACCCCATCGCCATACACGCTATTCAGAACAACTTTATGTGTTGGAAGGAGAGTTCACTGTCTGGGTTGGTAAGAATAAAGTTGTGCTAGGCGCAGGTGAAAGTGCCTTCATTCCGATGGGCACACCCCATGTTGTCGCTGCACTCAGTGACCAGCCAGCTCGCGGGTTAGTCGTTGCTTCGCCCAGTGCCTTTGCTCACTTTATTGAAGCAACAGGGACGCAAAACCAGAATGAGGCACCTGACATGGAATTGTTGAATCGCATCTCTAGCGAAATTGGCGACGAAATTCTGGGTGCGCCCGGAGATCTCCCTTAGAGAAGACGTTTTTCTTTCTTCTTCCACTCTTTGTAATAATTAAGCTTTTTGATGCTTATCTTAAGAAGTATTTCAGCGGGGAGTATTTCATAACTTCTATACGGACAACAAGAACCAGAGATTTCAGCAATTTAGCAAGAATACAGAGGCGATCGCCATGATGGTTTTTACAGGGAAAAAAGTTCAAAAATTGTTGCTATGGTTATTTGCATTAAGTGTTGTCGTTGGCATATCAATGCATCCAACATCAGCCACCTCCAAGGAATTACCTCAAGCGTCTAACTCTAAACCTGCGATCGTTCTCGTTCATGGGGCTTATGCTGACGGTACATCATGGCAACACGTTATTCCATTGTTAGAGCAGGATGGCTATAGAGTGACTGCTGTGCAGATTCCCCTCACCTCGCTTGCTGATGATGTGGCAACAACGAAGCGGGTGATTAATAATCAAAAAGGTTCCGTTGTTGTAGTCGGAGATTCCTATGGTGGAAATGTGATTACGGGTGCGGCTGCTGGCAATCCACAGGTGAAAGCTCTGGTTTATGTTAATGCTTTTGCACCAGATGTCGTGATTGAAGCAGCAAGCACATCTGTGAAGTAATCCCAATTTTAAGAGAAACAGTTTCTCGGTACATACAAATAGAACAGACTTAATTATTGATTCTAGGAGATCCGATCATGCCGACTCAAAATACAGGCATCACTAAAGTCGATGGCAGTCAACCCTTACTGCATCAACATGGATATGAAATTCAGCAGTATGGTACTCTTCGTGATTTGCCAATTGTTCTCAACCCCAGTGCCCGCAGCGAAAGTTGTGTTTTAGTCAATCAAATTTTGGCAGATACGATTATTCTCTATCACCTTTACAAGAAACATCACTGGTTGATGCGCGGACATACGTTTTATCAACTGCATCTGTTACTCGACAAACACGCCAGCGAACAAATTGGGTTAATTGATGCACTAGGTGAACGGGTACAAACACTGGGAGGTGTGGCGATTGCTGACCCGCGTCATGTGGCAGAAGTTACTAAGATTAAGCGTCCGCCCAACGGCGTTGAGGAAGTACCTGTAATGTTGTCGCGGTTACTAGAAGCCCACGAGTTAATAATTGGAGAATTGAGAGTGGCGATCGATAAAACAGCAGCAAATCAAGATAGTGGTACTAACGATTTGTTAGTGAGCCAAGTGCTACGAACCAATGAGACGCAAGTTTGGTTTCTGGCAGAACATTTGGTGGATACACCATTGGTACGCAGTTAAATTCAGCGATCGCTCTTTAAATCAGTTCATTCTTGACTCCATTTATCAATTGTAGATAACAGAGAAAGAGAACTTTATGACTAATTATGACTACATTGTAATCGGTGCAGGGTCAGCAGGTTGTGTGGTTGCCAATCGTCTAACCGAAGACAATGACACAACTGTGTTACTCCTGGAAGCGGGTAACCCAGATACGAAACCAGAGATTTTCATCCCAGCACAGTGCGTCAATCTACTAGGCTCAGAGGTGGACTGGAGCTATTTCTCTGAACCAGAACCCTTCTTGAATAATCGCAAAATGTTTTGTTCCCGTGGCAAAGTCTTGGGAGGCAGCAGTTCGATTAATTTCATGATGTATGTCCGAGGCAATCATCACGATTATGATCACTGGCAGGAGTTGGGAAATCCCGGTTGGTCGTACCTTGATGTCTTGCCTTATTTCAAGAAATCTGAACACTCCTCACGCGGTGGCTCCGCCTACCACGGAATTGATGGGGAGTTGAGCGTTACCGATCTCATTGCGCCTACTGCAATTTCTCAACGATTTGTAAAGGCATGTGTGGAAATGGGATTTGACTACAATCCTGATTTCAACGGTACGCAGCAGGAAGGAGCCGGACTCTATCAGCAGACTATTAAGGAGGGTAAACGGCACAGTGCTGCTGCTGCATTCCTTGTTCCCATTCTCCAGCGTCGCAATTTGACCATAACGACTGGGGCATTGGTGACTCGATTGTTGTTTGAGGGAACCCGCACCGTTGGGGTGGAATATCTGCACGAGGGAATGCTGCACCAAGTCAGGGTTGAGCGGGAAGTGATTTTAAGTGCGGGCGCGTTCGATTCGCCCAAACTGCTAATGCTTTCCGGCATTGGGGATGGAGCACACTTACAAACATTAGGGATTTCTGTTGTTGTCGATCTGCCAGGTGTTGGTCAAAACCTGCAAGACCACATTTTCTCTCCTGTGGTATACCAGGCAACTCAGGATTTACACTTTGCCAGCACCAGTAGTATCGGAGAAGCTGGATTATTTTTGCATAGCAAGTGGAATTCAGCGGTTGCACCCGATTTACAGTTTCTATTCGGTTCCATTCAGCTCTTACCCCCTGGTTATGCTCCAGCGGCATTTGGATTTACGGGTGCAGTCGCTTTGACCCATCTGCAAAATATTGGCAGTGTCGGTTTGCGATCGCCTGAACCTAAAGACACACCGATGCTTCAGATGAACTACCTACAAAGTGAAGCTGATGTGCAAAAGCTGGTTGAAGGAATTAAGTTAATCCGCCAAGTGTTTCAGTCCAGCGTTTTTGATGAGTTTCGTGGTGCAGAAATTGCTCCGGGTGCTGAGGTTCAGAGTGATGAAGCACTCGTTGCTTATATCCGCAACAATAGCAGTACTGTGTGGCATCCGGTTGGCACCTGCAAAATGGGCATTGACTCAATGGCAGTGGTAGATCCTGAACTACGAGTACATGGAATTGAAGGGTTACGGGTTGTAGATGCCTCCATCATGCCCACCATCACGACCGGAAATACGAACGCACCCACCATCATGATTGGTGAGAAGGCAGCGGATTTAATTAAAGCAGGTCGCACAGCAGGAACGGTTCTCAGCAAATCTAACGTCCAAAATTCGGCGTATTCATCTATTTAGAAACGGGCGATCGTCTTTGATCAATCTCAGATTATCATACCTGTTGAGTGTTTATCGGTCGATGTTAGGCAAACAAAACACTCGACCTCTGTAAAGGAATACACAATGGCACTGATTACAACACCATTCGGACGACATTCCACCGCCGCCGAGGTCGTAGAAGGAATTGATCTTTCCGGCAAGCGGGCGATTGTTACGGGAGCCGCATCGGGCATCGGCACAGAAACGGCGCGGGCACTGGCTCAAACTGGAGCGATCGTCACACTAGCTGTGCGTAATACCGATGCTGGAGCGCAAGTCGCGGCTGACATTATGGCTACTACTGGGAACCGGAATATTCATGTTGCTTTGCTTGATTTAAGCGATCGCAACTCAATTGCCAAGTTCATTGCTGCCTGGCGTGAGCCTCTGCACATCCTCGTTAATAATGCAGGGGTAATGGCACTGCCCGAACAGCGCACACCCGAAGACTGGGAGATGCAATTTGCCACTAACTATCTCGGACCCTTTGCCCTAGCGCTCGGACTACACGACGCTCTCGCAGCAGAGGGTGCCGCCCGTATCGTGTTGGTTAGTTCTAGCGGGCACTTGATGTCGCCCATTGTGTTCGATGATATTCACTTCATGTTCCGTCCTTATGATCCGTGGTTGGCGTATGGACAGTCCAAGACTGCAAGCATCCTCTTTGCTGTGGGAGCTACTGCACGCTGGTTCAAGGATGGCATTACCGCTAATGCCCTGATGCCCGGGGCGATCGCAACCAACCTCCAGCGTCATACGGGCGGTCTTAGAACCCCACCTGAGCAGCAGAAGACAATAGCGCAGGGTGCGGCAACTTCCGTTCTGTTAGCAACCTCTGGGCTACTAAAGGGCGTTGGCGGACGCTATTTCGAGGACTGCAATGAAGCCACTCTCGTCACCAACGGGAACGGCTATATGAGCGGAGTTGCCCCCTACGCCCTCAACCCAGACAATGCCGATCGGCTCTGGAATGAATCGTTGCGCCTGCTCGCTTGACCTGGCAGTAACAGTGAGCGTCAAAGGTTTGCTGTTCACCGTACAAAAGGCACTGCCACTGTTGCCAGAGGGCGCTTCTATTATCCTGAATGCTTCGACTGCTTCCATAAAAGGTACACCAGCTTTCAGTGTTTACAGCGCCACCAAAGCCGCTGTGAGATCGTTTGCTCGGAATTGGACACTCGACCTTAGAGAACGCAAGATCCGAGTGAATGCCATTAGCCCTGGTGTGGTTCCGACTCCTGGTTACGATCATCTGGGATTGAATGACCAGCAGTTGCAAGAATTTGTAGACAGCCAAGCCAGCGCCATCCCACTGGGACGAGTCGGCAAACCCGATGAGATTGCCAAAGCGGTTGTTTTTCTGGCTTCAGATGATAGCAGCTTTGTGAACGGCATTGAGTTGTTTGTTGATGGTGGTATGGCACAGATTTGAAGTCCAAAAGAAGTTAAAGCTGGCGGGACTACTTTCAGGAGCAGATAGATCGACCTAAGTAGAACGGTGCAAATAAACCGAAGTATGTAACGAAAAGTAAAGTTGCCTAAAACTCTCTTCCCTTCTGCCATCTGCCCTCTGCCTCCTGCTTTGTCATAACGACAATTTTTAACATCGACCTACTTATCGTAAAACGCCATCATGTCACTTTTATCACTTACAAGGAGTAATCCCATGACTGCATATCGCACAGTTTCCATCGATGGTTTAGATATCTTCTACCGTGAAGCGGGTTCTCGTGATAATCCAACGATTCTGTTATTGCACGGCTTTCCAACTTCCTCTCACATGTTCCGCAATCTCATACCTGCCCTCGCTGATAAATTCCATCTCGTTGCACCTGATTATCCTGGCTACGGCAACAGTTCAATGCCAACTGTAAATGAATTTGATTACACGTTTGATAATTTGGCTGAGATTGTAGAAAAATTCATTGCTGCGATCGCTCTCAAAAAGTACAGCCTTTATGTGATGGATTATGGCGCACCGATAGGCTATCGGATTGCCGCTAAATATCCAGAACGCGTGCAATCTCTGATTGTTCAAAATGGCAATGCTTACGAAGAAGGTCTACGCGAATTCTGGGAACTAATTAAGGCATACTGGCAAGAGCGATCGCCTGAGAATGCCCAAAAGCTCAAATATCTTGTCACCCTGGAAGCGACGAAGTGGCAATATACCAACGGTGTTCGCAATCTAGAAGCAATCAGCCCCGATACCTGGACTATCGATCAACATTTCCTTGATCGCCCAGGCAACGATGAGATTCAACTGGCGCTGCTGTATAGCTATGGCACGAATCCACCACTATATCCGCAATGGCAGGAGTATTTTCGCAAATATCAGCCACCAACCCTGATTGTTTGGGGTAAGAATGACTACATCTTCCCCCCAGAAGGCGCTCATCCCTACAAGCGCGACTTAAAAGACGTGGAGTTGCATTTACTCGATACCGGACATTTTGCCTTGGAAGAAGAAGGCGATGTGATCGCAGACCATATTGCTCAATTTCTCGCCTCACGACTGCAACCCGTCTCTGTCTAATTGAGTGCAAAAGTTGCTGGGCGATCGCTCAAAATGTCTAAGGAGTAATGGCATGACCACATTTAACACAGTTTCGATCAATGGTTTAGATATCTTTTACCGAGAAGCTGGTTCCCGCAGTAATCCGACAGTTCTGCTGTTGCACGGCTTTCCAACCTCCTCTCACATGTTTCGCAACTTGATATCTGCCTTAGCCGATCGCTTCCATCTTGTTGCCCCTGATTATCCAGGTTTTGGCTATAGTTCCATGCCCACGGTGGACGAGTTTGATTACACCTTTGATCATCTTACCGAAGTAATGGCAGGCTTTATCGCTGCGATCGGATTAAACCGCTATAGTCTTTACCTGATGGATTATGGCGCTCCCATTGGCTATCGCCTGGCAACGCAGCATCCTGAGCAGATTGAGACGCTGATTGTGCAAAATGGCAATGCCTACGAGGAGGGACTCGGTGATTTCTGGGAGCCTATGCGTGCTTTTTGGCAGAATAAGACACCCGAAAATGGCGATCGCGTGCGACAGGCTTTGACAAGCAAGGGCACGAAATGGTATTACATGACTGGAGCCAGGAATCTAGAAAACCTCAGTCCCGATACCTGGACTCTGGATCAGGCACTCCTTGATCGCCCTGGCAATATAGATATTCAATTGGCATTAAAATACGACTACCAGTCCAATGTGCGGTTATATCCACAATGGCAAGCTTACTTGCGCCAATATCAACCACCGACGCTAATTGTATGGGGCAAAAATGACCAGGGCTTTTTAGTCGAGGGAGCTTATGCCTACAAACGCGACTTAAAAAACCTGGAGTTTCATTTACTTGATACCGGACACTTTGCTCTGGAAGAAGATGGTGACGCGATCGCAAATTATATCGAGCAATTTCTCACATCACGACTGCAATCCGTTCTCGCCTGATTGGTGGAAATAATGGATTATCCCAGCATTGCTCATGCTCAAGTATAAACCTTTGAATAACAATACCTTCGCCAAAAAAAGAGTATGAACACAGAGGACTGATGTAGTAAAGATCGGCTGGAATCTTCAAAAAATGACCAAATAAAAAATACCTACCTTTGTAAGGGCTTTTATTGAAAAATTAAGGAGGATTGGTCATGGCAGCAATCGATACAGCACCGTTAGAAAACAGCCTGGGATTTCTAGCTTTAGGAGCTTACATTCTCACCTTAATGCCCACAAATCTTAGAATAATTTTTCCTCAAACTAAACAAGCGAACCTTCCCAAATGGCTGTTAAAATATCGACGAATTATCGGGATTCTGGCTTTCTGCTTGGCTTTGCTTCACGGTTTCCTCTTAGTGAAAAAGAGAGACCTTGATTTTTTAGATCCCAATACCTATTGGATTTATATCCAGGGTATATCTACCTTCATAATTTTTACCCTATTGGCAATTACTTCTAATGACTGGAGTGTCAAAAGACTGAAAAAAAATTGGAAGCGATTACATACCCTGACTTACTTAGCCATGTTCCTGCTCACTTGGCACGTTTGGGACAAAATGTTAGAGCATTGGAGCTATTTAACCCCGATTGGGCTAGTAGGGATTGTCACGACAACCCTTTTATTTCTGATGCGACGCTGGATTGAATATCGAAATAAACAACAAAAAGCGCAAGGAAAAGCGTTCTCATCTCAAATTCCAGAAAAAATTACTCTATAAGCTGTCGCGCATTTAATTTGCACAACTAGGGCGGGCTTTTCGGCCCACCCCACAATAGATTCATTTTTTGAGGATGCAAATTAAAAGATTTTTAGCTTAGTACTAGTAGTCTCCGACACCGTTACGCAGTGGGTGCAAGTCAGATTATTCTCCCACTCGCACAAGGAATGTCCTGTTATGAGATCGAAACAAATTACCAGGAAATCTTCAGCAGCATTGGCAATCAGCACCCTAACAATCTTGGTTGGTAGTAGCAGTTGTGCTAGCCTATTGTCTTCCTTCCGAAACGCTAGTATTGCTACTACCTCTGTTGCAACCATTCAACCCTTAAGTTCTCTCCAAGGAAATTCAACTTGGGTTTACGCATTGGCAATTAGCCCTGATGGACGCTTCCTCGCCAGTGGCAGTTACGATAAAAAAATTAAAATCTGGGATCTGCCTAGTAACACCTTACTCTACACTTTAGAAGGACACGGCGATGCAGTGGTAAGCCTTGCCATCAGTCCAGATAGCAAGCTGCTCGCTAGTGGCAGTTGGGATAACCGGATTAAACTCTGGAATTTAGAGACGGGACAACTGCTTCGTACCCTAGATGGCCATACAGATGATGTAGAAGCCGTTGCCATCAGCCCCAACGGAAAGTGGTTAGCCAGTGGTAGTGCTGACACAACCATCCGCATCTGGAACGTGCAGACTGGCATACAAGTTCATCAGTTATCGGATGGAAAGTGGGTAAGAACTGTTGCTTTTAGTCCAGATGGGCAGACCTTAGCTAGTGGCAATGAGGCTGGTACAGTCAAAATTTGGCGCATGGATGGTGCTGTTCTAAAAACCCTGAATGCTCATTCACAAGCCGTGCGCTCAGTGACTTTTAGCCCTGATGGACAGACTTTAGCGAGTGGCAGTGCTGATAGGACAGTCAAACTCTGGCAAATGCCCACTGGAAAATTGTTGCACTCCCTAATTGGACATTCAGGAGTTGTGTGGTCAGTGGCTTTCAGCCCTGATGGTAAGAGATTAGCTAGTGGTAGCAATGATAGCACTATCAAGTTATGGGGGTTGCCTGAAGGCAAACTCTTGGAGAATTTGATCGGGCATGAGCGAGGCGTGCGGTCAGTAGTTTTCAGACCGCATGGAAATATGATCAGTAGCAGTGCCGACAAAACCATCAAACTCTGGTCTCTTCCTAAAGAGTGACAAGAAGCTTTCACCAAACAAGATCAACTATTTCTGATTCTGTTGAACGATTTGAATTCAAAAGAGTAAACCCATGACCACTTATCGCACAGTATCGATCGATGGTTTAGATATCTTTTATCGTGAAGCTGGTTCTCGTAATAATCCGACGATTCTGCTATTGCACGGCTTTCCAACCTCGTCCCACATGTTCCGCAATCTAATTCCGGCGTTGGCGGATCAATTCCATCTGATTGCACCTGATTATCCTGGTTTTGGCTATAGTTCTATGCCAACGGTGGATGAGTTTGATTACACCTTCGATCGCCTTGCCGAAGTGATGGCAAGCTTTGTCGATGCGATCGGATTGAAACGCTATAGCCTTTATTTAATGGATTATGGCGCTCCCATTGGTTATCGATTGGCAACACAGTATCCAGAGCAGATTGAGACGCTAATTGTGCAAAATGGCAATGCCTACGAGGAGGGTCTTGGTGATTTCTGGAAGCCCATGCGCGCTTTTTGGCAGAATAAGACACCCGAAAATGGCGATCGCGTGCGACAGGCTTTGACAAGCAAGGGCACAAAATGGTATTATACTAATAGAGCTAGGAATATAGAAAACCTCAGTCCCGATACTTGGACTCTGGATCAGGCAATCCTCGATCGCCCTGGCAATATAGATATTCAATTGGCATTAAAATACGACTACCAGTCCAATGTGCGGTTATATCCACGATGGCAAGCTTACTTGCGCCAATATCAACCACCCACGTTAATTGTATGGGGCAAAAATGACCAGGGCTTTTTAGTCGAGGGAGCTTATGCCTACAAACGCGACTTAAAAAACCTGGAGTTTCATTTATTTGATACGGGGCACTTTGCTCTGGAAGAGGATGGGGATGCGATGGCAGACCATATTCACAGCTTTCTCAGCACTCACGTTGTAGAGAATACCAAACTAACCACTAGTAACAAATAGTTTTGGCTCTTAAACGATGTCGGTAAAAAGTGATTGTGATTTGACAATTACTACTGATCAAGCAGCAGTGTTAAATCAATTAACTTAACATCTCAACAGATTGTTTACAATTCATTAAAGGAGAATGTCATGGTTGCTCAAGCAAACTCGCAAGCAGCAAAAATTGTGGAATTTGCGGATGATCCACGTCTTTCCAAAGGAACGAAGGAATTTTTGAAAGTGCTGAATTCAGGGGGTGTGGCGCTGGAGAAACTCACTGCACTTGAAGCACGTCAAGTCCTTGTGGATGCACAGGCTTCTGTTTCAGTAGACCTTTCAGGCATTGAAGAATCCCAAAAGACGATTACTGCTGACGGTTATCCAATCACACTCAATATTGTACGACCATTAGGGGTCAAAGGCACATTACCTGTTTTCATCTTTATTCATGGTGGTGGTTGGGTGCTGGGTGATTACCCAACACACAAGCGCATGGTTCGCGATCTGGTTGTGCTTTCAGGGTTTGCAGGTGTCTTTGTCAACTATACTCGCACGCCAGATGCTCAGTACCCACAGGCAATCAATGAGATTTATGCTGCGACCAAATGGGTTGCTGAGCATGGTGAGGAAATTGGTGTGGATGGCAAGAATTTGGCAGTTGTTGGCAACAGTGTCGGCGGTAACATGACAACTGTCACTGCTTTGAAGGCGCAAGAAAAAGGAGGGCCACACATAAAGCTGCAAATTATGATGTGGCCGATTGTAGATGCGGATTTTGAAACGAATTCTTATCACCAATTTGGCGATCAGCGTTTTCTGACTGTACCCACGATGAAGTGGATGTATGACATGTACATCCCTGACCCAGAAAAGCGCAAAGACATTTATGCTTCTCCCCTACAGGCGACGGTTGAGCAACTCAAAGGCTTGCCTCCAACGTTAATTGTGGTTGCAGAGAGCGATATTTTGCATGACGAAGGCACAGCCTATGGACGCAAGCTCGATGAAGCTGGGGTCGAGGTAACAACTGTGCAGTACAACGGCATGATTCATGACTTCGGACTACTGAATGGTTTAGCCGAGTTGCCAGAAACCCGTTCTCTGTTTGTTCAAGCTGCTGCCCAATTGAAGAAATATCTGCAATAGGATGCGTAGTTTACAAAGAAAGGCAGAGGGCCGTTCGCGTAGCGGCGACCATAGGAGAAGGCAGGAGGCAGAAGGGATGAGTAGTATTAATGACAACTTTAGTTCTGGGTTTAAAGCCGATTTAATCAATAATTATACTGAAACTGCTTGCATCAAGGTATAAAAAGTCATTGTTTCAATCCCACTCTTTTAAGGGTGGGTTCCTTCTGCCCTCTGCCTCCTGTCTCTTGCCTTCTGAACGCCGCAGGCATCCTTTCCCGTTATGCCAAAACCTCGAAGTTTAAGTCTGTAAACGAGACGTTTACCTTCTTGCAAATGAACAAGAATTTAACGAAGATTCAAGGTATGAGACGTAAAACTAAGTTTCTGTACTTTTGGGCTACAGTCGTCGTTACAGTTTTAGCTTTAAAACCAACTCCAGGTGCCGCTCAAACCCACTCAGACACACAAACGGTTGACATTCAGGAGTTAGTCCGGACTCGCTGTGCCACCGATTCACGGAACACCTATCTCGAATGGAGCGGTTCTGTTTATGCGTTTGTTCCTCAAGAACAGCAGCGAAAGTTATTTAGTATCATCGGCATGAATGTTGCACGCTGCTTTCAGAATCAGCAAGGACAATGGTTATTAACATCTCGTGAACTTCAGTACTATTTAGATCCAGAGACGAATCAGGTGCTAAATCGCTGGCAGAATCCCTGGACAGGGGAAGTAGTGCCCGTAGTGCATGTTGCGAATAATCCCGTTCAGAACAACTTAGGACAAGGGAGATTCCCCGCTTTGGCGGCTGGCAGAAATCTCATTCTCACATTGGATGTTCCGCTTACCTATCCTAAAGTTCTAGCCAGTGATCCGAAGTTTCAAGACTATAGTCCCGAACCACTCTATCAAGCTGGGGAATTTTTTAAGTTTGTAGTTCCTGAAGCAAGAGTCGAACAGCTTAACGTTCTTACAGTACTGAATGTTTCAGGCACTTGGAATCGCATTGGTCCCTGGCTACCTTGGATGAAGATGAAAGGGAAACCAGGACAATTAGTTTACAGTGCTAGTATTCGGAAACTGCAAAGATTTGAGGAGCTTTCCCCATTGCTTCAGCAAGAAATTAAATCACGAGTCCCAGTTTATCGCACGGCTCCTACTTGCTATTTAGCTGCAAAGAGTAAAACTTCCTGGACCTACTTTCACGAATACTTTGACAATTATCTTGCTGGCGATCAATTCCCCATTTCTGAGACACAGAGCAACCAACCTTGTCAGCAATAAGCCTGTGCTGCTTCTAGAGATCTTAACTCACTTACGATCTCTACAAAGTTTAGAAGTAGAATCTCTAATTTGAGGTGTCTGAAATTACTTTGTTCTACCGTGCTTTATCTGTTATGCCAAGAGTATAAAAAAGTGAGAGCAACGCTCTGGGCAGCAAGCCGCGATCAGTGTCGATGCGATCGCCTTGTCCGAAAGCATTCGCAACTGCGGTCTGGGAACTCGCATTAAAGAAACGTTAATGGCTTCCTGAAGCGATGACTCTGCGCCGTTTCACCTTCAAATGGATCGTAATAACAAACTACTCTCAGGTAATTACCTGCTATGAACAGCCACACACCGAGCGCTAGGGACATTATCGGATCATCACCGTTGATTGCGATCGAAAACGAAGCACCACCCAAGCTGATTGTCGATCCACCGCTTCCTGAACCGTTAGCACAGGGTCGCGTCTTTATCCAGTACCGGACGGAGAACCTACGCGTGTTGCCAGTGTTTGGCAAAGGTGCCCTTGAAGTATCGCCGCGCATCGGTCATATCCACATCACCGTTGACGACGCGCCGTGGCACTTTGTCGATGCCAGTGGGGAAACGATCATCCTGGTCGGACTGGAACCTGGCGCACACAAGGTGCTGATTGAACTAGCTGACCCCACGCACAAAGTAATTACCAGCGAAACGGTGAAGTTCACACTGCCCGATCTTAAGAAATTATCATGAAAAAACTAGAGGGAAAAATTGCAGTTGTAACGGGGGCATCTGGGGAAACGCTGCACATCGCGGATCGTATTCATTGAACTGTATTAAACTGCTTTTGAGGTAATTCGGTCGGCACGGATTTAATGCCAATTAAATCATACTGAGACGTTGGCAAAGCCTCTCTGAACGAGAATCGCTATTATATCGCTTACATACTATGAACAACGCCGAAAATCCTCGACTACCCCTGCCGCCTTTTGATCATGAATCCGCTATCCAAAAAGTCCGAATTGCAGAGGATGCTTGGAACACACGTAACCCTGAACTAGTATCACTTGCTTACACGTCGGATAGCATTTGGCGTAACCGTTCAGAATTTCTATGTGGTCGTGAGGCAATCGTCGAGTTCTTAACACGTAAGTGGCTTAAAGAATTAGAATACCGTCTGATCAAAGAGCTTTGGGCTTTTCAAGACAACCGAATTGCTGTCCGGTTTGCTTACGAATGGCATAATGATTCCGGCAACTGGTTCCGTTCTTACGGCAATGAGAATTGGGAGTTCGATGAACATGGATTCATGCGATGGCGTATTGCCAGCATCAACGACCTGCCAATTCACCAGAGCGATTCTCCGAAGGAGACGCTACGCGAACGCAAATACCACTGGCTACTAGGTCGTCGTCCTGACGATCATCCAGGATTGTCCGACCTCAATCTTTGAAAAGCCGAAGCAACGACCATATTACCCAGTTTTTATCCTGCAAGAAGTCCACTGCTATGAACGCAAACAACGGCATCATCAACCAGTTCAGCCCGCTCAACTTGAAGCTTTACCCGAAAGCTGGCGCGACTACTTCCAGGAGCAAAGTCATCGTCAGGATAGGTCAAAGTTTAAATAGCAAATTATTAAAAAGGACACCATGACAACTCAAAATGTAACCATTTCAGCCTTGTCCGGGGGCAGTTTTAGCGCCTATCTAGCAGCACCCAATACTCAACCTTATGCAGGGATTGTGCTGATTCAAGAAATTCTTGGGGTAAATATTAATATGCATCAAATTGCCGATGATTATGCTAAGTCCGGCTATTTGGTGCTTGTGCCAGATTTGTATTGGCGACTGGAACCCGGTGTGCAACTTGATGCTGACGATCAGGATCAGTGGGCTAAAGCCTTTGAGTTACTCCAAGCGTTTGATGTGGATAGCGGCGTAGAAGACCTAAAGGCAAGTCTGTCTTTTCTGCGGCAGTATCCCAGCAGCACAGGTAAGGTCGGTAGTGTGGGCTTTTGTTTGGGCGGCAAACTGGCATATTTCATGGCAACACGTACTGATGCAGATGCCAACGTTAGTTACTACGGTGTTGACATTGAAAAGAATTTAGCAGAGGCGACAAAAATTCAGAAACCGCTGATATTGCACATGGATGAAAATGACGAGTTTGTGTCATCAACTGCTCAAGCATCCATTCAGCAGAGACTGAAAGACAACCCCTTGGTAACAATCTATCGCTATGAAGGAGTGAGTCATGGGTTTAGTCGCGTGGGTAGTTCCGCTTATCACAAAGAAGCCGCAGAATTAGCGCGCGATCGCACCTTGGCGTTTTTAAAACAGCATTTAGGCAGTGGTGTCAAAGTCTGAAATAGGGCGACTACTGCCAGATAATTCGCCCACTGCGATCGCCCTGGCAACCAAGTATTCTGATTTGGGTATATAGCCAATGCAGTCCTTTCTACAAATGAAGTTGTAGCAGCAATGCACTAATGTCAAACTCATTAATTTTAAAACACTCATGAAAAAATCTGCGTTACTCCTAGCTCTGCCAATCAGTATTTTAGCTAATTTTTCCTTAAGAGCTTCTGCTGATTCTACTGCTGGCATCCTCCTGAGTACAAAATGCCAGGGTAGTTACAACATCAGTATTTGGCAGAATTATACTTCTCGTGAACTGCTCTATCGCGCGACCAGTCCCAACGGGAATTTAAGTTTGGGCAAAGGAACTAGCCAAGCGACAGAAGGTGTTCGAGTATATAAGTTTCAAAGTGGAATTTATGAATATTGGGTGTGGGATGGCACGTTAGATAACCCGCAATCTGGAACTTTAGAGGTGTATAAAAACAACCGTATTTTGATGAAGCAAGCTTGTAGAAAAATTTGAATTTTTTAGCGGGTGTTAGCACTTTTTAGAAGCCCAACTAGTAGTCTGTCAAATTCATTTTGTGAGGTAAACTCAATCTTCAATTTCTTTTTTTCTTTCTCTTTCTTTGTGTACTACCCTTCTCCTTCGGAGACGCTACGCGAACGGGAACGACTTCGTCGAACGCGCCTTCTCTGCGAGACGCTGACGCGAACGCGGTTCGTTTCTCAACCCCATCAAAATTAATGCGATGAACCACTAGGGCAAATACGTTATCGCTAAAACCCTCTTAGTCAGCCAGTTTTTTCGGAAATTCATAACACCTTCTAGAAATCGTATTCACCTGATCAAACTCAAAGGATATGGAAGTGAACGCTCAACACTATGACGATATTATTATCGGCGGCGGCAAAGCGGGTAAAACACTTGCACCAGCGTTAGTCGCTGACGGACGAAAAACCGCTCTGGTTGAACGCAGTTTAAATATGATTGGTGGCGGGTGCATTAATATTGCCTGTATTCCTACTAAAACTATGGTGGCGAGTGCCAATGTGGCAAATACAGTGCGAAATAGTGCGGCTTATGGTGTTAAAGCTAATACACCCATCGTCGATCTGGCAGAAGTGATCAAACGAAAACGAACAGTTGTGCAATCTGCCCGTGAAATGAACTTGCACAATTTAGAAACGGCTCTGGATAAGAACTTGATCATCGGCACAGCAAGATTTATTGCTCCCAAAACAATTGAAGTGACGACGGCTCTTGGGAACACTCGCGTACTTACCGCCGAACGATTGTTTGTTAATACAGGCACACGACCATTAATTCCATCTGTACCCGGACTCACAGAAGCTGGATTTTTAACAAGTGAGTCGATTATGGAGCTAGAATATTTGCCTGAACACCTGATCGTTCTCGGTAGTAGCTATATTGGTTTAGAGTTTGCCCAGATGTTTCGGCGGTTTGGCTCTTTTGTTACTGTCATTGGGCAAAGTGAGCAAATCTTGTCACAGCAAAATCCAGATATAGCGATCGCAGTTCAAACACTGCTAGAAAAAGATGGTATTGAATTCTTGCTGAAGGCGAAGGTGTTGAGGGTTACTCGCACTGATAATGAAACCATCTTGCAAATCCAAGTTGGCGATCATGAAATCACTCTCCAAGGGTCGCATTTGCTCGTCGCCGTTGGTCGTGCGCCCAATACCGATAGCTTAAATTTAGCTGCTGCTGGTGTGGCAACTGATACACGCGGATTTATTCAAGTTAACGATCGCTTAGAGACGAACATTCCGGGAATTTGGGCGTTAGGCGACATCAACGGCGGCCCGCAATACACTCATATATCGCTCGATGATTATTGCATTGTCAAAGCTAATTTAATTGATGGAGGCAACCGGAGTACACGGGATCGATTGGTTCCATCTTGTCTGTTCATCGATCCAGAACTGGCTCATGTGGGTTTGACTGAAACTGAAGCACAGCAACAAGGATATGCCATCCGCGTGGCGAAGGTGGATGCGTCAGCCGTTCCTAGAGCAAGAACACTCGGTCAAACTGATGGACTGCTAAAGGCGATCGTGGATGCAGATACAGGTCGTATTCTAGGGTGTTCCTTGTTGTGTCATGAAGCAGGTGAAGTGATTTCAACGGTGCAGATGGTGATGCAAGCTCAGATGCCCTACACCATTCTGCGCGATGGTATTTTGACTCATCCCACGATGACCGAAGGGTTAAATATATTGTTTTCCAAGTTGTAAAAAGACAGCAATTGCAGACTCAAGGACTTACCAAACAAACGTCTTGAAGAGAAAAAAGTAGATATAGCATGATTAGTAAAACATCTAAAATCGGTATTATTGGTGCAGGTAATGTAGGTGCAGACGTTGCAAATGCTTTAGTCTTACTCGGTAAATGTGTAAGGGTCGTCCTTTTTGATCGAACCTTATCAAAAGCTGAAGGGCAAGCATGGGATATTGAAGACAGCATTCCCCTACTTAAAGAAATGGAGATTATACCATCAAATCAGTATGAAGATTTAGCTGATTCAGATATCATTATTGTGACTGCTGGGGTGCAGCCAAAACAAGGACAGACCCGATTAGATACATTGAGCGACAATGCAGAGATCATCCGTTTGACGATGAAAGAATTGGATCGAGTTGCACCGAATTCAATCGTAATCATTGTTAGCAATCCAGTGGATGTACTCACGCGGATTGCTCAAGCTACTTCCACCAGAGCAGAAAACCTAATTTTTGGTTCGGGAACCGTTCTTGATACTGCTAGACTGAGATATCAACTTGGAAAGCGACTGAATGTTGCAAAACTTGACGTTCATGCTTATGTGATTGGAGAGCATGGAGACAGTCAATTTGTCGTTTGGTCTAGTGCATTTATTGGGGGAATTCTGTTAACTGAATTTCCCATACCACAAGGAGCAACGCTAGAACAAATTCGGCAAGAGTACGCACAGTTAACTCGTAAACGAGGCCATAACATTTTTGAACGCAAAGGAAATACAAGCTATGGTATATCAATAGTAGTTTGTCAGTTGGTTGATACCATCCTGCGAGATGAAAAGCAGATATTTCCAGTATCGGCTAGAGCAACCCCTAACTATGGAGTTGGCAGTGAAGTTGTTCTTGGACTTCCATGTATCATTGGCTCAACAGGTATTGAGCGCCAACTTCTGTTATCAAGAAATGCTCATGAACAACGCTTATTAGAAGAATCAGCCAACAAACTCAATGAAGCCTATAATTTTTTGCATAATTAAAATCAATTGGGTGCGGCTATGGTTGAAAATACAGTATCCTGAACAATACCTTTGCCATCAAGTAGAACAAGGCAATACATGAGTTAAATATCAGTAGACCTGGATTTCTCACAAATTTTTCTTTCCTTAAGTTTTCTCGTTGTTAATAAATCGTAGGGGCGGGTTAAGCCAGATATTCACGGATGATGGGAGCATATCTGTGAACCCGCCCCTACAGCTTGTGAGAAATGCGGGTAGAGACTACTCAGGAAATAAATAACTTTAGTTTCACTATTTGATATACTTCGACTTAACATCCAGTGCTTGTTGATAAAAATAGCGACTTAAAGCTAAGTACACTTTCGTTCTAAAGTTTGAGAACGTTGTTAATAAGGAACCTTGTAATGATTAAGTTTTTAGTTCGTGCGCTGTTTGCTACATTATCGTTAACTGTATTTTTGAACTTGTTCACTTCTGTTGCCCTTGCACAAAGAACTTATGAGCCAACAACTGAATCGCTATCGAAGCATGAAGTTCCAGACTGGTTCAAGGATGCAAAACTTGGAATTTTCATCCATTGGGGGGTATATTCTGTACCTGGCTATGCACCACTAACTGGGGAACTAAACAAAGTCGTTGCAGAGCGTGGTTGGGAATACTGGTTTAAGAACAACCCTTACTCGGAATGGTATTACAACTCTATGAAACTTGAGGGAAGCCCTACCTATAACTACCATCGTACAACCTATGGTGAAGGCTTCACCTATGATGACTTTATTCCCAGATTTAATGCAGCCATAACAAATTGGAACCCTTCAAAATGGGCAAAATTATTCTCTAAAGTGGGTGCGCGGTACGTTGTATTAACAACGAAGCATCATGATGGCTTTTTGTTGTGGCCTAGTAAAACTATAAACCAGCTAGGGCGAGTGGCAACACGCGATGTTGTAGGTGAACTAACACAAGCTGTTCGCAAAGAAGGTATGCGGATGGGTGTGTATTATTCTGGTGGTCTTGATTGGTCTTTCAAAGATACAACAATCACAGACTTCAACACGCTGGTAGGAGCAATTATTCAGGAAAAAGCCTATGCAGATTATGCGAATGCTCATTGGCGCGAATTGATTGATCGCTATCAGCCATCTATATTATGGAATGATCTTGGCTACCCTATTGGGCAAGCGAATGAAATTATGGCCTACTTTTACAATCGCGTACCAGATGGTGTGGTGAATGACCGTTTTGATTTAGGTGGTCAGTTAGGGTTGCACTTTGATTTTTCCACACCTGAGTATAGCCAATCCACACAAATAGATCCTCATAAATGGGAAAGTACAAGGGGTTTAGGTTACTCATTCGGCTATAACCAAAATGATACTGATTTGAACATGATTTCGGTAGATGAACTAGTTGACTTATTTGTAGATATTGTTAGTAAAAATGGAAATTTATTGCTGAACATTGGGCCAAAAGCTGATGGTTCAATATCCAAAGTACAGCTTGAAAGATTAGAAGGCTTGGGTAAATGGCTAGATGTGAATGGTAAGGCAATCTTTGGCTCACGCTATTGGATACGAGCAGAAGATTTAACTCCAGAAAATATTCGAGTGCGCTACACCACTAATAAAGGAAAGTTATATGCAATATTGCTTGATGAGCCAACATTTGGGAAGGTTACTATTCCAGGAATAATTTTGCCGAAAAAAGCAAATATTACGATGCTAGGTGTTGGAGGTACACTGGAGTGGCAGCAGTATGGTCAGAATTTATCCATAACATTACCCCACAAGTCTTTAGTCAAAAAATCATCAGCTTACACATTAGAGATTAGCTGTATGCCTCTATAATCTGATTCAGAAGTTAGAAATATCTTTGATTAAAGAAGAAACAAGGCTTACAGCTTCTTTTTTAATAGAAGATGTTTCCTGAACCTAAACTTTTCAATTGATAGGCTTATGAGCTGGTAAGCCCTCGTTTCAGGGCAATAATAGTTGCCTGGGTGCGGTCTTTTGCCCCCAACTTACTTAAAATGCGGTTGATATTCGATTTGACAGTATTTTCAGTAATCGTCAAGGCAGCACTAATTTCTAAATTACTCATGCCTTGAGCAACTAATTGCAAGACTTCTAATTCGCGATCGGTCAATTCTGGATTGTTCATGCGCTGCACTAATTTAGCGCCAACATGGGGTGGAATATATTGCTGACCGCTATGAACAGTGCGAATCGCGGTTCGCAGCTCGCTGGGTTTACAATCTTTGAGCAGGAAGCCCTTTGCCCCAGCCCGTAAGCCCCGATAAATATCTTCGTCGCCATCATAAGTGGTTAATACAATAATGCGTGCTGTGTTAAATTCAGCACAAAGCGTTGTAATTGCTTCAACACCTCCCATTTCGGGCATCCGTAAGTCCATCAAGGTGATATCTGGTTGCTCCTGGCGAAATAAGGCGATCGCCTCAATGCCATTTTGTGCCTGACCAACTACCGCCATATCCGATTCTTCGTCAATGATGGCAATTAATCCTTGCTGGACAACGGCATGGTCATCCACGATCAGAACCCGAATTGGGGTGTGGGGTGTGGGGGACATGAGGTTCTACTCCCGATTGACAACGACAACAATTTCTGTACCTTGACCTGGATGGGTTTGGATGACTAACTCACCCCCAATTTGCTCTACCCGTTCACTCATACCTAATAGCCCAAATCCTTTACTGGAAGCAACCTGGTCAATGTCGAATCCCTGTCCATTGTCTTTAATGCGTAATAGACACTGTGACTCCTCACAAACTAATTCAACGTCAATTTGAGTGGCGTGAGCATATTTAATGGCATTGGTTAACGCTTCTTGTCCAATCCGTAACAAATGATTCTCCACATTGGGTAGTAAAGAATAGGCAGTACCAATGATTTCACAGGTGAGATGGGTTTGCGTAGATAATTTCATTTGATTGGTTAAGCGTTTTAAAGCATCAAATAAGTTGCCCTCTTCCAATACTTTGGGTCGCAATGCCGTCACCGATCGCCGCGCTTCTGCCAACCCAGTCCGGGCTAATTCATCCACAGTTTCTAAATGTGCTTCTGCCTTATCTGGTTTTTTGATGATCAGTTCCATTGCGGCTCCAATATGCAGCAGAATGCCCGTAAAAGCCTGCGCGAGAATGTCGTGTATTTCCCGTGCCATCCGGTTGCGCTCGTCCAAAATGGAAGCTTCTTCGGCGCGTTTGCGATCGCTGATATCTTGCCCAATTCCCACAAATAAACGATTATCAAGTTGAACATTTGCCCAGGCGGTATTGACAAAGCGATCATCTTTTGTTCTAATTTTTAGATCGAGCCAAATGCCAGTGGCGGCTAACATGTGGTCTAATATCTGCTGTCGCTGTTCTGGATCATAACTACATTCAGCGATTAGATCAATCTGCTGCAAATCGGCAGATGACCAGCCCAAAATTTGCTCAAACTGACGATTGACAAACTCAACTCGCCCCGTTGCGTCGTAAAGCGTAATCATCACCGGGATATGATCCACGATTGTTTGTAAAAGCTGTTTCTGCTGGCTTAAAGTCTCTTGAGCCTGTTTTCGTTCCACAATTTCTTGCTCCAGGTTTAAGGTTCGCTCTTCGACTTTTTGTTCCAAAGTCCGAGCGTACTCCTTCAGGTTTTCCCACAGCAGGTAGCTATTGCTAGTGATGGCAGATCCCACCAGCGCTAACAACGGCGGCACGATGATGATCCACCAACCCATGAGAAAAAGAATGTAAGCACCACCGCCAAGAGCGATGCCCAACAGCACCACTTTTAATATGGTTTGTTGGGGTGATGAAGCTGTCCAACCGATGACGGCTCCAATGGTTGACCAAACAACAATCCACAGGGACTCCATTGGCTCTGACCAGGTGTGCAGGAGCGATCGCCCATCTAACGCCGCGCTCAACAGTTGGCTGGTTAACAGTGCATGAACCTCAACCCCAGCGGGTACGGCAGTAGAGTCGGTGGTATAGGAAGTAAAAAATTTGTCTTTCACACTTTCTGCGGTGACTCCGATCAAAACGATGCGGTCACGCACCAAATCGCGTGGGAGCCGTCCCTGCAAGACTTCTGTGATCGAGATGGCGCGAAACCCTGGCTGGAATTTGGGAAAGTTGGATAGAATCTGATACCCACCCGCATCCATTCCCACATAACCGCCATCATTTGGTTGCAACGGCGTAAACACAGCCTGACCCAGGCGAAACTGTGTTTGATCAGGGTCAAGGGGTTGGCGGGAGATTCCTTGTTTGTCTAGGTAAAAAAATGCCAGACGTGCGCCCAGCGTAAAGATCGAGCGATCGTCCTGAGTTCTCAAATACAACAAGCTGCGACGTACCCGACCATCTGTGTCTAACAGCAGATCGCTGGCACTAACTTGATCCCGCTGTTTTAACAGCGATGGGGCGGGAATAACTTCACCATTTGCTGCTTTAATGACATTCTCAATGCCAATTAAGTTAGGAGTCGTGGTGAAGACCTTGGCTAAGGCTTGATGACCGGGTTTTACAGGTAAATCTCGAAAAATGTCTAATCCGATGACTCTGGGTTGCTGTTGTTTGATCGATGAAATGAGCTGAGCCAGCACTGTATCCGACATGGGCCATTGTCCCAGCTGTTTGATATCGGACTCATCAATTGTCACGAGAACAATCCGTGAATCAACTCTTTCAGGGGGACGCAGGCGAAACATCTGGTCTAGCGCCACTACTTCCATCAACTGGAGCGCTCCGGTTAAGCGCAAAAGCAACAAACCTCCGCCAACGCTGGGAACTGTGATTAAGACCCCACGCCATCGCCAAATTTGCTGTTTCAGGGTTGTCCACATAGATATCGCTCAACGCGGGCTTCCTGGCTCTGAGTTGCTATCAATCATGGTATTGACTCCTGCTGATTGCAACAGTTCACGCCAAGCAGTGTTAATGCTTGGATCGTTGAATTGTTTTTGTCTCAATTGATATAAAACAGTAAGTGCATCATACCAGGCATCTACTTTCTGATAAAGCGCCACCTGTTCTTTGGGCGGTGCTTGCTGAATTTGGCGTAAACGAGCGGAATCGAGTTCAATGCGTTGAACCATGCCTGTAACAAAGCGATCGTCCAGGCGATCGCTGGGATTGCAAATGATGGCAAACGACCAGGTATAAAGCTGTCCCACGGTTAAAGGCGGTGTCTGGGCTGGCAGGGTGAGGCTGATTAGGGTGGGAGTGTTGCTCAAAGCAACCGTTGTGCGATAAACGCCGCGACCGTCTCGAATACCAAGACTAAATTCTGCATTCTTGGCGCTGGTTTTGGGCACATAAACGAGAAACGTGGGATGCTCTGCTAATGTGTTGCCTGGTTTGGTGGTCGGGCTAAGGGCAGTCAGGATGAGTTCTGTTGGTGCTGCTGCCGCATCCTGAGGACAGTTAGATGGATTACGCCGTCCCCCTGGCGATGATCGATCCGGATTCCTCGGTGGCGGTGGTGGGCTACTTTGGGCGAGTTGGATGGTAGACCGACTCGCAAAGAGAGATGGGGATGATTTTGGCGCAGCGATGCCAGGAGCGATCGCCAATTCTAACGTGAGAGCCATGCCAATGGGTAGACGATACAATAGGGTTTTGGGGTCAGACATAACCTTTTTACAACCAATTTCCTAAAAGAACAAACGGTGCCCAGTAATAGGGCGAGGTGTAATCGTCTTGATGTAATAATGCGACCTGGGCGCGACGTAAGGCTTCGGCTTTGGTTACTCCAGGCTTTCCTAACTCACGGTAAAACGCAATCATCAAAGAGGCGGTGGAGCGATCGCTCACTGACCACAAGGAAGCGAGGGTACTGCGTGCCCCCGATCGCACTGCCACCCCTGCCATCCCCAGAGCCGCTCGTTTATCTCCGGTTGCCGTCTGACAAGCACTCAGTACCAGCAGTTCGATCGGGTTAAGTCTTCCTTCTCTAAAGCGCAGCAGTTGATCCAATTCTTTGACATTAATCTTTCCATCCCAGGTCAAGATGAAGGTTTGATCAGCGTTTGAGCTAAATTGACCGTGGGTTGCCAAATGAACGATCGGTGAAGGTGTCAACTCAATTTTCTGTTCAAACGATCGATCCGTGAACGATTGATCTAACAGCACTTGTGCCGGAATTTCTGACTGAATTTGATTAATCTCAACCCCAACATTGGGCAATGCCGCAAAGCCCTCCCGTGCTTGTGTTAATCCTGCTAATAGTCCCTGAAGCTGTTGACGCTCTAGCGGTTGGGGTTGGAGCAATTGTAGACCAGGTGTTAATACAATACTATATTTCTCAATTAAATACTGTTGACCATCGTGCAAAGCTGCCATTGGCAAACTACGTAGCAATCCATCGGGCACAAATACAAGCGTTTTGATCTCACTGCTCGCAAGTTCAGCCGCGATCGGACGCAAAAGCAAATCATAGACCTGTTGAGCCGCAGGCAACCAATCTTCGACAAAGGCTGTCGGTCTGAGCGATTGGCGCATCTGGGTCAAAATGCCTTCTACATTCGCTTGCGGCTGAGATGTTTTGGAATAGCGCAATGGCTGATTGGGCAATGCCAAAATCACTACCAATTGACTGGGCAAAATGATAGGATAAATGACTGCTGCGTGGGGATCAATTTGATCAATTTTTACTGAATGAGCATTGGTACAAGCTTCTCGAAAGAAGTTATCAAGTTCTGCTAACTGGAGTGCTTCGATTGTCTCGCGTGCCTGTGTCAGGTTTTCCTGGCTGGGTGCATCGCCTTTTGATTGCAATAACAATTCTACAAATTGGCGATACACGGGTTCGACACTTTCTCGGAATGAAAATTGCACATCCTGGTTAACCGCAACCAGGTCACTGCGAAGCGATTGCAGCATTTTGACCGCTGAACTATAGGCGATTGTGGCATTTGGCAAATTAAGAGTCTCCGAGCAGGGCTGTGTACCCTGACAGAAAATTCTTCCCAGCTGCCACTGCCATTGATAGGCAATTTCGGGGGCATCCAGCGATTGAGCCAGACTGAGCGCCTGTTGAGTCAGGGTTTGAGCATCGTTCCATTGATGGGTTGTTTCATATAAATTACCCAAAGTGCCAAGGGCATAGGATTCAGCACGAGAATCACCTGAAGCCCGAATGTGTTGAATCGCGATCGCCAGTTCCTGAGCTGAGGTTTTAAGCAATTCAGAGCGTAAACCTCCCCCACCTCCCCATCTCCCCATCTTGACTAAGCTTCGAGCCAGATCAATTCGGGCATACTCTGCTAGACGACCGGGCGGTAACTGGGCAAGCTGGGATTGAATTTGTGCAAATAGGGGCTGAGTCTCTGTTTGTCGATCGCTGTCAACCAACAAGCTTAACTGGGCAAGTTGGATCTGAGTTTTCGCGGTCAGTGAAGGAGCTGTGGCGATCGCTTTTTGATAAAAATCCAATGCAGTCTCCGTTTCTCCCTGGGCGCGAGTCGTGTTGCCCAAACTGAACAGAATGCCGCTAATATCGGATGCAATCGTTTTGTCGTGCAGGTTCTGAGCGATCGCCAAACTTTGCTGCAAAACCACACGAGATTGATCCAGATTGCCCACCAGCCTCAGCATTTTGCCCAGGTTTCGCAGACCGGTCACCTTCAAACGCCCGTCGGGCTGGCTTTGCAACGACTGTTCTACTTGCGCCAGCTTTGCTGTGGCTCGTCGGTAAAGTCCCTGGGACTGTAAGGCTCTTGCCTGATTAATCTGGCTACCGAGGATGCCAATCGAATCATGGGCTTGGCGATAGACAGCCTCCGCTTGTTGCCAGGTTGCTAATGCGTCGCTGGCTTTACCCTGCGCCAGTTGCAGCTTTCCCTGAGTGGTCAGTACCTGCGCGAGAACTTGTGAGCGATCGGGATTGGACTTTTGGGTACTTGCCAGCGAGATGGCTTGATCGATCGCCTGATTCGCCTGCGCCCACTGTCCCAAATCTTCAAAGGCAGTGGCGAGGAAACTCAGCACGAGTGCTTGATTCGTGCGATCGCCTGCTGTTTTGTAACGGTCTGCGGCCTGTTGCCAAAGGGTGATCGCCTCTCTTAGTTGCCCTGCCTGATAATGGTCTTGTGCCTGCTGCACAAGCTGAGATGACGAAGTTTCAGAGAGTTGGAGAGGTTGGGATGTAGCGGGCGATCGTCCTGTCTGCTCCACCTTCAGCCAATCACCCGTTTTATCTGCGGCGATCGCTATGCCAACATGCAAGCTAATAAAAATGAGCAGTCCGATCAGAGCAAATTGAAGGCAGCGAAACCATCCTCTTGCCAAGAAGAGATACCGTAATCCAAAGCGCCTTTGATCAATTCGTCTATCCCGATACTCCTCATTCATCTGTTTGTAAGGCTCCTGCCGATCCTGATATCAGGCGATGTGGTTGATTGAAGTGAATGTTTCTAGCTTGTTTCGTCTTGTTATCGCAAATTCTACAATAATCGCAAATTCTACAATATAAGACCAGGTAAGATAAGCAAGTTAGCTTACTTTAACAGTAAACCAAAAAGTTTTTCCCCAAAGAGCGATCACTAAAATACTTGTAGCTTATAATACTTTTAAACACAGGAAATTCTAACAAGCTGACATAGTAGAGATTATGATTACTTATGAGTAACTGATTGATATTTTGTTTGGGTTCTTCAGTACTTCTTAAAAGCCCGTATGCTATCTTCCCTGGCAAGCAACTGATTGATTCAAGCGATTCTGCACCGTTCGGTCAAGGGTGTCGGCAACCAGGAAGACCTCTCCAGTGGGAATGACGTGTATTCTGTTGGCTTCGATAATGGGGGTGTGGGGAAGTTTTGAATTTTGAGTTTTGAAATCTGGATTTTGAGCTTCCCCGTGTCCTGTTCTGTCTATCTGCTGAGCTACGGCTAGTCTGCGGCGATCGCTCCACTCCGCATCATCATCTAACTGCTGTTCTGGTGTAGGCGGCAAGCCACCGCGACCGGTGATCGCGAAGGAGTTGCCCTCGTTGGCAGGGCAGCCTTGAGCAATTAGCCCCGATGAATCTACGAGGTCGGCGGGTAGTTCCACTAATCCAGAGGTAGGGTCAATACCGGTGAGGATGATGTTGATCATGCCACTCAATGTAGAAGTTGCACCTGTGGCAGTAATTTCACTCAACGGGGTGGAAATCGGACTGGGACGAATACCGAAGAGGGAAAAGGCATTGATGCGGACATTACCACCGCGAAAGTCTTCAGAGTTGGCGCTGATGTTGCTATCTTCGTTCGGCACTGCAATCAGGAAGCGGGTATCAGTGGTGATGTCGCCGCCCGGAATATTCGCTCCAGTGGCGTTGGTGGTGATGTTACTGCCGTTGCGCAGGAGGATGAAGGGCGATCGCAAATTGATATTACCGCCACCGCCTGTGGTATCAGCACTGATATCCGCCTGGTTGTTCAGAGTAATAGCTTGTGCTGATACATCCACTTTGCCTGCACCTCCTAACCCAGCACTCTTGACAGTGACTTGACCAGTATTTTGGAGAATCAATTGCCCAGTCGTGATCGTGATGCCACCTCCCTGCCCTGTGGAGTTGGCTTCTGTGTTGGCAAACAGCCCACTGCTGGGACTAATCGTGTAGGTTCGTTCACCAAATCGAGCGACTCGATCGGCGAAGGCGGGGTCAAAGCCAGAAATAGTGATTTTGTCGGTGGCATTGATGATCGTGTTGCCTGCTCGTCCACTGCTATGGGTAGTGGTAAGGAGTTTTCCACCACTGGTCAGGTTAAGGGTATTGACGTTAATAGTGATATTACCACCATCCGACTGGTTATACGTTCGCGCAGTCGAAACTGCCCCATCTTGAATGCTCAAGGTTCCAGCAGTGATTTTAATGTTTCCGCCCTGACCATTCGCTGTAGCTGTATTGCTCGTCAATATCCCACTCGCCAATCCAAAGTCGCTAACTCCAGAAAAGTTAGCAGCATCTGCAATGATTATGATATCGCCTGCATTTCCTGTGCCTTCAGTCAGCGCCAACAGTCCAGCACCCCCTGTCAGCGACAGCGACCTAGTCCTGATGTTGATGTTGCCCGCGTTGCCGATCCCTGGTTGCGCTATTGAACTGAATGCTCCAGTGGCAGCCCCCGAACTAGCTGCTCCATCAAAAGAGACTCCCTCACGGGCAACTATATTGATACTACCCGCATTCCCTTTTCCAAAGGTGCTAGCAAACAGTCCAGCGCCCCCCGTCACCAAAAGCGACCCAGTCTCAATGTTGATGTCACTCCCATTGCCTAGCGCTCCCTGCTCTACTGAACTAAATGCTCCACTGGAGACGAGACTGAATCCAGTGTCACCCTCCCCGGCAAAGGAAACTTGCTCACGAGCATTAATATTCACCTTGCCCGCATTCCCATTGCCAAAGGTACTCGCAAACAGTTGAGAACCATTGATTAAGTAGAGTGAACCAGTCAGAATATTGATGTTGCCTGCATTGCCAGTTGCTCCGGAGTCTACGTAATTTACAAGCAGGCTGACATCTTTGAGGGTAACTGTCTGTGTCGCATCGATAGTAAGATTGCCAGCAGAAGCACCATCAAAGCCCAAGCCTGAGTTGATTCCCACCTGAAGGAAACTTAATTGGTTCATCGTCAAGTTCCGAGCCGTGACGGCAATACTCCCGCCACCTCCAGCACGAACGTCTATCCGAGATTTGTTGCCCAGAGACACATCTGCCCGCACCAGATCATTGGGAAAACTCAACCGCCATTCGCCCGCCGTTTGACTTAGCCCGACGCTTCCCTGGCCAGCAACGGCACCCAACTCGACTCGACTAGCCGGACTCACGATTCGCCCACCTTCTAACCGGATATCACCCCCGATCAGCAACAGACTTTGTGCTGCTGGTACCCGAAGCCCTGTTTCATTATTTGCGGTTGACTGATTAATAATGGCTTGTGCTGCCAGTTGATTAAAGAAAAAAGCATTAGGATTCATAGTGAGCAATTGACTGGGTAGCGATTTCGTCGCATCGCTGCTGAACACTTCACCATTGGGAAAGCCGATCGCATTCGCAGTCGTGCCCACAAAGGAACCGCCAATATTGAGCGACGCATTCGGACCAAATAAAATCCCATTGGGATTGAGCAAGAACAGATTTGCCGTCGCATTCGCTCGGATTAACCCATCAATATTGGAGACTGACCCACCTGTGACGCGGCTGAAAATGTTCTGCACGTCAGCGGCATTGTTAAAATAGGCAGATCCACCTGTAGGAATCGAAAATTGACTGAAGCTGTGGAACAGGTTGCCGCCTCGTCTGGCTCCGCCATCAATTTGCACGTTGGGATTACCTGTGACTTGTGATCGCTCTCCCGCAGGCAGTGTAGCATCGGGCACTACTTGAGCCGCGCTCGGTAAGGCACACAAAACATTCAAGCCAGTGATTGTTAAAACCCAGATTGCTAAGTGTGATCGACTCATTTTGCTACCTTCGTTAGATCGTTGCGATCGCTCTTGAGTGGGTGGCTTTTGCGCGATCAGTTAAGTCAGGATAAAGGAATCGACCGCATCAAATCAGGCAAGATAAGTTAGTTAGCGCTACTTCGTCAGTTTGGTGGTTGTACTTTAGTTGGAGTCAACCTGCCATTGTGAGATGGATTGATTGATCAATCGCTCTATTGAGCAAAAGTGTAAACCCTGAGTGGATGACAGGTAAAAGTTGATTGCCTATACTAAACTTCATGCAAACACAGCTATCTTTTCGATGAGATTTAATCCCGTTTCTGGAAACAGAGTCATGCATGGCAACTCTTGTTGCTTCGTGTAATTGAATCAGGTGAAAACCAATTAGACAATCGAGGTAAAACTAATGGCTCAAATTCTAAGCGCTCAACTTGCTCCCATTGCCTGACTGGAGTATTATATAACGAATTTTGTGAGTGAATCAATTTTGGATTTTGGATGCGTGGATTTTAGATTAACCCCATGCATAGAATGCAGGGGCAACAAGAAAAAATTTTTAGATTTTGGATGCGTGGATTTATTCTCGCGTTTAAATTCGGGGGCTATCCTGCGGGAACGCTACGCGAACAGACCAGTTTAGATTTTAAATTTTGAATCTTCAATCCAAAATTTAAAATCTAAAATCTAAAATTTGGTGAGCGTTACACTTATGAATTATTAAGTGAATAATCGCTCCTGGATGAACGTACTGTCAGTTGATTGTTAAGCTGCGAAGTCAAAGTTGATAAGAATACGCTTAAAACATTTTTCCGTGCTTTCAACCTGTCATTAGAAGCGGATGATTATACCTCAATACGCTTGGGTTAAGGGCTACTTGTACAAAATTGTGGGTTTACCAGACGCGACACCAGTCGCTACAACTCTTGGAACCCCCGCAACGCGCTGGCTCATAAATCGCCGTCTCTACAAATGTTTTGGTCTGATCTGAACTGTATTGGATTATACCTTGTTTCAAAATGATGAAATAAATGACATGAAACTTGACGCATCAAATCACGCAACCTTGACAGTGCAGAGAGTTGAGTTTGAGCGACTCGTTGAAGAATTGAGTCAGTTAAAGCAGTGCATTAGAAAGTACGATCGCCTGTTCCAGCAGTTGGGGCTGAACAAAAATCATATTAGCCAGCAATTGGGAGCATAAAATTGTACCGTCATCACGTTAATTGTGCTGATTATTCTTATTCGCAGTGTTTTAGCGGCAGGATAGTTTATCAAATTTGAGTTAGTAACCAGTTCGTATTTCAATAGGGACAGTATTATGACATCGATCGTATTCCTACTCGAGAATGATTTTGAGCATCTAAATGTTCCAACTCAAGTTGATGTTTTTAGTAAATCTACTATTAATCGTGCTTTCACTGTAGTTGCACAAGAAGTTGCCGGGCTGCTCCAACATAAATACCCTCCTCAAGTAGAGGGCATTAATCCTGTTAAGACGATGACTTACGATTGCTCACAAACGGTTACGATTCGAGCGATCGAACCAAAATACAAGCAGATTATCGATATTGAACTTTTGACTGAGCGTCAGTTGGAGGTGTTGCAATTGATTGTTGATGGGCACAGTAACTCCGTAATTGCTGGAGAGTTGTATATCACCACGGGTACAGTGAAGACCCATGTTCGCAATATTCTGAAAAAACTCTGCGCCAGCGATCGCACCCAGGCAGCGATTCGGGCACTTCGTTTTGGTCTTGTTCACTGAATAAAACCTATCATGCCGCTTCGAGAAGTTCCATTGTTTCATCGTTCTAAAACGTTGTAAAAGCTTCGACGCTTGCTTCAATTGAGCGACACTATCACAAAGCGATCGCATCTTTTTCTAGGATATAACGAGTTTGAAAACACGCCCTAGGGAAGAAGGGAATGACATCAAGGGTTTCATTGAACATTTTGAGGCAAGCGATCGAGCAAATTTTATCAGCCCTTTTGCACAGGTGATGTATTTGAGTAGAAAGGATGAAATATTGCTGTTCTGTTAATGAACCAGAATCTTATCTCTAATCAGAACCGACTGTATGCAAACGAGAATTACATTGGAGAAAAATTATGCAGATGGGAGTGATTGGTCTGGGACGTATGGGTGCGAACATTGTTCGGCGACTGCTGCAAAACAACCATGAATGTGTGGTGTTCAATCGCACACCTGACAAAGTGAAACAGCTTGTATCAGAAGGGGCGATCGGCACTTACAGCCTGGATGATTTTGTCCAGAAACTCGATAAACCTCGTGCGATTTGGTTGATGGTGCCAGCCGGAGAAGCAACCGAGCAGATGGTGAAGGAACTGGCTACAAAATTGGATTCCGGCGACATCTTAATTGATGGCGGCAACTCTTACTATATTGACGATATTCGACGGGCAAACGATCTGATGCAAAAGGGCATTCACTACCTAGATGTAGGAACCAGTGGCGGAGTGTGGGGTTTGGAGCGTGGTTATTGCATGATGATTGGTGGATCTCAGATGGCGGTTCAGTATCTCGATCCGATTTTTAAATCATTAGCTCCCGGACGGGGTGATATTTTGCGTACTGTTGGACGGGAAAAGATGAGCGGTACGGCTGAAGAAGGCTATCTGCACTGCGGATCGCATGGGGCGGGGCATTTTGTCAAGATGGTGCATAATGGCATCGAATATGGCTTGATGGCAGCCTACGCAGAAGGATTGAATATCTTGCATCACGCCAATGTGGGTAAGCAAAACGGTGTGGCTAATGCTGAAACGACTCCTCTCCGCAATCCTGAAAACTATCAGTATGACTTGAATCTGCCTGATATTGCTGAAGTTTGGCGACGGGGCAGTGTAATTGCCTCCTGGCTACTGGATCTAACTGCGATCGCCCTCCTGGAACAACCAGACCTATCAGGCTTTGGGGGGCGCGTGTCCGATTCGGGCGAAGGACGCTGGACGATCGCCGCCGCCATTGACGAAGGCACTCCTGTCCCTGTACTCAGCGCAGCCCTGTATCAACGGTTTAGCTCACGCGGCGAGAATGATTTTGCGGATAAGCTACTGTCTGCTATGCGTTTCCAGTTTGGCGGACACGTAGAACAACAGGCACAGACGAAATCATGACGATCGCCACTGCACCTCAGTCGAGTCAGACCCAACGCAAGCACTCACTGGCAGCGTGGAGGATGCGCTGAGGTTAGGATGCGTGGGGATCGGCTTCACTATCTATCCAGGTTCAGCCCATCGGTTTGAGATGTATCAGCAGATTCGAGCCTGTGACCTAATTTGTCTATCAAAGCTGTTTTGATAGCTTTGCAATCGAAATCAATCAAAACAGCCTAAAATTTTGGTTTGTTGGCTTGAGAGATACCTCAAATCTTCTGATTTTTGTTTTTCTTTCTTTTGTCTTATTCGGTAAGCTTAACCCTCTTGTTTTAAAGGTTTTTAGACAGTGCTAATACAAAAACTAAATGCGTGTACAGAGTTCATTGCAGGTGATGCCACTATTTTGCGAGAATTGTTACATCCTGATAAACAACCTTTGAAATTAAACTACAGTCTGGCTCATGCAGTAGTGCCAATTGGACAAACTTCTACACCTCACTCCTTAAAAACTTCCGAAGTTTACTATATTCTCAGTGGTCAGGGAGAAATGCATATAGATGATGAACTAGAGATAGTAGAACCAGGAGATGCTGTCTACATTCCACCGAATACCAAACAATTTATTCACAATTGTGGAGTTGAGCCGCTAATGTTTATATGCATAGTTGAGCCGGCTTGGCGTAAACAAGACGAGACTGTATATTCAAAAGAGAAACAGTCAGGATGGTGACTTCTTGACTTAGGCATCCAACTAAAGTTTGAATTTAGATTCAAACTTTAGTTGGAGCCAACCTTCCATTGATATATGGACTGATTCATCAATCATTGTATTGTACAAAAGTTTCAACTCAGAGTGGACGACAAGTTAGCGTTAATTGCATATATTTAATTCAGGCAAACATTAAGAGCAATTTAGTTACAATATTTAAGTTTGCTTGACACAAAGAAAGTAAAAAGAGTGTTGTATGCTCAACGCTGAGGCTGAACATACAACAGTCGGGGTGATGTTGTCTCAAGGATAGCAAAATCGCCGCGAGCGAAACTTTCTTCTCGGAAATTGATCGCATGAATATCTTCTTTGTCTACAAAAATCTGATGAGTTAATTTCTCAGGAGAATTTTATGGTGGATTCAATTTGCATCAATGCTGGTGGAGGGGCGATCGGAATCTATGGTGCGGATGCCTACTACAGTGGCGGTCAAAGCGCGTCGAGCAACACTCCCGTCGATAGTAAAGGCGTCTATTACCCGGCAAACCAGGAAGTTTATCAGACTGAACGCTACGGTACCTTCACCTACACCTTTACAGACCTGGTTCCGAATGCCATCCATACTGTCAAGCTCCACTTTAACGAACACTTCTGGGACTCGGTTGGCAAGCGCAAATTTAACGCTGCGATTAACGGCAGCCAAGTCCTATGGGATTATGACATTTTCTCCCAAGCTGGCGGCATTAATAAGGCGATCGCTGAAGAATTTGTAGTGACCTCAGATGCCAGGGGGCAGATTGTAGTGAACTTCACACCAGGTGCTGCCGACCAGCCCACAGTCAGCGGCTTTGAAATCAACCAAGGCACCCCTCCGCGCAACAATATGCTCTTGGGTTGCTTCCCTGGCTACGCTAATATCAACGACATAGAATCCTGGCTGGGTAAAAAGCACGCCGTGCAGGTCATGTTCACAAGCTGGGACCCGAACAACAAGGAACAGGCTTTCACTACGATGAATCAGATCTGGGATAGTGGAAGTGTACCTCTGGTGACATGGGAGGTCTTCATCGATGACAAAAATCGCTATGCACCAGCGAATATTGATGCACTAATCGCCAACGGCAGCTACGATAGCTATTTGAACGATTGGGCTGACTCCATGAAGAGCTTCCTGGCAGGTTCTGGCGGTGTATACGGCGATGCTGATGACCGTCGAGTTTACCTGCGATTTGCCCATGAGATGAACGGCGACTGGTATCCCTGGTCTGCCAGCTATAAAAACTCCCAGAACACGCCCACAGATTATATCAATATGTGGCAGCATGTTTGGACAGTTTTCAAAAATAAAGGCATCGACAGTAATCATTTGCAGTGGCTCTGGACACCCATGAATACCGATGTAGGCAGCCCGCTCAACAAGGCTGAGTCTTACTGGCCGGGCGATGCCTACGTTGATTGGGTTGGCATTGACGCTTACAACTGGGGCACTGGCCCGTCTTGGTCAAACTGGACACCTCCCGTCGCACTGCTAGACGACATGATTAACAGGCTCACAGGCTACGGCAAGCCGATAGCAATTCCAGAGTGGGGCACAACTAGTGATAACTACGGCAGCAACAATGTTGGCGCCAAAGGTCAGTGGATTGTTGAAATGTTCGACTACCTCTCGGTCAAACCCCAAATCAAAATGCTTTGTTACTTCAACATTGATAAAGAGACTGACTGGGCTATTTTTGGCGGATCTCGCGGCAACAGTACCTATACCATAGGCTCCGCCGTCCAGCAGGTCTACTCTAACTACAAGGCACGAGTCGGTGAAGACTACATTATCCCAGGCAACAACAGTTCCCAACGAATAACAGATGGCCAGTTCAAAGGACTGTAAACATTCCATCCCGGATAGTTCGACAAACCTACTCAATCAGCAAGACATCATGAAATTTTCATCGATCGACAACGTTGCACCAGCCACCGCAGGGGTCATCACCATACCCTATGATGAAATTCAAGCTGAAAATGCCGACCATAACGGCACGGTAATTGATGGACGCAATGACCGTACCTATCCAGGGTTGGCAAATGAAGCAATTGAACGTCGCGCCCTGAAACTCGATACCGTAGGGCAATATATCGAGTTCACCGTACCACGCGATGCAAACTCAATCGTCGTCCGTTACGCCATTCCTGACTCAGCCGATGGTGCAGGGCTAACAACACCTATTGGCTTATACATTAACGGTAAAAAACACCCCGACTTAATCTTGACATCGAAATACAGTTGGATTTATGGTACTTATCCATTCAACAACAATCCGGGCGACATCAGACCGCATCACTTTTATGATGAGGTGAATCGGCTAACACCACAAATGTCTGCGGGCGACAAGGTTCGGCTGATGGTGGAGTCAAATAGTACCGCATCCTGGTACATCATCGATCTAATTGATTTTGAGCAAGTAGCACCTGCTTATGCAATGCCAGAGGGATATCTCTCGCTGACCGCTGATTTTGGTGCAGATCCGTCCGGTGTACAGGATTCCACTACTGCTTTCCAAAATGCGCTTGATGCATCATCAAGTCAGCGTCGGGGATTATGGATTCCACCTGGCGAGTACAAAATTAGCACTTGGTTACAGGTACGCGACAATGTAACACTCAAGGGTGCGGGTATCTGGTATTCCAAGATTCACTTTGTGGCGCAGACGGGTAATAATGCCGGACTTATGGGGCCTTGGAATACAGGGACATCCGCACAAAATGTCAACTTTTCGGATTTTGCAATTTGGGGCGAGGTTACCCAGCGCGTTGATAACGACCAACTCAACGGTATCGGCGGCGCCTACTCGAACTCGACGTTTACGAACCTATGGATCGAGCATAACAAGTGTGGTATGTGGCTGGACGGGCCTTTTGACAAGCTGACAATCAAAAATGTCCGAATCCGCAATCAGCAAGCAGACGGGATCAACTTCCACAGACAGGTCACCAATTCCACCGTTACACAGTCATTTTTTCGCAACACAGGCGATGACGCCCTCGCAATGTGGAACGAAGGAGGTGGCGGTTTCAACACCTTCTCGTTCAACCGCGTTGAAATACCAGTGCTAGCAAACGGAATCGCCATTTATGGGGGTGAATCCAACGTCGTCACCGACAACTACATCGCTGACCAGCAGGCTGAAGGGGGTGGTGTCCACGTTGGCAACCGCTTCCCCGGAATTCGCCCAATCAGCGGCACAACGGTAATTGCCCGCAACGTAATTGTCCGCGCCGGTTCACAGGATTACTACAATAGCTGGAACTTCGGCACGGGTGCGCTGTGGTTCTACGCGCTTGATGCAGAAATGACGGGCGCTATCAATGTCGAAGATAACCAAATCATCGACAGCAATTATGAAGCGATTCATTTCATTGGCAGCAGCATTACCAATGTAACCTTCAACCGCAACTCCATTATCGGCGCTGGTACTTACGCGATGGAAATCCGTTGTGCGGGTGGGGTAACAATTAGTAATACAACAGCCACAGGTCTGGGACATGGCGGTATTTTAAACTGCCGAACAGACTTTGTCATCACTGATGGCGGTGGTAACGGTGATTGGATCGCCCAAACACCAATCTGCCCCGATCCTTATCCAAAACCGATTTATGCTCCGGTAGCAACATCATAAACTGGCAGAAGGCTTGATTTCAGTGCAGATGAAGCGATAGTAAGTAAAAGACGCGATCGCTCTCAACTCATTTGAGAATCGCTATATGTTAAGCAGACAAAAAAGCAGTTGTTGCGATTAATACCTGAAAGTATTTGTTTGGAGTTGATTTATGTCTTGTACACTCGGTAATTCCTACATTATCAAGTCAGGAGACACGCTTTTTATCATTGCCCAACAACAATTGGGTGATGGTGAGCACTGGCGTGAGATTCTCAAACCAGATGGTACCCCATTTACATACACAGATGCTGCTAATTTGCAAGTAGGTCAGGAAATTTGTATTCCAGGGTCTACTCCTTTTCCTCTTCCTCCCTCCGGTAACCAAATAGCTCTAGAAGCCAGATTTTACAGTATGGAGGAGACGAATTGCCATCTGCCTGCATCCGGCGTGCATGGGGTAACATTGCAAGCGGCACTTGCAGGTCAATTGCAATCACAATGCCAAGGTCAGAGCGTTGGGCGTTTACAGTGTGCAGTAGACCCTAATGTAATTCCCCTGTTAACAAATTTTACCTTGGTGCTTTGGGATGGCAAGCAAGTTCCTGCCGCTGCTCTAGATATAGGTACGGCAATTATAGGTAATAAGATTGACATCTTTGTTGATACCGTTCAAGAAGCAATCAATCTAGGTGTACAGTCTGTCACAGCAATTTTGTAATTTCATTTTTTGGAGTTGATTTATGTCTTGTACAGCCGGTAATTCATACATTGTTAAACCAGGAGACACGCTTTTTATTATTGCCGAACAACAATTAAGTGATGGTAACCGTTGGAGTGAAATCAAAAAACCAGATGGCACTCCCTTGACAGACGTGGATGCCTCGAATTTACAGGTAGGTCAGGAAATCTGTATTCCTAACGGGTCTACTCCTCCTCCCCCAACTCCATCGGGCAATGGTTTCGCAGGTATTGTATCGCGCCAAACCTTCGAGGCTCTATTCCCAAACCGAAACGGTTTTTACTCCTACGACGGTCTGGTGACCGCCACGCAGAAATACCCTAGCTTCTGCAATGAAGGATCTGACGAACAATGCAGACGTGAGGCGGCTGCATTCCTGGCAAATGTTACCCAAGAGACGGGTTTTTTACAATACATTGATGAACTGAACACAGCAGTATGGGGTAGCTACTGCGATCCCACAAACTATCCGTGTGTGCAGGGTAAAACCTATCACGGCCGTGGGCCGATCCAGTTGTCGTGGAACTACAACTATGCTACATGTGGGGCAGCTCTTGGTATCGATCTGCTCAATAACCCTGATTTGGTCTCAACAGATAGTGCTATTTCCTTCATGACCGCCCTATGGTTCTGGATGACATCGTGCCACGACGCTATCCGCAACTCCGGTTTCGGTATGACAATCTCCATTATCAATGGAGGCATCGAATGTGGACCGAATGCGTCCCCACAAGGTAGACAACAAGCCCAAAATCGAATCAATTTTTATCTGGATTTTTGCCAGAGGTTGGGAGTTTCACCGGGCGAAAATCTTTACTGCTAAGTAGTCATATCGTGTCTGGTAAAAGACTTATCATTAAGGTCGCAGGGGAGCAGGGGAGAGAGTTTTGCATTTTCTGCACAGATGTATCGAATCACAAGTAATTAATTAAACATAACTAATTACATAATGTCATTGCGAGGGAAGCAATCGCAGACGTTGGGATTGCTTCCCTCGCAATGACTGTAATTAATTTTGCGTGGTTACTTAGTCCCGTTCAATTTTGTGGGTTCGCAGATTAAGATGAAATGTACACCGTGTCCACGCTACGTTATTAGGAGTTATGTAAAAATAACTTGAACAATTAAGTGCCTACTTTGGGTTTGATAATATAGTTCCACTCACCATGAAAAGAATTTCGTTCGATTGCAATAGTATCAAGCTCTTGGTCTGTAACTTTGATTCCCGTTTTGTAGGAATTTAAATCTAATCTAGCCTCAACTTCTAATCCTTGTGTGGTGGTAGTATTGCGAATTAAATTAATCACAACTTGTAAGCTGGTCAATGGTCTGCCTCGCCAGTTTTGGGTAATGTGACAAAACAAGCGATGCTCAATCTTATTCCATTTACTTGTGCCTGGAGGAAAATGGCACACATGAATAGTTTTACCAGTTTCAGTTGCTAATTCTTGTAGCTTTAATTTCCTTTTGGCGTGAGCGATAACTATTGCTACCACCACAATCAGCCGTAATCATTATATGCTGGCTTTTTGGATAAACTTCTTTTCCCATTGAGTACCACCAATGACGAATAGACAAGGGCTGCAAACTCTGCTGTATCGTGGTGGATGCCAACATTCACCCATCCTTGATTTGAGGTTAAATCATAAATTCCGTAGGGAATTGCTTTGCCCAATTTAGGGTCAACAAAATCATGCATCTTCACCTCAATTGGCCGTTCCTTCTCACACCACTCGGTTCCAGAATTTTTAAAATCTCCAATTAATTCTTTTTTTTTGGTATCAACTGAAATTACGGGTTCGTTCTGGGATTGAAAGTGCAAGACTTGCTTGGAAATATGTAAAAATTGGTCGTCCCTATCTGGATGAGACGAGCCATCACGGGTTTTACGATTTGATTGTAAGCTGTAGCCCAGCGATTCAAGTAAGTTGTAAACACTTTTAGGACTAGTCCTATGTCCGCCAATATTTAATGCCGCAGCTAGTTTCACTACACTTTTAGAAGTCCATTTTAGAGGCGATTCTGGATCTCCCAGCTTCACTGGTTCAATCAGCGATTCTAAATCTGATAACAGCATCGCGTCTGTGTGTAGACTAGTAAGCATAACCCCATTATCATAGCCAATGCTTCTATTCTTTCGGGGCTTTTAATGAAAATACTATCTGTAAAAAACAATGGGTCTTTCAAAAAACCAAATCCTCTTTCACATGATTGCTGTGCTTTGTATTCTTTAATTATTTTATCATTGTCAAGTTGCTGGGATTCTAAGACATTTGTGGCAATAATAAAACGCCCAGCACTTTTGGTTTCGAGAGCAATTGCATTGTTATTTTGTAAAACAGTTGCTGAAATTTGATAATAGTTGTCTGTCCTTTGCTCTTTGGCATCTGGTGTTTTTTCAGTGATTTCAATTTTGTCTATTTGATGGTGTTTAAATTGTTTAGATATTTTTGATAATGCCTTCATCGCATCAGATGAACATGCAAACTTCTCTTGTGACAAGATTTTTAACTTGGCTTTGGAACTAGAGAGATTTTTTTCAATAGTTTGTGATAATTTATGTAAGTCTGATTTTCTCTGGCATGACTTTGTACTACCAACCATCTTTGCTCTATGCCTGCGTAGCTGACTTTTTTCTCAACATATGAATATCCATCTAGTTCACTTTTAATGAATTCTGATTCTGGTAAGGTGGTGACTAAGTATTTTGCTAATTTTAGAGTTAAAGGCACTCGAGACAACCACTTAATATTAGACATTAATTTGATATTTTCTTCTGTATATAATGCACAATCTGCCACTATCAAACTATCGACTTTTATTTGATTGAGATATGACACGGCAATTGCTCCAAAACATGCTGAGTCAGCTTGGTTTCCGGATGCTGCTTTCAAAAATATTGGTATATCTCCATCTCCTGAGCATACCAATTCCATAATAAATTGTTTTAAATCTGGTCTATGGTCACGAGAATAACCATATGTAATTTTTATAGCTTCCGGTGATTTTATCTCTGATTCTTCGGGAAACTGAATATTACCAATTTTTGGAAATATCACCTCTGGCAAACTAGTTTTATATTCTCCATGTAGATGAAATGATGATGAGTCTAAATGCGATGACGCTAAAGATATTTCAAATTTTTTCACCACATTTAAACTAATTGCTAAAAATATTGTATCTAGACCTTTGAGGAATAATTTATCCATCACTCTGCCGAGTTTATCGTCGTTCAGATATTCTGGTTTGACTCCGGCTCCAATTAAATGCTCGCAAGCTATCGATTCAAAAAACTTTGGAAACATATATAATGGTTTTGAAACCATCCCCAATCCATTTAAAATCATTGCTTTTACTACATGTCCAGCACTAACTTTTTCTCCGGCTTCTGACCCGATTAAATTATTAATTATTGACACCAAACCAATTGAGTCTACGATTCCTGCCACTATACCCAAATGGTCAATATTCTTGATTTCAATATCTTTGATATTCAACATTATTGGAAAGTAACCAAAACCATATCAGTTAAAATTTTCACATTTTTAGACAGCCTTTGTGCGATAAATTTCAGTTGCTTATACAAATACCTCTATCCACCCGAAAATTGAATCATTATTGAATTAAAAAACATGAGGAAAGGAGAGGCTGCCAATGGCAGCCTCTCCTTTCCTACCCCCCCCCATATGAGAATGATTATTATTTTTTCCTGCTACACGGATATCTGAACTTAATAGAAGTTATTCTTATTTAGCTGGAATAAGCTCTAGTAGAAGCTAGTTCTTATGTACTATATATATCCGGTTCTTTGGGGTGTGACAGTTCTGGGTGCGGAAGATGGGATCTAAGCCTTTAATTCGGTTACATTCTGATGATCTAACTATTCGGTAAATTGTTCAAGTTATTTTTACATGATGCCTCAGTGAGCCGAACGACGTGTTTGTCCCCGACTTCATCATGGATAAAACTGCTGGTTTTGTTTTGCTCGATTGTGCGATCGCAGAACCGAATATACCTAGCTGTGTAGTCGCAATGGTCATAGCCGCAGCGCCCAAAAAGCGGCGGCGTTGATGGTTGATTTTCTCGGACATTTCTCTTTTTCCAATTGGATTTAACTCAACTTGCTTTAATTGAATTGGCTATCTGTTTATTTGAGTTGTAAAGAAGCAGTTACGGCAAGAAATTCTTGTATAATTTTTTCGATCAGTTCACCTGCCGGGAGAGCTTCGGCTAATGCTGCTCCCTGTCCTGCCCACATACTGGCAAAATCGGGACTTGATTGTTGAGCAGAAGTCTGATATAAAAACCGCCCTATAGACATCTGAGCTGGGAATGGCAGTACTTTATCTCTGTTATTTTCCATTTCACGTATAAATCGATTTCGGATTGCTCTGGCGGGTTTGCCGGAAAATACTTCAGTAATAACCGTGTCTTCGTCCTTACACTTGAGTACAGCCTGCCTATAGACTTCTGGGATATTGTTCTCAGGACAGGCGAGAAAAGCGGTTCCCATCTGTACCCCGCTCGCCCCAAGTGCAAATGCAGCAACGATTCCACGAGCATCCATGATTCCGCCCGCCGCAACGACCGGAACCGATACTGCATCAGCTATTTGCGGCACTAACGCTGCTGTTCCAATCAATCCATGTTCATAAGATACCGCAAAAGTACCACGATGACCTCCAGCTTCAAAGCCCTGGGCTATGATGACATCAACTCCTGCTTCGACTAGAGTTTTTGCTTCATTAGTTGTTGTTGCAGTAGCTAACACAATTGAGCCTATAGCGTGTATCTCCCGAATTGCCTCAATTGGCGCAGGTCCAAAGTGGAAACTAAATACAGGTATTTTCTCCTCAAGCAGGACAGTAAATTGATCAACAAATGGCCCTAGTATCGGTATTGGTTCGGGCACAGGTCAGGCATCAAGTTCGTTGTGCCATTTTGTTAATAGCTCAGACATCGGTGTTTGCTGCTCAGGTGTAAGTTGATACGCTTCAACTGCTGGGGCAAACAAATTAACTGCAAAGGGTTTGTCTGTCAGCTCTCGAATTTGCCTGATAATGGAGCGAAGTTTGGCTGGTGCGGTGGCCGCACCACCATAGGAGCCAAGACCTCCTGCATTAGAAACAGCTGCAACCAACTCAGGTGTGGAAGCGCCAGCCATCGGAGCCTGAATTATTGGATGCGCGATTTTGAGCAAATCTATCAGTTCTGTTTTAGGCCACATAAGTATTTCCCACGCTTGCTAATAGAAGCAAGATATATGTCTTTAAGCGATCGTCTGTTCGCATTACTCAGTTGTGATAGTGGGGAGGAGTTTGCAGTTCGGATGCTACAGGTTCGAGTTCCGTAGCTCGCCCCTTGAAGTCAAAAAATTTATGCACTGCGGAAAATCGCTCCACCGTTTAGTTTAGAGCCTTACTTGCCGCATAAGCTGCCCTGACTGGATTATTTAACTACGAGTGGACTGCCCCCCGAGCCGTGGATTCACTTTGCGTGAATTCAGCAGCGTGCAATTTTACGAAGTCGTACACGCTCGTCGGCATCTTGCCAGTTAGCTTGAACAGGTCATCTGTCATGCGGTCATACCGCCCCTGCGTGTGAAGTTCGGCCATCACCGCGAGGTGGTTGGCAAGGTGCGTTGGCACCCCAAACTCACGAAGCGTATCAGTCCAACTGGAGAGCGGCACGTTACGATAGCGGATAGTTCGGCCGAGTGCCTGGGAAAAGACGCGCGCGTAGTAGTCCAGATCGGCCGACTCAAATCCGGTTAGATTGTAAACATGACCGATGTGCGAAGCAGGGTCGTCCAGGATCGCGGAAACGGCGTGTGCCACATCCACAGCCGAGATAGGCGAGGTCTTGCTGTTACCCAGTGGCAGCGCCAGTTCGTCGCTATCCCGGACGCCAGCAGCAGCGAGACGCAGGAAGAAGCCTTCAAGGAAGACTGTCGGTCGCACCGTAACGATCGGCAGCCCCGACCATGCCAATGCCTGTTCCGCAAGCCAGTGCAGCTTGTGCTGCGGACTCGGGGTGGTCTCGGTGATGCTCATCTGCGTCACCGTCATCTGCGAGATGTTCACGAAGACTTCAACGCCGTGGTGGCGCGCTACCGCTGCGGTGTTAACCGTGGCTTCGAGATAAGCCGCCGAGACCGACATTCCGAAATAGATGCGCGCGCAACCTGCGATCGCGCGGTGCATCGAGGTAAGGTCAGTCAGATCGCCCTGTACGACCTCGGCCCCGAGCTGGCGCAGACCAAGAGCGCGTTCATCCTCCCGCCGGACTAAGGCGCGCACCTTATGCCCTTTGGCGAGCAGCATTGCGGTGAGGTTACGGCTGATCGCACCAAGATCGCCAGCCGCAGCTGCCGGCTGCCCATCTACAAGCACGCGAAACCGCACGGATGTTCCTCGCTCGGCCGGCCCCATGACGAGATGAAGGTCGCGCGCGTGGAAGCGGTACGCGATTCGCCCGCCAGACTTGTTCAGTACAATAGCTTGTTTTCCGATTGTCCAATCGCCTGAAAGTGCCCATTGATTAAGTTTTAATTGCGCGGAGGCAGTATATAAATGACGCTTGTTTAACACCGCGCCGCCGGGAGATGCAAAATTTTCCGTTCTTTCGTAGCCGAGGTAGTTTTCAGGCGATTTCAGGCTGCCCCAATCGGCGGCGGCTTCAAAACCGCGAGCGTTGACTTTGACCATTTCCGGGCCGACATGGGCAGTTCCAGACTCAGACAGTAGCTGTTGAATGACCCTTTCCGATTGCTCGTAATCGCCTTCACCGAATTGGTGATGACGAATGCGTCCTTGCGTGTCTATAAAGTAAAGGGCTGGCCAATAATGGTTCTCGAAAGCGCGCCACACAGCGTAATCGTTATCCACGGCGATCGGATAGTCAATTTTCATTACTGTTGAGGCTCGGCGAACGATCCGGGATACATCGCCGAGTGGATTTGCTCGCCATCGGCGATCAGGGCGTAACGTGCCAAAGGATTGTTATGCTCCCAGCAGGCAAGTTGTCCGATGCGCCCAACGGCACTATCGATGGCGCACAGACCCGAGCCATCACCCTGACCCCAGAGTATCCGCTCGTTATAAGTAGGCGTAAGCTTGCGGCGGCGCTGGATCAACTTACCGTCTGCGTCGAAGAGAAGTTGCGTATTGTAGATCGAGCCGCCGTCGCGCTCATTGACGCCGATCGAAACGACCATGTTTGCTTCCTTCGCGGCTTCGGCGATCGCCTGGGTTTCAGCAGACGGCACCGTAACCGACTCTTCAAGCAACCGCAGATGTTCCTTTGCCAACGCGAATGGGGCTAGTACATAGGAGAAGTAGGGGTAATAGGGAACGATGGTTTCGGGGAAGGTCGCGAACTGGACACCTTGTTTGCCCAGCTCGCGGATTTTCTTCACGACCTTCTCGACGGTACCCTGCCGACTGTACAGCACCGGGCTGATCTGCACGGCAGCGGCTTTAACGATAGTCTTTTTCATAATTTTGTAACTTACTGTCCAAGCCAGGTGATAAAACGATCTCCGGTAACAGCCGATCTCCAAATCTGATATGGAGCAAAAGAACGCTGCTGACACATTACGCAGGTTCCAAGGTGAAGACGCGGATAGGGAGCTAGGATCGTCCGCGTCCTCATCACAGAAACCTGAACGCCGCCCTGAGTTCCTGGGCAAGAATCGTTGGCTTCGTAAGCCTCTGCTGCTACCTACTCGCCGACGTACTCTGCGGGTATGGCAACTCTGCACGTATCATCTGGAAAGAACATGAAAAACCTTTTCCATGTAACGGTCCGCGGCGGCGGCGGACTCTTCTGGACTGCTGCCATTCTGACGTGCGCTCAGGTAAGGCGCGTACCAGTCCCACCAATGATGCTCGGCGTGAGTTTTCTCGTAGCGATCGTGGTACTCCGCCGTCTCGCCAAGAAGGTTTGCAAGGGTTGCAATGTTCATGTCTCGTGCTCGCGTAGAGTTCCAAACGCAGCTTCCCGGTCGCGTTTGGATTTCCTGGAGCAGCCAGAGGTTCCCGTCTGGGTCCTCGAACGAGGCAAATGAGAAGTAGGAACGACCTTGCGGGTCGCGCCCGGGGATGCTTGAGTTCTCCACGGCGTTGTTGAAGGGGCCGCCAGCGTAGTGGAAGACTTCGCTGACGTTAACACTACGAGCGATCAAGTCTTCGCGAGCGGAGTCGAGGTCTTCCACGGCGAGAACCAGGCTATGCGCCGAGCCAGGATTGTTCGGAGTGACTTTCTTGCCGAAGATGATCGAGGCTTCCGAGTTGTACGGTGTCATCTGCACGCCGCGGAAGTCACCATCCACCACGTCGATGTCGAGCCGCCAGCCGAGATTCTCGTAGAATGCTTTCGCGCGGTCAACGTCGGAAACGCTGAACACCACAACTTCGAGCTTCATGTTTGGACTGTTTACGCGATCGCTGCTCATATTTTTCTCCTTTTGATTGGTATCTTTAATGTTCAGATTAGTTACTTTTCATTCTTCTGCGAGCGCGATTGGGCACACCACTCAAATTCTTTGAGTTCAAGGGGCGACTTAGATATGCGTCCGCCAATGAAAAGTGCGGTGGTTTTATTGCACGCTTGAGTCTGTTTTTACAGTGGTTTGCAGCTGGTGTTCGAGATGTAAAATTTCCGCTGCCCGCTCCCCAACTATTACGCAAGGAGCCATCGTGTTACCGGTCGTTACTCGCGGCAGAATCGATCCATCAGCAATCCGGAGATTTTCGATTCCATACACTTTCAGGTTGCTATCTACCACTGACATAGAATCTCGGCCCATCTTCGCGGTACAGGTTTCGTGCCAGAAACTCGTCGCAGCATCTCGAATAAAACGTTCGAGTTCGGCCCCTTTCAAATTACCTGGCATCACTTCACGCTTAACAAACGGACGAAGTGGAGCGGAGTTACCGACTTCGCGGCAGAGTTCTACGCAGGCGATCGCAGTTTTGAGATCATCCGCGTCAGACAGAGTGTTTGCATCAATCAGAATCGGGTCGGATGGATTGGCTCCCGTCAGGCGCAGACGGCCTCGGCTTTTGGGATGGGCAATCGCCCCGAATAATGTCCAACCTGCATCGGGTAAGCCAAACCGGGCGACATTCTCGGCAGTGGATTTTGGCACTTCAGCCTGACAGACAAATAAATCTGGACTGTCAAGCCCGGACTGGCTGGTTGAGAAAAAGATTGCCTCGGACAAGTTGTTTTTTGGTTGGAGAGCGGTTTCATATTCCCAAACACAATCGAATGCAACATGGTCTTGAAAATTTTGCCCCACACCGGGAAGGTGCTGCACGACAGGAATTCCAAATCGCCGCAACTCAGCCTCATCGCCAATGCCAGATTGCATCAGCACCTTCGGCGTATGGATCGCACCGAGCGACAGCACGACTTCGACTGCCGCACCAATGCGATAGAGTGTGCCACGGTAAGAAATCTCCACGCCAGTCACCCGCTTACCCTGGAACGTCAGCCGCGTCACCAGTGCATGAGTGAGAACCGTCAGATTGGGTCGATCCATATAAGGGAAGACGTAGGAGCGGAAGATAGATTCGCGCTTGCCATTGCGGACTCGCACATCGCTGATAGCGGCGCCCTTCACTGCTTCCATCATGCGACCGTTCGGATTCTCGAAAGTAGGAATACCGACCGATTGCGCTCCTGCGATCGTTGCAGGAGCGATCGGGTTTGGCTCCGGCGCGGGCTGGACAAACACTGGCCCTCCCGTTCCGCGATACATTGGGTCTGGCACACCATGCCAATCTTCCAGGCGGCGATAAATCTTTAAGACGGATTCATAACTCCAGGCCGGATCGTTGGCAACGGATGCGAAGAAATCCCAATCGTGCTGGTGTCCGCGTGCCCAAACCATGACGTTGATGCTTGATCCACCGCCGAGTACTTTGCCCATCGAGAACGGAATTGAACGATCGTTGACATGGGGATTCGGCTTTCCCTGGAAGCTCCAGTCCCGATCGCTTCCAAGATTCATAAACCATTGATTCGCGGTGACAACACTGGGTACATCATCGGTGCCGCCAGCTTCAAGCAGTAGAACGCTAACATCCGGGTTCTCAGCTAGTCTGCGGGCAACTACTGAGCCAGAAGATCCAGATCCGCAAACAATAAAATCGTACTGGTGTCTTAGTTCAGAGGTGAGCTTGTGCTGGTTGCTGCGAACGCGATCAGTGAAATTGTCATCATTACTGGTGCTACCCAGATCGTTGTCCCGTTCATGCTCAAAATTCGTTTTCACTGGGTCTACCTTGCTTTCAAAATTGAAATGATTCCGTTATATCTGTCACTCGGCTCAAAATCGGTAGAGATGCTTAAGTTCCGCCACTTTTGGTCAGCTTCAAACCGTGCGATGTCACTGTGCTCCACCGCATGAGCAGCATCACTTCCGAGCAGAAGCCGCAGTTGTTAAAGAGTAGCGACGATTATGATTAATTTCTTGGGACACGTGCCGACCTCTTTGTAGTTAGGTTCTTTCTAAAGCAGTCATTTTGACGCGCGCAGCGATCTGAACGCTAACCTTGCGCCAGTCGTAATCGGTTGCCCAATAGCGCGCGAGTTTCTGAGTCGTTGCGAGCTGCACACCCTGCGACTGATCGGCGACTGTCTCCTTTTCGGGCCATCGCGTTGCTATGATGCGACGGCGGAGGTCGTCGAGTGCCGCTTGCGGAACGTTGATGTGGAAGGGACGGATTGTAGTTGTGTCGGTGTGCAAGGTTTCAAGTTGAGTCATGGTGGTCACCTTTGGTGTTACTTTGCTGGATTGGGCATTGGCAGAACCGAATCGACCTAGCTGTGTAGTCGCAATAGTCATCGCCGCAATGCCCAAAAAGCGGCGGCGTTGTTGGTTGATTTTTTTAGACATTGATCGTTCTCTGATTGGATTTAGCTCATTGAAACTGACGAAACTTTCGTAACCCCAGACATCATCTAGAACTCACCCCATCGCTCACTTCACCGAGGAGAAGGCGGTCGGTTGAAGCAGTTCGTTGCTGATGTTTTGCACGAGTGGGCCGTCCTTCTCACTCTCTTTACTGATCGCGATCCATTCGGGGTCCGCGAGAAATGCACTCCAACGCTCCTGACGCTCAGCCATGCTGTCCCAAGCGAGCAGGTAGGTGAGTTTCTGGTTGCTCTCGCCAATTAGCGTCGTCCAGAACCCAGCTTGGCGGATGCCATGTTTTTCCCATATCTGTATCGTGTGGTTCTGAAAGCGCGAAATCAGTGCTGGCAGTCGTCCGGGCACGGATTGATAAATGCGTAATTCATAGATCATAGCTGTGTTCCTTTTTGGAAATGTCAGAGTTACAACCGTTTCCATTTCACACCCAAATTATTCAGCCGATGGCTTACTAAACTGAAAACTGCTGAATTTTTCTGATCGCAAGGCGGTATCAGTGACCCGCACTCTGGCCACCATCGACGTGAAGGATTTCGCCCGTGACAAAGTTGGCTGATTCGAGATAGAGGATTGCATCGACGACATCGGATATCTCGCCCATACGACCGATCGGGTGCAGAGCATCGAGCTGTGCATGGGTTTCGACAGGATGCATTGGTGTCTTGATAGTACCCAGCGCGATCGCGTTCACCCGAATACCACGCTTGGCATACTCGATCGCCAGCGATTTGGTCGCGGCATTTAGTCCGCCCTTCGTCAGTGACGCGAGTACAGACGGTACGCCAGCGATCGCGTGGTCAACCAGGCTCGTCGATATCTGCACAACATGACCGCTGCCCTGCTTCTCCATTTCGGCGATCGCCAGTTGCGTCATGTGAAAGAAGCCAGTGACGTTAGTGCCCACGTACGCCTCGTAGTCTGCCTCGGTGTATTGGGTAAATGGCTTGGCGATGAAGATACCAGCATTGTTGATGAGCGTGTCAATGCGCCCAAATCGGGTCACGCCTTCGATGATCGCACGCTCGGCAGTTTTTCGATCAGCAATGTCGCCTGACACCGCCAGGATTGCATCATCATCCGATGGCTGAATTGAGCGTGAGATAGCGACCACCCGATAGTTGCGATCGCGGTACGCCTTGACAAGAGCTGCGCCAATGCCCTGCGACGCGCCGGTAATAACAGCGACTTTCTGTTCGATGCCCATAATAAAACTCCTTTATGCTTTTGAGGGGTGTGGCAACTCTAACCACATCATCAACGCTGAACAACACAATTCATGTTTTAACGGTTTACGTGATTGCTACTGATTTTGTTCTCCTTGTAGTTGGTAAGTTTAATGTTCAAATTGATTACTTTTCATTCTTGGGCGATCGCCCAATGCACGCTACTCAAGTTCTTTGAGTAACCGAATTACCGCAGAATTCAGGATGCGGCAGCCTGAAAAATAATATGCTCACCTGTGGGAGTGATTTTTGTCTCAACCTCACTTTCCTCTCGGAATGAACCCGGGAACGCCAGTCTCCACAACGGTATTAAACCTGACGCGCGATTTGATTCCTTCGCTGATTTCCCGCATGGCATCCTCAGGAAGGATGGAAATGTCAAAGTTCTCCTTAATCCGGCTGGGGGTCTTTGAGGTGGTCAGGAGAGCCGTTCCGCGTTGGATACCCCAGGCGAGCAGTACCTGGGCTGATGTCTTGTTGACCCGTTTGGCGATGGCGGCGATCGCAGGATCTTCCAGCAGCTTAGGCTCGCTACTATGCCCCAGCGCCGCGAAAGCTTGCATCACGATGCCACTGTTTCTGCAATAGTCTAAAAGTTCCCATTGCGGAAGATACGGATGGGATTCGACGTGAACAACCGCAGGCTTGATCCTCGCGGCTTCAAAGATCTCCTTCACCTTTTCCAAGCTGACGTTAGATAATCCGATGGCCTTGCACTTGCCTTCGTCCACAAGGCTCTCCAACCTCCTCCATGTATCCAGCAAGGTCACCCCTTCGTCATAAATCACATTGCCGTTCGCGTCCCTCGGATCTTGCTCGTCTCCAGGTTGGAAGGCAAAGGGGGTATGGATGAGATAGAGATCGACGTAGTCGAGTTGGAGTTTCTTGAGACTCGCCTCGAAGGCGGGTGCGACTCGTTCAGGACGATGATGGTTGTTCCAGAGCTTCGTGGCAATAAACACGTCCTCCCGCTTGATTTTCCCCGCCTTGAACACCTCCTGCATCGCTTCGCCGACCTCTTGTTCAGTCCGGTAACGTTCTGCTGTGTCGATCTGACGAAATCCTGCTTCCAGCGCGCACTTGGTCGCGTTTTTGGTGGCGATGGGGTCGGGAATCAGCGTGCCAAAGCCAAGCGCGGGGATCGCACCGGTTCCGTTGTTGAGCGGTATCTTTGTATAGCGAAGGTTGTCGGGTTCTACCATTGAATTAACTCTCCAATATTTCCGAGTTGGACTTCAGCCTGCAACTGTCGTGAACCCTCTCCAGTGAGCCTAATGAGCCTGCCAGGAATGCTGCAAGAGCTTGATGTCACGCAAAACAGCAATGCAGCCTCGGTCAGGTGCAGCACCTGGTTCGGCGGCAACCACAGCACAGACTAATCATCGTCTGCTGTTCATTCACATCAGCTCAAACAGAGCAAAGCAACTTCAGTAACTCTTCCGCTGCGGGTCCCGAAGAGGCTGGATTCTGTCCGGTCACAAGCCTTCCGTCCACCTGGACATAAAGAACCCAGTTAGCGGCTTTGCTGTAAATGCCACCCCGTTCCTTTAGCCGATCTTCCAACAGAAAAGGTACGACTGTGGTCAAGTCCATCGCTGCTTCTTCTGTATTCGTGAATCCGGTCACGCGCTTGCCTTTAACCAGATACTCGCCATCCTTCCCATGTACATTCACGAACGCGACTGGCGCGTGACATACCGCAGCGACTGGCTTGTCGGCTTTCACGAAGGCTTCGATCAGCGCGATCGAGGTCGCATTATCGGGCATGTCCCACATGGGGCCATGTCCACCAGGGTAGAAGACCGCGTCAAAATCGGCTGCGGACACGTCAGCTAGCTTTTTTGTATTGCTAAGTTCAGCCTGTGCATCGGTATCTGTGCGGAAGCGCTGCGTTAATTCGGTCTGGAACTCAGGTATCTCGCTTTTCGGATCGAGCGGCGGCTGTCCGCCCTTTGGTGATGCCACCGCGATCGCCACTCCCGCATCCTTCAGCACGTAATAGGGAGCAGCGAACTCTTCCAACCAGAAACCAGTTTTCTTCCCGGTATTGCCGAGTTGATCGTCAGACGTGAGAACCATGAGAATCTTCATCGCAAACCTCCTTTTATTTAAGAACCTATCTTGAAATGCCTATATTGGTGAAGCTCAATGCCCACAGGGATATATGTCTAATTAGGGTGTCCAGCCCTGCTGTCTGCCTTTCCTGGTTCACTGCAAGCGATTCTCTCTCATGAGAGGCTACGCCAACGCGAGAGAAAATGCAAAACTCGTCGGTTAAACTTTTCTGGATTTTCGATAAACGTGAAATGCCCGCCACCTTCATCGGCTTCAAAGATTTCTAACTCAGAGTTAAGAATGCTTTGATTGATCCAGACTTGCGATCGCCACGGAATAATACTTTTTCTTCCAGAAATGACCAAAGTTGGCTGACGAATCCTGACAATTTGATCGCGCCAGTCGGTGTGAGCGTGGTTGTACAACAGCGTTGCAGCGATCGCTCGTGGCAAGCGTTGATTGCACTCAACGATCCACTCAAACTGCTCCTGTGACATCGCTGGCGTGACCATTGAAGTGAGAAGGCTTCGAGTCAGTTCCTCAGCATTGCCATTTTCTAGAGTGTGTACTGCTGCATTGAGTTGTTCGCCAGTAAACACTGCCCCGGACTCTGCGATTTCTTGAGCGTTCCAATGCGATCGCGAGATGACCAACGGAGATTGATCGACCAACACTAATCGATCAATTTCATCTAATCCAAACAGATCAAGATAACTCCAGATCAGAGAACATCCCATTGAGTGACCTAATAGGTGTGGCTTTTGGAGTTTCAGAGTACCGATCAATTCATAAATATCTTGAGCCAAGCGAGAGATTCGATACCCGAACCTCACTTTTTCTGACTCGCCGTGTCCTCGCAAATCGATCACGATCGCCTGATAGTGTTCGGCAAAAACAGGAATTTGATATTTGAATTGTTCTGCCGATTGCGACCAACCGTGAAGCATCACGATGGGTTGTCCGCTACCCGCGCTGATGTAGCTTAATTCGGCACCATCAGATGTTCTGAATGTTTTTCTTTGCATATTGTCCTTTCCCAGCGCAGTTTGAAAATCATTGACAATCAGTGCGTGCATTACTGGTGATGGCTTCATCTTCCAGTTCGTACCCAAAGACTGCAAACCTCCGCTTACGAACGAACGGCGTTCAGCCGATTTCCGGCGGATTCAAATACATCGGCTGCTCATTGCAAAGGCTTCGCTTAACTTCCCTGGTGAAGTCGTCAGCCAGTAACTCTTCCTTGTTGTCTTCAATGCCAGTCAGGGCGGCTTCGGCAACCTGCTGTGGACTGATCTTTTTCATCTCGAAGCCTTTGGTCATGTCGGTATCCATAAAGCCGACATGCAGACCGAGCACTAATGTCTTCTGGTTTCGCAGATCTATGCGTAAGGCATTGGTGAAGCTCCACGCTGCTGACTTTGAGGCGGAATACGCTGCCAGCATCGGACGCGCATACCAAGTGGCATCCGACAAGACATTGATGACTGCTCCACCCCCATTCTTGGCAAGAATTGGAGCAAATTTCTGGCTGAGCAGAATCATGCCATAGTAGTTAGTCTCGAAGACTTCCCGCGCGACATCGATCGTGGTTGGATCTAGGGTACTGCTGGTGAAGCGAGCAATACCCGCGTTGTTGACCAGCACAGTGGTATCACTGCACTGTGTCACGGCCGCAGCTATCGAGGCAGGATCGGTCACATCGAGTTTGACCTGAATGATACCTGGCGTTTTGACTTCAGTGGGACTACGCACCCCGGCATATACCTTTTTGGCACCACGGTCAAGTGCCTCGTGGGCGAATGCCAAGCCTAAGCCGCGACTAGCACCAGAAATAAAGACGACGGAATCTTGAGTTTTCATCTTCAGTTACCTCTAAATAATTGACCGCGTCTTGCAAACGGCATGGATTGCGCTGATGCCGAGAGCAGCGCCCGAATGATGTTTTCCAACACCGCTATGTGAACGTTACAAAATTCTCAGCTTGTTACCGTCCGGGAGCGCGCGTTTTCACTTCTTGGAGCACCCAACCATTACCGTCCGGATCGCTGAACGAGGCAAAGGAGGCATAGTCGCGACGTTCTGGGTCTGGGCCTGTTTCCCGTCCCTCAGTTCCGGCGTGGTGGAAGACCCCGCCAATATCGTGGAACACCTCACTCACCTCGACACCCCGATCGACGAGTTCGGCGTGGGCTGCCTCGATGTCGTAAACTATGAGGTGCAGACCTTGGACTGAACCCGGTGCGGCTAAGGTAACGCCAGTACCAAAGATGATTGAAGCATCTTGCACAATTGCCTGAATCAACTGATGCATTTCCCTGAACTGAAGACATTGGTAATTCCCATATTCCACGAGTATCACGGGGGCATTAAGCGTCCCCTCATAGCGATCGCGTTGGGAAGGTAGAACAAAGAGTTGATTAAGATGACTATCTTGATTCATCACACACTCTACCAAGAAGGTTTTTCATAGCATCGAGGGATTGCCATGACTCCTATCTGTGATTCCTCCCGACTCCGTTTTTTCTATGTCTTAAGCTTATGAAACTAATTCAGCTTTGTCGCCAACTCACAGTTGAGTAATTGAAGCGATGAAACAACAGTTGCTGACTATCTCTAAAACTAACCCTCAACCGAACTTAAGTTCAGTTCCGCTTGTTTCACAACTTGGCGAGTCCCCGCTTCAGTGCGGTAATCACAGCTTGAGTGCGATCGCTCACGCCTAATTTGCTCAGAATTCGGTTGATGTGAAATTTGACAGTACTTTCAGTAATATTCAAAGCCGCAGCAATATCTTGATTACTCAAGCCACGCGCCATCTGGCAAACAACCTCTTGTTCTCGATCGCTCAACTCTGGAATGTTCATCCGTTGCACCAGTTTGGCAGCGACTTCGGAAGGTATATATTGTTGTCCGCTGTGAACGATATGAATCGCATTCAGGAGTGCATCCGGTTCCGCGTCCTTGAGCAGATACCCCTTGGCTCCGGCGCGTAATGCTCGATAAATATCTTCGTCCCCGTCATAAGTGGTCAGTACAATCATCCGGGCATGGGTGAATTCAGCACAGATTGCAAAGATCGCATCAACGCCGCTTACCTGGGGCATCCGTAAGTCGATCAAGGTGACATCAGGCTGGAGTTGCCGATATTGAGCGATCGCTTCCTGCCCATTGCCCCCTTGACCTACCACCGTCATATCTGGCTCATTTTCAATCATCGCGGCTGATCCTTGCCGCACAATCGAGTGATCGTCAACAATCAAAACGCGGATTGCTGTAGACTGACTCACGTTGATGCCTCCCGATGTACGGATACGATCGTTTCTGTTCCCTGCCCCAGTCGGCTCTCAATCGAGAGTTGTGCCCCAATGCGTTCCGCTCGTTCGGTAATCCCCAGTAAGCCAAACCCCCGATTTAGGATTGTATGGTTGGCTTCAAACCCTTGTCCATTGTCTTTAATTCGTAAGCAGCATTGTGTTGGTTCATAAATTAATTCAATCCGAATTTCCTTTGCATTCGCATACCTAATTGAATTCGTAAATGCAGGGCTAACGCGTCTCAAAGCCTATTGACAAGCAGACTTGTTAGATAAGCAGTCGTTGTAGGAAAAAAGTGGCCTAGCCGAGGTAGTGTAAGATTTAATACATCTAAGTGCCAGGTAAGAGTAATGCCAAGAGGATTTGAGAACAAGAAAAGCAAAACCAAAGCATCTTGTACACCCAGCATAGATAGCAAAGACATTACCACTAAGTTTCAGGAATACTTCACACAAATAAAAGACCCCATAGTGGAAAGGACAAGATATCATTTACTCACAGATATCATCACCATAGCAATTTTGGCAGTGATAGCAGGAGCCTACGGTTGGGAAGATATTGAGGAATATGGAATCAGTAAACAGGAGTGGTTGGAGACATTTCTAGAACTGCCAGAGGGAATACCCAGCCCCGATACTTTTAGAAGAGTGTTTGAGAGAATTAACCCAAGAGAATTTGAACAATGTTTTCAGCAGTGGGTGCAATCATTGGTAGAGAAATTGGGAGTAGAAGTAGTAGCCATAGATGGCAAAACTCACAGAGGCTCATATGACAGAGGAGCGCAGCTAAAAGCTTTACACACGGTGAGTGCATGGTCAAGTGAACACCGTTTAGTCTTGGGACAAGTGAAAGTAAGTGATAAATCTCATGAAATTACCGCGATTCCAGCACTGTTAGAAATACTGGACATATCTGGCTGTATCATTACTATTGATGCAATGGGTACTCAAAAATCGATAGCCCAAAAAATCATTGCCGCAAATGCTGACTATGTTTTGAGCCTCAAAGATAATCATCCTACACTACACCAACAAGTGAAGAATTGGTTTGAGGCTAACCTGGCACAGGGATTTCAAGGTGTTGATGTCAGTATCAGTCAACGAGTAGAGAAAGGACATCACCGCATCGAAAATCGTCAAGTGTACACCGTACCAGTGTCACAACTTCCTGTACTTCACGAACAAGATTTGTGGGCAGGATTGACAACAGTAGTTATGGTAGTCCGTTCTATTCAGCATTGGAATCAGACTACTCAAGAAATTCAATTTTACATTACTAGTATCACCAGTGACGCTAACAAGATTGGTAGTGCAATTCGACAGCATTGGGGAATTGAAAACTCTGTTCATTGGACATTGGATGTCACATTCAGTGAGGATGAATCTCGAATTCGTTCTCTGCACAGCCCACAGAATTTTGCTTTGCTACGTCGCATTGCCCTCAATCTACGAGACGCTACGCGCTAAGCGAAGCTATGCCGAAGGCTTTACGCTAAACTACGTTCCGCTCGTAATGACATTTGACGTTTAATTAGTTTGAACTACTTAACACGTCAGAAATGAAAAATTCTTCCCTTGCTTTCATGAAGCCCCAAGGGCCACCACAGTTCTCTGGGGGACAAACACCTTTACCGCCAGTGCAGATTGGGTAAGTTTGCTTGGGATCTGGAGTAAGTATTGCTTCTACTCTGATTTGATGCCGCCACCAATAACGCCATGCACCCATTAATGGGCAAATACTGAAGTCATATTCGTATAAAAACTTTTCTTTCTCCCTCAACCCAAGGGACGCAAGTTTTACTTCACAGGCGCGATCGCTAAATACTGTTCCCCCTGGTTGGATAATCCCGTAGTGCTTACCGTGGATGATGAAATGATGGAGGTGAATATCTTCCCACCCCATTGCCAACTGAATCGTGTAATGTAAATCTTCTATTGTGCTATCGCTGCTGACTTTTATACGCCGCCAAATCATCGGGCTGATGCTCAACAGCACCACAAAAATTTTCTTACAGTGACTTTGCAGCACTCTGCTGTCCTACACTGAAGACAGTATTGAATATATAGATACAGCAATAAGCCCCGGTTATTGGCGCTGCTATACTCAAAGCGGAGTCCACCCAAGGCAAGCCACGCCGACATATGCTTACCATCTACCATAAAAACGTCAATAAGTCCAAACGGATCGTCTGGTTAAAAGAAGAACTAGAGTTGCCCTACTCCGGGGCGTGTGTACCAACGCGAAGCGCGTTTTGATTTCCGTCGCTAGCGCGATCGCCTTTTTGTGGCGATCGCGCTAGCGAGCCTGTTATCAGGGAAGAGAGCAACGCGGTAATGCCAATGGTGCTTGCGCCAATTTTTTTCAGTCCTTGATAAAGAAAGAAAAAGTGAGTTATAAAAGTATGAGCTACAGCCGAATAACGGCTGTCAAAAATCAAGTAAAAATTCAAACTCAAGCCCTTACGGTAAATTCCCCGTAGGGGCTTTTTGGTTTGATTGAATACTTGTCAGCTTAATCTCAAAAATGAAAGGAAAAGAGAAATGGCTAAAAACGAACAGAAAAACCTCATTAAGAAGGCAGAAGTACGAAGGCAGAGGGCAGAAGGAATCCCTATAAATAAATTTAAGGGATTTAGCAAGGACGTAGTATTTCTTGCGCTTCGCGTCTCGAAATACATATTGTCTTATTTTTTCATAAATGAATTTAGGGGCTTGTGACCCTTATGGCATCGGGCACACCCTTGAATCTCTTCCCTTCAGCATAGCTGCCATCTGCCCTCTGCCTTTCTTCGGTCATGTTCCAGAAATGTATGACGAAATTCCTCTAAATGTGGCGGTCATCGGCTTTTTTGATAACTCCACCTTGAGCCGAATTAATATCAAATTGATTGAGGATTTTCGCGTCATAAATACTTGTGACAAATATTTATGACACTTGGAGAATTTCTAGGGAGCTATTCGGCAGTAGCATCAAGGCTTTTTGAGTTATTAATCGGGCAATAAATGTTAGTTAACCGGATAAATTCCGTGCCATGTGATTGATTATAATATGTCATAAATCAGGGGGTTAAATGCCAACAATAATTGAATTATTCATTGCCACTCTCATGCTCATAAATAGGAACTCTTGATGGATTTGCTTTCTTAAACTCTGAAAAATTACTTCGATTGACTATGTCATTAACTCTTGTAGTAGCCAACATAAATTTAACTAGGAGCTAGGATTATGAACACGCTTATCTCGAATCCCACAACGCTTTTTGATGTTTACTATATTTATTGTGAATACCTCCTCTCACAAGATAAGGACAGTAAACATGATGTGACGGCAGGTATTCGCACTGTATTAATTCGCTATACCCTACCTAAGTGGGGCTTCCCTTTACCCTCACGCAATAAGCAAAATTCTAAGCAAATAAGTTTTGGATTAGAATTTATGAAAACCGTGCCGATATCGGAATTAAATAACGCGCTCGACTATCAACAAGAAGTTTTTGATTCTCTTGGTGATGTTAAGAGCAAGCGAAATTACCGCTTTCATCTTAAGAAGATGCTTTGTTGGTGTAGTAATCAGTCTTGGTGGAAAATCGCTGTCAAGACAGATGCAGAGAATTATTGTCCTCCCATCCGCCTGCAAAGAGGTCGGGTTAGCGATAAAGTTCGCGTCACTAACAAGAAAATGACACCTAAATGTAGCAATTATACTTATAGCTTAAAACCTGCGGAAATCTCGACCCAGTTACAACAAGAGTTAGACAGTTTTTTTAATTTTCAAATAACACTTGTTGGCAGTCGCAAACGTCAAGATGCTGCTTTACGTCCTCGCAGCGCAATCGTTCACGTTAATAATAGTAAACGAATGTAGTCAAAAGATGCAGCACAAAATTTATGACCGTCGGACTCCAGAACAAAGAGTGGCTCCCGCTTTGGTGGCTTTGCAGTCATTGCCTACAGGTACTTTGCCACCACCACCGCCGCTTCAAACTAGTGGTTCATCGCATTAATTTTGAGGAGTGAATAAATTCGTAGTCAGGACTTTAGGGCGTGTTTTCAAACTATAACCACAACAAATAATTGTTCTAGAAAAATTGACTCGTTTCTTTGACCTGGACTAAGAATAAAAGTTATGGGTTTACCTTTACCCTCACACCGAATGTGTATTTTTGTACTGAAACCCCCGCGAGAACGACCTAGTTTCTCTTCTTCTTCACCCCCTTTTTTCCACCAGCTGCGTGCTGGTGGGCGCGTACCACTGTGCCATCCACATAATGAACTTGCCAATCCAGGTTGTCTTTTTGATCTGCGATCGCTTGTAGATGCCCTAAGATTTGGTTCCAAATTCCAGCTTTTTGCCAGCGATAAAACCTTGTTGCTATACTCTCCCACTTTCCATACCGTTCCGGCATATCCCGCCACGGTGCCCCAGTTCTGAGTATCCATAGGATTCCATTGATCACTGTGCGGTGATCGTTATTGGGCTTACCCGTTCGTGGTTTTGTAGGTGGAAGTAGCGATTTTAACTTCTCCCACTGTTCATTACTCAAGTCTCCTCGATTCATCAAGACACCCCACATGCGATCGCCTATTTTGTAGGATACAACGAGTTTGAAAACACGCCCTAGTCCTTGATTTGAGGATTGAAGTCCTCACTACTCACTCATCAAAACTTTTGCGATAGACCACTAGCTGCAATTGGTAACCCAGCAATAACTCCTGGAGCTTTGGCAATCCATATAGCTGTTCCTGGCGTGACATCCTTAGCTAATAGGCTATTCGTTGTGCGATCGCCGCGACCAATATTCTCCAACAACCAGCTATGCAACAGCGGATCTAACACCAGCCAAGGTGGCAAAACAGCAAACTTGCTCACAACTTCATTGCTTCCTTCTAAACTGCCAGGAATACTATAGCTGAAAACCCTGACTGTGCAAGCCTTACAATCTCGATTCAAAAAAAACTCAATTTTTTGAAAAAAAGAGTTGACAAACCAAAGTCGGCTCGATATATTGGATAAGTGCCTGAGAGCGGAGCGCGAAAAGCGAAGCGCGGCAGGGACACCGAACCTTGAAAATATTATAGTTTGAAAGCCAGTATATAACAAATACCTGCGTCAAGTAAAGAAAATAACCAGACTGAGGTTAAAGTCAGTCGTCAAGAGCTAAACAAACTTCAACAAAATGGAGAGTTTGATCCTGGCTCAGGATGAACGCTGGCGGTATGCTTAACACATGCAAGTCGAACGGTCTCTTCGGAGATAGTGGCGGACGGGTGAGTAACGCGTGAGAATCTAGCTTCAGGTCGGGGACAACCACTGGAAACGGTGGCTAATACCGGATGTGCCGAAAGGTAAAAGGCTTGCTGCCTGAAGATGAGCTCGCGTCTGATTAGCTAGTAGGTGTGGTAAGAGCGCACCTAGGCGACGATCAGTAGCTGGTCTGAGAGGATGATCAGCCACACTGGGACTGAGACACGGCCCAGACTCCTACGGGAGGCAGCAGTGGGGAATTTTCCGCAATGGGCGAAAGCCTGACGGAGCAATACCGCGTGAGGGAGGAAGGCTCTTGGGTTGTAAACCTCTTTTCTCAAGGAAGAAAAAAATGACGGTACTTGAGGAATCAGCATCGGCTAACTCCGTGCCAGCAGCCGCGGTAATACGGAGGATGCAAGCGTTATCCGGAATGATTGGGCGTAAAGCGTCCGCAGGTGGCTATGTAAGTCTGCTGTTAAAGAGCAAGGCTCAACCTTGTAAAAGCAGTGGAAACTACATGGCTAGAGTGCGTTCGGGGCAGAGGGAATTCCTGGTGTAGCGGTGAAATGCGTAGAGATCAGGAAGAACACCGGTGGCGAAAGCGCTCTGCTAGGCCGCAACTGACACTGAGGGACGAAAGCTAGGGGAGCGAATGGGATTAGATACCCCAGTAGTCCTAGCCGTAAACGATGGATACTAGGCGTGGCTTGTATCGACCCGAGCCGTGCCGGAGCTAACGCGTTAAGTATCCCGCCTGGGGAGTACGCCGGCAACGGTGAAACTCAAAGGAATTGACGGGGGCCCGCACAAGCGGTGGAGTATGTGGTTTAATTCGATGCAACGCGAAGAACCTTACCAAGACTTGACATGTCGCGAATCCTCTTGAAAGGGAGGAGTGCCTTCGGGAGCGCGAACACAGGTGGTGCATGGCTGTCGTCAGCTCGTGTCGTGAGATGTTGGGTTAAGTCCCGCAACGAGCGCAACCCTCGTTTTTAGTTGCCAGCATTAAGTTGGGCACTCTAGAGAGACTGCCGGTGACAAACCGGAGGAAGGTGGGGATGACGTCAAGTCAGCATGCCCCTTACGTCTTGGGCTACACACGTACTACAATGCTACGGACAAAGGGCAGCAAGCTAGCGATAGCAAGCAAATCTCACAAACCGTAGCTCAGTTCAGATCGGAGCTTGCAACTCAGCTCCGTGAAGTCGGAATCGCTAGTAATTGCAGGTCAGCATACTGCAGTGAATTCGTTCCCGGGCCTTGTACACACCGCCCGTCACACCATGGAAGCTGGCAACGCCCGAAGTCATTACTCCAACCATTCGTGGGGGAGGATGCCTAAGGCAGTGCTGGTGACTGGGGTGAAGTCGTAACAAGGTAGCCGTACCGGAAGGTGTGGCTGGATCACCTCCTTTTAGGGAGACCTACCCAACTCAAATATTGAAAGCAAACAGCAAATAGATAATGAGATGGTCTACTCTAGGTCGGTCGCAGGAATTGTTGAGGCTTTCAAACTATGATGAGGTTCAATTATGGGCTATTAGCTCAGGTGGTTAGAGCGCACCCCTGATAAGGGTGAGGTCCCTGGTTCGAGTCCAGGATGGCCCACCTGAAGCAAGTCAAAAGTTAAAAGTCAAAAGTCAAAAGTAAGAAATAAATTATTTTTGAATTTTGAATTTTGAATTTTGAATTGTGTTAGGGGGTTTAGCTCAGTTGGTAGAGCGCCTGCTTTGCAAGCAGGATGTCAGCGGTTCGAGTCCGCTAACCTCCACATCAAGTACTTCCTTGTGAAAATCGCCAAAGTTATATCGATGGCAGTCAAAAGCTGAAAACGGTATAATGGTTGTGATGACAAAGACAGTATGATACAATCAAAGATTGTGGTTAAATTCAGCAATTGACAAATCTCAAAGTCAAACTGCTGGGTGAAAACCAGCCAGAACCTTGAAAACTGCATAGTAACGCGAAAAAAGCAGGCAGACACAGACATTTAATGAATGAAATGTGTTTGCAGTGGTGAAGACCAAATGAATTGTGGTCAAGCTAATAAGGGCTGATGGTGGATACCTAGGCACACAGAGGCGAAGAAGGACGTGGTTACCGACGAAATGCTCCGGGGAGTTGGAAGCAGACATTGATCCGGAGATGTCCGAATGGGGCAACCCTAAATACTACCTGCTGAATATATAGGCAGGAAAGAGCCAACCCAGCGAATTGAAACATCTTAGTAGCTGGAGGAAGAGAAATCAAAAGAGATTCCCTGTGTAGTGGTGAGCGAAAGGGGAAAAGCCTAAACCAAAGGGTTTACCTTTTGGGGTTGTGGGAAAGCAATAACGAATCTAGCGGTTAGACGAAGCAGCTAAATACTGCACCAAAGAAGGTGAAAGTCCTGTAGTCGAAAACTTAAGGATAGTAGCTTCATCCCGAGTAGCATGGGGCACGAGGAATCCCATGTGAATCAGCGAGGACCATCTCGTAAGGCTAAATACTACTGTGTGACCGATAGTGAACAAGTACCGCGAGGGAAAGGTGAAAAGAACCCCGGAAGGGGAGTGAAATAGAACATGAAACCGTCAGCCTACAAGCAGTGGGAGTCCGATTAAACGGATGACCGCGTGCCTGTTGAAGAATGAGCCGGCGACTTATAGGCACTGGTAGGTTAAAGCGAGAATGCTGGAGCCAAAGGGAAACCGAGTCTGAAGAGGGCGAAAAATCAGTGTTTATAGACCCGAACCCTGGTGATCTAACCATGTCCAGGATGAAGCTTGGGTAACACCAAGTGGAGGTCCGAACCGACCGATGTTGAAAAATCGGCGGATGAGGTGTGGTTAGGGGTGAAATGCCAATCGAACCAGGAGCTAGCTGGTTCTCCCCGAAATGTGTTTAGGCGCAGCGGTAATGAATATATCTGGGGGGTAAAGCACTGTTTCGGTGCGGGCTGGGAGACCGGTACCAAATCGAGACAAACTCAGAATACCCAGAGCACACATTGCCAGTGAGACAGTGGGGGATAAGCTTCATTGTCAAGAGGGAAACAGCCCAGACCACCAGCTAAGGTCCCCAAATCATCGCTAAGTGATAAAGGAGGTGAGAGTGCACAGACAACTAGGAGGTTTGCCTAGAAGCAGCCACCCTTGAAAGAGTGCGTAATAGCTCACTAGTCAAGCGCTCTCGCGCCGAAAATGAACGGGGCTAAGCGATGTACCGAAGCTGTGGGATTTGTCTAACGATAAATCGGTAGGGGAGCGTTCCGTCGTAGGTAGAAGCAGTAGCGGCAAGCAGCTGT
>NZ_AP018178.1:419737-1059737 GCF_002368195.1 Calothrix sp. NIES-2100 | reverse complement strand
CAAACCTACCAAAACTTTTGCCAACGCTTGTACCATCTCCCTTTTGGAAACATCTTCTCCTCTGACAAGATAGTGAACTCTACCAGTCAACACAGGTAACTCAGACTCAATCACATCGTTTTTAGCTTCGATATCGCTGTGAATAATTGCAACTATTCGCAACCCCAGCGATTCACAAAATTCTTGCCATTGGGGAATTTTATCTTTCTCTCCAGATAAAATAACGGCGTGAGTCGCTTCTCGCATAATGACTCGATTTTCATCGGTGATTTGTCCCCCAACGTCAATGATATTTAGGGGTGTGTTTGCACTCCGCACCCAACCCGCAGCTTTTTGTGCAAACTCTGGGGTGAACTTGGCTTTATACTCAGCTTTCAGTCTTTTTGCTAATTCCAAATCACGCTGTGCGGCTTCAGAAAACCATGCGCCCTCGCCATCAGGACAAGCGGTAATTACATAAGGATAGGGTGCGCCTGCAATGTTAGAAATTGCTTGCTTTAAAGCTTCCCGCAAGCATGATTTTCCTGACTGTTGAGGGCCACAAATTACAACTTTTGGATTGATTTTATCCTTGTGCGGTTCGTCGGTTTCGATGAGTTCGCCTATTTTATAGGCTCGAGTGTGGGAAACTGCTGTAATAAAAGTTTTATAACCTTTTCTGCCAATCTTGGGGTCGAATATGGCGATCGCACTATAAAGATGAGATACTTTATGGGCTATCAGGTAACATACTGGTAGCGATGCTGGTCCATCAATTTTCAGCAACCGTCCACCCTTAATTTCTCCCGATTCTATCAATTCGTCTAAACGCGCTGCTGCATCACGAACTATTTGGTCACCGTAGGCTGCTGTCCCAAATCTTACTTTTAATACATCGCCTTCTAAATTAATGTGGTAAGTACTCATAGATAAAAGAGCCACCTCAAGTCATAATGGTGAAAATGCCCTGTTTTAGATAATTTTTGCGTGATTTTTCCCAAAAAATTAAATTAACAACTTAAGTGTCACAGTTTACACGCTAAAATGTATGTGATAGAAATCACATCTTTATCTAAGGCGGAAGGGAAAAACAACTGCACTGCATATATTTATGGGTAGCCATTACTTCCAGCTTTCAATTAATGAGTACATCATACAGGGTATTGGAAGAAGCTTATTCCAAAGTGATTTATGCTGGTGTAATACCTCAAATGTACTAGGCAAGTGTCTGTTGAAATTTTTTCTGATGTTCCTCAAGTAGAATTGCTGCAATGGTTAGCACGGGGTTCTCTCAAGCAAAACCTGCTGCGGGCGATTCGGTTGTGGGTATGGTTGCGTTCGCTTTATGGTGAAACTTCAGATCGCTTGCTGCTGGATGATTCTTTTACTTTTGCAGGCTGGCGGGATGCTTTTTTTACTCCCACACACCCTAAGGGAGAAGGAATTCCCCAGTTGCATGATGCTAATTGTCCTTGTGCGAAAACAACGGCGGAGTGGTTATTTAATACGAAAACAGGAATTTTGGAATCACAATGGAAGCGATCGCTCTTGGCTCATCTGAGTATCTCTAATTCAGTAGAGGACACAAAACCTTCGGCGGCTAAAAATCCTTGTTCTCTCAAGTCGGAATCTGATTTGGATGAACTATTACAGCGGCGTTTGTTTGGGGTAACTCGTCGTTCTCTGCAAGCAGATTTGGAAATTCTTGAAGAATTAGGTTGGCTGAAATATCAACAGCAGACATATCACCGCGTTAATAACTTACCTTCTCGTCCGATGACGACAAATTTAGCAGCAGCTTCTACCAAACTCCATAGTGATGAATTAAATTTTCTCAATCAAGAAGATTTAGCAGCGATCGCACAAAATCTCTCGCAAGAAATTTGTGGGATACGGCGCTTTTTCTGCCAACTTGATTATGTAATTCCTCGGACTACTATAGACTCTGTTGATGATTGGCAACACAAATTGAGAGAACTTTGGGGACAAACCCCCGTAAGTGCGATCGCTCTCAATTACAACAGCGCCAGGTTAGGACAATCTGTAGAATGTTGTGTTTACCCAGTCTGTATATATTATGTGCAACGTGCAGTTTATCTGTGTGCGTTTGGCGAAAGTCCTGATCGCAATACTGACTGGTATAATTTTCGCCTAGACAGAATTCAAAACATTACCCCCATTGAGTGGACAAATTCTGCTATTCCCCTGGTTTTACAACAACGTTACCAAAAAAGACAATTACCTACTCCCGAAGAAATTGAAAAGCAGATGTCTGATGCTTGGGGATTTGATTTCTACTTGCAACCTCGGCTGATGCTACTACGATTTGAGCGAGAGTATCATGAACGCTATATTCGCAATACTTTTCGTCATGATACCTTTAAGGCGATCGCTTACCCAAAAGCAGAACGTTTAATTCGGCAACAAACACCGCCATCCCAACAGCAAGAATTACTGAAAGTTCTGGCAAATCGTTCCCCGGAAGATGCTTACTATCGTGTTTACTATCGACACGGAGATAACAATGTGAGTATGCGTTTACGTGCATGGCGCCCAAAAGTTGAGGTGATTATGCCTTGGGATTTACGCCAAAGTATAGCAGATGATGTTAGCAAAGAATTTCACCTTTATCATAATTAACTAAACTATGAATTCAGTAAAATTGACCGAAAAATTTGAAGCAGCGTTAATTTATGCGACTCGTCTGCACGCTGAACAAACCCGTAAAATTAGTGGCGTTCCCTATATTACCCATTTATTGAGTGTAGCGGCTTTAGTATTGGAAGCTGGGGGAACGGAAGAAGAAGCGATCGCCGGTTTGTTGCACGATAGTATAGAAGACCAAGGTGGCAAACCTACCCGCGAAGAAATTCGCCAACGTTTTGGTGATACAATTGTCGCAATTATTGATGGCTGTACAGAGTGGGATACCCTACCTAAACCACCTTGGCAAGAACGTAAAAATCGTTATTTAGAAAACCTGCGTCATGCGTCTGCTTCCGTCCGCAGAGTATCTTTAGCAGATAAACTGCATAATGCCAGGTCATTATTAATAGACTGGCGATTATATGGTGACAGCATTTGGACTAACTTTAAAATTGGTCGAGAAAGGACTTTATGGTTCTACCAATCATTGTTGCAAGTTTATCGGGAAACAGGTTCTGATTGGATGACCGAGGAACTGGAAAGAATTGTTAGTCAGTTGTCCCAAGAAAGTACTAATTCTTATGAATCAAGTCCGATAAAGCACTCAAACTGACAAAAATTAACACACCTAACCCGGTCGTGAGGAATAATGCGGCGAACATCCGGGGAATTTGCAGGTTGTAGCTGGAAATTAAAATGCGATAGGCGATACCTGATTTTGCACCGCCAGTCCCAGCGACAAATTCGGCTACAACTGCGCCAATTAAGGCTAAACCACCACTGATTTTTAATCCCCCTAGAAAGTATGGCATGGCACTAGGTAGGCGCAGATACAGCAGTGTTTGCCAACGTGAAGCTTTGTAGAGTTGAAACAGGTTGAGTAAGTTGGGATCTACGCTTTTGAGTCCCAGGGTAGTATTAGAAACGATGGGAAAAAAGGCGACTATCCAGGCGCAAACTACTAAGGCCGCAAAGGTGTTATTTTTCAGCCAGAGAATGATTAAAGGTGCGATCGCGACTATCGGTGTTGTCTGTAAAATGACTGCATAGGGAAATAAGCTGCGTTCAATCCATTTGCTTTGGGTAAACAATATCGCTATCAGTAACCCAGAAATGGCAGATGCAATAAAGGCAACTACGGTAATTTGTAGGGTGATTAATAAGGATGAGAACAGCTCATTCCCATCAGTAATTAAGGTTTTAAATACTAAGATGGGGCCAGGGAGAATATAAGGCGGTAAATGTGTTACCCGCACGAAGATATCCCACAATACCAGTACCAAAAACCCGACTAATATTGGTGCCCAAATATCAGGCGATCGCAATTTTTTAAGTATAATTTTTAATTGTGGGCGACGAGTAAACATTCAAAATCCAGTAGTTTGAGGATGATTCATGGCGATCGCTAGCGACTGAGAAACCTCTCGGCAATATTCGCTATATACTGATGAGGTACGAAAGGACTCACTCCGGGGGTAAGGTGCATCAATTTCAATATCTGCAACTATCCGGCCGGGATTGATCCCCATCACCAAGACGCGATTTGACAAGTATACCGCTTCGTAAATATTGTGAGTAACAAAAACTACAGTCCAACGCTGTTGATGCCATAAATCTAGTAAGTCGCTGTTGAGTTTGCTGCGAGTAATTTCATCTAAAGCCCCAAATGGTTCATCCATTAAGAGGATATTTGGCTGAGTGACTAAAGCCCGAGCAATTGATACGCGCATTTTCATCCCACCAGATAACTCACGGGGGTAGCTACGCTCGAATTTCTCTAATCCTACCAATGCCAATGTTTTTTCTACCAAGCTATGAGCATCTTTTTGGGGGATTTTTGCTAGCTTCAGGGGGAGGCGGATATTTTCTGTCACATTTGCCCAAGGCATAAGTGCCGCCTCTTGAAACACAAAAGCTAGTTTTCGCGCTTGTGGAGTCAAACCCCAATCTATACTACCAGAACTCACCCGTTCTAGTCCGGCAATTAATCTCAGGACTGTACTTTTACCACATCCAGAAGGCCCAACTATACTGACAAATTGTGCTTCTGGGATCGCTAAATTTAAGTCTTGTAAGGCAACTGTGCCATTGGGGTAGACTTTGCTAACGTAATTGAGTGTAAGAGCAGGACGGTGATTCATTATCAGTATAAGGCAGAGGGGATGAGGGGAGAAGGGGGACAAGGAGAGAAGTCTGAGCGCCGGCGTCCGGCGTTAGCGCAGCGGTAGCGAGGTACGAGCGTCTGGCGTCTCCCCTTGGGAGACGCGCAAGGGACGCCAACGTCTACTCTTCGAGAACGACTTCGTCGAACGACGAAAAGAACTTCGGGAGGACAAGGAGAAATAATCAATGACTATTGCCTATTGCCTTCTTAACAAATTACAAATGACTATTTCAAGCTAGCCCCTCATGGGAAAACCCACAACCAAACATGAAAATATCTCTTATTGGTTTCCCTAGCCCTGGTTCCCCTAGTCCCTAACCCCTATTTTCAAGTTAGACGCTCATGGAAAAATCCCACAACCAAACATGAAAATCTCTCTTCTCTAACCCTGGTTCCCCTAGTCCCTAACCCCTATTTTCAAGCTAGACGCTCATGTGATAAATCACACAACGAGAGTATGAAAAATCTTACCTCTTTTGCCATCTGCCTCCTCACCGGTTGGTAAGCAAAGCCGAACCACTGCCTTTTTTTTCAGCTAGAAGCTAAAGTTCCCTACAAGTGAATTACAAATTACTTGTTGTAATAATCTCTGCCTTGATTGACAAAATCCAAGGTAAATGCATCTTTATATTTAACATTGGGCTGAGACAGTTTGCTATTGACCATGCTATCGAATAATAATTTCCATCTTGCGTCTGTCATTGCTCCAATTCCTTGTTTTTCTGCTTCCCCAGACAGAATAATTCCATATTCTTTGAGCTTTTGAATGCCGTAAGTAATTTGCTCATCTGTCATTTCTGGATTCTCTTTTTTGATTAATTGATTACCTGGTTGGGGATTTTCTAAGTAACTATACCAACCTTTGATGGAAGCATCCACAAATCGCTGCACTAAGTTTGGATTTTTTTCTACTAATTCTTTTCTGGTTTCAATAGTAGTTGCGTATGTTTGATAACCATAATCTGCTAGTAAAAACACAGTTGGCTGAAAACCACCTTGCTTGGCAATCGCGAAGGGTTCTGATGTGATGTAGCCTTGTTGCGCTGAGGTTTTGTCAGCCAAAAATGGGGCAGGATTGAAGTTATAAGGGCGTTTTTGCTCGTCTGTAAAACCATACTTAGCTTTGAGAACAGGCCAATAGGTGACGTTAGCGGCGGCGGAGACATAAATCGGTTTGCCTTTGAGGTCGGCAAGGGTTTTAATTGCTGTGTTGGGATGAATAATTATACACTGGGGGTCTTTTTGAAAGATTGCCGCTACCGTGATTTTCGGAATACCTTGTGCTACTGCGTTTATGGCATCAATGCCATAACCCATGAAAAAATCTACTGCTCCTCCCATCAATAACTGGGTACCATTAGGTACTTGGGGGCCACCCATTTTAATTGTGACATCCAGACCGTGGTTTTTGTAGATTCCAGTCGCGATCGCCTGGTAAAATCCGCCGTGTTCTGCTTGAGCGATCCAATTTGTCCCAAAGGTAACTTTATCTAACCCTAAATTTGTTGTTGCTGGTTGGTTGCTATGAGTACAAGCAGTAAGGAAAGTGCTACTTATACCAATGCAACTGTACTGAATAAACTGACGGCGACTAAGGCGATGAAATGCAGTTGATGAGCATGGAGACTGATTCATGGAACAAGATAACGCTCCTGAGGCTGTGATGTTTTAGCTGATTCTGAATGTACATTCTAAAATCAGCTTTTGGTTCACCACAGAATAAGGTTGAATTGTCAGCGCGCGTTGAAAAGCTTGGATGGCTTCACGATATTTTCCTAATGCGGCATAACACAAACCCATACCATGAAGTGCGCCGAAATGTACAGGATTGAGATTCACTACCATTTGACAATCGGCTAACGACTTTTGATAATCACCGATACTGTAGTAAAGAAAAGCACGACGATTCCATGCTTCGGAAAAATCGGGTTGTTCTTCTATCAGATGGGTTAGGACTTTTTCGGCTTCAGTAGTTTCACCAGCATCTAACAACTTTTGACTGTGGTCAATTTTCTCTAATCCATAAATCCCCTTTTGCTGAAACCAGATCCGCCATAATTTCTTAGTCGCCTGTTCCCGAACTGTGGCATCAGAATTTTTCAAATCCTCAAGTAAAGATTTGATCGATAAAGAATCCATAAATGTGTCTAGGTAATCGTATTTATATATCAACTTTCGCACAAAATTCTCTACTTAGTCATTTTTAAAGTTAACTTTAAATTCTCTTATTACAGTTGCAAATTCCGCAATTTCCGTGTTGTAATTTAGTTGTATTCAGTAATACTATTAATACTGATTTCAAAGACAAAATTCATGGAAAATTAGTCATTAGGACATCATATATTTAAGAATAGTTGATAAAACCCTATTGACTAATACTTGATAAAAACAGCACACAAAAAATTAATTGACTATGCCAAAGCAAAATAGCGGTTCTAGGCATATTGTTCTGACATCCCATCCAAATAATGGTGGGGCTAAACCAATTCCGATTCACTGGGGTGCTAGTGATCCTAGGGAACGTGGACCGATTATTGCGACTTTAACGAAGCAAGCACACAGAAATGTCATTGGCACTCATTCTGGTAGTTATGCGGTGTATCGTGCTTTAGCGGTGGCTAGTGGAGCTTTACAATCAGATCATCGGGCTGATTTGACTAATACATCGCCAGTGACACATATTGGCCCCCATCCAAGTTGGGCTGATCCTGATAAAATTGTTTCTCTTGACCCCTTTGGGGCGGTAGCGAGTGAGGTGTTTGCTTCATATTACGCTCAAGGATATGACATCCGGCCGACGATCGCGATTACTCAGGCGCATATTAATATGCCAGAACTGCAAGATGCGGTAGATAAAGGGCGCTTGCAGGTTGATGGCAAAATTATGAAGCCAGGTGGTGATTTGGTCGTGACGAAGGCGGCGATTGAGCCTGTGTGGTATTTACCGGGAATTGCCAAGCGGTTTGGAATTAAGGAAGCAGATTTACGCCGCGCTTTATTTGAACAAACTGGGGGGATGTTCCCCGAATTGGTAACACGTTCTGATTTAGAAGTGTTTTTACCGCCAATTGGGGGTGTCACTGTATATATTGTCGGTGATATGGACGCGATCGCCGATCCGAATAAACCCCTAGCTTTGCGGGTACATGATGAATGTAACGGTTCTGATGTGTTTGGTTCTGATATCTGTACCTGTCGTCCTTATTTAGTGCATGGAATTGAAGTTTGTGTCCAAACTGCACAGGAAGGCGGTGTGGGTGTAATTGTCTACTGTCGTAAAGAAGGACGCGCTTTGGGAGAAGTTACCAAATTCTTAGTTTACAATGCCAGGAAGCGCCAAGAAGGAGGCGATCGCGCTGATGCTTATTTTGCGCGGACAGAATGCGTAGCAGGTGTCCAAGATATGCGCTTTCAAGAGTTAATGCCTGATGTGTTGCATTGGTTGGGCATTACCCGGATTGACCGCATGGTATCTATGAGTAATATGAAATTCAATGCCATCACCCAAGCGGGGATTAAAATTGTGGAAAGAGTACCTATCCCAGAGGATTTGATTCCCCAGGATGCACGGGTGGAAATTGAAGCGAAGAAGGCGGCTGGATATTATACCACAGGTGAGGTGTTAGATGCAGAGAGTTTGGGTGAGGTGAAGGGAAGAGATTTGGAACGGTAAGGAAACTCCAAAAAATAAATTATGCCAAATTGTAGGGGCGGGGTTACCCATACGTGTCAACTTAACGTGAAACCCTTACCAAGACGTGATGAGCGAATTCTCTCACTTAACATCATGATCCGCGTCACCCCACCCCGGCTTTGCTGACGCAAAACCTCCCCTCCCCGTTTACGGGGAGGGGATTGAGGGGTGGGGTAAAATGCCTGTGGGATAAGCCTTTTAACTTAAGTTGACACCAATGGGGGTTACCCCGCCCCTACGAGTTGCGGGTTTGGTAGGTTAATGATTGGAATATTTTTTTATTTGGAAGTCCCTAAAAAAGGCAGTCGTTCGACTTTGCGGTAGTTGAAAGTAGTCGAAACTCACCAACCTGGCAGAAGGAATAACTCAGAAGTGGATTTGAATCCGGATGACTGGCTATACTCATAGCTCATTACTCTGTGTCCTCTGCGTCCTCTGCGGTTTGTAACAATGAGAACTTACTCCGCAACACAGGGCTACCTCTGCCTTATGTTAATAAAGTGTAAGTAGGGCGGTGCAATTAAACATAACTGGCGAGGACTGTCATTTGTCATTTGTCATTTGTCATTGGTAAGGGTTTCAAGCCAATTTACGTTTCTTAACATAGTTTGGTTTTTTTCCACCGACTTACTTAAAGGATGAAGTGTAAAGTTAAAATTTTTGGGCTTGATACTTCATCCTGATTTTTGCGGTTAATTAGGAGGTTAAGAATGGATATTGGAACCGCAGAGGCGCAGAGGACGCAGAGAGAGTTAGTTGCATATCTTCGTTCTCCGGAGGCGATTCGGGAACGGTGTGGGCAATTATTTTCCTGGGTGTGTGAGGGGAAGTCAGAGAATTTTGTTTGTGATTTGACGCAGTTGCCAAGGGTGGCGGATTATGTGATTGAGGTGATACGTAAAGAATACCCGAATCTAGATGTTCCGTTTCACAGTCGGTGGCGACATTTTGAAGCTGGGGGTGTGGGGCGATTAGCTAAGTTGGATAGGCTGTTGGCGGGGTTATCGCCAGAGGAAAAGGCGGCGGCGAAGTTTGATTTGGCAATTATTAGCGTGCTTTTAGATGCTGGTGCTGGGGATAGGTGGCATTATGATGAACAGGAAACTAATTTGAGGTTGGGGCGTTCGGAAGGGTTGGCGGTGGCGAGTTTCCACATGTTTTGTCAAGGGAATTTTGCTAGTAATAATTTACCCCAGGCTGATGCTTCTCGGTTACAAAAATTAACTGAGGCAGAATTAGCAACTGGGTTCCAGGTAACTGCGGAAAATCCTTTGGTGGGGATTGGGGGAAGGTTGAATTTATTGCAAAAGTTAGGACAAGTCTTACTGGCTTCGCCCCATCTGTTTGGTGATAAAAATCCTCGTCCGGGGAATTTGGTTAAATATCTTTTGGGTAAGTCGGAGAATGGGGAGTTAGCAGCTACAACTGTATTCAGTGCAGTACTGGAAGGGCTGAGTGATATTTGGCCGGGTAGATTAGAGATAGCTGGGGTGAATTTGGGCGATGTCTGGGAACATCCAGCGATTAGTGATGATGGTTTAGTCCCTTTTCATAAATTATCTCAGTGGTTGACATATTCTTTATTAGAACCACTGCAAGAACTTGGTTTGACAATTACTGGTCTAGATAAACTCACTGGTTTACCAGAATATCGTAATGGGGGATTATGTCTCGACTTGGGACTCATTAGTGTAAAAAACCCAGAGATTTTCCGTTTATCTCACTTAGTTGGATCAGCAGTTATAGTTGAATGGCGGGCTTTGACGGTGATTCTTTTAGATAGAATTGCGGCGACAATCCGCGAAAAATTGAGTATGAGTACTGAGGAACTACCATTAGTGAAAATCCTTCAAGGGGGAACTTGGACAGCTGGACGCAAAATCGCCGCCCAACTCAGAACGGGTGGGATACCCCCCATACAAATAGAGAGTGATGGGACGGTATTCTGAATATTGCTGTTACGAAGAATATTTAAACAAGTCATATAGCAGCATCGATTTACCGTAGATGCGATTATTCATTCTGCACAAATTTTCTAGATTGACAAAATCATCAATAATTGAAGTGGATATGGATGATACAGAAAAATTTGTCTAGTTAATTATGGTTATGAATTCTTTGAGAGCCTGGTTGTGAGATGGCGGCTATTTGATGTTGGGTTTCGTTCCTCAACCCAACCTACGAGCGATCGCACTTTTCACCCTTCAATACTCTCTTCGACAAGAATATCACCATTACCGACAATAGTATTTTGGAAATAAGCTCCGTGAGATCGACCGAAATCACTGAGGTAAGACCCTTTGAGATTAGCATTTTCAAATCTGGCACAAACTGCGTCAGCATCGGTCACACTAGCCCCTTCCAAGTTAGTACCAATGAACTTAGCCAGACTCAATTCGGCATAGCTGAGATTAGCCCCTCTCAAGTTAGCTCCACTCAAATTAGCAGCCAACAAATTAGCTTGACTCAGATTAGCCCCACTCAGGTTAACTCCGCTCAAGTCAGCCTCTTGGAAATTAACCCCACTGAAATCCCTCTCCCCAGCAGCGTACCTCTGCAACAACTCGTCAACAGTTATCCTCATCTATACAACTCCACATTAACCAACACATATAAAGATAACCCACTAAATCTCTTCGACCCCACCTTCAACATCAACTTCCAAATCGCCGACTTCCCCACAGGACAGCTAGTAGAAGCCCAAATCACCCAATTTGACTCCCTCGGTCGCCCCAACAGTGGCACAATCCTCATTGTCAACAACGCTGCACCCACAATTACCAATATCTCAGGCGATACAAATATTAATGAAGGTGCAGTTGCCAATTTCATAGCCACAGCCGCAGACCCAGGCAATGATACCATCACTTATACCTGGGACTTTGGTAATGGTGTTACCAAGACAGGTGAAAATGTCAGCCATGTGTTTGCCGATGAAGGCACTTAAAAAATGACTATTGACCAACAAAATCAAGTAACACTTATTGAACATCCATTGATTCAGCATAAATTAACGCTGATGCGGCGGGTGGAAACTAGTACAACGAAATTTCGGAATCTTGTTAAGGAAGTTAGTTTGTTGTTGGCTTATGAGGTAACAAGAGATTTACCACTGAAATATGAAGAGATTCAAACACCACTCGCCGTGATGAATGCGCCTGTGCTTGCGCCTGATAAAAAGCTGGTGTTAGTTTCGATTATGCGGGCGGGACAGGGTATTTTAGATGGAATGTTGGAGTTGATGCCTTCGGCAAGAGTGGGACATGTTGGTTTGTACCGCGATCCGAAAACTCTGATTCCGATAGAATATTATTTTAAAGTTCCCCATGATGTGGAACAGCGAGACATGATTGTTGTTGATCCGATGTTAGCTACGGGGAATTCGGCGGTGGCAGCGGTGGAACGGTTAAAATCAACTAATCCTTTGTCAATGAAGTTTGTCTGCTTACTTGCTGCACCGGAAGGAATTGAGCATTTCTGTGAGGCACATCCTGATGTACCTTTGTATACAGCCGCGATTGATGACCATTTGGATGAACATGGTTATATTATTCCAGGATTAGGCGATGCAGGCGATCGCTTATTTGGGACAAAATAATCAAGTCAGGGGGATTGGGCATTGGGCATTGGGCATGGCGACAATTGACTATTGACTATTGACTATTGACGATTTTCGCCAAAGTAGGGAGTACCTAAAGCTTTTGGTGGTGTAGATTTGCCGGCTAATCCCACTAATGCCAATAAAGCGATCGCATAAGGTAACATGACTAGAAACTGGTAGGGTATATTTGCCCCTAATGCCTGAATTCGCAGTTGCAAAGCTTCTGTTGCCCCAAATAGCAAACAAGCTAAGGCACTATATATAGGATGCCATCTGCCAAAAATTAATGCTGCGATCGCAATAAATCCTTTACCTGCACTCATCCCTTCTGCAAAAAATCTTACTTGCACTAAAGTTAAATAAGCACCGCCTAAACTCGCCAGACAGCCACCAATTACTACAGCGATATAACGTACCTTTTGTACCGAAATTCCTGCTGTATCAGCCGCTTTGGGAGATTCGCCTACAGCCCGCAAGGTTAATCCAAAGCTAGTTTTAAATAAAATGTATGTAGTTGCAATTACTAAAATTATTAGTAAATATACTAAAATATCTTGCTGAAACAACAGCGCACCAAGTAGGGGGATATTGGCTAAACCAGGAATGATCATTGCCTGAATTCCCGGTAATTGCTGTGTACTGCTACCACTAAACACCAGCCTTCCCAGAAATGATGTTAACCCAGCGGCGACGAGATTAATTGCTAGCCCTGACACCAATTGGTCAACGCGCAAAGTTACACATAAAAAAGCATGGAGTAATCCTACCAATCCCCCAGCGATCGCAGCCGCCAAAATACCAAGCCAGGGATTACCTGTATAGAAACTGCTAGCAGCACTAGTAAAAGCGCCAGTGAGCAACATTCCTTCCAAGGCGATATTTAACACCCCCGACCGTTCCGAGTACAATCCTCCTAGGGCAGCAAATCCTAAGGGTATGGTGAGACGCAAGGTTGCAATTAGATAATCAGAGAAAAAATTGAGATTATTCATAAATCTGTTTCTTGTCTCTATGCGCTCTCTGCGTCTGGTGCGGTTTAAATATCATTTATTTAACCACAGAGGCGCAGAGAACACTCCAGATAAGAGATTAATTTTGAATTTTGAATTTTGAATTTTGAATTGTTATCTGTCTTTCCACCGCCAGACTGACAGCAATAAACAACACCGTCAACCCCTGAATTGCATAAACTACAGTGACAGGCACACCTGCACTACGCTGCATCACATTGGCACCACTGCGCAGGGCAGCAAAAAACAAGGAAGTTAAAACTACACCGACCACACTACCACGACTTAAAAAAGCGATCGCAATGGCATCAAATCCATAACCAGGGGAAACTTGTTCAAATAGCCGAAATTTCAGCCCCATTACTTCACAACTCCCAGCTAAACCAGCTAAACCTCCGGCTAACACCATCACCAGCATAATAGTTCGTTCTACCGACATGTGAGCATAACGGGCGGCAATCGGGTTAAATCCTACGGCGGCGATTTGGTAACCTAAAGGCGATCGCCTGAACAACACCCACAATATCCCGGCGGCAATTAACGCTAATAAAATTCCCGCGTGGGCAAGACTTTGTGGTAATATAATCGATAGGCGGGCGGTGTTGGCAATTAGCGGTGAATAAGGACTAGGCGCACCTGGAGCCATTAACGGATTTTGGACAAGGTAGCTAACTAAATTCACAGCAATATAATTGAGTAATAAGGTAGTAATGACTTCATTTACTCCCCGCATGGCTTTGAGATAACCAGGAATCCAACCCCAAACTGCACCAAAAACAAATCCTGCCAACAGTGCTAAGGGGATATGAATCACAGCAGGTAATCCGGGTACGTATAAGCCAATTAAAGTACTTCCCAACGCACCCAAATAAATTTGTCCTTCGCCACCAATATTAAATTGTCCAGCCCGCAACGCTACTAAGACACCTAAACTGGTGAATAATAGCGGTGTCATTTTGGTGAGGGTGTTACCAAATCCAAAATGGGTAGAGAGAGATTCTTGAAATAAAGCTGTGTATGCGGTGAAGGGATTCGCCCCAGCTATGATGATGAGGATAGCACCAACGAGTAAAGCAGATGCGATCGCAATTAGCGGTGATAGGATTGGTAGCAGGAATTTCATGGGAATGAATTGACGCAATCAGGGAATTATCACCTATTTCCGCACTCAAAATGACTGTTCCTCCCCTGCTCCCCTACCTTCAGGTGATATAATCTTTTTTAGTTGGAAGTCTTTAACATCTAAGAGTCCTCAGATGAAACGTTGTTTTTAATTAAACGGTGAAACAGGCGACAAGGCCAAATGCAGGCTCCACAAACACTGACAGAGGCAATGGCAACAAAAACACGCCAGTTATCGTTAATTGGATTAGCAGACTTTGATTGTTGATCTTGCCTATCTTTGATTATTTCCGGTAATGAATGAGATAGCTGGCTGACTGTACTTACCCCTTCAATCGCCGCTCCAATTAGATAAGCTACAAGGGCAATACCTAGCCAGTGATTCATCATATTATATTGGTTAACTTTTGTTTTAATGATTCTCTTGCCCTAATGATAATCGCCCTTCAGCAGTGTCGCGAATTAGTGGCAGTTTAGATTGTATGTAAGTATTTAAGCTATTATCTGCCTGTGCATCAAGTCCTTGCTTGGCTTTTAATTGTTGCAGAAGCAATTGTACTAAAGCTACATCATCAAACTGGAGTAAGGTGCTGACATTAGTAGACTCGATTACAGCCCAAAGCTGTCGCATTATTTTGGCAGTGATCATGAGCCTGTAACCTCTTAAGCTTTTCTTTATATTTGCACAGTTTTTTTGTTTGTGCCTAATTTTGTGAAAGAATTAATCAATCAACATAATTACCAGAGAATCAAGACCTAAGTCGCTAGAAGACGGCAAAGTAAACGGATAGTGGTGTTGAATTGCTACAAGTCACCGCCTCCCCCTTTCCCCGCGTCCTCTATTCGCCCCAGCAATTAAAATCAGGATAACAGCGATGATGAAGGCGTGCTGCACCAACGCAATTATCGGTGATAAGTAGCTCAACATAATTAAACGTCAAATGTCATTACGAGCGGAACGCAGTGCAGCGTAAAGCCTTCGGCATAGCTTCGCTTAGCGCGTAGCGTCTCGTAGAGAAGTAATCGCCAGGAATCTATTTTACGTTTTTCAAGGTTGACCTACTTAGGATGGGTAAGTTTTGCAAGCGGAGATTAGGGAGATACAGCGATTGTTTGATAAATCAACCAGATTTTTAAATCTCACTTATTCGACGCAGTTGTCATCTTAGGGTAAGCGCAAAGAAGACTTGATAACTAAGTCTTTATGAAGTTAACTGAGATATAGCAACATAGCATTGCCTTTGTTAGCAGCATCTTGGTAATACTCCATAATTTCTCGTTTGATATCTATTAATGCGTCTAATACTTCATATTCCCACCAGACGGTAGATTTATAGATATCAGGATTTAGCATAATAGCTTGATGTAATCTTTCCTTTAAGCCTGCTTCTGTAATTTTGGGTAAAGCTTCTGCAACTTGCTTAACTTCATCATTGGTTAAGTACCTAACAGGTGGAAAGTCTCTATCATATTCTTCTATTACACTTCCCCCCATAATAGCATTTACTAAGGGTAGACCATCCCAATCCGAGTTTTCTCTCACTAAAAAATCTAGCTGACATGCTTCCCAAGAAGTGGAATCTTTAGTTAGTAAAAAATGTATGGCGTGCCAAGATTTTTCAATATCTAATTCTTCATTTTTACCTTCGCAAATAACTAAAGGAATATCTGCTTTTATTTGTTTGAATTCTTTTTTATAGAGGAAAATTCCCTTACGTTGCATTAAATCTGATTCAGATATCCATCTTGCATGAGTAAACACGCTAACTAAGCCAGGTTCTTCTTTTAATTTCTCCAATACATCATGAGATAGTTGCCTAAAAACACCGTATATTCCCATATGTAGCTTTCCTCGGTGCCGTTTTTTATTAACGGTGATTTTGTATCGTTGCAATCTCATCAGCAGTTAAAGTCACAACCTTGCCATCTTTCATAATACTAATCGATTGCCCAAGTTGGCGATGTCTTTCAATCGCGGCTGCAATTGCGGCTTTAACTCCAACATCAATTTTGCTATGTAGCTTTTTCATCTCTTCTTCAGTCATTTCATACCTCTATAATTTTATTCCAAATCTCGTTTATATAAATAATAGGCTGCTGATTAATAATGCGTTCAGCAACGAAAAGGGGAGAGGAGCTAGAGTTATCATAGATCATCCATCCATCGCACAAAGGTAAATATATAGAAATCAGGTTTTTTCTCCCCTGTTGATAGCGTCTACGAATAACATCGTTTGGAATTGAGTGTCCACCACTAGCAACTCTTGCGGCTACTCGTTCTACAGCTAATTCAACGCTTTGTAACCAAAAGTATATCAAGTTAATTGTGTAGCCTTTTGCTCTACAATCAATAATAAAAGGTGCAAAACTTCTAGCTGCTAGCGTAGTTTCAAAAGCAAAATCACTACCTGAATTAGATAATATCCGCAGTCGCTTAATCATTAATCTTCCTGCTTCCATAGCCATTGAATCTGGATTTAATGGAGATAATCCAGCCGCAATAGCATCTGCATTTACATACTCAAAGCAGTCGAGAAAATTCGGTAACAAACTCATCGCCACGGTAGTTTTCCCTGAACCATTTGCACCACCAATTATGTATAGACTTGACATAAAAGTTCTCCCCGCGTCACCTCATCCCCCCATCCCTGCGTCTTCTTCCTTCCCCAGCCATCAACAAACCAATCGCCTCTACAGTCGCCGTAGCTGCATCGAAAATAGCGACAAACTCACCTCTATAGATTACGGCAATGCGATCGCTCATTGCCATGACTTCTTCTAACTCGGTGGAAATATACAAAATTGCCGCACCGCGATCGCGCTCTGCTAATATGCGAGTATGTACGGCTGCTGTTGCGCCGACATCTAACCCGCGTGTAGGTTGCATAGCGACAATTAAACCAGGTTCCCGCGCTAATTCTCGCGCTAACACTACTTTTTGTTGATTTCCTCCCGATAGCTGACTAACTTTGATATCTTTCCCTGTGGCGCGGATATCAAATTCTTGGATTGCAGCTTGGGCATGATGTGCGATCGCTTCTTGTTGTAGCAGAAAACGGCGACAAAAGGGCAAATATTTAAAAGATTTCAAAATCAAGTTTTGGGCAATGGTAAATTCCATGACTAATCCCATTGTTTGCCTATCTTCTGGGATGTAACCTACTATGCAAGGGTGATGTCTAAACTCTATTTTACCTTGCTTTATTTTCCGCACAAGAGCTAAGGCATCAGCTAATTCTCTTTGTCCATTGCCATCGACACCAGCAACCCCTAAAATTTCTCCCCGCCGCAGTTCAAAGGATACATTATTGACAGTTGTAATTCCTCTGTCATCTGCAACTTGTAAATCTTGCACCGAGAGAATAATTTCTCCTGGGGATGTCGGAGTTTTATTTAATTGTAAAGTCACTTCCCGCCCTACCATCAAAGCTGCTAATTTTTGAGGTGTTTCAGCTTGGGTTGATGTTGTTGCTACTACCTTTCCCTGGCGCAAAACTGTGACTGTATCACAGAGGTTCATTACCTCATCTAATTTATGACTAATAAAAATAATTGTATTACCGGCGGCTGCCAATTGGCGCAAAATCTTAATTAATGATTCTACTTCTGGCGGTGTCAAAACTGCTGTAGGTTCATCGAGAATCAATAATTTCGCTTGGCGGTAAAGAACTTTGAGAATTTCTACCCGTTGTTGTGTTCCCACTGGTAAATTTTCTACTTTCGCTGTGGGGTCAATTTCTAAACCGTACGCTTGGGATAATGCAGCGATTTCTTGCTGTTTCTTGGGAATATTTAACCGCCAACTTGGTTTAGTTCCTAAGATAATATTTTCGGTAACCGTTAACTGGGGTATCAGCATGAAATGTTGATAAATCATGCCAATACCTAGTTTAATTGCCTCATTGGCTGAAGTAATTTTTATGGGTTGTTCTTGAATGTAAATTTTACCTGCGTCAGGTTGATAAAGTCCACTAATGATATTCATTAAAGTACTCTTACCTGCACCATTTTCCCCAAGAATTGCATGAATACTTCCAGACGCAACACTGAGGCTGATATTGTCATTGGCAACAAAAGCGCCAAAGCGTTTAGTAATATTTTCTAAGCGTAAATAGTTCATGTGAAGAAAATTTATAAATCGTAGTCAAGACTTCAGTCCTGACTACGATTTTTTGATGCAGCGTGTATCTTTACCAGCCTCTTTGCAGTTTTCAAAGATGATTTTCTTGTCAACAATCTCATCTTTAGTATTCAATGCTTGTTGCTGAACTTCCTCCGGTACAATCTCTCCAAATTTTCCTAAAAATAAGATATCTGGTCTTTCTAAACCAATTGTATATATTTGTCCTTTAATTGTTTTTTTCTTAGCTAAATCTGCTAAATAAGCGATTGCTAAATTTAAGCGTTTCACCGCACTAGTTAAGACTGCTTTTGGGGCGACATCTAATTGATCGTTCGTATTCCCAAAAGCATATACTCCCTTCTCACTCGCTGTTTGTAAGACAGTAGCCGAGGCATTATCTAACCATTGATAGATGACATCAGCACCAGAAGAAATTAGGGCGAGAGTTGCTTCCTTCGCTTTAGCCACATCATTCCAATCACCCGTAAAAGTAGAAGTAATTTGAATATTAGGTTTCACAGATTTTGCCCCTAATTCAAATCCCCGTAATTCTCCCTCAGTCGCGGGGAATTTCTCCCCAGCAATATAAGCTAATTTATTAGATTTAGTCATAGAAGCGCCGATAATCCCACATAAATAACTAGCTTGCAGATGATCTATTCTTAAAGATGCAATATTCTGACCTTTGAGATTACCATTCACACCGACAAAAAATGTCTTGGGAAATTGTGGGGCGATTTGTTCAATTGCGGCATCAAATTGCCCGCCATGCGCAAAGATAAGATTGTAGCCTTTACGGGCAAAATCGGTGAGAACTTCTGTTTGATCCGCCTGTGCTACCTTTTCCACATAGGCGGTTTGGGCACCTAGTTTTTCTTTGGCGAGATTGATTCCTTCATAACCAGATTGATTCCAGGCTTGATCGGTGATAATTCCCGGAAGAGCGATCGCTATTTTAAACCCTTCAGTACCATCCGTTGTTGTCGCTGTTGGTGTCGTTTGATCACTACTGCAAGCTTTCAGCAGTAAGCTAGTAGCAAACGCCGCTGAACCAAAGCCAATAAATTCACGCCGATTAAAATTTGTTTTCATAGTTATTTAGTCATTGGGCATTGGGCATTGGGCATTGGGCATTAATTATTTATCTCCTTTGTCCTCCTTGTCTCCCTTGTCTCCCTTGTCCTCCTTGTCCCCTTGTCTAATTTACTTTGCGCCTTAGCGTCTTTGCGTGAGAATAAAAAGAAATTTGCTAACTTAACGAAAATACTCATGAAAACTCTCAACTTAGATACCCTCACTGCTGCTTTTGCAGACATCGAAACTATCACTGACCCCGTCCAAGTAGCGAAATTATCCCAAGACTATCACACCTTTAGCCCCGTTCTTGTACCAAAATTAGCCGGAAAAGTCGGTGATATCGTCGTCCGTCCTGCCAATGAAGCCGAAGTTATCAGGGTGGCTGCAACTTGCGCCAAATACCGCGTACCTGTAACCGTCCGGGGTGCAGGGACAGGAAATTACGGACAATGCGTACCCTTACATGGCGGCGTAATTCTCGATATGACGAAAATGCACGAGATTCTCTGGGTAAAACCAGCAGTGGCGCGGGTAGAAGCTGGGGTGAAATTAGCAGCATTGGATAAAAAAGCGCGAGAAATCGGCTGGGAAATGCGCATGGCTCCCTCTACCTATCGTACAGCCACCATTGGGGGATTTATTGCCGGGGGAAGTGGGGGAATAGGCTCAATTCAGTATGGTTTATTAGGCGATCGCGGTAATATTTTAGGACTGCGAGTGGTAACTTTAGAAGAGGAACCCCAGATCATTGAGTTACGCGGCGATGATGTGCAAAAGGTCAACCATGCCTGGGGAATCAATGGTATTATCACCCAATTAGAACTACCCTTAGCACCAGCCTATCCTTGGGCAGAAGTAATTGTCACCTTTGACGATTTTATGACAGCTGCCAAGTTTGGTTATGCCCTAGGTAATGCTGATGGCATGATTAAGAAATTGATTAGTGTCTTTGCATCGCCAATTCCCCGATACTTTCACCCCTTACAGCAATACATCACAGAAGGTACGCACCCAGCATTGTTAATGGTAGCTGAACCGAATTTAGAATCATTACCAGGATTAGTACAACGATATGGCGGGCAAATTACCTATCAAAAACCCGCACAAGACACAGGTAAAGGCACTCATTTAGCAGAATTCACTTGGAACCACACCACCTTACACGCCCGCACTGTCGATACCTCAATTACCTATTTGCAAAGTATGTTTCCGCCAGATTCCAGTTTGCAACTCGTAGAACATATGTATCGCCACTTCGGTGCTGAAGTCATGATGCATTTAGAATTTTTCCGCGTGGGAGGTGCAGTTATTCCCGGTGCATTACAACTTGTGCGTTACACCACAGAAGAACGCCTCAACGAAATTATCCGCTACCACGAAGCCCAAGGAGTAACGATCGCCAATCCTCATACATACATTATTGAAGACGGCGGCAGAAAAGTAATTGACCCTGAGCAGTTAAAATTTAAAGAAATGGTTGACCCCTATGGATTAATGAATCCTGGCAAAAGCAAAGTATTAGAATTTAATATTCACAAATAATGCGTAGGCGTGGGGTATCCCCAGCCTGGGTATCCCAGTTCCAAATCACCAATTGCCATGATTGAAATTGACGGTTCCTACGGAGAAGGAGGTGGACAAGTTCTTCGTACCTCCTTGAGTTTAGCCGCTATCACTGGCCAAGCGATCAGCATTGCAGGTATACGTGCTAAACGTAAACGCCCAGGATTAGCAGCACAACACCTGACAGCAGTTCGGGCGGCGGCAAAAATCTGTCATGCGCAACTGCGGGGTGATGCTTTAGGTTCTATGAAGTTAGAATTTATTCCTGGTAGTGCTGTACAACCAGGACAATATACTTTTGATGTCACAGAAGCACAGCAAGGTGGTTCTGCTGGGGCGATGACTTTGGTTTTGCAGACTGTGCTGTTACCGCTAGCCTTGGCTGCGGCTGAATCCCAAGTGACTTTAAAAGGCGGCACTCATGTTCCCTTTAGCCCGACAATGACATACATTGAGCAAGTGTATCTACCGATGCTGCGCCGCATGGGAGTCAAGGCGACAGCAAAGTTACGTGCTTGGGGATGGTATCCCCAAGGTGGGGGAGAGATGCAGATTAAGGTAAATGGTGGTGGCACAATCAAAGGCATTACTTTGCTAGAACGAGGTAACTTACACCAAGTACGGGGAGTAGCAGTAGTGACAGAATTAGCTTCCCATATTGCCCAACGGATGGCAAATCGTACCGAAAATTTGTTGCGTCAAGCTGGATTAAAACCTGCTATCGAAGCCTTACGAGAAAAAGGTATTGCACCAGGGGCGGGTGTGTTTTTAACTGCTGAGTATAAAAATAGCTTAACTGGATTTGGTGGCTTTGGACGTTTGCGCTTACCAGCCGAGAAAGTTGCAGATATTGCTTGTCGGCAATTATTACAGTTTCATCATACAGGTGCGCCGGTGGACGAACATTTAGCAGATCAATTATTGTTACCAGCAACTTTAGCATCTGGTGCTAGTCAGTATCGAGCATCGGAGATTAGTAGTCATTTAACAACCAATGCGGCGATTATTGAACGTTTTGGACTAGCGCGGGTAACTGTAGATGAAGCAGAGAAAATAATTGCGATCGCACCTTGTGTTAGCCTGGACAATAGGGACGCTTAGGTTAGGGAAGAAGGTTTTTCATACCCTTGTTGTGCGATCGCTCTGCAAATTATACGCATTTAAACACAGAATCCGACAGATGCATCTTTCAAGGTGGGGTATCTGCGCCTTGAGTTTCCGCGTCCTCGGTATCAAAAATCTACTATCTCAAACAGTTGAATAGCTGACAAAAGAAGCAGGCTTTATTTTTACTTTTGAATATTGACTTTTGCCTTTTTTTATTATGGTGTAACAAGCATAGTAAAATCTTGATTAGTTACAAGTTAGATTAAACGCGAATCAGCAAAATTTGTGAATTATTCGCGGTTTATTTTTTTTACATAAAATATTATGAATTATTACAACCAAGCGAATAGCCTGATATTTCGGTTTTTTGCGTCCATGTTTCTACTATCTGGGTTAACATCTTGTGACCCTAACTCATTAACATCGAGACTATTTCCTTCACCAACTGTTTCAACTCCTCCTGTTACTCCTTCTGCAACCCCAACTCCTACGGGATCGTCTTCTCAAAAAGACAATCTATTGGGTATATGGTATTCCCAAGAAAGTTGTCCTGACTCAGATTATGTGATGACGGTAAGAGGAACAACTGAATATCTCAGAAATGAAAGTTCAAACTTCGTGGGGGAAATTATCATATCTGGGGAAGATGACGAACAACAGAAGGTGGAAATTACTTATGATGTAGTTTCTTCTGGCGAGTGGGTACTTGAGCAAAATAAACTCGTGGAAAAAATTGTTGATTTAAAGTCGAATAAAAAGTTTATCAAAGTAGGAGCCATTCAAGTTGATTTAAACCAAATCGATCCCAAGGAACTTGAAGATTTACCACAAATAGAAGATTTGATACCTAAAGGTTTATCTACAGAGTATACAGTTGTTGTTCTTGATAGTAGTAAGATGACCCTGAGAAATGATACAGGTTCCTGTAAGGGAGACATAGAATACGAAAAACGATCTCGCCACTTTCAATAAAATTGCGATCGCACACTGACACATCCCAGGTTAGGTTTGAGGGTGGTGGAGTTGTCGCCAAATTCGTTCTGGTGTCATGGGGAGTTGGCGAATTCTGCATCCGGTGGCGTGGGCGATCGCATTGGCGATGGCTGGCGCTGTACAATTGGTGGTAATTTCCCCTACGCCTTTGGCACCGAATGGCCCGTAAGGGTCGGCGGCTTCAACTAAAATTATTTCCATTGGTGGCATATCTGCGGCGCTGGGAATGCGATACTGGCGCAATGTAGGGTTGAGAATTTGTCCCTGTGCATCAAAGATTAATTCTTCCGTTAAAGCATAGCCGATTCCCATTGCAATACCACCGCTTGCTTGTCCGTAGCAGATGCGCGGATTGATGGCTTTACCTAAATCTATTGCTTGGACGCAGCGTAAAATTTGCACTTTGCCGGTTTGGGTATCAACTTCTACTTCTACTCCTTGGACGGCGAAGGTTAATGTTGATTCATCTGCTGTATAAATAACTTCAACGCTACTTTCACTTGAGGAAAGTAGTTTTTGGGCTGCTAGTTTCACAGCTTGTCCAGAAATATACATCGTTGCTGAAGCATAAGAACCGGCATCAAAAGGTGTTTCTTGGGTATCGCCGGCGATGATATCAATATCGCTAATGCTAACATTTAATACTGCTGCGGCTATTTGGCGCAAGGTTGTATCTGAACCTGTGCCAACATCAACGCTACCTGTTCTCAATTCATATTTACCATCAGTTAAACGTGATAATTTTACACTCGCCATGTGGATTTTACATAAACCACTGCCTTGCATAGAAACGGCGAATCCCACACCACGACGGCGCGAACCTTGGACGATGGGCGGTGTATTTGGCACATATCCTAATGCTTGAATAACTTTTTCCCAACATTCAGGAACGGCGTAGCTACCAATTAAGTTAAAGTGGCTATCTGCGTTGCCTAAATTAATTATATCTCCGGCTTGAATTAAGTTTTGCCGACGCATTTCTACAGGGTCAATTTTCAGCTTTTGGGCAATTTCATCAATTTGACATTCCATTGCAAAAGTCCCTTGAGTTGCACCATAACCGCGAAATGCACCCCCAGGCATGGTATTTGTATAAACGGCGAATCCTTGAAATCTTTTATTGGCACAACGATACAAACCTAAAGGTATATAACCTGATAAAAATACTACTGTTTGTCCATGATTGCCATAAGCGCCTGTGTTCCCAATTACTTGCATATCTTGAGCAAGAATTTTCCCATCTGCTTTCACGCCAGTTTTAATTTTAATTGTCATTGCATGGCGGCTATTGGTGGCGGTGAATTCTTCTTTTCTGGTAAATTCCCACTGCACAGGTTTACCTGTTCTTAGGGTTGCTAAGGCGCATAAATCTTCTGATAAAATTTCTTGTTTATTGCCAAATGCCCCGCCAATTTGGGCTTTATAAACGCGGATTTTATCTTTGGGGATGTTGAATAATTGGGAGAGTAAACGCTGACAGTGAAATGGTACTTGAGTACTGGAACGCACAACTAAAGTCCCATCTGCTTCTAACCAGCTAACAGTAACGTGAGGTTCTAAATGGACATGTTGAACTGCTGGTAAATTATAGGTATTTTCGACAATTAAATCTGCGGCTTGAAATCCCTGTTCCACATCACCAGATGCGAGAAATATTTGTCCAGCAATGTTGCGATTTTTATCAGGTATTTGGGTTGATTCTGGTTCATTGTGAATGATTACACCACAATCTTGCATTGCTGATTCTGGGTCGAGAATGTGGGGTAAGATTTCGTAATCAACGGTAATTAATTCACAAGCTTGTTCGGCAATGCTGGGTGATTCTGCAACCACAGCCGCCACGCGATCGCCAACAAATCTCACTTTATAATCTAATAGGTAATGATCTAGGGGATCGGGCACTGGTTCCGCATGACCGGCGGTGGTGTAAGCTATTCTGTTGACATCTTCATGGGTGAAAATCGCCACTACACCGGGGAGTGCTTGGGCTGTGGCGGTATCGATGTTGCGGATACGAGCATGAGCGTAAGGCGATCGCAGTACTTTAAGATGTAGTAACCCTGGTAATGAAATATCTGCTGTGTAGGATGCTTTGCCCGTGACAATTGCAGTACCATCTTGTTTGGGAATGCTTTCTCCCACAGTTCCACAGGGATGAACATTCAGATGATTTTGTGGTTGGTAATATTCCAGGATACTGGCAATAATTGCTTGATACCCAGTACAGCGACAGAGATTTCCTTTTAAAGCTAAACGTAATTCATCTTCTTTTAACTGCGGTAACTTCGCCGCACTCATAATCATCCCCGGAGTGCAGAAACCACATTGAAAACCTTGCGCTGTTAAAAACGCTTGCTGTATTGTTGCAAGTTCGCCATTTTGCGAAAGTCCTTCAATTGTAGTTATCGATTGCTTGTCAATTCGCATTGCTGGATAAATACAACTGTGAATTGCTGTGTCATTTACCCACACAGTACAAGCACCACAATCACCAGAATCGCAAACCCGATGCACTCCAAAATAACCTAATTGGCGTAATAAACTTAATAGGCTAGTTCCAGGGTGACAAGTTGCTGTATGAGGTTGATGATTTACATGAAAATCTAGCATATTTCACATCTTGCACCTTTACGCATAAACTATGACTCAACAAAAATAATGTTATGTATTTTATCTTCAATTACTGAAATTTTCACTAGACGGTATCCATAATCTTACTGGTGCTGTGCCCCTACTTATAAACGAATTAAGCTATGAAAACTGCTATAATATCACTCTTAGTGACGATAATGGTGATAATGGCTGAGGTTTAAACATGAAAACAGAACGCGAAAGACAAGAAATAATTGATGCTATCAACGTACTGTTAAACCAAGCTTACGACAGTACTTTAGATGAAATTCACGCATTACTTAAAAGAATTGAAGAAGAAGAAGAAGAAGCTGATTTAAAAGCTTACGATGAAGGTATGGAAGATATACGAATTAACGGGACAGTATCTTGGGAAGAAGTTAAGAAAGAAATGCAAGAAATCAAAAAGGATGTTGCGTGAGTTACGAAGTTAATTTGTCAAAAGGTGCATTAAAACAAATTAATAAATTGCCTCCAGAACTTCGACTACGCATACAAGCAAGGATTAATGACTTGGCTATACAACCGCGTCCAGATGGAGTCAAAAAACTCAAAGGAAAAGAAAACGGTTATCGTATTCGAGTAGGCGATTACAGGGTTTTATACAATGTTTTTGACGATGCATTTTCAATAACTATTGTGCGAATAGAAAATCGTAGCGATGTTTATAAATATAAAAGCTGATAAAGTTTATAATTCAATCGTTATTGCGAATAGCGAATTGTTTAATGTATTGTTCGCTGAATTAAAACTGCTGTAATTTCTCGGCGATAATTTGCACTTGCCCGCCCATCATCGATAAAATTTTCCTTGGCGAGAGATGTGATATATTCCCTCGCTAAAGTTTCTCTATTTTCAAACTCCAAAAGACGCGGTGCAGTCACACTCGCGGCAATTACACAACGCACTTGTTGCTGATGTTGGGCAGTGACAACAATTGCTAAAGCTGGATCGGTAGCTGCTATACTCAAGCGTTGATAATTGACTTGCCATGTTAAATGAGACAAGGGAATTAAAACCCGCTTGAGGATTTCTCCTGGTTGTAAAATTGTCTGACGCGAACCAATTTGAAAATCTTTGGCTGCAACTTGATATAACTCTCCCTGTAAATTACAAATTTCGTAACTGGCATTTAAAGCCACCATGAAAGGTGCTAAAGTTCCTACTGATAAAGCTAAACAAATATTGCCGCCAACAGTCGCAACGTTAATTACTTTTGATGACGCGGCTAGTGCAGCAACAGCAGCTTTTAAACCTGTAATTGCTGTCCATTCTGCTAACCAAGGATATTCTAATAATTTAATTAAAGGACAAGTAGCGCCAATAATTAAATTATCTCCGGCAATTTCAATTTCTGACCATCCTAACTGTTGGATATCTACTAGTACTTGGAGATGTGGTTGTGGTTCGGAAAATAGCCATGTTCCACCCGCTAACCAAGCCCAATCATTACCCCATGTAGTGAGATTTTCCAGGTGTTCGGGACGTAAATAAGTTTGAATATTCGGCAAATCCATAGTCAGTTGTTAGTTGTCAGTTGTCAGTTGTCAGTTGTCAGTTGTCATTGGTTTCAAAGTAACTGACTGCTGACTATAGCAAGAAAAATATTTATTTTATGCAATCACATCTTCGCAGATCCCCGACTTCTTGAAGAAGTCGGGGATCTTGACTAAGTTTTTCAAAGTTAAAGACAAGTTACAAATGAAACCTGAGATAATATGCCTTTGCGTAAAGTTGCTGTTACTTGTTGCCACATTACCTGAGAAAATTATATGCTCAGTAGTCCCAAAAGAAACCCAATTGTTCTGATTCACGGTTACTCTGCTTCCGGCGAATCTTTTAAAGTCTGGGAACAAAGGCTAGAAGCGCGGGGATATGATGTTTCGACTATCCATATTTGTAGTTATGTAACGCTAACTAACGAAGTCACAATCAAAGATATCGCTGAAGGCTTCAATCGCGCATTATCTATAGATGGTGGTTTAGCTGAGGATGAAGAATTTGATGCGATCGTTCATTCAACTGGGATGCTGGTAATTCGTTCTTGGTTAACAGCATACTCTAATCAGCGACGCAATCGGCTCAAGCACTTAATTGGACTAGCGCCTGCTACTTTTGGTTCTCCCTTAGCCCATAAAGGACGCAGTTGGCTAGGTGCAATGTTTAAGGGAAATAAAGAATTTGGCCCTGATTTTCTGGAAGCGGGAGATTTAGTACTTGATGGTTTGGAATTAGGTAGTAAGTTCACTTGGGATTTAGCACATAAAGATTTATTAGGTAGTGAAACTTTCTATGGAACCCACACTGACACGCCTTATGCGTTTACTTTTTGTGGTACAGAACCATATAGTGGTATAGCTAGATTTATCAGCGATCCGGGAACTGATGGTACTGTGCGCTGGGCTAGTTGTGCTTTAAATACTCGCAAGATAGTCCTGGATTTAACGAAGCAGCCGCAACAGGGACAACGGATTGATTTTGATGGTTCCAGCAATGGCGGGATTGCACCGACAGTATTAGTCAAGGGATTGAACCACAACACGATTATGAGCAATCCTAGCAAAGAACTTGTAGATGCAGTTTGTGAAGCGCTGCAATTCTCCTCGGAAAATAACATTCAAGATTGGTATACAAAAACTAGCGAGAAACTCACACCCAAGAATATTACTCCTTGGCAACAATTTGTTGTCCGTGTAGTCGATGAACGTGATGATCCTATCCCTGACTACCATATTCAGGTGTTTACTGAAGCGAATGGTGAATTTAGCGCCATTGAAAATTTTGGTGTAGATGTGCATACATATAGTAGCGACAAAAGCCTGCGCTGTTTCTACGTCAAGCTAGATGGAATTTTGAATCCGCATAATTTGCAGGAAACAATGTTGCAAAATTTGGCGATTCGCGTCATTGCTTCATCAGGATCGCAGTTAATCGATTACTTAGGAGTCAATAGTTCTTCTGGGGAATGGGATGCGCAAATGAATATATCATCCCTGCTACGGGATTGCAAAGTCAAGCTTTTCTGGCCGTTTACCACTACTTTAATTGAGTTAAAACTAAATCGGGAACCGCGTAAAGAAGTAGCACAGTTTTTGCAACGCTTGGCGAAGAAGTAAAAAGGGCATTGGGCATTGGGCATTGGGCATTGGGCATGAGTTATTGACAAATGACTATTGCAAGAGTGCCTTTTTGACAAATGACTCTTTTAAGAGTATTAACAGTTGTTGATTTTGCAATCTCTACGACAAACCGATACAGCGTCTACCCATTCCCAAAACATGATCTGTAGGGGCGGGGTCTCCCCCATTGGTGTCAACTTAACGTGAAACCCTTGCCTGGATATGATTTGATACAAAATCACGTACCACCAAGATCCGCGCTACCCCACCCCAGTTTTGCTGACGCAAAACGTCCCCTCAGAGTTTACGGGGAGGGGATCGAGGGGTGGGGTAAAATGCCTGTGGAATAAGCGTTTTGACTTAAGTTGACACCAATGGGTCTCCCCGCCCATTGCGATGGAATGCGATGTCTACAACAAGCCGATACAGCGTCTACCCATTGTAAGTCAACGCATTGTTAATGCAACTTTGAGCGTTAATCATCGTTTGCTTATCTGTCTTCTTCCAGCAGTACGGCTAACTTCACAGCAGCATCATGAGAATTAAATGCAGACCACACATGGTAAGTAGCTCCCGGTTGCAGCGATAATGCTTCTTCATCTGCTAGTTCTTGAACTAAAAACTGCATAACCTGTAATTTTTCTGCACGAGACAGATTGCGCAAAGTTGGGAATAATTCTGCTATGTTCATCTTCGCTTCAGATGATTAACTGGATATCATTTTAACTTGCTGCCATTCAACATTATTTCAATATCGATGTTATGGCATAACAGGTCGATGTATTAATATAACAAGCCGATGTTATGCCATAACAAGGCGATGTTTTAATATAACAGGGCGACGTATTAATATAACAAGCCGATGTTATGCCATAACAAGGCGATGTTTTAATATAACAGGTCGATGTTTTAATATAACAAGCTGATGTTATGCCATAACAGGTCGATGTTTTAATATAACAAGCTCATGTAATCAAATTACCGCCAGATGCGATCGCTTACAATGGGCAATAACTCAAACTCGCTCCCATGTGCGTAGACGCTGTATCGGCTTGTCGTAGACATCGCCTTCCCCCTTCCCCATTCCCCCTTCCCCTTTTCCCCTTTCCCCCTTCCCCTGCACCGTAAAAGCTGCCCATTCCTATCGCCCTTGGAGTTAGAAAAGTCTATTTAACAGGGGGAAGCTTTAGTTCGATGTTTAATTTGCTTCCTATTTCCATCACATTGTTGGCAAAATCTGTCATACCTGCGATTGGTGCAGCAGCTACACTAGCAGCAGTTAGTAAAGCTAGTAGACGCTTTCTGAGTTTGGGTATATTGCGTTCTTTTTCTGGCTTTTGAATTTCTACTTCTACATCATCAATATCAATAATGATGTCGTCGCGGATTTCAGGTGGGAATTGGGCGGCAGTTTGGCGCAGGTTGCCGATTAGTTGCAGAATTTCGTTAATGTTTGCGCCGCTTGTTTGAGTTAAGTTACCGACTGACTGACTGGCGTTGCCTTTGACTTCGGTGTCAATGTTGATGATGCCTACTTGTGCTTCTTTAAAGTTGTTTGTGTTTTCTGTCATGGGTTTAAAATCTCCTTGGTGATTGTTATTGTAAATCTGGTTGACAATTGTAAAGCCGCTTTCTGAATCAACTTTTTGTATGTTCTGACGTGATTCTAGTGATTCATAGCCATCTAAAAGTTGACGGATATTAATGTTTATGTTGAGTTTACCAATTGGATATTCAACAACGCGCATTCTCTCAAGTCCTAAAAGTTCTTGGTAGTCGAGGGGTGGATGTTTGGGGTGATTGGGGACAGGAACCCATTCGGTGATTTCGAGGTTGGGGAGACTTTTGTGGATTTTGTTGAAAACATCGCGGAGGATGCCGAGAAATAAGCGGCGGGTTTCTTTGCGTCCGCTAATGGTGATGAAGATTTTTTTGTCTTCGGGGTCGGCTTTGATACGAGCAATGTTATAGATTTCGTTGTGTTCTTGATATTGCAGCATTACGCCACTGCGCCAATAGATTTGGTTATGAATTTTTTCGTGGGTGATGACGATGAAGCGGGAGATAATGCTTTCGGGGAGAACTTTGTAATGGTATTGAAATTCTAGGGTTTCGCCTTCGAGTTCTGTTTCGTCTGGTTGGTCTTTGGGCAGAAGTCCCGCAATCAGAAATTGTGGTGGCTGACATTCTAGTGCAAAGCAAAGCTCAAATTTTTTCATCAGCTCGATCAGATAGCCGTGACGCTGGGTGGGGTAACGCTTTGGATTGAGGATGCGGGTGAGATCGGCGGGGGTGAAAATGCCTTTGGTTTTAGTTTTGAGGTTTTCATCGCTCAGGAGCGTGTAAATGCCTTCTGTCACCCAGTTGGGTTTGAGGACGTTGGTATCTTTGAGGATGGTATGCTCGCGGAAGTTGAGAACTAAGCCGAGTCGATGGAGGAGATCGATGAGTTGATCTTGGTTTTGTTCTTCGGGAATTTTGTTTTCGTGACAGATGCCGATGTAGCGGTTGTAGCTGATGAAGTCTTCAGTCATGGATTCGAGTTTTTGTTTAACCTCAAACCATGACAGGGGTAGAAGGTCGTAGACTTCTTTAAGGTTGGCAATTTGCTGAAAAATAGCAGCGCGAAGTTCATCAATGCCGATATTTTCTTGGCAGGAAGTTTCGATAATCGCTTGGATGTTAGGATATTTTTCCCGTAATGCCTTGCGGTTGATATCGAGGGGTTGTTCGTCTTTTTTGTTGCCAACGATAATCACGGGAGACTTTCCGCCGAAGCTTTCGATTAGTTTCAGCCAATATTCGATGCGGTTTTCTTCTTCGCTGGTGCGACAATTACAGACTAAGAGATAGAGGCTGCGCTTAGTCAGAAAAAACTGATGGGTGGCATGATAAATTTCCTGTCCGCCAAAGTCCCAAACATTGAGGCGGATGTCTTTGCTATTGACCTGCACATTCCAAGTTTCTACATTGAGTCCATCGGTTTGGGGTTGATTTTTGTCATATTTATTGCGGATTAATCGCTCGATGAGAGATGTTTTGCCGACGCTACCTTGTCCGACAAGCAAGAGTTTGGCTTCGTGTAATGGTCGAGTTTCACTTATGCTAATTTGCCTTAAATAATTCAAAATCTCTTTTGCATCTTTTGAATTAAGAATTTCTAATGGAATATTGGTAATTGAATTGCCACTGAGGTGAAGCTGCGTCAGATTGGTTAATTTCGCGATCGCCTCTGGAATCTGGGTTATTTGGTTGTAACTGAGGTGAAGCTGCGTCAGATTGGTTAATTTCGCGATCGCCTCTGGAATCTGGGTTATTTTGTTGTAACTGAGGTGAAGCTGCGTCAGATTGGTTAATTTCGCGATCACTTCTGGAATCTGGGTTATTTGGTTGGAAAAGAGGATAAGCTGCGTCAGATTGGTTAATTTAGCGATCGCCTCTGGAATCTCGGTTATTTGGTTGTTATTGAGGATAAGCTGCGTCAGATTGGTTAATTTCGCGAGCGCCTCTGGAATCTCGGTTATTTGGTTGTCATTGAGGATAAGCTGCGTCAGATTGGTTAATTTCGCGAGCGCCTCTGGTATCTGAGTTATTTGGTTGTTACGGAGGTAAAGCTGCGTCAGATTGGTTAATTTCGCGATCGCCTCTGGTATCTGAGTTATTTGGTTGTAACTGAGGTCAAGCAGCGTCAGATTGGTTAATTTCGCGAGCGCCTCTGGTATCTCGGTTATTTGGTTGTTACAGAGGTCAAGCTCCGTCAGATTGGTTAATTTAGCGATCGCCTCTGGTATCTCGGTTATTTGGTTGTTACTGAGGTCAAGCTCCGTCAGATTGGTTAATTTAGCGATCGCCTCTGGTATCTCGGTTATTTGGTTGTTACTGAGGTCAAGCTCCGTCAGATTGGTTAATTTAGCGATCGCCTCTGGTATCTCGGTTATTTGGTTGTTACTGAGGTTAAGCTGCGTCAGATTGGTTAAATTAGCGATCGCCTCTGGTATCTCGGTTATTTGGTTGTTACTGAGGTTAAGCCGCGTCAGATTGGTTAAATTAGCGATCGCCTCTGGAATCTCGGTTATTTGGTTGCTACTGAGATAAAGCCGCGTCAGATTGGTTAAATTAGCGATCGCCTCTGGTATCTCGGTTATTTGGTTGTTACTGAGGTTAAGCTCCGTCAGATTGGTTAAATTAGCGATCGCCTCTGGTATCTCGGTTATTTGGTTGTCATTGAGGATAAGCTGCGTCAGATTGGTTAATTTCGCGATCGCCTCTGGTATCTCGGTTATTTGGTTGTAACGGAGGATAAGCTGCGTCAGATTGGTTAATTTAGCGATCGCCTCTGGTATCTCGGTTATTTGGTTGTAACTGAGGATAAGCTGCGTCAGATTGGTTAATTTAGCGATCGCCTCTGGTATCTCGGTTATTGGGTTGTAACTGAGGTAAAGCTGCGTCAGATTGGTTAATTTAGCGATCGCCTCTGGTATCTCAGTCAACTTTTGTCCCGACAGATCTAACTTTCGCCAACCCTCCGCCGCCGCGCGATTTATCAGTAGCAATAACTCATCCTGCGTCATAATTCCACGGAAAAGGGTAAAAGGAAAGAAGATTTATGCAAATTATCTTAACTGATTCCGAAAAAATGCTACATTCTCGCTTTTTTGCGATCGGGGACTTGCATGAAAATAAAATAAGGAAAGTTTAACCTGTAGATCCTTTTGCGATCGCATTGTCACCCGATGCAATTCAATTACAGGGCGATGCATTAATATAACAAGCCGATGCAATTCAATTGCAGGGCAATGCATTAATATAACAAGCCGATGTTATGCCATAACAGGGCGATGTTTTAATATAACAAGCCGACGTTATGCCATAACAGGGCGACGTTTTAATATAACAGGGCGATGCAATTAAATTGCAGGGCGATGCAACTCAATTGGATTTAGATCCCCGACTTCTCCAAGGATGTTGACTGGTAAGACCCCTCAATACGGATACAAATAGTTTTCTCGCTTACCCGATAGACCGCCCGCAGGAACCGGTAGCCTGGGGCTAACGTTACGAAGCCTGCCTTCGCAGGCTAAAAATTGAGCCTGCGAAGGCAGGCTTTGTACGATTAGCCGCACCCTTCTAGGGTGACGGCGGTCTGTTGGATAAGCGAGGAGTCTTACCCCTAATTCGCCAGCAGTATCCTTGGAGAAGTCGGGGATCTGAGCAGGTGCAACTCAATTGCAAAGCTATCGCATTGTTTAAATTACAATCGCGGATCTACTGCTTCGCTCTCTAATGCTAAAATGCCGAAAACGCATTCATGGACGCGGCGCAAAGGATTTTGATTGACGAATCGCTCTAATGCTTCTACACCTAGCGCAAATTCCCGCATCGCTAGGGAACGTTTGAGAGATAATCCCCTTTGACGCAGACGTTGCAGATTTTCTGGGCTGGTGTATTCTGGGCCGTAGATGATGCGCAGATATTCTTGTCCCCGACATTTCACCGCTGGTTGCACTATGCCGCGATTACCTCGGATTATATATTGCATGGGTTTGATTACCATGCCTTCACCGCCGGCTTGGGTGAGTTGTTCCCACCAATGAACGCCTTCGGCTTGGCTGCTAGGATCTGTAACATCAATGATTTTATAAGCAGTCGCTAAAAGTAAGGCGGCATCCACTTGGCAAATTTTGGCAATTTCTTTCATGTGCCAACGGTGGTCTTTATCTGTATGCACCGCTCCCTCGGTTGCTAAAATATGGAAAGGAGCCAGCTTTAAGTCAGTAATATTGTTAACTGTCCAGCAGTAACGGCGATAAGCTGTTACATATTGCTGCGCCATCTCTGCGCGTTGTTGGTAGCGAGTGAGTTGGCTTGTCACATCCACACCGCGATCGCTTGCTTGTTGTAACAAAGATACGGCATCATTAAGAGCATGGCGTGATGATACTCCTACAGGTGCATACTGCGATCGCAATAATCCTTGCGCTTTCGCTGACCAAGGCATTAATTCACAATCCAAGCATACCCAATCAGTATTAAATGTTTCCCAAAATCCGCTTGCAGAAAGGGCTGCATTTACCCGCGCTAAAAGTTCTGTTTCTACTGTTGGTTCGTCAAAAAATCGCCTTCCTGTGCGGGTGTAGCAGATACCGATACCTTCATTAACTACCCCAAAGCGTTTTTCAGCAGCAGCTTCATCTCTGCAAACAATCACCACTGCTCGCGAACCCATGTGTTTTTCTTCGCATACTACCTCAGTAATTTCCTGTCCTTGATAATAAGCAAAAGCTTCTTTTGGATGTTCTAATAAACCGGGTAATGAAGATGTCGCCACTGGAGACATGGTGGGGGGTAGATAAATCAACCATTTGGGATTTGCTGCAAACCGGCTCATCACTTCTAAAGCCGCGATCGCATTTTCTTCGCGAATGGTAATGTTAGATTGCAGCCTGGTATTAATGATTCGCTTACCTAAGACATCTTCAATGTGCAAAACATCATCTAATTCTTGCTGAGATGTGCGGGTAAAAGTATTTTGCTCCAAAGGTTTGACCGGTTCGCAATAAGTACGCGCCGCAGGTACACTCACCAATTCTTTTTCGGGATAGCGCAAAGCCGTTAATTTCCCGCCAAAGACACAACCTGTATCAATATCAATTGTATTATTCAGCCATTCCGCTTCCGGTATAGGCGTATGTCCATATACCACCATTGCTTCACCGCGATACTCACCCGCCCAATTAAACCGCACAGGTAAACCAAATTCATCAATTTCCCCAGTCGTTTCCCCGTAAAGCGCAAACTCCCGCACCGCACCGGAACCCCGTCCTTGCATTTCCTGCTTCATCCCCGCATGGGCGACTACCAACCGCCCATCATCGAGGAGGTAGTGACTAACTAAAGAATCTAAAAATTCGCGCAATTCTTGAATAAAGGGTTCCCGCAGCGCATCCGGTAACGCTTCTATCTCCTGCAAAGTTTGCTCTAACCCATGATTCACCCGGACATTCTTCCCGCGTAGTTTCCGCAACAGCTTGTGTTCATGATTACCAGGAACGCAAATCGCTGTACCTGCTGACACCATATTCCGCACCAGCTTCACTGTATCTAAGATGCGGGGGCCTCGGTCTACCAAATCACCCAAAAACACCGCCTTCCGTCCTTCGGGGTGATGGTAAGTAGGCGCATTCCAGAAGCGAGAGGGGGGAGTGTGGGGAGTGTGGGGAGTGTGGGGAGATGAGGAAGCATTTTCTCCCTTGTCCCCCTTGTCCCCCTCATCCCCTTCATCCCCCTCATCCCACTTTTGACTTTTGACTTTTGACTTTTGACTTGATATGTCCCCCTCATCCTTCACATACCCTAACTGTTGCAACAATGTTTCCAATTCATCGCCACAGCCGTGAATATCACCGATGATATCAAAGGGGCCATGTTCATGTTTTAGGTTATTCCATAGGCGTTGACGTTCGATTTCAACTGAGTCGATGTCTGCTAGAGAATTGAGAGTGTAAACATAGCGGAAACCTTCCTTTTCTAAACCCCGTAGAGAACGCCGTAACATTTGGGTGTGACGACGCACGACATGGGAACCAAAAATGCGATCGCTTCTTTGTTGGTTGCGTTCATGGCATAATTCTTCTGGTAGGTCGAGAACAATTGCGATCGCAAAACAATGATACTCTCGTGCCATTTGTAACAAAGGTTTGCGGTCTTCTGGTTGCACGTTAGTCGCATCAATTACAGTTAATTTACCTGCTGCTAATCGCTTCGCGGCGATAAAGTGCAACAATTCAAAAGCAGCACCAGTAGCAGCTTGATTATTTTCATCATTAGAAACCAACCCACGACAAAAATCTGAAGATAATACCTCAAAGTTTTGAAAATGTTGGCGGGCGAAGGTTGATTTACCAGAACCAGAAGCACCGATTAAGACGACTAGAGAAAGTTCAGGAATATTTATTTTCATAGTTATTGGTCATTGGTCATTTGTCATTGGTCATTTGTCTTTTGATTATTAACTGTTGACCAAAAAGGCAAAAGTCAAAAGTAATTTTTAAGTCTAGATTAGTGCGGCGATAAATTGACTGTATTCATCCTTCATTGGTAATTCAAAATCGCGTTTTATGCGTCGCCGTAATGCTGGGACAAGTTCGCCTTTAATGGGATTAAATCCTGGCTTTTCATATGCTTCCCAATAAATCCCTATACCTCGTTTTTGCCAATTAGGAAGCTGATTAAAATTAATGCCATGTTGAAATAACAATTCGTTTTTCTCAGCCACAGATAATCCTTTCATCATACTGGTTGCTTGCGTGGCATTTTTCCCATCTCGACGCAAACACCAATAGCAATGAGCATTCAGGGCGTTTCTGTGCGCGTCTTCATTTCGCCAACGAAAATAATTTACTACCTCCGCTGAATTGGGAAGCTGGGAAATGCGACAATCAAAGCAGCCTAAAGAACCTAACATTAAAGAAAATTTAGCGCTTGCTTCACTTGCTAACACTGAGTTGAGTTTTCTTAATTTACGCCCAAAAGTAGTTTCATGGTAAGCAAAAAGCAGAGAGATTTCATCACTTTGGGTATAACCATAAGTAATCTCAATACCGCAATTCATTAAATGTTCTACCGTTTCCACCATCAAATCTCGAAAGCGGATATCAAAAGGAGCTTCAAATTGATGCACTTCTTTTGTCAGTCGCGTAAAGCCCCGTCCATCTAATCTCGCAACAATATAGATTCCCGGTAGCACACAATAATCATGTGCTGTCTCAAATATCCGCATTCGGCTATCAAGTTCATCAAATTTCACGCTTCCATTCCTCAACAATAAATGAATAATTTAATTCTGAATTCACTGTATAAATTGCATCATAGCCTTCTTCCCATGTAGGTAAGACTAGCTTTTTATAAGTTGCTAATAATCCTACTAAAGGAACAACTTGCTTAGGTGGTCTTTGATTATTCCGTTCCTTGCAATCTGATAATACAGCTGGAAAATAGTAACCCACAACTCGAAAACCTTGGGCTTTCGCGGGAGTAATATAACGCTTTCTTTCGTCAACAGTGGGATTAGTGTTATCCACGACAAAAGGCTGTTTAGCTTCCAAACAAGCTTGGAGAAAAATTTGCTCTCGATGACGGGTTTTGAGCATATCAAGGTTAATGCGAATGTGGGTATTAAAGAAATGATGGCGATAGAAAGTAGACTTACCTACTCCTTGGATACCGATAAAGATAATTGCTTCCATCTATCTGTAGTTTTTTAATTAGGAAAATATCACGCAGAGACGCAGAGAGTAGGAGATTTGTGAGTTTATTGAGTTACCTAAATATAGGATGATATTAAAACTTCCTTTGCGTCTTTGCGCCTACTCTTCGAGAACGACTTATCTACGAGACGCTGCGCGAACGTCGAATGCGTGAACTTTTATTCTTCCTAAGAACTAAACACCGCCATTTGTGTAGGTGAACCTACTTCTGAATCTTCCATCCCTACCGATTGAAATTCCACCGCATAAGCAAATTTTTCTGCTACTTGATTTGCCCATGTTTGAAACTCTAACCTTGTCCATTCAAAGCGATGGTCTTTATGTCGCAATTTCCCCGCCGGCAGTTTCTCAAATTTAACGTTATATTCAATATTTGGTGTAGTTACTACTATGATTTTCGGGTGAGTAAATTCAAATAAAACTCGCTCAAAGGCTCCTAATCTTGGTAAATCTAAATGTTCAATCACCTCAATTACTGTAGCTGCATCATACCCTTGAAAGCGTTTATCTTGATAGGTAAGTGCGCTTTGAATTAGCTGTAAACGTTCCCATTGATTGCGGGTCAGGCGCAGGCGGTCTAATCTTTCTTGGGCAATTTCTAAAGACCTGTGAGAAACATCTACGCCTGTAATTTTCTCAAAAAAGCTATCTTGTAGCAAAATTTTCAAGAGATTACCTTGACCGCAGCCTAAATCAATTACTCGTTTAGCATTGCTTTGTTTTAAAGCAGCAATTACCGCATTCATGCGCTGCTGATTTAAGCTAATAGGCTTTTCAACCGCTGCTTCTTCCTCAGCATGGCTTTCTTCTGCACTGTCGGGGTCGGGATTATCTTCTTCTGCTAACTGCGCTAAGGCTTCCCGAGTTAAGCGATGTTGACGTTTGAGGTAACGTCTGGTAATTTGCGATCGCGCTGGATGTTGAGTTAACCAACCTTCACCATGACGCAGTAATTTTTCGATTTCATCATCATTTACCCAGTAGTGTTTATCGTCATCTAATACGGGAATCAATACATAAAGATGACTCAATAAATCGCCCAGAGGTAAAGTGTGTTGCAATTGCACTGTAAAATATTGGCTTTGTCCCCAATCAGGAAATTCCTCATCTAACGGGTAACTTTGGTCACTGACTGTATAACCCAAAGGCTCAAACAATAGCCGCAGAAAACTTTCCCCACCACGACAGGGTAAGACAGAGATGTTCGCCACTAGAGGTATAGGCGTTTGCGCTAGTTCCGGTCTATCTTTGCAACGACCGGACAATGCAGTGCTAAATACTTGGGCGATCGCTACACTTAAAAATGAAGAAGCTACATAAGGGCGATCGCTCACATACTGCTCCAGTCTAGCACCCTTTCCCCGCACTAACTTCACCGGATCGACATCCAACAGCAACGCCGCCATACACCTTTCTGGCTGCGCTTCGGGGTAAAAAACATGCGCCTGTCCAAACGTCAAAGAAAAAGATTGACAACGGTCTGGGTGTTTATGGAGTAAAAAACCTAACTCCGTTGCTGGTGAATATGTGGTGGCGATCGTTAGCAGCATTCACTTAATGTATAAATTTAAAAAATGAGATAAATAATCTATACTGTTTCAGGTTACGCGATTACGGAAAAAAATGGTGGACTTGTAGCGGAATGTGAAGTTAGTAATTGTATTGAATTTTGACAATATGTGACAAAATTATGTATTTTCAAGGAAATGAGCATTACTAATTAATTGCATCGATATCTGATGCAAATACGCAAAGGAAAACACATAAAATTATCAGGTATTTATGCAACGACGGTAAATTTTATACTATTCTCACAGCTATTTTGCTATAACTATACTGGTTATCCCAATTCTATGTGAAACCGCGCCAACTTCTCTAAATCTCTTTCTTCTCCCAAGGGGAGACGCTGCGCGAAGGCGGACTTCTCTGCGAGACGCTGCGCGAAGGCGGACTTGGCGGTTCATCTTTTGTTTATTTCTTGAGAACCTAACGATGAAATATTCAATTTTATTCTTCTTAGTTATCATCAGTGCGATCGCTAGCAACAAAACTGCCCATGCTCAACAAGAAAATCTCTATACAACACCAGTAGAATATCATCAAATTGATCTAACAGCACCGATAATAGAAGCACCCAATCAAGCCGCTAATTTATTAACAGAACCAGCCACAATTGATAGTAAGTGGAAAAATGTCATCATCCAACCAACTAATAATAGTCTTCTCCCCACCAACAATAAAATTTCCGTAGTCCAGGAACAAGGATGTCAAAAAATGAATCCTTTAGAGTTCCTCGAAAATCCCACCGCTGCATTTGAGAAATGTCAGCAGCTAAACAATAATCAAACCCCTCCCCCCAGAAGCAGCGAACCAATTGAATATTTAAAAGTACCTAAACTAGATTCTGGTATTAGTGTAACTGTTACTAAATTTTGATTAAACAAAAGCAGAGGACAACAAATCAAATAGGAGCCTGATACAAAATGGTCAAAGTTGTCACGATCAACATTTTATTTGAAATGGACTTATGGGAACAGCGACGACAACTATTAGTATCAGGACTCAAAGCAGTTCAGCCAGATTTAATTGGCTTACAAGAAGTTAATTTGCAAGAAAATACAAGTGCTTGGCTAGCCGAACAGCTAGAAATGCCCTATGTATATTTAGTAGCTTATCAAGAGCGAGCTTATCAAATTGGCACCGAGTACGGAATTGCAATTCTCAGCCGCTATCCCTTTATTCAGCAAGCGCAACTCGATTTACAAAGTCAAGGAAGACTCGCTCAATATGTAGAGGTAAAAATAGGCGATCGCCCATTAATATTTTGTAATGGCCATTATTATTGGTATCCTGGCTCTACACCAGAACGGATGAAGCAGATACAGCTATTAGTCGGTTGGCTGGGTAAGCTATCACCAGAAATCCCCATCATCGCCGTCGGAGATTTTAACGCCACCCCCGACACTCCAGAAATTGCATTCATCCGCGAAAAATTTACCTCAGCCTACGCTAATTATCATGGCAAGGAACCAGAGTATACCTGTCCTACACCTTTGCTGAAACCAAACCGCAGCTTATGGCGTAAAGTTTCACTGCGGTTACTTAATTTATATACTAATCGCACATTTAAATCTTGGCGCGGCACTCTTGATTACATATTCATTAACAATCATTTAACGGTGCGTAACTGTCAACTCATTCTCACTGAACCCGCACCAGATAACTCTAATATTTATCCATCAGATCACTTTGGCATTGCAGCCGATTTAGATTAGTATTTTTATTTCCATCCCCGTGAGGGGTAAATTCAGGTAATTCGTAATTCGTAGTTCGTAATTCGTAATTAAACCGAGGGTAGGGGCGGGTTTATTAGCGATCGCCGTTAATCAGCGAGGATACCTGTAAACCCGCCCCTACGAATTACGAATTGTTAATTCAAGTTTTCATCACCTTTTGTATCTGGGATTTCAAGACTTGCTGTTTAATGGGTAGGGCAGGGATATTGCTACCCCTTTCCCCCCGACAAACCAGCGTTTTTCCATTTGACGCTGTTCCAGTCGGTAGTTCTCTCGGTTACGTTCACAATTTTTAGTTGCACCTAACTTTTCCCGATGAGTTTGGTTTCTGTTACTTAGAAATCAAGGGATTCACTCGCCACACGTTAGCACTCTTTCAAGTTGGTCATTCGACCTATCTGCCCAGTTATGTTTTCCTGTTACCTTTCGGTGTAGCAGCTTTCGCTTTTTGTGGCATCTTGCTCCCACTGGGGGATTAAAGCGAGATTACTCTCTTCTCTACTCGTAACATCTATCTAGCTACAAGACCCCATTGGGGTTCCTTCATATCACACGTTTGAGTTACAACCAGCTTGGGTTCCCTCTATACACCGGGGGTGCTGTTGATGTCCCTGTATTCCGAGGATAGGGCGGAATACCACCGCAGATTTTTACTTTGCTGACCCCAGTTTATCGTTTCAGTCGTTTTCGATAATTCCGCTTCACGGTGCCTCATCGAGGATTCACCAAAGTTAACCCGTTTCTGGTTTTACCCTAGCACTTGACCGACATTACGACTCGTCGATGTCGCGCATTTCACCCTCTAGCTTTGAAACATCGCAGTTACCCGCAATACCCCTTTGGGCGGGTACTGGTTTGGACATTTACCAGGAGTATCGAGATACTCACTCTCAACGTGCGACTGATAGTCACACCCATCCCCGTGAGGGGTAATTAATTGAAAACTGGTGACAATCTTTCTAAAAAGGAAGATTTTGTTACGTTTCCATCCCCGTGAGGGGTAATTAATTGAAAACCGCTTATTCATTCTTTGCAAAAACAACTAATTCAGAGTTTCCATCCCCGTGAGGGGTAATTAATTGAAAACCGTAGCGAAAGCTGACAAAGGTGTAGTAAGGGTAACTTTTGGTTTCCATCCCCGTGAGGGGTAATTAATTGAAAACCTGCAATTACTTGAAAAACGCATAAAGTTATTGCAAGAAAAGTTTCCATCCCCGTGAGGGGTAATTAATTGAAAACTTTGAAGTTGTTGACAATACTATGGGATATGCTGTTAAAGTTTCCATCCCCGTGAGGGGTAATTAATTGAAAACCAAAATTGTAGCTAGTGGTGGTACCGCTTCCGTAAGTTTCCATCCCCGTGAGGGGTAATTAATTGAAACCCAGATGAACAATTACAGGTTGCTAAACAATTTTGCAAGTTTCCATCCCCGTGAGGGGTAATTAATTGAAAACTTCATGTTCTAGTGAATTGATTTCAATCCTAGTTGATAGGTTTCCATCCCCGTGAGGGGTAATTAATTGAAAACCCTACCCTTATAGAACACTTGCTATGACTGGGTTTGAAAGTGCCATTTTAGCGGGGGGTCTAATTTTACTGTCAATAAGCATAGTTTACTGACAATAACTCCCACTTACAGACATCTCAAAGCCTTACCCAGTAAGCGATTCGCGGGGGTCAACGAAAGAATCAGGGTTTGAGCAATCGCTCTACCCCCGCGAAAAATTTACGTGTGTTTAGTCAAAACAAATACTTTTGCTTTCACTGGGAAACGTCAGATTAAGTTTTCAAGGTTCTGTGCATTTATCAAAGAGTATAACAAAGTACTCTGAAATTTTCACCAGCTCATTTACGTTTTATAATACAGTCTGGTTTATTTCCACTAACTGACTTCTATTATTCCCAAAAAAATACCTAAAACTCGTATTTATTGGCTTCAGAGTCGTATTGATTAGCTTCAGAGTCGTATTGATTGACTTCAGAGTCGTATTGATTGACTTCAGAGTCGTGTTGATTGACTTCAGAGTCGTGTTGATTAGCTTCAGAGTCGTGTTGATTGGCTTCAGAGTCGTGTTGATTGGCTTCAGAGTCGTGTTGATTGGCTTCAGAGTCGTGTTGATTGGCTTCAGAGTCGTGTTGATTGGCTTCAGAGTCGTATTGATTGGCTTCAGAGTCGTGTTGAGGTACGTGTTGCAAACATTATATTTCGGTTCAACAAACAATTGCTCCTCCAGTCAACAGTCAACCTATTAGTGCTAGAAATTGAAAAGAAGCATGAAACGGTAAAACAACTATGAATGCACAGGGGTCACGAGAACTACAGACACATCCGCGAGATTGGTCATGGCCGTTTTGGTTGGCTGTACCACTATACCCCTACGGCAAACGGCGGACAATTCGCACGGAAGTAGTTAAGGATACTATCTGGACATTCGACCAACTGCAAGGCATTCTCTACACTATCGTGCCCATTCGGATGACTGTAGTCAAGCTAGAAGCTGGGGGTTTGTTTGTCTATGCACCCGTCGCCCCTACGGCTGAATGTATCCGTTTAATTAATGAGTTGGTGGATAAATATGGTGATGTTAAATACATTATCCTGCCCACCAGTTCAGGTTTAGAACACAAAGTTTTTGTTGGGCCTTTCGCTAGGCGCTTTCCCCAAGCGCAGGTTTTTGTTGCGCCGCATCAGTGGAGTTTTCCCTTCAACTTACCTTTAAGTTGGCTAGGCTTTCCCCTCAGACGCACCCAGGAAATCCCAGAAGATAACAGCCAAGTTCCCTTTGCTGATGAATTTGACTATGCGGTGTTAGATATTAACCTGGGAAGGGGTTCTTTTGGTGAAGTGGCAATTTTTCATAAGCGATCGCACACTCTATTACTTACAGATACCATACTTTCTGTCCCCGAAGAACCACCTGCGATCGCCCAAATAGATCCCTATCCTTTATTATTCCATGCTAGAGAAAATGCCCAAGATGCGATCGCAGACAATCCCACCAACCGCCGCAAAGGATGGCAACGCATTTCCTTATTTGCGATATACTTTCGTCCTAGCGCCGTAGAAATCACCGAATTACCCGACATGTGGCGCGATATTTTCCAAGCTCCAAATCGGTCAAAAAAAGCTTATTTTGGTTTATTTCCCTTTCAATGGCGAGAAAACTGGCAACAAACATTTGCAGCACTGCGCGGCGATGGGCGGCCATTTGTCGCCCCAATTCTGCAAACCCTAATTCTTCCCCAAGCACCAAAAGCAGTACTAAACTGGGCTGACAAAGTTGCAAATTGGGATTTTCAGCAAATTATTAGCTGTCATTTTGATTCGCCAATCAAAACAAATCCCCAACAATTCCGCCAAGCATTCGCTTTTTTAGAGCAGAATTCCTCTGCAAACCAAGCCCTACCAGAAACAGATTTACAATTTATCAAAGAACTTGAGGCTAATTTACTTAAACGTGGTATCGCCACACCACCGAGAGAGAAAATATAAATCTCCTACCTCCTACCTTTCTTTTAATTATCCTTGAGAAGGCGGCGGAATAATTTCCAAACCATATTTGGGAGCAGTCGCCATAACTTTTTCGATATCTGCGGGACTAACAGCAGGTGAGTGTGTTATCTCTACTGCTGGTACACCTATTTCCATGAAAAATTTCTCTAACCCTGCCGGTGTTACCCAGCATAGCAACTTTGTAGGCTGGGTAGTGGTATTTGTAAACCTGTGGAGTTGACCTTTGGGAGAATGGAGAAAAGTACCAGGAGTCGCTACAACTATCTCCTCACCTAGCTGAAATTCCAATTCTCCCTCTTGAATATAAAAACTTTCGTTCTCGTGACTATGAATATGGGGTGGTGTACCGCCCTGTGGTTGAACGATAATCTCAACTAAAGCATAAGTTTGCCCAGTATCTTCGCCCAATGCTTTAAAAGTATACAAATCTCCCAGCACCCAGTATGAAGAACCCTGTCCTGGTTGCTGTACTACTCCAGATAAATTAACTGTCATTTTAATTACCTCTAACTATGATAATTCCCTACCAACCCACCATCCACAAAAAAGGGACTTCCAAATAAAAAAATATCCTATCGCTTTCTGGGCACAGGGGCAGGGGGAAAAATAAAAATATTATCTGAGGAAATTGGATAATTTATTTTCTGGAAGTCCCAAACCTAAAGTCAACAGTCAACAGTCAACAGTCAACTACTCAACTTCGCAGCCCCAAAAGTAGCATTGTACTTGCGACACAAAATAGCAACTGATTTGTAATCAGCAAGGTTAATGTTATTAGGAATAGTGTAACTTTGAAGGCCGCTATATTTTTGTAAGGGAGCAAGAATCACATAATCACGCTTGTTCAATGGATAGGATGGCCCCTGAGTTGAACCAATCACATTATCTGAACGATGTAGAATTACTACTAAATCTGGCCCCGAATTAGAAGTTTTAAAAGACTGCCCAAGCTCTAGAATAGATTTGCCATCTTTGGTTGTAATACTTACTGTACCTTGAGTTTTATGTTCTCCAGAAACAAAAGTTCCCAATTTCATAGCAGCAGTATTTTGAGAAATTACCGATTTAGTTAAAGACTTCGCCGGAGTTGATGATATGGTAACCGATGCATTTACAACACCCTGATTCTTGGATATCTGTCCAACACAGCTAACTACCATTAGGGAAGCAGCAGTTAATTTTAATAAATTTCCTAATTTCATGGCTTAATAGTCCTCACTGCATAAATCAGCAATTTCATTTTGTGCTTGAGCTTTGCTTTGAACTAATTATTGCTTGAATAATGTAGCAGAAAATTATGTCTATCTAAAAACTCACACCTAGAAAACTGATATTTTGGCGATAAACTTCTCATTAAATTCTCAGCAAAATTTAATTTTTAAGTCGAGTTTGCTAATTTCATGTTTATTTAAGAAAAATTTCATAATATTGTTGTATACGAATACCACCTATCTCTAGTAAAATCTTCCTATCAAATGAATGATACACTAGGATAACTTTTTTAGCTTGCAGTCAGCACTTGAGTTATTAATTCAATGCTAAAGCTGTTAACTAAATCCTCACAGTTACCCTGTAAAAGTTACTAGCTTGATAACCGTTTTTTAACAGACGAAATTTAGTATTTCATTTTTTGAAATTATTTTTATAAACCATGCATCAGGCATCCATGAGCAAAGCCAATTATGATGAAACATTATTGCCAAACCAAAAATGGCAACGTGAACGCCGGATAATAGAACTTTTATCCTCATTAAACTATCGAACTGGTGAGCTTAATTCCTATTTGCACAATATTGCCTGCGGAGTTAGTGAACTAATAGGAGTAGATTGGACAGTTGTTACCTATTGCCAAGAGGGATTTGAAACTATACTAGCAAGTAGTATCGAAATGGCTGAAGATGCACCCCGTGTTTATGAATTACATGGTCGGCTCATTGCTACAGTCATAGAACTTAAACGCACATTAGCTGTTGAAGATGCAATTGCTAATCCAGAATATGGTAGACCAGCAACAGGTTACCGAGCATATTTAGGGATACCTTTACAAACTTCTGAAGGTCAAGTATTTGGTACAATTTGCTCATTTCATCGACAGGCCCGTGAATTCACTAAAGATGAAATTCACATCGTCGAACTATTTGCTGAACGTGCAGCTACAGCAATTGATCACTATCATCTGTATCAGCAACAGTGTCAATTTAATCAAATACTAGAAGCTGAAGTTGAAAAACGCACAGCCCAATTGCAGACAGCCCAAGCCAAGCTAGTAGAACAGGAAAGATTGGCAGCGATTGGTGAATTTTCTTCCATAATTGTGCATGAAATTCGTAATCCCTTGACTACCATGATTATGGGATTGAAGTATTTTCAAAAAACAATTCTCACTGAAGCTGCTCAAGAGCGTTTAGAATTAGCACTCAGCGAAGCTAGTCGTCTAGAACGCCTGTTAAGTGAAATTTTGCTTTATGCCAAGCCGCAAGTATTGCAACTGCGGGAATTAGATGTCAATGAATTTATTGGTGAATTGCTGCTCACAATCAGGGAAATGCCCGAAGCTAGAAAAAGAAAAATTGAATTTATACCGACATTATCGGCTGTAAAAATTGTAGGCGATCGCGACAAACTCAAACAAGTGTTTATTAACATTATTCGCAATGCTTGTGAAGCAGTTACAACCGGAGATGTTGTCAAATTAGAAATAGATAATTCCCTCACCAATGAAGTTTTTATTAATGTCCATAATGGCGGAAATCCCATCCCCCCAGAAATCCTCTGCAAGCTTGCTCAACCATTCTTTTCTACAAAACCTGAAGGTACAGGATTAGGTCTTGCTATTAGCAAACGTATTATTAATGCTCATGGTGGAAAATTATGTATTCAGTCTCAGCCAGTAACTGGGACTATCGTCAGCGTTCAATTACCTCTCAACAAGCAACCTTGAAAAAAAGAATCATCAAGCAATCAAGCATTTTGCTGTCAGAAAACACCAAAATGAGAAAGAAATTTTGAGTTAAAAAAATTAACCCATTCGTAGGAGGTAATTAGCCAGTAAATGAGTGTAGCTTACAGATAGTTAGAAGCAGCATTCATGGAAGAGAGGTATAAATCATGTTGCAACTGATATTTCCCCGCTGCATCAAAGTCACAGCCTTAGGATTTTCAACAGCTTTGTTAGCGTTTGGACAAACTGCTGTTCATGCTCAGCAACAGTTACCTAGCCTGACTCCTGCACAAACTCAACATTTATCCCGTGACTTGGTTCCATATAATTCTCAAGAATTTTTCCGCCAAGGTCAAGAATTGATGGAAAGAGAAATTCAACTGCTCAGACAACGACAGACTTCTACAAATGAACCTGTTCTTAAGGTTAATTCAATACCACCAATCAAAAAAGAGCATCCACAAAAGAATGACTCTAACAGGGGGGTAGAGGGGGATTAGGAAGCAGAGGAGACTGTTGACTGTTGACTGTTGATTGTTGACTGTTGACTGTTGACTGTTGACTGTTGACTGTTGACTGTTGCTAAATTGACAAATGACTAATGACAAATGACTAATGACTAATGACTAATGACTAATGACTAATGACTATAGACAATTTTACCGTAGTCTAGCTTAACTACTCGGTCTGCTAAATGAAAGTAGCGATCGTCGTGACTGATTACTAGTATCGTTTTACCTTGATTTCTCAATTCTGCTAACAGTTGAGTGTAAAATATGTCTTTGAAGAGTGGGTCTTGATCCGCTGCCCATTCATCAAATAAATAAATTGGTCTGTCTTCTAAATAAGCTGTCAGTAAAGCTAGTCGTTTACGCTGTCCTTGAGAAAGTTCGGTGGTAGAAAGTTTGCCATTTTCGATTGTGACTTTATGGTCTAGCTGGAGTTGCTTGAGGTATTTTTGAGCTTTTCTATCTAAGTCAGGATTTTCTAATCCTAAAAGTTCATCAAATAAATAGAAGTCAGAAAAAACTACGGAAAAATGTTGGCGATACCATTCGCGATTTTTGTCACTAATTAATTCTTTATCCCATAAAATATCCCCTTTTTCCGGGATGTAAAGACCAGTAATTAATTTAGCTAAAGTGGATTTACCGCTACCATTGCCACCAACAATAAATACTATTTCTTGAGGATATAATGTCAAGTCTATGGGGCCGAGAATAAAGTTATTATCTTCTCGCTCTCTGTAATAAGTGTGGGTAATTCCTTTTAGTTGTAAACTCTGCCACGTAGTTTTTATAACTGGTGGTACTGTTGATGTTTCTTCGCGACTAGCTAGAGATAAATCCAATGATTCTATCTTTTGTAAAGCAACGTTCGCTCTAATCACTTGGGGCAAGTTATTAACTATATTATCCATCGGCAACATCAAATAAGTAAAAGTGAGGATGAAGCCAGAGAGTGTGTGCGGATTAATAGTAATTAAATTCGGCAAAGCGAATAACAGAAAACCCACCGCGAAGAAAAATATAAATCTGCCCCAACTTGTAGTGGTGGCGAACAGAGTCAATCCTTGAATATTATGATTCCGGTATCTAACAGCCGTTGATTTTAGTTGTTTTTCTAAGAAACTTTGACGGCGTTGATAGTTAAGTTTAAGTTCTTTGATGCCTTCGGTAACTGTGCGAAAATGCTTAAATAGGACATCTTGATCGTCACGAGCCTGGGCTAGCAATTTTCCCCCGCCGCGTAACAGCCAGTTACAACTCCCAAGTGCTACTACCATTAATATTAAAACTAGCAAAAATACTAGCCAGGAAAGCCAAGTTATATACACAAGGCAGCCAGCAACCATCGCTAAATCAATGCAGAGGAAAGGAATTAAGTAGACAGCATTAGCTAAAGTTTGTACATCCTCTGTCAGGGTTGCCAATATACGAGGATTCCCGAGGTGTTCCAAATGACTTAACTCGGAAGCTAGTATTTGATTGCTTAAGCTCATCCTTAATTGCAAGATGGCATTTTGTGAGAGGCGAACTAGCATTACCTGAGAAATTATACTGGTAATTAATGCAACTATTACCAATCCCACAAACCCCCAAGCTATGGATGTGAGGGATGACTGGTTACTAAGATTTGCCGCCGAACTGATGAGCGCAATTAGTCCAGCACTGCTACCACCACTCAGGAATCCGGTGACGATCGCGATCGCCACCATCCCCCATGAAGAACGTAAAAGAAAGTAAATCAGATTCATGAAAATATAATTAGCAATTTCACCGAATGCGCTCTGTTAGGGGTATGGAAGAACTTATCAGCTTCCAGCATATTATCTCATTCTATAAGTAGGATTTATCAGCGGTTGAGTCAATCATCTTGATTGAGTAAGAAATATTACCTAGAATTTCAGCATAAATCATAAATTTTTGTAAATTTTTCCTAAAAATCTGCATAAGACGCTGAAGGCGTACCTATTGATGTCAAGCGTTGGAAATCATTACCACGCTAACTTACATACACTGATGTGTATCAATTTATAATCGAAAATTGATTATGTCACAGTATCAATCAAAATCCGATCGCCATGAAGCGATATCGCCTCATGGTCAGTATTTGACACCGTTTCAACGCCAACTGCTACAAAAAAGGTTGCGGGAGGAATTACCCCAACTTTATCGTCAGCGGATAGCTATTATGTTGCTGGCAGATGAGGGAAAATCGCAAACAGAAATTTGTCAGACTTTGGGTTGTTGTGCAGCTACAGTCAGACATTGGATGCACGTTGCGCGTAGTGGGATGGCTCATCAATGGCAAGATTCTCCCAAGGGTCGTCCGAAAGCAGTGAACGAGGCTTATCTAGAGAAGTTACGGGAACTCATCAGCAGCAGTCCCCGTGAATATGGTTATAGTTTTCGGCGCTGGACGGTGAATTGGTTGTGTAAACATCTCGCCGATGAATTTGGGGTGAAGTTGAGCGATCGCCATTTGAAACGCCTGCTGAAACAACTAGGCTTATCTACTCTCGTCCGTCCTAGGGAACTCCAAAAAATAAATTATCCCAAATTGTAGGGGCGGGGTCACCCCGCCCCTACGAGGTTGCGGGCTTGGTAAGTTAATGATTGGGATGTTTTTTTATTTGGAAGTCCCCTATTTCCCCGAGACAAACACGAACAGCGTCCGATCATTACAAAATCTGCATTAATGACTTGGAATCTGAAGAAACTGCCGATAACTACGAATTTATACCTTTAAATCTACCCCAAACTTTTCCGGAATTAGATATTCATGGCGCAACATCTGTCCGCACAGTTCCTATTACCACAACAACTCAGGCAAACATTGGGTTACTCTCTGCCGTCAACCGATTTGCAACATTGCCTTTCCCAAGTTAAATATATTAATCTTCTTCGGAATTGTCGTGCTGCTGACGACGAGCGATCGCATTATTAATCGCATCATCTAGTAAATCATTAATTTCTACTTTTCCTGGTAATCTGTTCTGTTTATTATTCATTTTTTTGCCTTAAAATTTTTAATTTTATTTAGCTTTTTATCTGGGCTTAATTAAATAGTAGACAATAAAAAACTGAATGAAATAGGTTGCCAAAACTTAGCTGAGATACAAATCAATATTTTATGTCACTAAATAAAAGCAGATTTTTACCAATACCTGCAAAGCGATAACAGATAACAGCAAGAAAAACAACTGTACAGCTAAGGGTTCTCGCGTCTATAACAACTGATAACTGACACGCGAAGCAGAATAAATCAAATTGGATTACTATATGATATTTACTGGGGAGTGATGCTAAAAGTAAGGTTTATTTATCAAGCCAAAACAGAAACATATATGTCCCCAATTATTAGGCAGATTGTGGAGATAAAATTTAGGCGTGCTTGACTTGATGATGTCAATTATTAAGTTGTTACTGTTAATACTGTGTTTAGCAGCGATATTTTTTTACTGTTACAGCATATATGCAGCGATCGCTTTTTTTACCCAGCCCCAGACTATAGATCCAGCTTTCCATCCCCCTGTTACCATCCTCAAGCCTATCTGTGGTGTCGATCGCGATGCTGAGGAAAACTTGGCTTCATTTTGCCAACAAGATTATCCAGAATATCAAATTATCTTCGCTGTGCGCGATCGCCAAGACCCTGCCATAGTAGTTATCGAAAAAATTATCCAGCAGTTTCCTGATGTCGATATTCAGCTGCTGGTGAGCGATCGCATTATTGGCGCTAACCTGAAAGTGAGTAATCTCGCAAATGCTGTCACTGCTGCTAAACACGAAATTCTCCTCATCGCCGATAGTGATATTCGCGTCGGTAAAGACTATTTACAACGAGTCATCCAGCCTTTGAAAGATGATAAGGTTGGTGTAGTCACCTGTTTGTATCGTTCTTTAGCCCAAGGATGGGTAACATCTTTAGAAGCGTTGGGTATTGCTACCGGCTTTCATCCTAGCGTATTAGTTAGCAATCAATTAGAACAGATAAAATTTGCTTTCGGTTCTACTATTGTCATCCGCAAACAGGTGCTAGAAGCAATTGGCGGATTTGGCGCGATCGCAGATTATCTGGCTGATGACTTTCAACTAGGCTATCTACCAGCCCAAGCAGGTTATCAAGTTGTCTTATCTAATTATATAGTTGACCATATTTTAGCTACCAGTAGCCTCACAGAAGTCATCCAACGCCAACTCCGTTGGGTGCGTTGTATCCGCGTTTCTCGTCCTTGGGGCTATTTGGGCTTGCTATTTACCTACGGAACAGTTACTAGCTTACTTTTATTCCTGGTGACAAAAGGCTCAATATTAGGTTGGACTGGGCTTTTAATTACCTGGATCATGCGCTTGCTAATGGGTTGGATAGTTGGCGTTCAAATGCTCAAAGATCCGGTTACCAAACAAAATTTTTGGCTCATTCCTGTACGCGATTTGATGCATTTTGCTATCTGGTGCTACGGCTTTGTCGGTAACGCAATTACCTGGCGAGGTCAGCAATTGCGGCTAACTCAGGGGGGTAAGTTAGTTTTACTGGAATAATGATCTTATTTTCAGAACAAGATAAATTTGATCCAAATATATATAATTAACCCAGGAAATTTATGCATAGGAAAGGTTAAAGGTTAAAGGAGAAGGAATAAAACACCTTTACCCCTTTACCCTTTACCCTTTACCCAGCCAAGTTCCCTTGGCGAACTACTAGTAATTACTTGCTTGAGCTGGCTTTCGTTCAACTTTGAACACACTATCGGCAGATTTCTGGGCAATGGTGGCATCCCATGCGATCGCCTGCAAAAATGCCTCACCGCTTTGAGTCTCGACCACATCCACACCCCAGTTTCCTGGTTGCAGGGCATCCGGAGAGTCGCTAGTGGGGGGAGTAGTTTTGATACCTCCTAATACTAGAATCTCTGGGATAGTATCAGCGTTTAATTGTTGTTTGTGCCGCTTCTCTGCTAGAGCTTGAGCGCACAGTTCTCCGACTTGCTGGGGCGAAAATTCATTGGTAGGAAATAAAATTTCCACAGTCCAATGGGGATGATTCACCAGCCTACATTGCAGGTTGTCATAGGTACTCAAGCTCGATTGAAACACTTGGGCAAATTCTTCTCGACTGAGAGCTGGGACGATATCACCCGAGACATCAAAGTTGTGAGCGAGCAGCATCCGCCCGGAAATTGTATTATTCAAAATAGTCAAATTTTTTTGATCAAAGTTTCTAGTTTTTATTCTAGATGACTATTGCACTTTTTTCTTTTTTGTCAATCCTTTAACCCAATACAGTTGAGTTAGCCTGGGATGCAATACGTCGTAGGGGCACGGCACCGATAAGATTACTGTATACACCAAAAGATTGTGGATGTTCCCTACAATATCTCTTAACACCAAGCGTATTGTCTTTTAACCAAGTCACAAGGAATCAGCAACTAGCGTGGTGGGTAAATCAGCCCGCACCAGATTGCATCTCTTCTGCACTCGCAGTATGCCTCGTGCCTTCCACACTTACTGTAAATTTTCTGCACAAAGTAAATTAAAGTATAAAGTTTGAATGAATAAAAAGCTTAATCTATCCTTAATCTTTAAAGAGTTTACTAAGTTTGCGGTCAAATATACTTAACCTCACCTTAATAAATTATACTTTTTTTGATCAAATTATCTCTACCCAAAGATAGTAGATCCGTAAAACTATAGGACTCCTATTTGATTTTTGAAAAAATGATCATTACCTGAACCCCCTTTTTTCTTTCCCTACCCATCGCTCATAAAGCAGCCCTGCTTTGCTTTTCCTTTCGTCATAGCTAGTGGCGTTGCTTCCTGTTGTCTACCTCTACTTTGTAACTTCGTCAATCGAATAGGATGCTTATATATCACAAGTATTACTTTCAAATTGAAGTAATATTTAATACATTTAATAATTTGCTCAGCGTTGAGTGCAATGGAAAACTACCAAAATTATGGAGGTGGTTTTCCATAACCTCATGCCTAGTGTTACTTATGTATCCTCGGAATTTTTCAATTTTCTCTGCAAGACTTAGTGGTGTAACAAATACGATATTTCATTTAAAAGTATAAAATAATACATTTTATTTAAAGTACTAAGCATCGTTCACCAGCAAGAAAAATAGCGATGCCTTCTAGTGTCGAGACGCTGTGCAGTAAGCGTACTCCAAAGGAGAACCCGCAGGGTAGCTATGCCCGAAGGGTTTTACGGCAATGTCTACTCTACTTTTCGAGTTCTCTTTGAGGAGTACGACGAACGCACTCTTAGCATCTACCAACCTTTGATTTCGCCTGTGATTCTTACATAAAAATTTAAGGAAAAACGGTTATGACAACGGTTGATTTCGCCAGATTTATGCCTGTAGTACCTGTCAGTATTCAGCAAACAATGGATAGTGGCATTGTCTTCATTGATTCTAGAGTGGCGCAATATGAACAATTGGCGGCAGCTGTAACTCCTGGATTGGAAGTAGTGGTGCTAGATCCTCAAGACGATGGCGTTGCGGAAATTAGCAAAAAGCTATCGCAACACCAAGGAATCACAAGTTTACATCTTGTAGCCCACGGACAACCAGGGCAGATTACACTAGGGCGATCGCCCCTGAGTCTATTTACCCTTGATCTCTACAACAGTGCCTTACAGCAATGGAAAACATCTTTAGCACCGGGCGCTAACATTTTGCTTTATGGTTGCGAGGTTGGTGCGGGACACATAGGAATTAGATTTATTAACAGCTTAAGTCAATTGCTAGGAACTCCCGTGGCGGCTTCTTCTAGCAAAGTTGGTAACGCTGTTGTTGGTGGTAATTGGGATCTAGATGTGACTACAGGAAAAATCACCACTGCTCAAGCTTTTAGTCCAGAAGCAACAACAGCTTACCCCCATGTGTTGTCAGAAGAAACATCGATTAGCCTGCTCAAAGATATCAATACTAGTGGAGCTTCCTCTAACCCACAATATTTAACTAATGTCAACGGCACACTGTACTTTGTGGCTTATGACAGCAATGGCGGGACTGAGTTGTGGAAGAGTGATGGTACTGAAGCTGGTACTGTCAGAGTCAAAGATATTTTTGCTGGTATAGAATCCTCTAATCCGCAAAGTCTCACAAATGTCAACGGCACACTTTACTTTGTGGCTTATGACAGTAGTGGTGGGGCTGAGTTGTGGAAGAGTGATGGCACGGAAGCGGGTACTGTTAGAGTTAGGGATATCTTTGCTGGCTCAGGCTCCTCTAATCCATATAATCTGACAAATGTCAACGGCACTCTCTATTTTGTCGCCACTGATGGTAATGGCGATTCTGAGTTATGGAAGAGTGATGGGACTTCAGCCGGTACTGTCATAGTTAAAGATATCTTTGCTGGCACAAGTTCCTCTAACCCGCAAAATCTGACAAATATCAACGGGACACTGTACTTTTCTGCTACTGATAGCACTGGTGGGACTGAGTTATGGAAAAGTGATGGCACTTCAGCAGGTACTGTCAGAGTTAAAGATATCTTTGCTGGCACAGGCTCCTCTAACCCGCAAAATCTGACAGATGTTAACGGCACTCTCTATTTTGTCGCCACTGATAGCAATGGCGATACTGAGTTATGGAAGAGTGATGGGACTTCAGCCGGTACTGTCATAGTTAAAGATATCTTTGCTGGCACAGGCTCCTCTAACCCGCAGAATCTCACAAATGTCAACGGTACACTTTACTTTTCTGCTACTGATAGCACTGGTGGGACTGAATTGTGGAAAAGTGATGGGACTTCAGCAGGTACTATCAGAGTCAAGGATATCGTTAGTAGCACAGGCTCCTCTAACCCACAGAATCTCACGAATGTCAACGGCATCCTCTACTTTTCCGCTACTGATAGCAGTGGGGGACGTGAGTTGTGGAAAAGTGATGGTACAGAATCTGGAACTGTCAGAGTCAAAGATATCTTTGTCGGCACAGGTTCCTCTAACCCACAAAATCTGACGAATATCAACGGGACACTGTACTTTGTCGCCACTGACAGCACTGGTGGAACTGAGTTGTGGAAGAGTGATGGTACTTCGGCAGGTACTGTCAGAGTCCAAGATATCGTTCCTGGTACAGGCTCTTCTAACCCGCAAAGTCTGACGAATGTTGACGGCACACTGTACTTTTCTGCCGCTAATAGCAGTGATGGACGTGAGTTATGGAAGACTGATGTCTCCTCGGCGGAGACTGTCAGAGTTAAAGATATCTTTGCTGGGACAGGTTCTTCCAAACCCCAGAATCTGACGAATATCAACGGGACACTGTACTTTTCCGCCGCTGACAGCAGTAGTGGACGTGAGTTATGGAAGAGTGATGGCACTGAAGCCGGTACTGTCAGAGTTAGGGATATCCTCTCTGGCACAGGCTCCTCTAACCCACAGAATCTGACGAATGTCAATGGTATAGTGTACTTTTCTGCCACTAACAGCAGTGGTGGATATGAGTTGTGGAAGAGTGATGGCACTTCAGCAGGTACTGTCAGAGTCAAGGATATCTTTGCTGGATCAACCTCCTCTAACCCACAGAATCTGACGAATGTTAACGGGACACTGTACTTTACTGCTATTGACAGCAGTGGTGGATATGAGTTGTGGAAGAGTAATGGCACTGATGCAGGTACTGTCAGAGTTAAGGATATCGTTAGTGGCTCAGGTTCTTCTACCCCGCAAAATCTGACGAATGTCAACGGGACACTGTACTTTACTGCTATTGACAGCAGTGGTGGACGTGAGTTGTGGAAAAGTGATGGTACTCAAGCCGGTACTGTCAGAGTTAAGGATATCTTTAGTGGCACAAGCTCCTCGATCCCGCAGGATCTGACAAATGTTAACGGTACACTCTACTTTGTCGCCACTGATAGCACGGGTGGGGCTGAGTTGTGGAAGAGTGATGGCACTGACGCTGGTACTGTCATAGTTAAGGATATTTTCACAGGCTCAGAGTCTTCTAATGCATATGATTTGACGAATGTCAATGGCACGCTCTATTTTGTTGCCACTGACAGCACGGGTGGGACTGAGTTGTGGAAGAGTGATGGCACCGACGCTGGTACTGTTAGAGTTAAGGATATTTTCACAGGCTCAGAGTCTTCTAGCCCGTCAAATTTAACGAATGTCAACGGCACACTCTATTTTGTCGCCACTGACAGCAGCGGTGGTACTGAGTTGTGGAAGAGTGATGGTACTGATGCGGGTACTGTCAGAGTTAGAGATATATTCGTCGGGACAGAGTCTTCTAACCCGTCAAATTTAACGAATGTCAACGGCACACTCTATTTTGTCGCCACTGACAGCACGGGTGGGACTGAGTTGTGGAAAAGTGATGGCACAGCAGCTGGTACTGTGAGAGTTAATGATTTATTTCCCGGTTCGGCGGCTTCTAATCCTAGCGATTTGACTTATATTAATGGCAAACTCTACTTTGTTGCCGACAATGGTAACGTTGGTCAAGAACTGTTTGTGCTTAAACTCAACAGTGCGCCCACTGATGTAAGTTTGAGTAATAGCAGTGTTAACGAAAACGCGATCGCCAATACAGTCATTGGCAACTTGAATACCACTGATCCTGATTTAGGCAACACTCATACTTATACACTCGTTGCTGGTGCAGGTAGCGCAGATAACAGCAGCTTTAGCATTGTTGGTAATCAGCTACAGATCAATCTTTCTCCTGACTACGAAACCAAGAACAGCTACAGTATCCGCATTCGCACCACCGATCAAGATGGCTTATTTTACGAGAAAGCGATCGCGATCGCCATTAACAATCTTAATGAAGCACCCACTGGTACAGCTAGCGCCTCACTAATTGCGGGGACGGAAGATACCGATTACACCATTACTGCGGCGCAATTACTACAAGGATTTACGGATGTCGATGGTGATACTCTCTCCGTATCTGGATTGACTGCTAATAACGGCAGCATTAGCAGCAACGTTAATGGCACTACTTATACCTTCACCCCTGATGCTAACTTCAACGGCACAGTTAGCCTTAGCTACAACGTTGTCGATGGTAATGGTGGTGCAGTTGCTGCAACCCAATCCTTGAATATTACTGCTGTAAATGATGCACCCACTGGTACAGCTAGCGCCTCACTGACTGCGGGGACGGAAGATACCGATTACACCATTACTGCGGCGCAATTACTACAAGGATTTACGGATGTCGATGGTGATACTCTCTCCGTATCTGGATTGACTGCTAATAACGGCAGCATTAGCAGCAACGTTAATGGCACTACTTATACCTTCACCCCAGATGCTAACTTCAACGGCACAGTTAGCCTTAGCTACAACGTTGTCGATGGTAATGGTGGTGCAGTTGCTGCAACCCAATCCTTGAATATTACTGCTGTAAATGATGCACCCACTGGTACAGCTAGCGCCTCACTAATTGCGGGGATGGAAGATACCGATTACACTATTAATGCGACTCAATTACTACAAGGATTTACGGATGTCGATGGTGATACTCTCTCCGTATCTGGACTGAGTGCTAATAACGGCAGCATTAGCAGCAACGATAATGGCACTACTTACACCTTCACCCCAGATGCTAACTTCAACGGCACAGTTAGCCTCAGCTACAACGTTGTTGATGGTAATGGTGGTGCAGTTGCAGCAACCCAATCCTTCAATATTACTGGTGTCAATGATGTACCTACTGGTGTTGCTAGCGCATCCTTAAGTCTGGGAGTTGAAGATACTGTTTATACCATTAACGCCGCAGATTTGTTGCTTGGTTTTACAGATGTCGATGCTGATAGTCTCTCGGTATCCGACTTGACAGCAAATAATGGTGCATTGGTAGACAACGGCAACGGGATTTACACCTTCATCCCAGATGCTAACTTTAACGGCACAGTTAGCCTCAGTTACAACGTTATTGATGGTAATGGTGGTGCGATCGCTGCAACCCAATCCTTGAATATTACTGGTGTCAATGATGCACCCAGTGGTACAGCTAGCGCCTCACTGACTGCGGGGACGGAAGATACCAATTACAACATTACTTCGGCTCAATTACTACAAGGCTTTACAGATGTCGATGGCGATACTCTCTCTGTAGCCGACTTGACAGCGACTAACGGCGCATTGCTAGATCACCTTGATGGCACTTACACCTTCACCCCAGATGCTAACTTCAACGGCACAGTTAGCCTCAGTTACAACGTTATCGATGGTAATGGCGGTGCAGTTGCAGCAACCCAATCCTTCAATATTACTGCTGTCAATGATGCACCCACTGGTACAGCTAGCGCCTCACTAATTGCGGGGATGGAAGATACCGATTACACTATTAATGCGACTCAATTACTACAAGGATTTACGGATGTCGATGGTGATACTCTCTCCGTATCTGGACTGAGTGCTAATAACGGCAGCATTAGCAGCAACGATAATGGCACTACTTACACCTTCACCCCAGATGCTAACTTCAACGGCACAGTTAGCCTCAGCTACAACGTTGTTGATGGTAATGGTGGTGCAGTTGCAGCAACCCAATCCTTCAATATTACTGCTGTCAACGATGCACCCAGTGGTGTTGCTAGCGCATCCTTAGTCCCTGGAAATGAGGATACTGTTTATACCATTAACGCCGCAGATTTGTTGCTTGGCTTTACAGATGTCGATGCTGATAGTCTCTCGGTAGCCGACTTGACAGCAACTAATGGCATATTAGTAGATAACCTTGATGGCACTTACACCTTCACCCCAAATGCTAACTTCAACGGCACAGTTAGCCTTAGCTACAACATTATCGATGGTAATGGCGGTGCAGTTGCAGCAACCCAATCCTTCAATATTACTGGTGTCAATGATGTACCTACTGGTGTTGCTAGCGCATCCTTAAGTCTGGGAGTTGAAGATACTGTTTATACCATTAACGCCGCAGATTTGTTGCTTGGTTTTACAGATGTCGATGCTGATAGTCTCTCGGTATCCGACTTGACTGCAAATAATGGTGCATTGGTAGACAACAGTGATCGCACTTACACCTTCACCCCAGATGCTAACTTCAACGGCACAGTTAGCCTCAGTTACAACGTTATCGATGGTAATGGCGGTGCAGTTGCAGCAACCCAATCCTTCAATATTACGGCTGTCAACGATGCACCCACTGGTGTTGCTAGCGTATCCTTAGTCCCTGGAAATGAGGATACTGTTTATACCATTAACGCCGCAGATTTGTTGCTTGGCTTTACAGATGTCGATGCTGATAGTCTCTCAGTATCCGACTTGACAGCAACTAACGGCATATTAGTAGATAACCTTGATGGCACTTACACCTTCACCCCAGATGCTAACTTCAACGGCACAGTTAGCCTCAGCTACAACGTTGTTGATGGCAATGGCGGTGCAGTTGCCGCAACCCAATCCTTCAATATTACTGGTGTCAATGATGCACCCACTGGTACAGCTAGCGCCTCACTGACTGCGGGGACGGAAGATACCGATTACATTATTACTGCGACTCAATTACTACAAGGCTTTACAGATGTCGATGCTGATACTCTCTCGGTAGCCGACTTGATAGCGACTAACGGCGCATTAGTAGATAACCTTGATGGCACTTACACCTTCACCCCAGATGCTAACTTTAACGGCACAGTTAGCCTGAGCTACAACGTTGTTGATGGCAATGGCGGTGCAGTTGCAGCAACCCAATCCTTCAATATTACTGCTGTCAATGATGCTCCTGTGGCTACAAATGACACTTTCACGACTATTCAAGAGACAGCCATTACAGTTAGTGCAGCAACACTACTGAGCAATGATAGCGATGTAGATGTCACCGATATCTTAGATATTATTGCCATCACCCAACCTAGCCAAGGAACCTTAGTTAAGAACAATAACGGTACTTACACTTACACTCCTGTCACTGGCTATTATGGTTCTGATAGCTTCACTTACACCATCAGTGATGGATTAGGACTTACCAGCACTGCCACTGTCAACTTGACTATTAATCCCAATTTCAATGTGATTAATGGTACTTCAATTGCAGACAACTTAACTGGTACTGCCCAAAGAGATATGATCTCAGGTTTCCAGGGCAATGACACACTTTTAGGGTTGGATAATAACGACACCCTCAAAGGTGACGATGGTAATGATTCCTTGGATGGTGGAACAGGTAATGATCTGCTTTACGGTGGTAATGATAACGATAACCTCATCGGGAATTCCGGAAATGACACCTTGTTCGGTGATGCTGGTGACGATAGCCTCGATGGTGGTTTGGGAAATGACATTCTTGATGGTGGAGTCGGCCATGATACTTATATCGTAGACAACAGTAGCGATATAATTACTGAGGGCTTGGATGCAGGTACAGACTTAGTCCAATCTTCAGTAACTTGGACGCTAGGCACGAACCTGGAAAATCTGACTCTGACTGGCAGCACAGCCATTAATGGTGTAGGTAACAATCTTAATAACATTATTACCGGAAATACTGGGGCTAACTCCTTGAGTGGCGGAAATGGCGACGATACCTTAGTTGGTGCTTCAGGCAATGACACCTTGTTTGGTGAAGCAGGTAATGATAGCCTAGTTGGTAGCTCAGGCAATGACACCTTGTTTGGTGGTGAAGGTGACGATCGCCTCGATGGTGGTACGGGAAATGACAGTCTTGATGGTGGATTAGGTCATGACACTTACACTGTAGACAGCGTCAACGATCGCATTACTGAAGGATTGAATGCCGGCACTGATTTAGTTAATTCCTCTGTGAATTGGACTCTGGGAGATAACCTGGAAAACTTAACCCTGACTAGCGGCGGGCTAAATGGTACAGGTAACAATCTCGATAACGTTATCACTGGCAATAGTGTTGCTAACTCATTGACTGGGGGACTGGGTAATGATACCCTCATCGGTGGTTCAGGCGATGACAGCTTATTCGGCAACGAAGGTAACGATCTCCTCGATGGGGGTTCAGGAAGTGATATTCTCGACGGTGGAATTGGGGATGATACTTATATCGTCAACATTAGTAGTGATACGATTACCGAAGCATTGAATGCGGGCACAGACTTAGTTAATTCTTCTGCAACTTTGACCCTGGGCGCTAACCTAGAAAACCTGACTCTGACTGGAACTAGCAACATCAGCGGTACAGGTAACAGCCTCGATAACATTCTCACTGGTAACTCTGGTGCTAACTCGTTAAGAGGACAAGATGGTAATGATACCGTCTTTGGTGGCGATGGCAATGATACTTTGTTTGGTAGTGCAGGTAATGATGTACTGGTTGGCGGATTTGGTCAAGATCAGCTAAGTGGTGGCTCTGGTAATGATAGATTTGTTTTTGATAGTTTGGGTGAAGGCATTGATACCATTACTGACTTTATCCGTACAGATGATGTGCTGGTGTTGAAAACTCTGTTGACTAACTTGAACTATACAGGCACAAATCCCATTGCTGACGGTTATGTGAGAGCTATACAATCTGGGACAAATACTCTGATTGATATTGATACTGATGGTTTGGGTGTCAATGCTAGTTTTAGCAATTTAGTCATACTGAACAACTTTACTGCTAGTAACTTCAGTCAAAGCAACTTGATTTTCTAGGATTGTCTTGATGGGCGGGGTTTCCCCGCCCCTACAAGTGTTAACTTACGAAAAAATCATCAGGAATTTGGCGATCGCACATTGCACATTGCACTATCATTATTTACCAAATACAGTCCCCAAGGAACGGGCTATATTTTGCGGTTGCATTGCATCTACTGCGGCTGTTGGTTCATAGCCACAATGAACCATGCAATCGGCACATTTGGGATTACCGCTGGCGCGGCCGTATTGACTCCAGTCGGTGTCTTCTAGTAATTCTTTGAAGGTGGCATAATAACCTTCATTTAATAGATAGCAAGGTTTTTGCCAACCGAGAACGCTGTAACTAGGGCTACCCCAAGGTGTACATTCGTAGTCTTTCTCGCCTGTGAGGAAGTCTAAGAATAAGGGGTTGTGATTGAAATTCCAGTTTTTCTCACCCGATTTATGGGGGGCGAGAATTTCTCTAAATAAGGCGCGGGTTTGTTCGCGGTTGAGAAAATGATCTTGATCTGGTGCCCATTCGTAGCTGTAGCCTGGAGAAATCATCATCCCATCAGTGTTGAGGGTTTCCAGGAAGTCGAAGAACTCCTGCATTTCTTTGGGGTCAGTACCTTTAAAGATAGTGGTGTTTGTTGCCACACGAAAACCTTTAGCTTTAGCGGCGCGAATGGCTTGGACAGCAATATCAAAAACGCCTTTGCGATCGACACTTTGATCGTGCAATTCCCGCATTCCATCTAAATGGACGCTAAATGTTAAGTAAGGGGAAGGTTGGAATTTATGCAGGCTTTTTTCTAATAACAAACCATTAGTACACAAGTAAATATATTTCTTGCGTTCAATTAATCCCCGGACAATCTCATCAATTTGGGGGTGTAATAGAGGTTCTCCCCCAGGAATGGAAACCACTGGTGCGCCGCATTCTTCCACAGCAGCAAAGCACTGTTCTGGGGTTAAATTTTGCTTGAGGATTTCTACTGGATGTTGGATTTTACCACAACCATTACAGGCGAGGTTACACCGAAAAAGCGGTTCTAACATTAATACTAAGGGAAAGCGTTTACGTCCTTTTAAACGCTGAGTTACAAGATATTTCCCGATATCTATAGCTTGTTGTAAATTAATCGCCATTGACTCTGTTCACTCCTCGATAAAGTTGAAAAACACCACAAAAGAAGGATGAAGGATGAAGGATGAAGGATGAAACTTATTGATTTCACACTTCATACTTCAGACTTTATTCTTTATTTGACGTAACCCTTACTCATAAACCAATCGACAGCATCCTGAATTGCTGTTGTTAGGGAAGACTGAGGTAAGCCCAATTCTGTTACTGCTTTTGCAGGATTGTAATACATTGGTTGTTGAGCCATGCGCACACCATCTAAGGGAACTGAGGGTGGTTTACCTAAGGGTGCGAGAATTTTTTCATCAACCCAAGCAACGCTGAGGGGTAGCCAACTAGGTACAGCGTTTTGCGGTGCTGGTAAGCCTGTAATTTGGGCGAGTTGTTCGAGAAGTTGCTTGAGGGTGAGATTTTGATTTCCTAAAATATAGCGATCGCCTTTTTTACCTCGCTGTAACGCTAGTAAATGTCCCCAGGCTACGTCTCGGACATCAATGAAATTCAGCCCTGTATCTACATAAAATGGCATTTGTCGCCGCAAAAATCGCAGAATAATATCACCTGTTGGGGTAGGCTTAATATCCAATGGCCCTATCGGGCTACTAGGATTGACCACAACTATTTCCTGACCTGCACTAGCTGCTTGCATGGCTACTTGTTCTGCCAGAAATTTTGACTTTTTGTAGTGACCAACCAATTTTTCTAAGGGACTCTGATGAGTTTCATCTACGACTTTACCAGATTCCCCGACCCCAATGGCAGCGACGGAGCTAGTATATACTGTGCGTTCAATTCCAGCTTTTTGCGCGGCTGCTAATACGTTGCTTGTACCTTGGACGTTATGGCGGTAAAGTAGCTCTTGGTCTGTTTGCCACAGGGAATAGTAGGCGGCGACATGAAATAGGTATTGACAACCCAGCATTTTTTGCCAGAGATCGGCATCATTTAAATCGCCTTTGACAAGTTCCACCTTTAACCCGTCGAGGTTTGCTAAGTTGCTGCTAGGGCGGAAGAGTGCTTTGACTGCATATCCTTCTTGCAGCAACAACCTTACCAAATGGGCACCAATAAACCCAGTTCCGCCAGTGACAAAGGCTTGCATCAAGGAATCCACCTCTTGTGAAATCGGGGAAACCAATCATCTAAGATGGCGTAGACTACAGGCACAACAATTAAACTGAGCAAAGTTGAACTTACCAAACCGCCTGCGATCGCCACAGCCATCGGCGATCGCAATTCTGAACCTGCACCCAATCCTAAAGCAATGGGAACCATCCCTAAAATTGTCGCCGCTGTGGTCATCATAATTGGTCGGAGGCGCACTGGCCCGGCTTTGAGAATGGCTTCTTTCCGCTCCATTCCAGATTTACGCAATTGATTGATATAGTCCACAATCAAGATGGCATTCTTGTTGGCGATACCCAACAAAAACACCGAACCAATCAGGGAAATCATGCCAAAGTCGCTTTTGGTGATTAACAGCGCTAGCATTGCACCCACTAAAGCTAAGGGTAAAGAAATACCAATCACTACAGGATCTACCCAGCCTTTGAAGAGCAAAATCAGCACCACGACAATACACAAGGCTGATAAAGCTAAGGTAGTGCCAAAACTGCCAAAAACTTCACCTAAACGGGCAGAATCTCCGCCTAAGTCTAAAGAAACACTAGGGGGTAAAACTGCCTTAGCTTGTGCTACTACCTGATCAGTCGCATCACCCAAGGACATATCTTTGCCTAGGTTAGCGCCAATATAAGCTACCCGCTGATTATCCAGGCGCTCAATTTGAAAAATTTGCCCGTTTTGATTGTTTTCACCTGTTACAGTTACATCAGCAAATCCGGGTAGTTTGACTAATCGGTCTTTAATTGCTTTGGCTGCTTTGCTGAGTTCTTGGAGGTCATTACCTCTTAATGCCAACTGTAAAGGTTTTTGTCCACCAGTATCCACAAATTGAATATCTTCTACACTGGTAGTGACATTCGGTAGATTCGGTAAACTCTTCCGCAATTGCTCTTGTAATTCCGCAGTGGTGATATTGCGATCGCCTTTAAGTTTGACATAAATTGTGCCTTTATTCGGCTCGCCTTCACGGGAACCCACAGTAGTAAACACCGTTTGCACAACTGGCGATTTTCTCACCACATCTTCTAATTTCTTCGCCACCTTTAGCGAATCATCTAAAGGATTGGGAATTGGGATTCGAGAATTAGTTTCTCCGAAGGCTGAGCGAAGTCGAAGCCTGTCCCCCTGTCTCCCCTGTCCCCCTTGTCCTCCTAACACCGATTGTGCAACTTCATCCGCTGCTGACCGAAAAGCATCAGGTACAGTTGGTAAAGGAGCAGTGTAAGTAATATTAAATTCACCGCGATCCAATTTGGGAATAAAGCCTTTGGGAATCATGGGAATGATGGCAATACCCGCAATTAAGCTGAGTAACGCTAAACTCATGACTATTCGTTTATGATCCAAAGACCATGACAGTAAATCACGGTAACTTTGGGCAAACTTAATCCATGCTTGAGATTCACGCCGACGAGAACGAGATGAGGCAGGTTTGAGCCAATATATAGATAAGACTGGTGACAAAGTTCTGGCTACTAGCAAAGAAGCTAGCATGGCGGCGGAAACAGTGATACCAAAAGGTTTGAAAAACTGCCCAATCACTCCACCCATTAACCCAATTGGCAGAAACACGGCGACGGCGGTGAAAGTGGCGGCTGTGACTGTCAGTCCAATTTCATTGGTAGCAATCAACGCCGCTTCGCGGGGAGTTGCACCATCTTCGACGTGACGCATGATGTTTTCAACATCAACGATCGCGTCATCAACAATACTACCAATTACCAAAGCTAAGGCTAACAGGGTAATGGTTTCTAAGTTGAAGCCAAAAAACGCCATGACAATAAATGTCGCCAACAAAGATGTGGGAATCGCCAAGGCGGAAATTAAGGTAGCTTGCCAATTCCATAAAAATGGAAAAATGACAATTACCGATAACACAATGGCTTCAATCAAAGCGTCAATTGTGGAATGGGTAGCGTTGCGAATATACTCAGCCTGAGTCGCAGCTAAGGTGAGTTTGACATCTTTTAGGGAAGACTGAAGCTTTTGCACTTCCTCCTCGACGCGGCTGACAACTTCTAAAGTATTAGCTGTGCCCTTTTTAATTACCTGAAATGCCAAAGCATCCTTACCATTGAAGCGGACTAAAGTAGCTCCACCTTCCGGTAAAGCCGCCGCATTGGCTGATAACTGGGGAGGGGAATTACTAGGCGTACCCAACAGTACTACTTTTAACACTCCTGGCAGTTTTGCGATCGCGGGTACAATTTTATCCTTTGCCAACTTCGTCAAATCGGTGAGATTCCCGCCAGGACTCTCAATTGCATAACTAATCGCTGAAGACTCATTCAAGTTCAGGGGGATAATCTTATAACTTGCTCCCTGAGTCAGAGTTAAATTCTTCAGTCTATTCTCGACTTGGCGCGTCGATGTTTCTAAATTTGTACCGACAACAAAAGATAAACTAACAGCCGTTTGTCCCGGATAAGTAGATGAGCGAATATCCTCAATTCCTTCCAGGGATTTTAAACGCTGTTCTAGTGGTTGGGTGAGTTTGGTTTCTGTATCCAGAGCTGTGGCGATGGGGGCAGTAGCATTGACTACCACCACCGGAAAAGTAATATCTGGAAACAAAGCATACTTGAGGGAACTGAAAGCCAAAAGTCCAGCTACCGTCACGGCAATCCAAAAACTTACCGTCAGCCAGGAAAATTCTATCGCCAATTTAGAAATATTGAAGCGTTCTCGTGCGGATTTTGAGCTATTAGGCTTGACCATCTTGGAAAATCATCGTGCGGGTGACACAATTATTGTCATGCTACAGTAATCACTTGCAGTTTGGGAGTTCGGGTACTCCCCAATCAGCATTATTGCTGAAGTTTCTCACCTTGGTATGACTCAATCTTTTATACTCAATGGAAATTTGAGATATGAAACTTGGCTCTGTTGAACACAAAGAATTATTCTGCCACAGCTTTTTAAATAGCCACTTAGAATATGAGCCTGAGCATCTGCCCTGGCCTGATTTAAATGATGCAGATCTCGCGCGGTTACAAGCTATTCCCTTTTGGGAGAAAGCGCTGGATATTGAAAGAGAAGCTGGGGCAATGGTAAGTAGTTATGCTACCACTGTGACAGATCCCCTTTTGCATGAAGCGATCGCTCTCCAAGGCAGAGAAGAATCGCGCCACGCTAGGCTGATCGAGACACTCATTGACCGCTATAGTATCAACATGCCGGCACGCCCAGCGGTGGAAGTACCGCCCAATATTGAGCCAGCCTTCACCACCTTTGGCTTTGAAGAGTGTCTAGATTCCTTCTTTGCCTTTGGGCTGTTTGGGATAGCCCGTGACGCGAAAGTATTTCCTGAAGCACTCTTCACCATTTTTGATCCCATCTTGGACGAAGAAGCAAGACATATTGTCTTTTTTGTCAACTGGTTTACCTACATCCAAATTAATCGCCGTCAAGGCTTTTTACCTCTGCGGCTCGTCAGAACTCTTTGGTACTATGGCAAAGCACTGAGTAACTTAATTACCGCTTTTAGCGATGCCGATCCGAGTGGTACTGGCTTCACCGCCACTGGCGCTAGCACTTTCACCGACGACTTGAGCTTAGAAAAGTTTCTGAGTGTGTGCATTCAGGAAAATCATCAGCGCATGAGTAAGTATGATTCCCGATTACTCAAGCCAGAATTAATGCCTAAACTAGCGAGTATTGCCCGCCGTACTCTGCAATTCATCCCCCAGCAACGCCAGCCGCAAAATGTAGAGGCGAAAGGGGAATGGGGAATGGGGGGATAAGGGAGTGTGGGGAGTGTGGGGAGTGTGGGGAACTGATAATGCCTTTTGCGCCTTTGATATCGGTTCACGTTCATTATGATACCAATACGCTGGTAGGGGCACGGCAATGCCGTGCCCCTACGTAAAATGTATAAGTATCGGCGTTTTATTAACGAGGCTTTGAACTCCGTTAATAAGTCTTTGAACTCCGTTAATCAGGCTTTTAGCTCCATTAATCAGGCTTTGAACTCCGTTAACGAGGCTTTGAACTTCATTAATGAGGCTTTGAACTTCATTAATGAGGCTTTGAACTTCATTAACGAGGCTTTGAACTTCATTAACGAGGCTTTGAACTTCATTAACGAGGCTTTTAGCTTCATTAACGAGGCTTTTAGCTTCATTAACGAACCTTTGAGCCTGAAAGTTTAAGCTTGACAACTGACAACTAACAACTGACAACTGACAACTGACCAATGACAAATGCCCAATTAATCCTTGTCCCCCAAGGCGCAGAGTATCAAGCTGTGTGTCGTGGTTTAAGTCGTGTCACTAGCGCCAAGCCAACAGTAATTCCTGTTCCTGTTGGTATAAAACCTTTGACCACATATCTGCAAAAATTGCAAGCAGATGGACTGTTTCTTAATCATCCACAGACGAGAGTGCTGCTGATGGGTTTGTGTGGGAGTTTATCCCCCAACTACCCAGTAGGAAAAATTGTGTTGTATGAAAACTGTGTTTATCAGGGAAAGCGGCGAGAGTGCGACACTTACGGAGAAAGCACTTTCACAGCAGAGTTATACTCACAAATTAACTTAGTTAAGGGATTAACAAGCGATCGCGTCATTTGTTCCGCAACTGAAAAACGCCAGCTTGGTGAGACTCTAGGCGCTGATGTTGTCGATATGGAAGGATTTGCGGCGTTAGAGTTTTTCCATACCCTGGGTGTGTCAGTCGCAATATTGCGTGTAGTTAGCGATGATTGTCAACATGATATCCCCGATTTAACATCAGCAATCAGCGCCGATGGTTCTCTGCGTTCTTTACCCTTAGCGATCGCATTCATCCGCCAACCGATTGCGGCTACTCGTTTAATTCGCGGTTCTTTACAAGGATTGAAAGTATTGAGGGAGGTAGCTACCCTGTTGTTTTCTAGTGACAATTTGCTGCTTCCAGATCCCCCGACTTCTTAAAGGATACCGCTGGCTTACCCAACAGACCGCCGTCACCCTCGAAGGGTGCGGCTAATCGTACAAAGCCCACCTTCGTGGGCTAAATTTTCTTAGCCCACGAAGGTGGGCTTCGTAGCGTTAGCCCCAGGCTTCCAGCCTGCGGGCGGTATATCGGGTAAGCCAGAGAATTATTTGTATCCCCATCCTGAAAGGATACCGCTGGCGAATCAGAGGTCAGACCCATTGCTTACCCAACAGACCGCCGTCACCCTCGAAGGGTGCGGCTAATCGTACAAAGCCCACTTGCGTGGGCTAAGAAAATTCAGCCCACGCAGGTGGGCTTCGTAGCGTTAGCCCCAGGCTTCCAGCCTGCGGGCGGTATATCGGGTAAGCCAGAGAATTATTTGTATCCGCATCCTTAAAGAAGTCAGGGATCTAACTTTTCACCGAGAATATATATAGATATGCAGTACAGTCGGTGAGCAAAAAACCGGGAATTATCCTTATGACACCACTTACATTAAACCTCAATTCTGTAATTAAATTAACTTCAGAAGAGTTTTATCAACTATGTCAAGATAACCCTGATTTGAAGTTAGAACGTAACGCCGCAGGAGAATTAATTATCATGCCACCTACCGGGGGAGAAACAGGAAAACGTAATGTTAATTTAATTCTGCAAGTAGCACAATGGAACGAACAAAACCAGATGGGAGAAGTTTTTGATTCTTCCACGGGATTTACTTTACCAAATAAAGCTGACCGTTCTCCTGATGTGTCTTGGGTGGAAAAAAGTCGATGGAATGCTTTAACTCAAGAACAAAGAGAAAAATTTATTCCCCTCTGTCCCGATTTTGTCATTGAAATACTTTCCCCATCAGATAGATTGCAAAAAGTTCAAGAGAAAATGCAAGAGTATTTAGATAATGGCTGTCGTCTCGGTTTATTAATTAACCGAAAAAAGCAAGAATTAGAAATCTATCGCCCTCATCAACAAGTGGAAATTTTACCAGCACCTCAAAGTTTTGCCGCCGAAGATGTGTTACCCGGATTTATCTTAAATTTGCAGAAAATTTGGGAATGAAACCAGCGATAAGCAACTTGGTGAGGTACAGATTATTGTCAGGGCACAACAGTGTTGTGCCCCTACCAGCAAATTTCCGGTTTTAATTAACCTGGATAAACGCGCCCTTTCCAAGCACCACCGCGCCCTTGCCAGTGACGGATAGCGGAATCTACAGTCATCAGGGTATAAAGAAAAGCGATCGCAGGTAAACAAAAAGCTAACCAAGCCGGACATTTATAAAAGCGGATAGTTGGGTAGTAAGCTAAACTCATCAATAACCAGGCTGATAAACCCAAAAGTGCGATCGCTAAATTAAAGGTTAATGCACCAAAGATAGTTGCAAAGGGTGGTATTAAATAAATTAAGGTCATAGCTAAAACTGTGCCGACTAACAGCAATGGAGAATAATTGAGTTGGGTATAAGCAGTCCGCGCTACCATCTGCCAAACCGTCCGCAAATCTGGATAAGGTCGTAAACTCCGAGTTAAAGCACTCAATCCTAACCAAATCCGCCCTTTTCCCCCTTCCCCCTTCACAGCTTTTGCTAAGGCGCAATCATCAATTAAAGCTTGCCGAATCACCCCAAATCCGCCAATCTTTTCTAAAGCTTGTTTGCGAATCAAAATTGACCCCCCAGCCGCCGCTGCTGTAGAATTTTTGGGGTGATTCACCCAACGAAAAGGGTAGAGTTTTTGAAAGAAAAAGACGAAAGCAGGTATTAAAAGTTGTTCCCAAAAGCTTTGACATCTTAGTCGCACCATCACGGAAACCATGTCTAAATCTTCTTGTTCAGCTTTCGCTACTAATCGGCGCAGACTCCGCGAATCATGCTCAATATCCGCATCTGTGAGTAAAAAATAGTCTGGTGCAAAGTCAGTAGCCAGTTGAATACCTTGTTCCACTGCCCAGAGTTTACCACTCCAGCCCGGAGGTAAAGATTTACCAGAGATAATATGCAATTGATTGGGTTTATTTAAAGCGTAAGCCACCCCTTGGGCAAAGTCTGCTGTGCCATCTGTGCTGCGATCGTCCACCAAAAAAACGTTAAAATCACCAGGGTAGTCTTGGAGTAAAAGCGATCGCAAGGTGATGGGCAGTAATTCGGCTTCGTTACGGGCAGGTATAACTGCACAAATCCTCGGTAAAGAATGCAAAGGGATTTCTGCAACTTCTAATTGCTGGTCAGAACGCCAAAACTGTCCGCGTAAACTCAGTAATCCTATCCAAATGATTAAAGATAAAACTGTTATTACTAATACAACTGTCGCCATGACCTTTCACCCCTTCTCAATGTCTCAGACAGAATACTACAGCATATTTCAGGTACATGCAGTACATGGCTAAAACCCGCAACTTTCAAAAAACATGGGGGAGTGGGGGAGTGTGGGGAATTTTCTTCCCGATCTCTTCCCAATGCCCAATGCCCAATACTGTGTGTCTTGGGATTGTGGGAGAATATTTTTCACTCCTATTGAGAGATTTATTTGTTGTGGTGTAGAGGTTCAAGGATATTTGATGCAAACTCAAGATAGAGTCACAGTTAATCAAGTCGCAGAAGCGATCGCCGCTAGTCAAAAACATCTGCTGTCAATTCAAAAGCCCGCAGGTTACTGGTGGGCGGAGTTAGAATCTAATGTCACGATTACTGCGGAAGCTGTGCTACTGCATAAAATTTGGGGCACAGATAGCACCAGACCTTTACACAAAGTGGAAACTTACTTGCGTTCTCAACAACGGGAACATGGAGGTTGGGAACTTTATTTTGGCGATGGCGGAGAACTGAGTACTACAGTAGAAGCTTACATGGCTTTGAAACTCTTGGGTGTCTCAGGCGATGACCCAGCAATGCTCAAGGCTAAAGCTTTTATTCTCCAACAAGGTGGCATCAGTAAAACTCGCATCTTTACTAAACTACACCTGGCCTTAATTGGCTGCTACGACTGGCGCGGTATTCCTTCCCTCCCGCCTTGGATCATGCTTTTGCCCAATTCTTTCCCCTTCAATATCTATGAAATGTCGAGTTGGGCGAGATCCAGTACTGTACCGTTGTTGATTGTCTGCGATCGCAAACCGATTTTTCAAGTTGAGCCAGCAATTACTGTCGATGAACTATATGTAGAAGGACGCGATCGCGTTTTGTGGGAATTACCTAAACGTGGCGATTGGACTGATTTATTTCTTACCTTGGATCGTGGCTTCAAATTCGCCGAAAGCTTGAATTTTGTGCCTTTCCGCGACGAAAGCATCAAAGCTGCGGAAAAATGGATTATAGAACGCCAAGAAGCTACAGGTGATTGGGGGGGGATTATTCCCGCTATGCTGAATTCTCTGTTAGCTTTGCGCTGTCTCGATTATGACCCCACCGACCCCATTGTGGAACGGGGACTCAAAGCCGTCGATAACTTTGCCATTGAGACTGACACTACCTACTGCGTTCAACCTTGTGTATCCCCAGTTTGGGATACAGCCTGGGCGATTCGGGCTTTAATAGATTCCGGTTTCGCCCCCGATCATCCGGCTGTAGTACAGGCGGGAGAATGGTTAATTGACAAGCAAATTCTCGACTACGGAGACTGGACGGTTAAAAATCGTCAAGGAAAACCAGGCGCTTGGGCGTTTGAATTTGATAACCGCTTTTACCCCGATGTCGATGATTCTGCGGTTGTCGTCATGGCGCTACATCAAGCCAAACTCCCCAATGAAAAATTAAAACACGCCGCGATCGCCCGCGCTTTAAATTGGATTGCTTCTATGCAATGTAAACCAGGCGGTTGGGCAGCTTTTGACCTCGACAACGATCAAGATTGGCTCAATTCTGTACCCTATGGCGACTTAAAAGCCATGATTGACCCGAATACAGCTGATGTCACAGCTAGGGTATTAGAAATGCTGGGCGCTTGTAACCTATCAATAGATCATCATCATCTGGAAAGAGCGATCGCCTATACTCTGAATGAACAAGAACCAGAAGGTTGTTGGTTTGGTCGTTGGGGAGTAAATTACATCTATGGTACTAGTGGCGTACTTTCCGCTTTAGCCTTAGTTGCACCCAAAACCCAGCAACAAAGCATCGAACGCGGCGCAGCTTGGTTAGTACAATGTCAAAACCCGGATGGTGGCTGGGGTGAAACTTGCCGCACCTATAACGATCCTAGCCTCAAAGGACAAGGAACCAGTACAGCATCGCAAACAGCCTGGGCTTTAATTGGACTCATCGCCGCCGGTGAAGCTACTGGTAAATTTGCTCATCAAGCCATTGAAAAAGGAATAAACTACCTTTTGACCACCCAAAAGCCTGATGGTACTTGGTACGAATCATATTTTACAGGTACAGGCTTCCCCTGCCATTTTTATCTCAAATATCACCTCTATCAACAGTATTTTCCCTTAATCGCCCTCGGACGGTATCGGTCTGTTTTAGGGTAGAGGAGACGGTTGAATGTTGACCAATGACAAATGACCAATGACAAATGACCAATGACAAATGACCATTGACAAATGACAAACCTAATCGAATACGAACAAGCAACTGATGAAGTACGGGCGGTATATGATGACATCCGCGCCACCCGTAAGACTGAATATATCAACAATTTTTGGAAAGCGATCGCTAATCATCCGCCGACTCTGCAACGCACTTGGCAAGCTGTCAAGGAAGTGATGACTAGTCCCGGCGAGATTGATCCGCTGATGCGCGAATTAATTTACATCGCTGTAAGTGTAACAAATGGCTGTGATTATTGTATTGCTTCACATTCAGCCTCCGGGCGTGCCAAGGGAATGACTGATACTATGTTTGGTGAACTGTTAGCGATCGTGGCTACAGCAAACTCAACTAATCGTCTTGCTGATGGTTATAAAATTCCTGTGGATGAGCAATTTAAAACCTAGAATGCCGATTTTTGCGATAATTCTGGTATCTAGTTAGCTGCATCTCTTTGAAGATGAAGCGGCGACATATTTACAGCCTATAGCAGCTAAATAAAGGATATAGGTAGGGGCACAACATTGTTCATTGGTGTCAACTTAAGTTAAAAGGCTTATCCCACAAGCGTTTTACCCCTCCCCTTAATCCCCTCCCCGTTTACGGGGAGGGGACGTTTTGGCTTTAGACAAAACTGGGGTGGGGTAACGCGGATCGTGATGGTAGGCAATTTGATTCTAAATAACGTCTTGGCAAGGATTTCACGTTAAGTTGACACGTATGAACATTGTTGTGCCCTTTATTGATGTCAACTTAACGTCAAACCCCGATCCTCTTGATAATTTGTTGCCGATTGACAGTTTGACCATGCCAAAATTGCTGAGTCAGGAGCGCGATCGCTTCTAGGTAATTTATCTTATTTCAACTCTTACATCTTTATCTAAGCTAGAAATAAAATTAGGCTTAAAACTATTAGTGGTAAGCTCTTGGTGTTACCATCCTCAATAAAATACCGAGAAACTAATGATAAATATATAACTATTTTATTAATACAAACAGTATCTATTTAATACAAATTAAGTATGGAATTCTACCAAACAAATACTTTAACTTGTGCTAAATGTTTCTCTAAAAATTGCCGATTATTACTCAGTTTTCATCACTACAAAAAACTAGAATATTCATGCAAGCTGAGATATTTTTAAACCTACCGTAAGACAGATGATACTATTGCTAAATAAATATAGATTATTAGATATCACGCAAAGGGCATCACAAATCTTGAGGGTGCAGATACATAGGTAAAGACAGAGTAAAAAGCAAATTTTTTACTCTGTTTTAATTTTTATTGCGCTTTGCGTGTGATTTGTCAGTTTTTAGTGGTCAGTGGTCACTGAGATTCAAGGGACTTCCAAGGAAAAAAATATTTCCTTGCTATTGGTGACTGTTGACTGTTAACTGTGAACCGTCAACAACTTGAAAACACCTTTCCTACTAACAACTGACAACTGTACGGGCGGGTTCACAGATATCAAAGCTGATCAAGGATGATCTCAATAAACCCGCCCCTACTGACAAATTACTTAATTGTCGGTTTGATATTTTTGGCTTTGTAGAAAGTTTCCAAACTATCGCGATCGCCTACAAAACGCCAGTGCCACGGTTCATAACTGACACCTTGAGCATTATCCTGAGGAAAGGACATCTCAAAACTAAAACGGGCAGCATTTGCTTGTAACCACTGATAAGCTTTGGTATTATCAAAGTTAGCTTGGAGATTAGTTGCTGGTACGGCTCCATCGCCAACATCTACAGCATAGCCTGTGTGATGTTCACTATGACCGGGAGGCGCACTTAAAGCTGCTCTTTGGGCTGGAGTTTGATTTCGCTGCGCACCCACACCAAAAAATAACTGCTCCTGCTCTTTCACAGAACGAAAGCCAGAAATTGGGACTAAAATTACACCAGCTTTCCGTGCATCTTTTACCATCTCTTGAAATTTTTCCGCAGCAGCCTTTCGCATTCTAATTCGTCCAGAAACTACTGCTAGTTCAGATTCTGGCGCTTCTGTATATGCTAAATGCCCCAATATAGTATCGCTATTATTACTTTGAGAGTCTACAGAGCTTTCAGATGTTGGTGTTTCTGTAGGGGAAATAGTAGGTGTTGGTTGAGAATTAGCGATTTTTTTGGGTGAAACGAGAAAAAATACAAAGCCACTAGTAACAGCAAGCAGGACAAATGCGAATACTCCCCCAATCAGCAAAACTAGAGGTTGGACACCCACCTTAGGTTTTGGATCGGGAGTATCCCTTAAAGCTGCTGGAATATCATCACCAGAAGCAGCCGAAGAGTGTTGAGGTTCTCCAGAAAACCCAGCTTTATTCAAGAATTCACTCCTGCTTTTTTTCAATAGCCATAACAGATTTTAGACTGGAAAAAAATAAACGCAAGTGGTAGCATTTCACAGCTATATTTTTGGGTGCTATCTTGACAAATCTTTTAGAACTATATGCCAAGCTTGTGGGATTAGGCCTCTTAGGATTTATTTTGGGACGTAAGCTACCAAACACAGTTCCCTCAGGTTTGGCACAATTTCTCTTCTATGTGGGAGTACCGATAAGCATAGTATCTTTTTTATATCAAACTGATCTGAATGGACAGATTTGGATTGCACCTGCGATCGCTTACCTCGCTATTTTACTAGGAGCATTATTAGCTTGGGTGGCAATTAAATGGCAAGCCTACATGACAAATACCATGCCCCAACAACCAACGCAAGGTAGTTTGCTGTTGGCGGCGATGGTTGGTAACACAGGTTATCTCGGCTTTCCCATCACCTTAGCAATGGTAGGGGAAAAATACTTTGCTTGGGCTTTATTCTACGATCTCCTAGGGTCACTATTTGGGGCTTACGGCTTGGGAGTAGCACTAGCAGCGACTTTTGGCAGAAATGTTAGCAATTATTGGCAGATAACCAAGGCAATATTTATTAATCCTGCCCTTTGGAGTTTCGGTTTTGGCTTACTTTTGAGACAGGTAACAATCCCCAATTTAGTAGAATTCTGTTTAGATAAATTGGCTTGGATTGCCGTTGCTTTATCCCTTGTGTTAATTGGAATGCGACTGTCCCAGTTAAAGTCATGGAGCAGCTTACCACAAGTGGGCATCAGCTTGGCAATTAAAATGCTGATAGTTCCCTTAATTTTGGGAAGTATTTTACCACTGTTTGGTGTAACTGGTTCAGCAGCCCTAGTAATTGTACTTCAAATGGCAATGCCGCCAGCTTTTGCCACCCTAGTAATTGCTGAAACCTTCAATCTCGATCGCGACTTAGCCGTCACCGCCTTAGCCGCAGGAGCGATAGTATTACTGGTGACTTTACCATTTTGGCTATGGCTATTTTAACAGGGGCTAGGGGTTAGGGAGATGAGAGAGATGAGGGCGTGTGGGGAGTGTGGGGAGATGATGAAGACAAATGCCCCATGCCCAATGCCCCATGCCCAATGCCTGGTAGGCTGAGCGAAGTCGTTCGCGCAGCGTCTCGCAGAGAAGCCCCATGCCCAATATCATTATCTTTATTCGTTCTCTGTATTATTTCGTAAATTCGATTCATTTTTTGACAATAGCCTGTTAGTAATTACGAGGACAAGGACTAACATTAGTAGCTGGATTTGCCAAGGTGCTAAGACCAAACTCAAAATGAAGAACATGAAGCCAAATACACCAGCTATGTAAGCTATTTCATCAGTAGATTGCTTAACCAAATAGCCGGTTAATAAAGCTGTACAAAGTGGAACCAAGAAAAACAAAGCCATTTTTACTAACCTCTGAAATCAACCGTAATCACGCTGATATAAAAAGATGAAAAGGGAATTTGTCATTTTGGTTAATTTTACATCCCAGGCGGATTGACAAATCACTGGCTATGTAAAATAACGGTGTGGAAAATCAAGATTTTATAATCATCTGATAAATTAGCTTAACACTATACGCTTGCATGGGAAGTACGATCTAGCATATTACCTACAGAAGTCACGTTTTCCACTTAAACACCCAATGCTGAACATTCCTCAATTACTGGCAACTGAACTAGACCTTAAACCTTATCAGGTGCAAAATGCGCTGGAACTTTTAGCAGAAGGTGCAACAATCCCTTTTATCGCACGTTACCGTAAAGAGCGCACCGGCGAAATGGATGAAGTTCAATTGCGGGACTTATCCGATAGGTATACATACTTAACTGAACTGGAAGAAAGAAAAGCGGTAATTTTAAATGCGATCGCTAATCAAGGTAAACTCACTGATGAGCTAAAAGCGCAAATTACATCTAGTTTGCAAAAAACTGAGCTTGAGGATTTATACTTACCGTACAAACAAAAGCGACGCACCCGCGCCACTGTCGCTAGAGAGAAAGGTTTAGAACCATTAGCAGAGTTTATTAAGTCTTTAAATGTCAAAAATCCGGTGTCGGCTTCTCTAGAAACAGAAGCTGCAAAGTATATTTCGGAAACTCATGGTGTAAAATCTGCTCAAGAAGCCTTGAAAGGTGCGGCGGATATCTTAGCGGAGGAAGTTGCAGAAAAAGCTGAATCCAGGGCATATATCCGTGATTATCTCTTAGAATCTGGCGTATTTACCTCCCGGATTAAAGATGAACATCCTGAAGGAACAACAAAATTTGAAATGTACCGCAATTACCAAGCTAAGGTGCAAAATATTGCACCCCACAATATCTTGGCGTTGTGTCGGGGTGAAGCGGAGGGAATATTAAATTTTGAAATCGCCTTTGATGAGGATGTGGTACTTGCTTATCTAGAATCAAAGGAAATTAAAACCAAAGTCCGTGCTATTCGCGATTATTATCAGGCGATGATTAAAGATGCGTTTAACCGCTTGATGAAAGCTTCTTTGATGGGAGAAGTAATTGCCGAAAAGAAAGCCTATGCTGATTTTGAGTCGATTAAAACCTTTGAAACTAATTTACGTGAATTGCTACTATCTGCACCAGCGGGAATGAAACCAACCTTGGCAATTGATCCAGGTTTCAGAACTGGGTGTAAAGTAGCAGTAATTGACCAAACAGGTAAATTTTTAGAATACCAAGCGGTATTTCCCCATCAAGCAGCCGAACAACGTACAAAAGCTGCGCAAACTATCAAAAATCTGATTGAAAAATACAAAATTGAATTAATTGCCATTGGTAATGGTACAGCTTCTCGTGAGACTGATGAATTTGTCTCCCAAGTACTGCAAGCTAGCGATCGCAAACCGACAAAGGTAATGGTCAATGAATCGGGTGCATCTATATATTCTGCTAGTAAAGTAGCATTAGAAGAGTTCCCCGATTTAGATATTACCGTGCGCGGTGCTATTAGTATTGGTCGGCGTTTACAAGATCCGCTAGCCGAATTAGTGAAAATCGATCCCAAATCCATTGGTGTGGGACAATATCAGCACGATGTTGACCAAAAATTGCTGAAGAAAAAATTGGATGAAACAGTGGAAAGCTGCGTTAACTATGTGGGTGTAGACTTAAACACAGCTTCTAAAGAACTGTTAACTTTTGTTTCGGGAATTACCCCAACAGTAGCCAATAATATTGTTACCTATCGCAACCAAAATGGAGCCTTTAAAAATCGCCGCCAACTGTTAAAAGTTCCAAAGTTAGGGCCTAAGGCTTTTGAACAAGCAGCCGGATTTCTGCGGATTCGCAACGGTGAAAACCCCTTGGATAATACAGCCGTGCATCCAGAAAGTTACTCTGTAGTCGAAGCGATCGCATCTGACCTCAGCGTACCATTAAATCAAGTCACCCAAATCGCCGCCAAACTCCCAAAAAATAACCTGAAGAAATACGTCACCGCTACCATCGGCGAACCGACACTGCGCGATATCCTCAGCGAACTAGAAAAACCCGGTAGAGATCCCCGGGCTGAGTTTAAGTATGCCACCTTCAAAGCAGGAATTACAGAAATCAAAGATTTACAAGAGGGGATGGAATTAGAAGGTATCATCACCAACGTCGCCAACTTCGGGGCGTTTGTAGATATCGGCGTACATCAAGATGGTTTGGTGCATATCTCCCAATTGGCTGATAGATTTGTCGATGATCCCAAAAAGATTGTCAAAGTCGGACAAGTGGTAAAAGTTAGGGTACTGGAAGTAAATGAGAAATTGAAGCGGATTAGTTTATCGATGAAATCTGTGAAACAGTGACTTTAGGGACTTCCAAATAAAAAAACATCCCAATCATGAACTTACCAAGCCCGCAACTCGTAGGGCTGGGGTAACCGTAGCCCTACAATTTGGGATAATTTATTTTCTGGAGTTCCCTTAGGGACTAGGGGTTAGGGGCTAGGGGCTAGCGTTGCTTTGTTGGCTTGTGTCACTTTCCATTGGTGTCAACTTAAGTTAAAAGGCTTATCCCACAAGCGTTTTACCCCACCCCTCAATCCCCTCCCCGTAAACGGGGAGGGGAGGTTTTGCGTCAGCAAAGCCGGGGTGGGGTAACGCGGATCTTGATTTTAAGTGAGAGAATTCGCTCATCAAGTCTTGGCAAGGGTTTCGCGTTAAGTTGACACGTATGGTCACTTTCCCCAACCTACTTTTTGAGTTTGACAATACTAGGGAGATGGGGAGAAGATGATTTTCAGGCGATCGCACTGAGTAAGCAATCCCTCAGTGAACAATCGCCTCATATCCTCTTAGCTTAGGGACTTCCAAGTAAAAAAATATTCCCTTGTTATTGTTGAACGTCAACAGTCAACAGTCAACAGTCAACAGTCAACAACTTTAAGCGCAGATGGCAGTTTATCAAGTTCGGCTCATCAATCCGGTAATAGGGTTAGATCGCACCATTCAGGTACCAGACGATCAATATATTCTCGACATCGCAGAAGACAATGGTATCCGCCTGCCATCTGGGTGTAAACAAGGCGAATGTTCTGCTTGTGTTGCTAAACTCATCAGTGGTGAAGTGGATCAAAAAGAACAGAAATTTCTCCGTCCCCAAGAAGTTCAGGCTGGTTATGTTGTTACCTGCGTCACTTATCCCACCTCTGATTGCACTCTCGAAACCCATCAAGAACAAGTGTTATATAAGTCTTCGCTTTACTACAAGCAATAATTTTTTGTAATTAAACATCTCGGCATTTATTTATAAACTAAATATTAAATTCTCTGAGCATCAGTCAATCGCCACAAATTTAATAATTTCTTTATAAATCCTAATATACAGAGTTAGCCATTATAAAATTAGATTTTAGCAGTAACTAATAAAATAGTAAAATTAAAATCCATTTTTCAGCCGAATGGTAGAACCAGAATCTACCTTCATATTGATGTTCAAACAGATTGGTTAGTCGAAGATAGTGAAAGGAAGTTCACGTTATCGATGATCGGTTTGAGAGGTAAAAATCATGTTAGGACCAGTATTAACAGCAATAGCTACAGCTTTAAGCCTATTAATAGTTGATTTAGTTGTTCCCGGCGTTAATATAGCTAATTTTCCCGCAGCCATAATTGCAGCTTTAGTTATTGGCTTGATTAATGGTTCAGTAAAGCCTGTGATTTCTACTTTATCTTTACCACTTAATTTATTAAGCTTTGGTGCATTTTCCCTAGTTGTTAACGGTATTTGTTTCGCCTTAGCCGCTGCCTTAGTTCCCGGCTTTTCCGCCCACGGACTGATCGCTTTTATTCTCGGTCCAGTGATTCTGTCCTTTGCTAACACCTTCATTAACAACTACTTTGTGGAAAAGAATGTAGCTTTAGGCAGTGGAGATGTTCGTAACAAAGGCGAATTACCCTCTAGCTAACTATCTTTTAATATATCTGGGCGCTAGATATCAGTCATCGAATTAATTCCTGCGGTAGATTTGATAATTCGGTGACAGCCATACAAATGTAAGTAAACTAACCAATCATTAGAATCAAAACCATGAAATTAACTCGCTTACTTCTCGGTCTGTTATTACCTCCAGTAGGAGTTTTTCTAGAAGTTGGTATTGGCCCAACTTTGTTGATTAACATTTTACTGACACTGTTAGGTTGGCTTCCTGGTAGCATTCATGCAGTTTGGGTCATCGCCAAGCATGAAGAACAATTAAATAGACAGTACTAAAATCCGGTTGGCAAAATAAGCTGGGTTTAATCACAAAATATTGGTAATGGGTTTTTGGCACAGTCCATCTTTCCCATTACCAATTTTTATTACGCTACGCGTGTCAGTTGTCATTTGTCATTTGTTAGTTGTCAGCAATGCATCGCAATGGTATAGAATTTTTGGAAATTGGAAATGGGGATAGGCGAAGAATTACCAATGCCCAATGCCCAATGCCCAAGTAAGCTATTAAATTTTTACCCATGAGTATCGAGAGAGTATTAGAACCAGAAGTAATGGACACAATAGAAGAATCCGTTGCTTATGACGCAATGGATTTTTCTGAGGTAAATACTGCTTTTGTCAAAGAAGCGATCGCACTATGCCCTCAAGAACAAGCTACAATTTTAGATGCGGGTACTGGCCCTGGTCACATTCCCATCTTAATCTGCCAAATAAAACCACAATGGCAGGTAACCGCAATTGACTTAGCTGCAACTATGTTGGAGATTGCTGCCCAACACGTACAAAAAGCTGGTTTACAAGCACAAATTAATCTAGAATTAGTCAATGCCAAAAAATTACCCTATCAAGATGAGCAATTTGATATGGTAATTTCCAATAGTTTAATTCACCATTTACCCGATCCTTTACCATTCTTCTTAGAACTTAAGCGAGTGGTAAAACCTCACGGTGGGATTTTTATTAGAGATTTATTTCGTCCGGCGGATGAAGCGACAATTAATGATTTAGTTAACAGTATTGGGGTAGAATTTAACGCCATTCAGACAAAATGCTTCCGCGATTCTCTTTATGCTGCATTTACTCTGGATGAAGTGACAGAGTTATTTTCGCAAGCTGGTTTATCTGATGTAAAAATCTATCAAAACTCTAATCGCCATTGGACGGCTGAACGAGTTTGGAGTGAATAAGGCAGAGGGCAAGGGAAGGGGGATAAGGAAGACAAGGGGGACAAGGAAGACAAATGACTCTTTGAAGTTAGTTTCTCATGGAAAAATCACTCTTCCCTAACCCCTAGCCCCTAGCCCCTAGCCCCTATTTTCAAATTACCTTGGGGGAAGTTTAGGTTGATCGGAATGGTCTTTATCTTTAAACAACTCAGCCGCAGCAAGGAGTAACTCTCTTAAAGCTTGTTTTAGCTGACGTTCTTTTTTAGCGATCGCACTTCCCGCTTCACCCAGTTTATCATCGAGATGCGATCGCTTTTGTTCTACTTGGGCAACTAGATTTTCCGCTTGGGGACGAGCTTGATTATACCAGTGTTTAGCTTCTTCTAAGTAATCTTTTACTTCCTCTGAACGTCCGCCATAACGCGCAGCTAAATTAGCGCGGACAATCGCCAGTTGCGCTTGCAATTGTGCATAGCGTTTCTTTAACAAAGCTGCTTCTTCACTATCTTTGATACCATCAATTACAGAGTCAAGGACAGTTTTAGTACTAGTAGAAGTTTCTTTCCCTGTCTCTTCAATCTCCGCCAAAATCACATCAACATCTTTTTGCAGTTGTTCTTCTTCGGTATCTAATTGCGACTGGAGTTTTTTAATTTCGGTTTGAGTTTTGGCAATATTTTCGTGGCGTTTGCTATTCACCCCTTCCAACACACCTTCAATCGAAGCTGTCACCTCATCTTTGATTTCACTACCTCTTTCTTGAAAAGTTTCAATAACAGCGGAAACAGCATCCTTAACAATAGTCCGCAGTTCTAGAGAACCCGCCTTAAATTCAGAAGATACTTGAGAAACTGCGGCTTTGACAATTTCTCTAATCCGTTCACTTCGCAATTGTCCAGTTTCTTTAACTTGTTGCAGGTCAGTTTGAATTTTCTCTTTGATATTGTTAGTCATTTTCAATTCGGGGTATTTAGCTAATAAAATTTTCTACACATCATCCTCTATGGTCATTATGACCTAGCCTTTTGCAACCAGACACTTCCTTTAGATAGAAAATTACAGCCATATGACTGATTAATCCAGCTAATACCCGGAAAATACTCTCAAAATTCTCTTCTTCTTGGCGTACTTGGCGGTTCGTTAAACAGGCAATTCTCACAACTTAAGATATAGCTATAGCAATTCAGGTTTATCATATTTCCCTTTTGTGAGATGATGAATATCTGTTGATAGCAAATAAATTTCTTATGTGGCAGGTAAAAATCAATTGTTCTGGTGAAGCGTGGAAAACCTATGGCGCGACATTTAAAGCCCTCGCCGATAAATATTCAGGTAACTGCATCACTTCTAAAAAATTGCCGGACGGGCAGCGGATTATGGTATACAAAATCGAGGATGTGAGTGATGCGGAAGCTTTTGCAGAAGAGTGTCAAAATTTTTCTGGGTTCACAGCATATTTTGAATCTTTGTAGGATGAAAACTGTGATATATAAGCAAAAATTTATCTTGAGTATATGAAAAAACAATTATCCAAAATCATCAAATTGATATTACTTACTTGCTTAATTTTCACAAGTATGATTACACAACCTGCTACAGCAGATATAGCTAGCGGGGCGAAGATATTCGAGATTCATTGTGCAGGGTGTCATGAAAACGGTGGTAATATTGTGAGACGAGGTAAGACTTTAAAGAAAAAAGCACTGAAGAAATATGGAATGGATTCTTTAGAGGCAATATCAGCCATTGTCACCAATGGTAAAAATAATATGTCAGCTTATAAAGACCGCCTGACTACAGAACAAATTCAAGATGTTTCTGCTTACGTTTTAGAACAAGCCGAAAAAGATTGGCGTTAAATAATTAATCCTTCATCCTTCATCCTTCATCCTTCATCCTTCATCCTTCATCCTTCATCCTTCATCCTTCATCCTTCATCCTTCCCAATGCTACCAACAAACAGCTATCTCCAATTTACCCCTGATTTAAAAATCTGCCGCATCTTAAATGGCATGTGGCAAGTTTCTGGCGGACATGGACGCATTGATCCCAAAGCTGCCATTCAAACTATGTTTAAATATATCGATGCGGGCTTTACAACTTGGGATTTAGCAGACCATTATGGCCCTGCTGAAGACTTAATTGGTGAATTTCGTCGTCAAGTTATTGCTACTCGTGGTCAAGCAGCCTTAGCAAATATTCAAGCATTTACTAAGTGGGTTCCGCGTCCGGGAAAAATGACTAAAAAAATAGTCGAGGACAGTATCGATATTTCCCTGAGAAGGATGGATGTGGAATCATTAGATTTAATGCAGTTCCATTGGTGGGAATATCAAGATAAAAACTACCTTGATGCTCTCAAATATATGGCAGAACTTCAAACTGAGGGCAAAATTAAGCATTTAGCTTTGACTAATTTTGATACTGAAAATCTGCAAATTATTGTGGAAGCAGGTATCAAAATAGTTTCTAATCAAGTACAATTTTCCTTAGTTGATCGTCGTCCAGAAGTGAATATGATTCAATTCTGTCAACAGCACGACATTAAACTATTGACTTATGGTACAGTCTGCGGTGGTTTGCTATCAGAAAAGTACTTAGGTAAACCAGAACCGCGAGGATTGAGCCTCACTACAGTTAGCTTGAAAAAGTATAAAAATATGGTTGATGCTTGGGGTGGTTGGCTCTTATTGCAAGAGTTGCTTTCTACCCTCAAATCTATCGCCGATAAGCATAAGGTGAGTATTCCTAATGTCGCAGTACGTTACATCTTAGATAAGCCTGCTGTTGGCGGTGTAATTGTAGGTGCAAGACTAGGGATATCGGAACATTTAGCAGATAACGCCAAAGTATTTAATTTCAATTTAGATGCTGAGGATTTAAAAAAGATAGACGCTGTCTCGGAAAAATCACGAGATTTGTATGAGTTAATCGGCGATTGCGGCGACGAATATCGGCGGTGATAATAGAGAAACGAACCACGTTCGGCGAAGCCGTTCCCGCAGGGTAGACGCAAAGGACGCGAAGATAGGAGATATAGTCCGAGATTTTCTGAAGATGCGCTGAATTAACTTAGGAAGAAAATTAACCGCCAAGTACGCCAAGTACGCCAAGTAATAAGAGACTAAGAGAATTAGGCGCAGCTTCACAGAGAAATTGTATGAGATACGCATTGTCGCGAAGCCAAGGGCGGGGAAACCCCACCCCTACAATTTGCGTTTTTGGTATTTTTTAATATTATCCCCCCTCCTCGCTTGCGGGGAGGGGGTTAGGGGGTGGGGTTCTAAGCGCTAAAGTACTTCGCTACTGGGTGATAGGTAATAATCGCCGTTGTAGACTGTTCTGGATAAAGTTGCTCACTTTCATCCATATATAGACTAATCCTATCAGTCCCCAACAACTCCAGCTGCTTAAATTGATCCTGAATATTCGGACAAGCCGGATAGCCAAAACTATACCGGGAACCCCGATAGCGTTGTGCCAAGATATCCCGAATATTATCCGGTTCCTCAGCCGCAAAGCCTAACTCTTGCCGAATTCTGGCGTGTGTCCATTCAGCCAAGGCTTCCGCTACCTGCACCGCTAAACCGTGGAAATACAGATAATCTGTGTATTGATTATCCGCAAATAACTTCTGCGCGTACTCTGTCGCAATGTCTCCCACAGTCACCGCTTGCATGGGGAACACATCAATTATCCCTGACTCCTTCGGTGCAAAGAAATCTGCTATACAAAGCCTGGTGGAAGACTTCTGTCGAGGAAACTCAAAACTTGCTTTTACCTCTGTGTTCTCTGCGCCTTCGTTCGGTTCATAAACATACAAAGTATTCCCCTCAGCCTGACAAGGGAAATATCCATAAATCACCTGCGGATGCAATAAATTCTCCTCAAGAATTCGCTGTTTCCAATGTTCTAAAACTGGATAGACTTTTTCAGCTAAGAAAGCCTGATATTCTTCCTTAGTTTGTTCCTTTGGTTTGCGGAATTGCCATTGTCCGGCTATCAAAGCTTGCAAATCTAAATACCCGAATAATTCCTCTAAAGAAATATCTTCAGGCTGTAATAACTTTGTTCCCCAGAAAGGCGGTGTTGGACGTTCAATATCTACCGCCACAGCTTCAGAACGTCTGGTATCTATTGCTTGAGGATTAACTGAAGATTCTTTCACAACAGGTTTTGGCTGTTTGGTGATGATTTTTGCTTCATCCTCACCAACTTCATCTAAAAAGCCTTGCAAATTATCCCAGTTACCAGCAGCTTTGGCTGGCATTAATTTATCCATGAAATGCAAGTCAGAGAAAGCGTCTTTGCCATAAATTACTTTACCTTTATAGGTATTTTGGCAATCTTGATGCACAAATTTAGGCGTTAAGGCTGCACCGCCTAAAATCACGGGGACAGTAATGCCCTTTTCGTTGAAAGTTTCTAAATTTTCTTTCATAAAGGCGGTAGATTTTACCAGCAACCCACTCATAGCAATACAATCAGCTTGGTGCTGTTCGTAAGCTTGAATGATGTTTTCTACTGACTGTTTAATCCCCAAATTAATCACTCTGTAGCCATTATTAGAAAGAATGATATCCACCAGGTTTTTACCAATATCATGGACATCACCTTTAACTGTGGCAATAATCACCGTTCCTTTGCCATTATTCCCCGCTTCTGACTTTTCCATGAATGGTTCGAGGTAAGCTACCGCCGCTTTCATGGTTTCCGCCGACTGCAATACAAAGGGTAGCTGCATTTGTCCGGAACCGAACAACTCACCCACAACTTTCATCCCATCCAGGAGAAAGGTGTTGATAATTTCCAAGGGGGGATATTGTTCTAAAGCTTTGGTTAGCTGTGCTTCTAAACCAATGCGTTCGCCATCTATAATATGACGCTTCAGCCGTTCTTCGATGGGGAGGTTTTCATCTACACCTTTGTTGCGTTTTGTCGTCACCCCAGCAAAAACGGTGGTGAGTTCTCCTAAGGGATCGTAAACGCAGACATTACCCTCAAACCGCCGCTGATCATAAATCAACTGCCGACAAATTTCTTGATGTTGTGGTTCAATCTTCGATAGTGGTAAAATCTTGCTAGCGCTGACTATGGCTGCATCCATACCGGCTGCCATCGCTTCATGCAAAAACACCGAATTTAGCACAATTCGCGACGCTGGATTTAAACCAAAGGAAATATTTGATACCCCCAAAATCACATGACATCCAGGCAATTCTTGACGAATCCGCCGAATGGCTTCAATTGTCGCTTTGCCATTTTCCCTATCTTCTTCAATCCCGGTAGAAATAGGTAAAGCTAAGGTGTCAAAGAAGATTTCTGTGGCTGGAATACCATATTCTACAGCTTGACGATAGGCACGTTGGGCGATCGCAAATTTTCTCTCGGCAGTTCGCGCCATCCCTTCTTCATCTATTGTGCCAATGACTACCCCTGCACCATATTTCTTAGCTAATTCCAGCACCTTCAAAAAACGCGGTTCGCCATCTTCATAGTTAGTCGAGTTGAGTAAACACTTACCCCCCGCAACTTTTAAACCCGCCTCCATTTTTTCCCATTCGGTGGAATCGAGCATCAAGGGTAATGTCACATTATTAACAATGCGCGAAACGAGTTCGTGCATATCCTTGACCCCATCGCGCCCTACGTAATCGACGTTAACATCAAGCACATGGGCACCTTCTTTCACCTGGGATCTAGCCATTGACACCAGTCCATCCCAATCTTCCGCATTCAGCAATTCGCGGCACTTTTTGGAACCGCTAGCGTTGAGGCGTTCACCGACAATTAAGAAAGAATTATCTTGGTCGTAAGGTTGAGTAGTATAAATCGATGCCGCTGCCGGTTCTAAACTCGGCTGTCGAACCTTCGGCTTTAGATCCTTGGCAATTTCAGCTAATTGTTGAATGTGTTCTGGACGTGTCCCACAGCAACCCCCAATCACTTGGACACCCAAATCTTCAACAAAATGCATCAACGCCATCCGTAATTCCATCGGTGTCAAGCGGTAGTGTGCTTGACCGCCGACATTTTCCGGTAAACCCGCGTTGGGAATACAAGAAACGACAAAAGGTGAATGTTCTGCCAGATATTTAATATGTGGCTTCATCAAATCTGGGCCTGTGGCACAGTTCAATCCCAAGATATCAATGGGGTAAGGTGCCAAAATTGTCAGTACGGCGCTGATTTCCGTACCTACCAACATTGTGCCCATACTTTCCATTGTCACCGATACCATCAACGGCCGGCGATCGCCTTTTTTGGCAAAAACCTCTTCAATCCCATTGAGTGCGGCTTTAATTTGCAACACATCCTGGCAAGTCTCCACAATAAATATATCAACCCCACCATCCCATAAAGCTTCTGCTTGTTCAGCAAAAGCAGTTTTTAGGGTATCAAAGTCAATATGTCCCAAGGTAGGAAGTTTGGTTGTCGGGCCAATGGAACCCGCCACAAACCGGGGTTTTTCTGGTGTAGAGAATTCCGCCGCCACAGATTTGGCTAATTCGGCGGCTTTCTTGTTCAGGTAATATGTCTGATCTGCCAAGTCATATTCAGCCAAAACAATCGAAGTCGCACCAAAAGTATCCGTTTCAATCACATCCGCACCAGCAGCGAGAAAATCACGGTGAACTTTGGCGACAGCTTCCGGGTTAGTGTGGATTAAATATTCATTACAACCTTCATACTGCGCTCCGCCGAAATCATCAGCCGTCAGGTTTTGTGTTTGTAAGTTAGTACCCATTGCACCGTCAAAGACGATAACTGGGCCTTCTGGATTATGTAACCGTTCAAGAAAAGGATGAGTCATATTTTCACTGTAAAATTGGGCATGGGGCATGGGGCATGGGGCATTGAAAAACAGTCAACACTTCGGCTTCTCTGCGAGACGCTACGCGCTAAGCGAAGCTATGCCGCAGGCTTTACGCTCAGTGACCACAGTCAACAGTCAACCGTCAACCGTCAACAGTCAACCGTCAACAGTCTTCTCTGCCCCTCATCCCCATGTCCTTTGTTATTTATTATTAAATAAGCTTAATCAATTTTTTCTTGGCGTTGTTGAAGTTTCAGCATAATTTCCGCGTGCATCTCCCGCGTAATCGGATAAAAATAGGTCAAAACTAAACCAGCAATTAAACAAATTGTTGGTAAAGGCCCAACTGCAAGGCGGATAGCTAATAATGCAGACTCAGGTTGTGTGGGGAGTGCAGTTTGTCCAGTGACAGCTGCTTTAAAACCGTATGCTTCTAAAGCGTTTCCTACCAAAAATAAGCCAAAAGCTAAACCAAATTTTTGCAACAACACCATAAAGCCATAAAACACTCCTTCGCGGCGTTGTCCGGTTTGCAGTTCATCTAATTCAATCACATCTGGAATCATCGACCAGGGAACGAGATAAGCTGTAGATACACCAAAACCTGCCATGACTGCCATCACATACATTAAAACAAGTTGACCAGGTTGCAGGAAATAAAGCCCAGCAGCGGCGATAATCCATAAAATCATGCCCAGAAAATAGACAATTTTCTTACCAACTTTTTTACTTAAATTACTCCAAAAAAACAGCATTACCAACGCTGTTCCTTGAACCGCAATCATGACTGTAGGGACATCTGATTCTTGCAGACGCATACAGTAAACGACAAAATAAGGAATAATGCTGGCTGTAATTTGTACGCCTAACCAAGAACAAAGATAAATACCGATGACAAATAGAAAAGGACGATTAGTAAAGACGATTTTGAGTTGTTCAATGAAGGGAATTGCTGGGGGTTCTTCTAGCTGGATACGTTTAGCTTCAAAAGCCAAAACGCGATCGCGTGTGCCGTAAACGCACCAATACAAGGCTAATGTGGAAATTATAGTACAGATTGCCGCTAATACTAAATATTGCTGAGCGCGATCGCTAATTAGGGAAAAGACAATTTTCGACAAAATCAACGATAAAATACTACCACCGATGGAAAAGGTGAAGCGAAAACTGTTGAGGCTAGTACGTTCATCATAATCTTGCGTTAGTTCGGGAGTCATTGCCGTATAAGGCAAATTCACAACAGTGTAAAACACCTGAGATATCAACCCGATCGCCACGTAATACCAGAACAAACCCCAGACACTAAAGGGTGGTACAATCCATTGTAAGAAAAAGAATACTCCAAAGGGAATCGCCCCATATAATAGCCAAGGCAAACGACGACCCCAGCGCCGCGATTTAGTTTTATCGGTGAGAAAGCCGACAAACGGATCGTTAACCGCATCCCAAATTTTCCCAACCATCAAAATGCTACCAGCCAAACCCGCCGGAATCCCAGCGACGTTTGTAAAGAACACCAGCAGAAAAAATATCGAAATATTGGCAGTAATCGCCGGGCCTAAATCGCCTGCACCATAAGCTAGTTTCGTTTTAAATGGCAATTTTTCACTTACAGCAGAATTCTCAGCAGGGGAATCATTCATAATATTTTGCGCTCATATTAAAATAGAGACTTTGCATTTGCCTTCAGTATTCACTAAAAATTACTTACTTTATGCCAGACCTTTACGTTTCTTGGTCAGATTATCACCAAAAAATTGAACACCTGGCTGCTAAGATTTATCAATCCGGTTGGGAATTCAACCAGATTGTCTGTCTAGCCAGAGGCGGACTGCGAGTCGGAGATATTCTTTCCCGTATTTACCAGCAACCGCTGGCAATTTTAGCAACATCATCTTACAGTGGCCCAGGCAAGCAAGAAAGGGGTTCTTTAACCTTTTCACGTCATTTAACCATGACGAGCGAAAGTTTAGGTGAGCGGATATTATTAGTTGATGATCTGGTAGACTCTGGAGTCACACTCCAAGAAACTGTTCCTTGGCTAAAGCAAAAAAGTGAATTTGCGATCGCCGAAATCCGTACTGCTGTAATTTGGTATAAAGCTTGTTCAGTCATCGAACCCGATTATTATGTTGACTACCTAGCCGACAACCCTTGGATTCACCAACCCTTTGAACCCTATGAATATACAAACCCCGCAGAACTAGCAGCAAAATTCAGCCAGCGGAGTGAGGTAGCAACCGTAGCTGAAGTATGAAGGATGAAATTTCAGCCTACATTGTCACTACAAGCAAGCCGATGTGGAGTGCGATCGCCCTTTGATTTTACCGATTAATGAATTGGGGCGATCGTTTATTGAATTCGGGTAGTCGTTTAATGAATTGGGGCGGTCGTTTTTTGAATTTGGGTAGTCGTTTATTGAATTTGGGTAGTCGTTTATTGAATTCGGGTAGTCGTTTATTGAATTCGGGTAGTCGTTTATTGAATTGGGGTAGTCGTTTATTGAATTCGGGTAGTCGTTTATTGAATTGGGGTAGTCGTTTATTGAATTCGGGTAGTCGTTTATTGAATTGGGGTAGTCGTTTATTGAATTGGGGTTAGCGATTAGGCAATACGGTTCGGTTAAAGGGAAAAGGAAAGTAGTTAAGTACATGAGCAACAATATTTACAGTCATTGCGAGCGAAGCGAAGCAATCCCAGAGTCTTTGCGATTGCTTCGCTTCGCTCGCAATGACGTTAACCGAACCGTATTGAGCGATTAGGGATCGGCTAATGTGCCTGCAAGATTTCTAATGCGTCCAATCCTTCAGCACCAAATTATATGATGTCCGAGCAATTAACCATAATACCTGGAACCCCACCCCGCCGCTTGCGTCTCCCCTCCCCGCAAGCGAGGAGGGGATTAAGGGTTGGGGTTTTTTATACTACAACGTCCCCTTGTCTTATGTTTAAGGGTTGGGGTTTTTTATGGGTAATTCACCGGACATGATATTACTTCCTAATCAATCCTCTGGATTTTCTCCTAATTCTCGCAAACGTGCGGCTAAACGTTCAGCCCGTTGGCGTTCAGCTTCCGCCCGTTGAGATTCAGCTTCCGCCCGTTGAGATTCAGATTCCGCCCGTTGGGATTCAGCTTTCGCCCGTTGGTGTTCAGATTCCGCCCGTTGGAATTCAGCTTCCGCCCGTTGGCGTTCAGCTTCCGCCCGTTGGCTTTCAGCTTCCGCCCGTTGCTGTGCTGCTTCTTCCGGTAAGAAAACTAAATTTTCTTCGCGGTCATAAAATCGTAACCAAGAAGCAGTTTCTCGGTCTATCGTTCCTTCCCAAATTCCCAGCCAAAATCCTAAAGTTTCGCACCACAACCAACCTTGTTCATTGGTAACTAACGGCTGATAGCGAAAATTGACATCCAACCTCCATCCTTGCAAGGAACTGGAGTCAAAGGGGTCAAAAACGAAATAATCTCTAGTTCTAAAAACTCCTTCATAGAGATTCTTTTTCTCACCTAAATCCACATTTTTCGTTGAGGGGGACATCAATTCCACAATTACATCAGGATAGCGTCCGTTTTCATCCCAGACAACCCAACCTTGGCGAGAAGCTGTTCCTTCAACATTGAGAACCACAAAAAAATCCGGCCCTTTAAAATCTCGATTTCGCGCCTGTATACGACTATAGTAAACAAACATATTACCGCCGACAAAGTAATCATTGCGGTCTGACCAAGCCTGTTGTAGCGACCGGATTAAAACATTCATCGCAATGCGGTGGCGGTTACTTTCCAAGGGTTCTCCGTCATCAAAAATTAAATCTGTTGGTGGTGGGGTAGGTTCCCAATCTGGGACAGTAGGTGCAGGGAAACTCTGGTTTTCAGTGATGTTAGTTGACATGGCATAACCTGATACATTTACGCGATATTTGTCATTTGTGCTTTGTCCAGGTAGAATCCAATATGAATTATCTGTATTAAATATTTGTTATTTGTCCCCCTTTGCCTGTGCCCCTACTTTGTCCCTAGCTTCTAGTCTCTAACCCTTGACTCTAGCGTCAACCAGTAGGTGTACAAAAACAAGAGTCAAATTTCTCGCCCCAAAAGCTTACTGCCTCTAGTTTTGAACCTTTTTCACAGATTTTTAGGTTGACGCAAACTCTCTAATCCTTACTATACAAGCTTTTGAGCTTATTTTAGTTATGACACTCTTGACAACTCAATGCCCGAAAAGCTACTTTAGTTGGAGATTGACGAAACTGTACCTTGAAAACCAAATATACCAAGGCTTCCAACTCCGGGCGATTGCAATTAACTAAAATCCCTATTAGGGATTGAAACCAGGTAAAGCATAAGGATTTACCATTGTGCCAGGAAAAATTGCAATTAACTAAAATCCCTATTAGGGATTGAAACAATCAAAATACTATTAGCCAAGTACCAATAACTAATTGCAATTAACTAAAATCCCTATTAGGGATTGAAACATTCACTAATTTAATCTGTAGTGCTTATATAAGATTGCAATTAACTAAAATCCCTATTAGGGATTGAAACTAGCAGGTGTTGGTGGATTGACATAAACAAAATTTTGATTGCAATTAACTAAAATCCCTATTAGGGATTGAAACAACACCAGAGACGATCGCATTATTACAAAGCATCGAATTGCAATTAACTAAAATCCCTATTAGGGATTGAAACATCTGTAATGTGAACTTCTAGGGTCATATACCTCTGTAAATATTGCAATTAACTAAAATCCCTATTAGGGATTGAAACAAATTCCATGTTTGTCCATTGCCATCAACCCTGAAGAACATTGCAATTAACTAAAATCCCTATTAGGGATTGAAACGCAGAACCAGCAAGAACGGAACCAGCTTCATAATTGCAATTAACTAAAATCCCTATTAGGGATTGAAACCTCTGAGTACTGTTCATTGCAGGATTTGAACAACAAATTGCAATTAACTAAAATCCCTATTAGGGATTGAAACTTGGCTGCTTTGACTCCAGGTGAACGGGTACTGACATTGCAATTAACTAAAATCCCTATTAGGGATTGAAACTGAACCCACATTTATTTCCTTATTTGGGGCATCTGATTGCAATTAACTAAAATCCCTATTAGGGATTGAAACTCTACAGAATAAAACCCCCTAAAAACCCTTGCTATATTGCAATTAACTAAAATCCCTATTAGGGATTGAAACAAATTCATAAGGCGATCGCCTCATCCATCTCAATATTGCAATTAACTAAAATCCCTATTAGGGATTGAAACTCTCGCTTCTGCTATTGCATCTACTATGTTTAATAACATTGCAATTAACTAAAATCCCTATTAGGGATTGAAACATATGGTTTGTGTACCAACTAAGTAAACAGACATACATTGCAATTAACTAAAATCCCTATTAGGGATTGAAACTCCAAAAAACCGCAAGCAAGCGCGAGGAGACACGCAATTGCAATTAACTAAAATCCCTATTAGGGATTGAAACTATTCTCACCTTGGCGACTAGAACAGGATGCACGCCAGATTGCAATTAACTAAAATCCCTATTAGGGATTGAAACATCGCAATGGAATTACTTCGCTATCACAAAAGCGAAATTGCAATTAACTAAAATCCCTATCAGGGATTGAAACAACACAAATGATCCCAAGCCTGTCACTGCGATTGCTTCGTCGTTCCTCCTCGCAATGACAATTGGGCATTTTTTTACTGGGAATACTCTAAGTCTAATTTGGGCTTTGAAAACAGTCATTCCCTAGACCCTAGCCCCAAATAGCTACATTTATTCCGGAAACCTGTAACCCTCAGCCGTAGAAAGAGTTGTTTGTATCAATATGTGTAGCACAAAATACAAAGTATTCCTCTTCCTAGCCTTAAGATTTTTAATCACAGGCTGGGTTAAACCACTTTCAGGAAAATTCCCGAAAGTACTGGGTTAGGGGTAATCAAACTCTACTTGCAGTGGCAATAATATAAAGTGAGATGGTGAAAAACTGGGCGTTGGTTATTGGTATCAATCATTACGACTTCTTGCAACCGCTCAAATATGCGCAGCGGGATGCAGAGTTGATGCAGAATTTGCTTGATAATGAAATAGGTTTTGAGCGAGTTTTCTTATTTGCGGATGATTCACCCAGTCTTGGTGGTGAATTGACTCGTCCTCATCGCACTAACTTATTACGATTTTTACAGCAGTTATTTAAACATCCATTTCTAGAACCAGAAGATAACTTCTGGTTTTTCTTTAGCGGTCATGGGATGATTGATGCTGATCAAGATTACCTCATGCCTGCTGATGGTAATCCCAATGACATCGAAAACACCGGAATTTCTGTACAATACCTGATTGAATGCCTGGGCGGTTCTGGCTGTAAGAATATTATCCTCATGTTAGATGCTTGTCGCCATCAGCACACACAATCAGCGGCTGGATTTGGGCAACAAACACAACAGCTAGCAAAACAAACCGGAGTCATCAGTATATTATCTTCTAGTCCTAATGAATCTTCCTCGGAAATCGATACCCTGCAACAAGGTGTGTTTACCCATGCAATTCTCGAAGCTTTAGGGATTCAGGGACAATGCGCCACATTGAAACGATTACACCAATATCTCAGTTTCCGTGTACCAGAACTTTTGGCACACTACAAGTATCCTCTACAAACACCTAATATTAGTGCTGAGCCAGTTGCTAAGTTGCAGCAAGTGATTATACCTCAGTATGCAAATTTACAGGAAATAAGCGATCGCCAGATAAATTCCTTATCAACAGAAGTTAGTCACAGTCAGGAATTGGCACAACTAGAACAGCTATGGATGCGCACAAATACGGAAGTACTTAGTTGTGAGATTCACGCACTTAATACCAGCCACAGAATTACTCATGACAATTTTGCCTCCCAACCTGCTGTTTATGTTTCTCCTGTAATTGCACAACCTCAATATCAGTCAACAGCAACAATAACAGAACCCGCCATTGATTACCCCAGTTCCGAACCGGGAATAAATTACCAGCGATTAACCGAATTACTAGCCGCAGGTGATTGGAAAGCCGCAGATAGGGAAACTCTCACCCTGATGCTGAAACTGGCGAAGCAAGAAAAAGTAGGCTGGCTAGATATTGAAGCAATTAACAAATTTTCCTATACCGACCTTTGCATCATTGACCAACTTTGGGTGAAATATAGCCAAGGGCGTTTTGGTTTTAGCGTCCAAAAGCGCATTTGGTCAAGTATTGATGGTCAAGCTGATGCTGATTATCAGACATGGAGTAAATTCTGCGATCGCATCGGTTGGCGCGTCAATAAAAACTGGTTGTTCTACTCCGACTTGAATTTTGCGGATAATGCACCCGAAGGTCATTTTCCTGCTGCGGCAAATGTCGATTTGCTAACAGTTCATCAAGGTTGGGTAGTGGGTTTATTTGGTTGTCTGGTGGGATTCTGTGCCCTCACCGCCCGATTAGAGACTTACTCGTAAAAAAATATCTATTTCATGAAGGTAGGGGGGCAGGGGGGCAGAGGGGCAGGGGAAGCAGAGGAAGCAGGGGGGCAAGGGGGACAAGGAGGAAATAACTAAATTATTCTTCACTTTTGACTTTTGACTTTTGACTTTTGACTTTTGCCCCATGCCCTAATCAAGATTTGCGATCGCGCCATTACCTATTCTTTGTCTTACCAACTCCGCCCCTAACTCAATTGCGGCTTTCATACTCGTAGCATCAGCAATCCCTTTACCAGCAATATCAAAGGCTGTGCCATGATCCGGTGAAGTCCTCACAAAAGGAAGACCAATTGTAGTATTAACTGCCCGGTCAAACGCCATCAACTTGACAGGAATTAAACCTTGGTCGTGGTAAAGTGCTAAATAGCCATCAGCCGGATTTGGGCTGTGACTATTGCCATACCAAGCTTGACCAGGCTTAACCCACATTGTATCTGGTGGTATTGGCCCCTCTAGCTGCCAATTGGGGCGCTGTTGACGCTCTTGTTCTAGCCAGGGTATTAACCAATCGATTTCTTCGGTTCCTAGTTGTCCCTGTTCGCCACTGTGGGGATTTAAACCCGCGATCGCAATTTTCCCTTTTTCTATCCCAAAATCTTTTTCTAAACACTCCACCAGCAAATCCAGTTTCTTAGTTAATAACTGCGGTGTGAGAGTATCAGCTACTTGACAAAGAGGAATATGTGTGGTTGCAAGTAGAGTGCGCATAGTCCAACCAGTAAAAGGCGATCGCGCTACAAATAACATCCCAAAGCGGTCAACACCGGATTTTTGGGCTAAAAGTTCCGTTTGTCCGGGATAATTATAACCAGCAGCTTTCCAAGCCGATTTAGCGATGGGAGCAGTGACAATACCATCAAATTTACCAGCTAGTGTTTGGGCGATCGCATATTCCATATAAGCAAAACTAGCCGCACCACTGGCCTGATTACCAGTACCGATAATAATTTCATCTTTAATTTTTCCGGGCAATGGCACATCAATCACCGATAAATCGGCTGGATTTGCCAAATTAAGAGGATTATGAGTGACAGACAATTTGCTGTGAATTTCTATTAATAAATCTAAATTGGCGATCGCCGTCACATCAAAATTTTGACACACATCTGGATCTGCCAAAGCTTTTAAAATCACCTCAGGCCCAATCCCCGCCGGATCTCCTAACGTCAGCGCCAAACGCGGGCGATTCTGGGAAGATGAATTGACCATCTGATTTTGATGAACTTGATACATATAGCAATCCTAAATGATTTATGAAATATTTCGTGAAGGCTTGTTGACTGTTAACAGTCAACAGTCAACAGTCAACAGTCAACAGCCACAACGGATATTTTTCACAACTGAAATAGGATTGCTATAGTAATCACTTCTTGCCCGAAGACAATCCCACAGCAGTTGCAACAACGAAAGCAAACCAAAGCAACACACTACATCCTCTGCCTTTAACATAGCTGCCTTCTCATACTGCCAGTCCTACGAAAAGCCGATGGGCTTTCTGCTTTAATAGTTGTAAACCATTCGCTAAGGAGAATCACACCAATGGGCGGCGAAATTTTGAATGCAGCTTTCTTGTCCTTCAGTTTAATCTTTGTCGGTTGGGCTATAGGTGCTTTGTTACTGAAAATTCAGGGTGCAGAAGAATAATTCTGCTGCTGAATACCTTCGCCAATAACAGTGAAATGCCCGCAGGCTTTTAGCCTAGACCACAGTGGCTACAACTTTGGCAAAGCAACCTACTGCCTCTGTTAAAGGTACAAACCCCAGCAACCTGAGCTAAAATCCTTACAGCCTACGGACTTAGGCTTTGTTTGTATAGCCGCACCCTTATAAGGTGTCAGATTTTAGCCAAGGTATTGCTGGTGAAACGGTTTTCCGAAACCAGAGGCTTTCATCTGTCTGGAGAAATAGCTTGTCCGGTTTTCGGACAAAGCTTTTTTTTACAAAAATGTTGTATTAATTCTGAAAATAAATGTAAACTTTTGTTTAGTTGATGATTCTGTTAAAATTTCTTTCATATAAATTAAAAAATTGTTACAACCCTCATGACAATATTAATCGTCGGTGCCACTGGCACCTTAGGAAGACAAGTGGCTCGTCGTGCTATCGATGAGGGATATAAAGTCCGCTGTCTTGTTCGGAGTAGCAAAAAAGCTGCTTTTCTCAAAGAGTGGGGTGCTGAACTCGTATTGGGAGATTTGTGTTATCCCCAAACCCTTCCGGTAGCACTAGAAGGAGTAACCGCAGTCATTGACGCAGCTACATCTCGTCCCACAGATTCACTGAGCATCAAACAAGTAGACTGGGATGGCAAGGTATCATTAATCCAAGCGGCAAAGGCTGCGGGTGTAGAGCGTTTTATCTTCTTTTCGATACTAGAAGCCGAAAAATATCCAGAAGTACCCTTGATGGAAATTAAGCGGTGTACAGAACTGTTTTTAGCAGAGTCTGGCTTAAATTACACCATCTTACGCCTAGCTGGCTTTATGCAAGGGTTAATCGGTCAATACGGAATTCCGATTTTAGAAAACCAACCAGTGTGGGTAACTGGTGCATCTTCGCCTGTAGCTTACATGGATACTCAGGATATTGCTAAGTTTGCTATCAAGGCCTTGAGTGTCCCAGAAACCCAAAAGCAAACTTTCCCCGTAGTAGGTACTCGTGCTTGGAGTGCAGAAGAAATCATTAGTGTGTGCGAACGCCTCTCTGGCAGAGAAGCTAGAGTAACACGAATGCCAATCAATTTACTGCGGACAGTCCGGCGTTGTCTCAGGTTTTTCCAATGGGGATGGAATGTAGCAGACAGACTGGCATTTACAGAAGTACTAGCCAGTGGTACACCCTTAAATGCGCCAATGGATCAGGTATACCAAGTCTTTGGCTTAGATCCACAACAAACCACAACCTTAGAAAGCTACCTGCAAGAGTACTTCAGCCGAATTATGAAAAAACTTAAAGAGCTAGATTACGAAAAAAATAAAACCAAAAAGCAAAAGTCTAAAAAAACACCATTTAAACAGCCTTCAAAAATTAATAGTCAAGAGTCAAGGGTTAATGGGCAATAGTCAATGGTCAATGGTCAATGGTCAATAGTTAATTGACTTTGAACTCTGGACAATTGACTGTGGACAATTGACTGTGGACTATTGACTGTGGACTATTGACTCTAAACTATTGACTCTGGACTTTGGACTTTTAAATCCAAACACATGACTACGTTGTCAAAAATGTGTAAGGATGAGCATAATACAGAGCGTCTCCTAAACTTGGATATTTGAATGTGCCGAAAGCAGGCATTATCTACAATGACCTTAAACCGATAGCGAGTCGCATCGCTATTGAACTAAAAGACAAGCTAACCGCTGCCGGTTGGAATGTATGCATCACAACTAGTATCGGTGGCATACTGGGCTACTCTAATCCAGAAAGTCCTGTATGCCACACCCCACTCGATGGTCTGACACCACCAGGGTTTGACTCCGAGATGAAATTTGCTGTGGTATTGGGAGGAGACGGGACTGTTTTAGCAGCATCTCGTCAGGTAGCCCCCTGTGGGATTCCACTGTTAACAGTGAATACTGGTCACATGGGGTTTTTGACGGAAGCTTACCTCAATCAACTGCCTCAAGCACTGGAACAGGTGATGGCGGGTAAGTATGAAATTGAAGAACGAGCCATGCTCACCGTCAAAGTGCTACGGGGAGAATCAGTACTTTGGGAAGCACTCTGCCTCAATGAAATGGTACTTCATCGGGAACCATTAACCTCTATGTGCCATTTTGAAATTGCCATAGGCCGACATGCACCCGTTGATATTGCAGCGGATGGTGTGATTGTTTCCACACCAACTGGTTCAACAGCTTATTCTTTGAGCGCTGGTGGACCCGTAGTCACCCCAGGAGTACCTGCACTGCAACTAGTGCCCATTTGTCCCCATTCCCTAGCTTCTAGAGCATTAGTTTTTCCAGATACAGAACCAGTAAACATCTACCCAGTCAATATTCCGCGACTAGTGATGGTAGTGGATGGCAATGGGGGGTGTTATGTTTTACCAGAAGATCGGGTACATTTAGAGCGATCGCAATATAGTGTCCGGTTCATTCGTCTACAAGCGCCAGAATTTTTTCGGATTTTGCGAGAAAAATTGGGTTGGGGTTTGCCCCATATTGCCAAACCCACTTCGGTAGAATTACCTTAGACAGTCATTGGTCTTTGGTCAATAGTCATTAGTTGAAAACTTTGACTTTTGCCAATTAGCTTTTGCTTTTTTTGGTAATTTTCTTCCAGATCTGAATTATGAATGGTGAATTATGAATGATGAAATTACCCTAAAAATAAATTTAGGGAACAAAAATCAGCATTCTTCGCCAGATTATCTTTGTAGAGATAATTAGGTGTACCAGGTAGGGAAATAACTATGCCAGTGGAAACACTTGTGCAATCAGCTTTCCATCCTTTTGACTTTTAATAATAGAGGTATTTACCAAAATTATTGAAAATTCATAATTCATAATTCATAATTCATAATTCAACATCGCAATATTCATATGACAGCTGCTCACAGTCCTTGTGTTTTGGTGATTGAAACCGATGAAAGCCTAGCCGGTCAGCTGGCTTTCGATTTGCAAGAGGCTGGCTATGACTCTATTTTGGCTCATGATGCCATCAGTGGTTTACAATACAGTCGCGATCGCCAGCCAGCTTTAATTGTTCTCGACAGGATGTTAGCAGGCGAATCAGGACTCTCATTGTGTAAAAATCTCAGAAACTCTGGAATGCGCTCCCCTGTACTGGTGCTAATGGCACGAGATACAGTTGATGATCGCGTCGCTTGTTTAGAGGCCGGAGCGGATGACTATATTCTTAAGCCTTACCGTTCCGAAGACTTTTTAAAGCTGATTCGTCTCTACTTAAAACCCGATATCGATACCACAGAACAATTACGTTTTGGAGAATTGGTATTAGATATAGCTACTCGTCGTGCTATTCATAATGGACGGGTAATTGACTTAACCATGAAAGAATTTGAACTTTTAAAGTTCTTAATGGAACATCCCCGCGAAGTATTAACCCGCGAACAAATTCTCGAAAATGTTTGGGGTTACGACTTTATGGGTGAGTCAAATGTAATTGAAGTCTACATTCGCTACTTGCGCCTCAAAATTGAAGATGAAGGTCAAAAGCGTCTCATTCAAACAGTACGTGGCGTAGGTTACGTTTTAAGAGAATCTTAGAACCTAATGGTAGGAGTCACAAAGGTTACCCAACAATTATTTGCTCATCCCACCCTTAAACAAGGTGGGATTATTGTTTAAGCATGAGAGAGATGATCTGAGGGCAGAGGCGCAGAGGAAGCAGAGGAAGCAGAGGGACAGTGGGGGACAAATGACCAATGCCCAATGCCCAATGCCCCATGCCCAATGCCCCATGCCCATTGACAAATGACAAATAACCATTGACCATTGACCACTAACAAGCTTTGCACAGTAGAATCGAAATCTAAATTACAAAATTGGTACTTTTATGTGGCGCGGAATAAGTTTATTTTTAATATTTCTGAGTGTTTTCCTGATGGCCTGTTCTCCATCAAATACAACTAAACCATCTACCACCACATCCGATTCTGAAACTTCAGCACCAGTATCTGGGGGTCAAAAACTGCCGATTTCCGCCGAAGCTATTGTTCCCAATGGCACAAAGATTCAGTTGGAAGTGGCACAGACACCGAAACAGCAAGAGATAGGGTTGATGTATCGGAAATCATTACCGAACAACCAGGGGATGTTGTTTAAGTTTCCTTCACCACAACCAGCCAAGTTTTGGATGAAAAATACGCTGATCCCGTTAGATATGGTTTTCATGCAGAATGGCGTTGTCAAATATATCCAAACTTCTGCTCCTCCTTGTACCAGCGACCCTTGTCCTAGCTATGGGCCTAATGTACTGATTGATACGGTAATTGAATTGCGATCTGGAAGAAGTTCGGAATTAGGATTAAAGGTTGGAGACAGTATCCAAATTAACAAAATATAATCCGAAACATCACTTACGTAGGCAATGCGGGGTTACTTTTTGAAGTGATTGTGAAATCTTAATAAATAATGTAGAGGTAAAAAAAATATCTCCTATGATAGTATAATATGCTATCACAAAACCACTATTGAAAATATAGCCAATCAGCGGAAACTTTTCTGTCTCTGTCGTGGAATCAGGTTTTGAGGATTTATCCTTAAAAGATCTTTCTTTTGGCGTACGTGTAAATAGTCGTTGATCGGAGACTATAAGCTAAGGAATATTTGTTACTAGATGTGTAATTAAATAAGATACTTCCTGTACTAAAAATAAAACTTATTTAACCTGAGGAAAGTGCTACTTGATTATATATCAAGCAAGTAGCTTGAGAGTAGAAGATTTTCCCGAACCGCGATCGGGGCAATTTCTTTAAGGTAAATTTAGACAAAATTTGCTGTGGTATTTAAGTATTAATGCCATAGTGACAGATGAGATACTGGCTACTGGTTACGGAGAAATGGTGAACCGATATATGACAATACACTCTGCACAAGGAGGTGAGATACAAATGTCACCATCAAAGTATTCTCGGCTGATTCATTTTTTGCAAGAAGATATGGCAATTTCTACAGCTTCTTTGGCTGTGGCGTTGCGACATCGGGAGCAAGATCCTGGCCCTTTGCCGATGATTCTTTGGCAGTATGGTTTGATTACTCTTGATCAGTTAGAGCAAATTTATGATTGGCTGGAGACAGCATAGATATGAATAGCTCATGTAGGAGAATTGAGTTGTGTCAAATCCACTATGTCTGTTACCAAAGCTCATAGATCGGGAAACAGACTTTTACTCTTACTATTTGCGGAAATTTAAATCAAAAGAGCGAGTTGAATATTTAACTCGCTCTTTTGATTGGATGTCAGTTCATTTGAAAGCGGCTGATTGCTGTATAAATCATGACTCAAGACAAAGAGCATCCAAAATTGTTTGACAGATTATCATACCTTCCGCCCACTTTTCAAACATCCTTTTAGATGAACAATTATCAAATTTTTTATACTAATTTAAAATTTTTTAGGGCAAGGTTTTCTTTTTTACAGCGGCAAATACGATCGCAAAGTCAATTAGGCGAAGCCGATTTTCGCCCAAATCTGAATTTAAGTATATTTAGAAACATCTCCCCCAATGTATTCGGCATCACAATACAGTGGGGGAATGATGTCAAGAGTATTTACTCAGGAGTAACAGCTTTTCCTGCATGATGGTTAATCGACCAGCGATGGTCAATTGCTACAGAGGAAAACTGGCAAACTTCTTCCAGGTGCTTTTGTTGGACTGCTGCTTTACGCAGAGTAATAATTAGCTGATTCACCTGATGACGCAAATCCGGGTTTTGACTTACTGCTGACATAGTTTGTCTTTCTAAGAGTTGCAGTATCAGCTCGTAGTGGACAGGTGAGGGCAGAGGAATTTGCTCCATGAAGTTAATTTGCTTTTTCAAATAGGGGATTTGGGGAGAAGCGAAGATTTTTTGTCACTAATTAAATTGTTACATAGGCAACCAGTGTTTGCTCAACCCTGAGATAGATTAAGCTATCAAGATTTGGCAAAGAGATTTGTAATAGCTAACTCTGGATCTGGTTGTTTGACTAAAGACTCACCGATGAGTACGGCGGATGCACCGGCTGTTGATACTAAATTCAGATCCTCTTGTTTATGTAATCCTGACTCGCTGACAACTAAGATGTTCCGGGAAAGCAACTGCTGACCTCTTGTTGCTAGCAGTTGACAAGTTGTTTGCAAGTCAACAGAAAAATCTTCTAAATTGCGATTGTTAATTCCTATCAAAGTGACGCCATCTAAGGCTAACACACGATCAAGTTCTGCTAAACTATGGACTTCGATTAAAGTTGCCAAGTTGAGGGAATTGGCAATTTTGATGAAGTACTGCAAATATTGATCGCTGAGTATAGCGGCAATCAATAAAACTGCATCTGCCCCCCGAATCCTTGCTAAGTACATTTGATAAGGATAAATGATAAAATCCTTACACAACAATGGTAAATCTACTACACTGCGAACCTTAGCTAAATTGTCAAAGCTGCCTTGAAAGAATTTTTCATCTGTTAGTACAGAAAGACAGCTAGCACCACCTTGTTGATAAGCAAGTGCGATCGCAGCTGGATCAAAATCTTCCCGTAATACCCCTTTACTCGGTGAAGCTTTTTTGACTTCCGCAATCAACGCTGGTTTTGTCTTACCTTGGCGTAGCGCCCCGACAAAATCGCGAGTTGGCGGTGTTGTGAGTGCTTGCTTTTGCAATTCTCGTAGCGGTACTCTTTCTCGCATTTTCTCAACTTCAATTTCTTTATGCCAAACAATTTCTTCCAAAATGTTGTTTGGCTCTGCACCTGGCACAACAACCTGATAACTTAAATATGATATGGAAACAGGTGTACTAGGCGAAAGACGACGGATTTGCATATTTGTCAAGGGTCAGTGGTCAGTTGTCAACAGTCAACGGTCAACAGTCAACGGTCAACAGTTAACAGTCAACAGTCTTGACTATTGACCTTGGACTATTGACCTTGGACTCTTAATTAATGAGCGATCGCTCTTTTATAAGCTTCATCCAGTACTTCGGAAAGTGTGGGATGGGCGTGAACTAAATGGGCGAGGGTATTTACAGATTGGCGGTTAGCGATGGCGGCTGAGGCTTCGTGGATCAGATCTGAGGCGTGGAGTCCAAAGATGTGGACACCTAAGACTTCTCCTGTATCTTTGCGATACACTACCTTGGCGATACCATCGGCTTCGTTTTCTGCTAAGGCTTTAGAATTCCCTTTGAAATAACTCTTGCTAGTGGCGATTTCAAAGCCCTCAGCTTCACCTAATTCTTTAGCTGCTGTTTCCGTTAAGCCTACATAGCTAATTTCTGGGTGGGTAAAAGCAGCGGCGGGGATGCTGCGATAATCTACCTCACGCGATCGCCCGACAATATTTTCTACGGCAACGATACCTTGGGCTGAAGCCGCATGAGCCAGCATCATTTTACCGTTAGCGTCGCCAATCGCCCACAGATGGGGCACTACTTCCCCACCAGATAATACGGCCATGCTGTCATTCACGGGGATAAAATTCCGGCGGTCGAGTTCCACACCCAAAGATTCTAAACCGAGATTTTTCGTCGCTGGGATGCGTCCAGTAGCTACTAGACAAGCATCGACTTCAATTACATCTAAATCTTCCTTAGTTTTGAAATCCGCTAACTCAATCACCACTGGCGAACCAGGGATGACTTTTTTGGCGTATATCCCTACCTTCGTTTCAATATCGCGGGGAGTAATTAGCACCCGTTCGGCAAGTTTAGCAATATCGCGGTCAAATCCTGGCATTAATTGATCCAGGGCTTCAATCATCGTGATTTCACAGCCCAAAGCCGAGTAAATATCCGAAAATTCCAAGCCGATGTAGCCACTGCCAATAATTGCCACCCAGTTTGGTAGCGATTCTAACTTTACCCCTTGGTCGCTGGTAAAGACAGTTTTGCCATCTACTTCAATACCTGGAGGCACAAACGGCACTGAACCAGGAGAAAGAATGATGTCTTTAGCGGTGATACTTTTTTCACCACCATCCCCAGTAATACTGACTTTTTGCGTACCGACTAATTTACCCCAGCCGCGAATAATATCAACTCCCAGACGCTTGAGGCTGTTAGTTAAATCGCCTTGAATTTTGCCGACAAGATTTGTAGCATGATTAGCGATCGCTTCTCGATCAAACTCCACACTACCCACTTGAATTCCCAAGGACTTGAGGTGGTGGGCATTACGTAACTCCCGCACACGTCCCGAAGCCGCCAACAGCGCTTTCGAGGGAATACAGCCCCTGTTAACACAGGTTCCCCCCATATCAGCCGCTTCAATAATCGCTGTTTTCAAACCGCAACTTACGGCGTGTAGGGCTGCTCCATGTCCACCTACACCAGCGCCTATAATGACTAAATCGTAATCGAATCCATGACTCACGTTAGTTTCCCCGTGTGCTCCGCCTATATATTCTCAACTTGACCAGCGATTCAGTGCAACCCCCTTGAGGTTCGGGAGTTACTATATTTAAATTTATGATTTACGCTAGCAGGGAAAGGACTGAATATCTTCAGTATCACAATCAAAGTTATATACTTGACGTATTTTATACTGAAATGGGGCATTGGACATTGGGCATTGGGCATGGGGCATTGGGCATTGGGCATTTGTCCCCCTTGTCTTCCTTGTCCCCCTTGTCCCCCTTCCGTTGTCCTCCTCATCCCCCTCATCCCCCTCATCCCCTGATCCTCCATCCTTCGATGTTAATTCCCAAGTTAAGTGAATTTACAATCCGCCGGAATGCTAACGCCAAATCTTTTCAACGAGGTGAGGCATATTTTGAGGCGAATGCGGTGCTATCCCTTACCCAACGAGGTAATCTACTTCAAGCAGAAGTAGACGGAAATCCAGATCACCCCTATCAAGTCAGTCTCAGTTTTAATAGTGAAGGATTAACCTCAGTTAAATGTACCTGTCCCCATAATACCGATGATGGCTGGTGTAAACATATTGTGGCGACGATGCTTGTTTGTATGCGTCAGCCAGAAACCATCGATAAGCGTCTGACTTTAGAACAACTCCTGAATCGTCTCGATCATTCGCAAACTCAAAAGTTAGTGCAACAGTTGGTGGCAGAATATCCCCAATTGATCGACGCAGTTGATCGCCATGTTCATTGGATTACATCTATTCCTGTCAAACACCGAACCAAAAAATCTCTCCGCCGCCATACTATCAATCCACAGCCTTTTCGGGAAAAAGTACGCCAGATTTTCCGCGATGCAGTGCGGGCTTGGGAAGATGGGTATTTCAACTATTATCTCAGTGAAGAATTACAGAGTTTATGGCAAACTGCTGTCAATTTGAGCGAACGGGGAGATGGGAATAATGCGATCGCAATTTTAGAGGCCATGACCTCTGCCTGTGTAGAATATTGGGATGATGTCGCCGATTACGGTGAGGATAACTATGAAATTGTCCAAGATTTGAATAAAGCTTGGTGTGAAGCAATTCTTACGGCGAAACTCTCTATCGAAGAAAAAGTTGATTTACAAATCAATTTAGAAACATGGCAGCATCAATGGGATGCTGATTTTGAATTAGCCTCGGAAGCTTTACGCCAAGGCTGGGATGACCCATTTTTAGTGCAAGTTCTTCTCGGTAGTATCACGGAAATGGGAGTTTGGGAAGAAGAAATACCAGACTATGCTGATGATTTAGCATTGATTCGCTTGAAAATTCTCGATCGTCAGGAACGTTACCAAGAATACCTGCATTTAGCAGCAGCCGAAGGACAAACCGAACAATATCTGACAATGCTGGGGCGCTTGGGGAGAGTAGATGAAGCTATCATCGCCGCCCAAGCCCAAATGAATACAATGGCGGAAGCTTTTGCTTTAGCGAAAACTTTAGGAGAACAGAATTCATTACCCGAAGCTTTAGATATTGCCCAAATTGGCTTAAATTTACCTGGTGATTGTCAGTATGAACTCGGCATTTGGACAAGTGATTTAGCGTTGAGATTAGGGAATCGGGAAGTTGCTTTATCCTCACTCATCGCTGCTTTCCATGCCAAGCCATCCTTAGATAATTACCACAAAATCACCGAATTATCCGGGGAAAATTGGGCAAATCTCAAGTCAGAATTGCTGGAACTTCTCCGCATAAATAGCGATTGGGAATCACTATTAGACAAAGTAGAAATTTTCTTATATGAACAGTCAGTTGAGGATGCTATTAAAATTGTCAGTGACTTTTGTGCTGATTATGCTGATTTAATTCACCGCGTCATGGATGCAGCAATATCTAAACAACCTGACTGGGTAATTGCTAATGCTAGTCGTCGTGCTGAGTTGATTATCAATGCAGCAAAGGCAGAATCTTATGATGACGCAGTTCAGTGGTTAAAAAAAGTCCGCGCTGCTTATTTAGCATCTGGGAGAAAAGCAGATTGGGATAGCTATAAAACTAAGTTAATGCAGCAGCATGGAAGGAAGCGGAAATTGATGGGATTATTTAAAGAACAGGATATGGAGTGAACATATTTATCCGTTGAATTTGTATCAGCTATTTTCAACTAGTAGGGCGAACAACGCGAATCAACTTACCTGTCAATGATTCTTCTTGATTAATTGCTTCATTAATTCGAGTTGCCATTCGAGACCTATCAGTATCATTTGTACAAACAATAATACCTAAATGTTCGGGTGAGCTTCTATGTAGTTTGATAAAATCTTGACGATTTAGTGTTATGACAGTTCGATTATCGCTGGTTGCAAAGGCTAACACCTCGTCATCCGGAATACCTAAATTTGCGTTACCAGCTTCCTGTACTGTCAAAACATCATGTCCCATTGTTCGTAACAATTCACTCACTTTGAGTGGGAACATTTCATCAGCGTATAAACGCGCCATGATTTAAGCAACCTCATTAGCAAGGATAGCTGCTTCAATTTCTTGGGGATAAGCATCTGCATATATCCAAGCATTAACTAAATCTGCTGCGCTAATATGAGGATAATCTTGCATAAGTTGGACTTCAGTAATTCCCAGACGACGTGCTTCAACTAATAGCCAAATCGCAATACGAGTTCCAGCAATACAAGCTTCTCCACCACAAATACCAGGTATTTTAGTGATACCTTTGGCTCCAATGTTGATGCTTTGAGTTAGGCTTTGGATAATTGCCGCTTTTTCTGTTGGAGGTAGTGCTAAGATTTGATTTTCTAGTTCTTGGAGAGTCATAGAGTAAATAGCCCAATTTGAATTGGTATTATTTATATTGTAGAAGTAGAGTTTTATCACTTCTGTGTCAGATGTGGGGAAGGGGAAAGAGCGATCGCTTTTAATTTGAGTTTTCGTTTTCACGACCATAATCAACTTTAATTGCTCATTCGCTATCCTTGAATCAATGCTTGAAAGCGCTCATCTTTCCGAATGCTATCAAAATCAGAGTCAGTTTTTGCCATTTCCCGATACTCATCAGGACTGAGATTGATGGCTTGTTGCAGATTTTCTAATGCCTGCTCAATATTACCTTGAAGTGCATAACAGCAAGCTTTGTTGTACCAAGCTTGGTGGTAATCAGGTTGAATATTGATGGCTTGTTCGTAAGCGGCGATCACATCTTGATTGCGTCCTAATTTCTGTAGCGCCACCCCCCGGTTGTTCCAAGCTTGGTGGTAATCAGGTTGAATTGACAGTGCTTTGTCATAGGATATGAGCGCATCTTGATTGCGTCCTAATTTCTGTAGCGCCACTCCCCGGTTGTACCAAGCTTCGTGGTAATCAGGTTGAGTTGACAGTGCTTTTTCAAAGGATGCGCTCGCTTCTTCATTGCATCCTAAATTCCCTAGGGCAATCCCCCGGTTGTTCCAAGCTTCGTAGTCATCAGGTTGAATTGACAGTGCTTTATTATAGGATGCGATCGCTTCTTGATAGCGCCCTAAATTCCTTAGCGCATTCCCACGGTTATTCCAAGCTTGGTGTAAATCAGATTTAATTGAAAGTGCTTTGTCATAGGAGGTAATTGCTTCTTCATTGCTTCCTAAATTCAATAGTGCATTACCCCGGTTGTTCCAAGCTTGGTGTAAATTAGGTTGAATTGAAAGTGCTTTGTCATAGGAGGTAATTGCTTCTTCATTGCTTCCTAATTTTTCTAAAGCCACCCCCCGATTATTCCAAGCGTCGTAGTCATCAGGTCGAATTGACAGTACTTTGTCAAAGGATGCGAGTGCTTCTTCATTGCGTCCTAACTTCCCTACTACCACCCCCCGGTTGTTCCAAGCTTCGTAGTCATCAGGTTGAATTGACAGTACTTTGTCAAAGGATGCGAGTGCTTCTTCATTGCGTCCTAAATTAACTAGTGCATACCCCCGGTTGTTCCAAGCTTGGTGTAAATTAGGTTGAATTGAAAGTGCTTTTTCATAGGATACGAGTGCTTCTTCATTGCTTCCTAATTTTTCTAGCGCATACCCCCGGTTGTTCCAAACTTCGTGGTAATAAGGTCTAATTGAAAGTGCTTTTTCAAAGGATATGAGTGCTTCTTCATTGCGTCCTAAATTAACTAGCGCATACCCCCGGTTGTTCCAAGCTTCGTGGTAATCAGGCTGAATTGAAAGTGCTTTTTCATAGAATACGAGCGCAGCTTCGTATTCTTTTGCCGAAGACAGCAAATTACCAAGTTCAAGTTGTAAGTTTACCTTACTATCTTCTGTCTGATGTTTTTCTGCCAATAAGTCTTGAATTTCTAAGACTTTTTCAATCTTTTGTTCTTGGCTAAGTTTTAAATACTGCTCATAGTCTCCTTCTAATATCAGCCGATTTGATTCTTGTTCTACCAATTCTGGTGTAGTTTGTAATTCAAATATTCCGGAACGCCAATCAAAAAAATCTGGGGCACGGTGGATAAAATAGTCTATGGAAAATGACCGCAAAAGAAACACAAAGCAAAATGGAAAATCATCTCTAAACCGTTCTCGCTGTTGATTTAAATGATTTAAAATATGCGGTACACTGGTCAAATTACGAAATTTTCCTTCGGTAATTTCCCCAAAAGTTCTTTTTTCATACTTGTATAAAGAATATTCCAAACCTGTAATTAATAAAATATCAATTTGCTTGTCTTTAACCAGAGCAGCTACTCGCTGATATAACTTATCAATCGACTCAAATAAGCGTAAAACTTCTATATGTTTCTGAGTAATATCCTGTGGCAGTTTAGCAATTAATCTGTCTGCTTCCACAGATGTACATTGGACAAAAAACAAGCCAAATCCTGATTTACGCTTGAGGGCGCGAACTAAATCTTGATAAACTTCTTCTGGTTCTGGGGGTAAATCATCATCCCATTCATCTAGATTTGGGTTCATGATAGTTTGGCTAAAGCTTCTTTAAATTCGGGAATTTTTGCAATTAATGGATGAATATCATACCACCGCTGGATCTCATCTTCATTATCCATAAAGCGGTATTCTAAAAGGCAACGGTTATACATCAAGCTGCGATATTTGTCATCATTAATAATACGTTTAGAACGATAGACTTCCGCTAAAAGACTCCATTGGTTTTCTTCTACAGTGCGGCGATAGGTATCTCTAGCTTTAGTAATTGCTCGTCGCACTGCTTTTTCTGTAATCGGTAACTCTTGAGTATTTGTAATAGCTTCTTGAGTTAACAATAGCAAATTCCTCGCATATCCGCCACTCATTAAACACAGTCCTTCTAAGGTGTTAGGACTATCAAAAATGTCTTTTTCTAATGAAAGTTCCGGTGCAATTTGCCGAACTCGCTTGCGAATTACTTCTTTAACTTTGTTCAACCCTGGTTGGTAAATTTCTCCATCGCGAGTTTTTACCATAATCATCGGTAAAATTAAGTATTCACCATAGATATCTCGAATATCAGAGCCGCTTTTAGAATACAGTAAGGAAATAGGTGCAGTGTAAATTAGATGGCAATCCAATCCTTTGAGTTGTCCGCTACGGTCTACAAAAACTTCTTCATAGTTGGTGCTATCTCCCTCCTTAACTAATACCATCCGGTCTAAATTATCGACAATTACCGCCAGTTTAGTGCAGCCATTAGGTAAATTTTGTTTAGCATCTTTAAGAAATTCATTCAACACCTGAATTAAAGTGACGGTGTGAGGATTAATTTTTTGGCGAATCTGTTGACGTAATTCGGGAACGCCTCTTAAATTTGCTGTTAGCTTGGCAAATTGAGCAATTTGCGCTTCTATTTCTAGACTTTCAAACTCTATGGGAGTCTGCGCCAAATCTTTCAACTCTCCCCACAGGCTTTTTAACCAGTTGAGTATGGGACGAGGATTAGCAATTTTCTGTAAATCTTTGAGCAAGCGGCGTGTACAGGCGAGGAGAATATCTGTATATTGAGCATCTTCGGAATCAATATCTTCTTCATCAGCCGCAAAATAGACAACATAGAATTGCCGATTTTCTAAATACTTCTTTAACCTGAGTAATTCTGTAGATTTCCCAGCACCCCGATGTCCAGAATATAATTGACAGGTATTAGTGTTTGCCAATCGCATCCGATTTCCCAAGTCTTGCAAAATATCCGCATCTCCCCGCACATCCTGACAATCTACATACCTAATGTCATCGGCGGGTAAGGGTTCAAAGGGGTTAAAGGCGTTGTAGAGTTCGCTAAGTAAGTCAGGATAATTAAGCATAAGTATTAAATATGGCAATTTTGCCCATTATACTGTCGGTAATAGCCCCTAACACTCGTTAATGAAGCTCTAAGCCTGATTAATGGAGCTAAAAGCCTGATTAATGGAGCTAAAAGCCTGATTAATGAAGTTAAAAGCCTGATTAATGAAGCTCGAAGCCTCATTAATGAAGTTAAAAGCCTCATTCACGGAGCTAAAAGCCTCGTTAATGAAGCTAAAAGCCTCATTAATGAAGTTAAAAGCCTCGTTAATGAAGCTAAAAGCCTCATTAATGAAGTTAAAAGCCTCATTAATGAAGCTAAAAGCCTCATTAGGGAACTCCAAAAAATAAATTATGCCAAATTGTAGGGGCGGGGTAACCCCGCCCCTACGAGTTGCGGGTTTGGTAGGTTAATGATTGGAATATTTTTTTATTTGGAAGTCCCTTAATTCATTGTTGATATTGCGTCGGTGCGTTGCGCAGCGCGACAATACACCAATACAGTTCAGTTAGGCTAGGATGCAATACACCGTAGGGGCACGGCATCCACAATCTTTTGGTGTATACAGTAATCTTATCGGTGCCGTGCCCCTACAATATCTCTTAACACCAAGCGTATTGGACAATACACCCTACATTTACTAGATTTACTACATTTACAGCCTTTTTCAGATAAATTAAATTCACGGGTAGGGGCACAACATTGTTGTGCCCTGAAGATTATCTCTAGCTCACCAAGTTAAAATCTGAATGCTGGGTTTGTGCTACCTGGCAACACACCCTGACATTTAAATTCTTTTATCGCTGGAAGTTAATAAAATAAGGGCACAGCATTGCTGTACCCCTACGAATCGCTGATATTTTCTGCAAATCAGTCAATCAAGAAAAAATCCCACAACTCAGCGATAAAAATCTCTCTTAACAGTCAACCGTCAACAGTCAACCAGAATTTAATATTCGGGAACTGAAGAATCTACTTCCCGACTCCATGCGGTGATTCCGCCTTTGACATTTGTCCCGACAATCCCAGATTCTTTAAGAATGCTCAAAGCTTTTGCCGATCGCCCGCCCATTTTACAATGAGCTATTAAGCGGTGACCGTTGAGTACTTCTTTTACCTTTTGCACGCCATCGCCATTTTCAATATCTGGTAATGGAATTAATACAGAACCAGGAATTTTGGCGATTTCGTATTCATGGGGGTTACGTACATCCAACAGTACAAAGTCTTTTGCACCGCTATCTAATAACTGTTTCAATTCCGTAACAGTCATTTCTTGAATTTCCTGCTGCTGTTTCGCTTCTTCAGCTTTAGCTTGGGGTATACCGCAGAATTCTTCGTAGTCTATCAGTTTTTCAATTACTGGGCGGATGGGGTTAGGACGCAGCTTCAATTCGCGGAACTTCATTTCTAAGGCGTTGTATAGCAGCAGTCGTCCACTTAAAGTATTACCCTGTCCGAGAATAATTTTGACAGTTTCCGTCGCTTGGATCACACCAATAATTCCGGGCAATATTCCTAATACCCCACCTTCGGCGCAGGAGGGAACCATTCCTGGTGGTGGTGGTTCGGGATACAAGTCACGATAATTCGGCCCACCTTCGTAGTTAAATACAGTGGCTTGTCCTTCAAAGCGGAAAATCGAACCGTAAACGTTAGGCTTGTTGAGCAACACACAAGCATCGTTAACTAAATACCGCGTCGGGAAGTTATCAGTCCCATCGACGACAATATCATAAGGTTCCAAAATACTCAGAGCATTTTCGGAACTGAGGCGAACTTCATGCAGATCAACCTGACAATAGGGGTTAATCTCCAGAATTCGCTCTTTAGCTGATTGAATTTTCGGTTTCCCTACCCAGGATGTACTGTGAATGACTTGGCGTTGCAAATTAGAAGTATCAACAACATCGAAATCAACAATCCCGATGCGTCCCACACCCGCAGCTGCCAAATATAACAGCAGTGGCGCACCCAGTCCACCTGTACCGATACAGAGTACACTGGCGGCTTTCAGGCGTTTTTGTCCTTCTAGTCCTACTTCCGGCAAAATTAGGTGACGGGAGTAGCGTTCGTAATCGTCTTTAGTTAACTGGATTTCTTCCAGATTGGGATTGAGCATAGCAATTTTCAGTGGAGGGCGGATTATTTATCGTAGCGAAAAATGATATCCGTATTAAATAAGGTTGTCATTTGTCATTTGTCATTTGTCATTGGTAAGGGTTTCAGGCTTGTTTAGGTAAGGTACATAGTTGTCTGGGATCGCCGACCTACTTACTTAGGTTCTTTAAATTATGTTGTTAATTGCTTCTGGTTGGAATTGATGAGTGTCGTCTAGACTCCAGCTTTGGAGTGTTTCGGCTTTGCCTTTTGGAACGGAAACTATTATATATGAGTATTCAGGCCAAGCATAGAGGCGATCGCATTCGGAAGGAATCGCCGGTGCATCCGGGTGGGAATGGTAAATACCGATAATATTAAGAGAGCGATCGCGGGCTTCTCTTTGAGCTTTTAACATCACTTCAGGTGCGATCGCATATCGTCGCCTTTGACTTTCTCCTGTGGAATAGCCTGGAAAATCAGCCGTTGCTGCTGTATTCCAGGCATTTTCTGTGGGCATAACTTCGACAACAGTTTTACCTTCACTCATCCCATGACCCAGAATTATACCGCAACACTCATCGGGGTAAGTGCTTTCGGCATGGCTGCGGATAATTTCCAGGTGTTGGGGAAGGAGTTGGAGAGTCATTCAAAAATTCCGGCTGAGTTTCTCAATCGTATTTTCCAGTAATTCTTTCACTTCTACCACACCACTAACCAGGCGATCGTAATCAGAAGGTTGCAGCAGTTCTAACTCATAGCAAAGCAGCAGGAAATATTCTACCTCTATGGCTGCATCCCTGGCCATTTGCAAAAAATCCAGTTTTTCTTCGCGATCATCGCGATGGCTTCCCTGAGCAATTTTAATCGGGACAGCAGAACAAGCTAAACGTATTTGTTGTGTTAAACCTAGTAATTCGTCCTCGGGAAAAGTTCTCGTTAACTCATAAACTGCAACTGTGAGTTCATGGGCTTTATCCCACTCAGGAAGATTTCTGAATTCTGACATTTTGATATAGTAACCCTGATAATTGATTAGGCGCGTCATGCGAGTGGTTCATCGCATTAATTTTGATGATTTCGTATTCACCACTTTAGTACTTTATACTTCAGGACTGAAGTCCTGACTACTAATTTATTCTCACTAGCAATGCCCACCCTAATACTATGGCACTGAGAGGTTTTTTGAAGTTTATATACACAATTTAAACTGATTATAGATATGTTAAAAATTTGACGTATTTTTTAACATACTGCCCATTAATCTTAGGAAACCATAGTCACTTTCCCTGTAGCCAGGTCGTAATGACCACCTACAATTTTCAGTTTGCCTTGCTTAATTAAATTGCCTAAAATTGTGGATCTTTGGGCTAAATGTTCGGCTTGATATTGCACATTCGCAATAACAGTATTTTCTACTAAATCGCCATTTTTCTTTCTGGCTATTTCCACAGCAGGTTTAATTTCTTCGACAAAAACACCAATTCTGCCAGGAAGTGGTTTACCCTCCACCGCAGCTTTTACCGCACCGCATTTTGTATGACCCAGAACTAAAATTAGTTGCGCTCCTAAAACTGATGTAGCATATTCCAAGCTACCGATCGCCTCACCAGAAGCGACATTACCAGCTACGCGCACCACAAATAAATCCCCTAATCCTTGATCAAAGACAATTTCAGCCGGTACTCTAGAATCAGCACAGCCGAGTATAGCTGCAAATGGATATTGAGCTGCAACAGTTTCTTGTAAACGAAATTTAGATTGGCGGGGATGAAGACTTTTCCCTTGGACAAATCGTTGATTTCCGGCTAGCAAATTGTTTAATGCTGCTTGGGGATTAACTGGTTTAGGTCTTTCTACAACATCATTAGATAGGTCTTCAGCCAAAGAAGGCTCTTTGTTCCACAATATACCGCCAGCACCAACAATAGCCCCAATACCAATGCTACCCAACCCGGCTAAATGTATAAAATTACGCCGCCCAATAAAACCATTAATTTTAGCCATTCATCTACCTGGCAACCGTTTCGTTGTTGCCTGGAAGATAGCAAAATTAAGCCAGACGTAAGAGTACCCGCTGACACGGTTTAAGAGTCATTTAATTTTTGGGCATTGGGCATTGGGCATGGGGCATTGGGCATTGGGCATGGGGCATTGGGCATTGGGCATGGGGCATGGGGCATTGGGCATTGGTCATTTGTCATTTGTCCGCCTCCTCTGCCTCCTCTGCCCCTCTGCCCCCCTGCCCCCTGCCCCTCAATGCCCTCTCCCCGCGCCTAGATACAGTTCTGCGACTTTGGGGTCATTCAACAATTCTTGACCTGGGCCTGATATAGCATCGCGTCCAGATTCTAGTACATAACCGCGATCGGCCATTTCCAAGGCTTTACGGGCGTTTTGTTCTACTAGGACAATTGCTGTACCACTCTGGTTAATTTGCTTAATTTGCTCAAATACTTGTGTAACCAGGATGGGAGATAAAGCCGCAGAAGGTTCATCTAAAAGCAGCAAATTCGGTTCCAGCATCAAAGCCTTACCCATTGCCAACATCTGACGTTCTCCCCCCGAAAGAGTACCAGCGCGTTGACGACGGCGATCGCTTAATCGGGGAAACATCGTAAATATTTTATCTTTCAGGGGTTTTAGGGGAATGTCACGCACAAAAGCCCCCATTTCCAGGTTCTCTTCAATTGTCAGGGAAGGGAAGACATTAGCGATTTGCGGAACATAGCACATTCCCCGTTGCACAATTTGATTTGACTTTAGCCCCGCAATATTTTCACCTTTAAAGGTAATTGTGCCTGTATGGGGAGTTAATAGTCCAAAAATGGTTTTTGCCAAGGTAGATTTACCCGCACCATTAGGGCCGATTACGGTTACCAACTCCCCCGCTTCCACCCGAAAATTCACACCTTGCAGGATATCTACATCTTTAATATATCCAGCATGGACATTTTCAACTTCTAGTAAATAGTCATTTGTCATTTGTCAATAGTCAATAGTCGTTTGTTATTGGGTATTGGGTATGGGGCATTGGGCATTGGGCACTTGTACTGAGCGGAGTCGAAGTATTGGGCATTGGGCATTGGGCATTTCTCTCCCTTGTCCTCCTTGTCCTCCTTGTCCCCCCTGCTCCCCTGCTCCCCTGCCCCTTACCTCTACTCCCTCGCCTCTACCTTAACCCTGGACTATGGACTATTCTGGCGTTTTTTGCAACTCTGGTCGTTCTTCTTGAACGATCGCTCCTTCTACTGGGCATACTTGGAAACAGATGCCACAATCAATACAAGTAGCAAAGTCAATCCAGTACCAATCGGTTCCCTTGAGGTTTTTACCTGGTCCATCATGAATGCAAGCTACTGGACAAGCATCTACGCAGTCAGCAATGCCTTCACAGACATCGGTAACAATTGTGTGTGGCATGTTCTTGATTCCCTCTGTTTAAAATCGGCTATTTCTAGCCTAGCAATTAGTGTTGTTCACTAGTAGCATAATTCCCAACTCTGAGGAAAACGTCTAATTGCAATTACAGGGATTGTCGGTATTGATGGAAACTGCTGCTATTCCGAATTTATGTATAATTACTCTATAATTGCCGATTTTTTATTTCCCATACCAACCATTCTTTTTCTTGCTGTGTCAAAAATGCACCGAATTTAAACAATTTCTTTTCATCAAAATTGTTCTGTTTCTTCTCAGAGGGTTTTTGATAGCTTCTCAAAACATAATGAATTAGAATCTGAGAAAATTTATAATGCCTATTACTTTCTAATTCCACCGAAATAATAATATCTAAAGGGTGAAGTTTTATTTGCTGAATGCAAAAACCCAGTAACCATTTTTCTAGGCTGATATAGTCTGGTTTAATTTTCAGTATGGTAGTTGATGCAGAATTCAGAAACAAAGTAATGGATGTAGATAAAGGTTTGCAAAATAGTAGTTTCCATAATAATTTTATAGTTGAAAAGATACATTCTGAAATGGGTATAAAAAAATTTATAATTATTATAGGAGTCCATAAAAAAAACCAGATAAATATGAATACACAGGAGAATAATATTAAGGTCATAATACCAAAATAATCCAAAAATAGAATCCAGTATATCAAACTTAAACCGCCAAGAAAAATTAGAGAAAAAAATAAAAATAAAAAACTGTAATTGTTGTAAAAACATCCTGGGGGAATATTTACGATTAAATAATCCTCAGTTTTCCTGACAATGACATGACTTTTCTTTGGTCGTCGGGGTATGAGTGCTATTTGACCTAATAATGTTGCTAAGGCTGCTTCTGCGGAAGGAAAACGGTCAGCACTGACTGGTTCTAACATTTGTTCTAACCAGTTGCTAAAATCTTGGGAAATATTAACGTAAGTACGGAAATCAATTTTGAGTTTACGCTGTGGTAAATCAGTGGGTGATTTTCCCGTCAACAAAAACAGTAGCGTTGTTCCCAAACCATATAAATCGGTAGAGGGAAAAGCTTGTCCGCGAAACTGTTCTGGAGCCATATAGCCAAAAGTTCCTACTACTGTACTACCGCCAGTCACAGTATTATGATATGTGTCCGCTACTGCGCCAAAATCTACTAAGAATAATTTCTGATGATCGGAACTTAAAATAATATTTTCCGGCTTAATATCACGATGGATAACTGGCGGTTTTAGTGAGTGTAAATAAATCATGATTTCCAGAAGTTGAATAGCAATTTGCTTCACTTCTTCTTCATCGGGAAGCCAGCCATTTTCTACCAGCATCGCCAAAGAATTTCCAGGCGCTAATTGTTGAACAATGTAAAAGGAACGATCAAAGTTAGTATCTACTTGAAAATAATCCAAGTAGCGAGGAATTGCTGGATGGTTGAGTTGAGAAAGAATTTTTGCTTCTCTTTCAAACAACTCCATTTTTTTCCATTCACTCATACGCCTCAATGATAAAACTTTCAGCGCTACTTGTTCACCGCTTTGTAAGTCAACGGCTGCGTAGGTAATACCGACTCCACCCTGTCCCAATTTACCTAAGATGCGATACCTTTGATTGATAATTTCTTCGGCTTGGTGTAATATTTGCATGTTTTTTTGTAATTAATTGCGTCCGACTATTTACTTAACAGAAAATCTTGAATTTGTCGCTCTCTCTTCACGCTCTCTCTCACGTTCTTTCCTTTCTTGCGCGGGAGTTCTGTCAAGTTTATTCTTGGCATTGACATCAGCACCCTTGGCAATTAGTACTTTTATTACGTAGATGTCTTCTGCTAAATGCAGTGGAGTGTTACCATCATTATTCCTAGAATTGACATCAGCACCTTTAGCAATTAGCAGTTTGATTACATCTATGTCTTCTGCCAAATGCAGTGGAGTGTTACCATCATTATTATTAGAATTGACATCAGCACCCTTGGCAATTAACAGTTTTACTACGTCTATGTCTTCTGCCAAATGCAGTGGAGTGTTGCCATAGTTGTTCCTGGAATTAACATTAGCACCCTGAGCAATCTGCAATTCTACAATTTGCTTGTTGCCTTGTTCTGCTGCTATATTAAGTATATTGTTGCCAGCTATATCGGTAAATCCAATGCTGCTTAAAATATCCCATTTATAGAAATTTAACAGGGTAATAGTAGTAATAGCAGTAACAGCAACTCCCACACCAACTATTTTTTGCCACTGAACCGAGATATTCGATTTCACAGTCAGCTTTCGCTTACCCTGTAAAACGTCCAAGGCTTTCTGTGCCGAAGGGAAACGATCTTCCGTATCTGGCTCTAGCATTTTCTCTAGCCAGTCGGCAAATTCATCACTAATTTCCACGCGGGGACGGAAATTAATTTTTAAGCCATCACTTTCCAAATCTGCGGGGGAACAGTGTGTTAAAAGAGATAATAAAGTTGCTCCTAAAGCATACAAATCAGTGGCAGGTACGGCTTGTCCGCGAAATTGTTCGGGAGCCATATAACCATAAGTTCCTACTACTGTACTTCCGCGCATAAAAGTTGTGTAATAGGTATGTTTTACAGCTCCAAAATCTACTAAAAAAACCTGCCCATCATCACGGCGAATAATATTTTGCGGCTTGATATCGCGATGAACTACAGGAGGTTTGAGGGAGTGCAAGTAAACAAGAATTTCTAATATTTGGATAGCGATGCGCCGCACCTCATCTTCACTAGTGCGCCATCCACTTTCCACCAAAGCCGCCAGTGTCTTACCTTCTGCCAGTTGCTGGACAATATAAAAATAACGATCTTCTAACGTTTCTATCTGAAAATATCCTAAATATTGAGGAATACTTAGATGATTGAGATGGGAGAGAATTTCTGCTTCTCGCTCAAACAACTCCATCATTTTCCAGTCAGTCATCCGGTGCAGCGATAATACTTTGAGAGCTACTTGTTGACTGCTTTTTAAGTCCTGAGCAAGGTATGTGGTTCCGCTTCCACCTTCTCCCAAGGTATCTAGAATCCGATACTGAGAGGCAATAATGTCTTCCTTCTGGTGTAACATTTCCATATAACTTTGTTCATTGATAGTATTAGGTGTAGTTGTAGATTGCGTTGCGAAAATGCCACTCGCTTTTAGCCAGTAACCCATGCACAGCAGTATTTATGGAGCAATTTTCTGGTTTATAAGTTAATCAATTAAGCCTGCTGCTCGAGCGCGAATTTTAGTAATGATTCTGATATTTTTGCCTTGATTTTTTAATTCTTCACCATCAATATCTAAAGCTGCGTAGAGCTTATCCCAATAGTGGCGTACCATGCGTTCTGATACACGAATATGTGCAGCGATCGCTTTATCTTGCAATCCTTCATTAAAAGCTAAACTTAGTAGTTTTAATACCTCTGGTTTATTGTTGAATTGTGCATAAATATTCGTAATTTCTTTAATATGAGTGAATCCTTTTAATGCTCCATCCACTCGCGAGAGCATTTCTTGGCTATCAAGACTTTTATCGGCGATGGTAAAGCCTCCCTTATGGGCAGTAATTAAAGATTTAATTTGCCCTAGTCTGTTAATAGCAGCGCTGTGGACAAGAATATTCAAGCTAGGATATTTTTGCATCACCTGCTGTAACAGTTGAATACCTGTATGAGTTTGTGCTACTACTCCAGGTTTTTCTGGGAGCAAAATATCCATAATTATCAGGTCTGGCAGCAAAATTGAAATTTTATGGAGAGCTTCATTTGCTGTTCTCGCACTGATAATTTTTCCATCTGGATAGCGATTTTTTAGCAATTCAACTGTTCCAGTTAGACAAATATCATAACTATCAACTAACACAATTTGCAGTGATACCTTTTCTGGGAAATCTTCGTTCATAGCGATAACTTACTCAATAGAAAACCGCAAAGTTTATGAGATAGACATCTAGGCGATCGCTTTTTAACTCGCTCAATGACTATCGGTAGCGAGAGTCAAAATAGACGTAATTTTTACATAAATTTACAAAATCAGGCATAAAGTCCGGAAGCAGAACTATGATTGTGTGTCATGGATGGTAGCCTCTACAGATTCTTGGTATTAGTTAACCGCCGCCGCCACAACCACCACCACAGCCACCGCCACAGCCACCACCTCCGCCGTCACCACCGTCACCACCGCCGCCACCGCTGTAACCACTACTACTACTGCTATCGGAGAAGAAGCTACCAAGGAAGAAGAGAAAGAATAATCCCCAAAAAAACCACCCAAACCAATTAATAGAAGATTTTGAACTTTGCCAAGAAGGGGTTTTTATGTCAGTACCTGTGCGATCAAATTTTACCTGAATTCCTAACTCTGACCCTGGCTCAATAGCTGTTTGCGCGATCGCTTCAATGGTTTTTGCATCAACTTTGCGGATATTTGCGGCTATGCCAAAGCTTTGGAAATCTTTAATCTTCGTAGCGAATTGTTCAGGAAATTCTACTGTTACTTTTGCTTGTTTGATAGTAGCTTTCCGGTCAGGAAAAATAGCTTTCCAATATACTTGTGCATCATTACCATCTACGGACAATCCCCCAACAACACGATATTTCAACACGAAAGTATGGCTTTCTGGTGGTTTTAATTGATGTTCCCAACGAATCCAAAATTGATTATTCTCTTGACTGGTTGTGCTGGGTAATATTTGACCATTTTCTGATACTGTTACTTCCGTAATTTTGTCTACTTTATCCAGAAGAATGTAGCGGTAACGTTGTTTGTCGTAGTCTGCGGTAAATGTATATTTTTGCGTTTCTGTGATTAACATATCACCGTTAGTTTGCACGGCGATATCAACATTCATCAATTCCCAATAGAAAGGGACTGGTTGGGCTTGGACATGATGGAAAGAGAATGTGAGGCTGAAAATCAAGGTTAGAAAAAATAGAATCAGCCTTGGAATTAGTTTACTGCACATGATGAATTACTCCCTAAATGGAAGAATTTTTGTATTTTTTAAAACGGCAGTCACGCTTGAGTCGGTAATCAATGTTAGATTTTAGATTCGGGATTTATTGACTTAAGAAGTCTGAAGTATAAAAAGTATAGAAGCAGATTGCCGGAGGCGCTTGATGAATTGAGGCATGAGTAAGCGTCTATGGGTGGAAAACATAAGTTTTTCCTGCTTTATGCTCTAGCCTTCTATAGGCAGTTAGTTTCATACTTTTGTTAACGAATCTAAAATCTAAAAACATTTACTTATCTAATCGGCTCTACATCTACAGCAGAACATTGGTTTCCATCATCGCAATTAATAAATACTGCTGGACGATCAGGCGGAATTGAAAAGAAAAAGTTGTCAGGAAGATAAATTGGATGCTTTGTGCGAGTTCCAGCATAGACGGGATTATAGCCCCAGATAAGTAATCCATCTGGATGAGGCTTGAGGTACATCGTTTGATCTACAGCTTCCGTCTTTTTTGAGAGGATGTTAAAAAATCTGGTTCTCATAGTTCCAGAATATCCATTCATTTTGAGAATGCTTTCATGAACAATTCCACCAACGCTATGTCTTAGCTTCCAACTTCCATAAATTGGAGTGACTAAATCTGATACTTGAGCAATTGTAACTTGCGAAGATTGAGCAACATCGTTCGAGGGTGTAGTTTTAGCTGCTTCTGTTTCAGCGTTTTTAGCATTTGCTGGCTCGACACCAAACAGCCCTATGCTACTAACTACTAAAATCCAAATCCAAGCAATTTTTTTGATATTCATAGTCGGGCGTTGTATATTAGTTATTTGAGTTGAAATGATGTACTTTGCAATGGTCATATTATTGAATGCAAAGCTTTTGCAAACGATAAAATCATTTGCAGAGTAGGCAATGAACTTGGGAAAATTCTGAGCTTTGTAGAGAAGAAAATTGCTGGGTGCTGATTGGATAATCAGAGCGATCCCTTTTTACCCTACAAAGGAATATCGGCAGCTAGAGTGAATATCTCCGAGATATTTACGTAAATTTACAAACAAGTCTGTTTCTGATGAGTAAATTTTAATTAGGTTGCGTCAGTCAGAGAAAATTATTTAAGCACAAGTTGCTGTTCACATCGCCGACTTCTTCAAGAAGTCGGCGATGTGAATCTAGGTTTTCCACCCTACACAATTTAATTTTTAGTTGATAAATTACTTCTGAGGGCAAGAAAAATTTTCGGCGAGTTCAAACGACAACTTTTTATTAACAGTCTTGACAGTAACGATCGTCTGCTTAAGCATTTCTGTGTTAGTTATGTTGCCAGTAGTAAATTCTATGCGATCGCCCTTCGCATCAAAACTAATGGTTAAGCCTTTAATAATATCACTAGATACTGCCATATTTGGTCTAATACCTGTCTCAGATAATTTCTGTCGAATGTCTGCTGAATTAACAGATGTACCTGATAGTTTAATAGCCTGTAAAATAGCTTGAACAGCCTCATATGCTAAGGCTGTTCTCCGATTCAAATCACCACCCCAGTAATCTTTAATCTGTTGAGCAAATTTGGCTGCACCACACTGCTTTGGATGCCAATCAACTGCCATAAATAAGCGATTTGCTACTGTGGTAACTTCAGCATCTTTAATAACTTTTTGGAGATAGAGGGTATTTGCACCTAAAATTGGTTTTTCTCCTTTGTTCAATTTGATGATATCAATCGCTTTTTGCAATGCTGTCTCATCTTTAGTTCCGCCATCGGGCAATACTACCAGAGCATCTGCATTCTTGACTTCTGGTGGTAGGTTCCTAGTATCAAAGTTGGAATCTGATAAATCAAAGCTAGCAATTATAGCTCCATTAAATGCTTTGAGAACCTCAACAAATTGCTCTGACAAATCCTTGCTAAACCACTCTTGACGGTTGTAAAAAACAACCACTTTAGGCTGATTTTTTCTGAGAACATCGACTAAATATTGCACTAAACTATGGGCTTCTACTCGAGTTGATGAAACGGTACGGTAGAATACTCTATTGGGATCATTACAATTCTGGTTTGATTGCAAGTTAACTACGGTGCTGGTGGGAGAAATCACCACAAGCTGATTTGGGGAATAAACCTTCAAAGCTGCACAAGTATTAGAAGAGGTATAATGTCCTACCACAGCCAGAATTTTCTTATCCTGGGAGAGTTTTTCAGCAATTTTTCGAGATTGATCGGGCTGATTGAGATCGTTAGCAATAACAACTTGTAAGTTAATTTTTTTTTCATTGACAGCTACATCCTGGGCTTGAGCGACACCAAATAGAATATCTAATCCAGCATTGAGATTCAATGGCGCAGCAGCAGCAATAGTGTAAATTGGTGAATTTGGGTTTTGTTGATGCCGAAAATTCACCTCAGCATTGTTACGATAAATCAGAATCTCCGGATCTTTTGTTACTTTAGTAGGAAGTTGCTGAAAAATTCTTACAGCATTGGCATATTGACCTTGGTTAAATGCTTTAATACCTTCATTCTTTAGTGTACGAAATGTGCGATACCCTTCACTTAAGGTGACTATGCTATCAGTAATTGGTTTTTTACCATAACTAATAAAGGTTGGCTCTATGTATGGCTGTTTACTATTGGGGCTGTGTAATAATGGCAAAGTTACGGTGATGATTACAGCTAAGGCGAAGGCCGTAAATCTAGTCACAATATCATGAGGAGGGAGGTAAGAACGCCAACGGGACAGTAGTAATGGACTAGTCCAAACTAACAATTGACGGAGGTAATAGCGCCAAGATTGGGCAGGCCAAACTAACTCTGGCTGACTTGGATTGATGCAAACTACGGGTAGCCAGGTAGCAGCGGGAAATTTACCTTGTAAAATTTCGAGGCGATTACGAGCCTCACGCACTGCTTTACAAAGGGGTGTACGCTGAGAAAATACCTGCAAAAATTCGAGCAAGAATATACCAGCAATGCGATCAGGTACTGGTTCCCGCATGACGATTACAGCTGGAACTTTCAATTCAGCCAAAAAATCTGCAATCCCTAACCCATCACAGGAATTGAAGATTGCTAACTTTAAACCTTTTTTTACCGCCTTCCTTAAGCTTTGATGTAATGCATCTAAGGGTAAAAATCTTCCTTGACTAATTTGAATTTGTCCACTTGTTGTTTGGCTCGAACTATGCCCGGCGAAAAACAAGATATCCCAAACTTTATCAAATAATAAATGAGAAAGCTCTTCTTCAGTTGGCTCTAATGTCCACGTAATTTTTGCTCCACGCTGTTCCAATAGTGCTAATGCTTTTCTATCTTGTTCTAGTTGCAAACCTCCCTGAGAACTGCCAAAAATTGCTAAAACTTTGACCTGTGCATTGAGGGTAGCTACTTGAGGATGAAATTTAGTGAATAAGGCAAATTCAGCATTGGGAAGCTCGGTAAATAAATTCCAGATATGCCAGGGTAGCCTACGTAAAATATTATTTTCTTGTTGATTTCTTGTCTGGCATCTAATGATAATGGGGACAGATTGATCCGATCTCACTCTGATATTTGCCCGAATGCAATCGCGTAAACTCTTAAACTCTTGATTCTGAAACCATGTTTTACAATAGTTCTCTAGCTCTTTAGTTCTTTGTCTCCAATCTTCTAGAGCTACGTTCGTCACTTGTCCTGGAACTGCTTGCAGTTGACGACTGTTCTCCAGTGATATATTTTGCCACTGCTGATACAAATGTGGTATTTCTAGCGCTGCCGGAAGGTCAGGTAAATCATCATCCTCTTGAATAGTTTTACCATCTTCTAAAATTGTCAGCGTCACAGAGAAGCCGTCATTAAAGGTACCGCCACTAATCTCAAGCACAACAGCGACATTTTGAGGGGGTTGAAGACTAGAGGAGGATGGCATCATAAACAACCGACGGAGAACATCTAGAAGTTAAGGATTTATTATTAGATAAGCACAATTCAGCAAAACTAAGCAATAGTTAGCTAAATAACAAATTCTTCAGTAAAGCTGGCATCATTGAGAACTACACGAGCACTGAAGCGATCGCCTGGGTCGGCTGTAAATTTAAACTGGATATAATCATCTTTCGGGCGCGATTCCACTTCAAAAAAAGCATTTCCGGTTTCATCCAATCCGATGAGCTTCAATCTTGAAGGTAGATGAGACAATTTTTCTCGCGGATAAACCCGCAGTAAAATCAACATTTTACTATCTGATTTTGGCAAAATCCCCACCATCAAAACTACAGAATGCCCTAGAAGATATATTCCTAAATCTTTGGCATTGATCACCGGACAAGCTTGATGTTGTGGATCTATTTCCCACAATAACTCAGCAGCTTGCCAGCGAATTTCATCATCCTGAGTTCTTTGGATCAGATTTACTAAAGCTTCCTGGGGATTGAAATCAACCAGAATAGATTGCATCAAATCACAAGATTGTCCGCGATAAAGTTGTTCAATTCGTTGGCGATAATGGTCATTACTTCGTTGTTTAAATTGCAGTTGTGGCTGCTCAAGCGGTATAATCATACCTCTAAAATTACTAAGTAATTCTTGCCTTGGTTGCCAATCGGATTCAAAGTTTCGTTGCAGCCATTGTCTGAGTTGTACGATTGGTTCTGCTGGTGGTTCTAATGTCAAACGCTCTAGCAATAAATCGAGTGGTTGAAAATAGCTGCGTGGTAGTTCTTTAACTGATACGGATTCGACAAATCCTAAAATTTGCCCTTCTTGGTATGGTTCATCAAGTTGCACAAATACGTAGCCAAGACGTTCTGTCCAAACTTCTGTTGGTATTTGACATTTGCGATCGCTCTGACGCAAGCAACGACACTCTAAAAAGCCGTGCAAACTAGGAATATACAAGTCCGCAATGTTTTCTATCAGGCGTTCCAGCGGATTCCAACTATGACTGAGTTCTAAATCGCTCTCGATACCCAACATTTGCAAATAACGCCCAGTCACTAACACAGCCAGGGTATTGCGATAAACTTGTTGCGATCGCTCTTGGGTTAGCTGCTGTTGAGCAAACTCATAAGCCTGTTTTCGATCTGTCGCCGTAATTGCAATTGCGATCGGTGGGAATTTAGCTACGGTATTCATCATAGAAAACGTTTGGAAACTGTTTGCAATATTATTGAGACAATAACTGTCTCAAACGAGGAAAACATCTTGTTCGACAAAATCTCCTCAGGGCTGTTGCTTCGACTGCATATTCTTGGGCGATCGCATTCCAAGAAAACTCCCCGGAATCTTGCAATACATTCAAGATATGCATCAACAACACCTGACAGTTGACATGGGGATGACTCTGCATTCGACAATCTTTGAAGATATGGGGATAATTTTGCACTAATTCTCGCCATTCTTGGATAGTTTCATACCATCGATCTGGCTCTGGCGCAGGCGGATAAATCCACTCACGATCTTCTTCCTGTGTTGGCGTTAACCGTCTTCTTTCTTCATCGGCTTGTTCGCGAATCACATCCTGAATCGTCCATCGCAGCTTTTGGTTAAACCAGGTGACAAAGCTAGCTTTTTCTGGGTTATACTTTCCCAGATTTTCCATAAACCATATCCAGGTTCTTGATAGCGCTTCACTATAGATATCCGGTGATATCCTCGCACCGTTCCAAATTAACCTGGAAGACTTCATCATCGTGATGATGAAATCCTTTACCTGATTTGGATTATCAGCTTGACATAATTGCTCAAATAACCATTGACGAGCAGGAAGATCATTGATGATTTCCTGGAGTGTTTTTTGTTGCTGTAATAGCCTGCTTCTTGCCATTGAATTACTTAAAGCCGCTTGCAGCAAGCTAATCACAGAGGAGTCACTAAAGTCACTACACATAAAGGTTATCCAGCCCAATAAGTTTAGGTTGGAATATCATGACAGCAGCTAACCTCCTCCTACTTGTTTGATAGGTTATCAGCTCTAAAGGCTGGGATAATTCAAATTGTTCACAAAACTTTAATGTTGCAGAATAAATTGAAGGGCACAACAATCTTCATTGGTGTCAATTTAAGCTCGAACGCTTACCCGATATACGTTTTACCCCACCCCTCAATCCCCTCCCCGCAAGCGGGGAGGGGAAGTTTTGCGTCAGCAAAACTGGGGTGGGGTAACGCGGATCTTGATGTTAAGTGAGAGAATTCGCTTATCACGTCTTGATAAGGGTTTCACGTTAAGTTGACACCAATGAACATTGTTGTGCCCCTATGATGGTTTATGTGTATCAGGGCTGGCGTTAATTGCTATGAGGCAATGATTCAATGATGGGTGAGCCATCAGCTTGTATCCAAGCGATTTGCGAGATACCGCGATCGCGTGCGTATTGGCGGATAGCCTCTTTTTCTCTTCCCCCCAAATCTATTTCTACCCGCACTATCTCACTAGAATCCCGCAGCTTTTGCGCGTAAGCAAAGGCGGCTGCATCAGCATTAGCTGTTTCTGGTACTACTAACCAATCGCTGGCTGGGGGAGTTTGCGGTAATTGCTGAGTAGATTGGATAATTTGGTATAAATCTTCAAGATTGAGGGCAAAGCCAATACCGGGGATGTTTTCTCCTTGGGGATGATATAGTCCCAAAAGCTGGTCGTAGCGCCCACCTCTGCCTAAAACCTGGGCTTGTCCTTCTTTATCGCTGACGACTTCAAACACGATCCCGGTGTAGTAATCGATGGTTTGAATCAAGCTGAGGTCGAGAATTAAGGGGTAATTTCCCGCTGATTCTACTAACTCTACTAGGGAAGTGAGGTTATTTACAGCTGCTTGTTGTGCTGTGTCTAGATCTAAGCTATTGACTTTTTGCAAGACTTCGCTGCTTGTACCGCGTAGATCTAAAATGAGTCGGGCGCGATCGCGTAGTTCCTCACTTAGGGGTAAATTATCTATGGCAATGCGGTCAAGATGAGCGATCGCATGACGAATTTTGCCTTGGAGATGAGTCGGAAAAACGCTCAACAGCGATCGGGTAATTCCCGCCTCACCTAAAATTAAATGCCATCCCTGTAACGACAGAGCTGCTAAACAATCAGCCACTAATAACAGTACTTCTGCATTGGCTAGCAATCCACTCGCACCAAGCAACTCCACCCCAGCTTGATAAAACTCTTGCTGACGGTTATGCCGATTTTCCCAGATGCGGCGAAAGACATTGGCATTGTAGTACAGCCGTTGGGGATAAGTAGCACCTGCCATGCGCGTCACGACAGTACGAGCAATTGAGGCTGTGAGTTCTGGACGCAAGCCTAATTCTTCATCTTCAGCATTTTGGAGTTGAATTACCGTCTGACGCTGAATTGCTTCCCCCGCCATCAGCGTATCCATGCGCTCCAACGTTGAGGTAATAATTCTGTGATAACCCCAACGATGAAATACTTGTTGTAACCTATCTTCAATCCAGCGTTTTTGAGCCACATCCAAAGGTAATAAATCCCTGGCTCCCGCTGCTGGCTGATACACCATTAATCCTCTCCAAGTTGCTGATTGTCAATTTTTATTGGGCATGGGGCAAGAGTCAAAAGTCAAAAGTCAAAAGTCAAAAGTCAAAAGTCAAAAATATTTCTGAATATTGATTTTGTCCCCCTTTCCTTGTCCCCTTTGTCCCCTCTGCCCCCCTGCTCCCTCTGCCCCCAGCCCTTCACCTAGATGGCACGATTCGTGAGTTGCTGACTATTTTTTCTTCCCACCAAACAAACCACCAAACAAACTACTACCTCCAGACTGATCTGATTGTTTACCAGCTCTATTAAAAACTGAATTTTTCTGAGAACCACCAGTTTGTTGCCCCAAAGACTTGTCTAGCTTTGGTTTCCATTCCAAAGCTATTTTGTCATTGGGATCTAATTTCAGGGCATTATCAAAATGAACCTTGGCCATTTTCAAGCGATTTTGCTTCAAATACACCAATCCTATCAGGCTATGGCACTGACTATTCTTCGGTTCTAGTTTTAAAGCATCTTGTAGTTCTACTTGAGCTTGGGGAAATTGGTTCTTGTCGATTAAAGTTTGCGCGCGCCGGATATAGGATTCCACTGAAGATTCAGTAGTGGCTGACGCTGGTGGTACAGTTGTTGTATTGAGTGCTGAATTTGACTTTTGTGATCCTGAGTTAACTGTAGGTTGAGTCAATTGTGGCGGTGTTGTTAATAATTTTTTGGTACTCCGCATTAAGTAAACTAAATTCAACTCACTAATTTGGGCAATGAGTTGGGGTGTTTCCTGTAACGAATCATACTGGGTTTCTGCAATTTGAGCGATCGCAGTTTTATACAGTTGATTGACATTTGCTTCTGGCGCCGTCGCTAACTGCTTACCTAAATTGGTGTGAATGTCTACCGAGGTAGATTCTTGTAATAAACGCTTACCCATTTGGGTTAGCACTATCATATATTCTGCGCGAGTCCGTTCCACAGAAAGTTTTTCATAAGCTGGGTTAACCAACTTGGATAAAAATTCATTAGCTAGCTTCTTGTCCGCCTCATCACTCGCAAGATTGGTATCAGGATGCAAACGACGAGCAATAATCAAATAGCGTTTGCGAAGCTCTTTGACATCTGCATCAACCGGCACACACAAAATTGCATGATGGTCTATGAAATCATATTTAAAAAGTCCACGATCTATTCTTAAAGCCATAAAACCCTATGCACCAAAGTCAGCAACTAATTTTTGATAGTTGAATTCGCTACATGAGCGAAGTGTCAGTAGTCAAAAGTCCAGAGTCAATCATCTAGAGTCGGTAGTCCAGAATAATTACCCTTGACTATTGACTATTGACTATTGACTATTGACCAGTTGACTATTGACTGTGGACTTAGTATTCCCATTTTTTATTTCCAAGTTGACAGTGGTGGAACATGTAATAATTCCTGACTGAGACTGTCATGAAGATAATTATTAGTAGCCAAAATTCTACCTGACTCAATGTTTAGGGGACTACCATCGTAAGCGGTGACTTTCCCGCCAGCTTCTTGCACAAGAATAATCCCCGCCGCCATATCCCAAGGAGAAAGTCCCCTTTCCCAGTAACCATCAAAACGCCCACAAGCAACATAAGCCAAATCCATTGCGGCTGAACCACTGCGCCTGACACCTTGAGTCAAATGGGTGAGGTGACAAAATTCTGCATAGTTATTATCAGAGGTTTCCCGGCGATCGTAGGCAAATCCAGTTACTAGCAGGCTTTTACCTAGTTGAGAAGTACTGGAAACTTTAATCGGGCGGCGGTTGCGTGTTGCACCTAAACCAGCCGCCGCCCGAAATAGTTCATTATGAAATGGGTTATAAATTACGCCTACTTGGGGAACGCCATTAATTAACAACCCGATAGAAACCGCAAAATAAGGGTATTGGTGAGCGTAGTTAGTTGTACCATCTAAAGGATCGATCGCCCAAAGGAATTCATTATCTTGATTTTCCTGTTTCCCAGATTCCTCAGCCAGAATCGAGTGTTGGGGAAAGTGGCGACGCAAAACTTCCAAAACTACCACTTCTGAAGCTTTATCAGCTGCTGTCACCAAATCACCAGGACGGCCTTTTTCTGTAATTGCGTCTTCTAATTTACCCCAGTAGCTTTGTAACACTTCACCACCAGCTAAAGCAGCTTCTGTGGCAATATCAAGAAAAATTTGTAGGTTTGTCATTTGTTAGTTGTCATTTGTCATTTGTCATTTGTCATTTGTTATTTGTTATTGGGCATTGGGCATTTATCCCCCTTGTCTTCCTTGTCTTCCTTGTCTTCCTTGTCTTCCTTGTCCCCCTTGTCCCCCTCATCCCCCTCATCCCTCATCCCTCATCGATACTGACGGCGAAACTCAGCCGGAGTCAGGCGCATGGGTTTTTCTGGTTGCCAAATTCCTTGTCCCATGATTCTCGCCCATTGTTGCGCACGTTCTAAACGCTGGTCATATTTGTGATTAGGCGATCGCGGTACAAATAATACATGCCCTTGTTTAACTAATTCTTCATTCAATAAAACTTTATCTTTCCACACATAAGCCAAAGTCCGGCCAATTTTGTCTTTGGTTTCGATGTCAAACTCTAGGGTGACTATTTGTTCCGCACCCCCAATTAAGGTTTCTAAGCCTTGTTTGGCGTTGTCTCCCCAGGGACGGTAGCGGATGTCTGGTGCATCAATACTAATTAACCGCACCTGGGAAATTAAATTTGGTTGTTCCGCCATCCCTAAAACTTCCAAACTTTGCCCACTGACTACCCGCGCTACTTTCACCTGCGCTTGATTAGTTGTTGGCTGTTTATTGGCTTGACAACTCACCAGGAGTAATAAACAAGCCAAAATTACTATTTTTCGCATTAATTCGCCAAAATAAGACCTATTAGCCGTAATTGGCACCTTTGCGCCCACCAAATCTTAATCCTCATCTAACGGTAAACCCGCTTTAACTTTCCCTTTGGCAAAATAGCGCCCAAATTGGAGTTCATAGACTTCATCTTCGTCTTGTGTCTCCACTTCCAAATCAGAACGGGGATAACTCACACATAATAAGGCATAACCTTTGCGCCGTAACTCTGGTGACAATCCAATCGCTTCTGGTTGGTAAATTTCTCCCGACAGCACCCTCACAGCACAAGTGGTGCAAGCCCCATTGCGACAAGAAAACGGTAGTTCGGTTCCTTGATGTTCAGCGCTGTGCAAAATGTAGCGGTCTTCTGGGACTTCTAGGGTGTATTCCTTGCCAGAAGTGCGATCGTGAACTCTAATGTTGTATGTTTGGGACATCTTGATTTGGGATTTTAGCTTTCTTCTCAAATGTCATTTTAATTATCTTTGCATTTTTTGCGATTTCATTGTATAGTTGTAAATCGTGGCACCTGGAGAGGTGGCCGAGTGGTTTAAGGCGCAGACCTGGAAAGTCTGTTATGCGGAAACGTATACGAGGGTTCGAATCCCTCCCTCTCCGTTTCAAAATGATACCCTGTAAAGCTTGTAGGCTCTACAGGGTATCTTGTTTTTAGTAGCGTAATTTACCCATGCTTAAACTATAAGGGTGATAACAGGTTAATCACTTCTTCCAGTAGTAACTTAGCCCTGTAAATAGCTAATAGCTTCTCTTGGTAATATCTTTGAGGGTATTCCATTCTCCTACCTTCAAAAGAAATTCTAATTAAGGCTATCTGTTCATCAGTGGGAGAGTTAATTTCATCCAGTGCTGTACCTATGGCTTGAACATTCCCAAATGATGGTAATCTTAATCCTCTCCCTTCCTCAAGCTGTTTTAGGGCGATCGCACTAAACGTCATGAGAGTTGTAATATAACTGGTTTTGTATGCCAAGCTACCAGTAGGCTTAACACCGTACCTTTGACAAAGATTCCTTAACTGAGGAATTGTCAAGACTTCTAATTCAGTTCGCGTGAACATAGAATGAAAGTGTTCAGTAATGGACATTGGTGGGTAAGACTTTTCCAGGGAAATACCCACCAATTAACTATTAAACATTTGTACACGCTTGTTTCGATAGTTATTTATATTTCTAAACAATGCCTAACCCTAAAGGTAATCCAGAGAGTTTACAACCGATTCAATCAGACAGAGAAAAACCATTGACAACAACCCTCAGCTTTCGATGCACTGAGGAAATGAAAGAGGAAGTCAAAGCAAAAGAAGATCCCCCAGAATTTTGTCGTCGTGCTATCCAGGAAGCATTAGAAAAGGATAAGAGCAATCAATCAGATACCTAAAATATGTCTAGAATTAATATTTAATTTTTGAACAAATACGTAGGGTGGGCATTGCCTAGGGTGTTGACTCTGTGCCTTTTTAGGGGGTAAAAATTCATGCAAAATATGTGTCGTCATTGCGAGGAGGAACGACGAAGCAATCCCAGAATCTTTGCGATTGCTTCGCTTCGCTCGCAATGACACCAGACAAAAATGGTATAAACCAAAAACCCCCAAATTCCATCAAAGTGAACAGCCTAGGTATTGCCCACCCTACAGATACTCAAATTTACGGAATTATCAACCTTGTGATTGATTTATTTATAGTAAACTGAGCTTTAAGCGTCAGTAAAAATACATTATCTACTAATTCTAGTATTTAAAATTACCTAATATCCACTATGGCAGACACATCAGACATTAAACTCACAATTACCTTTATTGACCAAGACTTAGATGCAGAGGAAAAGGACGAGGAAGCCGAAAGACTTCTAAGTCAAATGAAAGAACTCGATGAGGTAGAAGAAGTTAACCGAGTAGCTGAAATCGATGCGCCAGTGGGAAGTAAGTCAGTCACAGGCTATGTTGTCGGTCAAGTAATGGCTATTGTGAAATCGGAAAGTGTCCAGCAAGTTTGGGGTTTTCTGACTGATCGCTTAGGTAGCAAACCTATTGAAATAGAATTAGAACTAACCAAAGACAGCAAAAAAGTTAAAGTCAAAGCCAGCAGTCGCAAAGAATTAGAAGCCGCAGTTAATGCCATACAAGAAATTACAAAGGTGTAGATAGATACATGGCAAAGCTAGCATTGCTGATCGGGATTAGTGAATATCAACCAGGATTAAATGCTTTACCTGGGGCTGTACAAGATGTCAAAGCAATGCAGCGAGTCTTAAAGCATTCAGGAATGGGTGATTTTGCCGATGCTGATATTAGAGTCCTGGAAAATCCCCAACGTCAGGTAATGGAAGAAGCAATTGAAACTTTGTTTGATAATCGTCAAAAAGATGACTTAGTATTGCTGTATTTCTCCGGACACGGGATTAAAGATGAAGCTGGTAGATTATATTTAGCAACTAGCCAAACCTCTAAGAACCAGAAAGGCGAACTCAAGAAAACTACCGCCACTGCTGCCAGCCTGATACATGGGATGATGGAAAATAGCCGTTCTCGGCGACAGGTAATTATTCTTGACTGTTGCTTTAGCGGTGCTTTTGCTGAAGGAATGAGGGCAAAAGATGATAACAGCGTAGATATCAAGAATCAACTGGGAGGAGAAGGACGAGTTGTATTAACTTCTTCTACGTCTACCCAGTATTCTTTTGAACAAGAAGGGGCAGACTTATCAGTTTACACCCGCTACATTGTCGAAGGAATTGAGAAAGGCGCGGCTGACACTGATAATGATGGCATGATTTCTGTAGATGAACTGCATGAATATGCCCGTAAAAAAGTGCAGGAAGCAGCCCCGGCAATGAAGCCAGAAATTTATGCTGTAAGAGAAGGCTTTAAAATTAAGTTAGCGAAAGCTCCTGTAGGCGATCCGCAATTGCAGTACCGTAAGGAAGTAGCGCTATATGTAAGAAATGGTAAGGTTACGGTTATAGGTCGTCGCATTCTTAAACATCGGCAAAGTGAATTGAGTTTGTCAGATGAAATAGCAGCCCAAATTCAAAACGAAGTTTTGGAACCTTACCGCAAGTATCAAGCAAATCTCAAGAACTACGAAGAAGCGCTAATTGAGGCGGTTGAGGATGAAGGGACTCTGAGTCAGTGTACACGGGAAGAATTGAAGCGGTTTCAGCAACTTTTGCAACTAAGAGATGAGGATATTGCGGAAATTGAGGCGCGAGTTACCCCACCCCCAACCCCTCCCCGCAAGCGAGGAGGGGAGCAAGATGTTGTAAATAACACTAGCCCTAAACCACTTGCAAAGGAAGATGACCTCAGTTCAGAGAAAGGCGTAGACTATAGCAAACTGCGCGACTTGCTAGCAGCAGGGAACTGGAAAGACGCTGATATGGAAACATATCGAGTGATGATTCAGGCTTTAGGTAAGAATGAAGGTGATTACTTTGAGTCTGAAGAATTATTAAACTTCCCTTGTCCCGACCTCCGCACGATTGACCGCTTATGGGTAAAATATAGCAATGGACACTTTGGCTTCAAGATTTTTTACAAGCTCCTAAAGTACGGTAGAATCAGCATTTCAGATTTCCAATACCTGGCACAATAACAGTTCGCCTGAATAAATTTTTCTGCTACCTCATGCACCTCAGTACTCTCTGTTACTCTTTGCTTGTCCCAAGGTAAACTCATTTGTCCCGGTGACTTCTTCGACTTACCATCCTTCTTCATTGATGGCAAAAAACGACTCCCCCAATGATTCTTTTTTTCAGGCTTTGGCTTTGGGCGATAGTTCTTGCAAAACTTGCGATATTTAGCCGCACACTCTTCCAACGTCCTCCCCAATAGTAAAAACGCAGGATGCCAGCCCCTTCGGGGAAGTCAAAAGTCAAAAGTCAAAAGTCAAAAGTTTATTTTTCTAGCTTTCCTTTAGTCGTTACGATTGATTTAGCAATAATTTTAATTAACTGTTCACACTCATCTAAAAGGTTTTTTACTTGTGCCTCAGTCATCATTTCTGATTTAATTAACAGCCGCAACCAATATCTTGTTTCTTTTGCTTCTTTTAAGGCTATCGATTGCTTGCTGATAAAATCCCTATCACTTTCAGCAGACTGAGACTCTTCAATATTTGCGCCAATTGATGTACCTGCTCTGAATAACTGAGCAGCTAATAATCTTGGTGTTCCTGGTTGTTTATCTAAATAAGAACAAAGCATTGTTATCCTAACAGCAAATTCAAATGCCCTATCAGGAATGGGGATATAATTACTCATACTAACAAGTATATCAAAACTCAAGTATTATAGGACTTACGCAAAAACTCTCTGAAACTCTTATTCCATCGTGTCCTTTGCGTGCTTCGCGGTTCGTTTTTCCGTTACCTGTGCGTAAGTCCTGTATTATTTTTGACTTTTGACTTTTGACTTTTGACTTCCCCGAAGGGGCTGTGATTACTCATAATGCACAAAGCATACAACTTAAACCCATATTTTTCTTGAGCCTTCTTGATGGCATAAAGAAAGACTTCACGACATTCTAACCGCGTCAGGCGAAATTCCCGATTATTACAACGGGTTGTAATGTGATAACAAAAGCCTGGTTGAAAGTTACGTTGTGGGCGAGACATGAGAAAAACTGGTGTTATTGAAAGCGATCGCTGTTGACTCCACGCACGGGGTAGGGAACATTGCTCATTGGTGTCAATTTAACGTGAAACCCTTATGAAGAGGTAATTTTGAATTTACTCACGTACCATCACGATCCGCGTTACCCCACCCCGGCTTTGCTGACGCAAAACCTCCCCTCCCCGCTTGCGGGGAGGGGATTAAGGGGTGGGGTAAAATGCCTGTGGAATAAGCGTTAGAAGCTCAATTTGACACCTATGAGCAATGTTCCCTACGATGATCTATGGTTATGGCATAATTCTGTAAAATACGATCGCACTTTGACGCTACATGAAAATGCGATCGCCTTGTATTACTTGAAACTCCGATACTCCCAAGGATTGACAAACTTAGTATCGCCCCAAATCCCCCGCTTTTGTTGCTGCGCTTCGGCTTCGGCTTGTTGCACTAACTCTTTACTAGGACACTTATTTAAATAAGGACGATACACCTTGGCAAGTCCTTCCCTGAGTAAAACTTGTTGCACAAAAGTGCCATTTTTTAAGCGAACTTCTGCAACTTTTCTGCCATAGCGATCGCTATCGGTAATAGTTAAAGTCACGCGATCGCCTCCCTGCTTAACCAACTCCTGCACCCGTTCCTGTGCTTTAGTACCCCAATTAAATTGATTGCGATCGCTAGGGCGTTGACTTTGCTTTTCTTTATTGGTGTGTGGTACTTCTGGTGCATCCATGCAGGCAAAGCGGACGCTGAATTTGTTACCTTTAGAGTCCTTCACGGCTAGCGTATCACCATCACTGACACGCTCAACCACATCTCCAGAAGGAGCTAAAAACGGCAGGCGATCGCATCCCATCAAACCTAAAATAATGATTCCTGCACACAACCAAATCAGTGCTAGTTTCTGTAGCTTCTGCATTCCCATGCACCAAATTCCCTCTGGAGGATGATAATAGCAAAATTCGTTGACTGTTAACTGTCAACAGTCAACAGTCAACAATCAACAATCCCTAATTACCAGCCAATTTATCTAAGAAGGAGATGTTGACAGCTAGGTTGATGATATCTTGATTGGTTCTCCGATTTTTAATTTCCGCATTGTTAAGAGCCACAATATATGGTTGTCCATCAATCACGCCGATGAGTGGACCGCCAGAAGAACCGCCTGCCGTGTCACAATCATGAAGTAGAATGCCTTCTTCCTCTTTGACAATACTACATCCAGCCTGAAATCCTGCCGTCCATCCTGGCCCAGCGCTCAAATACTCATAGCCTTTTTTATTAGGATTGGGAAAGTCACCAGAGTAGCCGACAAAAAAGTATTGTTTCTTATTATTAATTAGTGCAGCAGGTGGTATAGACTTCCAGCCTAAATAACCATACTTGCGACCGAGGGGTTTATCAATTTTCATAATTGCCCAGTCGTTAGTTTGATTGCTGAGGTTATCACCAGTAAAGTTTGTACCATAAATTACTTGCTCTACTGTGGCTATATCTCTTCTATTGCTAACAGCACCATTAATGACATTGGGTAGAAATTGAATTTTTTGACTGAGTTGATGAGTTTCCGGGTCAATCACACAGTGGGCATTTGTTAAAACTATATCATCAGCAATTAAAGTGCCGGTGCAGTGATAGCTTTGAGCATCGGTTGTTGTTCCTTGTACCCGGCCAATAGTTGACCAAGGGTAATCGTGGCTAAGCATGGGGACGCGATCGTCTATACCATCAGGAATCCCTCGCCTACCGCCAGTTGGTTTTTCAGATTGTCTGAGTCCAGAAGGTTTAAAGGGGCTACCTTTACCTGGGATTTTTGATTCACCTGGTTGGAATTTAGTGAATTTAGGAGGAGAACTGGGTTGTGATTCTGTTTGTGCTTGCACGGATACCGAACCACTGAAAGCGATCGCACTCAAAACTCCAGTGACGAAAAGAGCGAAAGATTGCTTGTAAATTGATTTTGTACTCATGGGATGATTTCTCTAGGATTAAAAGTTGTCGAAGAATAGGGAATAGGGACTAGGGGGATGAGGATGACTATTGACTATTGACTATTGACCCAATGCCCCATGCTTTGTTGTATCCAAAGCGATCGCTTCATAAATCTGAGTGAGTTTGCTGATTTATACCTACGAGTTACTATATCTCTAGTGAATTGGAGCTTATGCAGTTTTTGGGAAGTTTACTTAATCTTTAAATTTCATCATCAAATATGTAGTGCAGGCACAGCATAGATAATATTTCCCTTAATGCAAAAGGCTTTTTGGGTTTGAAAACACGCCTTAACCCTTCAGAGTCAGCGAGAAGGGGAATCAGAAGTTTTTTTATGTGTTCTGGTGTACGCCTGGAATGATGGCTACCGATCGTTAACCAACTAAGCGATGCCTGCGGCGGGCTACGCCTACGCATTTGCCATTTCGGAGACTACAATTGCCATTTCGGACACTACAATTGCCATTTCGGGCACTACAATTGCCATTTCGGGCACTACAATTGCCATTTCGGAGACTACAATTGCCATTTCGGGCACTACAATTGCCATTTCAGGCACTACAATTGCCATTTCGGGCACTACAATTGCCATTTCGGGCACTACAATTGCCATTTCGGAGACTACAATTGCCATTTCGGAGACTACAATTGCCATTTCGGACACTAAAATTGCTATTTCGGCGGAGAAGTTTCAATATAGAAGGGTGTCGCAATGACATTCAAAAAAGTGGGATGCTCCCTGTGTTATGCCTGATAGTAAAAAAAATTTGTAGATAGAGAGAAAGCATGAGACCCAACGCCTTGATATATGTTGGGTTACCCTACGGGAAGCCGCTCCGCGTCTACGTTCCTCAATCCAACCTACGTCTACAAAATTTATTGCACTTATTGCAAAATCCACAGCTTGAAAAGCTGATTAATTCTTAAGGTGGGCAGTGCCTACGCTCATATTCATAGAACTAATATGGCATACAGCGATTTTAATTTAGAAAAAGTTAAACAGACTTTTCAAATAAATACTATTGAAGCGGCTGATATTTTTGCTAATGTCTCTGATTTAGAATGCAGCCAGTTGTTAAAAGAAATTCTGAAATATAATGTGCCCATAGCAACTGCTAGTAATAGTGAAAAAGCTCGCTCAGAAATGATTATTGCGCCAATTTTACTAGAGCTAAGGCGACAATTAAACGATAAGATAAATTTATTTTCTGGAGTTGAATTTAACGTTGATGTGGCACAGGGATTGAATGGAATTTGTGATTTTATTATTACAGATTCCACCGAAAGGCTAATTATTACAGCACCAGTAGTGGTGATTGTAGAAGCCAAAAAAGAAAACATTTCTGCTGGTTTAGGACAATGTATAGCAGAGATGTTAGCAGCACAAATTTTTAATGAACGTTCAGGTAATGAGAAATTAGCAATTTATGGAACTGTCACAACTGGTAGTATTTGGCAGTTTTTGAAATTATCCGGGCAAGAGATTCAGATTGACTTAAGTGAATATTATCTCAAAGATGTTAATAAAATTTTAGGAATTTTAGCTAATGGGGTCAGCTTAAACAAAATCAGCAATCATAACTAGTACCAAAGTCACAGATTGTGGCATAATAAGCCGACGCATACCCTACTCGGCAACCAGTCGTGGAATATAACGAATCGCTCAACGACATTGCTGCTGCATTGCAACAGCCAGCGGATCTAACCTTTGAACTGCCCGATCCTGAAGACGAACAGATTCTCGAGTCGGATTTTCAACAGCAGCTAGATGTAGCATGGCAAGTGTGCGATCGCTTTGATTTACAAACCGAAATCTGGCGGGGGCGAATTTTACGCGCCATCCGCGATCGCGAGAAAATAGGCGGTGATAGTCGGGGTACTGGTTTTCTCAAATGGCTCAAAGAACGAGAAATTAGTAAAAGTCAAGCTTACGCCTGGATTCAGCTAGCTAACAGTGCTGATACACTCCTAGAAGAAGGCAAACTTGACCCCAGCTCAGTTAATAATTTTAGTAAACGCGCCTTTGTCGAAACCGCCAAAGCTTCCCCCGAAGTCCAACAGATGGTGAGTGAAGCAGCCCAAAAAGGCGATCGTATCACTCGGCGCGAAGTCCGCCAACTCACCGACGAATGGACAGCAATGTCGTCAGACTTGCTACCAGAACCAGTCAAAATCAAAGCCGCAGATAACACCCTTCCCCCCCGCTACATCGCCCCATTGGTGAAGGAACTCGAAAAACTGCCAGAACCCCACCAAAAATACTTACAAAAAGAAATTGCGGCTAACCCTGATGTCGATACCTTAAAACAGGTAACCACAGAAGCCCGTTATCTGGCAAAATATTTGAAATCTGCTGCTCAAGTCCAAGCCTTAATCCAAGCAGACGTTGATATTGAAACCGCCTTAGAAGAAGCCCAAAGAATAGGCTGTTTAACCATCGCTGCTGACTTAGTTAATCAAGCATCCCAAATCGAACAAACCATCGGCAAGTTATACATGACTTGGAAGCGCATCAGCAATTTAGCCGATCGGTTATATGTAGATACAGGTGCAAGTACACCAAATTTGCGATCGCTCCTCAGTAGCATCGAACCCCTAGGCGGTGAAATCATGGAATTGCAACTGAGTGGCACTATTGAACATACTATTCGCTTGCAAATTCAGGAAATGAATTAGAGTCAATAGTCATTTGTCAGTTGTCAGTTGTCAGTGGTTCTTTGTCTGATAACCATCGACCATTAACCGTATCGGATTAATTTTGCAGTTTAAATGCGATCGCACTCAGGACTTGATTGCTGTAGTTTAAAGCACTCTCTGGGCATCGAATTAATGTTGCGGTTTAAATGCGATCGCACTCAGGACTTTAGTTGGTGGATTTTCAAACACGGAAATGGTGACTACAAACTCAGAAAAATTCAGCGCAGTAAGTCCACAATTTGGACATTAAACTCTTTCAAAAACAATTGACAACTGACAATTGACAACTGACAATTGACAACTAACAATTGGCAATCAGCCGGAGTGAATAATGTCAAGAAAATTACTAAATATTAATTGTTTACCTGCTGTGATGTTTGCTCTGTCGATAGGAGTTGTTGGATGTGGAAACCAAGCCACAAGCACTTCATTCACCCAAAGCACCACTAGAGTTAACTATAATCTTCCGCAAGTAGTTGCCACTACGAGTATATTATGTGATTTAACTAAACAAATTGCCAGGAATACAGTTAACCTTACTTGCTTGATTCCTCCAGATGCAGATCCCCACCTTTACCAACCAAAGCCGGAAGATCGCACAGCGCTGGAACAAGCTAATCTAATTCTGTATAACGGCTATAATTTAGAACCAGGATTGATCAAACTAATTAAAGCGACTAAAAGCAATGCATCTAAAATCGCTGTCGCACCAATTGCAGTTCCTCAGCCACAAAAGTTTCGGCAAAGTGGCAACATAGTCACCGATCCTCACATCTGGCACAATCCGAAAAATGCTATCAGGATGGTGGAAGTAATTAGCCGCAACTTGGTAAAATTAGAACCCAGTAATGCCGAAACTTATAATAGCAATCAGATAAAAATTAATGCCGAACTCACCCAATTAGATAGCTGGATAAAGTCTAGAATTGCTAGCATTCCCACCGATAAACGCACATTAGTCACGCCCCATAATGCACTGAGTTATTATACCAAAGCTTATGGTCTTTCATTAGTAGGGAGTGTCGAAGGTATTAGCACTAACAAAAGACCAACAGACACACAAGTAAAAAACTTGGCGAAAAAGATTCAGCAGACTAAAGTACCAACAATTTTTCCTGAGACAGCAATTAACTCTAATATTATTCAGTCTGTAGCCGCAGCAGCCACAGTCAAAGTTGCGGAAAGAACCCTTTATACTGATGGGCTAGGAGATGTAGGAACTGATGGAGAAACCTATCAAAATATGATGGCTGCGAATACACGCACAATTGTAGAAGGTTTAGGCGGAACTTACCTGATATTTCAACCCAAAGCCTCAAAGTAGTACTAGTACTTGCTAATTCTCCGCCCTCTGTCAATATAGTTGTTGGTAAGCGAGCGGGAGATTTATTAGCAAGGAACTACAAAAAACATTTGCACCTATAGATATAATTTCTAATACCAATTCTCTATAAACTTGCAATCTTCTGATTACCTCTGTTTTTCTTGGCGTACTTGGCGTACTTGGCGGTTCATTTATAAATATTAAGTGCATCGTCACAGAGAAATGGTATAAGTTGGGCATGGTGATTCAATCTGAGGTGTTGGAGGTAGATTGGTGGAATTTCTTTATAGCTTTTTTTACTCAGGAAATTTTATCCCTCATGGACATTGTTACCTGTGGAAACCAGATTTAGTAGGTTTACACCTGATATCTGATGCTGTGATTGCACTTTCTTATTACTCCATACCCTTAACTTTGATATATTTTGTCCGCAAAAGACAAGATGTACCCTTTAAGTTAATCTTTTTCCTGTTTGGAGCCTTCATCATTTCTTGCGGTACAACCCACATCATGGAAGTGTGGACACTTTGGCACCCTGTTTATTGGCTATCCGGTGTCATGAAAGCTCTAACTGCCATAATTTCTTTCTATACAGCAATCATCCTCATACCTTTAGTTCCCCAAGCACTTGCTCTTCCCAGCCCAGCACAACTAGAAGCAGCAAATCAAGCTTTACAAGCTGAAAATATAGAACGTAAGCGCGTAGAGCAAGAATTGAGACTGTATAAAGAAGGTTTAGAAGAGTTAGTAGAAAAGCGGACTGCTGAACTAGCAAAAACTAACGAACAACTTCAGCAAGAAATTATTCAACGTCAGCAATCCCAAGAAAGAATGGCTGAATTATTGCAAGAAGTAGAAAGCGCAAATCAAGAGTTGAATGATTTTGCATATATCGTTTCTCACGATTTAAAAGCTCCTCTGCGAGGTATTAGTTCCTTGTCAGAGTGGTTATTAATGGATTATGGTGATACATTTGATGATCCAGGCAAAGAATTAGTCAGGTTGCTGATAAATAGAGTCAAGAAAATGTACAGTTTAATCGATGGAATTTTACAATATTCCCGATTGGGAAACTTCAAAGAAGAACGACAGCAAGTTAATTTAAACGATGTGGTTACAGATGTCATCGAAATACTAGCTGCACCCGAAAATATCCAAATAGAAATAAAACATAGATTACCCATTGTTGACGCTGAAACAACACGCATCCGGCAGATTTTTCAAAATTTATTGAGTAATGCCATAAAATTTATCGATAAACCACAAGGTCAAATTATTATAGATTGCACTGAAAATAATAGTTACTGGCAATTTAGTATTGCTGATAATGGACAAGGGATTGAAGAAAAGCATTTTGTCAAAATATTCCAGATTTTTCACAAGCTATCGAATGATGAAGAATCCGATAGTACCGGAATTGGTTTATCATTGGTGAAAAAAATTGTAGAACTGTATGGCGGTCAAGTTTGGGTAGAATCGGAAGTAGGTAAAGGTAGTACTTTCTTTTTTACTTTGAAAAAATCAGCCTAGTGTTCATTTGCTTCCTTTCTAGTGGGGGTTTGCAGCCTTAATCAGCTATTACAAACCTTGTTCAAATTCGTCAATAGCTTGAATATCATCTGAAATCTGAACGCATTGTTCCAATAAAGCAATATTTAGTTCTGGCAATAATTCACTTGATGTAATCTGTTCGTATCCGTGGGTATCTAAAAACATAGATGGTGTTTCTTCGCGCAAATAATAAAGTCTGAGTCGATTGATGTGCCACACCCAAACCTCAGTAACTCCCAAGCGGCGATAAATTTCTAATTTTTCCAGGCTACCACTGGTAATAATCACTTCTATAGCTAAGTCTGGGATATTTTTCTTCTCACCAATGCAGTAGCATTCATCTGGTTCTACCCCAGCTTGTTTGAGTTGTTTTTTAATGGTAGAACTCCCCATAGGGCTGAATCGAATTCGCTTTGAGTAGAGATAGCGTTCTATGAGAATAGCCAAACGTTTTTTGAGATTTTCATGTCTAATAGAGGGCGACACAATTTCTAAAATTCCATCTAAGTAAGTGACACGGTAATGAGAGTTGTCTTCTAGTTTGGTTAGTAGCGCTTCATACATTTGCCAGCTTACACCACTAGTAACAAACTTTTCCTCTGGATCATCAATCTGAGCCAATTCTGACTCGTCTAAGAGTTCTTTAAGGCTGCTGACCATTGTGTTTTATCTCCTACTCAAGTTTCATTAGTTGCTTTCGGTCATGCCTTTTGCTTGTTAAGGTAAGTTCAATATATTTAATCCTTAATTGTAATTATAAAAGATGCGATTGCCTCTTTAGCTATGTCCACCTTTTTTCATAAACTGCCGCAAAATATCTGTTGGTTTGCGATCCCAAGTATCTATATGCTCATATATCAAATTATCTTGATTAAATTTATAATTTGAATAACCATTGAAAAATATCTTCGCTTGCCAAGGAACACGCAAAACCCCACGCACTGTCCATTTGGCTAAAATAGTATCTTCTGCTGACTGATAAACTTCATGTACATCAAAGTAAATTTGTGTAAAAAATAGCCGAGCATGAAATCGTAAAGTCCAAAATATAATCCGATAGTTAAATTTATATTTAAACTTATTTACTGGGTCGCGAAAATAGATATCTTGAGTATAAATATCATAAGAAATATCTTTCTCAAAAAGAGTCGGTAAATCATGTTTGAGAGTAGCAATTACCTGTTCTATCTGCATTAATCTTCCCCGCATCCGATTAAAAAAGATTTCTCAAAAACCGTTCTAACTTTTGCCAAAGCGACAAACTTCTCCGGCTATTCCCAGCACCTGCATTCAAATCAGCCAAAGTCGGAAATGATGCAGATTGAGCATAAATCCCATTACGCAGTAATTTAGCTAGGGCACGATCATTTTCTCCCAATCCCTCATAGAAAAAGAATACCTCTCCCTTAATACCGCGTTTACGGTTACATTCAATTGCCTTAATCAAATGTTCAGGCGTAATACAATAAGCACCAAGCTTCATTAAAATTCCTGGTGCTAACTTCGGCAATGTTGCATCTGTAAATTGTTCGGTTATCAATCTATTAACAATACATTTATAACTAAGAAAATCGCGGCGATAAATTTGCGGGTGAATCATATCCACGATTCCCCGATTTAGCCAGGTGACTGAATCTTGCAGATACTCTTTAAATCCCCAATCATAAATATTCGGGGACATGGACACAATTAAATTAGGATTAACTCTTTTCACTTGTTGATAAAGACGCGCTAAGAATTCCGTCAGAATATCCGCACGCCATTGTAGCCATTGTCTATCTTGATGGTTTTGTGGCGGATTTTGCTGGAACTGCTGACGGTAGAGTGCGATAGTTCCCTCATCGTAGCCACCTTCAGCGGGTAAAGCAGGTAAGCGATCGTCACCTTGAATCCCATCAACATCATAATTGTTGACAACTTCCAGCACCAAGTTCAACATAAACTCTTGCACTTGGGGATCAAGGGCATTCATCCACTCGAAGCCATTCTTTTGAAGTAGCTTACCATTGCGATCGCGCGCCGCCCATTCCGGTTTTGTCTGCAACAGCATCCCGCCATTAGAGTTATAGGAACTCGCAAAGCCGTATTCAAACCAAGGTATAACTTTTAACCCTACCCGTCGCGCTTCCACAATTACTTCTCTTAAAGGATCGCGCCCAATAAAACTGGGGTTAATTGCCACACCAAATATTTGCTGCATAATTTGGCTAGGATACAGAGTGACTCCCTGATTCCAAACCACAGGAAACACCACATTAAATCCTGTCTCAGCCAAAAAATCCATTGCTTCAGCAATGCGTTGCTTTGACCTAAGTACCTTACTATCGGTATTGGTTAACCAGATACCGCGTGTTTCTATTAAGCTCATCTGCCGCAATTTTTAATTCACGACTAGCTGACTATACCGCGCTTTCACCACCATATAAACACCATAGGCAACTAAACCCAATGCTACAAAGCCTAAAAGCCAAGGGCCATAAGGTTGTTGTGACAACGTCTGTAACGCCTCATCTAAGCCTCCAGCTGCTTGGGGATTATATTGGGTTGCAGCTTGAATCAGAAACCAGCCAGTAATAGAAAATACAATCCCCCTGGCTAGCAACCCAAATCGACAAATAGCCATCACCCACTTCCGTTCTTGATTGCTTAACTCAGTTAAATTGAGTTCTCTGCGAAACTTAGCGCTATAAGCTTGATAAAACTGATAAAAACCTAATCCAATGATTAACGCCCCCACAGTTCCTACTAACCATTGACCAAAGGGTTGAGAAAGCAAGCGTGCTGTCCAATCTTGGGTAGAGTTACTATTACTATTGCCTCCTGATCCCAACAGAATTTGTACAGCGCTATAAGCTAAACTTGCATATAAAAAACCATTAATTGCATAACCAACTCGCTGTGCCAAGCCTTTAACATCTTTGCCTTGATGCTCTGGATCTTTGATTGCTTGCACAAAGCGCCACAGCACATATCCAATTAAGCCAATTGCCACTAAAGCCAGGAGAAACTTACCAAATGGTTGTTCTACAATTGTTTGTAAAGCTCCTTTGGTATCAGTTGTTCTCCCACCTGTACCAAAAGCCGCTTGCGCTGCTAGTAACCCAACGATACCGTAAACTACTCCCTTAGATGCATAACCAAATCTTGCTAATCTCTCCACCCATTCTGAAGGGTGATGCATTAGATGTTGTGTCATAGTAGTTGCTTATATCAATAATTTTTTTTAGCAAGATTGAGGTAATCTCTACATCTATCTAATGGCAATGCTTCCAGATACTAAAGAAATATTTTTATTATTTTTAACTACATAACTATGATTAATATTTTTCTTTTAATAGATGTTACACCAAGTAATAACACAGCATAATTAAACCACATCTAAGCTGTTCCGCATTTAATTTGCATATCAGACGCGGGCAAGATGCCCGCACTACAAGAATTGTAAGTTTTTGGATTATACAAATTAAATGTGTTTTAGCTTATTTTGAGAACCATAGTTTTAAAAGTAGTGGGAGCAAGATGCTCCCTACTCCTAGTAGCGGGCAAGATGCTCCCTAATCCTAGTAGCGGGCATCTTGCCCGCACTACTCTAGGTTTCAAAATGGACGAGGTTTAAATCATTTCTGAGAGATTTTCACAGTATTTATCTAAATGGAGTAGGCTTCATGACATCTGTAATCCAACCTTCCTGGACACACGAATATATCACTACCAATGGCGTGAAATTGCATTACGTCACCCAAGGAGAAGGCCCTTTATTGTTGATGTTACATGGGTTTCCCGAATTTTGGTATTCTTGGCGACATCAAATACCAGAATTTGCCCAATACTTTAAAGTTGTTGCCCTAGATTTACGTGGTTACAACGATAGCGATAAGCCAAAAAATAAATCTGCTTATGTCATGGATGAATTTGTGAAAGATATTCAGGGAGTAATTAAAGGCTTAGGCTATGAAAAATGTGTGCTAGTTGGACATGATTGGGGAGGTGCGATCGCCTGGAATTTTGCCTATGCTCACCCAGATATGTTAGAAAAATTAATTATCCTCAATTTGCCTCATCCGGCAAAATTTGCTCAAGGTTTACTGACTCTACAACAACTAGTCCGTAGTGCATATATTTTCTTTTTTCAGCTACCTTGGCTACCAGAATTACTCATAAAAAGCTCAGACTATGCAGCAATTGAAAGAGCTTTTAAAGGTATGGCAGTTGACAAAACTACTTTTACGCAACCAGATATAGACGCTTATAAAAATGCTGCTGCTAAAACTGGTGCTATCACCGCTGCATTAAATTATTACCGCAACGCTTTACAGCAAAGAATATTTAAAAGAAATTGGGGAATTTTGGCAGTACCAACTTTGATGATTTGGGGTGAAAACGATACTGCTTTAGGGAAAGAACTTACTTACGGTACCCAAGCTTATGTCAAAGACTTTCAAATCAAATATATTCCCAATTGTAGCCATTGGGTTCAGCAAGAACAGCCAAAATTAGTCAATCAGTATATACGAGATTTTTTGAGGCTTTAAAGGCGCAAAATGGTTGATTTACAGTCATAACCAGCAGCAGCAAGATTCCTATTAAATTTTTCTAAAAAACTATGTCGATTTGTGCCAGATCTTCATAAGATTTAACAGGGCTTTAACAGAGTCAAGTTTTCCTGATTTTATTGGTCGAAAATCCGCCGAAACCCTTATTGATAGTGGATTTTATCGCCAACAAATACCTGGGTTGCCCAAATAGCTTATGTACTCAATTAACATTCATTGCAGAAATTTAGTGAGATAATAGAACTGTGAGGAAAAGAACGGACATAAGTTGAGTACAAAGGGGGAAATTATGAAACTCCAGCTATTAGCAGTTCTAGCCTTAGCAACTCCCCTATTTTTCACTACCGTAGTGAAAGCTGATAATCCGCAAGACTTGCAAAAGTTGTTGGCAACTGGGGAATGTATAGATTGTAATTTAGTCGGAGCAGACCTCAGTAGTGCGCATTTGATTGGTGCCGATCTCAGAGGTGCGAATCTCCAAAATGCAAATCTGAGTGGAGCTAACCTTGAAGGTGCTGATCTCACTGGTGCTAACTTAGCAGGCGCTAACTTAACTTCAGCGTACATAACCAATGTGAATTTAAAGCAAGCCAATCTCAATAATGCCAATTTGAGTCGTGCCAAAATTTACGATTCTAATGTTTATCAAGCATCAATGAATAACCTAACCATCACTGATGCCGAAATCTATCACACTGGAATCGGTATCGGCGGAGAAGATGCAGAAATTCCCGACTGGAAATAAGCTGAACTGACTAGGTATTAGCAGAACTTGGAGCTTGTAGATTTAGGATAAGAAAATCTGAATTAAGCGAACTAAATCCTAAATCTCTCTCCAACAATTACACAAATATTCTCAGCATTTTTGGCTTTGACATGTAGAACTTGAATTTTTCTGGCAGAGGAAAATTAGGTAAGAGTCCAGAGTCAAAGTACAAATAACCAATGACCAATACTTCGGCTTCCCTCAGTACAAGTGACCAATGGCTAATGAGGACAGGAAATTATGCCAAACTGGTTTATTTGCGATCGCATCACCAACCTAACTGGGGTAGCATAAAAGCAGTTTTCTGTCTAGTCGCTTCAAGCACATAAAAACTTTGATTCCGTATTAATATCACTACCAATGGGTTAAGTGACGAACACTGCTTAAGATAGCTTTAACATCCGACAAAATCGGGTTTTAGGCTTGTATAAATAAGAAGTGGACTGACTTTTGCATGATTTGTACTGCTAATGAGTACGATAATAGGCAACTGACATGACATGGGATAATAGCAACCTGAGGATTCCAGTTGATTTAAAAAACAGAACTCAGAAAGCTGACTTTTATAGCTCCTGCTGCCGTCTGACTTCATATCCTCCTACTGAATTGCTACTTTGTAGTTGATCAAGTAGTGGTGAAAGGACAATTATGGTGATAGGACACTCAAAACCCTTTTGAACCCAGACTCAGTTGTACTGATGCTCTCGTGTATCACCTAATCAACAGCCTTGAGGTTGTAATTGTCCAGATAGAGAAACTCAACTGTTACAATTAATGGAAGCAAAAATGCAAGAACCGGAATTCACAGAAACCAAGTCTTCAGAGACCACGATGACAGATATCAACAATCAAACCGGAACTATCACAAAACTCCAGCCTCCGGCGCAGTCTCAAGAGCAATGGCTAAAATACGGAGAACAAATCTCTGGCTTTTTAGGTACGCTACCTGAATACCTGGGAAACTTCTTTAATCAATACAAGCAGCCCTTAGTTTCCGTCGGTTTAATCGTAGGCGCAATTGTCGCTGTTAAGGTACTATTGGCAATCTTAGATTCCCTCAACGACATTCCCTTAGTAGCACCTACCTTTGAATTAATTGGTATTGGTTACTCAGCCTGGTTTGTTTATCGCTATCTACTCAAAGCTTCAACTAGGAAAGAGTTAACCAACGAAATTACAACACTCAAATCACAGGTTGTGGGCAAAAACTCTCTAGAGTAATATATTGCTGAACACAGTTTTCCTGCCTAATGTGCATCTTCAGTGGTGCAATTAGGAAGAAATATCCGTAAAACTGGTCACAATAAGTTTTAGTTAACTGTAGCCGCCACCCTCAAGGCGGCTACACACCCAAGAATCCCCCGACTTTCCCCAGGGATTTTCAATTCGGCAAGCGGACAATGTTTTTCGACGGAATTGGTTCCAATCGCCCCATTTTGACTAAAGCTTGATAGACCATAGCAGCTACCTCAGCACGGGTAGCTTCTTTGTTGGGTTCAAAGACTTCCAAGTTAGGATAATTGACAACCAAACCATTGATTGTCGCCGACGCTATCTTATCAGTGGCATATTGAGGAATATCTTTAGCATCTTTGTATATTTTTAAAACCTGCTCTGGGGATGCAGGTGTTTTGAGATTCATCCCACTCACCAAAGCAACTAACACTTGCACGCGGGTAATCTTTTGTTCTGGTTGAAAGGTTTGGTTAGGGTAACCTTTCAAAAATCCTGTACTGATAGCTTGGTTAATTGCAGTCGTTCCCCAGAATTTTTCTTTGACATCCTTAAATTTGAGTGTATTCTCACCAGCTTTATTTTCAAAAGCTTGTTGCAGAATGGCCGCAAATTCAGCACGGTTTACAGGCTGATTGGGTCTAAAAGAGTAATCTGGAAAACCCTTAATAATACCACGAGAAGAAAGAACATTAATAAAACGCCGACCCCAAAAATCAGCAGGTACATCGTCAAACGCTATTGGTGGTGGGATAGTTGACTTGTTCTTTGAGGGAGTTACCAGAGAGAATGGTTGAGAGAAGGGTTGACTAGAAGACAAAGGTGTCTGTACTGGCTCTGGAGTGCTGGGAGCGATCGCAGTTGGTGGTAAAACTGAGGTAGAAGGTTCGCGATCGATAGTTAATGGAGCAGTACTAGGTTCAACATTAGGTGTAGGAACAGGTGATGGTAAAGTCTCTGCATTTGGCTGCACTTGGGGAACAGGAGAAGGTAACCGTTGATTTAGCTGAGTATTGGGCGACGTAGTTGGAGATAGAGATAGTATCCCGTTGAAATTCCAGTCAGAATCTTTACGAGACAACGACCAAAATAGAATAGCTCCAATCGTGCTGAACGCAACCAGAACGGCGATAAACTCATCAAAGCCAAGGGCATTTTTTGCAGATGACTCAGGATCGGGAGGAGGCGTATTTGTCATCGTAAGTACCCAACTAGCGAAAAATCAGTATCTAAATATATTGAACAATCAAATCTTAATAGTTGGTGCAAGTATAGTCAAAAATAAACAGACGTACCCTTCGCTTTAATTTTTAGCTATTTTGCTGTAAGCCCTTCGCCAATTGCTTCGAGAATGCTTTTGTGAAAATATTGTAATAAATATTTACATCGGCTCAAACAATACCACTAGTACTGCCGTGAAGTCAAAAGTCAAAAGAATTGTATTTTTTGCTCTTGCGCTATTGTGAATAGTATGTTTATTTACGCCGTACTGCACTAGGAGTAGGGCGTGTTTTCAAACTCCAAATTAGACTTAAATGTAAGTTTGGTTGAGGAAAGAAACCCAACATTTGCGTTGGTAATATCTCAGCCACTTCTTGCAAACTCATTCCACGTTGCAGAAGTTTTGCGATCGTTTCGATTTTCTTGAATCAATGCTTGAAAGCGCTCATCTTCCCGAATGTTATCAAAATCAGCATCAGTTTTTGCCCATTCAAGACATTCTTCTGGATTGAGATTAATTGCTGATTGCAGGCTGTCAACTGCTTGCTCAATATTACCTTGAATAGCATAAGAGTAAGCTTTGTTGTACCAAGCTTAGTGTAAATCAGGTTTAATCTCTAAGGCTTTGTCCTAGGATGCGATCGCTTCTTCATTGCGTCCTAAATCATCTAGGGCAATCCGCTGGTTGTTCCAAGGTTCGTCGTCATCAGGTTGAATTTCCATTTCTGATTCAAACATTTGGAAAAAGTAAGAAACGTGTTTATCTAAACTTGATACAATACTCTGTTAATCAATTCCTTTTAAGGAAGTAGAAAAATGCACAAATCTAGAGTTTTAAGAGTTTTGTTACTCGCTATTGGTTTTGCCAGCGCAACAAATTTAACTGTTTCGGCGTTCAATGGAGTTGATGAATTACTATTGGGTAGTGTTGTTAACAAGTTAACGTTGAAATTCGACAACGAATCATTCTTAAAACGTCAGCCTACGCCTATTAAGGTGGTAGAGGAACATCTGAAGGCGTTAAATGGTTGTCAACTAGAGCGGCTCATGGCTCAGTATCCAAACAAAGCTGAGATTCATCTGCCTGATGGTGCCGTGGTTAAAGGGCGTACCGAGTTACGAACACTATTTACCAACTTTGTCAAGCCTCGTGAGCAAGGCGGTTTATGTGGTCTTACCTTTACTCCTGAGTATGTCAGCCAAGTTGATCAAACAATTAATGTTCAGTGGCGGGCTGAAGCTCCTTTCCTTGCAGAACCCTATCGCGGTTCTGACGCTTATGTAACGAGGAACGGGTTGATGTATGCACAGGTGACTACGTTTAACGGGTCAGACTTAAAGTTTAAACCTTAGAGATTTGCGATCGGCGCTAATTCTCGTTAATAAAGTTTTGAGACTAGTCGTAGGATGCGATCGCTTGTTCATGGCGTCCTAAATTCTCTAGCGCAATCCCAAAAACTCCACCTACAAGGGAATGGAGTTTTTCATGCATTTCCAGGTGGAACCTGGAAAGGATATTTTACAAGGGTTCTCGCTTAAGTTGATACCAATGGCAAGATGCCCATCCCACAAAACCAGCAAAATTATCTCGCAGTTATGCAACGCCAAAAATTTTACCCCTTCTGCCACGGCAGTTGACGACAGTTGCCTCAAGTCGGGGAACCCGCCCACGGCACTGTCTCCTTTATGCCGGGAAACCCGTACACCGCACTGCCTCCTCTGCCTTATTTCAAATCAAGCAGCCCTTCTTCTTTTAACTTAGGATTGAAACGAATTTCTATTTGGCAACCACGGGTTTCTAAAACAGCTAAAATTTCCGCCTCGACTCGCCGTGCTACATTTTTAATAATTTTGATTTGTGCCAATTCATCATTAAGCGGATTTTGATATTTTTCCCTTTCTTCAGCCGTCATTATCGCTTTAACATCAATCGGATTTGTCCATTTGTCTTTTTGCTCTTTGTTACCTAATGGTAAACTGCCATTTTCAGTAATCCAAGCCTGCTCGATACTTTCTAAAACAGAGCGTTTGGGTTGTTCAATGGTTTGAATTTTCACCCAATAGCATTTTTGCGGCTGACGTACCAAATGCTGCTTGAGGCTAAGATAAACATCGCGAGAATAACCTACAAATTGCAGCACTTTTTCTCGATCAAAAATTGCGTAGACACCGATTTTAGCCTGAAATTGTTCAGGAAGTTGACCATGCTCGTCAATGTAGGGGAAATATTCCAGCATTGCCAACAAAGGAATATTTGTTTCAGATGTCATAAGATTATTAACACTTAAATGATTACACTAACTATCTATTAGTTGATTTTTCGGTAAATTGCACAGAGGCGACTAGGCTGAAAGATTTTAGCATTAAACATAAAATTTGGTGGTACGTTAATAATGGCATAATCCTCAGATTGATAGTATTGTTCAAATTCTGCTGGCATTCCTTTAGGAGTGCTAAAGCTGTAGGGAACTGGCTGAAAAATTAATTCTGTAAATTCAACTTTGTCAACTGATATTTGCTGCGCGATTTGGGTTAAAAAATTTTCATTCTTTAATAATTTAAAGAGAATGTCTTGAGCTTCAGTGCTAAGGGTGAAACTACTATTAAAATTCTGGACGATTTTCAGAGGCATTTGCGAATTGGGGATGAGGGACTGAGTGACAATACAGGGTAGGCGACAGTTTGCCAGCCTTTTCTCAACAGGCCAGGAAAAAGGCTAAAAGACAAAGCCTGTATTCGCTACTAAGACGACCTTGGCAAAAAATCGCTACTCTAAGATCAGCTTATGAGATTATGTCACTTCTTCAACAGTCCCCACACCGATAAAGTAAAAAAATCAATTTAGCTGAAACAAAAACAAGCCCCACATCGGAGTCGTTCTCCAAGAGTGGGGCGGTGTGGGACGAACAGTCCGCGCAAGTCGCGATCGCCCTAACGTCTGATATTTGTAGGGGGTAGTTTTGTCGCCGTCCCCGCAACCTCGCCCACCCGATCATGTTGTCGGGTGGGGAATATTGCGATGACTACAGGACTTGCAACAGTTGTTTAATTTTGGTGTCTTGGCGTTGCTTGAATTTCTCGGGAAAATTCAACTCAATCGCCATTTTTCCATTGGGTTGTTCTTCTACCGATGTAATTTCCGCAACAAAGCGGCTGGATGAAAAATTATCTCCATCCTGATTCAACAGCAATCCAACCAGCGGTTTGACAGTTCGCATGGTCTGCCAATCATGCTCTCGCAGTATTCTGTTAGAGGATACAGCTTTGGTATCGTCTAATTCCAACCGTAAACCTGTGATCCCTAATTCTGTTGCCACTCCCGAGAAGAAGTGACCATCCCAATAAAGTTGACCCACAGTTTGTACCTGCTTGCGTACCTTTTTGCGGCTGGGTTGTTTGATATCGCTCAAAGAACGTCGCAAACTAGTAGCCAAAAATCCAAAGGAAGCCATAGGCCGATCTACATATTCCCGCTTTTGGGAATACCATTCTCGGACATCAGAGTACAACACTAAAGTTAAAGCATCCAGTTGGGCAGGATTAGGATTGATAAAATCCACAGCTAAATGTGTTTCGGAATCGTTAACCGGAGAAATACGGATAATTCTTGCGGTAAGGGTAGCAGTAGCGCTAAAGTCTCCCATCACCTCAATTTCCACTTCATCAGCTAAATTCGGCCAAGATTCCAAAGAAATTAACGCCCCGGTTTCTGAGATATTGATTGTTTCGCCCATCACTACTTGGTCGTCACTAGAAATAACCACATTCAGGCGTCGTTGTAAGCGGTGTGCAGAACGTACTTGCGGTTGTTCCAAGCCAACTAACAAAGCAGCTCCCAGCAAAATCAAATTAAAAGTAGACCACATCGTATTGACTAACACAGCTTGCCAATCTTCAGGGCGTAGTAGTAGCCAATAGGGAACAGATAGCAAGGAAACAATTACGACTCCCGTTACCAACAACAGACCCCGCATTGATTCCCAGTCAAAAATCCGTTGGCTAACAGACACTCCTTTATCAGTGACATTAAACGAACCCAACTTCGGATTAATCAGCGCCAACATCGTCACCCATCCAGACTGGAAAGCCATTGCAAATTCAAAAATTTCATTCCAGAAGGAGAAGCGGACGTGTTTGTAGATAATGTAATTTGCCGAGAGGGAGAGAATGATATGTGGGATAGCGTAAGCTAACGTTTCTAAACCCAAACCTTGGACAGAGTTAATCCCAAATAATAAAAATAGAGTAGGAGCGATCGCATATACTAATCGGGGATATCCATATAAAAAGTGCGAAGTTGCACTCATATAACAAATCCGCTGGGACAATGTCAGCTTCAGTTTGGGGTTAAATAAGGGATTTTCCAACCGCAATATCTGTGCCATTCCCCTAGCCCAACGTACTTGCTGTCCGACATAAGAAGAAAAGGTTTCTGGTGCTAAGCCAGCTACCATAATTTTGTCGTAGTACACCGACTTGTAACCCTTGGAATGCAACCGCAAAGCAGTATGACAATCTTCTGTCACCGTTTCCACGGCAATTCCGCCAACTTCTAAAGCGTGGGATTTCCGGATTAATGCTGCTGAACCGCAAAAAAAGGCAGCATTCCAAAAATCGTTGCCTTTTTGCAGTACTTTATAAAACAGTTCATTGCCTACGGGTATTTTACCGTGGGTGAGCAAATTGCGCTCAAAGGGGTCGGGGTTATAGAACCAGTGAGGAGTTTGGACAAAGGAGACTTTCGGATCGTAAAAGAAGCCCGCTGTATGTAACAAAAATTGCCGCGATGGGATATGGTCACAGTCCAAAATTAAGACCAAATCCCCTTCAGTTTTGTAAAATGCGGTGTTGATATTACCCGCCTTGGCGTGGTCATTATTATTCCGCGTCATGTGTATGCAGCCGATTTCTTGGCACATTTGCGCGATTTTTTCCCGTCTCGCCCGGAACTTTTCTCGACGCGGGTCATTTTCCGGATATCTTTCTGGACGACCATCATCAAGAATATAAACTTTCTTTTTCCCTGGAGTATAGTCGCAAGCCAAGGCTGCTAAGGCTGTCTTGCGCACAATTTCTACGTCTTCGTTAAAAGTTGGAATGTAGATATCAATGCTGAACCATTCTGCTTCGGGAATAGTAGATAAATTAATAGGCTGACGTTCTTTAATTTTGAGAGTTTGAAAATATGCCAACACTAAAGTCAGGATGGCATAAAGTTCCGCTGCTAATAACAGCAAACAAGCAATACTATTCACCCACCCATCAAAATTGAGGGTATAGCTGACACGGTAGTATAAATAACGCATTGTTGTTACCAGACTCAGCCAGACCATAAATAGATGGTAATACTGGCTGATATCAGCAGAAGATTCTTCGGTTTCCGCTTGAACAACTAACTGACCTAGTAATACTAAAAAGACAGCAACTACGCCCTGCTGCCAAACTTTTATCGGTGTAATAATTAGCGGCACTGAAAGCAACAATATTAGCGCAGCCAGCCACTTCAAATGTTTCATCTCCGCTTTCTCGAGAGTCCGCTCAAAGAAATTGGGGGTGAGGTCGATGAGCCAGTTCTTTAATTTGGGACGTTGGCGATCGCCTGGTTTACGAGGTGGTCTATATGAGGAAGATGACATTTCTGATGTTAAATTTTAGATGTGAGATTTTCGATTTTTACCGCAGTTGCACGCAGAAGAATGTTGGTTCTATCTGCGTACATTTGCGGTTTTTACTGCCAGCCAATCATGGCTATTTCAAATCAGCAACTTTCTACTTCTTTTCAGTATTAGCTAGCCGCTTGATATACAACTGAGAAATGCCGTAAAGCAGAACAGATAAACCAACAATTCCTACGGGTAGTAATATCCAATTTTCTTGGATGAGGCGCGACACCTTACTGAGGAGAGTTGTCTTTTCTAGGCGATGAACAGAAGGGGCACTTTGGAAAAAATTAAGTTGATAAGCATCAGAATCGTAGGGATTTGGGTTTTTTTGGTCACTACTAATCAGCACCGTATCTTGTTTGAGTTGGAAGAACCACGGGTCTTGATTGAGAACTTGACGCACTCGTTCTAAACCAGTTTCAGACTGAGCTGTCAAAGCCAGAAGCACACGTTCACCATTCCAAGGCGAAACAATTTGCTTAATCATCCCTTGACCATCCTGTGGGGTTTGAATCGTTGCTTGGGCTGATAAGCGAGAAAAGGCCTGACTCAAATTCAAGCCAGTAGATTGAAATACATCGGGAAGGGGAAACTTTTCCCTTGTGCCAATTCCTACTAAATTGTCATTCTTGCGGACTGTTTCTGGTAATGAATCTGGGGTGTAAACCTCTAGTTTGACAGCATCTGCCTGGCTAAGTCTTCCTAAGCGTTCGCTAAACGCCAGCACAGTTAATACATCTGTATCTGTGGGGTTTTGTGGGACGACAATCGCTGTTTTCGACAAATCCTGAGGTGCAGTAAACGGATAGCCAAATTTCAACAGGTTCAGATCTGGTAAATCTGCCGAAATTTCTCGCTTCAAGTCGAAACTAGTCTCAGAATGTACCGTACCTGTGAGTTGTTGATCGGGTGGCTGGAGACAGTTCTGTTTATCAAATGGTTCTCTGGAATTCATCCGGAAAAACACTTGCAGTTTAGAGTTAGGCTTAATCAGGTTTTCTGGCAAATTCACTTTCAGGTTTTTGCGATTTGCACCTGACTCGGAATCAAGACGGGCGCCACCGATGAATACCCCATCTAGTAGCACTTCTACAGCCGAGGTTCTAGGATTCATCTGCGGTCCATAGCTATAAACCAGGTTCATTGAACTACCGCGCAGAAAGCGATCGTCAGGTAAGGCGCGAAAATCAATATCAATTGCTGGTGCAGCAGAACCACGTACAGTGACATCGCTAAAAGGCTGACCGTTTACTTGGGTTTTAATTTCGCTGAGTTGAAATGTATTTTTCTCTGGTAAATAACGAGGCCATTGACGAGTTCCAGGTGTGACTGTGTCCTGAAGTTTATCGACTAAAATTACCTGACCTGTACCCATTTTCCGCACATCAGGCTGTGTCAAAAACTGTACTGCTTTAGCTACAGCTTTGCTACTATTCCCAGTAGCAATTAATACTGGAGCATTACTCTTATCAGTGCGGGCGATCATCAAGATACCTGTATCTTCAGGTACAGGGTTGTTATCGCGATCGATAATTTGAGAGCTAACGACTTTCAGGGGCAAATTCTTCCAAGTAGCTAGGGCGGGTTGTTCGCCAGGAGTACCAATAATTACTAAGCGTTGATTTGGCTTCACCTCTGAGACATTAGATACCAAGCTCGTTTCTATGGGGCGAAAATCCGCAATTCTACCGAGTGCTGCTTGCAAGCGAGCTGCCGGATTTAGCCAATTTTGACTCACCTGGCTAGGTTGCAGGTAAACAATTTGGTTGCTACCTAAGCCTAGTTCGTCAAACAAAGGATAGGGATAGCGACTAAAGTTGAGGGGAAACGGCTGCGGTTCAAAGTTAAAAATTAATTGAGAATCTGGCAGAATTTCTGTCCACAAATCTGCACTATTAGGGTCACTACATTCTAGAGAGTTACTCTGCTGGGCGACAATTGTTAATTCGTTATAGTCCTGAACTAACTTCGGTGATATATTTAACAACACCTGCCCAATTTGAGACTGTTTACGGTTAAGTGGCACACTCCCTACACTCGTGCCGTTAAGTAGTACTGTCAGGTTAGAGCGACTGGCATATAGTGCTGGCGAGTGTTGAAAGCGGATTAAAGCTTTCACCTGTCCGCGATCTAATTTCCAGCTACGGGGACGGGTAAAGGCAAGGCGAGCTTCCGAATAAGATCCCCGCAAGCGCATCCGGTTGCCGACAATCGGACTACTATTAAATGGGAGATTGTGAGTGATCAGATTTTTGGCATCAGTTGCTTCGGATGGGGAGTTTGTTGCTGGCTTTTGTGTACTCTTAGTCTCTGTATTTGCTTGTGCCAATAAAATAACTGGCTGTTGCTGGTTGTTAGCTTTGCTCTGAGCATTAACGCTTGATAATGAATCAGGAAACAATAAAAAGCAAGAAGTAGCAACAATTACTTTTGTGCCAGTAGGGAAACGACGAAACAACTGCTTCATAGTATAAGGTAATGGTAGATTTTCTTGGTTTTTGCGTTTAATTAATTAAGTAAAAATTCTGAATGTAGTTAATATTTAAATATCTAAAATCACTATCCTCTCCTCTCCTTGATGGCTAAACAAAAAACCTGCGGCTAATTACCTGCAATCAGTTCCCTAGGCTGTGAATCTGGAGACAATAACCCTAACCAAACTAGATTTTGGGTGTAATAAGTTGGGTGTTCTCCCCAAATTCCTTGCTTGTATTGAGGTAGCAATTTTTTCATCAGTACTTCTTGTGCTATTGTGGGTTTAACCAAGCGCATAGCAGCATAGAACATAGCGTATTGGGAGGTGGCATCGTAATCTACTAATGAGTTTCCTTGGAGATCTATGCGTGCTGGGAGATAGGATTTTTGATTCCATAGATTTTGCAGGTGCTGAGTAGATTTCTGTAAATATTGCTGCGCTTGTGGTGAATTGAACCAAGCTGCATCAAGTGATAACCGCCACCACACTCGGTAGGCATCAAAACCATACAAACTCTTCAGGGCACTAGAATTTGGCATGATCTGGAATTGATTTGTTTTCAAATCTAACGCCACCCAATCACTGGGCAAACCCACAGTAGAAAGCTGCACTGAATTTTCTAGAACTTGGTAGCTGCTGTCTACTAAACTCAACCAGTCATGTCCAGGGTCAATTTGTGCAAATATGCGAAAAGCATAAGGAGCAAGATAAGAAGGGTTGAGATAGAGGGTGGATTCATTCGGGGCAAATGCAGCAGCAGGGCCTGGAAGCAGATAGCGTTTACCTTCAGTCCCAGAAATACTAGAAAGCTTCCACAAATCTTGCAATTTGGTTTTTGCCAGTTCCATGTATTCCGGACGCTGCCAACGCCGTGATGCAAAAATTAGGGCAGTAATGGCATCTATATCACCATCACTGGCAAAGTTGCTATCGATAATACCCCAACTACCATCTGGCTTTTTTCCCCACTTCCAAGCCCACAAATTGTCTGTACGTTTGCCATTCTGTTGCCGCAGGAGGTTATTTTCTGCCCACTTTAAAGTCAGGGCAAAAGTTTCTGGATCATCAATGAATACAGCTCGCAACATGGCATAAGCTTGACCTTCACTGGTGGAATGATCGCTCGCTTCATAGTCGATTACCCGTCCATCACCTTGAATAAATTTGCGGCGGTAGCTATCCCAACTTTCAACTAGTAACTCCCGATTGGGGATGGATTGAGGTAAAGCTGCCAAAAACACTGATTTTTTTTCGCTACCATCTGTATTAGAGACATTGGCCACTGGAGTTTTATCGTTCGGTGCTTTGGGATTAACTACGAAGACACAGGCAGATAGACCGATTGGGCAGAGAATAACTGCCACTTTTGAGAGGTACCGCATCCTAAGAACTGTTTGGTTTGTGAAACGTTGACAAAGGGTGCAGTTCGTGAAAAAGAAAACCTAGGTATTTTGTTGTTCCTTATCACGAAACCTGCACTTATTGTTCCCCTCAGGTGGTTCACAATTAACTACAAATTGCTAATCTTCGATAAAGAAATTTTGGCGATCGCTAATTTTTATTTCGCCGTTGTGAGTCTTCCCACGCAGGTTGAAAACCTCGCCGCATGAGAAAGTCTTCTTGGATTTGTTGCCTCTGGCGATCTAGATCAGTATCCACAGATCCTTGGGAGATGGTTTCTAGTTGTAATTTTTCTAGCTGTGCTAATGCTGACAAGGGCTGATCAAGAACCGTACTCAAACCAGCTAAAGCGCGTCTAGTCTCTTTGTCATCCGGCTTTTGTCCCAACACTTGATTGTAAAGTTCTTGTGCTGATTCAAAGCGGCGTTGTTCAAACTGAATTCCTCCCAAGGCAGCCAGGGCATCTATGTTATCTGGTTGTTGTGCCAGAATCTTTTCATAAGCAGCGCTGGCTAGTTCCAAGTTACCAGCAGCACGAGCTAAATCTGCTTGTAACTGATATGAGTCTGGGCTATTAGCCAAACGAACAATCAACTGTTTTACCCTTGCTTGCGCTTGGGCAGGATTGCGTTGGGCGATCGCTTGCACCAACCGTAGTTGCAATGGGAGGTAACTGGGATCAATTTGCAACAGGTAATTATATAGAACTTCTCGTTGGGGGTCGGCAGGTAGCACGCCCACTAAACTGTATAGTTCGGAAGGCGTATTACTTGCAGGTTGTGTTGCTAACCAATTATTCAGAACGGCTTCTGCTTCTGGTTGCGAAATCCGTTTGGCTTGATAGGCAATACTGGTGCGTCCTAGTTGAGTCGGTAAATCTTGGGGATTGCGGGCTAGCAGTTGGTCATACACTGCTACAGCTTCATCAAGATTTTTTTGTTGCAACCGCACACCAGCCAGTCCCCGCAAAGCGCCATCAATAATATCACTACTATCGGGACGGCTAGCTAGTACAGCTTGGTAACGTCGGGCACTGGCTTCTAAATTACCCTCCCGGCGCTCAATTTCTGCTGCGAGTAATTGCGGGGCTAGATCCTGGGAATTTTTATTGCTAGCGGTGTAAGCTGCTAAGGCTTGCCTTGCACCATTGAGGTCGTTTTGCTGGATGTACATCTGAGCTAGACGGAAATTCAAAAACGGTGCGTTCACTCCTGCTTGCAAAATATTTTGGTACACAGATAGAAATTCTGGATCGGGAGTATTGATATTTACTAGGGCGTTAGCTAGTTGTTGTAGCTGCACGCGGTCTGTGGGCAGAGGTTGCAATACAGCCGCTAAACGTTGTCTTAAGTCATTTTTACCCACCATTCCCAGTTGAGATTCTAAGGCTAATTGCTGTACTAGCAGACCGCGATCGCCGGGAAACTGTAAAGCTACCTGTCGATAAAGTTTTAGGGCTGTTTGCCGTCCTTGGGGAAATCCACTAAAGACATCCGCAACTTCTCGCAGCAGCGTGGGGGAAGGGTTGGGAGTATTGTTTAGTGCCTGACTATAGAGATTGATAACTTGCTGTGTCAGGGTAGGGTTATTGATCCGTTTGCGAATTTCATTGAGCGATCGCGCTAAGGGTAAAACCGCATCTGCTCTACCTTGTAATGGATCTAATACTGCTAAGGCTTGTGCTTGCTGTTGATTGCTAAGGTAGGCAATAGCTAGTTCCTTACGAGTCTCTATGGCTAATGCATCAAGGCTACTTGAGCGCTTTAACTGGGCTTCTAAAACCTGTACCGCTCCTAAAGTGTCACCTGTTTCTCGTAAGGTGCGACCGTAAGCTACAGCTGCATAGCCAACAATTGGTTTTCCAGTGGTTTGGTAGCGGTTAAACAACTCCAATGCTTTGGGAAAATCGCCAGTGTAGCTATAAGTTTGAGCAGCACCAATGACGACATCTGGAGTTGGGTTATTTGCTAGTACAAGTTGGTAGTCTGCTAGCGACTCAATAAATTTTCCTTGGTAAGAGTAGAGTAGCGCACGGTAACCGAGAGCTTCTAGATCGTTGGGATTTGATTTCAGGAAAGTTGTCAAAGCTGTAATTCCCTGTGCTTGCCACTCAGGACGATAAGTACCCAGCAACCCAATCGTCTTTAAAGCTAGTTGGTTATTGGAATCTATTGCTACTACCTGTTGATAGGCATTCCAGGCTTCGGAAATGCGTCCAGCGCGGCGATAGGCGATCGCTAATCCTAACCTTGCTTGTAACGATGATGGTTGACCCTTGAGTGCTTGTTGGAAAGTAGTGATGGCATCATTTACCAACCCCTGATTTAACAAGGTAAAACCCTTTTTTACCGCCGGTGGTAAATTCTGTGCTTGGACAGGGGCAATGCTGCCTAAAGGTGGCACAGTTACTAAATAAGTAGAAAGGGACAACGAAAAAGTCAAAAGAGAAAGATATTCAATGACTTTACCTTTTGCCTTTAGGCTTTTGCCTTGTTTATTTAGACTCATCGAGCATTTCTCCCTCTTGGAGTCACATCAAACTCGGATTTTACTCTCACACCAAAAACTGTATCCGAGAAATCTTCTCGTTCTTGAAGTGTAAAACCTACTCGCAGATTGGGAACAAGTTGAAAATCGTAGTAAAGTTCCAACACATCCGGTCTATTTCCACTACGTAAGCCATCGTTCGATAAAGCACGCCCATAAGCTATTCCTAAGCGATCGTCTCGGGTAAATAGATCCACGAAGGTGGCTCCCAAGGAGTAAGTATTTGCACCCTCTCCTAGGTCGCGGTTTTCATAGCGACCGTAGCGCGCAAACAGTCCTAATTTCAAATTAGGAATAAACACTTCGGCATTCACACCATATGCTTCTTCGCGATCGCTTTTGATCGGCCCAAATTCATTATTTCCCCTAGCAATGCTATAGCTTTCCGCAAAGCTATCGCGAACACCACCATCGCGATCGGAAGCATAAGTACCACGAATAATCGCATTCCCATAACGAACGGCAACTTCTCCCGCAAATCCATCTAAGGAAAAGTCACTGATTTTGTCTGATGAGGAAAAAACTGCGGCTTTGGCTTCAATATTGTCGGTTACACTCCAGTTAACTAACAAACCAGGACGAGAAGAAATCCCGGTGGCTGATAATGCTGGGTTTGTTTGAAATACAGGGTTAAAAAATTGGCTAGCCCCGTCTTTAGCAAAGCTATTCCGGTCAAAATAAGAGGTTAAATCTATCTGACCAACCACAAATCGCAGATTAGGTACGCCGGCGATCGAAGTGGCTAAATAAAGCTCGTTGATGTTCAAACCTTCTCGTCTAGAGTCATCAAAGGTGCTACCTTCACTAGTTAAGTCTAGAGTTGCCCCAAATAAGGCTTGAGGAGAAATTGGATAAACGCCTGTGACTCTTGCCCGAGCTGAAGTATCACCTCCTTGAGTGACATATACGCCTTGTAATTGTAAAAAGGGTTCTTTTAAAGCACGACTAGTTAACTGTGGTTGCTGTTGAGAGGCGATTGTTTTTGGTTGTGTTGGCGTAACAGAAGTTGGGGTAGTTAGTAGTTGATTAAAAGTTGGGTTTGGTGGGGTGGAGAGGTTAGATTGTGGTGTGGTGGTGGTGTTTGGAAGTGGCGGTAATGGAGCTGCTTGTGAGTTAAGTAGTTGATTAAAAGTCGGTGATGTAGGTGCAGCGAATTCTTGAGCGACAACCTGGCCAGGAAGTGGCGGTAGTTGTTGCTGTGGATTTTCTCCCTGTCTGGTCAATCCCAAACCGAAGTCAGAAGTATCCCCACCTACTGCCGTCTGCACTACGGTTTTTGGCTTTGTCACCTGGGGTTTAGCAGAACTTCTTCTTCCCCTCACCTGCTGTTGAATAAAGCCACTCTCCTGTTGTTGGAGATTAATTACTGGTTGTTGCACAGTTTTTGGTAAGGGATTGGCGATTGGTGCGTAGGCGTAGCCTGCCTTTGGCATCGCTATACCATCTGCTGTCGGTGGGGGAGGCACTGTCTGCAATCCAACTACTGCTTGAGAAGCAGGTACAGACGATGGCGGTACTGGTAACAAGTTTGTATTACCTGCTTGCAGATCGTTTGCTTCTGGTTGAATCGGGTTTACTTGAGCTAAAGATGCTTCACTTCCAGCCAGTACCCAAAACATTGAGACGGCAACATTACTCAGCAGTAAATGCACCTTCTGGGGGTGTTTTGAAAAAGTAAGTCTTAGACAATCGAATACTTTTTGGCTCATGAGCCTAGTTGAATTTACTAGTAAGTTTTTACTTTATTGGATGTTGCCACTTTAGCAAATAATCTGAGTATTAACATCCATTAAGACAAATTTTGTACTTGCGAAAAAAACTTTGTTAAAAGTTGATAAACCTTGCATTTATTGCAGTTAAATTGGGCAAAATAAAGAAAAACCTCGGCTCAAACCGAATCGAAACCTAAAAATACCCGATTAATCCATGAAAAAGCTTAATTTGCAGGCTATTTGTCACAAAAAAACCAATTTATTTGCTGCTTCTCCCTTGGTATTTGCCTGTCTCATGCTGTTATTTAGCAATTACGGTTGCGTTCAAAAAGCACCAGTAGAAACCCAACTAGAAATTCAAAATGTTCAATCATCAGAAAGTGATATATTATACAAAATTACTGGAAGTACAAATTTGCCTGAGTCCAGTCGCATTACTGTGTCAGCAGTCCGCTATTTACGTCCTACAGCAGGACAACCAGGAGTATTGCTGAACTCTAATACCAGTAATAAACTTTCAATTCTCGCTCGCCAAGTTGTACAAGTGAAACAAGGAAAGTGGCAAGCCGATCTGAATTTGTGGCAAGTTGCGCCTGATGGTAGTTTTGAGGAAGTTTGGCAAGCCAATCAAACACAAATGAAACTGATGCCTGAAAGTGGCGTGACATTTATCGCTACTTTCGATCCCGCCGGTCAATGGGAACAGTCAGATAATCTTAAGTCGGAGGAAAAGCTAAAGCTAGAAAATCAGGAGCTTGAAGGTAAGTTAGTACGCTTTACTAACGAAGGCGAAAAGTATGCACAAGCAAGTCAAACTTTATTAATCTCTCCACCTACAGCTAAAACAACGCCACCTCTTCCACAAGCAGAAGATCTCAATGGCGGTTGGGGAAACCGATATCAAATTCTGCCGGAACCAAAAATCACTACAACGACATTAATACCACCAGCTAAATCTAGACAGACTAATGCTTCTTTGCTTCCGTCTGAGTTTATGCGTTAAAAGAAAATCTTGAGCGTAGCCCCACCTAAATATAAGGTGGGGTGTGTTTAAGCTGATACGCGCCTAGATCAAATTGTCACTAAAACTGTTTGCTGCTGGAAATATCATAGTAGACCTGAAATTTATCTGGAGCTTTTGGCGTAGTATTTGTGGGTTGAGGGATTACTTGCAAATTGTTCTGCATTTTTTGCATCTGCAACATCATCTCTCTAAGTTGTTTTTGTAAATCTTCAAAATCAGATGGTGTGATTGTGGTTTGATTCACTTGATTTGGTGCAATAGATTCTTCTTTATTGTTTGTGTTGGTTTGAGCATAGCTAAGGAAAGTTTGGGCAGATGCGAATTTAGCAGTAGCTGCAACAGTTCTGAGAGTTTTATTTGTCTTCTGTTGATCTACAACATGGGGCACCGCATGAACTGGCTGTTCATATACTACTGGTGGAGTTTGCACTACAACAGGTTGGGATAAGCTTGTAGGTAAGGTGTTGGAAAGGAAAGCGTTATCTAAAGGTACATCATCATCCAAAAAAGCCTTCAATCCAGTGACTTGCAGGCGAGACTCTGACTGTTTGAGTTCCTTCAGTAAAGCTTCTTTTTCCTGTAAGTGTTGCTCTAGATGAGATAATTCTTGCTGATATTTTGCTGATTTTCGAGAAGAGTGTCTCCATCCACACAAGGCGGCTGCTGATATCCCGGCACCGACACTAATTGTGGTGGATAATATGACGTAAGGAATAGCAACATCTCTCAGCTTGCCGTAAAAAATAGGTTCTTCTTGAAATTTAATAGCGATTTGCTTTTCCCCTAATGTTGCTAGAGGAAACGACATCAATGAAAATACACCACAAGAAGCGATAATAGGTGGAAGAAAAAATTTTTGCAATGCAGATAGAGACATATTTATAACTTGGGTTGTTTGTCCAATAAAACACGAGGTAGATTGCAGCATGTTTATTATCGCTGGTGAAATCTATCTTTGATAGCTCTCAGCGATTAGTGAATTTTTATTACTGCATTAATATCCAAATTATTCTCTTAATGTCTTATATGCAATATGAGAGTCATGAAGAACTCGGATAAGTAATTAAATTTTTCGTAAATTTAACAACTGATAACACTTGTATAAAAATAACTCACTACATACAGAGAAAACTTGAAAAAGCTTGATATATATAGATTTTAAGGATTTTTAAATGATACTATTATGACAGGATAAGGAACATTATATGCTAAAGATAACTCGATAAAAGCTAGTATAACTACGTGTAATTCGTAATTCGTAATTACCTTGTTAGCAGGGTTTCAGACATGGTCAAAGGGTGGTTTATTTACGCTGTAAGGTAATCAAAAAAATGCGACAGTTTCCGAGAAATAAAAAAAAGAGATTGCGATTTTGGCAAGGATTTATTTTATTTTTTTTGGCTTTAGTGGTGTGCTTGCTAGGGAATGTGACACAATTGCCTGCCCATAGCCCTATAAATGTGGCTAATGCGGCGATGCCTACGGCGGCAAGCTATGCAGTACAGCTACCGCTGTCAACCTTGGGTGCAAAAATTGTCGATGCCCGAGGCCAGGTTGTGCTATTGCGAGGTGTGAACTGGTTTGGCATGGAAACAGAGACACATGTGCCTCATGGGTTGTGGCAGCGAGATTATAAAGAGATGCTTGCCCAGATCAGGATGCTAGGATATAACCTGATTCGGTTGCCTTATTCTGTGGCGGCATTGAGATCATCTGATATCAGTCAAGTTAACTTTACTATTGGTAGCAATATAGAACTTCAAGGTAAAACTCCTTTAGAAGTGATGGATTTAATTGTTCAGGAAGCCCAAAAGCAAGGATTACTGATCCTTCTCGATAGCCATCGCCTCAATGATCAACGAATTCCCGAACTTTGGTACGGAGACGGTTTTACAGAAGCAGACTGGATTGATACTTGGAAACTGTTAGCGGAAAGATACAAAAATCAAGCTAACGTCATTGGTGCAGACTTAAAAAATGAACCGCATGGACAAGCAAGTTGGGGTACTAACGATTTAGCTACCGACTGGCGACTAGCAGCAGAACGTGCAGGTAATGCTATTCTCAGTGTCAACCCTAACTGGCTAATTATTGTTGAAGGTGTAGAAAAAAATGTCCCTGGTCAACAACTGAAGCAGCATTGGCACGGTGGTAATCTAGAAGGTGTCAAGCGCTATCCTGTACGCTTATCGCGTCGCCGTAAGCTAGTCTATTCTCCCCATGAATACGGCGCGGGAGTGTTCAATCAACCTTATTTCTCAGAACCTAGCTTTCCCAAAAATCTCATTCCTCGCTGGCAAATTGGCTTTAACTATATTTCTAGTCAAAATCTTGCGCCGATTTTGATTGGCGAGTTTGGGGGACGACAAGTAGACAATATTTCCCCAGAGGGTATTTGGCAAAATGAATTTGTGAAATATATCCAGAAGAATAACTTAAGCTTCGCCTACTGGAGTTGGAATCCTAATAGTGGTGATACAGGCGGTATCTTGCTAGATGACTGGCAAAATTACGATCGCAACAAGCAGCAATTATTATCTCAACTGCTGCCATCGATGGAAGTTACTCAACCAAATGTCTCATCTTCTCCCAGTCCTTCTATCGCCCCAACTCCTTTATTGCCATCGACGAAAGTTACTCCACAGGATGTCTCCTCATCTCCCAGTTCCGCGATCGCCGCAACTTCTTCATCTACAGCCCAGCTGCAAGTAACGACTAACATTTATGCTAATTGGGAAACGGGACTTTGCACCAACCTGAAAATTATCAATTCAGGCAATACTAAGGTGAATAACTGGCAACTCACATTTCATCTGAATCAAGCTAGGATTAATAACTCTTGGAATGCTAATTTTCAACAGCAAGGCGCAACACAATATCTTGTGACTCCTTTGGATTGGGGAAGGGTAATTGAGCCAAATCAATCGCGGGATATTGGTTTTTGCGCTCATAAGTTGGGTGCAGATTACCAGATGCGGGAGATAGAAGTGAAAATTCCCAAATAAAAATTCTGTGTTGATACTGATATTCAGTATCCGATAATTTTTTTATAGCTATCATCAGTTATTGCGGCATTTCCGGGTATTTCATATTGATAAGTAGCTCAACTTAATTCAACATAAAATGTCATTACGAGCGGAACGGAGTGTAGCGAAGTAATAGCGAATAATCTATTTTACGCTTTTTAAAGTTGACCTACTTATCAATTTAAGGTTGATACCATTGACTTCAAGTTAACCATTCAGATAAAGGTATGTGTGCATCTTCGGGATTATTAGCAATGGAACCGGTTTTCTAAAATATCTATTGGTGGCAAGTAATATTAATGTTGGGTTTGGCTTAGCTCAAGCCATTCGTATGATATAACCTTTTGTTGAAGCGCGGAGAATGCTCACATACCTAAGTGCAAAATATAACCATCACCATGAGCAGCTTGTTTCGCATATTCTGATAGCTTTTGCAAGTTTTCTACTAAGAAATCGCGGTTTAAACTGACTTTTATAAACTCAAGAGGATATTTAGCTCTCCCCTCATGATCGCATACAACTCCAGTTGTTATTTCAAATACTTCTGGGGCTTGGGAAAATAAATCTTTCCAAGCACAAATGACTCCATAAAATGTTTTAGCACCTTTTTCATCGATAATATTAGTCCCATATTCGTCTAATCCATAAGATTCTCTTTTATAAGGAAATGAAACTTGAATAGACTGTACCCATTGAGATGAATCACGAAGATAACGCATCACATCATCATGCAATACTGCATCTGGTTCCATCTGATTGAACTGAGAAAAACTTGAATACTTGATTTTCCCTTCAACAAAAAAGAAATTGTGTTTCATTTTATATTGTTCCTGAGATTATTGCCAAATGACATTTACCCCAAAGACTTACCTGCACTGCCTCTTGATGTTTTTTAATACGTCGAACTCACGTCACGTTAATCATTGCGCATTTATGCAACAGCAAAAAAGGCAAAAGAAAATCTTCTTTTGCCTTGATTAACTATTACCTTTGATGTTTATTCATCGAAATCGTCATCGTCATCGTCTTCGTAGTCGTCTTCTTCCTCTTCGTCTTCTACAAGATCGGTGATTTCATCAGCTATCAAATCATCGTCATCTAGAATAGAGCGTTCTGCACGTCTACTGCCAAATGTATGTTCGGTAAGAGAAGGCGCATCTAAATTGTAGGTGCGAGCTGTGCGGTCATCTAGCACCATGTCTAACGGATCATCGACTTCATCTAAGACGCTAGTACTTTCCAGTGCTGCGTAGTCATCAATTGCTCCTGTTTCTTCATAGGCATTGTACCCAGTTCCAGCAGGAATCAATCGTCCGATAATCACGTTTTCTTTTAACCCCCGCAGCCAGTCAGATTTACCTTCAATGGCGGCTTCGGTTAATACTCTGGTGGTTTCTTGGAATGAAGCAGCAGAAATAAAGCTGTCGGTGTTTAAGGATGCTTTAGTTATCCCTAATAATACGGGGGTATACTGTGCCCTAGCACCGCCAGTAATTGCCATTGCTTCGTTCACCTGCTCAACTTGGCGCAGTTCGACCAATTCACCGGGAAGCATGGTGGTGTCGCCACCATCATCAATCCGGACTTTATTGGTCATCTGGCGAACAATCACTTCGATGTGTTTGTCGGCAATATCAATACCTTGGGACTGATACACCAACTGTACTTCGTTCACCAGGAATGTTTGCACTTTTTGTAAAGCATGGCTAGCACAAGCATAGACTCCATCTTCGGAACCTAAGCTAAAGAAGACTTCCAAAATTTCGTGGGGGTTGCAAGGGCCATCGCTGAGGGGTTGTCCCGCCACTACATGGACACCATCTGTTACCACTAAGTTTTGTCCAGGACCGAGGGAATAATCGGTAACTACTCCATTGGGTTCTACTACTTTAACTGCGATCGCTTCATCGCCGTCGCCGTAAACTACCTTCACTTCCCCAGCCCGACGACACAAGATACAAGCTTCTTTGGGTTTACGGGCTTCTAGTAGTTCCTCAATCCGGGGCAAACCTTGAATAATGTCCCCTGTTTTGGCACGTTCAAATACCAGCAACACCAAGTTATCACCACGCTGTACCAAATCGCCATCTTCGATCTGCAATACAGCGCCAGGGCTGACTCGATAGGGACGACCAATACGGATAGAGACTGAATATTTTTGAGTACTAAGTGCTGAATCCTGAGTTGTCGCCGTAGCCGCAGCATTTTTGATGTCTACAACTTGCCCAGATTCTTCACTGAAGACTCCGGGAGCAATTTCTGTTCCGGCTACCACCAAATCACCCACTTTCACTTTTGCTTGGGCGCTAGTATTAATAGTCATAGTGTCACTAGGACGCAATACTAAACAGCGACGTACATTTTCTGTACCTTTCTGTACGCCTCTGACAATACCCCCTTCTTTACACAAGATTTGGGTACGGGCGACTACTGCACCTGGGGCGATGGTTAATCCGTCAATAACTTCTAGTGAAGTCTGAGTACTACCTTGGGTAGCATCAGCAGCGATGTCTCGACGAATTACCAAGGACTCCAAAATTACTAGCTGCAAGCGCTGAACTTCTGCATTGTCGGGATCGGTTACTAATTCAATATCGGCGGCTAGGGGAGAAGCATTGTGGTCTTGTTCGCCTTCTTGCTCGATTTCCAATACTAGTTGGGTACGCAGTAGTTCTACACCTTCCACAGACTTGACACGTTCGGAATCTTTGTAAGGTAGTCTTTGTACTGCCCGTAACTGAATTGAACGCCCAGTTTGTTGACTAACAGATGTGGTGGAAGGTACATCAGGGTTGCTGGGGACGGCAAACTCCACTACGGGACGACTCAATAAAGCTGGCCCTTCTGGAGATTCTACATACTGGATGTAGCGCAATTCGGTGGCAACTGTGCCTTGGAATTCCTCTCCTGGATTAATGAAGGTGTTGTCTCGTCCGATGACTGCTTCTGGATCGTCTACCATTAGCAGTTCACCTGGCTTAATTACAACTTCCCGCAAGATGTCGTTTTTCTGGGTGACTTCCACCACACCACTGTTTTGGCAGAAGATATCTTTAACTACTTCGGTGCCGGCTTCGACAAATTGTCCGTCTTCTACCAACAGTAAGGAAATGTCTTTGTTGACTTCGTGGGTTTCTTCGGGAATCCACAGCAGAGTGCCTCCCTGTACCACTTCGTAACCTAGCTTCGCCTTACCTTTTTTCTGAACTTCTACACCAGCGAATTTCAGGAAGCCCCCGGTGGTGGTGCGATAGCGGTCATCAATTAATTCGGCTACCACTTGACCATTTTGCACTTTTGTGCCTGGGGTGGCTCTGAGGTTAAATACTTGGTTGTTACCAGTAGAGACTAGGTAGCTGTTGCGACCTTGGGAGCTTTGAACGGTGACAGTAGCTTGGTCTAAGACTACAGAAGCGGTGATAATTTCAATTTCCCTGGTACTCTTGCCGGGAGTAGCTTCTGGTAAGCGGACTGTACCACCGTGTAAGGTTGTTAATTTGGTTTCTGCGAGTACACCATTGGAGGCGATCGCATCCCCATTTTTCACAACCAATTCTGCACCAGGTGGCAAGTTATAAACTTCCCCAGATAAAATCCAAATCAAACCACCTCTGGCGGCTGTGGTAGTGGTATTGCCTTGGCGGTCTGTTTTTTGTTCGGGTACAACTTCGGCAAATTGTACTTCCCCTGCTAAGTCGGTGGCGACATCTTTTACCGCTTTTTCAGTGTTAGCACGGGTTGTTCGTCCACCGAGGGCAACTTCTGCGAGTAATTGCCCGGTTTTTACCTGCTGTCCATCGGTGATGTATAATGTAGAACCTTGAGTTACATGAATCTCTTGGTGAACTCCAGTTTCAGAACCTTCTTTTTTCGGTTCCAAAACGATTACGCCGTTGGCTTCTACAAATAATGCATCTTCACCGTGACGGGTACGATATGGTCTGGTGCGTAATTTCCGTGGCAGACGGATAGTACCATTTGTTTTGGAACGCACTTGCTGTGCGACTTCCCCGGTAAATACACCACCTGTGTGGAATGTCCGCATGGTTAGCTGGGTTCCGGGTTCACCGATACTTTGAGCGGCGATAATGCCGACGGCTTCGCCCAAATCTACCATTTTGGCGTGGGCTAAACTCCAGCCGTAGCAGTGTTGACATACTGAACGTGCAGCTTCACAAGTCAGAGGCGATCGCGTGAAGACTTCAGTCACCCCAGATTTTTGAATTTTCGCCGCCAATTCATCTGATACTGGGGTATTGCGTGGCGCTATCACTTCTTTTGTTGTGGGATCAACCACATCTGCCGCTATTACCCGTCCATGTAAGCGTGTAGCTAGAGGAATTTTCGTTTTCCCGCCTTCTACCATTGCCCGGATGGGAATGCCTCTGGTAGTACCGCAATCAAATTCCCGAATAATTACATCCTGGGATACGTCCACTAGACGACGGGTGAGATAACCAGAGTCAGCCGTCCGCAAGGCTGTATCTACCAAGCCTTTGCGGGCACCGTAAGACGAAATAATGTATTCGGTGACTGTGAGTCCTTCGCGGAAGTTTGTTTTAATTGGTAAGTCAATAATTTCCCCTTGGGGATCTGCCATCAATCCCCGCATTCCTACCAACTGCCGGACTTGGGAGATGTTACCCCGTGCGCCGGAGAATGCCATCATGTACACGGAGTTGAGGGGATTGGTCTTTTTAAAGTGAACGACTACTTCGTCTTTCAGGGCTTCACTGGTACCATTCCAGGTATCAATTACTTTTTGGAAGCGTTCTACTTCCGTAATTTCCCCCCGTTGGTAACGGGCTTCCGTAGCGCGAATTTCTTCTTCTGCTGCTTCGAGAAGCGCTCGCTTGGAAGGTGGCACCATCAAATCATCCACACTGATGGACACCCCAGCTTTGGTGGCATAGCGAAATCCCAAGTCTTTCAATTTATCCGCCAGAACTGCGGTACGTGCTGTACCGTAATTTATAAAAGACCAAGAAATTAAATTCTTAAGTTGGCCTTTATCAACTACGCGATTGCGAAAAATCGTGTTTTCATTAGTCATTAGTGATTCATCCCCAAGTTAGCTTGCCAGTGCTTCCAGAATTGCATTGTTGTAAATAACGCGGCCTGGTGTCGTGCGGACATACTGAGACAGCAAATTCCCTTTAGCGTCTTGTCTGACTCGACGGTATTTATAGAGCAAAGTCCGGGTACCATCGGTATTTTCTGTCACTTCCAGCGGTTCTGTATCTGGTTGCTCTGATTCTACTTCCCCGTCAAAACGCACGTAGATATAGGCGTGCAAGTCAATTTGCTCTTGCTGGAAAGCCATAATGACATCTTCAAGAGAAGCAAAATACCGTCCTGCCCCTTTGGTTGCCCCAGGGTTTTCTGCGGTTAAATAATATGCTCCCAACACCATGTCTTGGCTGGGCGTGATAATTGGCTTACCCGTAGCTGGCGACAATATATTGTTAGAAGCCAGCATTAATAACCGGGCTTCTGCTTGACTTTCTAACGATAGGGGAACGTGTACCGCCATTTGGTCGCCGTCAAAGTCAGCGTTAAATGCTGGACAGACTAAGGGATGGAGTTGAATGGCTCTACCTTCCACCAAAATTGGCTCAAATGCCTGAATCCCTAGACGGTGCAGTGTTGGTGCCCGGTTCAGCAGTACTGGGTGTCCTTCAATCACTTCTTCCAGTACATCCCACACACTCGGATCGTTGCGAGAGATGAGTTTTTTCGCGGCTTTGATGTTGTTGACCATACCGCTGCGAATCAAGCGATTGATCACAAAGGGCTGAAATAGCTCAATTGCCATTTCTCTAGGCAAACCGCACTGGTGGATATTTAATTTTGGCCCCACCACAATTACAGAACGACCAGAGTAGTCAACTCGTTTACCTAACAAGTTTTGCCGGAAGCGTCCTTGCTTACCTTCAATAATGTCGGATAAAGATTTCAAAGGACGGTTATTGGCCCCGACTACGGTGCGTCCCCGCCGTCCGTTGTCAATCAAAGCGTCTACTGCTTCTTGCAACATCCGCTTTTCGTTGCGCACAATAATTTCTGGTGCCAAAATTTCTTGTAGGCGTGCCAGACGATTATTGCGGTTAATTACCCGCCGATACAAATCATTCAAATCGCTGGTGGCAAATCGACCACCATCGAGCTGCACCATTGGGCGTAAGTCTGGGGGAATCACAGGAATAACTGCCATTACCATCCACTCTGGTTTGGAACCGGTGGCGATGAAGTTGTCAATCACCCGTAGGCGTTTAATTAACTTTGCCCGCTTTTGTCCTTTGGCAGTGCCAATTTCTTCGCGCAGGCTTTCGGCTTCTTGTTCTAAATTAATATCAGCGAGCAAGTGCAACAGTGCTTCAGCACCAATACCTACTTCTACGCCCTGTAACTGGGAATCTTCACTATAAATTTGGTCTTCAATTTCCAGCCATTGGTCTTCACTGAGTAGCTGTTTGTAGGTTAAGGTTTCGGCATTGCCTGGGCTAAGAACAACATAAGAGTTGAAATAGACGATTTGTTCTACATCTCGCAAGGGCATATCTAGCAGAATGGAAATATAGCTAGGAATCCCTTTGAGATACCAGACGTGAGCTACGGGGGCGGCCAGCTTGATATATCCCATGCGGTGCCGCCGCACCCTTGACTCAGTGACTTCCACACCACAGCGTTCGCAAACTATACCTCTGTGGCGCACTCTTTTATATTTGCCGCAATGACATTCCCAATCTTTTGCTGGGCCAAAGATGCGTTCGCAGAATAAGCCGTCCATCTCCGGCTTGAGAGTGCGGTAGTTAATTGTCTCTGGCTTGGTGACTTCACCGACAACTTGACCATTAGGCAAGGTGCGTTCGCCCCATTGCCGAATGCGTTCTGGTGATGCCAAGCCGATTTTTACGTAGTCAAACTGATTGGTTTGGGCGTTTCTCATACAAAAAGATGAAGTATGAAGGATAAATTATTCAATTTAAGATTAAACATTGCGGATGGAATCTTGAGGATGAGGGCTGAAGGTTTATTTCATCCTTCAGCCTTTATCTTTCATCCTTTCTTATTCGTCGTCTTCCAGTGATTCACGGGAAAGAGATTCATAAGTGGGTCTAGGTGGTGTGCGACGGGCTGATTGGTCTGCCATTAAATCGACTTCCACATCTAAGGAACTGCCATCTGCTTGAGTTTCAACTTTGTGGACGGCAATATCTAAGCCTAAGGATTGCAGTTCTCGCATCAACACCTTAAAGGATTCTGGCGTTCCTGGTCTAGGAATTGCTTTACCTTTCACAATGGCGTTGAGGGCTTCATTCCGTCCTTGCATATCGTCAGATTTTACTGTCAGTAATTCCTGCAAGGTGTAAGCTGCACCAAAGGCTTCCAATGCCCATACTTCCATTTCCCCGAAGCGCTGACCACCTTGTTGCGCTTTACCACCCAAGGGTTGCTGGGTAACCAAGGAGTAGGGGCCTGTTGACCGGGCGTGAATTTTGTCATCCACCAAATGCACCAGTTTCAACATGTAAGCCACACCCACAGTTACAGGACGGTCAAAGGGTTCACCTGTGCGTCCGTCAAATACCATGATTTTGCCGGGGTCATCGGGGTTGTATAACCAATTCTTGCCGGTTTCATCGCGTGATTCTTGCAATTTGCCATGCACAATCCGGCGAGATGACTCTTCCCCATACATTTCGTCAAACGGAGTAATCTTAAACCGCACGCCCAAGTTATGACCTGCCCATCCCAATAAACACTCAAATACCTGTCCCACATTCATCCGGCTGGGTACACCCAAGGGGTTGAGAACGATATCTACTGGTGAACCATCTGGTAAGTAGGGCATATCTTCCAGGGGCAAGATCCGGGAAATAATTCCTTTGTTACCGTGCCGTCCCGCCATTTTGTCGCCGACTTGGATTTTCCGTTTTTGGGCTACATACACCCGGACTACCATATTGGCTCCTGGTGGTAGCTCATCCCCTTGCTCCCGGGTAAATAAACGCACGTCCACGACGCGCCCTTTTTCACCGTTGGGAACCCGCAGGGAGTTATCCCGCACATCCCGCGCTTTTTCACCGAAAATCGCCCGCAGTAGTTTTTCTTCTGGGGGTTGGTCAGATTCACCTTTGGGTGTAACTTTTCCTACTAAGATATCCCCGGCTTCTACCCAAGCGCCAATGCGGATGATTCCCTGTTCATCTAGTTGACGCAAAGCATCTTCCCCGACGTTGGGAATTTCTCGCGTAATTTCTTCAGGGCCCAGCTTCGTCTGACGTGCCTCAATTTCATATTTCTCAATGTGAATTGAGGTGTAAACATCATCCTGGACTAATCTTTCGGAAATTAAAATCGCGTCTTCGTAGTTGTAGCCTTCCCAAGGCATATAGGCGACAACGATATTTTGTCCCAGCGCCAATTCTCCACCTTCTGTGGAGGAGCCATCAGCTAATACCTGACCAGCAACAACACGCTCACCCATACGCACCAAGGGTTTCTGGTTGAGACAGGTGTCTTGGTTGGAGCGCTGATACTTGGAAACGGTGTACTTAAGTTCTGAATTTGAGTTCTTAACTCGGACACGGATTTCTGTGGCATCAACATAAACCACATCGCCATCGGTACGGGATACAATCACCATCCCGGAGTCCCTTGCACCTTGGGCTTCTAAGCCTGTGCCCACTAAGGGACGCTCTGGTTTGAGTAAGGGTACTGCTTGCCGTTGCATGTTGGAACCCATAAGTGCCCGGTTAGCGTCGTCATGCTCCAAGAAGGGAATCATACTCGTAGCTACCGATACAATTTGTACGGGTGATACTGCTACGTAGTCCACTTGCTCTGGGGTGGTGGTGGAGAATTCCTGACGATAGCGTACTGGTACTTGGGGACCAATGATCATCCCATTTTCATCAACAGGGATATCACCAGGAGCGACGCGCAAATCGTCTTCTTCATCAGCGGTCATGTAAACTGGCTGTAGGTCAAACCTCACCTTGGCATTTTCCACCGGTCTAAAGGGTGTTTCTAAAAAGCCGTATTGGTTTACTCGCGCATGGGTTGCTAAGGAGCCAATCAATCCCGCGTTGGGGCCTTCTGGGGTTTCAATGGGGCAAATCCGTCCGTAGTGGCTGGGGTGGATATCCCGAACAGCAAACCCAGCTCGTTCTCTGGTTAAACCACCAGGGCCTAGGGCAGAGAGGCGGCGTTTGTGGGTCAGTTCTGCTAGGGGATTGGTTTGATCCATGAACTGACTTAGTTGGCTGGAGCCAAAGAATTCTTTTATTGCGGCTACCAGTGGTTTGGGGTTGACAAGAGAAGCTGGGGTGAGAACTTCAGCATCGGACACGGTCATCCGTTCCCGGATGATTCTCTCTAGGCGGTTCAAACCTACTCGCACTTGGTTTTGCAGCAATTCACCGACACTGCGTACGCGACGATTTCCTAAGTGGTCGATGTCGTCAATGTTACCTATGTCATATTCCAGGTTAATCAGGTAATCTACTGCTGCTAAGATATCTCCAGCAGTCAAGACGCGCATGGTGTCAGGGACGGAAAGCCGTAATTTTTTGTTGAGCTTATAGCGTCCGACACGCCCTAAATCATAACGTTTGGGGTCGAAGAATCGCGAATCTAATAGCTGTTGTCCACCTAATACTGTGGGTGGTTCACCTGGACGCAATTTGCGATATAACTCCATCAGGGCTTCTTCTTCGGAAAATTGCCCTTCTTTTTCGATGGTTTTTTGGAAGTACTCTGGGTGGCGTAAAGCATCAAAGATTTCGTTATCTGATAAACCTAGAGCTTTTAAAAGTACTTGGGCTGAGAGTTTGCGGGTTTTATCAATCCGTACCCACACCAAATCGTTACGGTCTGTTTCAAATTTCAGCCACGCTCCTCGGTTGGGGATGAGACTGGCAGAGTAGGTACGCCGACCGTTTTTATCAATTTCCGATTTGTAATAAACTCCGGGCGATCGCACAATTTGGTTGACGATTACCCGCTCGGCTCCGTTAATAATAAAGGTGCCGCGATCAGTCATCAATGGCAAATCGCCAATAAATACTTCTTGTTCTTTGATATCCCCTGTTTCTTTGTTGAGTAGCCGTGTGGGGACATACATTTGGACAGCGTAGGTACTATCCCGCCTTTTGGCTTCTTCGACACTGTACTTTGGTTCTTTGAGTTTGTAGTTTTGACCTAAAAAGTGCAGTTCTAGTTTGCCAGTGTAGTCTGTGATCGGACTAAAGGAGTTCAGTTCTTCTATTAGCCCTTCTTCTAAAAACCAACGGAAGCTTGAACGCTGGATTTCAATCAAGTCGGGCAATAGAAAGGCGGGTTCCATATATGTTTCTTTTGTCATGCCTCTACCTTTGTCAACCTGGTTAAACTTACCATTGGACACTGCTTTTTGACGGTTCCCACCGCTAGCCAGTGTCCGTAGCTGTTTGGGAACTTCTCCTTATCTCCACCTGCTATGTGCAGATGCGGGCAAACGCAGAAATTAAAGCTGTAAAGTGCTATTTTAACAAGGGGGTAAATATTATAAATGAAGTGACAATTATTACTAATAACCAGCTACTAGCTTGATTGATTAACACTAGATGCTTGAGATAGTCTGGAATTATGTTTGCTTTTGTCACTTCCCCTCCCAAAAGCGCGTTTATTAGCCTCCACAGCTTTATACTGTTGTGTCTTCAACACCCCTCTGTATTTATACTCATGGTGATATCTTCAAAGGAAACAAATTAGCGGCTGCTAAGCGACTTTGATTTAGTATGGCTTTATCTTTTTGGGTTATACTCACAAGGCAATTACGTTTAACAGTTTTCTATAGGTTAAATACGGAAATGGCAGCTTTCTGAGTTAGTCTAGCTCAACTTAAGTTTTTCCGGATTGGCGCTCGCTCGCTTGCATCCGCTTGTAGAGATAGGAGGATAGTCAACCCCTGCACAGAAGGAGCGCAGACAATCATCGGGTGGCTGCTTTCCGCGTCAGAATTGTCAAGTTGGTAACAGCCTAAAATCAAGCTGAGAAGTTCTAATGTCCTTCCTTTACCATTATGGCGCAAGCGAAATGTTTTGGAGGAAATGATTTTAGCATATTTTTGTCCTCCTGGGGTTTTATTTTTTTACACAGCACATTCATTTATACCATTTCACTTTCATGGTGATACAAATAGGCAGCAGAAGTCGGAAAATTATTTGTATCTTTCATTGAGTGAAATGGTATTACAGGTAACCTTTACAGTAGGATACCAAATAATTCGCAAGCATTTTGGGTAGTTTGATTGGCGATCGCCTCTAATGTTTCCCCACGCAGTTGGGCTATGCTCTCTGCTACATAGCGGACGTAGGCTGGTTCGTTCCTTCCTTTTCCTCGTTTGGGGACGGGAGCGAGAAAAGGACAGTCTGTTTCAATTAGCAAACGATCACTCGGCACCATTGCGGCGGTAGATTGGATCTGCTTGGCGTTTTTGAAGGTAACTGTCCCGCTAAAGCTAATGTAGAAGCCTAAGTCAATAAACCATTGAGCTTCTTCTGGTGTTCCACCCCAACAATGCATCACACCCCGGACTCTTTCTCCTTTTTGTTCCCGCCATTTTTGCAACACTTCTTTTACCTGCGGTGCGGCATCACGGCAGTGGATAATTACGGGTAAGTTGAGTTCACAAGCTATTGCTAGTTGGGCCTCAAATACCATGCGCTGTTGCTCATAGTTGTCTGCTTTGTGCAAATCCAGCCCCATTTCCCCCATCGCTACTACTTTCGTGTCAGAACTAGCCAATTTTAAGATTTCATCGGCTGTCTGATGGTTCCATTGTTTAGCATCTAAGGGATGTAAACCAACGGCAAAGCTGAGTTCAGGGAACTCATGTGCTATGGCTTGGATACTGGAAAATTCTGATGGTTCGACACAGGAATGGATCAAATGAACTACTCCTGCTTCTTGCCATCGCGATCGCACTGCTGCTAAGTCCGGCTGGAAAACATCAAAGTTTATGTGAACGTGGGTGTCAATTAGCTGCATCTTGGTTTAAGAGTCATTAGTCATTAGTCATTAGTCATTAGTAGCAGACTAATGACTGAATGATTTTGGACTACTGTGCTGTTTGTGTCAGTGGTTTGAGTTTATGAGCCAATCTTGACTTTTTCCTTGCCCCATTATTGGGATGAAGGATTCCTCGCTTTACAGCTTTATCAATTTTGCTGTATGCCTCAGATAGTCGAGCTTGTACCTCTTGATTTAATTCTGGGGTGGGGTTAGCTGCATAGACATTTACAGCATTAAGGTACTTCTTCATCAGCGTTTTGACAGCTGATTTATATGCTTTATTACGCAGTCGGTTGCGTTCTCCGATTTCGGCGCGTTTGAGAGCAGACTTTGTATTCGCCACAGTCAGTTCCAAAAAGACTATTAATATGTACACACACTACTAGATTTACTAATATAGCATCCATATTGCCAATGTTAAGATTTCCGAAAAAAATATTGCTGGGTATTGGTCAGTTGTCAGTTGTCAGTTGTCAGTTGTCAATAGTCTCCTCTGCTCCCCTGCTCTCCCCTGATCAGCAGATAACTAGGAACCTGATGAGAACGCTGGAAGTATCAAAAAAATCCAGGTTAAGCTAGAGAAGGGAATTAGAGTCAGCTCGATAACTTTTTTGGTCAAGAGCAAAACTGATTCTCAGGCGGGAATATTCTAATTTTGGCATTGTCCTTACTCCATGCTGCGAATTATTACTCAGCAGGCAGACGTCAGAGCAGAACTACAACGGATCTGCGATCGCACTCATGATGAACTTGTACTTCACAAAGAAGCAACGGTGCGAGAAGTGTTGCAAGCTGTGAAGCGCCAAGGCAACAAGGCTGTATTGCATTACACAGCTGAATTTGACAACCAAACTCTCAAGACAGAGGAACTGCGTGTTACAGGCTCAGAACTGGATGCGGCTTATCAACAGGTTTCCCAGGAGTTGATCGCGGCCATTCGGTTAGCTGGCAAACAAATTGAAGCCTTTCACCGACAGCGAGTCCCTAAAAGCTGGGTAGAATTTGGTGCTGATGAGGTAGTGCTGGGTAAACGCTACACTCCCGTAGATCGTGCTGGTTTGTATGTACCTGGTGGTCGCGGCGCTTATCCTAGTACAGTACTGATGAATGCGATTCCGGCAAAGGTAGCTGGTGTACCGAGAGTGGTGATTGTCACACCACCTGGGGCGCTTAAAGTAATTCATCCGGCTGTGCTGGTAGCCGCCCAAGAAGCCGGGGTACAGGAAATTTATCGCGTTGGGGGCGCACAGGCGATCGCGGCTTTAGCCTACGGTACAGAAACAATTCCCAAAGTCAATGTCATTGTAGGCCCTGGTAATATTTATGTCACCTTGGCCAAAAAACTGGTCTACGGTAATGTAGGCATTGATTGTTTGGCAGTGGCGAGCGAAGTGCTAATTATTGCTGATGAAACCGCAAATCCCGTACATGTAGCCGCTGATATGCTGGCACGAGCCGAACACGATCCAATGGCGGCGGCGATTTTGTTAACTACGGATGCGGCTTTAGCAAAAAACGTACAAGTGGCGGTGGAAAGACAACTAGTCGATCATCCAAGACGAATAGACACAGAAAAGGCGATCGCTCACTATGGCTTGATTGTGATTGTAGAATCCCTAAAAGCCGCAGCTGAACTTGCCAATGAATTTGCCCCCCAACACCTAGAATTAGAAATCGTCGATCCTTGGGCACTACTACCAGAAATTCGCCATGCTGGGGCAATTTTCTTAGGTGACTCCACACCAGAAGCAGTCGGACACTATTTAGCAGGACCGAACCAAACTTTGCCCACTTCTGGTGCGGCTCGTTATACTTCAGGATTGAGTGTAGAAACTTTTCTCAAACACTCAAATATTATCCAATACTCGCAAACTGCACTGCAAAAAGTGGCTGGTACAATTGACATTCTAGCCTCAGTGGAGGGTCTACCTTCCCATGCTGATTCGGTAAGACGGCGAATTCAGCGTGAAGAGTGATTGGAAATGCTGAATTTTTGCTTATACTTTTGCTAAAAGTTACCTATTAGCTTGAAAATAAAAATATTTGGGTAATTAGGTATTATTTGACACTCCTCGACCTAAAGGTACGAGGATTCTTGGTTCAACGAGTCCACTTAGATTAGATTTCTTGCGTTATCTAACCCAGAGGTGGTTCTCTCCTCAAGCGTTAAGTTTCGGTATGCCCTACCGTACTTGCATTGCTGAGGCAGTGCTTTCGGTCGCCAGACTTAAAGCAACTGCCGTGCAAAATTTGTTTGAAGTTGAATGCTGGTCGTCTAGTACCTGTGAATCTTTTACCTACTTCCAGGTAATACTAGAACTACGAAGTAGAACCCCCTAGATTCAATTGTCAAGGTTCAGCGTCTACTTGTTAGGTAGCAATCGGGTTTTTTATGTGGTTGATTACCCTACCACAAGTAATATTTTACCAAAAGCCGTCCTATCAGGACGGGGTTTTCAACCCAAATTTTTGATAAACTCAGTCTACATCTGGGTAATCATTGGTCTAGTTACCAATAGCTTAACCAGGTACTATTGAAGGGGTCTACTCTTGAGGAGACGAGAGCGGTGCTAAAAAATATCTTGGTGGCTCTGGATGGTTCGGAAATTGCAGAACGAGTAATTCAGGTTTTAAACGAGTTGGTACTGTCACCAGACAGTAAGGTTATTCTCTGCCATGTGTTTCCGACATCAGAGTTAGAAATGGAACTACCCGCAGATCGGCCTCATTCAGATTCACCAACATTTTCTTATTTTCATATTGAAAAACAGCTGCAATCCTACCAAGAAAGTTTATCGGTTCACAGTGAATTAGAATTAGTTACTGGCGATCCAGCAGACGAAATTATTCGCCTAGCTAATATTTACCAGGCTGATTTGATTGTAATTGGCAGTCGCGGGTTAACGGGGATGAAGCGAATTGTTCAGGGTTCTGTTAGTAGTCAAGTCGTGGAAGAGGCCAATTGTTCGGTGTTGGTGGTGAAGCCAAGTGAGAATTGAGTCATCCTACTAAATCATTCGTGAAAAACAAGATCCCCCAGTTCTTAAATAAGTGGGGGGTCTCAGCCTCCTATTGAATTACGTAGAGTTAAGGATTTAAGAAATCTAAATGCTCACCTGGTAGCGATCGCAATTCTTCTAAAGAACCTTGTATTTTTAACCTACCCTGCTCTAATACCACAATCCAATCAGCACGTTCAATGACTCTGGGACGGTGGCTAATCAGAATCGTGGTTTTGCCTTGACGATGGAAAAATAGCCTACGTAAAACTTTAGCTTCGCTCACAGGATCTAGTCCCGCAGTCGATTCATCTAAAATCAAGATTGGTGGATCGTTGACAATCGCTCTAGCTATAGCTAACCGTTGTCTTTGTCCGCCAGAAATGTTTGCCCCAAATTCACCTAAAATGGTTTGATATTTTTCCGGTAGCTTGCTGATAAAATCATCAGCTTCAGCGATTTGGCAAGCTTCGACAATTTTTTTAAAGGAAACGTTGGGAGAACCTAAGCGAAAATTTTCAACAATTGAACGACTCCAAAAGTGAGGTTCTTGGGGAACAAGCACCACCTGTCTTCGCAGACAATCTAAAGATAAATCTTGCTGGTTATAAACGCCAAAGCGGATATTTCCCGATTGCCTTGTATATAAGCCAGCTATAATTTTGGCCAGAGAACTTTTACCACATCCTGATGCGCCAATCAAAGCAATGATTTTACCACCAGGAAGAGCAACAGAAAAGTTTTCTAGTAATTCTACTCTTCCAGGATAATGAAAGTTTAAGTTGCTGCAAACAATATCTGCATTATCAGGAATTTCTGTCCAGGATTTGTTAGTATCACCTTGAGTTTCCGATGTGGAATTGACAACTTCTTGCAATCTTGATGTTGCTGTTCTGACACGAGTAAAATCGTCTGCAAAGTCAACAAAAAAATCAATTAAAGATCCAACATTATAATTGAGGCTAGTGAATGCTAGCAACTGACCGATGCTTAACTCTTTGCTAATCACCAGGCTACTACCAATATATAGTAAGGTAGCACCACCAATATCTGAAACTAGTCTGGAGAATTGCTTATTAATAATGGCAATTTTTATAGTAGTCAATTCCAGGTTAGCTAATTGACTAAATCGGCGCTGAAATTCTTCCCAAAATTCCGGAGCAGCTGTAGTAGTTTTTAGCGTTAATGCTCCCTTAAATGTTTCTACTAGCACACCTTGATTTTCTGCTTCTAAAACCATGAGTTTACGATTTTTCTGCTGGAGTGTGGGCAGAAAAAGTACTGTAGATAAAGTCATCACTCCAGCGATCACTAGACCTGTGATTGTTAGTTTCCAGCTATAAAATAACATCAAGCCAAAAGAAACACCAGCAATAAAAAACTTGCTGGGAAAACTCACGATCGCATCGGCAATTAATTTATTAATTTGTTGAATATCTCTTAATCGGCTAACAATTTCACCACTGCGGCGAGACTCATAATAAGAAAGTGGGAGGCGGAGAATTTGTTGACCAAATTCTAAAGTTAAAGTTAACTCCAAACGTTGCGCAAAATGAGCTATCAGAATATTTTCTACTAATGTCAGCCCACTTCGGACAATATACATCACTGCCACTGCCAGCACTATACCAAAAAGAAGTTGAAAATCTCCTCTAACTAAAACATCATCTGTGAGAATTTGAATTAAGAAAGGTGAAGCTAACGAAAGCAGACCAATAAATTGGGCACAAAGTACAGCTTCAAAAATCACACCTCGGTAAGGTAGGATTAACCGGAGAAATTTCTCTAGGTGGTTAGTTTTGTCATCAGATTGGACAAAAAAACGCTTGGGATCTGGCTGTAAAAGTAGTAAGATCCAATTAGTCCAGCCTTCAATTAACTCCTGTTGGGAGAGATACTTTAAAAGTGAAGGGAATATTGATTTCGTTTAGTTGCTGTGTCAGACTTTTCATCAATGCGATCACACCTTCGGGGGTAAAATTAAAATAAATATTTACTGCATGAGTTTGATTCACCAAACCTGCATTACTTACTGCTATGTAATACGCATTTTCTATCAGGTTATGAGGCATCATAACGGCAACTTCATCACCAATATTAGCCGAGTGTTCAGCTAATTGTAGATAGCGTTCTGGTTCAATATGCAATGTCAGATCATCTTTTTGCACAGCAAGTAGATGATCGCTTTCTTGCTTCACTACACGCCATCTTGGATCAAAGTAGCCTTTACCAAAATTACTTTCCTGCAAGTATTCGTAAAACTCTCGGTTAACTCCACCAGCATGATTATTCTCTAACTTTTTTCTCTGTAATACACTATCGGTATTGACATTGTTTGCTAGGGTAGCTTTTAATTCGCCATTGTAATAAGTGCCATAGAGAAAATTCCGCAGTTGCAGATTCAAATACCTATTCTGGATTTCAATCGGTAAGTTTTGAAGAGATACTACGATTTCATCAGCAAGTTTTAAAGGTTGGTAATCTGCATGAGTAATAGTAAAGTCAGATTGAATCTGAACCTTGCTAACGATGTCTTCTAAGGCAGCATTGGATATATCATGAGGTCGTAATTCTCGCAATTGCATGATCAATTTTGTAAATTTATATGTTTTTATACTAAGTGGGTTAAAAATTTAATTCAGATGTGCTTTGTCCGAAAATAATCGGGATTGATTGATTGGGATGGCACAATAAAGTATTGGCAACCTGAAGCATACAGATACCTGTATTGCCAAAGCCTTCGTGATAATCTATTTTTATTTGAATTTTTTCAACTAATGCCAAACCAGTAAATTGCATTACCAATTGTAAAAAATTAGGACGTAACTTCAAGATTTCCGGAAAGTGAGTCAAATAAGCTTTTATTAAAGAAAACATACTAGGTTGGATCTGATTCAGGGGAGTACCCGCTAATCGCAAAGCTGTTTGCACATCGATATCTGTACTGATAACTAAACTGCTTAACCAAATATTTAAGTAACTGGCGATAATTGTTCCTAAATCAAATGCTGGATCTCCCCAAGCAAATTTTTCCCAATCAATCAGGCGAACCACAACTTGATTTTGGGATTGCTGCCATTTGTTATGCAATAAAATATTGTTGAGTTTTAAGTCATTGTGGACTAAACAACAACTTTGGTAAGCGGTTTGTAGTTGAGCGATCGCCTGTCTTAGACTATCATGACGCTGATAAAGTTTAAAGAATTTTAAATTCTCCAGAGAAACATGAGCAAAAATTTCTGGACTAATCCTTTCTAAATCACGGAGAAAGTTAGGATGTTTGTCTATCTCTTCATAGTTTTTTGCTAAAAATTCTTTATATTTATGACATTCCCAAGTGCTGCGATGAATCGTGGCTATACTCGTTCCCAAAGATGCTGCGATTTCTTGGGGAAAAATATGCTCGTTGTCGTAAAAATCTTCTAAGTCACAATAATCGTTAAGGTAATTAAAAATAATAATTGAGCGCATCGGATCAAAATGCAGAGCCTCAGATATAATTGCGCGAATGTTACTCATATCCGGAAAATGTTGCAACCACTGATGGATGCGCCATTCTTGTAAGAACTCACCATAAGTTTTACCTTCTTTGTTATGGCGTTCTTGTTTAATTAGCAGATGACAATTATTAGAGAAAACCACTAATAAATTAAAGTTTTTACAACTTTTTGATTTAAACCGGCTAACTTTCAGTTCTTTTAATTCACATAAATTATGCGCAATTAAATGTTCTAAAAAATTGCGATCGCTTAATAAAAATGTCATTTTTATGCTTGATTTGAAAATAAATTTAATAACTGTGTTGCTGGCAATATAAAAAAATAACACAAAATTATTCAAGAAACTTGTTGTAAAAATTGAGTAACTACTGTTCCAGATTTTTACAACAAGTTTTATAAAAAAATAGGTTGGAAGTATTAACTAAGGGCTAAGGTCTCAGTTAATAGGCTATCGCTATTAGTACATCTTGTATGTAAATAAACTACCCATTCCAAATAGATGAAACGCTGACACCGTATAGCTGTTTCAATTTTGAGATGGCTTCGCTATTTTGAATTCACAAGGGTACTAGTTCTATTGATTGCCGTTTACAGAGCTTACTATCTACAATACTTCCGGCTCTTGCTCCGGCTCTTGCTTCTCTTGTGCTTCCGGCTCTTGCTCTTACTTCTACCGTGGCTGCAGCCACCACCACCTGTAATTATAGATTCATCTTCATCTGACAAATCTGTTAAGAAGTTTTCAGAAATTGAAAAGAGTTCATACCCAGATACGTTAACCATTACAAGGCCTCCGTTCATGATGTAAATTTTGGTTTTTATAGAAATTGCTCTGATAATTTATTGAGCAATTTATAAGTCAGCATCAATCAACTGACCCGAGCAAAATCTGAGCATTAAACATAGTAAATGCATCTGATTTTTGAATATTTGAATTGATTGATTTCTGCTAACTTATACGAGTTATACTAAATGCTATTTTTTTCAGCGAAAATCATCCTTGAGATAGATATAAGTATAAATATCTAGAAATATAAGCCATTTTGATAAAGGAAGTTTCTCAGCTTTATCAACCTCCTTGTGTGAGATTTATCAAAGGTTATTACACTCCATAAGTAGATTTAAATTTGTTAATTTTTATAGCGATAATAACCTCTGCAATTAAATGTATGGCAAAGAAATTGATTTTTCTGAGTAGTTATACTTTTAAATATTTGTAAATTGAGCGAGTAATTTTTAGAAAAAAGTTAAATATGTTTTTAAAATGACATATTTACTGTAATTTAAAATACATTTATTCCGCAATATTGCTGAAAATAGAAATTGAGTATGGACATCAGCTTCGATTATCAAAAGAATATTAAGCAAAGAGTAAGAAAAGGGTAAAATTTATCTAAATTTTGATAATGAGGTGGTGAATTGATGTGCAGCTTTCAAGCCATTACATCCAGCAAAGATGAAACAATGTGGTTCAGTTAGAGACTAAAAGTAAAATTCGCTTGTATCTTAAGAAAACTTTATTGAGATATATGAAGAGGAAAACTAGTACGTCACGGCGGAAATAAACAGACCATTTGGAATGGGGAAAAACCTGGCTGTATAAGTATTCTTTCTTTTTACTTTTTACTTTTGCTTTGTTGTACTAGTCTCATCTCCACTAGACTCTAGCCAGATTTTATTAACTTTTATTTAATACAAGTTTTATTGCTCATGCTGAGTGAACATAACCCAGAATTACTGCGTCAAATCCAAATTGACGAACTTGTACCGGCGATTAGCCGTTGGACAAAGTTAGGGGGAGTTGTTTTGATCGGAACTTGTGGTTTGGCTGTTTTGTTAGCAGCGATCATTAAATATCCGATTACTGTGCGATCGCCTGCGACTGTCCGTCCCGCAGGAGAACAGAGAATTATTGAAGCATCAGGTCAAGGAATTGTTAAATCTATCTTAGTAAAAGAGAATCAGACGGTTGCAAAGGGTGAAGCGATCGCGATCATCGATGACTCTCAACTCCTGACTAAAAAAAGTCAAATCCTTGACAGTATTCGGCAGAATCAATTACAAATTTCGCAAATTAATGCGCAGTTGCAGGCGCTACAAACTCAAATAGCTGCTGAGGCTAATTCTATCCAAAGAGAGATTGCTTCGACAAAAGCAGATCTCAGTCGCAATCAAAGAGAATATCAGGACAAACAAAATATCACGCAAGCAGAAGTCGAAGAAGCAAAAGCTACCTTAGAGTTTGCCAAGGAAGAACTCAAGCGGTATAAACAGTTAGGTAATACCGGAGCGATCGCCACACTGCAAATTAAAGAGAAAGAACAAACTTTTAAAGCCGCGATCGCCAAATTGCAACGCGCTAAAACTGGACTCAATCCGAGTATCGCGGCTGTAACAATGGTTCAAGAACGTATGTCCCAAGAAAAAGCCAAGGGTGAGTCTACCCTCGCTGCTTTGAATAAAGAACGAGAAACCTTGATCCAAGGTCAAATAGCGATTCAAAATAAAATCAACCTTGACCAGCAAGAAATTACACAAATTAATCGGGATTTGCGAAAAACTATCATTCGGACTTTAGAAGCAGGAACCGTCTTGAAACTGGACATCAGAAATCCTGGTCAGGTTGTACAACCAGGACAAGCGATCGCCCAAATTTCCCCTAATCAAGCCCCTTTAGTTGTCAAAGCCCGTGTAGATGCTGCTGATATTAGTAAAGTTAAGCTATGCAAAACTGTGCAAGTTGCAGAATGTTCAGAAGGTAAAGTAATCATGCGGATTTCTGCCTATCCTTATCCAGATTATGGCACTATCAATGGCGCTGTTAGAGGTATTACTGCCGATGCCATTACACCTCAAACTAACAGTAACATTGGAGTTTCACCTTATTATGAAGTAACAATCCAACCTGATAGATTTCATCTTACCAAAGCTAATCAATCCTATGCCATTCAACCTGGTATGGAAGTGACAGCCGACATTATTTCTCAACAAGAAACGGTTCTAACATTTATTTTGAGAAAAGCAAGGTTGCTAACAAATTTGTAGGCAATCTGAGCAAGATGATAGTTTCGTAGTCAGGACTTCAGTCGGTTAATTTTCAAGTACTAAACTGCTTACTACTGTTTTGTCAAAAACTGACGCAAACTCAACAAACTCAAAGTTTGTCCTAAATTTAGGGGTAGCATTGATACACCTTCGAGGCGGGACTGTACCCAACCTTCTCCCCAATACCATTCGTGAAATCCATCAATTCCACCACTCAGTAACAAGCGCAGACAATTAACTTTTGCCACGTTTACTTGATGATGAATCGCCACTGGCCCAGTCCAGGTAGTGAATTGGAAACCTGAGTGTAGTTCTTCTGGCATTCCGGGAGCAAAACGTTGCCCTAAAAGCCACTTTTGTAATTGTACTGGACGCAGCAGACTGTCGTGGATGGCATTTGCTGACGCTTCTATTTCTATTCGCAGTTGACTTTTTTGAAAAGTACCTAGCATTTTTTTAAGATGAGAATTAGCCGCAATGAGTTGTTATTTTAGTATGGCAAATTTAGTAGAAAAAATCAGCAAATATTCCCCCATAAGCTGTTTGATATCTCACATATCATCATCAATAATTTATTTTTTAATATAGCATTTCTCAATTATCGGGGGATGTAGATACAGGTTTGAGATAGCTTTCCTATTTGATTTCTGAAACCATCTTAGGGTAGGTATTGCTCATATATTTGGTTTTTCCAGGGCAATACCCAACCTGAATAACTGGCGATAACAGGAGATGGTTAAGTTTAGTTTAGATATACTAAGTTATACTAAATAAGACTTTTATTTGCGAGCCTCTCAGCAGGGGCGTTTTAGTAACATACTATTTGGTAAGGTTTTTCATGGCGGATCAATTAATTCGCGCCACGGCAGCTGAAGGTGGAATTAGAGCAGTAGGTGTAATTACCACACGCCTGACAGAGGAAGCAAGGCAGCGCCACAAGCTATCCTATGTGGCAACAGCAGCCCTCGGACGGACGATGGCTGCAGGTTTATTGATGGCTTCTAGTATGAAGCGAACTGGTTCTAGAGTCAATGTCCGGGTGAAGGGTGATGGACCATTGGGTGGCATATTAGTAGATGCCGGGTTAGATGGAACAGTCAGGGGCTATGTGGGCAACCCATCTGTGGAATTACCACCTAATGCTAAAGGTAAGCTAGATGTTGGCGGTGCTGTGGGTCAGGGCTTCCTTTACGTTGTCCGAGATATCGGTTACGGCTACCCGTATTCTAGTACGGTGGAACTGATTTCTGGGGAAATTGGTGATGATGTGGCTCATTACCTGGTCAGTTCGGAACAAACACCTTCAGCTACGGTTTTAGGTGTATTTGTGGGGGCATCTGGGGTGACGGCGGCTGGTGGCTTGTTGGTGCAGGTGTTGCCGAAAGCCGCTAGAGACGAAGCTTTAGTCGCAACTTTGGAATCACGCGTAGCTAGCTTAGCAGGATTTACGCCCTTGCTGCAAGCAGGTAAGACACTGCCCACAATTTTTACAGATCTGTTGGGAGATATGGGGCTGACAATCTTTCCCGAAAACCAAATGTTGCGTTTTCACTGTGGCTGTTCCTTTGACCGCGTGTTAGGGGCATTAAAAATGTTGGGAGAAGCCGAACTACAAGATATGATCGTTAAAGATGATGGTGCTGAAGCAACTTGCGACTTTTGCGGGCAAATTTACCAGGCCAGCAGCGATCACTTGGCTCAGCTGATTGTCGATTTGCAAACGGAATCTTCAGTTTCAGGATAAGGTATAAAAAAGTACCGATTTTTCCAGCGGTTAATGGTATCTGTGGAGAGAAATCAGGGTAAAAGTAGCTTTTTAATCATGAGAAAGTTACTATGGCAACAATGGAATTATCGATCTAGTACAGATCGCTATTCAATTATTTTGGTGTGAGAGATGACAGAGCGGGATATTACAGACAGTTGGTCCCGAGGCAGAGCCAGAGATCCAGAGGAAATTAAGAGCTTATCCGAAACACAGCAATTCGGAGACCCTAATTTATTTGGTGTTACAGCTACTGGTTCTAACTCTAAGTCAGTGAAGCGAAAAATAGACAAAAATTCTGAAGGCTTACCTGGCAATAAACAGTCAGAAGAAACTGTTTTACCCAATTATATTTTTAGTAAATTGCCCCGCTGGATGCAAAACTGGGTATTTTGGTTAGCATTATTAACCTTAATTCCTGGCGGTATAGGATTCCTGGCAATTTCGATGCTATTAAAGTTGCCAGCAGCCCCTAACTGCCCAAAAATATTCTGGCCGTTGGCTAGTGAGTCGGTGCGGTTACATTGTGCGCAGTTGGCAGCTTCTAAACAAACTGTAACCGACTTACTGCAAGCGATTGGGTTAGTGAAGCAACTGCCAAAAAACCACCCTCTACGGGGAGAAGCAGATCGGTTTCTCGAAAGGTGGTCTAAGGAGATTTTGCAACTAGCCGATCAAAGTTTTCAAACAGGAAACTTAGAAGAGGCGATCGCAACTGCGCGGAAGATACCTGATGATTTGCCTGCTTATCAAAAAGTAGAAGAACAAGTTACTAAATGGCAGTCTATTTGGTCAAAAGCTGAAGGAATTTACCAAGAAGCAGAAGATGAACTACGACAAAGGCATTGGCAATCAGCATTTATGCTGTCGGCCAAATTACTGCGTCTTGATAATAAATTCTGGTCAACGACTAAGTACGATCAATTGAATCGGACAATTGCCACAGCCAGGGAAGATGGAGAGAAGTTAGCAAAAGCTGAAAGTTTAGCTAAAAGTGGTGTTGCCGATCGCATACTCGAAGCCATCAAGATTGCTGGGTCAATTGGGCAAAGTAGTTACGTTTATCAAAAAGCGCAGGAATTCATTCCGATATTTGGACGCAAGATGTTAGATTTGGCACAGGCAAATCTAGATAAACGAGATGCAGATACAGCCTTAGATATAGTCAGACAAATTCCTGAAAATACTGGACTGCAAACAGAAGTTGAAGACTTTATTAGCATAGCTGAGGCGCAAAGAAGTGCTTGGCTAGGAAATATTGAGGGTTTACAGACAGCTATTTCTCAGGCACAACAAATCGAGCCATCAAGGGCTGTGTATAACAAAGCACAACAATTGATTGCCCGATGGCAGTTGGAAATTGAAGATGTTGCCCGCCTAGAAAAAGCGCGAACATTAGCTAGCCAAGGAACAGTCAGCAATTTAACAGCAGCGATCGCCCAAGCCCAGCTAATTCCTAATAGTAACCCCCGCGCCAAGGAAGCTAGGCAAGAGGCGGGACGCTGGCAAGCCCAAGTAGAAACAATTCAAGACCAACCTTTCTTGGATCGTGCCGAACAGATAGCATATCTAGAAGATGTCACCTCATTACAAGCTGCGATCGCCGAAGCCGGTCAAATCCGGAGTGGTCGGGCATTGTATCCAGAAGCACGCAAGAAAATTCGGAATTGGACAGCGAAGATCCAGCGAATTCAAGACCAGCCTTACTTGGATCAGGCACGGGAACTAGCTCAAACTGGTAATCTACCTGCGGCTATTAGCGCAGCTCAAACCATAGCCTCATCAGGAAGGGCACTTTCAGGTGAAGCCCAAGAGGCAATAGACGATTGGCGGACGGAAATCCGTGCTAGAGAAACCTGGCAGAAAGCGAAGGATACAGCCCTAGCCGGTACGCCACAATCTTTAGTAGACGCGATCCAATTAGCCCAACAGGTTCCCAAGCGTAATATCTTACGTATGGATGCGAATGTAGCGATTGACCAATGGAGTCAACAATTGTTAAATATCGCACGCCTACAGGGACAGTCTGATATGTACAAGGGTATTGAAACTGCCAAGTTGGTTCCCAGAGGTAGTGCTGCTTATAGCGCCGCACAAGAGCAAATTAGGACTTGGCGGGAATTTCTCAATCCTGAGCCTGAGCCAGTAGTCCCTCAAACCTTGTCACCGTCGCCAACTAGCACTGTAACCCCAAATTGACGTTTGGGAACTACAACTTACAGCAGATTGTAAGTTGGTGAGGTACAGATAATTGTAAGGGCACGGCAGTGCCCATTGGTGTCAACTTAAGCTCAAACGCTTACCCGATATACGTTTTACCCCACCCCCAACCCCTCCCCTTGGCAAGGGGAGGGGCGGTTTTGCGTCAGCAAAGCCGGGGTGGGGTAACGCTCCTCGTGAGGATAAATGAGCGATCCCATCTGGGCAAGGGTTTCACGTTAAGTTGACACGTATGGGCAGTGCCGTGCCCCTACCGGCGTACCTCATTTACCTGAAATACGCTGTAATTTCTAGAGGAATATAACCATCATTTACTATTTGTCTAGTTCTTAAAAAAAATTCATCAACAAAAACTTTCAGCCGTTCTTGCCAATTGGGAACGGCTTTTAAATGGTTTTTTAAGTAAATTCATTGGAATCCCGATGAAGCAAGAATCCCCTGCATTCTAAGTATGGGGAGTGTCAAATTTTATTATTGTGGGCAAGTTTCCGTCCTCCTTGTCAGAGCTACAGCCTTGACGTTTCTGTGAATACGATAAACTACTACTTATTTTAATTTTAATCAAGTCTTAAATTACACATGAAACAACAAGGCGCAATTCTCTGGTTAACAGGATTAAGTGGCGCGGGGAAAACAACGATTGCTGTGGCTGTAGCCGAAGAATTACAAAAGAGAAATTACCCAACAGAATTGCTAGATGGTGATATCGTGCGCACCCATCTTTCACAAGGGTTAGGCTTTAGCAAACAAGACAGAGATATAAATGTGCGTCGGATTGGCTTTGTGGCTAACTTACTCAGTCGTAATGGCATAATTGCGATCGCATCTGCTATCAGTCCCTATCGTCAAGTGCGAGAGGAATTGAAACAGACAACTCATAATTTTATAGAAATTTATATTGATGCTCCCTTAGCTGTTTGTGAAGCCCGTGATGTGAAAGGGCTTTACGCCAAAGCTAAGGCGGGGGAAATTAAAAATTTTACTGGTATTTCTGATCCTTATGAAGCACCAATAAATCCAGATATTATCTGTCAAACTGATAAATTCACCGTTGAGGAATGTGTTAACCAAGTGCTGCAATATTTAGAACGGCAAGGTTTAATTTTTAATTGTTGACGGTTGACGGTTGACGGTTGACTGGTGAACAGAGGAGTAGGGGAAGGGAGAGGCTCTGACGCAAAGAAATAACAACTAACAACTAACAACTGACAACTGACTCAACTATTTAATATTTGCCGCACCACGGTTAGTGCAGAGTAACTCACGCCGGCTGTTCCTTCTCCTGGGTGGGTGGAGTCGCCGACTAACCAGAGATGGTTGATGGGTGTGCGATTGGCAAAACCAAAGGGGCCGAAGGTGGGGATACGTTGTCCGATACCACCAACAATACCGCGATCGCGTGCTGTGAAATGGGCAAAGGTTCGGGGTGTGGCGGCTTCTTGATGGATGATGGTTTCGGGTTTGAGGTAGAAGTATTGCGCTAAACGGGCGATCGCTTCTTCTGTATACTGCTGTTTTAGTTGGGCATAATTTTCAGTCTGCTCCCACTTCAGTGGATCTACAAAGGAAGAAGCAATAATTGTGGCTTTACCATCCGGGGCGCGACCATCGCCGGGATGGCTGACGGAGACAAATAAGGAATTATTTTCCCCAATTGGCCCATCGGCATTGTATAAAAATTGCAGATGAGGTGGACATTCAGGGGGAATAGCGCTAGCGTCTACGCCTAAATAGACGACAAACGCCCCTGATGCTGGGGGTAATTTTTCTACTCGCTGTGTATAACCGGCTGGCGCTTGTTCGCCCAGTAGCTGCACGAGGTTTTGAACGGTGACATTTGCAACTATATGATCGGCTGTTTGCGTCCAGACTTCGCCGCTTTGCTGATTGCGGATGGTTACTGCTGTAGCTTGGCTATTTTCGACGGTAATTTTTTCGACAGTGTGACGCAGCAATAATTTACCGCCATCTCTTTCTAAGGATTCTACCAGGCGATCGCTTAAGACTTGCATACTACCCTGGAGGTGAAATAATCCTTGGGGTAGTTGGGAGACACTTAACGCGGTGGCTGCATAAAGTAAGGCTGTCTCCTCTGCATTCACTTGGGAATACAGCTTGAGTTGTAAGTCTAAAAAAGTCCGCAAACGGCGATCGCTACCTAATCCACATAGCCGTAAAGCATCGCCCACGGTAAACAAAGTAAAGGGGACAGTAATTAATGTACTTGGGCGTACCGCTTGAGTTAGCTGCCACAAATCCCATAAACTGCGCGGTGGTAGAACCGGATCGCGTCCTTGAAATTCCCAGCTAGCTTGAAATAAAGTTGCCAACAACTGCCAAAATGGTTCGCTACCTGGAAATTGTCGTTGACGTTCTTCTCGCCATTTTTCAGGATCGCGCCAGACGTTGATTGGTGTCGATTCCCCAGGAAGATAAACAGCACAAGCCGGATCGCAGGGGGTTGCTTGTGGTAAATCTATTGCCAATTCTGAGAAAATTCGGTGATGAATCCCCCCAGGTTCTAAGCCAGCGACTTGGGTTGCTCCCACATCAAAGGTAAATCCTTTGCGTTTAAAGGTAGAAGCACAACCCCCAGGAACCAAGGCTTGATCTACGATTAAAACGCTGTAACCTTTATGGGCTAATAATGCACCAGCAGTTAGCCCACCAATTCCCGCACCGACGACGATGACACGGGGCTGATTTTTGTTAAGAGATACACTGGGCATTGATACTTATCTTTATATTTCTTAATATTATTCTTAATTTTAACAAAAACGGGACTGACGCGAAGCCTCAACTCCGCCGTCACCCTAGAAGGGTGCGGCTAATCGCACGAAGCCCACCTTCGTGGGCTAAAGAATTCAGCCCACGAAGGTGGGCTTTGTAACGAGAGCCAGTGGCTTCCAGCCTGCGGGCGATATATCGGGTAAGCGAGAGAATTTGTATCAGCATTGAGGGGTCAAACCCACCATTCGCAAAGAAATTTTTGAGGCTTTAAGGCTAAAACTTGAGGCTTTAAGGCTGAAGCTTGAGGCTTTGAGGCTGACGCTTGAGGTTTTGAAGCTGAAGCTTGAGGTTTTGAGACTGAAACTTGAGGCTTTAAGGCTGACGCTTGAGGTTCTGAGGCTGAAGCTTGAGGTTTTGAGGCTGAAACTTGAGGCTTTAAGGCTGACACTTGAGGTTCTGAAGCTGAAACTTGAGGCTTTAAGGCTGACGCTTGAGGCTTTGAGGCTGAAACTTGAGGCTTTGAGGCTGACGCTTGAGGCTTTTTAGTATAAATCAGACAATTTACTAGTGAATTTGCGTAAAATTACTAGCTAACATGGTTTAAATATCTGAGCTAACCATGTTTACCAACACAATACAACAGCTATGAGCAGCAAACCGGGAATTCTTATCAAGCAGCCTGTTTCCGTTTTCAGCAAGCGTCTTAATGTTAACTTCGGGAGTGGCTTCACAGCACTAAGCAAAGCTGTAGTAAATGGGTTGACTGGTAATGTTAGCAACGTCCCCGAAAATTTGGTAGAGATGGGTGCAGCAGTTGGCTTGGCTAAAGAACCGGGAGAAATAGCTTGGCTGCTAATTTTTCGTTCTTTAATGCAAGCAATGGCTAGTTTAGTAGATGATAATCAGGATTTACTGAAAAAAGTTGATCATGATGAGATTGAGACGATAGTTAAAACCCGTTTAGAAAATTGTCTCCAAAATCTGGAAGATACAGAATTAACAATTGACAGCAACTTTTTTGCTCATCCTGAAAAATTAGCCATTGTTCCAGCCATCAAAGAACCTTTTCGTCAGTGGTTAACAGAGTTTGTTACCACGCCAGCACAAGCAGAAGCAATTAGTAATCGTCTTTCCACAGAGTTTGTATATTCACTTATTGAAGAATGGAAAAAAAATAGCGATAAATATGTAGTTTTACAAAATGAACTAAATACCCCCTTTATTAAAGCAGGTGAAAGAGAACAAGCTTGGCAACGTTACTCTACATGGTTGCAAAAACAAATTAATGAAAGGATGTTTTCCGAAGCCTTTAGTTTGGAACAGGTGTACGTTCCCCTCCGCGCTTACTATGAAAGCAAAATTGAAAGTGAAGATGATGATGATTTTGCCAGTGGGGGAAGACAAAATTATCAACAAGATAAAAAAAATAAGCGGATTGTTGTTGATTTACAAGCAGAACTGCAAACTTGGTTAGACCAAGCTGATAAAAATGATGCTATCCGAGTAATTAGTGGCGGACCAGGAAGTGGTAAATCTTCCTTCTCTAAATTTTTTGCAGCGCAACAGGCAAAGTTAGGCAAAATCTCAATTTTATTTATTCCCCTGCATCTTTTTGATCCAGAAGATGATTTAGTTATTGGTATTGGCAAGTTTATTAATGATCTGCGTGATATTCCTCTTCCACCTAATCCTTTGAATAAAGAAAACAAAGTAGAAAAATTACTAATTATTTTTGATGGTTTAGATGAATTAGCCATGCAAGGCAAAATTGCAGAAGAAGTTGCCCAGAAGTTTGTCAGTGAAGTACAAAGACAAGTCAATGCATTTAATCATGTTCAAACTCGCTTGCAGGTTTTAATTAGTGGGCGAGAATTGGTTATACAAAGAAATCAAAGCGATTTTCGTAAACCCAAGCAAATCCTTCATGTTCTCCCTTATTTTGTAGATAAGGAAGAAAGAAGGCAGAATAATTACATTGATGCTCAAAAATTATTAGAGCAAGACCAAAGGCAAATTTGGTGGGATAAATATGGTAAAGCCAGCGGTCATGGATATGACAGCTTACCCGCAGAATTAGACAAGGGATATTTGCGAGAAATTACATCCCAGCCGTTATTAAATTACTTGGTTGCTTTGAGTTTTGTTCGCGGTGCAGTTAAATTTTCCGAGGACAGCAACCTCAATGAAATTTATGCAGATTTACTCACAGCAGTTTATCAAAGAAGTTGGGGTAATGATAATCCAGTAATTAAGGGGGTTGCAGAAAAAGATTTTGTTCGCATCCTGGAAAGTATTGCTGTGGCTGCTTGGCATGGAGGAGATGTCAGGGTAACGACGGTTTCAGAAATTGAAAAAAATTGTGACGGCAATCTTCTGGAACGAATATTAAATATATTTAAGCAAGATAAAAAAGCTAGCTTAACTCGTCTCTTAACTGCTTTTTATTTCCGGCAACGTGGCTTAAAAGGTCGTGAAGAGACTTTTGAATTTACCCACAAAAGCTTTGGTGAATATTTAACAGCCAAACGCATTGTGCGTGAATTAGCACTCATCCATAAAAAGCTCAAAGCTAACCAAGAAGATCCCGATGACGGATGGAATAAACAAGAATCTTTAAAACGCTGGGCAGAGTTATGCGGTTTAACTGCTATGGATGATTATATTTTTAACTTTATTATCGATGAAATTCGGTTACGGCAAGATAAGTATCAGGTTGATGTTGGTGAATGGCAGCAGACAATGTGTGACTTGATAAGTTATATGCTAAAAAATGGAATGCCGATGGAGAAATTGCAGTTACCAAATTTTCAGGAAGCAAATCGACAAGCACGTAATGCTGAAGAGGCGTTGTTAGCTGTTTTGAATGCTTGTGCAAGAGCAACAAAAAATGTTTCTCAGATTAAATGGCCTTCTCCTGAAGCTTTTGGTAATTGGGTTTCTCGCCTACGTGGACAAAGAGTTGATAGTAATAGTAAGATTTTTTGCTTGAATTGCTTCAGCTTTTTGGATTTGCAAAATAGTATTCTCCGGTACCAAGATTTGTACACAGTGAATCTTTTCGAGGCGAATCTTTTCGAGGCGAATCTTGAAGGGGCGAATCTTTTCGAGGCGAATCTTTTCGAGGCGAATCTTTTCGAGGCGAGTCTTGTACGGGCGAATCTTGAAGGGGCGAATCTTGAAGGGGCGATTCTTGAACGGGCGAGTCTTGTACGGGCGAATCTTGAAGGGGCGAATCTTGAAGGGGCGATTCTTGAAGGGGCGATTCTTTTCGAGGCGAATCTTGAAGGGGCGAGTCTTGAACGGGCGAATCTTGAACGGGCGAATCTTGAACGGGCGAATCTTGAACGGGCGAATCTTGAACGGGCGAATCTTGAACGGGCGAGTCTTGAACGGGCGAATCTTGTACGGGCGAATCTTGAAGATGCGAACCTTGAAGGTGCAAAACTTGAAGGGGCGAAACTTGAAGGTGCGAAACTTGAGGGCGCAAATGTTCGCGGCACGATTCTAAAACGCAAAATCTAAATCCACTCAATACCCTGTGCAGCCAAATATTTCCTCGCCGGCTCCAAAGCGTCTTTCCTCAGAATAATCTTCACATCTGGCTCAGTGAGATACAAACGAAATCGCTGCGCAAATAATTGATTAGCCGGCTCAAGTTTCCTAATTGCACTCCAAGGAATCAACAAAGCCGGTAGCCCAAAGTTAAACAAAATAAAAATACTCAAATGCAGCCCTTGGGGAGTAACACCAACATTTAAAGAGCCTTTGTAATACGCTATACCCACAGAACCATATTCAAACCGCGAGACATTTGCTGGTGGTGGTTCATTGGTGCTGTAGTATTTCCCTAGCTTGTTCCAATCAACGCTGAGGACGAAAATCAAAATGATCGTGAACAAGATAGATCCAGCGATCGCGATCGCATAAAATTCAGTTGGCATTGGTTTTTTAGGTTACTGGTGGGATAATTTTGCTCAGGAATTAAGCATAATTAATGACATAAAGTCATTGCGATCGCTCTATTTACAACGAAAAATTTATACTTTATTTTGCATAAATACTTTCTACGTATGACTTTTGTAGAGGGAAGGGACACAGTTCGCTATCAGTCCTAGATAAGATTAAAGAAGTAAAGCAGCTTTTCACCTCACCACTCACAACTACCAATGACATCAACCCTGATAAAATTTCCCCGTCTCAATGCTCCAACGCTGCACCAGTTACCCAACGGGTTGACAATAGTAGTGGAGCAAATGCCAATTGATGCCGTTAACCTAAGTTTGTGGATTAAAGTTGGCTCGGCGGTAGAACCGGATACCATTAACGGCATGGCTCACTTTTTAGAGCATATGATTTTTAAGGGCACAGAACGCCTAGCTAGCGGCGAATTTGAACGTCGCATTGAAGAGCGGGGAGCCGTTACTAATGCCGCTACTAGCCAAGATTATACTCACTACTATATAACCACTGCTCCCAAGGATTTTGCTGAACTTGCCCCGCTACAACTAGATGTAGTATTGAATCCCAGTATTGAGGATGATGCTTTTGAACGGGAACGCTTGGTAGTGCTGGAAGAAATTCGCCGTTCCCAAGATAATCCCCAGCGGCGGACTTTTCGGCGGGCGATGGAAATGGCGTTTGAACGGTTACCCTATCGCCGTCCGGTATTGGGGCCAGAATCGGTGATTTCCCAACTCCAACCCCAGCAAATGCGAGATTTCCACGGGAGTTTGTATCAACCCCAGTCAATTACGGCTGTGGCTGTAGGTAATTTACCCACGGAAGAATTAATTGATATTGTTGCTCAAGGAATTAGTGAAGCTACTAAGACCAAAGACTCCCAACTGTGGATAGAATCAGTACTTCATCCCGAAGCTGCATTTACAGAAATTGTGCGTCAAGAATTTGTTGATGAAAGTCTTCAACAAGCAAGACTGGTGATGGTGTGGCGGGTTCCTGGGTTGAAATTTATCAATCAAACTTATGCGCTGGATGTTTTAGCCGGAATTTTAGGACACGGACGCACATCAAGGCTGGTACATGATTTGCGGGAAGAACGCAGCTTGGTGTCTTCGATTGGTGTAAGTAATATGAGTAACCAGCTGCAAGGGACATTTTATATTACCGCTAAGTGTGCAGTAGAAAATTTAGAGGCGGTAGAAGCTGCGATCGCCCAACATATTCGCATTTTACACACAGAACTGGTCAAAGAATCAGAAATTGCCCGTGTACGGCGACGGGTAGCCAACAGATTTATTTTTGGTAATGAAACACCAAGCGATCGCGCTGGGTTGTATGGTTATTATCAGTCCATGCTGGGAGATTTAGAACCAGCCTTTAACTACCCCGCGAATATTCAAGCCCAAGAAGCAACCGACTTAATGCAAGCCGCCCAACAATATCTGACTCCCGATGCTTATGGTGTAGTTGTTCTCAAGCCGGCATAGGGCATTGGGCATAGGGCATAGGGCATTGGGCATGGGGCATGGGGCATTGACAAATGACAAATGACAAATGACAAATGACAACAATGATGTGGACAGAAATTGATGCCCATATTAGCCGGGTGACGGGGGAAAAATTTCAGAGTCAGCACAAGCGATCGGTGAGTGGTGGGTGTATTAACCAAGGCTATGCTGTCTCTGATGATGAACGTACTTACTTCGTCAAACTGAATCAAGCATCCCAAGTGGCGATGTTTGAAGCTGAGGCGCTGGGGTTGGAGGAAATGCTCAATACAGCTAGTATTCGCGTTCCTCAACCCTTGTGCTGGGGTACATCTGGGCATTCTGGCTACATCGTTTTGGAATGGCTGGAAATAGGAGGTGCTTCGACTTCGCACTCTTGGCAAGAAATGGGGCGGAAGCTAGCAGCAATGCATAAAGCGACTAGCAGTCAAGGTTTTGGTTGGAAAATTAACAATACTATTGGTTCCACGCCCCAAATCAACACTTGGACGACAGATTGGGCAGAATTTTATGCTAAACATCGCTTGGGTTATCAATTTCAGTTAGCTAGGCGAAAGGGGGGTAGTTTTCCCAAGCAAGAGAAATTATTAGCCGCTATCCCGGAATTATTAGCGAATCATCAGGTAGAACCTTCCTTAGTACACGGTGACTTATGGGGCGGGAATGCGGGGTGTACGGTGTCTGGCGAACCAGTGATATTTGATCCGGCGACTTATTTTGGCGATCGCGAAGTTGATATCGCCATGACAGAATTATTTGGTGGATTCCCAGCCGCTTTTTATCAAGGTTATAACGAAGTCTTTCCTTTAGATGCCGGTTATGAGCAGAGAAAAACACTTTATAACCTGTATCACATTATTAATCACTTCAATTTATTTGGCGGCGGTTATGGTTCCCAAGCGAACCGGATGATTGACCAAATTTTGCAAGGATAAATAGAAATGCAAAGTATTAAAATACGTTCCCGTGTAGGACAAGATGGCATTTTACATTTAGAAGTTCCGGTAGGCTTGAAGGATAAAGAAGTAGAAGTAATGGTAATTTATCAGCCGATTGAAGCCACCACTACAACAAAAACACCAGAAGAATTAGGATGGCCTCCCGGTTTTTTTGAACAGACTTATGGTAGTTGTCAAGATGACCCAATTGTTATCGATTCTGAAGGAGATTTTGAAAGTAGAGAAGAAATTGTGTGAAGTATTTGTTAGATACTAATGTTTGCGCTCGTTATCTCAATGGTAAATCACCAGCAGTCAGGCAACGTTTACGGGCAACAAATCGGGAAGATATTGCTGTTTGTTCTGTAGTCAAAGCAGAACTATTTTATGGTGCTATGCGGAGTAATGATTCTCAAACTACACTCACTAGACAGCAACAGTTCCTCAATTTATTTGTTTCTTTCGCCTTTGATGATGTAGCAGCCATAATTTATGGACGAATTCGTGCAGAATTGGCGGCTAAGGGTACTCCTATTGGCCCCAATGATTTGCAGATAGCAGCTATAGCGATCGCTAATAATTTGATATTAGTAACGCACAATACTGGAGAATTTGCGCGTGTAAATGAATTACAAATTGAAGATTGGGAAGAATCTTGAACCAGATATGCACCAATAACAATATGCCTACCCTTTTTATGCCATAATTTGTCTTATTTTTGCAAAATTAGCGTTTTGTACAGCTTTGCTGTTTTGCACTGCTATATAGCTTGATTTACGAGTCGTGAAGTTAATATACGATTCAAAAACTTAATTTGCAAGTCAAAAACTTAATTTACGAGTCGCAAAAGTTAATTTGCAACTCGTAAACTTAATTTACTCCCTGATTTCGATGTCGTACAACTGACATAGGGTGCGGAGTTTTTGTTTGAGGCGATCGCGCAAATTTTCCGGCGACACCACTACACAATCTGGCGCATACTGCATAACTTCGCGGCTAAACCAAAATGTACTCGATACTCGCCTGAGAACTCGCCGGACTCGCGGTTGATCTGGTAGCCATTCGTTGATATCGTCTTCTGGTTTGGCTTGATAGGCAACAGCTAAACCAGCAAATAAATGCATTTCTATCTGTATTTCATCCAAATTACTACGCCATTCACCGGAAATGGAAGTCACAGCAGCATCGGTAATGCGGTCTAATCGTAAACTCCAGTTGTGAACTAGTTCTGGTATATCAAAGTTTCCTTCAGTTTCCTCACACCAGCAATCAAGATATTGTCGCTTTTCATGGGGAGTAATCTTAGCATGGCGAATAGTAAAGTTCCATAAACGCCCCGCAGCATCTTGATAGGAAAGCTGAAAAGGCTGGTGGCGTAGGATATAGCGGTCTATTTCTAAACGCCAAGGCGGGGGAAGATTTTCTAGGAAGCGTTCAATTTCGTTTCGTAACGGGATTGATAATTCGCTGCGTTCTAGAAGTAAGTTGGCGATGATTTGGGCTTGTTCAATTTGACCAATGTCTGTCAAAGCATTGATACAACGATGTAAAGCCCTGATCCGAGTTTCTGACCAGTTATTGTTTTTACCGATGAGTAACTTACGTTGGGCGATCGCTTCTATCAGCTTGGAGATGTTCGGGCGATCGCCCCACTTCATACCGAACTCTAAAGCGATCGCTTCTAGTTCGGCTTTATCGTGTTCTTTGAGTGAGAGAGTTATCGACTGACCTTTGCGGCTCATTTTGTACGGACACTTTAATACTTACACTTCTTGCCAATCTCTATTTTGAGTGCGATTATGGATTTTAACAACCAGTTACGGACACTATTTAAGTGTATGTCCGAAAGTTACAGCATTACTCTCAAACCTGTATATTCCCAAACCGTCCCAACGCCTGAAGGGGTGAAATTACCTAAAAATTGGTCGCTTTCTTGGCATCAAGCCGCCACTTTAGAAGCATTGCGCGATCCAAATATTGATGTAGTGTTCAACACTGCAATGACAGGCGATGGTAAAAGTCTAGCGGCTTACCTGGATATTTTACAAAGATACTCCCCTGTTTTAGGGCTATATCCCACTAACGAACTCGCTAGAGATCAGGAAAAGCAAATTAAGGAATATATTGAGAAATTCCAGCCTGAACATGAACCGCGTGTTAATCGATTAAGTGGGCAAGAATTAGAAATTTATGCTGAAGAAGAAAACTTGAAAAAAGGTGCAGCCTTAGAAACACGCGCAGGACAATCAGAGATTTTAATTACTAATCTTGATATTTTTCATTACCTACATCGTGGCGCATATTTACTCTATAAAGATAGTCCTGATAAACTCTGGAATAGAATCGATAAGCGATTCAATGTGATTCTGGTTGACGAATTTCATGTATTTCAAGCGCCACAGATTGCCAGCATAATTAATACAATGTTGTTAATTCATCACACTAATAGACCGAAAAAGTTTTTATTTCTTTCTGCTACACCAAATCAGCAGTTAATTGAGAGGCTTAAATTAGCAGGATTTCGCTGTCATGAAATTAACCCAAAAGAACAAAAAAAATATCAATTTCCCGATACCATTGCTGAGTGTCAGCAGTTAGAAACTCAAGGTTGGCGAAAAGTCACGAGGGAAGTATCTTTACAATTTGTCTCATTAGAACCTATTTCTAAAGCATCAGAGACTTGGCTGAAAGATAATGCAGCTTTGATTCTCAATCATTTACAAAAGCATCGAGGTAGTAAAGGCGCAATAATTCTTAATTCTATTGCCGCAGTTAAGCGGTTAACTACTTTTTTCACAACTTTTCTCCAACCTCATGATTTCATAGTTAGAGAAAATACTGGTTTATCTGGGAAGAAAACTAAAGAACAATCCCTTGATGCTGATTTAGTTCTGGGAACAAGCACTATTGATGTTGGTGTAGATTTCAAAATCAATTTCTTATTTTTTGAGTCAGCAGATGCAGGAAATTTCATCCAGCGTTTAGGCAGACTAGGACGGCATGATGGTTATGAACGTAATGGACAGCAAATAAATTTTATTGATTTCACAGCCTATGCACTTATTCCTGACTTCCTACTCAAAAAGCTTTTTGATGAGGATGAAAAAAATAAGGAATTACCATGCTTAGAGTCAGGCAAAGTTTACGAACGTCTATTTTTAGAAAATAAAATTCGGGATAGTTACCGCAAAATCAACGACTTTACAGGATATTACTTTAAATGGGGAGTAGTTCAGTCGATGCGATTGGTTCGACAGTTAGGACATCCCAAAATTAAGCAGCAATATGCAGCAGGTAGCCAGGAAGCACTCAAGAACGATTGTGAGTTAGTTTTCAGCACTAATCAGAAAAAGGTAAACCTGAAAGCGGTATTTTTGCTAAGCAAAAAATGGGAAGAAGAATGGCACGCAATTGCAAAAACTGATAAAGGAAATCCCATTGCTGATGAAGCAGCGAGTTTTCGGGGTACGAGTCCTTTACTGTGCGGAATTTATGACACTACAGAACAAAATGAGGCCGATAAATTCAAAACCTATGATTTACCAGGAATTCTCAGCAACTTAGAAATTAAACCGATGACGGCTAAAGAATTTGAACGTCGTCGCCAAGAAATTGCAGAACGGACAGATACACCAATCCCCAAAGGCAGATTCAAGCATTGTCTAGGATTTATGGAGTTACTTGGCTATCGGGAAGAGAGACTAGATTGGAAATTTACCTATCCTGGGAACTTGAAACCCTTTGCTGATACTTGGGATGTGCAAGTGTTGTTGGGTATCCAAGTTTGGCAACCGGAAAATTATTGGATTAGTGAGATTAACAAGCAGTTGAAGAAGCAGGCATTAGTCAGTTATCTATTACCTTTTCCTTTAGAGACAGTGCGCCATAAAGGACAGTTACCAATGCACTTCCAAATTTATCCAATTAGCGATCAGTATAGTGTTTTAGATAATACACCACCATACTCAATAGCATTTGGACAGTCTGCTCTGTTGTTAGATACTCAAGCTCATCGTTTTCAAGGGAAAGAGATATGGATAGTCTAATTTTAATATCCCTAATAGGGATTTTAGAATCTTGCAAACCCTTATTCAACAAATGTAACGGCTTGCAGATTTGGGCGAGAAGGTATAAGCCTTCAAGTTCAGCATCGGAAATTTCAATCCCTGATAGGGATTTTAAACTGCCCAAATTTTTGAAAGCAGTGCTAAAGTTCGCCCACCCTGATTTTATAACTATTTAGTCTAAATTTTCAAATGGTCTTCCGATGTTGAACTTATTGCATATGTTATTATTTAGGCGGTGGTATCAGCCTTCAAGTTCAGAGACGGAAATTCGTTGTCACCGATGTTTGAGCATAGACGACGCTCTTACGGCTGCGGTGTGGATAGTTCCTTACTTCAGCCGCATGAGCGTTGCCACAAATGCTAACACGCTGCCGACGCTGTCACCCCTCTTTGAGGACAAGAGCCACCATGCACAAAAAGTAAATGGAGCTTCAACTGCATGGATGTTTATAAGCAGTTGGAACTCTTCGACTTAAGTCTTTACACATCTGAGCATTTTACTGCTAAGGATGGTAAAGAAAAGCAGTTCGAGGAAGTTCCACAATACATCGAGTACGAACAGCTCGAACTCGATTTATTTCCAGAGCCAACTTGCTCAATACCTATTGAGTTGATGAAATTGGCTGCCTAAAATTTAAAGGGGGCTGAAAATAAATCATCTTAAAAGTCCCCTTATTCTCAAAAGTCAAATTTTAATAGCATTCAAAAAATAATTTTCTGGTGCTGAGAGTGGTAGGTAGCAAGATGCGTTAAAACTTTAATACCATGAAAACACCAACAATTCCCGAACTTAAAGAATTTGCTCAACAACTTCCTGAGAGAATTCCTTATCTCCAAATGTTAGTTCTGTTTGGTTCTAGAGCTACTGCTAAAACCAAGGTAAATAGTGACTGGGATTTTGCTGTTTTTTGTGATGAAGAACAGCGTCAGACTTACACGGAAAATAATATTTCGGGTTTGTTTGAATTACCTATGCTTATTGGGGAAGTATTGAAAATTAATCCTGACAACATTGATATTGTAGAACTAAATCAATGCTCTTGGCTAATTGCTCATTTCGTTGCTCGTGATGGAATTGTCATGTTTGAAAAATATCCTGAACAATTTGAGTCTTTTCGCTTAGCTTCATTAAAAACTGAATCAGAGTTAAAAAAATTTCGTCAAGAGCAACACCGAATTATTGAAATAGAACTAAATAAGTGGGGAGCATGAGTAATATAGATCCCGAAATAGTTTTAGTTAGGCTAAAGTTAATTAGCAAATATTACAATACTTTACAAGAATTTAGTTCTACTAGCCTTGATGAATTTTTAGCTGATTTTCATCAACAACTGATTGTAGAAAGACTACTGCAATTAATGATTCAAGCTGCAATAGATATCAATGAACACATCTTATCAAAATTAAGTCCTGATAATTCTGCTACTAACTTTGAAGCTTTCATTGAACTTAGTAAATATCAAGTAATAGCACCAGAGCTAGGAAGGCAATTAGCACCATCAGCAGGACTAAGAAATCGTCTTGTTCATGAATATGATGATATAGATCCAAAACAAGTTTTTAGAGCGATTAGTTTCGCTTTACAGCAATATCCACTTTACGTCAGACAAATTAACTCTTATTTAATTTCATTGAGTGAAGAAGATGGTTAAGAAAAGCAAAAATTCCGAAAAATATCAACAGCTATCACTCTTGGAAACAGAAAATACTCCAACCACTCAAGCATCCGATGATGATTGGATGTCAGGCGATGACTCGGACTTTCAAGAAATATCTCATTACAAGGTAGAAACACAATCCACAGAACTCCTCACCCTGAAGTTATTGCAAAAGGCCATTAAATCTGAAAACCAAGATGATTTAATTATGGAGGAGTTCAGCAATTATGTTTTACCCAATCTTTTACGGGTAGCTGTTGGAGTCACAGCCAAAGGTGGAAAATTTTTTGATTATATTGACCAAAAGAAAGGTAGAGATAATATTAGGCGGGATAATGCAGGCGACCAATCTTTAAACACTCATCTACTCAATGGGTTACTACCAGCTAATTTAATAGAACGTCGCCTTAAAAAACTTAATACCACTGCAAAAAGGATAATCCAAGCACAAGAACGGAGATTATTAATTGCTGGTTTTATTCTCCATGATTTTGAAAAGTTTGATTATCGGCTATTTCCGAAAATGCCAGCAGATTATCAAGCAGTTCGTCAAGATAAAGAACAAGACATTCGTAAATTATCTATAGCTGCGCACCGTGAGATTATAGATGTGATTGTCTATGAATTAGGCCTTGATAAATTTATCAGTCCTGATGAACCTACAAAATGGCAAGAATATCGAGATGATTTGCTATTTATCGCCTACAATGCCCAACGTCGCCATGACACAAATCTCAATCTTTCTGAACATGGGTTACAACCAAAAATTGATGACTACATCTTGATATGTCTTGCTGATTTAACCTGTTTAGCTGATTTACTAGCCTCAGTTATTAAACATCCCCAAGATGCAAAACATGAAACATTAAATAACATTCTCCACAATGTTAGTGATAAACAATTGAAATTCAGTTATCACAGTGTTGCTGAAAATAGAGGTGTATTAACCAATGTGGTTAATAATGCTGTCATGGAGGCTCACACTACTTTAAATACAGATGATTGTGAATATTACAAACCATTACTATATTTGCCGACTGGTGTAGTTTACCTGACTCATCATCAAGCACCAAATATAGATACTGAAGATTTACCAGATAGGGTGGTAAAAAAAATTAAAGAACTTTGTGGAGAGCAGCTAATTCAACGTCAAACTGGTTTTGGTAGAGATGGTAAAGGCATGAAGTATGCCGAATACTATGAAAACTTTTTTGATGATGTGGGTTTGATGCGAGTTGCACTTCAGGCTACCTTACGTATTCTCAAAGCTGGTAAAAACTCTGTTGCTCAAAGTCGCAGTGATAACTTAGTGAAATTTCAACAGCAAAATGTTCTTTCTGCTAATTATAATTTTAAATTTTCTGATGATATGCGGATTGACCAAATTGCTGAATTTTGCGATGCTATCAGCCGTAAAATTTGGGGTGAGAAAGTTAACAAAATTGAAGAAGTACGGAAAGAATATAAGAAAAAGCATAAAAATGAATTACCGCCAATACCACCCTTAAATTTTATTGAAGAAGTAGCGAAGTTATGGAATTTGACACAGTATTTACCACAAATTCGGGAAATTGAAGAAATTAATGAAAAATTAAAAGAATTAAAACTTAAAGGTAACACTGGCGGTGTACCTTATGAATGGTATTATCTGGCAGCCAAGTATTTAGAATATTATCCTACTGAGCCAGAAAATATTGAAAAAGTTTGCACGGATGTCATTAACTATATTGCACAGTTAATTTCACCAATTGTAAGTAAATATGAGTTACCTGATGGTTGGCAAGATTTACGTTTGTGGGTAAAGCGAGTTGTGATTCTTCCTGAAAGTAATATACAAAATACTGATTCTAAAAAAGTATTTCTAGATGAGTTACAACGCTATCAGTTGGCGAAGAAATCAGGGAGAGGAAGAGAGTTAATTTGCTCAATTTCCCATTCGGCTTATACAGTTACTGAACAAATGGAATCTGCGGTACTATTTACTCCCCAAGTTTATACCAATAAACAAATGTTGGGTGGTTCTAACGCTAAACGCAATATTTCCAGCATTGCAGGTGTGGAAATGATGCTGCGACAAATTTTAATGAATCAGACTCAAGCTGTAGGTAAACGTTTTGAGGATGGTAAATATCGTTATCTCTATTTCTATCCAACTTATTACTGCACACCAGAAACTAATAAATTTCTTCAGTCTGCTTACACGAACATTGCTCAAACTAGGTTTAATGCTAGTATTCGCAATCATTTTATCAGTGATGATTTAGAGGCAGATTTTGGCAGGAATCGTTACCAAAGTGTGGATACGTTTCTCATTGATGAGGAATTACAACGCAAGAAAGATTTACCTGATAATAACCCAGAACATAGACAAGATCGTACATTTAAGCTTTCTTACCCAGAAGACCAGCCTCTAACATTTTATTTCATGGCGTTACCACCAGGACGCGACCCCACAGATACAGAATCTTGGATTATGCCAAGTTGGTTAGCATTTGCTTTTCCAATTATTTTAGATGTGAAAACTGTGGTTTCTGAGTCACCAATTCCACCCTTTAATGATGGTGCTGAATTTGAGGAGAGTGTATTTCTTGATAGTGCGCCGCAAGCTTTTCGCATTTTAGTAGGAAGAGATAGATTTCGACTTGACTACATCCTCGAAGGTTGGGAAGAAAATGGACAAAAATATCCAGCACCATTGAACATTTTAACTGCGGCTTATGCAATTCACCTTGATGTTAATGCTAAACAAAACAAAGGCAAGTATGATTCTAACTGGGGTAAATTTACTGAATTAGCTAGGGATTTAGAAACAAGTCCTTTGAATGTTTTTAGCTATCTCAAGAGTTGGACACGTCGCCAAGGTGTTGAAACACCTAGCATTAATAAAATCAAGCTCTATGCTTACTACTTCTATCCCTGTTTTGACCCTTATACAGAATATAATTTTGAATTGGAGGAATGGGAATTGACACAAAAATCAGCGTTAAATCATCCCAAAGAATTAACTGAGCGATTTCGGAAATTTTACAGACACGCCAAAAAAACTGGTAAACAACCAATTCCAGCTAATGCAATTCTTAAACCTATAGACGTTGCTGCTGATGTACTTCTTAAAGCTGATGTCAGTTTTCAAGATGAAGCATTAGTTGATTTAGTGACAGCAGAATTATTTCAGCTAATGAAAAGAGTACATGCTTCTAGAGCAGAAGGGCGCTGGATTATTAGTAATAGGGAGGAGGAATTACAAGCAATTAGGGATTTTTCTGAATATTTTGTGTGTAAGGTTTTTAGTGAGTCTTTCGCAGGCGATCGCGCTCGGTTACAGGGGCGACAAATGAACTATATTCGTAATACTTGCGAGTATTTATATCGCCTAGCTAATTATCAACAACCCCAAAAAAATGACAATGACACTGATAGTTTAGATACGGAAGATATCGATATCAATGAAGATGAATAATTTTGATTTAAGAGGAATCATATTTATTCAATCAAAAGACAAAGTTCAATAATGCAATTTTGTACATCAAACACTAGGAGCAAAATTATGAGTTTTTTGAAAACAGTTGATGCTAAATACTTTCAAAAAGAGATTCCCTATAAACCAATGGGTAGCTATGTCCACTTTCTTACTTTACGTATTACTGAATCTTATCCTTTATTTCAAACTGATGGAGAATTAAATAAATCACGAGTCCGGGCTGGTATAAAGAAGAATGACCCTGAAAGTCAAAAAACTATTAGTCGCCTCACCATGTTTAAGCGAAAGCAGTCTACACCGGAACGTTTAGTTGGTAGAGAATTACTCCGAAAGTATGAATTGATGAAAATTGATGAATGCGAATATAATGTAAAGTTTGCAATGGATAATCCAGACTGTATTATTTATGGTTTTGCGATTGGTGACTCTGGTTCTGAAAAATCAAAAGTAGTTGTAGATTCAGCCTTTTCTATTACTGATTTTGCTGAATCACATGAAACGTTTACACTCAATGCACTTTTTGAAAATGGAACAATGACATCGAAAGGTGAAAAGGATTCTAAAATTGGTGAAGTTACAAGTCGGATTAATCAACAAGACCACATTAAACCTCAAGTATTTTTCCCTAGTATTGTTACCTTAAAAGACCCTACAGAAGCCAGCTTCTTGTATGTTTTCAACAATATTCTCCGCACTCGTCACTATGGGGCACAAACTACTCGTACAGGAAAGGTAAGAAATGAGTTAGTTGGGGTAATATTTGCTGACGGTGAAATCATTAGTAATTTACGCTGGACTCAAGCAATTTATGACTATATGAAGGATCATAATCAGCTTCACTTACCTGATCCTTTAAATGAAGATGATGTCATCGCAGCTGCAAAAAATACAATTGCTAAGTTAATGCAAGATGAATTTATTGTTCATGATGATTTTCTTGATGGAAAATTTGAAACTTTGCTCAATGAAGTAAAAGCTATTACTGGAAATGAGGAACAATTGAAAAAATTACTTAAAAAAGCAGATGATGAAGCTAAAGCCTATGCCAAAGCACACATAAAAGGCAAAGATAAAGTAGCAGCTAAGTAATTTTCATGACTATTATCTACCGTTGTCAATTAGAACTACACGACAGCCTTTATTATGCAACTCGTGAAATTGGGCGATTGTATGAAACAGAGCCAGTAATTCATAATTATGCTCTCTGTTATGCGTTGGGATTAGTTGATAGTGCAATCTACTCTACTACCGTTGCTGAAGAACATTCCTATCGCTACTTTTGTCCTGAGCAAGTGCCAAAATATGAGGAGCATCTCACACCACTGAATCAACAGGGAATTTATTTGACTCCGGCGCGTGCAATTAGCCATTCAGCCATTCTCAATACTTGGAAGTATGCTAACAACAACTACCATGTTGAAATGGAGAAAACCCAAAAGAATATTCCTAGTTTTGGCAGAGCTAAAGAAATTGCTCCGGAAAGTGAGTTTGAGTTTTTTCTCATATCTCAAAAAACACTCAAATTACCAAAGTGGATTCGCTTAGGTAAATGGATGAGTAAGGCTGAGTTGAAAGTTAAAGAATTACCTCAACCTAAAACTGCTGAAGGTTTATTCACCTGTAAATATCCCTTAAATCCTTTAGATGTGATGTTCACAAATCAAGTGATTAGCTATGATGTGGTCAATATGCCACCTGTTAGCTTAATTCAAAATGTCCAAATTCGGGGACAATATTACCAATTTGATGGACTTCAAGAAATAAAAATTCCTGTGCGGATGGAATATCGTTTTAAAGGTTAATCAATTCTTAGATGCATACATCCTGATATCATTGGCGGTGCGTTACGGTGTTTCGCCTAACGCACCCTAAAACTCAAAACTGGACAAATTTCCTCACACCCACAGTGAAACACTATCAACTACAACCAAACGCCTTCCCCAGCAATTACCTCAATGACTTATGGGGGGAAATCCATGCTTGTCCTTACTTTGCTGTCAACAACCTCAACCGCGATTTTGTCGGGACGAAGGGATTTTCTGTGGTGTTTCAAAAATCACACATAGAGCAAGTAGAACAACAGTTTCCCTACTTCAAGCCTTATCTAGATTTGGCTCTCCAGACTAACTGTAATGCTTTTTACCTCAATCCTTTATTGCTCAAAGAAGGCTCCCGTGTCGATCCGCACATCGATCGCTCTTTGCGTTCTTACTGCAAAACCATTGAACCGCCTCTGTTTGTCAGTGTTCTCTATGTGCGCGTACCTCCCGATATGCAGGGAGGAGAACTAGTACTCCAGTCGCACAAACGCCAACTTGGGCAAATTAAGCCGCAAATGAATACTTTACTTCACTTTCAAGGTGATTTAACCCATTCTGTCAACGCGGTGAGAACACCGGGAAATCGCCTGAGTTTGGTTTGTGAACAGTATAGTTTAAGCGAGGTAGAACTTGCAGAAATCCCAGAATTTACCATAGAGTCAAGAGTTGCTCAGTATGCAACAAAAAAACGCAAGTAAGTTTTTGACTTTTGACTTTTGACTTTTGACTTTTAAAATATGCCTCATAGCCTTGTTCTGAATCTGCTTCCCCAGTCACCGATTCCACCCCAATATCTCACGGGTAGACATCTGCACGCACTATTTTTAACACTTGTGAGTTCTGTAGATCCCGCATTAGGCGATCGCTTGCATGATGCTACCGCAGATAAAGCTTTTACGCTCTCCCCCTTACAAATACTCAAGGAACGGGAACGCAGCAAATATCAATCTAAAATTGCTCACCATACTTTGCAATGGCAACATCAACAACCAATCCCAGCCGGAATGCCTTGTTGGTGGCGCATTTCTCTATTAGATGACACTCTTTTTGGCAGACTTACCCAACTATGGCTAAATCTCAACCCCCAACACCCGTGGCATCTTGGCCCCGCTGATTTATACATTACCAGCATCCAAGGTACACCCCAATCAATTCAACCTTGGGCAAACGCCAGCACCTACGCTCAATTGTACGAACAAGCGATCGCTCAAGAACGCACTCTTAACTTCACCTTCGCCACACCTACCGCTTTCCGCCAAGGAAAGTTTGATACTACTCTTCCTACCAGAGAATGTGTTTTTAATTCCTTACTTTCACGGTGGAATAAATACAGCGGTATAGAATTTTCGGAAATTGCCATCGAGTCAATTTTTCCCTCATTCGTCAATATTAACACAGAAATTTTAGCCGACTCTCGCAGCAAATTTATCGGCATTATTGGCGAAGTTAGCTATCGAATTTTAGGAGAAGTTGAACCAATACAAATTAAGCAAATTAACGCCTTAGCTGACTTTGCATTATATGCAGGAGTTGGGCGAAAAACAACAATGGGGATGGGGATGATAAGGCGGTTTTAATGTTAACTGTTAACTGTTGACTGTTGACTGTTGACTGTTGACAAATGACAAATGACAAATGACAAATGACAAATGACAAATGATAATGAACACTGAATATATTCAGATTGCGGCCTTGAATCAATATGCCTATTGTTCCCATCGCTGTTGGCGGATGTTTTGTGCAGGGGAATTTATCGATAACCAATATACTATTGAAGGGACAAGTTTACACGATCGCGTCCACACTACAGGCGATGGACAGCGGGAAGAAACTTGGCAAGTTCGGGCGATTTGGCTGAAGTCAGAAAAGTATCAATTAATCGGCAAATCTGATTTAATTGAGGTTGAATCTGGTGAGTTTTACCCTGTGGAATATAAGCGGGGACGTAAAGGTGAATGGGATAATGATGAGTTGCAAGTTTGCGCCCAAGCTTTGTGTTTAGAAGAAATGACAGGGCGAACTATCAATATTGGATATATCTATTATGCTCACTCCCATCAACGCCAATTAGTAGAGATTAATCAAGAACTCAGAGAAAGTGCGATCGCCACAATTAACGCTGTGACAAATTTACTGCAAACTGGAATTATGCCACCAGCAGTTTACAGCAAACGCTGCAAAGGATGCAGTCTTTATTCGCAATGTTTACCCAAAGTAATAGATAAGCTCAAAAGCTATCAGGAAGCTGGAGTATAAAGGCAGCACTTCTCTGCGAGACGCTCCGCGAACGACTACGCTCAGTGAGCAGGCAGAAGGCAAGAAAGGTATTACTGTCAAGCTGCACTAGTTAATTTTTGAGATTTCCACTATTTCCGCATTTCTCACAAGCGCTATGGAGGGTTTAGCAGTGCTAAACCCCTACAATTGGTGTGTTTTTTCCATTATTCATATTTGGTATTGATTGTCAATGCATAATTCCTATTTGGTTGTGTAGTTGCGAATTCTATTTGTCTAAGAGGTTGTTTGAAAAGTGATTGGCTGTGATTATAAGTACTTTCAGATCCCCCCTAGCCCCCCTTAAAAAGGGGGGAACTGGACTCAAAGTCCCCCTTTTTAAGGGGGATTTAGGGGGATCTAGAATTTTTTGCTACCGACGACAGGACTTTTAAAACATTCTCTAAAGATGTTATTTATTTGGGAATCAAATCATGGGAACAATTTACGTTACACAAGATGATTCTTTTATCAGCAAAAACGATGAACGTCTCAATGTTAAATTTGACAAAAAAGTAATTTTAGACGTACCGCTGATTAAAGTAGATGGTTTAGTAGTCATGGGACGATCCAGTATCTCTCCGGCTGCGATCGCTGAACTGATTGATAAAAAAATTCCCCTAACTTTACTCACAAATAATGGTAAATATATTGCTCGCTTAGAACCGGAAATGAGTAAAAACATTTTTGTTCGTAATGCTCAATGGAAAGCCGCAGGTGAATCAGCCCAAGCTATTCACGTCACGCAAGGTTTTGTCAGAGGTAAACTGAAGAATTACCGTCAGACTTTATTACAATCTCAACGCCGCTATTCTGAACTAGATTTGAGTGCTGGTATCACGCAATTAACTAATGCGATCGCATCTTTGGAAAAAGTCGATGTAATTAATTCTATCAGAGGCTTAGAAGGTGCCGGTAGTGCAGCATATTTTGGCTGTTTCAATCAATTAATTCGTGTCGATGATTTTAGTTTTACCACCCGTAATCGTCGCCCGCCGGTAGATCCAGTAAATTCTCTGTTGAGTTTAGGTTACTCTTTACTACGTCATGATATCCAAGGAGCTTTAAATATTGTAGGTTTTGACCCTTATTTAGGATACTTGCATACAGAGCGATATGGTAGACCTTCTTTAGCATTAGATTTAATGGAAGAATTTCGACCTTTAATAGTAGATGCTGTTGTTCTCACAGCAATCAATCGCCGGATGTTGACACCAAAAGACTTTATTACGGAACCTGTGAGTAATGCTGTTTCATTAACTAAAGAAGGATTACATACTTTTCTGCGACTATATCAAGAAAAGAAGCAAGATAAATTTAAGCATCCCATCTTGCAAAAGCAACATTCTTATCAAGAAACTTTTGAAATTCAAGCACGGTTGCTTGCTAAATATCTGCTTGGAGAAATTGATAAATATCCCCCTTTAGTAATGAAGTAATAAATTCACAAATCAATCCCTAGCCCCCAGCCCCCAGCCCCTATGTTTGTAGTAGTTTCTTACGACGTACCAGAAGACAAACGCCGCACGAAAATTCACAAGGTTCTCAAATCTTATGGACAGTGGATGCAGTATTCGATTTTTGAGTGCGACTTGACACACACTCAGTATGCTAAACTGCGATCGCGTCTCTCTAAATTAATCAAGCCAGACCAAGACAGCATCCGATTTTACTTCCTCTGCGCTTGCTGTCAAGGTAAAATTGAGCGCATCGGCGGCGAAATGCCAATCGACACCACAGTGTTCTTTGCTTGAGTTTTGCGTCAACCAGTAGGTGTTGGAAACATGAAGGAAAATTTTACGCCCCAAAAGCTTCCCCCTGCTGCTTTTGAACCCTCTTACACCTATGATGAGGTTGACGCAAACTCTCTAACCCTTGCTACACAAGCTTTTGAGCTTTTTGATCCCTGATACCTATTGACAACTCAAGCACCCAAGAGATACTTTGGTTGGAGGTTGACGGAACTGCACCTTGAAAACCAAATATATCAACGCTTTCAACTCCGGGCGATTGCAATTAACAATAATCCCTATCAGGGATTGAAACCCCATGAGAGTAGGCTTAACAAGCAGAGTATTTTATTGCAATTAACAATAATCCCTATCAGGGATTGAAACATTGAACAAATTAAAGATGAGATAGAAGTTGATGCATATTGCAATTAACAATAATCCCTATCAGGGATTGAAACTTTCGCTACCTTTGCCACACCTCAACAAGCCACTGCATTGCAATTAACAATAATCCCTATCAGGGATTGAAACTAGCTGTGGAAAATATATATTAAGAGATTTAAAATAAAATTGCAATTAACAATAATCCCTATCAGGGATTGAAACCCCTTACCAACATATTTGGATAAGTAAGCGGCAGGTGATTGCAATTAACAATAATCCCTATCAGGGATTGAAACGCTCTTGTTGGTGGTGGGACTTCATCTGGTAGTATTGCAATTAACAATAATCCCTATCAGGGATTGAAACGATTTATATTCAAAACATAGCAAGCTTTGGAATGATTCTGAATTGCAATTAACAATAATCCCTATCAGGGATTGAAACTAATCTCGATGAATTTGCATTTAAATATCCCGATATTGCAATTAACAATAATCCCTATCAGGGATTGAAACATCAGCCACGAGAAAGGGCGGGATATGACCACCGACATTGCAATTAACAATAATCCCTATCAGGGATTGAAACAAGGATTTATGGGTGAGCAAACCTAACAAACCCTAATTGCAATTAACAATAATCCCTATCAGGGATTGAAACATACTGGCAGTAGTAGCCAGACTCTTTGAGAGTAATTGCAATTAACAATAATCCCTATCAGGGATTGAAACGAGCAAATCGGCGGTAGCTTGTTGAGGTGTGGTGAATGTAGATTGCAATTAACAATAATCCCTATCAGGGATTGAAACTAAGTTTTAAATTCTTCTCATGCTTGTTGAGTATTATTGCAATTAACAATAATCCCTATCAGGGATTGAAACGTGGCTTGGATAAGTTCCTTGAAAGTATTGATGTTTATTGCAATTAACAATAATCCCTATCAGGGATTGAAACAGTGCGACTCGTTCTAGAGTAAAAAATACTACCAAGTATATAGCTCTAGGTGAGAAAAATCCGGATGAAACCTGGAAAATCTCATAACTAATTCACGGATGTAGGTATAGAATCCTACCCTGGAAAGGAAACAGTGACTCCCAACCTGTCCACACCGACTAGACTCGGAATTCTAGAGAGTGAAGCTGGAAACAGGACACAATCAGAGCTAAAAGCAGATATGGCACACTGGTGTTAATGGGGAGATGACAAGGATAAACAAGACCTAAAAAAGCGTCATAATCCCAAGCGGTAATCTGAAAAAAACATACCGACTTGATGTTTTTATTCTCGCGGCAATATTGTTTCGTTAGCCGTATTCCTATGAGAAGAATATTGGCGAACTGGTCTGTCCTAAATCATCAAAAAATCCAGAATTGGAACGAGGAAAAATAATGATGGAGTCTAGAGAAAGGTCGAAACTCTAGTAGGTAAGACGAGATAAGTAAACCTCCACATTAGGTAGGACGAACCGTAATTGGTTCGAGGCAATCAGAGTATAATTAGCGGCGTAGAGTATGGTTAGACACGTAGAAATAAACTACAGTGAACTGTGGAAATCGTTACCGTGGAAGAAACTCCGCAAAAACCTTTTTCGCCTACAATGTCGATTATATAAAGCGATGCGAGCCAATGACCAAAAACTTGTCAAAAGTCTCCAAAAGCTGATACTCCGTTCCCGGAGTGCAAGATTATTAGCGATTCGTCAAGTCACACAATTAAATGTTGGGAAGAAGACCGCTGGTGTCGATGGAAAAAAGTCCTTAACTTTCTTTGAAAGAATTGAACTCGATGAATACATCAAGGTAAATATTCATAATTGGAAACCCCAAAAACTCAGAGAAATTCCCATACCAAAGAAAGACGGTACTCAAAGAATCTTAAAAGTACCCACGATTCGGGACAGAGTATGGCAATGCTTGCTCAAATACGCGATAGAACCAGCACACGAAGCATTATTTAATGCCAGAAGCTATGGATTTAGACCAGGACGTTCGGCACATGATTGTCAAAAGTTGATTTTCCAAAACTTGAACTCTCATGCGAATGGAAAGGAAAAACGAATCCTAGAACTCGATATTGAAAAATGTTTCGACCGCATCAACCATAACTTCTTGATGTCTGTGGTAATCGCGCCGCAAAGCGTCAAACAAGGGCTGTGGAGAAGTCTGAAAATCGGTACAAATCCCGAATTCCCTGATTCTGGTACACCACAGGGAGGAGTATGCAGCCCACTTCTTGCCAACATCGCATTAGACGGCATCGAAAATATCCATAAATCCGTCAGATATGCGGATGATATGGTATTTATCCTCAAGCCGAATGAAAATGCTTCACAAATACTTGATAAAGTCAGCGCCTTTTTGCACATTCGCGGACTAAATGTAAAAGCCTCAAAGACAAGATTAGTTAGAGCGACAACAGGCTTTGACTTTTTAGGCTGGCATTTTCAAGTCCAGAACAATGGCAAGTTTAGATGTACTCCGGCAATGGAGAACTTCAAAACTTTTCAAGCTAAAGTCAAAACCATTATCAATAACTCGCATGATGGTGCAGCCATCAAAGCCGATAAATTAGCCCCAATTATTCGGGGTTGGCGAAATTATCATCGTTACTGCAAAATGTCTGGTTCTCAGTTTTCGCTCTGGTTCATTAATCACCGAACATTTAAAGTGTTCAACCAACAACCTAAAATGAACCGTTACCAAGCCGAAACCCTAGTCAAAAAGGCATTTCCTCCAGTCCCCTACTCGGAAAATGATTTCGTCAATGTCAAAGGAGATTATTCTCCCTTCAACGGCAACCTGATTTATTGGAGTCAACGTCAATCCAAATTCTATGATGGTGCGACATCCAAAGCTTTGATTTCTCAACACCACAAATGTGGATTTTGTGGCTTAAGTTTTGTAGATGCTGAAAGAATTCACCTCCATCACATTGATGGTAACCATGACAATTGTCATCCTAAAAACCTTTTGGCTATACATGAATCTTGCCACGATTTAGTTCACTATCGCAAAGGCAAATAGCCTCAGATTTGTCGAAAGCTGGATGCACCGAAAGGCGCACGTCCAGATTGAAATGGGAGGTGCGGGGGATAATACCCCCCATCGACCCAACCAAAGAGAGGCAGCAAGAAAACCATTAAGAGCAGCATTGCAATTAACAATAATCCCTATCAGGGATTGAAACGATTTTTGAAAAAAAGTTCTTCTCTTACATAATATTGCAATTAACAATAATCCCTATCAGGGATTGAAACTCGGGGAATCTGTAGCGATAGACTGCTGCTGCATAATTGCAATTAACAATAATCCCTATCAGGGATTGAAACCGCTCAAATACGCCAACATCTTCATATCATTAGCATTGCAATTAACAATAATCCCTATCAGGGATTGAAACGCTTCGCTTTTATATCTGGGGACACCCCAGACCCCGATTGTAATTAACAATAATCCCTGTCAGGCATTTAAAGCTTATTGATAATATTGCAAATTTTGGCGGTAATTTTAAACCTAAAAACGATATTTTTTGAATTTATAAATAGTTTATCAACTATAAATTAAAAAATAAAAAGCGTTTTATAAACATCACTAAGCTTTAAACAAATGATTTTTGATTGGGGAGCATCCCAATTTTGCCCTGAATAAATTTGTAGTGGGAGCATCTTGCTCCCATTGGTCAAACCAGCAGGCTAAAGAACCATCACTACAAAAAATCAATTTACACATTTGGGATGCTGCTCAAATTGATAATCAGTTGTTAATACTCAATTAATTATAAAAAGCGTTTTATAAACATCACAAGGCTTTAAAAAAATGATTTTTGATTGGGGAACATCCCAATTTTGCCCTGAATAAATTTGTAGTGGGAGCATCTTGCTCCCATTGGTCAAACAAGCGGGCTAGAGAGCCATCACTACAAAAAATCAATTTACACATTTGGGATGCTCCTGAAAGTGAGAATCAATTGTTAATATTCAATTAATTAATATCCCTATCAGAAATTAAAAGGTTGATGATGTTCAGCTTCAAGAAAAATTTAAATTGAAATTAGTCTAAATTACTAATATGGATTTCAACTTATTTGAGTTAAAATTCATCACAATCCCTATTCAGGGTAATAATTTATAACTAAGTATTAGTACTTAGACATAATCTGCTGTAAGCTGAATAAATGAACTACGAAACAGCTCGCAAAATCCTTATAGACCAAGTATTCGCCAGCGAAAACCACTCAGATTCCTTGTTAATGCGTCTGAAACAGGGAAAACCGCCAGTTCCCGGTCAAATCACTTCGATTTTGTTGGCATTAAAAGTGGTGTTTGAAGCCCTCAAAGAAGCTTCTACATTAGATAGAGACTTAGCTTATGCGCTTTTTGAGTTAAGCATGAAGACTCAACAGCTATTTGCGGCGGGGCGTAAAGCTGGGGTTGATTGGCCGCCATTACTAAAGGAAGATTTGCTGCGAATTTCTCTCGCGGCGGAAAGTATCTTTTCTGGTAATTGGCAAACTCCGCCTTCACAAGGATTTGGGGGAGTTTGAAATACTGAAGTCTTCAACTTAGGGACTTCCAAATAAAAAATATCTCAATTGTCGGGGCACGGCTTTCAAAGACTTTCGGTAAAACCGAGATTTCATTGATGCCGTGCCCCTACGAGCCTATCACTTTTACAATGTCTTTTAACTTCTACCTAAATCACCGATTTCGCAATTCTGCTTCCAATTTGTCTACATCGCTTTTGAGCAAAACTGTCATTTGACCGGTGAAGGCTTTACCCTCCCTCGGCTGGGCTACCTCTACCCAATAGGCATAGCGATCGCCTACGCGCAATTCTCCCTGTAAAGCTTCTCTAATCGGGGTTTTGGCAAGTCGGGCTGAGTTAATCGCACTTTGATTGGGATACTTATAAATTAGCTGGGCATTTTGAAAGTCTTGATAAATACCCAGTCCATAAATTACTCGTAAAGCCTCTTGGAAGCGTTCAAATGTCATCCCGTTGACAGCATCATACATCGTCATGCGCTCCGAACGAATCATGCTGCGGTCTTTAGTAAATGCCACTTTTCCAGGCGGTAATACTGATGCTAAAAAGGTGAATCGCTGGGCTGCTGTATCACTCTTTTGCACAAATAAGCGTTCGCCACTTTTAGGACGAAGGGTGGGATGTGCTTGAATCCAGGTAGTTACTTCTTCAGTTTGTTGCCCTGGTAAAGCATTGGCTTGGGAATCTACCAGCATTCCCATCGCTAGCCAGGACATAAAAGAAACAGGCAAAATCAAAAAAGTAAGCAGAGATTTTTTTAACATTTTCAAAATCGGAAACTATATCGCGAAGTAATCATAGTTTTCCCGTTTTGCTGCCAAATTATTTCATATAAATTTAAAAAAGATTGCTACGCCTATAAGTGGTTTTACTGATGAATTGGGCATTGGGCATGGGGCATTGGGCATTGGGCAATAGTTATTCCTTCTCTGCTTCCTTGTCCTCCTTGTCCTCCTTGTCCCCCTCTGCCCCCTCTGCCCCCTTCACGCTCTCAGCGCTACCTTAATGACTTTCCGCGCTTTCATGTCGCTAAACACCTGTGCTAAATCCTTCAAGGGGCGATGTTCGCTAATCAGTAGTTCTAAAGGATGTTTACGACTAGCTATCATTGCTAGGGCGGCGCGGACATATTCAGGGGTGTTGTGAAATACACCTTTTAAGGTGAGTTCGCTGTAGTGTAGCTGTTCTGTGTTGACGCTAATAGTAGTATCTCGTGGACAACCACCAAATAAGTTAACGGTTGCACCAGGACGGGCTGTGGCGATCGCAGTTTCCCAAACGCTGGGTACGCCTGTTGCTTCTATGACTACATCTGCGCCCCATCCTTGGGTGAGTTCTTTTACCACTCCGGGAATATCTTCTATTTGATGATAGTTAAATGTTTTGGCTGCACCTAATTTTTTGCCAATTTCTAGCCTGTGGTCATTTCCTCCCCATAGCCATACCTCGGCTTTCTCACTCTCGGCTAAGGCGGCGACAAACATCAGCCCGATCGCCCCATCTCCTAACACCACTACCCTATCTTGGGCTTTGATTTGGGTACGCCCTAGGCCATGCAATACACAAGCTAAGGGTTCGGTCATTGCGGCTAATTCCCAAGGCAATTCATCGGGAATCGGCAACATATTCTGCTGTACTATGGGCGCGGGAATTTTTAAATATTGGGCAAATGTACCATTATTCCAGGTCAAATTTGGGCATAAAGAATACTCTTTTCGTTGACAAAAAAAGCAATTCATGCATGGTGCAGAATTATTAGCGACGATGCGATCGCCTATTTGCCAATTTGTCACACCTTTACCCAAGGCGACAATTTTCCCAGCCGCTTCATGACCAAATAAAGTTGGTGGTTTCAACATTCTGGCATGACCACCACGCCGCCATACTTTTAAATCTGTACCGCAGGTTGTCGCCGCGCCGACTTGAATAACTACCTCACCAGCCTCCGGAGTCGGATCGGCGACTTCCTCTAGGCGTAAATCTTCTTGACCATAAAGCAAGGCTGCCAACACAAATTTTGACCTAAATGAATAACTCCACCTGATTTTACCAGGAGGAGTTATTCACAGTTCAGCCGTAATCTCATGGGTTTCTAGTCAGCACAAAGCACACTTCAAAATTCAGGACTAAAGTCCTAACTACGAAACATATCAAACTAAGAATTGACTGTTGGTTGGGTAGTTAATCCGGTATTTCGGGTCTCTGCATTAGACAAACGACTCAAAGTTAATAGTGGTACTTCTTGTCGGCAAGAGAGACAAAACCAATAAACTTCACTATGCCGAATATGGCGCAGGAGGGAACCACCACAACATGGGCAAGTGTTGGTTCTCATACTCATACCGATGTCCTCCTTGAAAAAAATGTTGTTGTAATATGCACAAAAAAATTGTTTTGATTAAAACTGGATTTTGGCGGCATGAATGCGCCCATTCAAGTCTATGCGATCTTTGATAATTTGTTCATAGATTGCTTCATAACCGTTAACCATTTGAGCAACGCTAAATTTGTTTTCTACGTATTCTCTACAGGTTTGCCGATTAAGTTTTAAAGCTTGAGGAATCATGTCTACCATTTCCTCGTAGTTTTGACAGACAAAACCTGATTCCCCATGAGCAATAACTTCTGGAACTGAACCGAGATTCATGGCAATCACAGGTGTACCAGTTGCCATTGATTCAATCATCACCAATCCAAAAGGTTCTTGCCAGGTAATAGGAAAAAGAGTGATTGCAGCATTGCCTAAGAGTTCAGCTTTTTGTGCCAGGTTAACTTCACCGATAAATTCTATTTGCTGACCATCTATATGGGGGGCAATCTCTTGTTCAAAAAACTTCGAGTCTACTAAATCAATCTTTCCTGCCATCTTCAAGCGCCAACCACTCTGTTTAGCAATGGCGATCGCATGGTGCGGCCCCTTGTCGGGAGAAAAACGCCCTAAGAATGCCAAATATCCTGGTTCTTGGGGTTGTTTTTTCAATGGGTAATCTGCCAGGTTAATACCGTTGTAAACAGTGCCAAAATAGTTTAAATCTATCTGCCGCTGTGCGTTACTGATACTGATGTATGGTTGCTTTTTATGGTGGCTAAAGGCTTTGCGGTTATCCTTTGTAAAGCTGCCGTGGAGAGTATGTACCGTGGGAGTTGATACTAAACTCGCTAGGGATAGTGCCGAAATCCCTACATGGGAGTGAATTATATCGAATTCCGCCGCTCGCTGGTAAACCTGGCTAAGTTCAAGCATTTCATACACTGCATACTCTTTGACATTCGGATCTAAGCGCAATGCTCTGGGATAAATTGCTTCTAATGTAGCCAATGTTTGGGAATCGCCAGAGGCGAATAAAGTGACTTCATGACCGCGACGAACTAGTTCATCGGTCAAATGACTCACTACCAATTCAATCCCTCCGTATGTGGGAGGTGGAACTCTTTCCCATAATGGGGCAACTTGAGCTATTTTCATATGTCTTGGTTCAGCCGATTAAATAGTTCTCCCATTGAGAACTTCTGTCAATGTTTGAGGGCAAAGAATTTATACTTAATCTTCTGAAATTTAAATTAACCAAAACTATGCCCGCAAGTGCAACATCGGTTAACCGTACCGTTGAAACAGCACCACTAAATTTCAGATCATCAGTGATTGCCTCACCCGACTACAATATAAAGATACAATCAACTGCTAACTCCTTTCATCTGTCTTGGGGATCATTAAATAATTGCCTATTCTGTAACTTAACCTACTAATTGCCAAATTTTGTAGCTGAAAATACTAAAATTTGCTTTGGGATCAATTCTTCTCAAGACTGATTTAGGGAAAACCGCTAGAATCATAGAGAATATATAAATATTAAATAAATCTAAAAATACCTCTAATTAATGATTAATTAATTAATTTATGTAAATATTGCCGCAATGAAAATCGCCACTTGGAACGTTAATTCAATTCGCACTCGCCTAGAACAAGTAACTGATTGGTTAAGCCAAAATCCAGTTGATGTACTTTGCTTGCAAGAGACAAAAGTTATAGATCAAGATTTTCCGCGATCGCCTTTTGAAAATTTAGGCTATCAAGTTTACTGTTCAGGACAAAAAGCATACAACGGTGTAGCTTTAATCAGCCGCCAACCGCTGTTGGATGTAAGTACTGGGTTTACAGCCATCGTGCCCAATTTACAACCAGAATGGGACGAACAAAAACGGGTAATTACGGGAATTATTGAGAATGTGAGGATTGTCAACCTTTATGTCCCTAATGGTTCAGCTGTAGGTAGTGAAAAATACGAATATAAGCTGCGGTGGTTAACAGTATTGCGTGAGTATTTACAACTGCTACTAAAATCACAACCTGCTATCTGTGTATGTGGTGACTTTAATATTGCTTTAGAAGCCAAAGATATTCACGATCAAGTCAAAGCCGACAACCACATCATGGCATCAGAAGCAGAACGCCAAGCCCTACGGGATATATTGACACTAGGATTTGCTGATGCTTTTCGTAAATTTACTTCTGAAGGTGGAAATTACAGTTGGTGGGATTATCGCACCGCCGCCTTCCGGCGTAACTTAGGCTGGCGGATTGACCATCATTATCTAACACCAGTGTTGTATGAGCGGGCGACAAGTTGCATTATTGATGTTGCACCGAGGAAATTGACTCAACCAAGCGATCATACGCCGGTGATTGTGGAATTTTAATTGGGGTTGACTGTTGACTGTTGACGCTTGTACGGGCGGGTTCACAGATATCCTCGTGGATCAACAATGATCTAAATAAACCCGCCCCTACAGACGGTTGACTGTTGACGGTTGACTGTTGACGGTTGACTGTTCTACTTGTTTGCGGAAAATACCGAAATGAGTAAGCGTTAAGGCATTTTCAGTAAGCGTTAAGGCATTTTGCTTGCGGAAAACACCAAAATGAGTAAGCGTTAAGGCATTTTCAGTAAGCGTTAAGGCATTTTGAGTAAGCGTTTTGAATAAACGAGTAAGCATTATGGCATTTTGCTTACTAAATTGGCCTTGATATGTTTTTTTGATGAAGCGATCAACAGGGGCGATCGCCACAATTATCCTTAACTGAACCGTATTGCCTTTAAAATGTCATTACTCGTTTGAGCGAAGTAATCGCATCATCCTCTAGTTTTTGCGATTGCTTCCCTTCACCCTTCGCCCTGCCTCTGCATTTATTAAGATAGATAAAGCGTGACTTCTTCCTATAGTTAGTGTGAGGATATCTTGAGCATGATAACTAAGTCTATAAGTATGCTCATAGGCTAAAACACATCCAATTTGCATATCTCCATTTCATCACAATCTTCTAGGATGGGCATTTTGCCCACACAATTGATGCAATTTCCATGTGAAATAGCTGATTTCAGCTTTAAGCATTGATCAAGCACATAGCAAGCTTTCGAGAACAATCGAGACTGAAAATATTAATATAAGGTCATTTTATGATTCTAGTCACTGGAGCAACAGGGGGAATTGGTCGCAGAGTTGTGCGACTGTTACGCCAACAAGAGAAGCCAGTGCGGGCTTTTGTTCGCCTGTCTTCTCATTACAGCGAATTGGAACACCGAGGGGCGGAAATCTTTATCGGTGATTTACGCTGGGAAAAAGAGATTCAGCAAGCTTGTCGGGGTGTGGAATATATTATTAGCACTCACGGATCTGGGGGCGATGCCTTATCCTTAGATTATCGTGCCAATATTGAACTCATTGATCAAGCAAAAGTCAATGGAGTTAAACATTTTGTCTTCATTTCCGTACTGGGTGCAGATCGGGGGTATGAAGATGCGCCTGTATTCAAAGCTAAACGAGCAGTAGAGAAATATCTCGCAGCTAGTGGCGTGAATTACACTATTTTACGTCCGGCTGGATTAGCATCTAACTTGCTAACATTAGCAGAAAGGTTTCGTGAGACAGGGTTGTATCTACTGATTGGCGATCCCAAAAATCGGACTTCGATTGTCAGTACCGATGATTTAGCCAAGATAGTGGTGGATTCTTTGACAGTTGAAGGCGCACAAAACCAAACTTTAGCCGTAGGGGGGCCAGAAATTCTCTGGCGTGGGGATATTCCCCAAATTTTTGGACGCATCTTCAACAAAGAACCTATCGTAATTAATCCGCCCCTATTTGCTATTGATGGGTTACGGAGTGCCTTAGGTTTATTTGATACCCAAACACAACAAGCTTTGGGAACCTACCGGACTTTGCTCGCCAATGAATTTTTCTGCACAAAAGACGAAATCTCCAATTTAGAAAGAATTTTTGACTTTAAATTGGAAACTTTAGAAACCTTTGTGCGCCGTTATTTAGCAGTTTAAAAAAGTCACTATCATTGGTCATTATTCTTTACTACTCAAACTAATGACTAATGACCAATGACTAATGACAAAGGATAAAGGACAAATAACAAAAATTGTATGAAATATTCCCTAGTGGCGAATGCTACGCAAGCGCGTCAGACAAAACAGCGATTTGCTAAACCAGATGAACAACTATCTTATGAATTGGGTAAAGCAGTACAGGAATTACCACCGCTATACACGAGATTATTAGCGGGAACGATCAGCCTGATAGTATTTGGGGCGATCGCTTGGGCAAATTTTTCCGAAATCGATGAAGTAGCGATCGCCTCAGGGGAATTAATTGCATCTACACAAGTCAGGCCAGTCACATCCCTAGGTGGTGGGACAATTATGAAAATCAAAGTCAAAGAAGGCGATCGCGTCACCAAAAATCAAGTCTTAATTGAACGCGATCCCGACTTGAAACAAACTGATGTGAATCGACTGGCGAAAGCTACTAAATTGATTCAAGAAGACTTACAACGTTTAGATGCTGAACGGGTGGGAGTTAAAACTACTGGGACTGGATTACAAGATCAGCTGTTAAACTCCCGCCTAGGAGATTATCAAGCACGTCAAGCAGCAGCACAAGCCGAAGCAAATCGCCAACAAGCAATCATCGATCAAGCTAAAGTGCGACTCTCGCGGTTACAAGAAAACTTAGCCAGCGCCAAAAGTGCTTTTGTTAACGCCAAAACTAACTTAGTCAATGCCAAAAGCATCAGTTCTAAAATGGAAAGTAATTTGGCGATCGCTCAAAAAAGAGAACAAAGCCTGCGTACTCTTCTTTCTCCCGGTGCTGTACCGCGAGTCGATTATCTAGAAGCTCAAGAAAGATTAAATCGGGCTACTACAGATATTACCAGAGCCAAAGATGAAATAACTAATGCCGAGAATAAAATTCTCGAAGTTCAAGACAAAGTTACATCCTTAGAAAAAGATATTGCTGCTCAAACTCAAGAAATTCGCCAAGCCCAAGCAGCTTATCAAGCAGCGAGCAATCAAGCACAGCGTTTAGTATCAGAACGCCAAAGCGAAATTATCACCCAAATTAACAAGCGCAAAGAAGAATTGACTAACGTTGCTGGTCAATTAGAGCAAGCCAGAAAACAGGAAGACGAAGAAACTATTAAAGCGCCCTTTCCTGGCACAATTTACAAAATCAAAGCTACCAAAGGCCCAGTACAAGCTGGTGAAGAGTTACTTTCCATTTTACCAGAAGGGGAAGAAATGCTCCTAGAAGTCAAAGTTCGCAACCGCGATATTGGATTTATTCGCCAGGGGATGAAAGCCAAGGTAAAAATGGCAACTTTCCCCTTTCAGGAATTTGGTGTTATTAATGGCGAGGTTGTGCAAGTCAGTCCGAATGCAATTACCGATAAAGATTTAGGCTTAGTGTTTCCCACAAGAATTAAGTTAAACAAACACTCAATTAATGTCCGTGGTCAAGAAGTTGCCTTAAATCCCGGTATGGCAGCTAATGGGGAAATTGTCACGCGGAAAAAATCAGTTTTGACCTTTATTATGGAGCCTGTGACGCGACGGTTTAGCGAAGCATTTTCTGTGAGGTAGGTTTGGGATGTGCGATCGCTCTTTTGGAGGAATTAGGAAGAGCGATCGCTAATCAGGTATAGCTGTAGCCAGATAGATTAGGACATCAAGCTAAGATAAAACCCTAACAATAAAAGGCTTTCAAGTCTGTCAACAGTCAACAGTCAACAGCTATATTTATAATTGACGTTAAGATATAATTTGTTCTCATAAAAGTGTTTCTTGGATAACAAGCACAGATGTCTAAGATATCAGTAATCTCAGAACACATTGAAATTACTCCAGGTGTGTGTGGTGGTAAACCGCACATTGCTGGACACCGAATTAGAGTACAAGATATTATAATTTGGCACGAACGAATGGGGCTTTCCCCTGACGAAATCGTTTATCACTACCCTAGTATCACTTTAGCTGATGTCTATGCTGCCTTAGCCTATTACCACGATCATCGAGATGAAATCAGACAACAAATTGCACAAGGAGAAGCCTTTGTGAGAGAAATTCAGGCTCAAACTCCTTCAATTCTGCAACAGAAACTAAAGAATCTGGGAAATTATTGAGCCAGAAGAAATGAAAAATCAACTTGAATTTCTCTAATGTAAAAAATGCGATCGCACTCTTAATGAATAGAAAGAGCGATCGCTTGTCAGGTTGGTAATGTCTACCCCACGCTATTATTTTTATGATGGCTACCCTTAGACTTTTACTACCAAATCAAGTTTGACTTAAGTCCGAATAACATAATAGTTGTCTGCATCACTAGTTCCTGAGCTATTATTCCGAATAAAGTGTTTCTGGACATATCGCTTATCAAAATCTAAGGTACTCTGATTCCAACTCTGATCCCACACATAGAAGCCACGTACTTCATTCTCAGTTCCATAGCCTGCAAAAATTGCGGTGTGCTGTATCCAGGTGGTTTTTCCGTTGGCATTTTTAACGGGATTGTCGTAAGCACCATTTGGCCCTAAGAAAGTTGCAATGGCAGTACCCACAGCAACATTACCATTTGCCATGACATTAGCTCCTGCTTTCCAATGAGTGGTTAGCCAATAAGAGCTGGAACTGTTAATTCCTGTTGCATAAGCAACTAAATCCCAACATTGGGCACCAGCATAGTTATCGACATTAAAGGATTTACCATTCAACTCTCCGTTTCTAAGTTGCATTAACTTATCGGAAGTAGCCATTAAACCGGATGGTGGAGTCACTACTGGCGGTTGAGGTTGTACTGGTGTCACATCCTGCCGCACTAGATCGACTTCTCTACCTACGATATTATTATTAGTAATAATATTCACCCCATCACCTTTCATATCATCGGAATCGGTCAAATCTAGTTTTCTAAAAGTGCCATCTCCGTTAGCAAGATAAACTTTACCTGTACCATAAGCATCTGTCGCCCAATGACCTTTTTCTTGGCGGATAAAGTCTGTTTTACCGTCCCCGTTATAATCGCCAACAATCAGGTTGGTTAAGTCACCTTTCATATCATCAGAATCGGTCAAATCCATTTTTCTAAAAGTGCCATCTCCGTTAGCAAGATAAACTTTACCTGTACCATAAGCATCTGTTGCCCAATGACCTTTTTCTTGACGGATAAAGTCAGTTTTTCCGTCGCCGTTATAATCGCCAACAATCAGGTTGGTTAAGTCACCTTTCATATCATCAGAATCGGTCAAATCTAGTTTTCTAAAAGTGCCATCTCCATTAGAAAGGTAAACTTTACCTGTACCATAAGCATCTGTTGCCCAATGTCCTTTTTCTTGGCGGATAAAGTCAGTTTTCCCATCGCCGTTATAATCACCAACAATCAGGTTGGTTAAGTCACCTTTCATATCATCAGAATCGGTCAAATCTAGTTTTCTAAAAGTGCCATCCCCATTAGAAAGGTAAACTTTACCTGTACCATAAGCATCGGTTGCCCAATGTCCTTTTTCTTGGCGGATAAAGTCAGTTTTTCCGTCGCCGTTATAATCGCCAACAATCAGGTTAGTTAAGTCACCTTTCATATCATCTGAATCTGTCAAATCCAGTTTTCTAAAAGTGCCATCTCCGTTAGAAAGGTAAACTTTACCTGTACCATAAGCATCGGTTGCCCAAGCACCTTTTTCTTGGCGGATAAAGTCAGTTTTTCCGTCGCCGTTATAATCGCCAACAATCAGGTTAGTTAAGTCACCTTTCATATCATCTGAATCTGTCAAATCCAGTTTTCTAAAAGTGCCATCTCCGTTAGAAAGGTAAACTTTACCTGTACCATAAGCATCGGTTGCCCAAGCACCTTTTTCTTGGCGGATAAAGTCAGTTTTTCCGTCGCCGTTGAAGTCAACTTGAGTACCCAATGTAATAGCTTTGGATGTGAAGTTAGTGAAGCTAAAAGTACGCTCCACTACATTACTAGCTGCATTTGCTTTGTCATAAGCAACTGCCCACAGGCTGTAATTACCAGTCGCGAGATTTAAGCCACTCAACGACAGATTGTAGTTGAAACTTCCCCAGCGATTGTCTGTGGTAGAGGGTGTGACACTCACAACATCGATGACTTCCACAAAGGTACCATCAGCTTTCTTGATGCGGAAATCTACCTTGGAAATGTCTGTAGCACCGTTGCTATTGTAGACTAAGCCATTATTGATGCTCAGAGCATCTGTGGGTTTGAGGTTGGTGTTATTGAGGTTGAATTGTAAGCTATTGGGGGCGACGTTGTTAGTGAAGCTAAATGCACGTTCTACAACATTACTAGCTAAATTTGCTTTGTCATAAGCAACTGCCCACAGGCTGTAATTACCACTCGCCAAGTTTAAGCTACTCAACGACAACTCGTAATTGAAACTTCCCCAGCGCTTGTCGCTAGCAGGTGTGACACTGACAACATCTTTTACCTCCACGAAGGTACCATCAGCTTTCTTGATGCGGAAATCTACCTTGGAAATGTCAGTTGCACCGTTAGTATCGTAGACTAAGCCATTATTGATGCTCAGAGCATCTGTGGGTTTGAGGTTGGTGTTATTGAGGTTGAATTGTAAGCTATTGGGGGCGACGTTGTTAGTGAAGCTAAATGCACGTTCTACAACATTACTAGCTAAATTTGCTTTGTCATAAGCAACTGCCCACAGGCTGTAATTACCACTCGCCAAGTTTAAGCTACTCAACGACAACTCGTAATTGAAACTTCCCCAGCGCTTGTCGCTAGCAGGTGTGACACTGACAACATCTTTTACCTCCACGAAGGTACCATCAGCTTTCTTGATGCGGAAATCTACCTTGGAAATGTCAGTTGCACCGTTAGTATCGTAGACTAAGCCATTATTGATGCTCAGAGCATCTGTGGGTTTGAGGTTGGTGTTATTGAGGTTGAATTGTAAGTTAGTGGGGGCGACGTTGACTGGTTGAGCAGAAACGCCCAAATTATAGTTGGTGCTGCCGTTGACAGAGTAAACTTGAATGAAGTAAGTACCACTGTCTAAAGATGTCTTGATCGATTCAGCCGCTGTTCCAGTGGTATAACAACCAGTGATAATTTCACCTGTATCAACTACACTATTTAAGTTGTAATCTCGAATTAACCTTACATTTACATCAGCCAACAAATTATCGAGAGAGAGGCTGAAACTACTGCGACTACTAAGATTGAAGCGGTAGAAGTCGTTGGTATCTGACAAACCCACCCAGTCTTTTAAAGTTTGAGAGTTGGAATTTAAATTTAGATCAAAAGCTGTATTTAAAGTATTACCTGCAATATCAAAAGGCATAAATATCCCTGTATCAGTTGGTAAAAAAACACCCCTTAAAACTTTCTTAGTTAAAAGTTTTAGTAGGAAAATTCTCGGCAGAATATAATTGATTACATTCTGCGCTTGCTAATGCAGAAACAGCTAGGGTATACCTGCGTATTTTTTTATGAAGTGCTATTAAAGTTAGACAGATGATTATGAAAAAATATAAGTTAATGACTGTTTATTTGGATTGCTCCACTCTTGATTAAGTAGTCGTTGTCAAGACAGTAGAATTTCAGATGTAGTTGTGAATCAACCAGAAAAGTGGCTGGAAAAGGTTTTTCCAGCCACTTTGAACCAAAGTAGAAAATAAGTTTTAGTGAAAAAGTTATTTTTAGATTATTTTACAGAGATGCGATCGCGCAAGAAAATACCTTAATACCCCTGCGATCGGACTTTAGCGAACCTTTTGCGCAATTCAACCATTTACTTTGGGAATTGTTGCCGCATTTTTTCCATATCAGTCGCCTGGTCATTTGCGAGGCTGTTGTAGGTGTTGGTATTCAGATTGCTATCATAATAACGGTATTGTGACCAGATGTTTGCATTGCTGATACTGTCAAGACTTTGCGGTTGTGTGGAAGCGTTTGCGCTAAGATCTATAGTCTGGTCTGGTGCGTAGAAGCGGAGCGGCTTGTCTCCAGACATCGCGCTATTCTCTAAGTTAGAAACAGAAAATTTACTAGTATTTCCCGCTATCTCTGCAATAAAGTCATTGACTAACCAGCCAGCACTCAAGCCTGCATCTGGATTTGGGCCGCCATTGCCTGCGGTCTGTGTGATAATTTGACGTACTTGGGCATCAGTCAGGCTATGATTAGCACTGAGCATCAAAGCTACTACCCCGGCAACATGAGGAGCAGCCATAGATGTGCCACTATAATTAGCATACTGATCGCCTGGTACTGATGAGTAAATATTCACTCCCGGTGCTGTTACATAGGCGAGTTGACTGATTCCTGGTCGGTTAGAGAAGTCTGCAATCTGATTATTCTGATCCACTGCGCCCACAGCCAATCCCCACTGATTTGCATAGTTGGCGGGGTAGGATATGATTGGTAACCCATTATTACCAGCTGCCATTACAACTACTACACCTTTCTTACTGGCATATTCAATAGCTGATGCTAAAGAACTGTTAGGAAAATCGCTACCTAGGCTAAGATTAATGACATTAGCTCCTTGATTCACAGCATAATAAATACCTTTAGTAATAGAACTAAGGGAGCCTGAACCAGAATCATCGAGAACTTTCACGGGCATAATTTTGGAATTATAGGCAATTCCTGTCACACCAACACCATTATTTTCTCCCGCAATAGTCCCAGAAACATGAGTACCATGACCGTTTCTATCTATGGGGTCACTGGTGTTTTCTACAAAATTCCAACCGTGGCTATCATCAATGTAGCCGTTGCCATCATCATCTATGTTATTACCAGCAATTTCTTTAGTATTAGTCCAGATATTATTTTTTAAATCTAGATGATTATAGTCAACTCCAGTATCAATAACAGCGACAACAACATCCTGACCTGTGTATCCTCTAGCCCAAACTTCTGGGGCTTTTACCATGTCAAGATTCCAATTATTACCACCTAAATCGGCAACATCGGCAAAGGTATTTTGACCAATAGCTTTAGCAACTCCAGCTGCGGCATTCACTAAGCCATAACCAGTGGTAGAGTCATAACTAAGTGTACTCATAGTATCTCTACTATCGAGTTGTTGCACATCAGTATTATTCGCCCTAAAATCATTGATATTGGGGTCAAAACTACTATGACCACTGATATTTAAATTGTCGTCATTTTGAAAATTAAAATTATCTGCTGAGGAGACAGGATTAACATTTAGCCCGTTATCATTCAATGATTTTTTATGCGTGTAATCAATGGGCATAAGTAATTTCTCCTCAAAGATGACAATTTTTTTAGACAGCGGAAGTTTTTCAAACCTTTCTTACCAAAAGGTTTTGATTCAGGAATAAGTTACCATTGTCAATAATTACTATGAAATTAATTATAAAAATGACAATTTCATTACAAATGCTGTAACTAAAAGTGTGTTTTTTGTTTTTAAGGTTGAGGTGATGGGTGGGGAGTGAAGGTCGGGGAGACCCCGCCCCTACAGATTTGTCACGTTTTTTAAATAGGTATAAAAATATGAACTTATTCCTTAGACAAGATGATTTTAAATTTTATTCTTTCTTCTGCAATTTGCTTTATTTCAATAACTTCCATTAAACAGTAAAATGATACGACTAAAGATGAAAATTTATCCCGTCCATAGTGCCTATTTCTAATTACTTAAAAATTAAATCTAGGCGTTGTTGAGTAATATTCATGGCTTGGGGTGGGGAATTTTTACCTAATAATACAGATTCAATTGCCCTACCTAGGTTATCAGAAATGCGGGTGTAATTCGGAAAAATCGGACGCGATCGCCCAAATTTTGCTTGGTCTAAAAATACCTGAATTTGGGGGAATTTACGCATAAATTTTTGATATTTCCTACTTTTTCGGGATTGCAAATTTACAGGTAAATAGCCAGTTCCTAGGGCTAATTCTGTCTGAAATGCTTCACTAGCAGCATACTCAGCAAATTTAAAGGCGGCTTTTTGCTGTTGGGGTGTGGTTTTGAATAAGAACAAATTTTCACCGCCAATACTCGTAGCGGGATTTTGTTTAATGGGAATGGGAAAGACATCAAAATCTACACCACTTTCTTGGAATTCTCCCAAACTCCAGGGGCCAGTTACTTGCATTGCAACTTTACCGCTAACCAAGTTACTGACTTCATAACCTCTTTCTGGTTCGGATAAGGTAGCGGAACCGTCTGCAATTAAATCACGCCAGAATTGTAAAGCGGCGATCGCTCCTTGATTATCTTTTAAATTCACACCTGCGGCCTGCGGTGATTCACCACTCACTAATTCACCCCCACCACTCCACATAAATGGTAACCAGGTAAACACGGTAAATTCTCCTTTACCTAAAGGCAGAAGTATACCGTACTGATCAATTTTGCCATCGCCATTGCGATCGCGGGTTAATTTTTGCGCTACTTGTCGCAACTCTTCCCAAGTCCGGGGTAAATTCTCGATACCTGCGGCTTTAAACAAACTAGGACGATAAAAAACGCCGACATTATTTGTCGCAAAGGGAATTGACCAAATTTTGCCCTGATATTCCATTGATCCAAATAAAGTTGGGTCAATTTCGTCTTTAACTGGTGAATTTTCCAGCATCTCATCCACAGGGATTAAGGCATCAAGTTCCACTAATTGACCGGCGATCGTTGGGTTGTACCATAGTAAATCAGGTGGTGCATTGCCTACGACTGCTGCCAAAATTTTGGGCATTTGCTGATCCTGTTGCCCAACATAGAGTGATTCTACTTGAATATCCGGATGGGTTTGATTAAATTTATCTACTAGCCTTTGCAATACATCCCGATTGGGCGGTGGATTCACGCCTTGCCACAAGGTAACATGAATCACTTTTGCTTCTTCTCCCCGGCGGAGAATTGCTTGACATCCAGTGACAATTAATACGCCTACAAGCAGCACCAGCAGCCAGTATTTCAGGTAGGGTGAGAATTTTCTTCTTTGGCGCTGGGGATGGTGACGCGGCGAAAAAAAGTTGTACATGATGTTCATGAATCAGCAATTCAAGCAAAGCGATGTCTGATGACAAGCCGCTTCCCGTCTACGCCACCACTTTGGCATTTTCCGCGAGTGTTGCACAATCATCCAAGGTAAGGATTTTCACTGGTCATTGGTCATTGGTCATTGGTCATTGGTCATTAGTCATTGGTCATTTGACTTTGGGCTATTGACTATTGACTCTTTCTCAAACTACCTTTGCATTTCGGTTATATCTTAATCTGGAAATGCAGTGTAGATAAAGTTCAGGTTATGGCAGGACATAGTAAATGGGCAAATATTAAGCGCCAAAAGGCTGTGGTGGATGCAAAAAGGGCAAAGACCTTTACCCAGCTGTCAAGGGCGATTATTGTTGCGGCTAGAAGCGGTATACCAGATCCAGCGGGAAATTTTCAACTGCGCACAGCAATTGATAAGGCTAAAGCGGCGGGAATTCCCAATGATAATATTGAACGGGCGATCGCTAAAGGTGCAGGCACATTTGGTGGTGATAATGCTAGTTTTGAAGCTATTCGTTACGAAGGTTACGGGCCTGGTGGTGTCGCAATTTTAATTGAAGCCCTGACAGATAACCGCAATCGTACTGCTGCTGATTTACGTGTTGCTTTTAGTAAGAATGGTGGGAATCTGGGTGAAACTGGTTGTGTTAGTTGGATGTTTGAACAAAAAGGTGTTTGTACAGTCCAGGGAGTAGTTGATGAAGAACAGCTTTTAGAAGCATCTTTAGAAGGTGGAGCTGAGTCTTACGAAATGGCTGAGGATGAGATGGCGGAAGTATTGAGTGAAGTAGAAAATTTAGAGATTCTCAATAAAACCCTCAACGAAAAAGGCTTTGAGGTAACTGATACAGAATTGCGGTGGATTCCTAGCAATACTGTGGAAGTTACCGATCCCGATCAAGCGCGATCGCTTCTCAAATTAATTGATACCTTAGAAGGTTTGGATGATGTTCAAAATGTTACATCCAACTTGGAAATGGCAGAAAGTCTGATGGCTTTGAGTATTGTTTAGATTGACATGTATAATTTGTTGTCTAATATACATCTGGTGACAATAGACATACAAATTTCATAGAATTTACAAACCAATGAAATACGGCTATGGGATGCTGGGAATGTTAAGGCTGTATGGAGTTACCATAAATTATTTAGTCACAGCCTGATTTTTAGACCTAATATTTTCTTGCCCCTGTAGCCGGTTCTCAAGTTTCGGTGTTTTAGCTGTCACAATCTTTTGAACTCCCAAGTTTGGTACTCCAGATGATATACCGACGAAAAGAAACAATTTGCCCAGAGAAAAATATAGAAATCTACACAGAAAGTTTATATAACTCATAAAACAATTACACGCTTTTTTGCCATACTATAAGGGTCTACTATTGAATGCTCTGAAAAATCTCAAACAGAAAAGTTAGCCTTAACTCCTAAGTCTGGCTCTGTTGATAGCTGTACTTACCGTAGACCTATGTGATAACCAGCTCTTTGAGGTGACTATACAGCAGCCTTCCCCAAGAAACAATGACTGCTAATTTCTACATTTTATAGTAGATAATCAATTAATTTTTTGATTTTCCCGTAACTACACACTATACCATTTAAACCCGCTGCCTCTGGCAGTGGGTTTTTTATATTGTTAATTGATGAAAAAGTGTGCAATTAAAGAAATAGTGTTGACTGTTGACTGTTGACTGTTGACTGTTGACTGATAAAGGATAAAGTTAAATTGAATTTAACAGCAAAATTTATCTGAAAAATATACATAAAAAATTCATGTCAGAAACAAATCACTGACATATAAATTTAGGATAGTTAAATCGTTGGTTCTTTCACTAAACAAATCATCAGGTTATCATGAATAAATTAGCTAAAGGTTTACTTCTGGCGTTAGCGATCGCTACCCCTGTAGCTATTTATGCATCTGTTTTTCAAGCTGAAGCTGCTACTATATATAAGACTCATCATGCAGCAACAAACAAAGCTAATGGTGGCAAAATAGTTAAGCATAAACATCTCAAGCATCATACCAAACGCTCTGCTAGTTCAGCAGTAAATAAAAAGTAAGCTATTGCATTTAAATTTATACTACCAAAGCAGTGATTAACTTGGTTATCAATAGTTGATTTTAGCTTTGTCTCCTAGTTTTTTTATCTATCTTTGCTCAAGATCACAAAATCAAACCTCGCTGCGTTCCTCAGTAATCGGCGAGGTTTTTTCTCGTGTAAATCGGTTAACTTGCTTGAGACTGAGCGATCGCGCAAAATATCAGATTATTTCTACCCTGCCTTCTGTACTTCCTGTGCTAACACAGTGATGGGATATTTTTTAGTTGCCAGAATTTTGTAAACAGCTACGCAAATTGGGAGTTAAACATAATAATACGGATTTAACATGAGAAGAGCCGATGCAATACGGTTCGGATAAGCAATTTTTATCTCCCTTTGGGGAAAGGGAAAAGGTTAAGGGGTAAGGGGGAAAGGTTTGAATGGGCCCTTTTCCCTTTCTCCCTTAACCGAACCGTATTGACATCCGATGGATGAAGTCGTTAGATTACAAGCCTTTACTGCAATACCTTGTTATATTTTTATAAAAAAAATCCTGAGAAATTAAATAAAACTGTTATTTAAATAGTGGAGATACTAAATTGTACCTAAATAAATATAATCATCCGGCGATGCAGCAAAGCCTGAATTTGGAAACGGATTCCACAGCAACCAGGCAAAATCAACCTGTGGCGGCAATTTTAGAGCAACCATTGCCGTTGATTGCAAATATCGTTAATGACGTTGAAGATTGTCAAAATTGGCTGAGTGTTCATCAGCTTTGGGGAAAATTGCCTCTACAAGCAATACAGGCGATCGCTCAATCATTCGATTGCTTTAGCGTCGAACCCAAAACGCTGATCTATCAGGAGGGGCAGACCCCTATAGGGATGTATCTTCTAAAGTCGGGAAAGGTGGAGATTTTCCGACAATCGTTGATTGGTCACTTGCTAATTCGCTACCGGAATCCGGGTGAATTATTTGGTTATACGCTGATCGCTAATGGCGTAGAAGGAACATATCAAACCAATGCGATCGCGCTGACAAAAAGCGAAATTTTGTTTTTACCGAAAGCCGCATTTCAAGCGCTGATTGCGGAATACCCTGCAATTGAACAGATAATTCATTCCCAGCTCTCCCATGATTTGTATGAGTATACCACTCGCATTGCCTGGGAACAGGAGCGGATTCAAGCTTTACAGTCCTATATCCAGCCATTACCAAGCAAAACAAGCATTATTGGCAGTAGTAAAGCTGCACAAAAACTGACAGAACAGATTAATCAAGCAGCCGCAAATCTCCAGCCTGTGGTGTTGCAAGGGCAAGCAGGTACAGGTAAAACATTTGTAGCAGGTTTGATTCATGCAGGCTCCGAACTAGCATCCCAACCCTTTGCGGAAATGGACTGTGCGGCGCTACTGCGTGCAGAAGATGGTCGGTTGAATACGGATGTGTTGTTTGGTAGGGTAGGACAGCAAAGGGGGATTCTGGAACTGTTAGAGCGGGGAACCCTGGTATTAGATAATGTGCAGGTGTTGAGTCAGGGCGATCGCTCTCGCTTAATTCACTACCTAAAAACCGGATTAATTCTGCCAAACCAAGGTATTTTGGGCAAAATTAATTCTGCTACTGAACCTGCACCACCAATTCAATCTTCTGTGCGCCTCATCTTGGCATCGCCTAACAAACTAGAATTGCCTGATATTCAAGCCATTACTATCAAGCTTTTTACTCTACCCCAACGGAAAGCCGACATTCCCGATTTTGCCCGCTACTTTTTGAAGCAGTTTTGCTGTGAACAGAATCGCCCCTTGTTACAACTAGATCAATCCGATCTCCGTCGTCTGATTAGCTACGACTACCCCGGAAACCTGACAGAACTGGCAGAGATTTTGCACAGAGCCGTGATGATGACACCATCAGGGCATTCGGTGATACCAGAACAAGCATTATGGTCAGTAGAATCAACTAAAAACGCCTTTCGGCTGGATCTGTTGACTCATATACCCTGGTTGCGGCAAATATTGCTGAGTCGCTGGTATCCCAAGGGTATCTGGGTAATCATGATGGCTGTTTTTGTACCTGTGACAGTGCTGGGTTTCATTGGCCCCCAAAATCAGGATAGCAGTATCACCTTAAATTTGTTTTGGGCGTGGTGGTGGCCTGGTTATTTGTTTCTGTTTGCCTTTGTGGGTAGGCTTTGGTGTGCCGTCTGTCCATTTATGATTACCGGAGCCGTCATCAGGCGCATTTCTCTGTGGCTATTTCCACGTCAGCAACTCACCTGGAATAGCAAATGGTTGAACCGTTGGGGAGGCTGGATTGTATTCGCTGGCTTTGTGGCTATTTACCTGTGGGAAAAACTCTGGGACTTACCACACCATGCCTATTTGTCTGCTTGGTTGCTGTTGACAATCACCGCCGGAGCGACAATTTTCAGCTTAATTTACGAGCGGCGATTATGGTGTCGGTATCTTTGCCCGATTGGTGGGATGAATGGTTTGTTTGCCAAACTGTCGATAGTTGAGTTGCGATCGGCTCAACAGGTGTGTGGCAGTCAGTGCAGTACCTTTGGCTGCTATAAGGGGACAACGCCAACTCCCATCACCTTTGCTGAAGCCTTGCCCAGCGAAGGACAGGAAACGGGGGGATGTCCGCTGTATTTACATCCGGCGCAATTGCAGGACAACCGGGATTGTATGCTGTGTATGACTTGCTTAAAAGGCTGTCCCAATCGCTCGGCACAATTGAATTTGCGGTTCCCAGCTTCGGATTTGCTCGATAATCACAAGGGATTTTGGGCAGAAGTTGCCCTTTTGTTGCTGCTATTGGGTGGTGTGTTCATGCATCATGGGCAGAAGATTCTCGGATGGTTGGGATTTGGTTCTGTTCCTCTGGATGCGGATCATTTGCTGCTTAGCATTCCCATTGTGCTTGTGCTTCTGAGTATTCCCGCCGTGTTGACTTATTTAACTCATGCGATCGCTCGTTTTTTCGATTCTCAGCAACCAGACTATCTCACTGTTATTTATGCCTATCTGCCCTTAACCCTAGCAGCTAATCTCACTCATTACATTCCGGCGGCTATGACTCAAGCCGGGCAAATTCTCCCAGTTTTAGCAAGGACGCTAGGTTATAGCGGTGCAGGCTTACCCACCCTCACCTGGAGTTTAGATGTGGCGCAATTTCTGCAAGGCGTAACCCTACTTTCGGTAATGGTGTTTACTCCCTATCCACTGCTGCGGATTACCAAGCGATCGCTCTTGAACAACCTGCCACATTTGTTGCTGATGTTGGGTTTTACAGCATTCTTTTTTGAGTTGATGATCTAACTTGCTCTAAATTGCGCGATCGCGTCAAAATAATAGTTAAGATGCTGTAATTTCTCTTAACAATGCCCCTAACACAGCTTTTGCAAACCCTACCTTCTCCCCAAACAGCCACAGACAAGGGGGGATATGATTATGATTTGGTGATTGTCGGCGGCGGGATTATTGGCTTAACCCTAGCCTCAGCTTTAAAAGATTCCGGCTTGAAGATACTGCTGGTAGAAGCCAAAGTAGCATCAGCCGCAGTCGCCAAAGGCCAAGCCTACGCCATTCACATGCTTTCAGCGCTAATTTACCAAGGAATTGGGATTTGGGACAAAATGTTGCCGCAAATCGCCAAATATCACCATGTACGCCTATCTGATGCCGATTATTCTGAGGTTGTGGAATTTAACACAGCAGATTTAGGCACACCAGAATTAGGTTATGTGGCAGAACACCAAGCACTGTTACAGCCATTACAAGAATTTGTCCGTGATTGTACGAATGTAACTTATTTATGTCCCGCAGAGGTAGTGAAAACAGAGTACCAACAGGACATAGTTGCCATAGATATCAAAGTGGCAGAACACACAAGGACAGTACGGAGTAAATTATTAGTAGCCGCAGACGGAGCGCGATCGCCAATTCGCCAAGGCGCGGGAATTAAAACTCACGGCTGGAAGTATTGGCAATCCTGTATTGTCGCCTTTGTTAAACCAGAAAAACCCCACAACAATACAGCCTACGAAAAATTTTGGACTAGCGGGCCATTCGCGATTTTACCTTTACCGGGGAACCGTTGCCGCATCGTTTGGACAGCCCCCCATGAAGAAGCCAAAGCCTTATGTGAGTTGGGTGACGAGCAATTTTTAACAGAACTCAGCCGCCGCTTTGGTAATCACATGGGTAAATTGGAATTACTAGGCGATCGCTTTATTTTTCCCGTCCAACTCATGCAAAGCGATCGCTATGTCTTACCGAGATTAGCATTAATTGGCGATGCAGCCCACAATTGCCATCCGGTTGGCGGACAAGGCTTAAATTTAGGTATTCGCGATGCAGCCGCATTGGCGCAAGTAATCCAAACAGCCAACGCCAAAGGTAAAGATATTGGTAACATCCAAATCCTCAAACGCTATGAACGCTGGCGTCAGCGAGAAAACTTAACAATATTGGGATTCACCGATTTGTTAGATCGGATGTTTTCTAATAATTTCTTACCCTTATTGCTGGTTCGTCGTCTAGGTTTATGGATCATGCGCCGAGTGCCTCTGCTTAAAATCTATACTCTCAAATTGATGATTGGGTTAAAAGGGCAAACTCCAGAACTGGCAAAAAGGTGAATTTGTCATTTGTCATTTGTCATTTGTCATTTGTCATTTGTCATTTGTCCCCCCTGCCCAATGCCCAATGCCCAATGCCCCATGCCCAATGCCCACTCGCCCTAGAAAAAATGAAAAAATCGCAACACTTACCGCTAGTAATGCTAAAGTTTCAAGAAATTCATCTGAAATTTTCAGCGGGTATTCATGCTGAAGCAGCTTAAAAAAAATCCAGTTCCGATCATTGCTGGTGCAGGACTATGTGCCTTTTTAGCTGGGGCAATGGTTTCAGCGCCGCAGATTGGAAAGTCCGTGGGACAATGGCTAAAACAGGGTAATAATCCAACAGAGCAGATATCGGAGGCTAGTAAAGCTAAGTCCGCCGTATATCCACTGGTGTCACAATCTCTACCAGAAAGAGCCGCAAAATTAGCAGATATCGTCCAAAATTCCCGAACGCTAGACAGAGAACGCGCTCGTTATCTGTTAGCTAGCGATTACATTGAAAGGACTCAAGGGAAAAAAGCGCTGGTTTTACTAGATGGACTAGAAAAAGATTATCCCATCCTTGCGCCTTACATTCTGCTGAAACAGGCTCAAGCCCAAGATATGTTAGGTGAAAGTGGTAAAGCCTCGGATTTGCGGCAGAAAGTGCTGAAACAGTATCCCAAAACCGCAGCCGCAGTGAAAGCTATTTATCTAATTGCGCAACCGAAGCAACAGGATATAGCGATCGCTCAATTTCCCACCCATCCCCTAACCTGGGAAATCATCAAAAAACGCCTGCAAGAAAATCCCAATCAGCCGCAATTGCAGTTAATTTTGGCAAAATACGCTGCCGATCAACCAGGAACAGTAGGCGTGTTGGATGCGCTAACCCAGGAGTCAACTCTCAAACCGGAAGATTGGGAAATCATTGCTACAGCCTATTGGACAAACAACTTATTTGACAAAGCAGCAAATGCTTATGCCAAAGCACCCAAAACAGCACTAAATCTCTACCGTACTGGACGCGGTTTGCAAGTTACAGGTAAACAGAAGGAGACAGCGATCGCTAGTTATAAACAACTGGTGCAGCAATTTCCCGAAGCCGAAGAAACTGGAACTGGCTTACTGCGTTTAGCCGAAATGGTACAAACTCGTAAAGATGCTTTGCCTTATCTTGATCAAGCGATCGCCAAATTTCCGCAAGTAGCTGGTAAGGCAGTAGTAGAAAAAGCCAAAATTTACAAAGCGCTCAATGATAATAAATCAGCCGCTCAGGCATGGCAAGTACTGATAGCCAAATATGGCAATTCTGACGAAGCCGCAGAATACCGTTGGAAAATCGCCCAAGAAAAAGCCAAAGCCAAAGATTATGTCGGTGCATGGCAATGGGCAGAACCAATTACCACCAACAATCCCACCAGTATTTTGGCTCCTAGAGCAGGTTTTTGGGTAGGTAAATGGGCCACCCAGCTAGGGAAACAGCAAGAAGCGAAAACCGCTTATGAATATGTTCTTAGCCAGTTTCCTTACTCATACTATGCATGGCGATCGGCAGCAATTCTCGGGCTGAATGTCGGTAACTTTAGTACCGTCCGCCAAATGAACCCAGAAGTAGTTGCACCCCAGCGTCCCGTACCTACTGCCGGTTCGGAAACATTTAAAGAATTGTATCTTTTAGGACAAGACAGAGACGCTTGGTTGCAATGGGAGACAGAATTTATCAATAAAGCCCAGCCTAGCGTAGCAGAACAATTTACCGAAGGCTTGATGCAGCTAGCGAGAGGGGAAAATAAAATCGGAATTGACACAATTTCTAAATTAGAAGACCGAGAAACCCCAGAAGAACAAGCCGAATATCAAACTCTTAGCCAACAGAGTATTTACTGGCAAGCCCGTTATCCCTTTCCTTATTTGCAAGAGATTGAAAAATGGTCTAAAGAACGCCAAATCAATCCCTTGCTAGTCACTGCTTTGATTCGTCAAGAATCGCGCTTTGAATCTAAAGCCAAATCCATCGCCGATGCTATGGGCTTAATGCAAGTTTTACCAAGCACAGCTAAATGGATCGCCCCACAAATCAAAGTTGATAGCAAAACAATCAAGCTAGATGATCCTAACGACAATATCATGCTAGGAACTTGGTATTTGGATCATACCCATCAGCAATATAGCAATAACTCCCTGTTAGCGATCGCTAGTTACAACGCTGGCCCTGGTAACGTATCCAAATGGCTGCAAACTATGCCAACACAAGATCCAGATGAATTTGTCGAGAACATCCCCTTTGATGAAACCAAAAATTACGTGCGTCAAGTATTAGGCAACTATTGGAATTATTTGCGGCTATATAACCCAGAAATTTCCGAATTAGTTGGAAAATACTCAACTACCCATCCCAAATTGCCAGCGCAGTGATTGATTGGGGGATGGGGAATTGGGCATGGGGCATGGGGCATGGGGCAAATGCGTAGGCGTAGCCCGCCGCAGGCATCGCCGAAATAGCAATTGGGTTTCCCGAAATAGCTTTTGGGATCGCCCAAATAGCAATTGGGTTTCCCGAAATAGCAATTGGGTTTCCCGAAATAGCTTTTGGGTTTCCCGAAATAGCTTTTGCGATCGCCCAAATAGTAATTGGGTTTCCCGAAATAGCTTTTGCGATCGCCGAAATAGCAATTGGGTTTCCCGAAATAGCTTTTGTGATCGCCGAAATAGCAATTGGGTTTCCCGAAATAGCTTTTGTGATCGCCGAAATAGCAATTGGGTTTCCCGAAATAGCAAATGGGTTTCCTAAAATAGCAATTGAAGCTACAAAGCAGAATTAGCAAAAAACTCAATCCCAATGCCCAATGCCCAATGCCCCATACCCCATGCCCAATGCCCAGTAAAATAGTTAGCAAATGTTGCCTAATCGCTGAATCATGACGCCACAAAATTTAGATACCCAAGCGCAGTCCAATTCATCGGGTGAATACTCAGATCCATCTGCTACAACTTCTCCTGATATGGAAGTGGAAGAAGATGGCGACACTGAGGGTGATCCCCTTGATGAGTTACCTGATGAAGTGGAAATGTCTTTTTTTGACCACTTAGAGGAGTTGCGACAACGGATTTTTTATGTCCTAATTGCTGCTGTTGTAGGTATTGTCGGCTGCTTTTTCTACGTCAGGCCGATTGTTCAGCTATTAGAAGTCCCCGCACAAGGAGTAAAATTTCTCCAATTAGCACCTGGAGAATATTTCTTTGTTTCTTTTAAAGTCGCCGCCTACAGTGGTTTATTGCTGTCTACCCCCTTCATTCTTTATCAAATTATTCAATTCGTTCTTCCCGGACTCACTCGCCGCGAACGCCGCTTATTAGGGCCTGTAGTTTTAGGGTCGAGTTTGCTGTTTGTGGCAGGTTTAGTATTTGCATATTTTCTTCTCATCCCCGCAGCTTTGAAGTTTTTTATCAGCTACGGTGCAGATGTAGTAGAACAACTTTGGTCAATTGAAAAGTATTTTGAATTTGTGTTGTTGCTGTTATTTAGCACAGGTTTAGCATTTCAAATTCCGGTGATTCAACTATTACTGGGTGTTTTGGGAATTGTATCTTCAAAACAAATGTTTTCTGGTTGGCGTTACGTAATTATGGGTGCAGTAGTTTTAGGTGCTGTCCTCACACCTTCCACTGACCCCCTTACCCAAAGTCTTTTAGCAGGTGCAGTTTTAGGACTTTATTTTGGTGGGATTGGTTTAGTCAAGTTAATAGGTAAGTGAATTGGGGCATGGGGTATGGTAAGGGGGACAAGGAAGACAAGGAGAGAAGTCTGAGCGGAGGCTTCCTCCGATCAGAACTTCGGAGGGACAAGGGGGACAAGGGGGACAACTGACAACTGACAACTGACAACTGACTAATGACAAATGACCAATGACAAATGAAAAATTTATGCTGTAATTTACTAGTCATTAACTGTTTAGCACTGATTATCAGTAGTTGTAATTCTCCCAAGTCAACTAATGCGATCGCATCTAACTCTGTTGCTTCGCCAAAAAATACTGCGATCGCTAGTGGTAACTTTGCAAATAATAGCTGGATGCAGCTTTGGGGCGTGAAAAAAGCTGGTCAGTGGGGATTAAACAATACCGCTGTGATTAAAGACCCCAGCGGCAAATTTGAGAAAGTGCTGCGAGTGCGTTATCCTGCTGGTTCTGCTAGTCCTACTGTTTCCCGCAAAAATCATTTACCCCTCGGTGGTGCACAATTTTCTGCTAACTTCGGTATATCGCCAAAAAATTCATTACGCTTAAGTTACTATCTCCGATTTTCGGAAAATTTTGACTTTGTTAAGGGCGGAAAATTACCAGGATTATTTGGTGGTACAGCAAATAGCGGTGGCGACATTCCCAATGGTAGTGATGGCTTTTCTACACGCTTTATGTGGCGAAAAAACGGTGATGGCGAAGTCTATGCTTATCTTCCTACTAGTACTGAATATGGTACTTCAATTGGCAGAGGTAAATGGCAGTTTCAGAAAGGAAAATGGCATCATATAGAACAGCTTGTAGTGCTAAATCAGCCAAATCAAAATAATGGTCAAGTACAAGTTTGGCTAGATGGGAAACAAGTCCTCAACCAGAAAAATTTAACTTTTCGCACTACTGATAAATTGAAAATAGAAGGCATATTTTTTTCTACTTTCTTCGGCGGCAGTGATTATACTTGGTCTACTCCCAAAGATGTGTATATAGATTTTGCTAATTTCTCACTTGCTGAGGTAAATAAATTTTAGCCAAGAAGCAGAGAATAAATCACATATATTGCAATCCTAAATCATTCGTGAACAACAAGATCCCCGACTTCTTGAATAAGTCGGGGATCTGATCTGAGCGATTTTTATACCAATTTGAAAAAATAATGCGACAGATGGTAGGGGCACGGCAGTGCCCATTGGTGTCAACTTAACGTGAAACCCGCTTGGTGAAAAGGTTTCGCCCTCACCCCCAGCCCCTCTCCCCAGGGGAGAGGGGAGCTAGAGATCCAATTCCCCTTCTCCCTGGGGAGAAGGGGTTAGGGGATGAGGGAGCGAGGTATTTGTACAACGCCCATCCTATATAGCTTTTAGCTTAAGTTGACACTAATGGGCAGTGCCGTGCCCTCTAGAATATATTGATGTGTCGCAAACATTATTTGAATTGGTATTACAAATCAAATAACAATAGGCTTGGTGTTAAGTAGGTCAACTTTGAAAAACGTAAAATAGATTCCTGGCGATTACTACCCTGCGGGAAGCCGCTCCGCGTCTACGCTACACTGCGTTTCGCTCGTAATGACATTTGACGTTTAATTATGTTGAGCTACTTAGAGCCAAAAACCTTAACCCGCGATTCTTTAGGGAAATTTTGCCAATAGCGATCGCCATTCTGAGTTTCACTATAGTGGGAATTTCGCTCAAGGGACTTGAACAGAAATTTTTCCCTACTTCAGCTAATGTATGGGCAATAGCTGCAAAGTTATTTGCTCAAGGACTTTTTGCGTAGTTCCAATTTTTTTCTTTACCCCCTTGACACTCCAGTGAACTGGAGGATTCAAGATGAAATCAGTCTTGAACACGACTTGATAATTGGAGCCTGAAAATGGAGAATGCCACACTTAAGCTGCGCGGGATGAGTTGCGCTTCCTGTGCCAGAAGTGTAGAAGATGCTATCAGTTCTGTCCCAGGTGTCAATGAATGTAGCGTGAATTTTGGGGCAGAACAAGCAACAGTTGATTATGACCCCAAAAAAACAGATTTACAAACCATACTCGATGCAGTGGATGCAGCAGGTTATTCTGCTTATTCCCTACAAGAACAAAATCTGATGGCGGGAGAAGATGATGAAGAAAAAAGATATCGCTTAAAAGAATCGAGTGATTTGCGGCGCAAGGTGACAGTAGGGGGAATCATTGGTACTGTGCTGGTGATTGGCTCACTACCAATGATGACAGGTTTACACCTACCTTTAATTCCCACATGGTTGCATAACCCTTGGCTGCAATTAGTTCTCACCACTCCTGTACAGTTCTGGTGCGGCTACTCGTTTTACGTCAATACCTGGAAAGCTTTGCAGCGTCATGCTGCCACAATGGATACATTAATTGCTTTGAGTACAAGTGCAGCATATTTCTATTCTCTATTTGCTACCTTAGTTCCTGGCTTTTTCATTGCTCAGGGATTGATGCCAGATGTGTATTATGAAACTGCGGCGATTGTTATTACTTTGATTTTGTTAGGGCGGTTGTTTGAAAATCGCGCCAAAGGACAAACCTCAGAAGCTATCCGCAAGCTGATTGGGTTACAAGCGAAAACCGCACGGTTGATTCGCAATGGGCGAGAAATAGATGTACCCATTGAACAAGTACAAATTGGCGATGTGGTGCTGGTTCGTCCTGGGGAGAAAATTCCCGTTGATGGCGAAGTCGTTGACGGAACATCCACAGTTGATGAAGCGATGGTGACAGGGGAAAGTATTCCCGTGAAAAAACAAGCAGGGGATGAAGTCATCGGCGCAACCATCAACAAAACTGGAAGTTTTAAGTTTAGAGCCACAAGAGTAGGTAAGGATACCGTACTGGCGCAGATTGTGCAATTAGTGCAGCAGGCTCAAGGCTCAAAAGCTCCCATTCAAAGATTAGCAGACCAAGTTACAGGGTGGTTTGTGCCGGCGGTAATTGCGATCGCTCTTTTTACCTTTATCATTTGGTACAACATCATGGGTAATGTCACCCTAGCACTAATGACCACAGTCGGGGTGTTAATTATCGCTTGTCCTTGTGCATTGGGTTTAGCCACACCTACCTCAGTCATGGTGGGAACAGGTAAAGGTGCGGAAAACGGCATTTTAATTAAGGGAGCCGAAAGCTTAGAATTAGCGCATCAGATTCAAACAATTGTTTTAGATAAAACCGGCACAATTACCCAAGGTAAACCGACAGTTACCGATTTTGTCACAGTTAACGGTACACTGAACGGCAATGAAATCAAGCTGATACAACTAGCCGCCTCTGTAGAACGCAATTCTGAACACCCCTTAGCAGAAGCAGTTGTCAGATATGCTCAATCTCAGGAAGTACAATTAGCAGATGTCGGAGATTTTGCCGCCGTGACAGGTAGTGGTGTCCAAGGTATCGTTTCTCACCGACTTGTGCAAATTGGTACACAACGCTGGATGGAAGAATTGAGTATTAACACCCAAGGCTTGCAACCAGACAAAGAACGCTTAGAATACCTGGGTAAAACAGCAGTTTGGTTAGCAGTTGACGGCGAAATCAAAGGATTGATAGGTATTGCTGATGCGATTAAACCCACTTCCCCCCAAGCTATTAAAGCATTGCAAAAACTCGGTTTAGAAGTTGTCATGCTCACCGGTGATAATCGCCGCACCGCCGAAAGTATTGCCCGTGAAGTTGGGATTACGCGGGTTTTAGCCGAAGTTCGCCCCGATCAAAAGGCGGAGGTGATTAAGTCTTTGCAAGCAGAGAAGACACGGAGAAGGGGAGACAACCAGACGCGGCGAGAACAAAGTTCACCGAGTCCCCGCGTCCCAACGTCTTTGCGTCAATCTATAGTGGCGATGGTTGGTGATGGTATTAATGATGCACCAGCTTTAGCCCAAGCCGATGTAGGAATTGCTATTGGTACAGGTACAGATGTAGCGATCGCCGCTAGTGACATCACCTTAATCTCTGGCGATTTACAAGGCATAGTTACAGCAATTCAACTCAGCCGCGCCACAATTCGCAACATTCGCCAAAATTTATTCTTCGCCTTCATCTACAACGTTGCTGGTATTCCCATCGCCGCCGGAATTCTCTTCCCCATTTTTGGTTGGTTGCTTAATCCCATCATCGCCGGTGCAGCAATGGCTTTTAGTTCAGTTTCTGTAGTTACGAATGCGCTACGTTTACGTAACTTCCAACCGAAAACTCTCGGATAAGGGAAATAATAATGCCCAATCAAGGGATATTTTTCGGGACTTTAGCAGGATTTGGATTTCTGTTGGGAGTAATTGCAGGAACTTTAGTGTAGCTAAAAAATTACACCAAATATCTTTTAAACCCCGAAATCCAAACCACAGCTAACTCTTAATTACGAATTACGAACTACGAATTACGAATTATAGGAGGTTTTTCAATGATAAATAAAACAGCACTCATCGGTAGTATAGCTAGTTTAGGGGTAGTATTTGGAATTGCATCTGGGGAAGCAACTGCACAAACATCTCACCAGGCGCACTCAATCCAAACCAATCAATTTCAACATATCGATCAGCCCTTAGGAAATAAATTAGCCGTCACCCTGGGCGGATTGGGACTAATTAGCTTAGAACTTTGGTGGTTCTTGCTGAGTAAACCCAAATCTCACAAAGCAATTGCAACAGGTGAGAATATTCAGGAAGTAACAGTCACCGTTGATGGTGGATATGATCCAAATCGAATTGTAGTCCAAGTTGGGAAACCAGTACGGCTGAAATTTGCACGCAAAGATCCCAGCAGTTGCTTAGAACAAGTGGTGATTCCAGACTTTCACATTGCCGCAGATTTACCGCTGAATCAAGTCACAACTGTGGAATTTACCCCAGAAACACCAGGTGAATATACTTTCACTTGTGGGATGAATATGTTTCGCGGCGCGATCGCAGTCGTTAATTGACATCCTCCCCTGACTTGGCTATCCAACTAGCTAATTATTTGCTTGTGCCTGCTCTAAGCAAACAATTAATTTTTCGGCTAAAATCTCCACTGTTGGTTTTCCCAGCATACCTAGATGTGTACCAGGAACTTCGTGAATCTCCACTCCTTGTTTAGCCTTTCCCTTCCAGCCTCTACAGGGTTTGAATTGACACCATCTCAACACTTCTTTGGTAGTAAATAAAGTCACCCGTCCAGGGTATGTTTGTGGTACATAATCCACCATTGTGGCTTGCTTGAGAGTTTCTATCAATGCCATGTTGTAAGGATTGGCATCAAGAGTAAAAGAGTGTTCATTCCACAAGTCGAACTTGCTGCTTGGTTTCCCAGTTAACATCGAACCAAACCAATCCAGTTTGGCGAGAAAATAGTTCCATCTATCTGCCGATCTCAGTCGCCAGAAAGTCAGCAAGTAGACATAAAGTGTACGCAATAGGGAAGGATTATTGATATACAAGCTAGGGCTATATGTATCAAACATAGCTAGTAAAGCCACGCGATCGCCTTGAGCAACTAACTGACGCGCCATTTCAAAAGCAACTGTCCCGCCACTAGAAAAACCACCCAACAGATAGGGGCCATGCGGTTGAACGGTGCGAATTTCTTGGATGTAGTGAGAGGCCATGTCCTCAACTCTCGTGTGGGGAGCTTGTTTACCATCCAGTCCTTGTGCTTGTAAGCCATACACAGGTTGCTCTATACCCAGATGGTGTACTAGAGTTTGGTAGCCAATAACATTACCGCCCAGGGCATGGATCAAGAATAAAGGACGTTTCGTACTGCTACCTGGCTGAATAGTTACCAGAGAAGACCAAGACGCTGATGTATTTGATTGGCTGAGAATCTTAGCTAATTGTTCTATGGTTGGGGATTGTAACAAGGTAGCTAGGGGAAGTTTTTGACCAAATTTCTGTTCGATTTGTGTAAATAATGTGACTGCTAATAGCGAATTTCCACCCAAATCAAAGAAATTATCGCTGATGCCAATTGACTCAATACCTAAAACCGCTGACCAAATTTGCGCTAACTCGATTTCTAGGGTGTTTTTCGGAGAAACAAAGGCTTTTTCTAATTCTGGTCGGTTTTGGTCAGGGATGGGCAAAGCGCGACGGTCTACTTTACCATTAGAAGTCAGGGGGATTTTGGCGATCGCTACAAAGGCAGATGGAATCATATACTCTGGCAATTTCTCTCGCAGAAAACGCCGCAATTCATTCATCGTCGGTGTAGACTCACCATTGACCACGACATAAGCTACCAATCGCTTATTTCCTGGCTCATCTTCCCGTGCTATGACTACAGTTTCCTCTACACAGCCGTGTTGTGCCAATACACTCTCAATTTCTCCCAACTCGATGCGGAAACCGCGAATCTTTACCTGATGGTCAATGCGACCGAGAAATTCAATGTTACCATCACTGAGATAGCGGGCTAAGTCACCTGTTTTATAGAGTCGTGCTGATTTCTTGTCGCTAAAGGGATTGGGAATGAATTTTTGGGTTGTTAGTTCGGGTTGATTTAAATAGCCAGAGGCTAAACATTCTCCACCAATATGCAATTCCCCAGAAACACCAATGGGACAGGGATTGAGGTAATCATCAAGAATGTAATATTCAGCGTTTTGGATGGGTTTACCATAGGGAATACTCTTCCAATACGGCTCGACTTTGCCAATGGGATAATAATTAGACCAAACAGTGGCTTCCGTTGCGCCACCCAAACTAATTACCTCAACCCCTGGGAAAGTAGTTTTCAGTAAATCTGGCAGTGTGACTGGTATCCAATCACCACTCATAAATACTAGCCGCAATTGGGGATGGCAATTACTTTGTTGAACCAGCGGGAAAAAGCCAGCCAGTTGTTGGAGTGCAGGCGGTGCAGAATCCCAGAATGTAATCGGCTCATGACAGAGAATGTGCAACAAAGCTTCGGGATCTCGGACATCATGACTAGGGACAACCCGAATTGAACCACCTGCGGCTAACAGTCCGAAAATGTCATAAACTGACAAGTCAAAACATAAGGATGTGATAAATAAAACTCTGTCGTCAGCATTAACATTAAATGTTTTATTCACCCACTCAATTAGGTTGATTACTGGTTGATGACGAACTACAACCCCTTTTGGTGTGCCTGTAGAGCCAGAGGTAAAAATCACATAGGCAATATCATTTGAATTAGCAGATATCAGTAAATTTTCTGAGGGAAGTAAATCTAAATAAGGACGATTCCACACCTGTTGATGTCCAACTTGCCATACAGATTCAATATGTGCAGATTTATCCAAATAGATTAAGTGTTGCAATGCTATGAGTTCTAGCTCATGAATATTAGGTAACAACCAAGTTTGGGTGACTAGACAGTTAATTTCTAGAGAAGACAGCAGTAATTGAATGCGTGCTTTTGGAAAACTGGGTTCTAGTGGCACATAAGCACCCCCAGCTTTTAAAATACCTAGCACTGCTGGAATCATTTCTAGTGATCGCTCTAAATATACAGCAACTAACACCCCAGGCTTGACACCCAGTTGCTTCAAGTGATGGGCTAACTGATTAGCTCTACAGTTCAACTGTTGGTAGGTGAGTTGTTCCTCTCCACAGACGACGGCTACAGCGTCGGGTGTTTGCTCTACCTGCGCCTCAAAGAGTTGATGAATACAAAGTTGCCCTGAGAAATCTGCTAGTGTATGATTCCACTCAATCAACATTTGATGTTTTTCATCTGTCGTTAATAGTGGTAGTTCTCCTAGACTCTGCCAGGGATTATTTGCCATGCTGGACAATAAAGTCTCAAGGTGTCCCAGCATCCGACCGATTTTGGCATTGTCGAAGAGATTTTGGTCGTATTTGAGTTTCAATAACAGTTCTGAATCTGCATAACCAACCAATGTCAGAGGAAAGTTAGTTTGTTCTTCTAGCCGGAATTCCAGGTTTTGCCATCTACCACCCTGAGAACGTAAAGCCGAATTTAATTCATAGTTTTCAAATACCAGAATGCTATCAAACAACGGCTTTCCCGGTGGCACATCGCTCCATCTTTGAACGTTGACTAGGGGGGTATGTTCGTAGTCTCGCATAGTCACCCACTGCGATCGCAATTCTTTGAGCCAACTCAGAAGCGGTTTTTCCCCTAACACGTTGACTCGAACTGGCAAAGTATTGATCAACAGTCCTACCATCGATTCCGCCCCAGCTACAGAAGAATGACGACAGGCTCTTGTCGCCCCAAAGACAACATCAGTTTCACCGCTGTAACGGCTCAACAGTATTGCCCAAGCTCCCTGTACTAAAGTATTGAGTGTGAGTTGATGTTGTTGTGCTAAAGACTGCAACATCGCCGTAGTTTTTTCTGAAAGTCGGATTGCTTGCTCGCCAAAACCGATTTGCTCGCAGAGGTTGGAGTCTACTAATAAAGGCGTTGGTGCGGTAAAGCCTTTGAGGAAGTCTCGCCAAAAACTTTCAGCCTTAGACCAATTCTGCTGTTGCAGCCATGCGATGTGGTCTTGATAAGGACGGGGTTGGGGAAGTTGTAAGTCTTTGCCTTCGCAGAAAGCGTCATAAAAGGTGAACACTTCCTTAATAATGACTGACAAGGAACGACCATCTAATAAAGCATGGTGAAAAGTCCAAATAAATTGGTAGACAGATTCTCTCAGATGAAATAATCCTAGACGCATCAATGGCGCGACATTTAGCTCAAAACCACGTCTGCGATCGCTTTGCAAATAAGCTTGCAATTTAATTGATTGTTCTGTGTCAGACAAGTCACACCAATCTTGCTGTTCCAGGGGAATGATTACTTTTTGATGCACACATTGCTGAGGTTCTCGTTCACTTTCCCAATCAAAGCTAGTTCTAAAAACTGCGTGTCGTTCTACAACTTTCTGCCATGCTTGTTGAAATGCCAAAACATCGATTTTTTCACGTACTAAGCAGATCATCTGCTGAATATCCACTCCCGACTTTTGAGCAACTAGATTGTTAAACAACATTCCTTGCTGTAGAGATGAAAGTTGATATGAATCCTTTACAGTTGATACTTTCATTTTGGTTGGAGGAAAATTATAAATAATTTCATACTTGGTTACAATGCAACCATCAGGATAAAGATTAGATGATTACAAAATTCAATAAGACATTTAATGTGAATTAAGTCTTGAAACCCTTGTATTGTCCTAAGTAGTTCCAAAACAATGATGTTGGGGAAATCGGGAAACTATGATTGGATAAGAAGCGTTTCTAATTCACATCAGGCGTATAAAAAATACTCGGCGACCTATAGCAATTAGTAGATTGCTTACAATAGATCAAATCTATCCACTAATTACTAAATAAATTTCAGTAGATCACAAAGTTTTTTATAACTCCTGCCACATATACTAGAAAATAACCGATTAATCAGCCTCAGGACTTACGCAGGGACTACGAGTTTACGTCATTACGAGCGCAGCGAAGTAATCGCAAAGGCTGACTTTTTCGTCATGAGTGCGTAAGTCCTAAGCGTTTTAGCCAATACCCTGAGCTAACACAAAGCGCTCGCCTGGAAACCAAGCCTGAAACCCTGATTATTGCCTCAGTTTCCCAAAGTTTGCGATCTAGTGAATTTTATAGAATAGGCAGAGAACTTACAAAATTTATGGTAGTGCAGCTTCAATAATCATCAATCAATAGAATTTAGCAGGTAATATTTCAAATTTTGTATAAAAATCATAAAGAATTATCTACATTTTGCAAAGAAAATATAAAGCTATAATAAATCTTCCGTAATTTCAACTAATAAATTCGCTAATTTTGACTAGCCGGGTAAGCACATAAGGGAACTCCAAAAAATAAATTATTCCGTTAAAGTCGTTGACGGTTGACGGTTCACAGTTAACAGTCAACCGTCAACAGTGAACAGTGAACGATAGCAATGGAATATTTTTTTACTTGCAAGTCCCTATGAAAAACTCCATCCCCTTGTGGGTGGAGTTTTTGGGGCATGGGGAAGAAATTACTGTGTCCCGCCACAAGCCCAAAGCCGCTTTCGATAAACTTAATGGAATAATATTTTTTCTGCTTGACTCTCCAGTTAAATGGAGAGTTTACTATAAGATTAGCAATCATATCTCACTCAAAGTTTGGTAAGTATGTTAGCCCAAGCAGAAGGAAAACAGATTGGTGTAGTTGCCAAAGAAAGCGGCGTACCCATTAAAACTATTCGCTACTATGAAGAACTTGGTTTACTCAAATCATCAGGCAGAACCGAAGGGGGATTTAGATTATTTAACTCTGATGTTTTGGAGCGACTGCACTTTATTAAACGCGCTCAAAGCCTAGGATTAAGCTTGTCAGAGATTAAGGAATTTTTAAATGTTCATGATAGCGGTGAATTACCTTGTGAGCATATCAAGATTAGACTAGAAGACAAGGTAAAAGCTATTGATGAACAAATTCGTCAATTACTGATTTTAAGGCAAGAATTATCAGGGTTGCTTTCTGGCTGGGAAATCAAACCTGATAATCATCATTCAACTATCTGTCCAATTATTGAAAATGAATGAAATACCTAACTTTGTTAGTGAAAAAATTTGATTAAGTAGAGAGGCGTAAAAAAACCACTATTTTGTAACGAAAAGTAAATTTTCCTAAAAATCTCTTCCCATCTGCTATCTACCTTTTCGTAACGACAATTTTTAACGCCGACCTAGCTTGAAAAAGTGCTGTGTACTAAGTAAAAAATACTAGCCCCTAGTCCCTAGTCCCTTTTTCATCCATCCTGGTGTACGCAGTTCATGACGGCTACTTAGTAAATACGAAACCAAGCAACACCTATAGGAATGGGTGCATCAATGCTAACCTCTTTAACCGAAAAACTGTAGAGATAAGCATTACCAAGATTTCGTTTTTTTATCTTTTTAAGCTCAATATTAAACTTAGTGTTGGGAGCAACTGGTTCGGGAAAAGCTAGTAGTATTGTTTTACCGTTCACAGACACATTAGTGTTAATCTTATGTTCATTTTCATCCACCACATCAATATTTATAAGGTCATTATTCACAGTTACATTGTCTGGAACTTTGATAATTATTTGGGTAACAGCTTTGCTATTTTGCGGAACGTGTAACCGGAAAGTATGTTTAAAAATTCCCCAGCGTGTGGGAGGGAATTGTGTATTTCCATCAATATGGGGAACCCTAGCATTATCTGTTCTAACACTTGCATAGCTAGGAGCAATAATAGCTGTGCTACCCAGACTTAATACAATAGCGTAAATTAATAATCTGTTCATACTTGTTTCCAAAATAATTAAATACGTCAGCTAAATTACCAATTCCTTTTTTATAAATGAATTGGCTCTTAATAGATGTTTTAAAACGTAGCAAAGCCATATTTAACTACCCCCTTAATACAATCGGTAATCAGGAGAAGTAAGCAATTAGCTTGCCCTTATAGGGTTAAAATTGTCAGAGATGTTTTTGCTAAGAGGTATATCACCTCTATCTACTAGCATGACAAATCATAATGAAATCAAGATGAAATCTAACCAGTTATCATTAAAATCTACAAATAAATTAAAATTAAGTAACTTGAACTTCACCTACAGGAATCACTACCAACTACTTTAGCCAACAGATGGTAAATAAAAATACAACCAATAATTGGTTGTAGTACTTGTTGAGATTAGTTCTGTTTCTAAATCCTATGGTGAATTCTAGTTATAAATTGATCAGAGCGCTTTCAGTGCATCGCTTCGCTCAACCAACTGAGTAATCGAGAGTTGAGCGTAAAGCCCTTCGGCATAGCTTCTCCTGTCGGAGAGGCTGCGCCCTAAGCGAAGCTATGCCGTAGGCTTTACGCTTAGCGCGTAGCGTCCCGCAGGGAAGTCGAAACTAGTCAACTTTAATTAGAGTCCATCGTCACATATTCAACCTGAATATTTTGGCTATTTTGCAATACTAAAGAACGTCCAGCCATTGACTTAATTTCCAGATGTTTAATTTCACTTTGAGCTACTTTTTCTAAAACGATACCTTTCAAAGCATCATTTTCTGGTTTCATCTGGTTATGTATGAGTGTGAATCCCCTGAGATGAACATTTTTAATTGTCTGTTTTACAGAATGCTTACCATGATGAGGATGAATGGAAATTACTGCATCTGCCTTTTGGGAATTAAAGTTAGCTTGCAAAATAGTCCGCCCTACACCTTGTCCTTGAATAGTTATATTGCTACGTTGAATTTGCAAGGGGTGAAATAATTCAATTTCCCCAATTGGTAAGTTAATTTGCACCTTACCTTCACTAGGTTGATGATTGATCAAGGCTTGTAAAGCTGCGGAATCATCTTTGCCATCGTTGGGATAAATTCCTTGATCTATGGCTGCAATTATTTGGGTGGGAGATGCAGCTTTAGCTTGGCTATCCCACAAAACTCCAGCTAAATCTTGGAGAGGATTGACAATATTTGCTAGGGATAATAATACAATTACAAAACAAAACATTTGGGAAAGTAGCAGAAACCGCGAGGTGCTAATTTTAATCCAGCGCACCCAGCCGGAACCTTCAGCAGAAATACTTTGATTACCGCGATTTGTCCATTTTTGTTGAGCCAGATTCATCTGTGTCCAAATTTTAACTAAAGCAGAACTCCATTGCGAAAGTAACAATAAAGGAAAATGAATTGGCTTAAGCTGAGATTGGCGTTTCCAGAAGACAACAACTAGCATCAAAGGACGACTAAACAAAATCCAAGAACTAATAATACCTGCTGCTAACCACTGGCCTTGAAGCAAAGCAATTATTAATAAGCCCGGTGTAATTAAAGAAGTCCAATAGCTGATGCGTTGATCGATGAGACACCACCACATAAACCAGCCATTTTTTTCGGGGCCAAGTGCGATCGCGCGATCGCTGTTCCGCAGCATATTACCATACCAACGGCGCATATTTTGGTAGGCTCGGTCTACCAATGACCCGGAAATTGTCTCAATTGAGTAAACTATCGTATCCGGGACATAAATCATGTCGTAACCTTGTTTCAGCAACCAAAACCAGGTACTTTTGTCATCTCCAGACAGAAACTTAAACTTTCCCCATAACCAATCATCCAAAGTATCAATTTCTAATTGCTTAGCAAATGAAGGATGCAAAGCCGCTTCGGCCCGAAATAAAGAAAATCTTCCAGTCAAACACATTACCTTCCGCGACAAGGAAACCGAACTCATTTGGTAATGTCTTTGGGCTAGTCGTAAGTGAAACCACTCAGAAAATATATAAGAGCCTGTAACAATGGGTAATTCATCTGTGGTTAATGCTCCCATTTTGGGAAACATCCGAAACAAAGGTAAACATTTGCGTAAAGTTCCCGGTGTAATTTCTGAGTCGCCATCCATCAAAGCAACAACAGTATCTGCTGGTAAATTGAGACGGGCGAGTTCTCGTAAACCCTCAGCCATAGCTTTGCGTTTACCTTCGCCAGTTTGCACCATTTGAATCAGGCGAATCGAACTCAAATGAGGATCTACTGATCGGATAACTTGGAGAATTTCCGCATTTTCCGCATCACTGCTGCTACTCACTAATACAGTTATCGGTTCGGCGAGGGTTTGCGCTTCTTTGGCGATCGCCCGAAACACTCGTTCTGTAATCCAAGGTTTTTCTTTGTAAGTTGGGACTAAAAAGCAAACTTTAGGTAAATTCTCTAAAGGAATTTTATTCGCTCGCCGCCGCCAACGGGGAAATACTATATGCAGATAAATTTGCGATCGCAATACTTGTAATATCCACCACGACCAACGCCAAGTTCCAATTGTACCAATAGTTATTAAGCCTGATAAACCCAACACGGCTAATTTATCAGGATTGCGGAGCCAGTTTAAGCCAATAAAACCCAAGGCAGAAATTAATATTATCCCTATCCAATTGATGTAGGGTAAAAGAGTTTTAGTCCAATTTTTCATGTAGTATCAACGACATCTTCTGAGGAAATAACAAATGACAAATACTTATTTTTTGCTAAAAGTCAAACTTGCTGTTAGTCCCAAGCCGCAGAATCGTTGAGATTGAGTATGTGCTGGTGGAGGAGGCATTTTCACAGTTACCCGCGCTAATGGTTTCCCCACTAAATTTGGTGGAATAGTCGGTAAAAGTGCTTGTACCTGCATCAGTTTAGAACGCTCTTCAATACCTTGGATGCTACTAATCGGCTGAATAATATCAACTTCCCCAGATAAGGTTTGCGCCTCACCGGCAAATTTTACCTTAACAGGCTTTTGAGTATCTATATTACTAGCATCCTCTGCCCGAATTACTGTTTCTAACCACAAATCATTGCAGTCTAGCAAAGTCAGAACTGGTTGCCCTTGATTTACTTGTTCGCCTTGTTCGCGTTCAGTGCTGTAAATCACACCAGCAAAGGGTGCAGTAATAGCTTGTAATTGCGGATTATTGCCCATTTTATTGGCTAAAATTGCCTGATTGGGGTTATTTTGAGCGAAGTTAAGACTGCGATTGAGTTGCTGTTTGCCACTGGCAAGTTTGGTTTCTAAAGTATTTACATGCATTTGTTGTTCTTGAATAGCCTGTAGCAATTTCGCCCGCCGTTCGGAAAGGCTATCTGCAAGATGATCTTGTTGACTAAAAGCAACACCTGTTTGAGAAGCACTCAGCGACGCTTTAGCAAAACGCAGGTTAGCTTGTATTTGCTTAACTTCCGCATTAGCAGATTGCCAAGCAAAGCGCAGCTTATCTACTTGTTGTTGAGATACAGCACCTGCGGCTAAAAGTTGTTCGTAACGTTGATAATCTGCTTTTGCAGATGTGGCTTTCGCAACTGCTGCGTCTACAGCCGCTTGTTGTTGATTGACGGTTTCTCTGGAAAGTTTGATATCAACACCCTGTACAGCTTGGTATTGATTTTCTAAAGTTTGCAATTGGTTTTTGAACAGATCTAAGGATTGCCTTGCTCCCACTAGCTGAGTCGCATAGGATTGCACTTCCCCCGCTAACTGTGAATTTTCCAGCTGCCAACGCATACGTTCATCTTGCGCTTTTTGTAATTGCAAGCTTAGCTGTTGTTCTTGATTTTGTTCAGAGAAAGTGGTTTGGGTGTTAATACGCCCTAGTACTTGTCCTGATTTGACTGCTACACCCGGTTTGGCATAAAAAGCTTCCATGCTGCCATTGATCGGCGATGTTAGACGCACAATCCGACCGTTGATTGCTACATTATCTACAACTATGTTTGTCAGGCGGTATCGAATGGATGTTGCACCCGCTACCGTCGCTGTTGCACCTAAAGCCACAAACATTATTCCCAACAGTAGACGATTCGAGTTCCCTGACTTCGCTTCTACGGTATTAACAGGTATTAAAAATTCTTCCTCTTTAAATAAATTGGTCATAAAAGATGTAGTTAAGTATTTCTTCTAGGAAAATACTACTGATTTTTTTAGTAATTTCACTTATAAATTTAGTGAATTTAATTTTAAGTAAGCAAGAATTTTTTTGAATTAAAACTAATTAAATCTTTAATTATTTATTGTCTTTGTTTAATGAATTAATTTAAGTAATTTAAATATAAATATAAATACTTTATAAAAGTTACCAATTTTCCTGATTTTTACTTTTTTTAGGCAAAAAATCTGAATTTATTACCTGCTATCTCTTAAGTAAAGTACTGAGAAGCAGATAAAAATGACGGATAATACTTCATTGAAAACCTCAGTATAAATACATATTTTTTGGCTAGAAATCAAGAAAAAATTTATAAATAAATTTCGTGAATTACCAACAAATTAGATGAAAAGATAACAACTAATTTGAGTATGTAGAGGCATGGTTAAAAATCCTCAGCCACGAAGCCAGGAGTTTCTCAGTGGTTATACCAATTTCAAAAAAGACTGGGGTATTGGGTGTTGATTTTAATTCCCTGGTTGTGGGCGCGATCGCTCATTTCTCCTTTCCCTTTACCATTGTTAATATAGTTAAGTTTATTTACGTATATATATTTATTTGACGATGAAAAGTATATCTCACAGCCATTCAGTAATAATACGCTACCAAGCTGCTCTCTAGGAAAGTATAAAAGTATATAGTAAACTACTAAACAAAGTTGAGTAGTAGGTTGCATCCACAAGCCTCATACTTTACTTGCATTATAAATAGCAAGGGATTTTGATACCTAAATGCTGTTGATGGTAATGGTCTGTCCAAGCACGAACCACACCACAGCAGCTAATAAAATTGAACGAGAACAGGTTATACCCATTCTCGACAGTATCAAAGTCAAAACCAATAAATCGGGTATATCTGGCAAACGAGTCGAAATTCTGGCTGCTGACAAGGGTTATTTTTCACAAGCAAGACTGCACGTTTTGCACCAGCGTGGTATCCGCCCACATTTCTCTGAGCGAATTTGTTAGACCAAGAAAAATTGGCATAGACCAATTAAAATTTTGCTGACACTTTTTCAATAAGAGTGTTGTTTCGCAGCATGGTTTCAATGAAAATACTGCGGAATATTTGTTAAATAGCAAAGAATTGTAGCCTGTTTCAATGCTTTTCTTTGCCTAGCCAGATTCACATCTGTATTAACAGAAATTTATTAGTCGGATATGTTCATAAACGGCTAATTTCTGTGTTGCCTTTACTTTGTAAATTCATCCTAGATTCAATTGTCAAAATCAAAAACTTATGCCTACTTTTCCTTCCGATCCCTTATTTCAATATCAATGGTATCTCTACAATCCAGGGCAGTCCGGTGGTGTTCCTGGTATGGATCTCAACGTAGTTAATGTTTGGAATGACTATATAGGACGCGGTGTTACAGTTGGTGTTTTTGAAGGTGGAGTTGAATACGATCATCCTGATTTAGCTCCAAATTACAATACTTCTATCGACTATGATGGCGTTACTAATAGTGGTAATCCTTACCCTCTAGCTGGCGAAGCTGCTCATGCTACTTCTGTTGCAGGTATTATTGGTGCAGCTGCAGGAAATGGTATTGGTGGTGTAGGTGTAGCCTATGGCTCTACCTTAGCTTCCTTCCGGTTTAGCTTTGAGGATGATGGTAGTAGCAAGATTCGAGCATTGCAGCGCTTACGCAATGTTGATGTGGCTAATAATAGCTGGGGTTACACCTACGGCTTTACGGATAATTTTCTTGACCCCAGTTTTGCCCCAATAGCCCATGCTATTCAAGATGCTGCTCAGTTTGGGCGTAATGGATTAGGAACAGCGATCGTTTGGTCAGCAGGAAATAGCCGTGAGAAGGGCGAGAATACTAATTATCACAACATACAAAACTCTCGCTATGTCATTAGTGTAGCGGCACTCAATGATAATGGTACAGCGTCTTTTTACAGTACTCCAGGGGCTTCTATTCTAGTTTCAGCTTTTGGTAGTGGGGTTCCTGGTAGTATTGTGACTACAGATCGCCAAGGATCTGAAGGAGACGACCCAGGAGACTATACTGACTCGTTTAATGGCACTTCAGCTGCTGCACCTGAAGTTTCTGGGGTAATTGCTCTGATGCTCGAAGCCAATCGTAATTTAGGTTATCGAGACATACAAGAAATTCTTGCCTATTCTGCTCGCAAAAACGATTTCTACAGCGCAGAGAAATATGATTGGCAAACTAACGGCGCTAATAATTGGAATGGCGGGGGTTTACACGCCAGCCATGACTTTGGATTTGGCTTAGTAGATGCTCTTGCTGCTGTGCGTTTGGCTGAAACTTGGCAAAAACAAAGTCAATCTAACAATGAGCAGTCTTTTTCCTATGCTTCAGGTCAATTAGGTTGGACTATTCCAGATAATAATACAGCAGGAATTAGTCATACTTTTAACGTCGCTGCGGGTATAGAAATTGATTTTGTAGAAGTAGAACTTAATCTGACTCATCCCTATCGGGGTGATTTGGTGGTTGAACTGATTTCTCCTAAGGGAACTATCAGCACATTGATCAACCGACCAGGTAATCAGAAGGATGATGAAGATAATATTGTGTTTAAACTCTCTAGTACGCAACACTGGGGAGAAAGCAGTGCTGGCAAATGGACGCTCAGAATCAAGGATCTAAAATCCACAGATATCGGCATTCTCAATAGTTGGAAATTAAATTTATATGGGGATACAGATACAGCGAATGACACTTATTTCTACACCAATGAGTATGGCATTTATGGCGCAACTACACTAACAGATAGTTCAGGTACTGACACAATTAATGCAGCAGCGATTACTTCCAAATCCTACATCAACCTGAATCCAGGTTCTCAAAGTATCCTGAATCAAACTGTCTTGACTATCAGCGCAACAACTATCATCGAAAATGCTTTTGGTGGTGATGGTAATGACGAAATTATTGGTAATAGTGCTGCTAACGTTCTGTATGGTGGTAGAGGTAATGATACTCTCGATGGTGGAGTAAGTTACGATACTCTTAGAGGCGGTAGAGGTGACGACACTTACATAGTTGATAGCCTTAAAGATGTCGTTACAGAAGAAGCTAATGAAGGTATAGATACAGTTAAGTCATCTGTTAGTTATACCCTAAGCGCTAATGTCGAGAATCTAACTCTCATAGGTACATTTGCAATCAATGCTGCTGGTAATAGTCTCGACAATACAATTACAGGTAACATTAGCAACAATACCCTGAATGGTGGCGTAGGTAACGATACTCTTAAGGGTGGTGGAGGTGACGATACTTACATAGTTGATAGCTTTGGAGATATCGTTACAGAAGAAGCTAATGAAGGTACAGACACAGTTCAGTCATCCGTTAGTCATACACTGGGCGCTAATGTTGAGAATCTAACTCTCATAGGTACATTTGCAATCTATGGTACGGGCAACAGTCTCAACAACATAATTATCGGTAACACTAAGAACAATGGCCTGAACGGTGGAGATGGTAATGACACTCTCAATGGTGGAGATGGTAATGACACTCTCAATGGTGGTGCTGGTGATGACAGTATCAACGGCAGCACTGGTGATGACATTCTCAATGGTGGTAGTGGTACAAATACTCTCATTGGTGGTATAGGAAATGATATATATAATATAAGTAATACTAGTGATACCATCATTGAAAATACCAATGCTGGTAAAGATGTTGTGTTTGCCTCGGTTGATTATAGTTTGGATGCTAAGGCTGCGAACGTTGAAGACCTCACCCTTATAGGTAATGCTGTGGTGGGTATAGGCAATGCCATCAACAATAAAATCATCGGTAATAATGCTGACAATTCTCTCAACGGTGGAGATGGCAATGACGATCTCAACGGTGGAGATGGTAATGACACTCTCAACGGTGGTGCTGGTAATGATACGCTGTATGGCGGTGCTGGTAATGATACTCTGTATGGCGGTATTGGGAATGACAAGTACTTTGTGGGAATTAGTAGTGATACCATCATTGAAGATATCGATGGTGGTAAAGATGTTGTATCTGCCTCAGTTGATTATAGTTTGGATGCTAAGGCTGCGAACGTTGAGGATCTCACCCTTAGTGGTAATGCTGTGGTGGGTATAGGCAATGCCATCAACAATTACATCATCGGTAATGACGCTAACAATTCTCTTTACGGCTTAGATGGTAATGACACCCTTGATGGCGGTAATGGGATAAATACTCTCATTGGTGGTATAGGAAATGACGCTTACGTTGTGAATAATACTAGTGATACCATCATTGAAAATACCAATAGTGGTAAAGATATTGTGTATGCCTGGGTTGATTATAGTTTGGAGGATAAGGCTGCGAACGTTGAGGACCTCACCCTTCAATATGCTGAGGTGGGTATAGGCAATGCCATTAACAATAACATCATCGGTAATCCAGCTAACAATTCTCTCTACGGCTTAGATGGTAATGACACCCTTGATGGTGGATATGGTAATGACACCCTCTATGGCAACGCGGGTAATGACAATCTCAACGGTGGTGCAGGAGATGATTTATTAACTGGTGGTGCGGGTAATGATCGGTTAATTGGTGGTATTGGTGCTGATGGCTTCGTTTTTTATGAAAAAACCTTTAGTACAGCTAATTTTGGCATCGATACCATCTCTGATTTCGCTGTAGGAGTAGATAAGATTTACTTAGATAAATTGACTTTCACTGCTGTCAGTAGTGACTTAGGTGTTGGTTTTACTGTGGCGAGTGAGTTTGCTAGTGTTAGTACTGATAATCTGGTAGCGATTAGCAATGCTTTGATTGTTTACAGCAGTGGTAGTGGTCGCTTGTTCTATAACGAAAATGGTAGTGCTGCGGGTTTTGGCTCTGGTGCGCTTTTTGCTAATATCTCTGGTGCTCCTGCTTTGAGTGCTAGTGATTTCCAGATTTTTGATTCTAGCAATCAATCAGGGTAATGGGAAGGGTCAGATTCCGGACTTCTTCAAGAAGTCCGGAATCTTGCAGTCCCAAGTTAGTTTTACAGCGTTTTTCAAGTAAATAGACCACGCAGTAGGGGCACGACACAAGTAAGATTATTGTATATACCAGAAGATTGTGGATGCTGTGCCCCTACGAAGAATAATGTATAATTTCAGTCTTATGGCATGATAATTTTGTCAATAAATTGTTGATTTTATAGCGCCTTTTGATTATTCCCCAAGGTTTCATTAATAGCTATCATTAATAACTCATTTAAAGTAATTCCCGCAGCTTTCGCCATACAGTAAATCACACTTTTAGGGGCATTTTTTATGTTGTATATCTCGTGAGACATTTGTCAAATGTATATTTGGGAAAAAAAGAGTTAACTATTAATAGCTGAACCAGGGCTTAATCACATTAATGCCTACGATATTGAGAAGTAGGCGATCGCCCAAAGGATAGCGAGGGACACAATTACTTTACAGTGTTTTTCAGTTGAATAGACCACGCGGAGGCGCAAGGCCTTGCGCCCCCACGTTCACTGTGGTTATTGGATGAAAATGGCTCTAATTGCTTATAATTGTTACTACTGTCTTTGTGATGAAAACAAAGACACTAAAACAAGATGAAAATAGTCTTTTAATCGCCACCTAATTCCACCAGTTTGCCAATGTTGAAGTCTATTTTTACCCAGCCTTTGAGTTTTTGGAGATTCTGAAGTAAAAGTAAGGGAATCTGCCAATGATGCAAAGTCAAAAATGGTACAGGGTCATTAAGGCGGAAAATCGCATCAGTTCCCCTGAATAGGATATTCAACCGGGTTTGCAATTGTTTCCAGGAACGGATATTAGTTAATCGCCAAATTTCGTGATATATCCAGTAAGTAGGCTTGCTACTTGCCAAGGGTTCCAGCGGTGCAGCTAAAGGAGTTTTACCAAAATAGGCCTCTGCCACACCAGGATGATTGTAAAACATGGTGATTGCTGAATGGGTACGGGGATTGCATTCAATAGCGTAAACTGTACCGTCTTCGGCTTGGATAAAGTCGAAAGAAACTTGTCCAGTTAGGCGCAAACTTTTGACGAATTGTTGCACCCATTCACGAATTTGGGGATTTTCGACGTTTTCATAGTTGATTTGAAATGCAGAAGAGTGACAACAGCAATGCAATCTTAATTCCCCATCCCGGACTGTACTATGTGTACAGAACTCTTTCCCAGGAATAAACTCTTGCATAATCCAAGGATTTTCTGGACTGATGGGTAAACTATTAACAAAGGCGGCTGTTTCTTCTGGGCTGTCGCAAGGAAGTTTAGTTAAATCTAAGCGGCGAACGGAGTCGTAAGCAATACTTTTAAGTATATATTTGCGAGTTTCTTGACTAAAATCGAAATTGATAACTTGTTGCGGGTCGGTAATTTTAAAAGACTTGGGAACAGATAAACCAAGCGATCGCGCTTTATCGGTAAAAGCAAATTTATCATCTAGCATCTTGGTAATATCTGCATCAAAGTGGAAAACTTCGCAGTATTCTGATAGTGTAGGCTTTGCTAAAGAGTCGTAGTAACTAGCTACAGGACTGCATACAGGTACATAAATGTCAACTTTTTCTTTCTTGACGATTTCTACTAGCGCCTGAATATAAGCTTCTGGATCTGATTGCGGTGCGGGAACTGTATAAAAACGACTTACGGCTTGGGAAAATCTATGGCCAGATAACCAGTATTTGTGACCTTCAATGAGAATAACTCTATGTCCGGCGGCATGAAAACTACGCGCAAGTTGCAAGGCTTTGGTCATCTTGGCTCCACTTACCAAGATAGTTTGAGGATTAGCGGCGACGACAGCTTTTTTAGTAAAAGGCGATCGCGCAATTCCCCACAGCAAAGCTATCAACACTATCAAAGCATTGAATGGCAAGGCTATTAGTAATAATGTCAGAGTACCGAGAGTCTTGAATAGAGCCACTATCTTCACCCTCACACCCGTTGAGGGTGTTGTAGATGAAGGCAAAGATAAAGAAATTGATTGTGCCATAAGTCTTTCCTTTGTGTTGATTGTAGAGACGTTGCATTGCAACATCTCTACAAACTAATTCCCAGTTTTCGTTAGCAAATTTGAGATTTTAAAGTTTCAATTTTGGATTGAGGAAATTTTAATCCAAAATCCAAAATCCAAAATCCAAAATTGTTTCACGCTACCCGTCTAATCAGAGTCACACCATCTCGTATGGGTAACAGAACTTGCTCTACACGAGAATCTGCGGCGACAACAGAGTTAAATTGAGCGATCGCTTGTCCGTTGGCGGTGCGTTGTTCTAGTGGTAGGTAAACTTGTCCCTGCAACAAAGTATTATCCACGCAGATTAAGCCGTCGGGAGCTAGTAAGTTATTATCCAAGATGGTCTGGAAGTACTCTACATACTCCTTTTTATCGGCATCGATGAAGATTAAATCAAATGATTCTTTGTTTGCTGCTAGCTTGTAGAGTGTCTCTAGAGCAGGAGCTACTTCAACGACGATTTTGTGACCATCGGGAGATGCATCAAAGCAAGCTTGAGCAAATTGAGCAACATAAGCATCTACTTCGCAAGCTATGAGTTGTCCATCCCTTGGTAATGCTTCTGCCATTGCCAAGGCTGAATACCCTGTAAACATTCCTACTTCGAGAATGCGCTTGGCTTTGGTCATGTAAACAAACATTTTCAATGTCTGTCCTTCAAGATGTCCAGAGAGCATTTCCTGTTCTAGTTGACGCACTGTTTCCCCATCACTAAAGCGTTTGCTCCAGTCTTCTTGGTTGGTTCTTTGTGCCAATGCTGCTAATGCGCTTGATTCTAGGGTGGTGTATTCATCTAAGTAAGGATCTAAACCCGCTGCTAATTGCACCGCTTGCTGTAGAGAATCTAATATCTCTGCGGGAATGTTTTGCTGTTGTGCTAATTTCAGGGTTTGCTGTAGTTGGGCTACTAAGATACTGTGTGGTGTGATTGGTCTAGCAGGAGGGAGTTCTATAATACTCGTCATCTTTTTAAACTCCCACTAATTGAACTTCTTGGGGTTCAATGTATGCGTCAACACCTGCTCCACCACGAGGGTATTTAGCACAAAGACGTTTGTGTTCAGCTAAGGCTCCATCTAGTTCTTCACGAGTCAAATCGTTAGCAAAGAAGCACTCACCAATCGGACGAGGCATGGCGGCGCGTTGTTTGCCGTCTCGTGTCAGGGAAATAGATTGGGTGGCATACCAGAGTAAATCCCCATCTAATAGAGGGTGATCGAGTGATAGACCTATACGACTCATCAAGTCGAGGATGCGATCGCGTTCTGTTGTGGGAATATAACCTCGTTGTGCAGCAATGGTTGCAGACAAAGCCATATCTATATTGACGGCGTGACCATGATATAGAGGTACACGCGGCGCTAATTCTAGGGTAGGACTCCAAGTATGACCGTAGGCAATGACGCGATCGAGGTCGATTTCATGCAAGTTTGGCGTCTCTAATTCCAACATAGTTTTGATTGCTTCATAGTTGACTTTATGGGCAATCTCTTTGATTTCTGGTGTTCCATTCACATGTCCAAAGTGAGTGGAAAGCAATTTTTCACCATATTCGTATAGCAGTTCAAAAACTTCTGAGTTAGCAACTACAGCAATTTTTACTAACTCCGCCATCCCATTACGAACTTGAGCCGTTGGCAAGGTTTGCAAAAATGAGAAATCGAGGATAACTTTCAAAGGTGCATGATATGCTCCCAAGCGATTTTTTAACTTGCGATGATTCACAGCTACTTTAATCGCTACACCTGCATCGATTAAACCGATCAACGTGGTAGGAATGCGAATGTAGTTACTCTTGCGACGGTAAGCAGCGCAAGCAAACCCAGCCACATCAGTAATTAAACCGCCACCAACTACTAAGACTGGTTCTTTACGAACTAAGCCAAAATCTGAAAAAGCATCAACAATTTTTTCAAAACTAGCCAGGGTTTTAGCTGGTTCAGTAATGATGATGGGAAATACTGTTAGGTCAATGTCATAGTGCTTAAAATATGACCTGATTTGCTCGCCGTAAAGTTCATAAACATTGGCATCAATTACAGTTAAACAGCGACCAAATTTTGCATAACTATCAGCAATTTCCCGGTTTTGAACATTAAATGCACCGTTCACATAGACAAGACTAAAATCGATTTTTTCGTAACCTTGGACGTGAAATGCAGTTTCTGTAGCTGCAAATGATGCTTGAACATTATTCATGTCTTTTGACCTCTATGCAAATTAAAAAATTGTGGAATTTTGGTAATAATTCCGGTTTACCCTAATGCACGTCAGCAGGAAATAATACTCTTTAATTTTTGAGATTAAAGGCATCACAAAGCAAGCTTTTTATAAAAAAGCTGACTTGTATTACTGTCTGGCATTGTTATTAAACAACACCATTCATTTGAGTAAATTCTGTAGGTGGCTTAATCTTTCATTCAGCAGAACCTCTAAACTAGTCAACTAGTCCAATTTGCAATATCGCGTCATAACGCTTGCATTCTTTCCTTTGGGATTGTTGACTTTAATGACAATAACATTCATCTGAATTCAGATTTATACCACTATGTTTAACTTTAATGGCTTGCCAATTGTGCAATTTCGTAAAACTTCTGTCCTGGAGAAAAATTCGTATCGTTGTTCTCCCAGCTTTAATTTGAGATTAGCACCCTGATTTACCCTAAGTTCGCTGTTTTTTAGCATTACTATTAAACCTTCTCTGGCTACTGGCTACATTCTATTTGTCTCAGAATCACAGTGGAATTTGAGTAATTTTACCTAAATGATAATTAACTCCACTGTATTTTTATCTAACCATTTTCCGATTTTTCGACTGTGCAAAAATCCTATCTTAGTAAATTACTCATATTGTCTATCTTCGGGCTGACATTTGAGATTACAACCATAATTAATACTCAAATCGTTGCTTTTTAGCATTAGTCCCAAATTATAAAATGGCTAAAAACGAAGATGACTGACTACCTTCTATTGAGGATGATAGTATTATTCATCTGGCATCAAGTCAAATTAATGCTCAGGATTCAATATATTTATCTCAGTAATTACGAAAAATTCCGAATTTAAATATATGTGAATCAATAGTTAACGAAAAGTTAACTTTATTAAGCAAAAATCTTTTGTGCAAAAATTTTACTTGATTTAATTGGCTTTATACCTCTAAATTAAGCTATTTTAGCTTAAGCCAGCAAATAATCTACTGGGGAGTAAATTAGAGTGACGTTACAAATCATAACATATTTAAATTAATTCAAGTCAATCCTTCATGGGAAGTGTAGAGGTAACAAAGCATTTTGAATAATTTATATCTAAAGATAGATGTTTTATATAGCTATATAAGCAAAAAAAGCGATCGCCCAACAAAGAGCGATCGCTACATTTTCAACAGATAATAGAGGTCGAAAAGCTTACTTCATTGTTGCCAAAACTGGTGCTACTTCAGCCTCTGCAATCTTCGGCGCTAAAAATCCATTAGCATAAATCCGGGGATTCGATTGGGAGATGACGGTATAAGACTGGCGAACCTGAGCATTTACTGCCACAGTCTTCACATCGTACATCTGCATAGCTACCTTGGGATAAAAACCAATGCCGATAATCAGCACGATAAAACAGGCAGCAATAAACACTTCCCTGGGGCTAGCATCTCTATATACTGCTTCGGTAGGTACCACGCAATCTGTACCAAAACAAACTGCTTCTTCTGCTTCCTGATTCTGCAATCCGCCATCTGTAAGGTTGCAAGTAAGTTCTGCACCAGTGCCGTAAAATACCTGGCGCAGCATGGAAAGTAGATAGATGGGTGTGAGGATAACTCCTACAGCCGCTAGGAAAACTGTGACTGTGCAGAAGGTAGAACTGTAAATATCACTGGTAGTCAAACCAACAAATACCGCAAGTTCACCAGCAAAGCCACTCATACCAGGTAGAGCTAGGGAAGCCATTGCACCAATTGTAAACAGAGCAAATACTTTGGGCATTGCTTGACCAATACCGCCCATACTGTCCATTGCCATTGTGTGGGTACGGTCATAAGTCACACCTGCCAAGAAGAACAGCACTGATGCAATCAAACCGTGGGAAATCATCTGCAACATTGCGCCGTTGATTCCCAAATCTGTGAAGGACGCAATCCCCAGTAGGACAAAGCCCATGTGGGAAATTGACGAATAAGCCAAGCGTCGCTTCATGTTGCTCTGGGCAAAGGAGTTCAACGCACCGTAGATAATGTTGACAACGCCCAGAATGGCTAACACAGGTGCAAAGTATACGTGTGCGTCGGGTAAAAGTTCCAAATTTAAACGAATTAGCCCGTATCCTCCCATTTTCAGCAATACACCAGCCAAAATCATCGATACGGGAGCAGATGCTTCACCGTGGGCATCAGGTAACCAGGTGTGTAGGGGGAAAATTGCGAGCTTAACACCAAAGGCTATTAATAATCCTGCATATAGCAGCAATTCTAGACCGAGGGGAAACTCTTTCATCCCCAAGGCAGCGATATCAAAGGTTATATTGCCACCACCGTAGAGCGCCATTGCCAGTGCTGCTACGAGAATAAATATAGAAGCTGCTGCTGTATATAACAAAAATTTTGTGGCTGCGTAACGACGCTTTTGTCCACCCCAAATACAGACCAGGAGGTAGACGGGAATCAGCTCGACTTCCCACATAATGAAAAACAACAGCAAGTCTTGAGCAACAAATACCCCAATTTGTGCCGAATACAGCACGAGCATTAAAAAGTAAAATAGTTTCGGTCTGCGATCGACTCGCCACGCTGAAAACATCGAGAGTGTGGTGACAAATCCTGCTAGCAGCACCAAGGGGACTGATAGCCCATCAACCGATACGGACCAGTTCAAACCTAACTGCGGCATCCAGGCATAATTTTCCATAAGTTGAAAACTAGCACTGGTCGCATCGTAATGCTTCCAAAAGGCGTAGCACATCAAAACAAAGTCTGCGATACCTACGCCAAGGGCATACCACCGCACGCGCGTGCCATCTTTGTCAGGCAGCGCAGGAATAAGCAGGGAAGCAACCAGTGGCAGTAGAACAATTGCGGTAAGCCAGGGAAATCGATCCGCTATCATGTCAATGAGAAAAAATACTTATCTGTGAATAAAGTCATTTTACTCGAGTTTGTAAACAATTGTGAATAAGTATTTACTTCGATAGATATAGAAAAATTTATATCTAGGGGGTTTTGTGAAAATACACATGAGTTTTATCTATGATTTATCGCTATGATTTATCGAAACATTACTTTATATTTCTTAAATTTTCTACAATATATAAGTACAAGAAACTTAATTAACAATCATTTATGTCTTCTATTTCCAGTGAAATCCTTACCCAGTCTGCATCTACTGCACCTGCATGGAAAATCGAGCTGTTGTATGACGGGGAATGTCCTTTGTGTATGCGCGAGGTGAATTTTCTCCAAAAACGAGATGCGGGTCGGGGGTTAGTGCATTTTGTCGATATTGCAGACGATGACTATAACCCCGAAGAACATGGCGGAGTAGATTTTGAAACAGCTATGGGGCGCATCCATGCAGTTTTAGCAGATGGAACAGTGGTACAAAATGTTGAAGTGTTTCGGCGTGTTTACGCAATTTTGGGGATGGGGTGGGTATATAGTGTAACCAAGTTACCGATTGTGGGTGCGATCGCAGATTTTCTCTATGGAATTTGGGCAAAATGGCGACTCGCTATCACAGGACGACCGACGTTAGAAACGGTTGTGCAAGAGCGTCAAGAGCGACTTTGTAATACTCAGGGGCGCTGTCGGATAGATTAAACTAGCCACAGATCAAGAAATTGTGGATTTTGCGATCGCTCTTATAAACTTATTAGTATTGCTGTGTATGTTTCAAACTACATATCTATACTAATACCAACTTGAAAACAGAATGCGAAAGATGGGTAGGGGCACAACAATGTTCATTGGTGTCAACTTAAGTTAAAAGGCTTATCCCACAAGCGTTTTACCCCACCCCTTTATCCCCTCCCCGTTTACGGGGAGGGGAAGTTTTGCGTTAGCAAAGCTGGGGTGGGGTGACGCGGATCGTGATGGTAGGTGAGATAATTCGGTCATCACGTCTTGGCAAGGGTTTCACGTTAAGTTGACACGTATGAACAATGTTGTGCCCTTATGAATAATTTATGTATTGCTTATAGGAACCACCTAAAATTTTACTCCGTCACAATAAATGGAATGAGGAGTAAAGTGTATGTTCTATTGGTTAAAACTTATTTATTTAAGTTTAACAGGTTTAAGTTTATTGACCGGAAGCATGGCAATGCTAACAAAACCTGTTACTGCTGGTGAACCAATTATTGATAATAATTGCCAGTATCATAATAGAACACAAGAAGTTTTTAGAAAAATCCCACCACAAAATCGCGGCACGATATTTTTAACATCCGGTTTTGAAGTTAATAATCAAAAATATTTTTTACAAGTGTATAAATTTCCGAATTCCACAGGCATTTTTTGCCTCACCAAGCTTAATTCGCTACCACAAAAATTAAAACAAGCTCAATTTATTCAAGATAAGCTAATTGAAAAAGTCGAAAAAGACTCTTATCAAAACGCTAATTATATAGTGACATTCCGAGGAGATAAAAATGATAAAATATTAAGAGCTTATTATAGATTAAACTTAACCAATCCCAATCAACCAAAGGTGACACCTATAATCGTTGTATACAAATGATAACAATTTTGTTGCGCTTAGCGAGTCATTTGTCAGTAGTCAGTTGTTGAATGTTGGAGTTTAATACCTTCCTTGTGGGCGGTATATATTTATATGTTTATATTTGATAAATTAGAATTATTTTTATATACTTAAAATGGCGTTTTTGTCTGGAAATGTAGAGTTTCTCCTAAATGTGGATGTTGAAAGTAAAGTTCTCTGGCGTGGAGATGTAAGCGATTTGCTTTGGTAGAATTTTCATACAGTCTATCTCCTAAAATCGGGTTACCAAGTCCTTTGATATCAGCAGCATGAACTCTGATTTGATGAGTGCGTCCTGTTAGCGGTTTAAACTCAACACGAGTATAGTTTCCTTCTCTCGCTATGACTTGAAAATGGGTAATGCTGGGTTTACCGTATTGCCAATTAACTTGTTGATAAGGGCGATTATTGGGATTTCCCCATAATGGCAGTTCAATTACACCTTGATCAACGGTGATAATCCCAGAAATTAAGGCTTCATAAACTTTGTGAACTTGCTGTTGCTGAAATTGTCTGCTGAGTTGGCAGTAAGTTTGGCGATGTCTGGGGACAAGCCGCTCCGCGTCTACGCGTGCCAATAGTAAAATACCAGAAGTGTCTTGATCAAGTCGATGCACAGCATTAAGCGACATCCCATCCGGTAATAAATTCCGCAACCGACTAACAACACTATCTTGAGTATCAAAATAACGTCCGGGAACTGAAAGTAATCCTGGGGGTTTATTGACAGCAATCAACCATTCATCTTCGTAAATAATCGATAGCGTTTCCTCTGTTTCTTGTCCCCCTTGTCTCCCTTGTCTCCCTTGTCCCATTTCCCGCGTCGTTTTAAAAAACCTACATTTACCCCCCTCCTCGCTTGCGGCCTGGGGATAGGGGGAAAGGGGTTCCGAGATGTGTCTTAACCCCGATAGCAAAAACCCCATCAATGGCTGACAGCGTTCTGCACAAGCACCGTAAAATCTTCCCGGAATTTTATCTCCAGCTGCGGATTGCGAACCCCACCAAAATTCAGCCATTGACAATGGCTGTAAATTATGGATCGCCGCATATTGTAAAAGTTTAGGGGCGCAACAATCCCCTGTACCTGTGGGTAAGCCGGATGGGATTAATTGTTGGAGTGATCGCGATTGTCCATAAAAATTCATTAAGCTGTAAGCTGCGTGCATCTGCGTTTGCAGTTGGCGGGAGAGTTGTTTACGCTGTTGTTTAAGTTCCAGTATCCGTGTGTCTGCTGCTGTAATTACCTGCACAAGCGGCTGTAACACTTCATTTTGCTCGCGTTTCAGTAATTTTTGCTCAATTCCCTGCTGGCGGCTTTCTTGATCCAGTTGTTCCAAGGCGATAGTGAGTGCAACGCCTGTGAGTGTTGCGCAGATTTGCTGGCGTTGTTCCTGGCGTTGATGTTTGCAATGACGGTGGCGATCGCGCATTTGTTGCAATTGCTGTGAAAATTCATGCGATCGCGTTTGGTATTCCTGTCTTTGGGGAAGTTGCTGTAAGTTAATTAATTCTTGTTTAATCGTCTCTAATTGAGCCAAAGTTTGAGCTTCTTCTAAAGCTACTTCCTCTCTCCCTGGAATCGGCGGAACCCAACCATCAACCACACTTAAACCATTCAGCAACCCAGAGAAAGCCTTGAGTATTCGCTGTTCACCTGTAGGTAGTTCAACTAGTAAGACTCCATACATCTTACCTTCTTGGCAATAACGCTCATCCTTCGCAAGTTGCTGCATTAAACTTTGAGCGATCGCTTCTACTAAAGAAGTGCGCGGTAGTCTCAGTAAATTTGCACTTTGCGGACAATACCCTTCATAGTAATAGTTAGGGGATGGGTTACTGACTGGAGAATTGCAATCAATAAAATCTGCAAGCGGATGTAGAAATACCATAGAAGGTATTATGATAAATTGACAATTAAATCTACCGCAACAGCGATATCTGGAAATGCTATTGGGTAAATCGTCCCGCCTGTTAGTGTGGATTTGGAAGCGTACTCACCATCGTGAGGATCTCGAAATACTACGAGCTGTCTTTTTCTTAAATTAACTACCCAGTATTCAGGGATTTGAGCTTCAGCATAGATTTTAGTTTTAATCTCTAAATCTTTTTCTAAGCTGGAATCGGAGTATTCAATCAGCCAGAAAATATTTTCCGGATAAGGATGATGATTTAAATATTCACGCCCCAAGCGTTGCACGATCGCAATATCTGGTTCTGGTTCAGAGTTATTAGGAAGTGTAATCGGTTTAGCTGGACGAATTGTCGCTCTTTCGCCTAATAATCGCGTGAGATATTCCCCAGCTTCGGTACTAAAATAAGCATGGGGTTCGCCTTCCGGTGACATCTCGACAATTTCTCCTCTGAGTAATTCCACACGCCGATCGTCTAAGATACCAGCTGCTATCATGCGGTGGTACTCATCTATTGTCCACTTAGCTGTAGTTACGACCATAGCGATCGCTCTTTTATCGTTCTCTTCATTTTAGATCGAAACTCCAACCTTAAATTGAGTTACGTTTTCTCCCAATTAATAATGCCAGTTCCAGCCACTTCCAGTAGCAATCCACATCAGTAAAACCAATTTTTCGCAGCCAATTTAGCTGTGTTTCTACGTCTAAAAGTTTATTGGATGGGTCGTCGTTTTCGGGTAATATTCCCAGTTTTTGTAAAAAATGCTCGTGTAATGCTGGTGTGGATGAAGCCACATGTTCTAAATTGCAAAAAATCCCACCAGGTTCCAGTATGTGAAAAATTTCTGTATACAAGGAAAGTTTGCGATCGTGGGTGAGGTGGTGAATAGCAAAGCTGGAAACAACTGCGTCAAAGGAACCTAATTCTGGGAGAGGTTGATCCAAATTGTGGGTTATTACTTGTACTGTTGTATCCTCAGCAAACCGCGTTTTTACCGCCTCTAACATAGTTGCAGAAAAATCAACGGCTATACTTTGCGCCTGAGGACGGTCAATTTTCAGTAATGCTAGTAAGCGACCATCACCAGTTCCTAAATCCAGAATACGCTTCACAGTCTTGGGTACATGTTCCAACAAAACTGCTTCACCCTCAGTACGGTGGGGTATAGAATCTGCCTTCGCTAGATATCTCAAAGCATGGTCAGCAGAAGTCCAGAGGTTGATTGGATTCATCAAATAACAATACTCCCAGAAATAGATACGCCCGAAAATATCACACTATCCCATCCTGATTTTTGGTCTGCCTTTACCGTAATTGGTAACTGGAATTAGGGGCATCAATTTTGTCAGAATAGTTCGTAGTCAGCACAGAAAGTGCTTAAAAATTCAGCACACTCAGTCCTGACTACGAAATTATTCGCGATCGCAACTAGTAGTCACTACTACTTGGGGCGATTCTGCTAATGATGCTGGTAAACTCCAATCAGGACGCAGGTTAGCTGCATGACGTAAATAGGTATGGTAAATTGGTGCGGAGGCTGGCAGGTAGACGTGAATTAAAAAGCGGATACAGCGCTGCAAGCTGCCCTCGACATGCATTTGCTGCACATCTAACATGGCCACACCATCCCAAGCAGGACGCGTTCGGGCGATCGCAGCTGGAAAAATAGCATCCAAATCCCGTGTTACTGAGAACGTAACACTAATAATATCCTTTGGCTGGAGATGATTCCGGTTTTCCAATTCATCTAATAATTCTGTTACCGCTTCTTTTATCGCTTCAGCTGTGTTTTCTGAAACAGTTGTTGCTCCACGAATAGCCCGCATTTGCCACTCCACGCCCAATCCTCCTTAAATTAGCTCAGCTGTCTTTTCTCACTTTATTATCAGTTAGGACGATAGGCACAAAACTCCTGAGTATGTGAGTTCCTCTGTCACTCACATCCCATCAAGGTCGATATAACCATAGAGGTAAACCACTGGTGGACATTTCAAACTCCAGCCAGTCAATCCCCGCCCCAATTCCTGATGAAACCTGACGACTTCCAGGGAGCAATCGACTTAACAAGGGTTTACGTTCTTCTAAAGTAAAGCATGGGGTTTTTTCTGGATCGAGTCCGACTAGTTCTGCTGTCCAGCGCCGCGCATCTTCCTCTGTTCCCAGACGATCTACCACTCCTAACTCTACAGCTTGCTGTCCAGTAAAAATCCGACCATCGGCGAAACTTTTTACGGTTTCTACCTCTAAAGAACGAGCTTGAGCTATTGTTTGCACAAACTGCTGATAACTAATGTCAATCAATTCTTGCAGAATGTTTTGTTCAGCTGGTGTCAGTTCTCGGTCAAATGCCAAAATATCTTTGTAGGGCCCAGATTTAATCACCTTGAAGGAAATGCCGATTTTTTCCAGCAAGCGTTCTAGGTTATTTCCCCGCAGAATTACACCAATACTGCCTGTAATTGTACCTGGGTTGGCCATGATATGTTCGGCTCCCATGCCAATGTAGACACCGCCAGAAGCCGAAATATTGCCAAAACTGGCAACAATTTTCATTTTCTCCCGCAGACGTTTCAGGGCGCTGTAAATCTCTTGAGAATCTCCCACTGTCCCGCCAGGACTATCAATTCGTAGCAGCAAAGCCGGAAATTTTTTCTCCTCTACTGTTTTCAGTGCTTCTAGTACACGTTTGCGAGTCCCACCGGAGATTGCACCATTAATTTCAATTCGAGCAATTTGTTTACTAAACCTGGGTTTAAAAGGCCAAACCATAAGCAATCATAAAACCTCGTAATAAACTCAATAGTAAAATGTCCAGAGGTCAAACGACCTGTTTGGCTCTACACAAAAATGCCCAGCCATGATGCTACACAAGAAATTAAGGAAGTTTTTATATTTATCTAGATGTTTATTTGATATCCTAATCTCTGTCTAGCAGAGAAACTTATCTCCAAAAACGTATAAATTGGCAATTCCCCTTCGCCTCCGCTCTCGGTGTCACCTGCGGTTACTATTAGTCTAGGGTAAATGCTTCATTATCGGGAAATTTATCCCAACCTACATGTAGTTTCCGGCTTGGATCTGCTGCCTGATGCAGCTAAATCATTAGTAAAAAAAATCTATTGCCCTTCGGGTGACGCTCCTACTTCGCACTTCAGACGCTCCTACAACGCGCTTCGCTGCCAAGTCGGCAGTTGTGTGACTTTTGCCTCACCGCCTTACCTCGCCTATTGCCTATAGCCGCCTACCTATAGGAAGAATTTCACAACTCAAATATGACTGCTATATCTCATTTAAACATAGCAAGCAAAATACTCAAATTTGGGAATTATAGATTTTTAAAAGCTTCAGCAGCCAGTCAATACCTGACAAACTGATTGCCATGATTTAGGAATCAATACGTAAAATTTGACACCGATAATAAACGTACATATCAAACAGCGCCCCAACAAAGCTAAAAGTCAAACTAATGACAATTAAGCCGCGCAGAGGACTATCCGTGCCAAAAGTAGCGAGAAAATGTATAATTTGACTAGCGATCGCTTCAGTTAAACCTTGTAAACCGGGAATGTGACCGACCAGAGGTAACAGGAGCAAAAAGCCACCGACTAAAAACATTGGTACGACAAAACTAAAAATGATTGTGAGTAACAGAGAACGGAGAAAGTTGGTGAAAATAGTCATTTAGACGACACTCCGTGGTAAAAGAGGACAATAAGCGAAAAAGCAAGATGTCATTTTCTACAATACGTGCGATCGCTCCATAGCAGTGAAGATGTCAAAAATCTTAAGTTTTCATTAAAAAAATCTGCCTCCAGTCACCTTCGATGCATCAACTAAAAGTCAGCATTAAAATCAGCAAAACCCTTGCTAAATAAGGTATTTGCTGAATAACTTTGCTTATAAAGTAATATAAAGCTTGCTCGCATCAAACTTCACTTTCTGAGAAGAGCTTTAAAGTAAGTTAATGTTTCACCCTGGAGATGGGGAAGGGGGATGAGGGAAGGGGGGACAAGGGAGATGAGGAAGTGTGGGGAGTGTGGGGAGAATATAAAAAAGTTCGCCACCCCTCCCAATGCCCCATGCCCAATTCCCCATGCCCATTGACTATTGACCATTGACTATTGACTATTCCCCATTGACTTTCGCTATTCTTAAGGCAGTTACCGAGTTAGCTACAAAACATTGAGTGAGACTACATCCAAATCCAGTTTAGGGGCGTGGGGTCAGCGGCTGCTGGCGGCGATTTTCCTGGGTGGACAAGTACTAGTTCACCTACTGAAAATCAAAATTCATTGGCGAAATACTAAAGAGCAAATGGCAGCAGTAGGGCCAGATTCTCTGTTTATTGCCCTATTAACGGCTGTTTTTGTCGGCGCAGTGTTTACCATTCAGGTAGCACGAGAATTTATTAACTTTGGCGCTGGGAATCTTGTCGGCGGTGTGCTGGCGGTAGCCTTAACAAGAGAACTCTCGCCCGTATTGACAGCAGTGATTTTAGCCGGACGAGTGGGTTCGGCCTTTGCCGCTGAAATTGGTACTATGCGAGTCACAGAGCAAATTGATGCCCTGTTGATGTTAAAAACCGACCCCATCGATTACCTAGTTATTCCCCGCGTCTTAGCTTGCTGCTTGATGCTGCCGATTTTAACTCTTCTGTCTTTGGTAACGGGGATGTTAGGAGGATTGATCATTGCATCGAACTTATATGGCATCGCCGATACTACATTTCTAGACTCAGCCCGTAACCTGCTTGGCATTTGGGATATTTTTAGCGCCATGATTAAGGCATTTTGTTTTGGAATTGTAATTGCTGTCATTGGTTGTAGCTGGGGACTGACAACAACAGGAGGAGCCAAAGGAGTAGGACAATCAACCACCACTGCTGTGGTTACAGCCTTGCTGATGATTTTTGTGAGTAACTTCTTCCTTTCTTGGTTAATGTTTCAAGGTACAGGTAGCGCATTGCTCAAAGGTATGTAAGTCAGTTGTCAGTTGTCAGTTGTCAATTGTCAATTGTTATTTCCCACCGTCCGCCTCATCTCCCTCATCTCCTAGCCCCTAACCCCTAGTCCCATTTTCCAGTGAAACGCTATCAACAATCCTCGCTATAAAGGCTGATTGCGCGCCTTATAACCCACGAAATCCTAAAATAGGAAATGTGTCTATTCACAAAACAGGATTTGAGACTGTCAGACCAAGGATGAGTATTCTCAATCGAAAATTTAAAATCCCAAATCTAAAATTGCTATGACTAGTTCATTTGCGCCCAACGCTACATCTACAGTAGAACTCAAACCTAGCTACAATATCCCTGTAGTTTTGGTAATTGCGTCGATTCCATTGCTGTTAGTTCAACCGCTGCTAGGAGGTATTATTGGATTGTTTGGTTTGTTTCTCATGTTTCAGACAGTCACACTGCGGTTGCAGTTTACTGCCACGGACTTAGATATTTACAGAGGCGAAACACTAATTCGGCGGTTTCCCTATCAGGAATGGCAAAACTGGCGGATATTTTGGCACCCAATTCCTATACTGTTTTACTTTAAAGAAATCAAAAGCATTCACTTTTTGCCGATTTTATTTGACCCTAAGACCCTGAAAGCCTGCCTGGAAGAACGTTGTCCGCAGATTTAGCACCCTCTTGTTAAAGATGCAGCATCAGCAATCAGCACCAATTACCCAGGATTTTTGGCACAGGTCAATTGTATATTTCTGAAAGCTATTTATTCGCGTCATAGGAATTACAGTATTGTTTATGAACCCAGAGGAATCTCAAACCCCAGAATCGATTGATGAGTGGTTGGCGCAAGTACAAGAACAACAGCCGAAAGTAGAAGCTTCAGATAACTCATCTGTGGAGTCAGAGGGAGAAACAGCAGCGCAGAGTTTATTAGCGCAGACGCAGCAAAATGACGCAACTGCTGAATCGCCCATTTCCGATGCTGAAGAAGGTTCTACAGTTGAACCACCAGCAGATGCAACTGCTGATTTGGTAACGCAGTTAGAAGCCGAAGCCTTTTCGCTGGGGTCAGAACTAGATTCAGAATCAGAAGCATCAGCAGCTAATTCCCTATACGCACAAGCAGCACAACAAATTGCAGATTTACAAAGTACCAAAGAATCTCTAGAAACCGAAATAGCCAATCTGCAAGCTAGTTACAAAACTCTTCAGACACAAGTTGGCGAAACCCAATTGGCGCTAGGACGACTTGTACAAGAGTCGCTATCGCAGTTAGAACAACGCAAACAAACGCTGCAAATTTCTGTAGAACAGTTGGAACGCCGTCAAGAACGCATCCGCAATGAAATGCGCACGACTTTTGCGGGAACATCTCAAGACTTGGCGATTCGGGTACAAGGTTTTAAAGATTATCTCACTGGCAGTTTACAGGATTTAGCCGCCGCCGCCGAGCAGTTGCAACTAGTACCGCCTGCGATCGCCCGCGAAAAACCTGTAGTATCTGTAAAAGAGGAAAAAACCCCCCAATCAGAGTCTGGTATCCCCTCATTTGCCCAACAGCAGTTTCAAGATACTACAAAGCAAATTCGCCGCCTCATCGATCAATATCGCAGCAAACCAGATTACTATGGCCCTGCTTGGCAATTGCGTCGTACCTTTGAACCAGTCCATGCAGAACGGGTTTCTCAATGGTTTTTCACCCAAGGCGGACGCGGTGCTTTGCGGACAATGGGTAGCCGCTTGCAGAATATTTTGATTTCTTCGGCAGTAATTTCTATACTATACAAACTGTATGGCGATCGCGTCCGCGCTTTAGTATTAGCTAATACACCAGAACGTTTAGGTGAATGGCGGCGTGGCTTGCAAGACTGTTTAGGTATAGGTCGTCCAGACTTTGGCCCTGATAAAGGGGTAGTATTATTTGAAGCACCGGAAGCTTTGGCTCAAAAAGCAGACCGATTAGTTAAAGCCAATCAACTGCCTTTAATTATCATTGACGATTCTGAAGACCAAATTAGCCTAGCACTACTGCAATTTCCCCTGTGGTTAGCCTTTGCTCCTGACCCCAAAACAATGAGAAATTATGATGATGATTTTTAATTAGTCATTAGTCATTAGTCATTAGTCAGTTGTCAGTTGTCAATTGTCAGCTGTGAAAAACCAATGACTAATGACCAATACTTCTCTTCTCCCAAGGGGAGACGCTACGCGAACGAGACGCTCCGCGAACGACTTCGCTCAGTACAAGTGACCAATGACTATTGACCAATGACTATTGACTATTGACTTTGGACTTGTTTATGGCTATTTGGTTAAGTTTATGCGCTTTTGTTTTGGTTGTAGCCTACCTATTGGGTTCTTTCCCTACTGGCTACATTGCTGTCAAGCAGTTAAAGGGTCTTGATATTCGCGAAGTAGGTTCTGGTTCAACTGGCGCAACTAATGTTCTCAGAACCTTGGGTAAAGGGCCTGGGGCTGTTGTGTTATTGATTGATTGCTTGAAAGGAGTATCTGCGATCGCTCTAGCTTATCAGTTATTCCAATTGGCTCCACTTTATAATTTTATCCCCCCTACGATAGATGCTTCTTTGTGGCAACCTGGGTTAATAACTTTAGCGGGATCAGCAGCAGTCCTTGGACACAGCAAATCAATTTTTTTGGGCTTTACTGGTGGTAAATCTGTGGCTACTGGACTAGGGACGTTATTCGCGATCAGTTGGCAGGTAGGTTTAGCAACTTTGGGTGTATTTGCTGTTGTCTTTGCCATATCACGGATAGTCTCCTTAAGTTCCATTGCAGGTGCGATCGCTGTGACAATTTTCATGGTAATTTTCCATCAGCCTTTACCTTGCATCCTGTATGCCTTTGTCGGTGGGTTGTATGTGATTTTCCGTCACCGCAGTAATATTGAACGCCTACTTGCAGGAACTGAGCCAAAAATCGGGCAAAAGGTAACAGCACAAGCAGAAGACACTGACGGACAATTAACTTCAACTTAATGCGATCGCTAAATTAGTTCTTAGTCAGGACTAAAGTCGGTGAATTTTTCATAAAGTGCTGACTACGAATTCATCAACATTCATGGTACAGACTATCAAAGATTGCGAGGGTTCAGATCCCCGACTTTTTAAAGAAGTCGGGGATCTCGCACTTTCGATTAAAATTATAGGTTTGTGTATTTTCCCTGACGGCAACCGCAGTTTGTAAAGCTAAGATTTTAAGTAATATTTATTACTAAATAAATAACATGGAACTACCTACGCTCTTAATTCTTTGTACTGGTAATTCCTGTCGTAGCCAAATGGCAGAGGGCTTTTTGAGAGAGTTAGCTGATGACTTATTCATCGCCCAAAGTGCAGGAATGAACCCAGCCAAAGAAGTCCATCCTTTGGCTATCAAGGTGATGCAAGAGATAGGAATAGATATCTCCACAAATTCTTGTAAGCATATCAACCAGTTTCTTGACCAGAAAATTGATACGGTGATCACAGTTTGCGATCATGCAGACCAAAGTTGCCCTACTTTACCTTCATCAGTTAAGCGTCATCACTTTAGCTTTCCCGATCCAGCTGAAGCTACAGGAACTGAAATAGAAAAGCTGCAAGTATTTCGTCAAGTTCGTGATGATATTAGTAGGCTGCTTTTGGCTTATGTAGCCGGGAGACGTGATGCTCTCTAATTCTTGTGACAGGAGTTATGAGCATGGTAGTTAATTCAATTGCTTTACCCTTAACTATGTTTACTGCCTTAGCAAATCGGGCTGATTTATTGATGGCATTGACGGATAGATCTGGACGCATTCAATGGGTAAATGAAGCATTAGCTAACCGTGCAGATACTACCGCTGATTTGTTAATCGGAAAAAAATTTTTTTCTGTACTGACTTCTAATAAGCAAATTAATATTCAACAAGCTTATATTCGCGAACAACTATTAAAAGGTGAAAGCTTTAAATTTGAAGTTTCTTATTTATCGCCTCAGCAGCAAGAGCATTGGCTATTAGTAGATGGTCTGCCTATTAGTAATACAGAAGGTATAACTAGTCAATACGCTGTCATAGCTAATGATATTACTTTACGTAAGCATACAGAAAAAGATTTAGAGCAAACTCGACAACGATTAAAGCGACTGGTAGAGAGTGTCAAGTTAGTACCTTGGGAAGCGGAGCCGATTAATCACCAGTTTACTTATGTAGGGCCACAGGCCATAGATTTATTTGGTTATGACTTAGAAGATTGGTATGAACGTGAATTTTGGTATTCACACATTCATCCAGAAGATTGGCCTCTAGTTCTTGAGTACCATCAACTCACGTCAAAAGCACAAGATGATTACATAGTTGAGTATCGGTTATTGACTGCTGATGGTAAATGGGTTTGGGTAAAAGATATTGTGAATGTTGTGCGTTCTGGCGGAAAAGTAACACAATTACTTGGTTTCATTATCGATATTAGCGATCGCAAACAAACAGAACTCTCTCTGCAAGAAGCTTTAAGTAGATTAGCACAAGCAAATCAGTATTTGGAAATACGGGTACAGGAACGTACTATTGCTTTGAGTCAAGAAAAAGAAAAATTGGAAAAGACTTTACAGCAATTGCAGCAAACCCAAACCCAGCTAATTCAAAGTGAGAAAATGTCCAGCTTAGGTCAACTTGTGGCTGGTGTTGCTCATGAAATTAATAATCCAGTTAACTTTATCTACGGTAACATTACCCCTGCTACTGAATATGTAGAAGATTTACTTTATTTGTTGCAATGTTATCAGCAACATTATCCCCATCTCCCCTCGACATTGCAAGCCGAAATTGAGGATGTAGATATTGATTTCATTGTCGATGATTTACCTAAACTTTTAGCTTCTATGAAAGTAGGTGCTAACCGCATTCGGGAAATTGTTTTATCTTTGAGGACTTTCTCGCGCTTAGATGAAGCTGAAGTCAAAGAGGTTGATATTCACGATGGCTTAGACAGTACTTTGATGATTCTCCAACACCGCCTCAAACCTAAAAATGGGTGTGCGCCGATAGAAGTCATCAAAGAATACGGCCAGCTACCGCTAGTAGAATGCTATGCAGGACAACTCAATCAAGTGTTTATGAACATTCTTGTCAATGCCATAGACGCTTTGGAAGAGTATAATCAAAAGCGATCGCCACAGGAAATATTAGCAAATCCCAGCCAGATTACTATCTGCACTGAATTTAGAGACGGAGATATAGGAATTGAACCCTATATCAGCAAATCTGAATCTTCAATAGTGATTCGGATTATAGACAATGGCCCTGGGATTAGTGAAGCAGTCTCCAATCGTTTATTTGACCCTTTCTTTACCACCAAAGAGATTGGTAAAGGTACAGGTTTAGGTTTGTCTATTAGTTACCAAATTGTTGTGGAAAGACATCAAGGGCAAATTGAATGTTATTCCATTCCTGGACATACAGAATTTGCGATCGTCATTCCCCAACAGCAGGTAAAAACGAAAGTTTAGCCAGTTTACTCCACAACCTCATTCACAGGGAATCTATCAATTAACTGTATGGCACGGTAAGCATTACGTACTAGTGAATCTGGCAAATTAGGAACATGGGGGATTTGGGATAATAAATCCAACGTCCGGCGTAATATTCTTACCACATCACCTTCATCTAAGGTCGTATTTTCACATAGTTCTGTCCACTCAATGCCCAACGCCCATTGTTCTACCAAAGCAATTAACTCAAACTCTAACCACATAGGCAGTGCCACATTATACCGCCTTTGCATTTGGAACATCTGGCGGCGAATTCCCCGCAGTTTTGCCAAAGCCTCAACGACTTGATTGCTCAACTCGAAACGGACTTTACTATCTGGGCGAGGAGTTTCTGTCACCAAAGCAGCAACAGCAGCTGCTAAATGCTGCGGATCTAAATTGTTCAATTCACCGCTGGCGAGTACCAAACCCAGCCATAATTCATTTTCTCCCCGGATGGCGGCGGCAACTTGTCCTAATGCTGTTGGGACTAAGTTATCTAAACAGCCGAAGTGCTGCAAAATTTCAATTAAATTGAGAAACTCTTCCCAATGATGTCGTGATTGTTGCTCTACATGCTCTTGCAATAATTGCAGTTCGGCTTCTAATTCTACATAACGTGCCTTACCTTTAAAAATAAATGCGGCATTGCCTGATTGATAAATCGGATGAGCTTCTAATTGCTCTTGTACAGCAGTCATCCGGCTAAGTTGTTCTGCGACTTCTGGAGCCATATATAAAGACTCGCCTGGATCGGGAATTTTTTGAGCAATGGCTGCTGTTTGTTCATCACCACGGTAGATCTGTCCTGGTTTAAAAATTAGCTCTGCTGGTGGCAAAATATCCGGTGGGACATCAACTCGTGGTAGTTCTGCATACAAATCGACGATATCTTCGGTTGTGGCTACATACCAGCGGTTATCCCTTCCCAAGCATACCAAGCATGGTGTTTGCGCAGAAGCGGGGCTTTTGCCGACTAATACTGCGGCGATCGCTGTTGGCACTGTGATATTTTTACCCTTGAGACTCAACATTGTCCCGGACACAGCAAAGTCCAACATCATCCCCAATTGCTCTTTGCGGTCTTCCTGTGCTTGTTTTTCCAGGGTTTTCAAGATTTGCCGTTCTACTTTCAGGCGTTGTCGCAATTTTTCATAAATAGCCACTTCATTTTCATCAATTGCGGCGATTTGCTCCTGAAGTTGCTCTAATTCGGCTTGCAGTTCGGCAATCTCATCGTAATTTGGTCTTAAATGCAAGGTAGCCATGTACTGGCCAAAGCTGCGTTCTATTAGCTCTCTAGTGTCCTCCAAGGTGTGGGTTTGCAGTAAATTCAGTACCATCCCGTAGCTAGGCGTAAACTGGCTGACTAAGGGGTCTGGTTTAGATGTGGCTAAATATGCTGCTTCTTTAGCTCCTTCAAAGGGAGTTTGGACTGTGACCACATGACCTTGTAAATCCATGCCACGACGTCCAGCCCGTCCTGCCATTTGCAGGAATTCGGAAGCGTTCAGCAGACGGTGTCCGGTGTCGGTACGTTTGGAAAGGGTAGATATGACGGTGGTGCGGGCAGGCATATTAATTCCCGCCGCTAGGGTCTCGGTAGCAAAAACTACTTTAATTAGTCCTTGCTGAAATAGTTCTTCTACTAGCACTTTCCAAGCAGGTAAAATCCCGGCATGGTGGGCGGCAATTCCGCGATACAGGGGGGCAATTTGTCCAGAACGACCGGCTTCGGGATTACGGGTTAAAAAGTCATCAATTTGACGGCGCAACACCTGAGATTCATCATTATTTACCAGCCATAAATCACCTACTTCTGCCACCGCTTTATCACAACCTCGGCGGCTGAAAATAAAGTAAATCGCGGGTAACATATCCCGCTCCTGCAAGTGGTTTAAGGTATAAATAATGCTAGGAGCCTCTGGCCTACCACCTCTGCCTTTGTCTCCTGGTCTCCTTTTTCCCCGATTGGCAAGGCGGGGACTGATTTTGGTATTACTGTCGTTGAGGAGAGGAAACAGTCCTTTAGGAGTACAAAAGTGAAATTCTAGCGGTACGGGGCGAAAATCGGAGTAAATCAGGTCAGTAGGCCCGTGGACGCGATTTAGCCAGTCAGTAAGTTGATCGCTATTGGCCACAGTTGCCGAAAGGGCTACTAATTGAACTTCACGGGGACAATAGATAATAGATTCTTCCCAAACAGTACCCCGTTGGCGATCGTTCATGTAGTGGCACTCATCTAGTACCACAGCTTCTACATTTACCAGAGAAATGCCAACTTGCCCTATGGGTGTGCCATAGAGCATATTGCGGAAAATTTCTGTGGTCATAACTAAAATCGGCGCATCTCTGTTAATGGAAGCATCTCCAGTTAACAGTCCCACCTGGTCAAATCCGAATTTCTCGCGAAAGTCGCGTAATTTTTGATTTGACAGGGCCTTTAAAGGAGTAGTGTAAAATACGCGTTTTCCTCGCGCTAGGGCGCGGTAAATAGCGTACTCACCTACTAGGGTTTTGCCCGAACCTGTGGGCGCACAGACAACTACAGAGCGACCATCATTGAGAGAGGCGATCGCATCTTTTTGAAATTGATCCAGATTGAACGGGAATATTGACCCTAGGTCAAGTTCTGGGGATGGTGCGGGATAGTTCACTCAATCACATTTGCAACCAGACTGTTTACTATATTAACGGCTATATTGTCAACTTCGTCATTTGTCATTGGTCAATGGTCATTTGTCATTGGTCAATGGTCATTTGTCATTGGAGATTAATCCCCTTTTCTTCCTTGTCTTCCTAGTCCTGCTTCCCTAGCCTAAGCGCCCCTAGTCCTGGTTCCCCTAGTCTTTATTTTCCCAATTCTTGCGATCTCTCACAAGCTGCTTTGACTGCTTGAATTAAAGCTGAACGAAATGCGGCTTTTTCTAATTGGGCGATCCCAGCAATTGTTGTCCCGCCTGGGCTTGTCACACGGTCTTTGAGTTCTGCTGGGTGCATTTTGCTTTCATGCAGTAGTGTGGCTGTTCCGAGTACGGTTTGCAGGGCTAGTTGGTTGGCGATATTTCTGGGTAACCCTGCTGCTACTCCCCCATCAGCAAGTGCTTCTACCATCAGCGCTACGTAAGCCGGTCCACTCCCAGACAGTCCTGTGACTGCGTCCATGAGGTTTTCGCCAACTTCTACCACTTCTCCGACTGCGGCAAAAATTTGCTGTGCTATTTGATGGTGTTTCCCAGTAGTGTACGCCCCTGAACAAATTGCTGTCATTCCTGCGCCTACGGTAGCAGGTGTATTGGGCATGGCTCTAATTACTGGTAATTGGGGAAACGCCGCTTCTAGCTGGCTTAAAGTCACGCCTGCTAAAATAGAAATCACTAGGGGTGAGTGTTCGGTAGTTTTCATCTCGATCGTCTCTGCCAATTCTTGAGCGATCGCACTGAATACTTGGGGTTTCACCGCTAACAAGACAACTTCCCTACTTTGTGCCAAAATCAAGCGATTATCTGTAGTTACGCTCACGTCGTATTGCTGTTTTAAAAAATTTTGGCGCGAGGGCTGCGGTTCGCTGACTATGACTTCTGATGATTGATAAATTCCACGCGCAATAAGGCGGGATAACAGCGCTTCTCCCATTACCCCACCACCAATTAAACCAAATTTTGTAGTCATTAATTAGTCATTAGTCATTTGTCATTTGTCATTGGTCATTAGTCATTTGTCATTTGTCATTTGTCATTTGTCAATCGTTAAGATTCATCACCTTTAACTGTTGACTTTGGACTATTAACTTTGGACTATTAACTTTAGACTATTGACTAATTTAACTTTATTGTGCCGCCATCCGGTTAACTTCACTGCCCCATGTTGGTGTTGCACCTGGGGTACGTGGACGTGCTGGGGGTTGTGGTACTTCATGAATAACTCCACCGTGGGTGCTAACTTGCACACAGCTGGGTGTAAATAAAAATATGCTTTCGCCAATCCGCTCTTGATGTCCGTCTAATGCGTAAGTACCACCTGCGACAAAATCAACTGCCCGTTGAGCTTGATCGGGGTCCATAATTGTTAAATTTAATACTACCGACTTGCGCTCACGCAAAGCTTGAATTGCCTGGGGCATTTCTTCAAAGGTGCGTGGTTCAAGTACTAATACTTCCGAAATTCCGTTAATTGCTCCTGGCATACCGATCACATTCCCCATTGACTTTGACCCTGTTGCTACATCATTACCCATTGTAGGCATGGGTTCCCGCCAACGTCGATTCTGAGTTGCAGGTTCTGGAGGCGCTGGTTGGACATTCTCTTCTTGATAGAGATTTTGGTAGCTTTCGGCTTCTGGTTCTTCTTCGTAGTACTCGTATTCTACCTGCTCATTGAGTCCTACAAAATCTCTGAGTTTAGAAAATATATTGTTCATTTTGTCCGCTCCTGGTGCAAATTACGCTTATGTTTACCTGGCGATAAATCAGTGTAGCCGACTTTGATCGCTACACAAGGGTTTATTCAGCAATTCTATTACTAGCTGTAGCTTCTATTACTGCTTTAGGTGAGGAACAGACGCTTGGTCAGACATCTGAACATTACCTAGCTGGGATAATGAGTCAAGATTATATACTAATGTTTTTGTAAATGAAAGTTCCCGTAACCCCGTATTTTTCTGAGTAGATTTTTTGATAAAACTATATCTTTTGTTACCTATTGCAATATTTAGCTTGAGAACTCTTCTCAAAAGCAGGTGACAGCTTATGATACAAATACCACAAGCTATTGAACAATGTTTTGCGGGCGATCCCCGAACAAGATAGTTCCTAACCTTACCATAGTTGTACCTGCTTCTACTGCTATTTCGTAGTCACCTGACATCCCCATCGACAGGTGCTGCATTTTGATCTGCGACCAGTTTTGCTCTCTAATGGTTTTTGCTAGGTCTGAAGTAGCATTAAATACATCAAAAATTTCCGCTTTATTTAATCCTAAAGGCGGAATTGTCATCAAACCTTGAATTTGTAAATTTTTATATTGATTGATTACAGGTAAATCAGCTAACAGTTGGGGTACAGTCCAACCTGACTTGTTGGGATCGGGGAGAATCTTGACTTGCAGGCAAATTTGGGGATTCACTCCTAACTCTTGGGCTAAGTGATTTAAGCGCTGTGCCAGTTGCAAGTTATCTACGGAGTGAATCCATTGAAATTGTTCTAGGGCTTTTTTGGCTTTATTGCTTTGTAAATGTCCAATAAAGTGCCAAGTAATATCTGATAAGTCTTGTAACTCGGCTTGTTTACTGGCGGCTTCTTGAATCCGACTTTCGCCAAAATCACGTATTCCTGCGGCATAGGCAGAGCGGATCATGTCCGCTCTAACCGTTTTGCTGACTGCAATCAGGCGAACTGAATCAGGGAGGGAGGAGCGAATTTTAGTAATACGTTCGCTAATCGAACTACTCATTGGAAGGTGCGTTGGAAAACACTCTGAAGCTGATCGTACTCCTGTAACTGCCCTGTGCGACGCAGAGTACGCAAGCGATTTTCCAACATCATTCTGGCTTCGGTACGACCTATCGGCTGAAATTTTATACCTTTGATGTCATTTGCTACTAAAAAAAATAAGCGTTGGGCATACAGTGTAGTGAACAGATCCTGGGCCTCATCAACCATACAGATTTTGTAAAGTAAGCCCCAAGTCGGATGATTAATGTAAGTTTCTGCGTTTTCTGGATTCATTTAATAGTCAAGGTAAGCGTCAATTGTTCTTTTCGCCGTTTTAGTACAAACAATCAGACGATAATAACTCCCTTTCGTCAGAATATTTGTGCTTTCTTTATGCGAAATTCAATAAGTTTTGCTGTGTAACGGCAGCTGTGAAGCCCTTGATCTCGTTACTCATAGAGATATGATGCTACAAGTGGGGATTTGGTCTTTTGGAACTTCCACTAGGTGCTATGCAAGAATCGGCTCTGTGATCTTGTTTCTAGTTAAGAACGGCAGGGTAATGCGCCGTCAGACTTGTTTTTGCATAAGCCTCTCTCTATGCTGCCATAATTCTTGCCTATCGGCACATTATGGTCAAAGGTACACTATTCATTAATTGAGCTTGTTGTGTTGAGTGCCATTAGTTGTGCTTGAGCTTTGTGCAGAGATTCATCCCATTCTCGCTCACGATCGCTCTCTGCGGCAAGACCTGCGCCAACTTCCAATATAGTTTGGCTCAAAAGATAGGGGATGAGGGGGATGAGGGGGACAAGGGGGACAAGGGGGACAAGGGGGACAAGGGGGAATAAATTTTTTACTTCTTCATCTCCTTCATCTTCCCCATCTCCCCTATCCTATTTAAAAATTTTCAAACATCAGTACCGATCGCTAACCGCACGCCCCAAAATAGAGTTAATGTGGCAATAGCCAGCCAATCCCACCGTTTTAACCGTAAGTCATGCCAAGGCACTCGATGCTCATTCGGACTGGTAAAACCGCGTACCATCATTGCACTAGCCATTTGTTCTGCCCGGAGTAGCAGATTTTCTAACAGTCGCTCTGCTACAATCATCCAAACTTTGACTGCTCCTTTGAGTCCTAGCTTTTTCCAATTAATTGCCCTAGTCATTACCGATCGGATTAAGTTCTGTACTTCTTCCAAGACTAGAGGTATAAATCTCAAAGATAAAGTCAAAGTCAGCGCAACTTCAGTTACAGGTATCTTCAGCCGTCGCAAGGGTTGCATTAAGCTTTCCATCCCGGCTGTGATTTCTTCTGGTGCGGTTGTTAGCAGATAAAGATTGGTGCTGTAAATTACTGTAAATAAAATTGTACTCAAGCGCACAGCTAAATCTAAAGAACGGCGGTTGACTTTGACTGGCCCTTGATGAAATATTACGTATTTATATTCTTTATTACCAAATGCTGCTTGTTCATCAACTTTGGCAGTATTTGTGGTATTTGATTGGGGGCTGAAAACTTGTTCGTTGGCTGGTAAGCGTGGCTGATAGTTGATCCCCAACCCATCGGGACTGATGGCTGCAATTGCAAACACAAAAAAGCCTAATAGCAACAACCAGCCCATTTGCTGTTGCCATACTCGCCGGGGAATTCTGGCAGTTAACGTCACTATAATTAATAACGTCACCAATAGTATGCGCCATTCGTTCCTGGCAAAAGTGTAACTTGTGAGAAAGCTCATTAACCAAGCAAACTTGACTCTGGGGTCAATTTTATGTAGCCAAGTTTGAGGTTCTTCTAAGTAAAGTCCTAGTGGTAGCGATCGCAGTAAATCCATAGATCAGGCAAAAGTTAAAAGATAAAAGAAAAAGGTAACACTTATTCTCTTTTACCTTTTTACTTTTTACTTTTTACTTGATTACACGCGGGTAGCACGATTGACCGTACCACTTTCCACATCACGGACTTTCTTACTGCGCCATAATAACCGAATCGGAGTTCCTTTAAATCCTAATTGTTGGCGAAATTGTCGTTCTATGTAGCGACGGTAATTGTCGTTAAAGCGTTTGGCGTCGTTGACGAACAGGGCGATCGCTGGAGGTTGGGTACTAACTTGCGTCCCATAATAAATTTTACCTTGTCGCCCGCCCCGTGAGGTTGGTGGGGAATGCCAACTCACAGCGTCTTCGAGAACTTCGTTAATCACTGCTGTACTTACACGGCGCTTGTGTGACTCAGCAGCTTGATTTACCAATTCTAAAATTTTTTCTACCCGCTGTCCGGTTACAGCACTGACATATATCGTGTCTGCCCATTCGGTAAAATGTAGCCGTGATTGCAGGTCTTTTTCGTAGTCATAAATCGTGTAAGAGTCTTTTTCGACTGCATCCCACTTATTAACTACGACTATACAACCTCGTCCTTCTTCCAGAATTCGTCCTGCTAATTTTTGGTCTTGTTCGGTAACTCCATCTAAAGCGTCTATCACCATTAAGACTACATCAGCGCGCCTAATCGCTTTAAAAGCACGGTTAATACTAAAGAATTCTGTGCCGTAGTCTATGCTTTTCTTTTTGCGAATGCCAGCGGTATCAATCAAGCGATAGGTTTGTCCATTCCGTTCGACTACTGTATCAATCGCATCACGGGTTGTGCCAGAAATTGGACTGACAATTGCTCTCTCTTCGCCGACGAAAGCATTCAATAAACTGGATTTACCGACATTTGGTCTACCAATTATGGCTACTTTAATTTCGTTAGTTTCCGGTACTTCGGTAACGAGAGGAATGTGCTGAATTAACTCATCGAGCAAGTCGCCTGTACCGCTACCATGAATTGCAGAAATCGGGTAAGGTTCACCTAATCCTAATTCCCAAAATTCCGCAGCTTGAATTAAGCCTTGTTCGGGGGATTCACATTTATTGACAGCCAGCAGCACAGGTACTGGTTGTTGGCGTAACCATTCAGCAATTTCTTGGTCAGCGGGTAATGGGCCTATTTGACCATCAACCACAAAAATAGCCGCACTCGCTTCGGTGAGTGCTGTCATGGCTTGTTGACGAATCAGGGGTAAGAATTCGGTGTCATCATTAAAGACTAAGCCGCCTGTATCCACCACCAAAAACTCGCGATCGCGCCAGTAAGATGGCAGATAAGTGCGATCGCGTGTCACTCCCGGTTCATCGTGGACAATCGCCGTTTGTTCCCCGGCGAGGCGATTAACCAGGGTGGATTTGCCCACATTTGGGCGTCCGATAATAGCAACAATTGGCAGTCCCATAAACTCAGGATAATGTAGAGGATTAATATATCATGTCTCTACATTTTATCTACTTTAATGCTTTTATGCTTGTAAATAATAGAAAAACAGGAGGCTAAAAACCTCCTGCTGTTTTGCGATTTTAATTGTTACTTAAGTGCTGTTAATAGCGATCGCGATGGTTGCGTTGCTGTTCCAGTCTACGTTGGCGTTCACGTTGACGCTCGATTTCTAGGCGCTGTTGGCGATCGCGTTCTTCCTGAAGTCTACGTTGGCGTTCGACTTCCAATCTATGTTGGCGTTCGACTTCCAACCGATGTTGGCGATCGCGTTGTAGTTGTTGTTCACGCCAATCATGTCGCTGATTCCCGCCAAGAATTACCTGGATTTGGGCAGAGGCTGGTTGTGCTAAAACGCTAGAAGCTAGCACAACACCTAATAAGCAAGATGAAATAATTCGTTGCATAAAATCCATCCTTGCATGAAATTTATTGTTAGAAATGGCAGAAAAAGAAGCCACTATTAAGTAGCTTCTAAGAGCATAAGGAACGGTAAAAGTAATTGCTGGTTGACTTATCTGTAGTTGGGATTTGGTCAGCTTTTATCGCGTAGAGAATTAAGCAGATAGCACCTTTAGCTTTGCCCTAGCAAATTGACAGTTACTATTTATTTATTGCTCTTATTACTTAGTAACAGCTTCAATTTCAAATGGTAGATGCAAGTTATATTAAAGCTCTTTTTTAAAAAAAATAATTCAGACAAAAGTCATGGATTTATTCGTGACTTTTGTCACATTGGGCATAGGGCATGGGGCATTGTCACTTGATGCGTAGATGCGTTCGACGAAGTCGTTCCCGTTCGCGCAGCGTCTCCTTCAGGAGAAGGGTAGCGGCTTTTCGTAGACATCGCTTGACTTTGAAAACAGTCGCTACAGCTTGAGGAGATCTCCACAAAATTAGGACTCAAAATTAGGACTTATGCATTGACAATCAATACCAAATATGAATTATGGAAAAAACACACCTATTGTAGGGGGTTTAGCACTGCTAAACCCTCCCTAGCTCCAAATATACTTTTCCTGAGTCAGGAGAGCGATAGCACTTTTTTGTACTAAGAGCGATCGCTCCTGCTGCATTTACCAGTGTTTCGCTCAGGTTGTGCGATGTCTAATGACAGGAATTTAAAAACAAGCTGCTTTCTAATAGTACTGTCTAGAGAGGCACTGGAAAATTGTGTCCAATGATATTAGAGAAACTAAAAGCCATACCAGGATTATTGGCATTACCAATAAACTCGAAGTTCTTCACGTGCATATCTGTAGAGCCAAGACTTATTGTGTAAAAACCCTCGTTATCTGTGGTTTTTGAGACTGTATATTTTCCAGCACCAAAAAGCAGCATATCTTTACCATTGCCGCCATCAAAAAATCCGCTCCCAAATCCTTTGATGATGTCTTTACCATCGCCAAGTCTGGTAGTGCCATTGCCAGCAAAGCCACCAGTGAGAGCATCAACCATGTCGTTACCACAGCCGGTATCGATGGTGCTGTCGTTGATGATGCCAACTTGAGTACCCGTGCCAATGATGGTGTCATTGCCCGTTCCACCAACAATAGTGCCCGAAGAATTATTGATGCCGACTTGACCAGTACCGGAGATCAAATCATTGCCCGCTCCGCCATCAATAGTGCCACCAGGTATTCCGAATTCACGGTTGTTGATGAAAATGCCGAGGCCATTGGGGGCGTTGCCAGTGATGGAATCATTACCATCTCCACCACTGATGGTGCCATTGATACCGAGACCGTAACCAGGTACCCCAGCAACGGCAGTACCAGAGATAGTATCATTACCATCGCCGCCACTGATGATGCCTTGGGAAAGCCCTTGGGAGTCACAGGTGATGCCAAATGCGATTCCAGTGCCGGAGATAAAATCATTGCCCGCTCCGCCATCAATAGTGCCACTGCGGTTTTCGATTCCTATAAGCCCGCCATTACCAGTGATTGTGTCATTGCCAGAGCCGGTATCGATGGTAGCACCGATCCCGTTGAAGATGCCGTAGCTCCCATTTCCAGTTCCGTTTGAAGTTCCAGTGATGGAGTCCTTGCCATCTCCGGTATCGATGGTGCCGCTATTGTTGATGCCGATGCCGCCAGCGCCAGTGATTATGTCCCTACCATCACCAGTATCGATGGTGCCGTCATTATAGATGCCGTTGCCCTGAGTGGAATTGCCAGTGATTGTGTCGCGGCCAGCGCTAGTATTGATTATGCCATCGTTGTAAATGCCAAAAGATCCGCGAGAAGACCCAACGATGGAGTCATTACCATCTCCAGTATCGATTTTGGGCTTTTCATTGTTGAAGATACTGTTGAAAATGCCTATTTGGTTGCCAGTGCCGATGATAGAGTCATTACCATCTCCAGTATCGATTTTGGCCGTTCCAAAGTTGTTGATGCCGATCGATCTATCATCATCCAAGCCAAAACCATTAATAGAGTCGTTACCATTCCCCGTATTAATCGTGCCACCGCCAGAAATGCCAATGGAGCCTCCAAACCCATTAATAGAGTCGTTACCGTTCCCAGTATTAATTGTGCCTGTGGTGTTCTCGATGCCACCACCAGATCCCTCCCCGAAGATATAGTCATCCCCTGCTCCTGTATCAATTTTGGACTTTTCAAAGTTGAGGATGCCTAATTGTTGGTTGCCATACCCAGTGATTTTGTCGTTACCAGCACTAGTATGGATAGTGCCTAAGTTGAAGATGCCGGTGGAAGTGCCCTCGCCAGTGATTGTGTCATTACCAGCGCCGATATTGATGGTGCTACCAGTGTCATTGTAGATGCCGAAGGAGCCGCCAGTGCCGGTGATGCTGTCGTTACCACCAAGGGTATTGGCAGTGCCAGTATTGAAAATTTCTGCTTTAGTCCCTAACGGAGGGATGATATCAGCCTTGTTGGTAAATCTGAGTGTGGAAAGGTTTATAGCCATATTAAAAACAGTAATAACTATGAGTTTTCAACCTTCGTCAAATTAGGAAAAACCATGCCAAAACAAGAGAAATTTACGAATCGTGAAAAACTCACAATTATGAAATTCCTGCCTATCAAAGTGTTTAGCGCAAGTATCAAAAGAATGGAAAATTTTCGCATTCAGCGCCTAAAGTTGGTTGCAAGTCTTTACTGATTACACTTTTAACGATTCGTGTAATTTCCACACAAAAAATCTTTTTCAGCACAGTCTCGCCTACTTTGAGATTAGATCAAGATTGTGAGGAACTTGTGACGGAACCAAAAAAATTAAGTAATTATATGTGAGTTCGATGGGGAGTTTAAAATCACAAGAACTGCGATCGCCCCCACTGACTTCAAGCGAGGAAACCCCAGAGAAGCGATACACATTTTTGTCAGTTGTCATTCTTACAAAGTTCTAATCTAAGGAAGCCTTAGCTCAGACTTTGCGCTTTGTCATTTGTCTCCCTTGTCTCCCTTGTCCACTCTGCTTTTCTCATCGAGAAACTTGAGCTGCTGGTATATACAATTAATCTGGGGTAAATTGACACCTGCGGCTTGGGCTTTGCGTAATGGATTGCCAAAAATTGCTTCTACTTCTAAAGAACGGCGTTCGTCGTGGTCAATTTTCATGCTCGTTCGATAAGGCTTCATCTTCACGGTATAATCCAGCATCATTTGAATGAAGCTATCAGAAATGATGCGATCGCAAGTTTTCGCTCCAGCTGCAACTTCATACATCAATTGTTCAGCTAACTTACGAGTATGTTCATACGCCATTAATTCATCGGTTCTGGCGTTGAGAATCACAGATAAACCATTATAGGGGATATTCCATACCAATTTTTTCCATCGCCCTAATAATAAATCTTCTGTTAATTCTATCGAAATACCAGCATTAATAAAATCATCGGCTATTTGCCGCATCTTCTCTGTAATCCCACAAGCATCATAACCAGGCGCATATTCCCCTAAGGTAATTTGTCCATAGTCGAGGTGGCGAATATGTCCTGCGCCGACTTTATTGGAACAGAGAAAACACAATCCACCCATAATACTGACATTGCTCACTATCGCCGCAACTTCTTCTTCTACAGCTAGTCCATTTTGGAGAATTAACACTACCCCATCGTCTTTGACAACGGGTGGCAACATCTGTGGTAATAAATGATTTTGTGTCGTCTTCAGTGCCACAACTACCACATCGCACTGTGGCATTTTTGTCACATCGTTGTAGGCGTTGACTTGGGGTAGGGTGAAATCACCGTCTTTGGATTCAACAACTAAACCAGATTTACTGACATATTCATAATCACTCTTCAGCAAAAAGTGGACATCTAAACCAGCTTTTTGCAGTTTCGCACCATAAAAGCCACCTAATGCACCAGTTCCGAGAATGGCGTAGCTACGATCGGACATTTTGCTTACACAGAGATTTTTCTATGATCATCATAGAGCGATCGCCCTATATCCTTACAGCCCTATTTACCGCTAAATTTGTTTAATATAGCTTAAAAATAGTTTACTATCCTTTAAGATAACATACACACATTAAGGTGGAATATATGGCTGATATTGTTGATATTGCTGTTTCTGCTGACGCTTTTAAAACCTTAGTAACTGCTGTGAAAGCTGCGGGTTTAGTAGAGACATTAAAAAGTCCTGGCCCGTTCACGGTGTTTGCACCGAATGATGATGCTTTTGCCAAGTTACCACCAGGAACTATCCAAACTCTGGTGCAGAATATTCCCCAACTAGCGCGAATTTTGACATATCATGTCGTACCTGGAAAGCTTTACCAGGAAGACTTAGCTAAACTCGGTACGGTTAATTCTGTAGAAGGTTCACCAATTAAAATTGATTGCTCTAACGGTTTTGAAGTGAAAAATGCCACAGTTTTAGCAGCAGATATCGAAGCAGATAATGGTGTGATTCATGTGATCGATACGGTGATTTTAATGGGTTGATTTAGCTATGGTGGGTAACGCCCACCATACTCACGATTAACATTTTACAATTGCCGAGATTAATTTAAATTATGTAACATAATTAATGCGGGCACTGCAATCAGATGCTAAGGTTAGTTCAATTATTTATAAATATATTAAATTTGTTAGTATATGTGAACATTATCCCCACAAATTGATGCTCGATTTCCATACCTTAGCTGAGTTCTCCCGCTCCAACTGCGTGAGTATTTGCGCATTTCTTGTGCCAGCAAACTTACTAACCACAATACTGACAATGATCCTCACAGCATTACATCGCCCATCACATCAAGTGTGGCAATCTGCTGGAATTGCCAGTATTTTTGCTTTAGTAATGGTAATGCATGTATATAGCTGGTTTGTCGTCGGCATAGTGATGCTGCCGACTTATATCTTGTTATGTTTAGCGATTACCTGCTTGTTGATTAATTTGGCAGCAATTCTCTGGCTAAGACGATCGCCTAATCTCACTGTCGCCATTAATACCACTTCCGAGTAAAAATAGTAGTCAACCATAGTAGTCAGGACTTTGGTGCTGACTACGAATACTACATAACAACGCTAATTACTAAAGTGGGCGAGAATCTCAATACTCAAGCCAAGGACAAAGCCAAGCATGTATTTGTGTTCTTAGAAGTTTTTATACATGAAGGTGGTATTCAGTCCTATGTTAAAGATATTTTTCGTGCCTATCAAAAATTGAGTCCCGGCTATCAAGCAGAAATATTTGTACTGCGAGATCGTCCGAATTCTGCAAAAGACTGGGAATCAGAGAAACTGAGATTTCATGGCTTTAAAAACCAATCCCCCCAGATTGGTAGATTGAAAATGACACTGGCGCTGCTGAAGTGTCTGTTGCTACAGCGTCCTCAGCAGGTTTTTTGCGGTCACATCAACTTAGCAAGACTGGTACAAACTCTTTGTCAACCCTTAGGAATTCCTTACACTGTCCTCACTTACGGTAAAGAAGTTTGGGAACCGCTGAACAATAGAGAACGTCACGCACTCACATCGGCATCAGGGATCTGGACAATTAGCCGCTATAGTCGCGATCGCAGCTGTGCGGCTAATTTTATCAATCAGAATCAAGTAAAAATACTGCCTTGTGCCATTGATGGTAATAAATTTACACCGGGAACTAAACAGCCGGAATTGATAGCCAAGTACGGCTTAACTGATGCCAGAGTTTTGATGACTGTAGCACGGCTGTGGTCAGGAGATATTTACAAAGGCGTTGATGTCACAATTCGGGCATTACCGCAAATTCTTCAGGTTTTCCCAGATGTAAAATACTTGGTTATTGGTCGCGGCGATGACCAACCAAGATTAGCCCAACTCGCACAAGATTTAGGTGTAAGCGATCGCGTAATTTTTGCAGGTTTTGTCCCCACAGAAGAATTAATCGCCCATTACCGCCTTGCTGATGCCTACATTATGCCTTCCCAAGAAGGATTTGGTATTGTGTATTTAGAGGCAATGGCTTGCGGAATCCCCGTACTATCGGGTGACGATGACGGTTCCGCCGACCCCTTGCAAGATGGGAATTTAGGGTGGCGAGTTCCCCACCGCGATCCCGGTGCAGTGGCCGCAGCTTGTATAGAAATACTCACAGGAATTGACCAACGTTGTGATGGGTATTGGCTCAGAGAACAAGCGATCGCTCTTTTTGGCATGGATGCTTTGCAAAAACGGCTACAAGAGTTACTTTGAAGGGCATGGGGCATGGGGCATTGGGCATTGGGCATTGGGGGACAAGGAGCACAACTGACAACTGACAACTGACAACTGACAACTGACAACTGACAACTGACAACTGACAATTGACTAATGACCAAACTCGCTATCCTAGAAAGAGAGAAACACGAAATTTAAAAATGAGCCTTAAATCTTTTCCATCACAGCTTGAAAGTCTTCGCCCTTGGCTCACGTTGTTAGCAGTTTTTTGGTTGCTAGCATCTTTAGGCTTGGGTTGGTTAGTGAATTCACTACTGATTATTTTTGGATTGCTGCTATTAGCACCTGTGATTGCCTTTTTTGGGTTTCGCTGGTGGCTGCAACGGAACTTGGTTGTCGATCAGTGTCCTGTATGTCGATATGAGTTTACAGGGTTAAATAACAGCCAGTTGCAATGTCCTAACTGTGGTGAGCAATTGTTAGTCCAAAATAGCCATTTTCGCCGCTTTACTCCCGAAGGCACAATTGATGTCACAGCGGTTGATGTGACGACAAAATCACTGGAAGATTAAAGCCACAAAGCGTTGGTCGTGTCTAATTTTGTCGAAATCAGAGTCAGTTTTTGCCATCTGGCGACATTCATGATGAAGTTTGATAACTTTTTGTAAGGTTTCAATTGCTAAATCCGCATTTCCTAGTAAGGCATAACAGCAAGCTTTGTTGTACCAGGCTTCGTGTTTGTCTGGTTTAATTGCTAAAGCTTGGTCGTAGGATGCGATCGCATCTGGGTATCTGTGTAGGTAAGTCAGTGCTAATCCTCGGTTATTCCAGGCTTCATGTTTGTCTGGTTTAATTACTAAAGCTTGGTCGTAGGATGCGATCGCTTCTAAATATTTTCCTAAGTTACGTAAAGCATTACCCCGGTTGTACCAGGCTTCGTGTTTGTCTGGTTGAATTACTAAAGCCTGGTCATAGGATTTTACCGCCTCTTCATATTTACCTAAATTAGACAAGGCATTGCCGCGATTTTTCCAAGCTTTAGGTTTGTCTGGTTGAATCAATAAAGCTTGGTCGTAGGATGCGATCGCTTCTTCATACCTTCCCAAGTTAAATAAGGCATTACCCCGATTATTCCAAGCTTCGTCTTTGTGAGATTGAATTGCCAGTGCTTGTTCGTAGGATTTTACTGCATCCTCATATTTTCCCAGATGCAACAGTGTATTGCCGCGATTGTACCAAGCTTCGTGTTTTTCAGGATTAATTACCAGTGCTTGGTCGTAAGATTTGACCGCATCCTCATACTTACCCAAATCACCAAGGGCATGACCCCGATTATACCAAGCTTCATCATCAGGTTTCATCGCCAGTACTTTGTCATAAGATGCGATCGCTGCTTCTAATTTACCCAAATTCTTCAGGCAATTACCGCGACTGTACCAGCTATAACTATCCTGGGGTTGAATAGCCAGTGCTTTGTTATAAGACTCCACCGCCTCTGCAAATCGCCCCAGGTTGCGCAAGGCATTTCCCCGGTTCACCCAACTTTGGTGTAAATTAGGGATAATTGCCAGAGCTTGATTGTAAGATGACAAAGCTTCTTCATGTCGTCCTAAATTCCGCAGGGCAATTCCCCGATTATTCCAAGCTTGATGTAAATCTGGTTTGAGAGTCACTGCTTGATCGTAAGATGCGATCGCTTGTTCATGCTGTCCATCTTCATCGAGAACATTACCCCGGTAATACCAGGCTAAATAGTCATCTGCTTTGATTTCTAGTAATTTGTTATAAGATGCGATCGCCTCAGCAAACCGTCCTAATTTACTCAGTACAATACCCCGATTGCCCCAAGCCGGGTAATAATTAGGTTGAATTTCTATGGTTTTATCCCAACAGGTAATCGCTTCCTGATAATAATTTGCTAGCGCCATCTGCACACCAAAATTTAGTAGTAGGCGTTGCATTTCTTGGGGGTGTCGCTTTGCTAGTTTTAATATTAATTTGCTGAAGGGCAATAGATATTGCTTAGCATCTAAATGTTTACCCTTACCTTCTATTTGCCCATCCCTAGGTGAAAGAATACGTTCAGCATGAATGAGAAAGTTCAGAGCAGTGTTTATTTGGTAACAATACCACAGCCGTTGCCAACAATTCCCACCTGCCAACATTTGCGCTGTTGCTTCGACTAGGAAACGTTCTAGCGGGAAGTCGAATTGCTGTAGCAAATCCACAGCATCGTAAATATACTGAGCATGAGGGTAGCGCTGCACTGACTCTTGATAGCGATTTTCCCAAGTCTTCCCCAAACTCTCCCGGTAATTGTTGGCGTTTAAAGGTAAACCGTCATTGCGCAGACGTTGGAGATTTTCTACAACATTTCTAAAAGTTGCATCATTGCGCCTTGCTAGTTCCGCATACTGTTCGGGCTGGGTGGGGATTTTAGTTTTGGGGACAGTTGCAGCTAACACCTCAACAATAGCCCGATCCTCCGGTTCTGGTAATTCATACACTTGAAATTGCTGCCAGAGTTTGGGATACTTGTCCCATTGCAATTTATCCCAGGCGTTAGCTTCTCCGGGAAAATCTGGTTGTTTTTCATTCCGTGCTGTAGCGATGACGCGGATTTCGGCTTTACCGCAAAAAGACTCGTATTTAGTTAAAGTATCTAGCAGACGTTGTTGTAAAGGAACAGTAAATCGTTCCGCCAGACTTTTTTCCGCTTCGGGAGAGATTTCCTCAAGACTGCGGTGCATTTTTTGATTGAGGTCATCTAAGAAAAATAGTAACTTGCGATCGCCTCCAATTAACCTAGGCAATCGAGCAGGCGCATCTAGCCATTCATTCGGCTTGAGATAAAGTACCGTCCAACCTGTTTGGTTAAAATACTTAGCTACTTCCGCAGCTTCCCTAGTTTTCCCCAGTCCATTACGTCCAACAATTAACACCCAACGGTGTTGTTCTAGCAACTGCTGTAATTCTTGGCGGATGCTGCGATTTTCCACCCGCCTTTGATAGGATATATTGCCATCTGCCAAAGGGTCTTTCTCATCCCCACCCAAAATGCGCTGCATCAAATCTGGGCTTTGAGGTTTAATCACCTCAAAAGCAAAATTTTCTGGGGGAATTCGCCGTTGGCGCTGTCGCCAAATCAGCCACCAGAAGAAACTGACAATAGCAGGTAAAATAGTCGGCAACCCGCCTGAGAGTAGATTGTCAATAAATTCCTGATTGTCTGCATAGAAATTGAGCATTGGATCGAGAATATCGAATCCCTCCAATTCTTGCTAGGTTCGGGGATGGGGGACAAGGAAGACAAATGACCATTGACCATTGACCATTGACAAATGACTAATCCCCAATCAACTCCACTGCATCTTTCCCATCCCAATCTTGTAAGTAAACTTTGACAATCTCTTCTTTAGCGGTGGGTAGCTGCTTACCAATAAAATCTGGATGAATTGGTACTTCACGATGACCTCTGTCTACCAAAACCGCTAAACGAATTACCTCTGGTCTACCGTACTCATTTACCGCATTTAAAGCAGCACGAATCGTTCTTCCTTTAAAAATGACATCATCCACCAGAACAACCGTTTTCCCTGTGAGGTCAAACGGAATATTGGTTTTGGCGGGAGTCCTCAACCCAATTTGATCTAAATCATCTCGATAAAATGTAATATCTAATGCTCCGACCTCTACAGATACACCTTCTAATGTCTCAATCTGACGTGCTAATAACTCAGCTAACAGCACACCCCTAGTATAAATACCTAGTAAAACCAGTTGAGATAAATCACGCGTCCTTTCCACAATCTGAGAAGCCAGACGAGTTACAGTACGACGAAGTTCTTCCGATGAGAGAATTTCAACTACTTTCACAGACATAGCCATAGACCGATACCCCTGAGTAATGCATGATACCAGATATTAGAGGCGACTGGGAGCAGAGAAGGAGGACAAGGGGGACAAGGAGGATAAGGGAGATGAGGGAGTGTGGGGAGTGTGGGAAGTTTTCTTCGCCATCTCTCCCCCTGTCCCGCCACAAGCCCAATGCCCAATGCCCAATGCCCAATACCCTATATTTATCATTACCTGTTTGGGTGTATTAAGAATATAGCGATCGCTACCCCTAACCAAAGTAAAAAACAATATCTAGTTAATTGCAAAGCAGATTCAATACTTTGAGGGGTAATGGGATAAATGTCATCTCCCAAAAGTGGTTTTTCTTTGGCTACGCCGCGATACCAGTTTGTACCACCCATCTGTACACCCAAAATGGCTGCATAGGCGCACTCACTCCAGCCAGAATTCGGACTAGGATCAGTTACCGCATCTCGGCGACAAATACGCCAAACATGCAGGGGTTTACCTGATAACAGCGCTAGCGTTATTACTGTCAACCGACAAGGAAGCCACGTCAGATAATCTTCTAAGCGCGCACTAAACCAACCCAAATAAGTATAGGGTGCTTCTCGATAGCCCACCATTGAATCCAGAGTACTACTAGCTTTGTAGGCTAAAGCTAAAGGTGCAGCCCCGACAAAGGGGATGAATGCTCCCACAATTGCATAAAACAGCACAGCCATCACCCCATCAGTTGCATTCTCCGTTACAGTTTCTAAAATCGCTCGCAAAATTTCTGGTTCAGAAAGGTTTTTGGTATCTCGACCAACATAATTACTTAAAGTATCACGAGCTTCTATTAAGTTTCCGGCTGTTAAAGGTTTTAATACAGTCACCGCAGCTGTTCTCAAACTTCTGCCAGCAAAACAACTAGCTAACATTATGCTTTCTACAGCAATTGCGAATACTGGATGCAGCCATCTAGCACTTTGAATTATTAACCAGCTGACAACTGCGCTACCAATTACTAAGATAATACCGAGGAAAATTCCAGCTATTCTTTGAGTGAGAGAATGGTGACAATATTTCCCAGACAGTTGGCTAAAGTGAGAAATTACCCATCCCATAACTTGTACTGGATGAAGCCAACCCCAGGGATCGCCAATTAAGTAATCTAAAATAGCAGCAACGATCAATATATAGATGTTATTAGTCATTAGTCATTAGTCAATGGTCATTAGTCAATGGTCAATGGTCATTAGTCAATGGTCAATGGTCAAGAAATTCTTAACTGTGGACTATGGACTTTTGACTATGGACTATGGACTAAACCACAAAATTCGCTTCTTCTCCTAGTGAAGCTTGCCAACTCCGAGCATCGTAATAGAGATCGGCTAAGGTAATACTGTATATAGCTTCTTTTAGCTTTTGGTTGAGTCTCTGCCAAAGTGTAAAAGTTACCCAATCTTCAGCTTGGGCTGATGTTGGGGCATGATCGGGCAAATAAGCGATCGTTTCACCCACTGACTCTAAAATTTGTCCTATAGATATTTTTACAGGTTCTCGTGCCAATTGGTAGCCGCCAACGCTACCACGAATTGATTTCACTAACCCAGCACGACGCATTTCTATTAACAATTTTTCCAGGTAAGGAGCAGGAATATCTTGGCGATTGGCAATTGCTCTTACAGAAACAGGGCCATACTTGGGCTGTAAACTTAAATCAAGTAAGGCCTTCACACTATAATGTCCTCTCGTTGTTAGTTTCATTCTCAGCAGCTTTGTTGTTTAGTCAACAGTCAATAGTCATTAGTCAATAGTCAATAGTCAATGGTCAAAAAAAGTTGGACTTTGGACTCTTGTAGGGGCGGGTTTAACCAACATATCTCATTTGCAAATGGAAATTTTACAAAACCCGCCCCTACTGACTAAGGATCAGTTTTGCTTATCATTCTGTACCCCAATTCTCTATATCAGCAGGTAGACAACTTTTGTAGCGCTACTTTAGAAAACTTAAACAAGTATAGTCTAGCAGTAATTTACAACCTATCGATAGTTATCAGTATTGCCAGCATTCTATAAAATAGATTGTCTTGGCAATATTGGAAATCAAGTAACAATTCTGCCAATGAATGTAATATACTTGGCAAGGCTGAAATAAAAACTAAAGGATTCTGTTCCTACTAGCTCAATGTCAGCTAAAATAAAATCGATTCAAAGACTTGAAACATTCGTTTTCGACCTAAGTTGATGGCTAAACAGAAAAAAATTGAACCCCTAGTCGGTGAAGATCTGCTCAAAAAAGTTAAAGAGCTAGAGAACGAGAGCAAAGAAGACAAAGCCAAGAAGTGCGGCTACTATACCGTTACCAAAAATGGTATAGAGCGCGTCAATATGATGAAGTTCTTAAACGCTCTGATTGATGCGGAAGGCATTCAATTGGATAGCACACCTAGTGCTAATGGGCGTGGTGGACGTAGTGCCAGCTATAGAATTAGTGTGCAATCGAACGGCAACTTGCTGATAGGTTCGGCTTATACAAAACAGATGAATCTTAAACCAGGAGATGAGTTTCTCATCACTTTAGGTAAAAAGCATATTCGTCTCAGACAGGTAGATCCAGAAGATAGAGAAGATGCTGAAGATATAGAAGCCACTGCTTAATAAATAGTCCATAGTCAAGAGTCCAAAGTCAATAGTCCAAAGTCAATAGTCCAAATAGTGACCATTGACCATTGACTGTTGACCATTGACTATTGACTAATGATTAGTCACCACATCTTTCATCGGCTGGATGAGTAAATGCTGGTGAATTGCCCGACGTGTTACTGCTAAACTGCACGTTAATGCAATTTGCTCTTTTTCAAGTAGACCTAAAATGCGCTCATGGTTGTCTCGTGCTACCACTGGTAACTGATGCAAACCCCGGAGCGCCATGCGGTCTAAAGCTTCAGATAAGGGTTCATCCCTCCAAGCATAAAGAATTTCAGTAGTACAAATATCCCGGAGAGTTTGACTGGATAAATTACTCTCAATTGCGGTGGGCAAATTTTGATAATTTTGCCCAAGGCGGAGTGCGCGGTTAATATCTTCTAAAGAAATAATCCCTATTAATTGCTCGGCTTCATTAATTACTAAAGCACTATGGCAGCGATCGCGGATCATTTCCTTAGCTGCTTCTAACACCCCTACTGTTGCCAATAATTTTTTCGGACAAGTTAGCATTGCATCTTCTACTAAAAGTTGCTGCAACATCTCCGTCTTCTCATCTTTCAATTCCGGCAGCCCAATCTGTTGTAGATTAGTATTAGAGTTGGAATTGGGCTTGATTCGCTCTATCAACCAGACACTCAAACCCACAGCCGCCATTAAAGGTAAAACAATGCGGTAATCACGGGTTAATTCAAACAGCATGATAATTGCTGTTAACGGCGCTCTTACACTAGCAGCCAAAACTGCTGCCATTCCTACCATTGCATAAGCAGGGGGAGCCGCCATTTGTGCGCCAATAGCTGGGGAAATCAAAGCTACGACTTTCGCATAAGCTGAACCAAAAGAAGCACCTAAAAACATCGCTGGTGCAAACAACCCGCCAACAAAACCACTACCACTACTAATCGCCGTCATCAGCAGTTTAACTAACAACAGTACAACTAGCAAAGGTAAAGAAAACTCTACATCTTGCAGCATGGCTTGTACAGTGCCATAACCAATGCCCAAAATTTGCGGATAATACAAAGCGGCTACGCCAACCATCGCACCGCCAATAATCGGATGGATGTACCTGGGAATTCGTCCCAAAAATGCGAACATGGGAACCTCGCCAGCAAAGCAAGCTTTAGCTAAGCGAATTGACTCTTTATAAGCTAGAGAAACAAGACTTGCTCCTAAGCCCAATCCCAAATAAATTGGCAATTCTAAAGGACTGCGGACTTGATAAACAGGTAAAGCAAAAGCAGGTTGTGCGCCCAAACCAATTTGGGCAATTAATGCTGCTACCACGGCGGCTAATAGCACCACACTCACCGCAGAAGTCGCAAAAGAAGTAGCTCCCATTACCACCTCTAGGGCAAAAAACACCCCAGCTATAGGAGCATTAAAGCCTGCTGCTAACCCTGCCGCCGCCCCAGCACCCAAAAGCAAACGCTGTTGCTCTTGAGATACTTGCAGCACCAAAGACAATAACATCCCGAAATTAGCACCAATTTCGACACTAGGCCCCTCTGGCCCCAAAGAAGCACCACTCCCCAATGACACAGATGCAGCCAACATCTTAGTCACCGGGCGTAGTGGCTGCTTGATTTCTTTTCCCTGAGAAGCAGCAATCAAAGAAGCAAGTCCAGGGCCAAAATCTTGCGTGCGCCAGCGCATTAAGCCGACAATTAAGCCGCCGAGAGTGGGAACACAGGCTAAAGTCCACGCACCCCAGACACCAATAACGCCCATTAAATCTTCCAGCATCAGGTCGTGAATCAGCTGGATTAAATAATGAAAAGTAACTACACCCATACCCGTACCGCCGCCAATTAAGATAGCTAAAAGCAGCACAACGGTTTCTAGAGAAGGTTGAAAACGGTTAATTAAGCGGGCTAAACGATTGGAAAGAGAAGGAAAAGCAGGTTGTTCCGTCACCTTCCTCTTTTCAGTGGGAGGCAAGAGAGTCATGGAGAGGCGAGGTAAATGTAAGAAAAAATTTAAATTTTTATCTGTTACTTCTCATTGTGAGCCATGATTTAGCAACCAGACAAGTATGTTAGACGGGCAAGATTTACAAAGTTTCAGTTAAAAAAAATTCCACTGTGCAAAATTTTGATGGCGAGAATGGTTAAATGGGAGAAAATTATTATAGTTATTGGTAACCAAGCAGTGGTAAAGTGCAATTCAGTATAAAGTAAAACTTTGTATACTCAAGCTGTATAGGTAGTCTTGGTGATTGCACCATAGGCACACACTAACAAGGAGTCATCCTTTGCTAAATCTAGCTATACTCGTGTTGCGGTCATTGAACTAACCTGAGTCAAAAGAAAACTGTATGTGTAATTAAGAACTGATGCTAGACCACACAGGTGAGTCTATATAAGTGTTAAGCGGGAATTCACTATAGCGATTGTTTATAGAGCGAGTCAAGGGACTAGGCGGATAAGGTAGATGAATACACACATTTTTGATAATCATTATGTTACTTGCCCAATTTGCCAAAGAAATGCTACGCCTAAACCAATAAAGTCGTGCATTGGCTTGTTTAGTTGTCCATATTGTCAAGAAAAACTAGTAGTTTGTCAAAGCGGTCATTATGTCCGCGATCCATTTACTATCAAGCAAATGATGGTCTCTTCGGCGCTACGTCGTCAAAGTAGTCCGTTAGCTAGGATTGTCCGAGATTTTATCTTTCTTAAGCGTCCTGCGATCGCCCTAGCTGTCGGAAGTTTCATGCTCTTGGGCATGATTGCTGTGACCCAACAAAGCACAAACTACGAACAGCAAATAACTCCGACAACAGAGAACTTAAATGAAAAACTTCAGTAAGTGTTATTACTGAACGTTATGTGGTAAAATATACTATATATGTTATTTTATCAAGTATAACATGAAAAATACCGTATACTATCCCCAATTGGAAGTATACGGTTTAATTTTGTCAAGAGACTGGAGGAAACGGTGAAGGGTTGGAGTTAAGTTTACTTTTTGTTACATACTTCTGTTTATTTGCACCTTTCTACTAATGGTCAAGTCAGAAAATTTATATAATGCTAGTGTCTTCGCTGCTTTTTCTGCTTTGTTGCTGAGATGGAAACTACAAAACTATCCGATCAAGGACAAGTAATTATTCCGGAATTATTGCTAGAAGTTTATGGTTGGGAAGTAGGGCAGGAATTAATTGTCATTGAAATGGGTGATAGTATTCTCTTGAAACCGAAGAAAGTATTTCCTGAAACCACCTTAAATGATGTTGCTGGATGTTTGAAATATCAACGTACGCCAAAAACTCTGGAACATATGGAAAATGTCATGCGTCAAGGTGTAGACGAATTATGGCATAATTGCCGTTGATACATCGCTATTTTGCATATCTAAGCTAGTTAATACTCAACCTATTAATACTGAATAAATTATCAACTCAAAAAAGTTTGATATTATTCGTAGAGATTTTCGGTCAGATATTGCGTAAGTCATAAGCAATAAAACTTTCTACTCCTTGTCTGCAAGAATTCTTCTTTCCTTGTCTCAGTGTCTACTGCATTTAACTGCAACTTAGTATCAGGCTATTGATAAAGGGCTACTAAAATGAACCGTCAATCATTAAATCAGACGAATCAGCCCTCTGAGGGAGATACATCATCGGGAAGTTGGATTTTGCAGCGTGCGGCGGTGCGTGTAATTCCAGAACAAGAGATAGATCAGACACAGAAGGCAGGGGAAAAAGGCTTCACGGAGTCACGCTTTAATCATGATTTTAGTCGGTTGCCACTTCATTCAGTTCATCAGATAGTAGAACCAGGGATTCAACAAATAGGTAAAGCGGAGCAACCCGAAGTCCAAGATAATCAGGAAAAAATTGCTTCTGATGCCAATAGTTATCCTTCAGTTGAAGATTCATTGACCTCCTTTAGTGAAGCGACAAAAGGTCAACCAAGCCAGATTGCCTTTCGCCCTGAAATGGAGGATGCGTTTGGAGAAAATTTTTCAGGCGTAAAGATGTATCTTGGACAATCGGTTCAGATGAAACAACTGAGTGCTAGAGCTGCTACTCAGGGTGAAAAAATAGCTTTCGCCTCCAATAATCCTGACAAAAAACTTGTTGCTCACGAATTAACACATGTAGTCCAGAATCGTAGATTTGGTGTACAAAATGCAGTACAAGGTAAGTCAGAGGTCAGCGATCCAAATTCTACAGATGAACAAGAAGCCGATGTTATTGCTAACCAAGTAGCCGAAGGTAAGCAAGTCAAAGTTCAAGCCAAACCAGCAGCAGGGATTCAACGCAGTTATGAATCTTTAAGTCCAATGGGTAAAACGCGAGTCGATTCTCAGGCAGAACGGACTTATACCCAGAAAACAGAAGAACTAGAATTCAAGATGGGGCCGATGATTTCCAAAGAGCCGACTGCCCATGAAATTGTCAACAAAATGCTAGATATGGTCAAGCAAATCGTTGATGCTTGGGCTAAAGCAACAGGGAAAGAAGCCCAAAAAGATGATGTTTATGTCCGTGAGTTTACTTCTGCAAATACAGAAAAATACTATGGTGCTTTTAACAAAACAGCAGAAAATATCAAGAAAGTACTCAACGATAAATATAATCAGCCGCTGCGTACAAAACTCCACCTTATTTATAATGTAATTTCCAACAATAATTTATCGAAATATCTGGAAATAGCAGCCCTTGAACTTGAAAGAGCAGTTAAAGGGATAAAAGCTCCTCAAAAAATTTATACATCTGGCAATCGTCTGACACAAGATCCGAACTGGGAATCTCAATTAACAGAAGAAGCAGTCCAACCTGGATTTTCTGAAGCATCTGGTCTGAAAACGATTTTAGAGAAAGATAAGAGTAGTCGCCAAAAAAAGATTAGTGATATTGCAGAAAAAAGAAAATGGACTTCTCCATTGCGTCAGAATGAGAAAATTAGCGTCTTTGCACCGGATACATTCAGTGAGGTTCATGGCTTATCGCCTGAACTTAATAAAGCCAACAAATATCGGCGTGGGGGACAGAGTGATGATTTGTTGACAGAGGAAAAGCGAACATTAAAAGTTGGTGATGTTAAAGATCTGACAATACCAGAAATCGAACAGTACCACAGTACTACAGGCAAGACTGTTCCAAAAATTGCTAATTGGATCGCAAAAAATAAATTTAACGCAGACAAAAAAGATACCAAAATTTTTTGGGAGCAGGGAAGAGAGTATTATGACGTTATCCTCAACTCTGAAGTCGATAAGCAAGCTACTAAAATTAAAGCACGGCTAGAAGCAGGTATTTCCGGTTCTACTGACCTATTATTACATGCGGCTAATAATTTGGGTTTGGATCAAAACGACAAGTTGAAACTGCGTTTGGCTCTTGTGGGTTGGATGCTTTCTAACCGAGATCATAGTTTTTACGAAATTATGATAGCGGCAAAAAATTATGGACTACCTTTCTATATTGATGAAAACAAAATTGGTAGTGAGTATGAAGACTCTCAAAATTTTAAACCGATGGAAATTAAAAAAATTAAGGAGTTGTTACCTGAAAAGCAATTCCCCAGCTATTTCCTGTCTAAAGAATATAAAAACAAGTTAGCCGCAGGATTGACAGAACCTGACAAGTCAGTAGATCAATACAAGGATGACCTAGTTTCTTTGAGTGATATTCCTAAAACGATTACAGATCAAATGAGCGAACGGGATATCACGGAACTATATCAATTAGATATTGTCGTCAAAACAACTCAATTTGACAAAACTAGAAGTAATAATTCAGGGAAGAACAACAAGCACATTTTGAGAAACTTAAAAGAAGATTCTGCGTTTCTATATCTAGCTCGTAAATTCCCAGCTCATAGCGAATTAATGCTCAAAACACTGATGGATAAGCATCATGGTGTAGTAACTATAAATAATTATTTGGGTGGACTTCCAAGCTACAAGACATCATCTAAAATTTCTGTCTTAGAAATTAATCAGAATCCTTCAGAGATAAAAAAAGAATTAGTCACAGTAGGTATTCCTGGAGAATACATTGACAACCGGGAAGATTATGAAATATATGAGTTACAGAAATTCCAATTTTTAGTTAAAAATATTTCATTTGATAACAGTGGCAACCCTGGTTCTTATAACAACAATTTCGGGTTAATTAATCTACTCTCTGGGGAACCACTACTTCGTCAAAACTTTGGTAGCCCACAAGGAGATATCATCCTAGCTAATTTGCTTACTCATTATCACACAAAACAGGTGTTTAATGACATAGTTGATGCAGGTATTCCTCGTGGATATGTTGAAAAGTTGCCTAAACTTCTGCAAATTTATGCCATCTACAATTTACAAGAATTCCAAAAAGAGGTCAATAACACAGGATTTAATCAATCGGATACAGACAACAAAATAAAGATGGCAAGCCTTAAAAGAAGTCCAATGAATCAACTGCTAACTAACGTTTTTGGTCGTCAAGCAGATTTATTCCTTGCGGCTTTGGTTCGCCACTATCACCCCAATGTTCGTTTGTTAGAGGGTCAGCAATACTTAGCTGATTTTGCTGAGTTAATGGTTTCTCATGAGGATCGAGAACGTACTGGTAAATCAAGGCAACTCACTCCTAAAAACTTGAGTGAATTAGAAGTTCCTCGTCCTCTTGAATCTGAGAAAGATTCTTACTGGGCAGGAAAAACGGCAACGGAATCACTTAAGGTTAATGCGCAAGCAAAGTCACTTAAAAACCAGATCCAAAACATTATTCTAAACGACCTAAAATCTAATAAACATACTCAACCGATGGTTAATGCTAAGAACATGAGCGATACAATTGATAAATCGCTAGTTCAAACCAGTAATCTCGAAGAAGCAATAAGATTAATTACCGAATTATTGGAGAATTTACAATTTAATGCTTTATCAACTGATGTCAAAAAATCTATTGTGAAGCTAATTACAACAGAATGGGAAGAAGCAGCTAACCTGACGAAAAATGTTCGTAATTTAAAGCAATTAGATGAAAAAGAGCTAGGAGCAATTATGCAGTATACTGGGACGTTTTACAAACCGCTTATAGAAGCTACAGCTAGCCTTGAAACAAAAGATTTTAAGAAGGATGACTTCAGCAATCCAAAAGCAACTGAATGGGAGACTGAAGGTGGTGGGCAGATCTCAACACTGCGCTTTGCTAATCCGATGCTCAAGGCTCTGATCTCTGGACTTGATAAGTTGCCTGCTTATCAAGGAAAAGTATATCGCGGAGAACAATCAAAACAAGATTTGAAAAATCAAACTGAGGACTATAGGAAATGGTATGCTCAATCAAATTATCCAGTAGGAAAAGTAGACTTTAGAACCTATCCAACGAGTACATCAACCACTAAAGACGCTACGAAAAAAGCTCCTGAGGGAGAGAAATTTGACATAATCTATGAAATTTCCGATATCAAAACTGGGAAGTCAGTAGAGTTGCTTTCAACGAAGCCTGATGAACAGGAAGTTTTATTTGCACCGGGCGTCCGCTTTGAGGTAGTCCGTACAGAATCGAAAGATAGTGAGCTTTGGGTGTATATGAGAGAACTTTAATGCGCTCAAGTTAACTCAATGTAAGTAGAAGACTGATAAAATGGGTAATATTTTTGATGCAATTGTAGATTTTTTGACTGAGGATGATTGGGATTTTTCGGTGCAAAGCGATCGCCTTATATTACAAATGAGATTCCAAGGCGATACTGAGCAATGGGTTTGCTATGCCAAAGCTAAAGAAGAGGATGAGCAATTTCTCTTTTTTTCTGTCTCTCCAGTCAATGCACCCATCACTAAGCGATTGACAGTAGCAGAGTTGATTACTCGGATCAACTACAGTTTGCCTATTGGCAATTTTGAGATGGATTTCGATGATGGAGAAATTCGCTACAAGACTAGCATTGATGTAGAGGGGAGTCGTTTAGACTCCGCATTGATTGCTCAGATCGTTCATGCTAATGTCCAGGTTATGAATACCTATTTGCGCTGTATTATGGCTGTAATTGATGATAATATTTCGCCATTAGAAGCACTCGCTGCAATCAATGAGACGAGATAAGGACAAGACAAAAAAGCAAGGGCAGAAGGGGACAAAGAGCAAAGTAAAAAGCTAATGACTAATTGCACCATTAGCCATTAGCAATTTTTCATTACCTATAACCCATTATTGGTGACTACAAATCTCAGTTAGCGAATTCCGCACGCAACTGATTAACAACTTGATCCAATCCCACAGAATGGGCAGCTTTGAACAATAAACGATCGCCTGCTTGCACAAATGTCTTTAATCTCGCCACTAGTTCGGCATGAGTGGCAAAGCATTCTGAGGGTACACCTGCGGCACTTTTGGCGATCGCTTCGGCATCGGTTCCATCTACCAACACTAATAACCCATCTAGTTGCAATTTCTGTACTGTTTCGCCAACTCGCTGGTGCAATTGCGGCGATCGCTCTCCTAATTCTTTCATCGCCCCTAACACTGCAATCTTCCGTTTTCCTGGTGTGTCTGCTAATAATTGTAACGCTGCGAGCATAGCTTCTGGTGCAGCATTATATGTTTCATCTAAGATTACCACATCGTTGGCTAAAGCAAAACGCTGCGATCGCCCTGTGGGCATATCAACATTTACACCATTTTGCAAAGTAGCCCAATCAATGCCGACAACCCTAGCTACTGCCAAAGCGGCTAAGAAATTTGTGGCATTGTGACGACCTCTTAAAGGTAGAGGTAGCTGCATTCCCCCTACTGCCAAAGTTTCATGATCCATTACCTGTCCTTGAATATCGCCACCAGATAAGCCGTAAGTTATGACTTCTCCTTGCCAAACTGTGGCGGCTGTGGAAATTAATAGCGGATTATCCTGGTTGAGAATCGCGACGCTATCTTTGGGCATTTCGGCTAATAACTCACATTTAGCTTGAGCGATCGCCGCTTCGGAACCGAGTAACTCAATATGCGCCGTGCCAACGTTGGTAATTACGCCGATTGTGGGATTAGCGATGTGCGTCAGTTCAGCAATTTGTCCTTTACCCCGCATCGCCATTTCAATCACAGCGTAATCATGTTCTGGACTTAGTTCTAAAAGAGTTTTTGGTACACCGATTTCGTTATTGTAATTTCCGTAAGTTTTGTGGACTCGTCCTTGAGTTGCCAAAACTGCGGCGATGAGTTCTTTTGTCGTAGTTTTACCTACAGAACCTGTTACCCCAATCACCGGAATATCAAAGCGATCGCGCCACCAGCGGGCAATTTTCTGATACGCCTCCAGAGTATTTTCTACCTGTAATACCGGAAATCCAGGGTTTTCGTAGGCAAAATCAACAATTGCCGCGATCGCACCTTTAGCGATCGCTGTGGAGACAAACTCATGTCCATCAAACTTTTCACCTCGCAAAGCCACAAACACTTCACCAGGCTTGAGGATACGAGTGTCTGTTTGGATACCGCTACCCAATTGCGCTAAAGTGGCGGCTGATAAGTTTACAGGCTGGGCTAAAAGAATTTCAACCAGTTGATTTAAAGTGGCAGAACAAGGCATAAGAGAGGAAATTATTCCAAAGAATAAATTATTGAAATATGGTCAAGGGTCAAGAGTCAATAGTCAATGGTCAATGGTCATTTGTCATTGGTCATTGGGCATTGGTAATTGCTATTTTCCCCTCATCTCCCTTGTCTCCCTTGTCCCCCTCATCTCCCCTGCCTCCGTGCCTCCTTAAGTCGGTTTACGATCTAAACTGGTAGCTTGTTCTAGTGCAGCTTTTTCTCTGGATCTGCGAGCATAGGGTTGTAATTGAGAGCGATCGCAACCAGTGAGTATGCTCAAGTTTTCTAAGCTGATACCGCGCATTAACATTTCTACTCGCCAGGTGTGTTGTGCTTGGGCGATCGCTGGTGGTTCTCCTTGGGGTGTTAACATTCCTTGAGTCCATATTTCCCAATGACTGTGAATTTCTGCATCAGAGATTGGTTCTCCTGATGTGCCCAGAAACATTGCAAGTTGACTATCTTTACGACTTTTGAGCCATTTGATTAAGGGATTGTTAGTATAGGAACCATAGTGTTTCCCCAGAATCCATTGATTCACAGGTACTTGGCGGACTAATCCGGGAGTGGTAATTTGCAAAAAGTGCCCTTGTTCATCATAAATTTGGTGCGATCGCTGTAAGCTAACTATTTCTGTGGGGGATAAGCCAGCACCAAATAATATATATGCCAAAGCATAATCTTGTAGTCCCAATCTCCTAGCTTGTCGAAGAATTTCGTGGACTAAAGTAGCAGGTAAATCAGCCACCTCTGTGGTGATAGCACTTTCTAACGAATTATTAATTGCTGATTCTGGGGAAGGGGACATCGCACCACGTAAAAACAACTCAACCAAATTCTCCAGAAAATCATCTCTGTCTTCCCAAAGTTCATGAAATTCGCTAGTAAATTCAATGACAGCGTAGCCTAACAGCATTCCATTCAGCAAACTGGCTAATTTTTCTGCCGGTAGATAGGTATTTAAATGTCCCTGCTGAATTACCGTAGCTAAGTACTGGGCGACATAGCGGTTAGCTTCTGTTAAACCTCTTCCCAAAGCGCGGCGGTTTTCTGCTGGGTATTGATCGGCTTCACCGACTACAGATCTGACTAATTCTGGTACTCGTTCTAATGCAAGCAAGTTATCACTTGCATAATCCTTGAGAGCTTGATAGACGCTACCAGGAGGACTGGCGCGTCTTACTAACGATTCACCTAAATTTTTGAAAGTTGCAGATTCTTCCAAAACAGCTAAAAGCAGTCCATGTTTATTGCCAAAATGCCGAAATAACGTGACTTCGTTCACTTCTGCCTTTTCGGCAATTTGGCGGGTTGTAGTACTACTGACGCCTTGAGCAGTAAACAGTTCCAGCGCTGCTTGAATCAGACGTTGACGAGCTGAATGGGTGGGAGATGCCATAAAAATCATGCAAGTGCCACTTGCATATAAAGTAGAGAGTTGTTAAGATACAAATGTAAGTGATACTTGCTCTACCTTACTGTAACCAAGTTATACAGAACGGGTAAATCCCTTGTCGGTTGTGAAGCGCAATAGCCAAATACACCCAATGCAAGAGTAAATCCCCAAAAAGCAGATCGCTTCATTGTTCATCAACAGGAATTTTTATGACTGCAAAATTTCCAGCGTTCGCCCCTGAACAAGGAACATCAAGGCTAAGTTGGACGAATGTAATATTTTTCGGTACAGTTCATCTGTTAGCTCTTCTAGCTCCTTGGTTTTTCTCTTGGTCAGCATTAGGTACAATGCTGTTTTTGCACTGGTTATTCGGAAGCATTGGGATTTGTTTGGGATATCACCGACTACTCTCGCATCGGAGTTTCCAAGTACCAAAGTGGTTAGAATATGCGATCGCCTTTATTGGCGCTTTAGCTTTACAAGGCGGGCCGATATTCTGGGTTGGTGGACACCGCCAGCATCACGCCCACACTGAAGATATTAATTTAGACCCTTACTCTGCCAAAAGAGGGTTTTGGTGGAGTCATATGTTATGGATTTTTTACCCACGCACAGAGTTCTTTGATGCCGAAAGATATCAAAAATATGCCCCAGATCTAGCACGTCAACCATTTTACCGTTGGTTAGATCGCTACTTCCTGCTATTGCAAATCCCCTTGGGTTTATTGTTATATGCTTTAGGTGGTTGGTCTTTTGTCATCTATGGCATGTTTGTGCGAGCCGTCTTACTATGGCACTCAACTTGGTTTGTGAACTCAGCAACCCACAAATGGGGCTATCGTACCTTTGATGCTAGCGACGATTCCCGCAATCTTTGGTGGGTATCCTTGGTAACTTATGGTGAAGGATGGCACAACAACCATCATACTTATCCCCATGTTGCCAAATCAGGATTTTCTTGGTGGGAAATTGATATTACTTGGTGGAGTATCCAAGCTTTGAAGACCTTAGGTTTAGCTAAAAAAGTGATTATGCCTCCCTCTAGTAAGGCTGAAGTATGAAGTAGGAAATTACTCAAATAAATGATTACATTTTTTAAAGTGTAAATACTTAGCCCACAAGCGATCGCCTGTGGGCTAAATTATCTTCTCAAATTTAGGACGTAAGCAACTTGCACAATAAATTAAGGTTGGGTTTGTCAATAGTCCATAGTCCATAGTCCATAGTCTAGAATTTCTTTACCATTGACTATTGACCGCCTCAACACTAAAAAGATATAACATGCTGCTTTAGTCCCAAAGTTTTAAAGGAGTTTCTTCAAACCTGCTCTTAATCGCTTCAAATTTCTTGTTAGTTGTTCAAAATCTCGGTTATCTTTAACCTTTTGCAGGTCACTAGGGTTAAGTTGTTTCACTATATTATTCCAATTATTAATAGCAATATTCAATTGCGTAATATCCACATTTCCATTGGCTAACAAACCTGATACTGAATCGACAAATGCTTTTGCTAATTCTGGTCTAACTTGATAACTTTCTAGAGTTGATTGGACTTGCTCCTTTGCTTGTGGCGCACAACCTCCCCCGAACAAAACACTGGCAACAGCAGCTAAGCAATCATTAATATCCCGTGCTTCGCCCTTGATTTCACTAGCAATGCCATTCACTCTATTTTGAACTGCTTCTGATACGACAATTTTTCCACTTGGGCTAATTTCTACATTGGTACCTGGTAGTATATTGGGTTGGGCTGATGTTCCCACACCACCAGGAGTAAAAGTATCGCCAGAGAAACCTGATGAATCTGTGGTGTTTCCTAAACTCTGAAATGGACTAGCATCCGCTCTATTAGATGCAACTACCAAAGAACTCGATAATACTAATACCAAACTCAGACTTAAAGAGAATTTTTGCTTGTTCATGTTTTTGTTTCAAATTTAATCAGCAATAAAATGTGGAAATTAGAACTGGAAAATATACCCAGCGCTTACACTAAAACCAGAAGTGTTAGTCGCGGTGCCAGTGACATCTGTGAAAATAGTGTTGATCACTACAGGGGTATCTTTTAAAGGAGCAAAAGATGCACCCAAATTCAAAGCACTTCCTGTCCAGCTAGCTACTACAGATGCTTCAGGTATTACTCGTAAACCTAAACTACCGAATAAATTTGGTGGATTATCACTGGAGCGATCTCTCTGTGCGCCTAAGGAGCGAAAAGCACCACTACCAAGACCAACAGAAACAGTCAAAGGTAATTTATTATTGGGGCTATTTGGCTGCAAGTAAAATGCCTTAGTAACTACTCCATAGATAGTATCTCTAGCCCTATTTCCTTCTCCCCATGTAATTGGGTTCGACCAACCCACAGCAACTGCTGTACCGTCAGCAAAATATTTATGTAATTTGAAACCAATACCTCCACTTTCGCCAAAGTCGCCTAACAATTCCTTTTGACCACCGACGCTGTAAATGTTAAAGTCAATTTCCAGCCCTACGGATTTAACTGCATCTCCTAGACCAAAACCAGCAGCTATGGAACCATCTACTTTTCCTTTATCGAAAGGTATGAATCCGCCAGCACCAATGAAGGCTTGACCCCAACTTGCACCATAGGCGGTAGGAGTTCCAGCACTAGAACCTGGTGCGGCTCCCGCTCGCGGTCTGGGGATCTCGGTGACTATGGGTTCAATAAAAAGCTCTTGGCGTAATCGATTGGCTTCTCCTAAAGTATCCCCCGCAGCTCCAGAAGAATCTGATTGCGCAATTAGTTGAGGTTGTTTTTGCTTGAAGTCTGCATTGTGATTTTCCACAACATCAGAATTGGCAGCAGATGCTTGAGATATTGGAAAAGAACTGAATTCAACACTGGGATTGTCATGTTCTACAACTACCTTTTCCCAGTCCATATCCTGCTCTGCAACACTTTCAAAAGTGGCAGAATCCGCTTGTGGTTTATTTTCAGAACTTAATTTACTGTTGGGGTTGTCAGCTATCAACTTATCTTTAGCAACTGCGGAATGGGTGGATATAGCTGTAGTCAGCAAAAGACTAGTAACTAAGGTTTTTCCTAAACTAGAAAAAATATACTTAACTGGTTTGGGTACTAATATACTTATTGAGTTTTCTTGAATCACAGTAAATTCCTCACACTTTGAAAAAAAGTTAACATTCTACTAGAGTTGATTCATCCTATATTAAAGTATCTATAAATACAAGATGTACAAAGCACACATTGCTCTTCTAGATACGTAAATTAAATGCAAGCCTTGATATATAAGGCTTTATAAGATTTGACATTGATGATTACTAGCCTTTGTTACTTACTAAATGAAAGGTGTGAAATATTCACTAATGTCCAAGCTCCACCGTATTCTGATGAATAGTGACTAGTTTTTTCAGATAGGTATAAAAGAATTACCAACTGAAATCCTTCACGACACACTGATCTCGGATTGAACGTTGTAACGGGTGAAGAGTTTGACCAACCCGTAGCGTTGGGTAGATGATCTGTCCCTATTCATGAGCGCAGCTTATGGACAGCAGTAAATTCACTATTCAGTTATAATCGCAAAATTCAATAACGCCAATTGTGAATTTCACAGTTGTTTAGGCTTTGATAAGGAAAGCACGGGGAACAGGGGAACAAGGAGGAGCAATGACAACTGACAACTGACAACTGACCAATGACTATTGACTATTGACTTTACGTGCGATGAAGGCTAAATGAGCTTTTGGCAGAGAATATTGACCATAACTACGCATGGTCTGAACTTGAAAGCCAACTTGATGGAGTTGATTGGCAATATCCGTTGCTTGATATAACCGTTGGTGGTGTATTTCATCAGAGCGTCTGTAGTGTTCTCCCTGTTTGCGAAAGCTAATAATCCGACGGGTTAAGATGCTTTGTTCTTGATTTTCTTCCTTCTCAACAAGTACTACCCAATCCTCGCCTTCAGTAAATCCTTTGGTAGTTCCTTGAGTAACCTGTCCTGGTTCTGCAATGTCGAAGATGAAGACACCAAGAGGAGTTAAGGCGCTATAGATACGTTGGAACAGACTTATTAGGGTTTGGCGATCGCTATGAGGATCAAACAGGTAATTCAGACATTCACCAATTGATGTTACAGCATTACACGGCGGAATCTCTGCCTCAAACAGTGAACCAATGCGAAACTCGGCATTTGGCACTCTGGCGCGGGCGATCGCAATCATTGCTTCAGAAATATCAATCCCCAACACATGATACCCAGCTTTGGTAAACTCTTGCGCCGATAAGCCGCTACCACAACCTAAATCTACTATTAGTCCTTCGCGGATATTATTTTCAGCTAGAATTTCTAATATCCCCGGAGCAGATTTGAGAGCATAGTCACTGTAACCGACATCATGAATAAATGCGAGGTCTTCTTTGTAATACTCTTGCATAATTAACAAGACTGCACTCTGATAACTTGAACTAGCAGATCCACTAAAATATTAATTTAACTCTCAGCATAATTAGATCGTCCCAGCATTAACTATGTTTAAAGAGTATTACAAGCGAAGATTTCAAGAGATTTTTGGTTTTTCGCTACAGCCATCAGATGGTCTGGGAAATAATTTTGTTCAAGCAAAGCTGGCAGAGTCTGCGTTAACACTTCCCAAAGCACTTATTGATTATTACGCTATAGCTGGTCAACATTGCATTAATAAGGAACACAATCAGTTGCTACCCATCGAGGAAATTGGATGGATAGATAACAAACTTGTGTTCATGGAGGAATACCAATCGGTTGTTTTCTGCGGTATCGACCAGGCTGATGTTAGCAAACTAAATCCAATTGTTTGGCAAGGTATTAAGAGTAATTCCATCGACTGGTATGAGGAGAATTACAAGCTGAATCAGTTTCTCATGGCAATGTGGAAATGGACTGTGACTGGAGAGCAAGAGGAGCCAGAATAATTGGTGGTAGTTGTCACAGTAGAACAAGAGAATAATTGATGGTATATCTTTTATAGGATTGCTCTCGCTATGACCGAGTTGTTCTTCAAAGCGATCGCCTAATTAAACACCAGCTAGTGAACAAGTTGCGATCGCTGCAATATGAAGTTACGCGACTACTGTTTAGCAAGAGTCACGTTGAGCGATCGCATCTGCTGATTATATTATTGCATCGGGCTGCAATTTGATTGCATCGGTCTGCAATGCGATTGCATCGGGCTGCAATTGAATTGCATCGGTCTGTAATGCGATTGCATCGGTCTGCAATACGATTGCATCGGGCTGCAATTTGATTGCATTGGGCTGCAATGCGATTGCATCGGGCTGTAATTGAATTGTATTAGTTTGCAATTTGATTGCATTGGGCTGCAATTGAATTGTATTGACTGGTTACACCACATCGATCAGTGTTGCTTGAACAAGCGATCGCCCGATTAAAAACCTTACCAGCTGGTCAGCAAAATGCGATCACTGCAATAATTCTGTTAGTAAAAACCGCTTGAGCAAGCAATGGCTAAAACTCCCTCTAAAGCTCGTGGTATCCTGGGAACAGGTCTAGGAAACAGATGATGACTGCTTTAGTACAAGAACTTCTCAATACCTTTGACAGATTGACAGACTCAGAGCGACTAGAGTTGGTATTAGAGATTTTGAAGCGGACGGTTGATTTAGACTTTCCGCCCTTATCTGATGAAGATTTAGTTCTAAATGCTAAAGGAATTTTTCTAGAGTTAGATCAACGAGAATCTGCTCATGAGTAGTCCCAATCAAAAGCGATCGCCCAATTAAAAAGCTTACCAGCTAGTCAGCAGGATGCGATCGCTGTTTGGTAAGAGTAACGTTTAGCGATCGCATTTAACTATGAGATACCCTTCTACCGCTTCTCTTCAGGAGGAGCCGCTTTTGGCAATACAGAAAGGTCTTCGTCTTGAGTTGATAGAGGTACGTTTAAATGTTTTCTGGCCATTTCCTCCGCTAGCCTGTGGTCTTCCTTACTTTCAAACTGACTCTCATCTAGTAAATGCTGAGTCCGTGCTGCTTCATCTCGACTTGGCGGTCTGCCATTTTTCCACCTGTATTTAAAGTCCATAAGTTACACAACAGTTAGACTGCGGTTTATTTCTACGGTTTTAATAGTAGAGATGAAGCAAACATTGTGCTTCTACCATTAAGTTGAAGCGACTATAGATTTAGATAGATATAGAGACTTTCAAGTAAAAAAAATATTCCCGAAGTAATTGTTGAGTGTTGACCGTTGACTGTTCACAGTTAACAGTCAACGGTCAATAACTTTAAGCAGAATCATTTATTTTTTGGAATTCCCTTACAGCAGATTGCAAGTTGGTGAGGTACAAATAATTGTAAGGGCACGGCAGTGCCCCTACCGGCATACCTCATTTACCTGAAATACGCTGTAAATTAATTTTTGTTTTCCTTTACTAAAACTAACCTTCCTTCCTTATATGCCTTTCGCAAGGCTACCGCTTCTGCGACGATTTGTTGAGCGCTTAAACCTTCTGTATCGATCATGCTTTGCAGAGTTACCCCTGTACGCTCATCCTCTTCGTGAATTGCGGGAATTTGGCAATACCGTCCCCCATTCTTTGTCCGCCGCCAAATACTTGGTTTTTCCGGTTTTGGTGCTTTGGGTTTGCGATGTTCTTTGACTAAAGAACGTACAGCTTCTTGGGTAATCGCGCTTAAGTCTAACAGTGCGTCTATCACTGGCTTGTACTTATTACTGTTATTTGCTAGCTGATATACAGTTAAAGGTTCAATTTGTGCTAAATCTTGGGGCGCAAACTGACCAAATACCGCCGCAATCTTCAGATACTTTTTTTCTTCACCCCGGAAGTCTCGGTCAACAAGTAGCTTTTTGTACTGCTTGAGCGAAAGCTTTTGTTTTTGTTCAGCTAACCAAAAGGCATGATGTAAAATTGTTTTGGTAACATCAGCCAAGGTCAGGAAAGAATATTTTTCTCCACCAACACTTTTGAGGGCGTTAGGTTTTTCTTCAACATATTGCTCAAATTCTGATGTTGCAATCGCTTTAGAGTCAATTTGCGTGGGAATTACACTCTGTACTTGTGCGATCATAATGTTGACCTCCTAAAAACTCCCTGGCACTACAAATCCATCGCCTTGGGTTCTTCTTCACAGGCGATTTCACTCAAGTTGGTGGAAGTTGGAAAATAAAGTTTGTTACTAGAACAATTGTACTATTTAAATCAAAAAAAGCATCCCTAAACATACCCAAATTTTCGGCAATATGATGCAAGCTTTATACACAAGAGCGTTAACTCACCTATCCAAGAGCATTTCAGATGATTCTGAATGCTTGAAAGCATCCTACAGGAGATGAGCGATCGCTTTTGCAGCGCCATCTTGACTTAGCTAATGGATGCGATCGCACCACCTAAATTTTCGATAAAATTTAGAACTCAACAATCTCAAAAACAGTCTATTAGCTCAGTGTTGTAAAATAGCAATTCAATTAAAATATGTTGAGATTCAATATCTCTTTAGCTATCTGAGTGCTTTGAGTGTTGCTTTCATGCAAACTTATATTGCCAATCATGATGAATATCGTCCGTACTTGAGTACAGCCTATGCTAAATTTATCAGTCAGCCTTCTCTCAACCTCGACCTTTTGCAGTCTTTGGCGATCGCAAAATAGCCTGAATCGGAAATTATCTATAACTATTTAGAAACTACCCAAAAACTGATAGCGTCAAACAAAGGAGAATATTATTGTGGATGTGACAGCTTGAAAACGCGATCTAATTATTGGCAACTACTACCTTATATCCGACCTCAGTGGCAAACTATCACTAAGGGATTTATTGGCATTTTCGGATATGTGCTGGCTACATTAACGCTGATTAATCTCGCAGGTAAATTGGCAGTTCCCTTTGGAGACGGTAATGTAGTAGCGATCGCACAAATAGCTGGAATCTGCGCTGTCGTATTTCTTGTCCGGGGATTTTTTCAGTCTGTGCAAGATATTTACATGGCGCAAGCTGCTCTAAGAGTAGCATTTCATCTCCGTAAACAAGTCTACGCCCATCTACAAAAACTCAACCTGAGCTATTTTGAAACCGCTAAAGCAGGTGATTTATCTTACCGCTTAACTGAGGATGTTGACAGGATTGGGGAAGTTGTTAATAAAATATTTCACGACTTAATCCCCTGTGTGTTGCAATTGCTAGCAATTCCTATCTACATGATTTACTTGAATTGGCAGCTCACACTAGCAACCATAATTGTCGCACCACTGATGGGTATTTTGATTGGTTGGTTTGGCGAACGGTTACAAAAATATTCTCGTCGCAGCCAAAATCGGATCTCAAGTTTATCGGCTATCCTGACAGAAGTTTTTAGTGGGATTCGTTTAGTACAGGCTTTTGCAGCCGAAACCTATGAAATTGCTAGGTTTAGCCATGAAGCAGAACGCAGCCTCAAAGCTAAATACTCAGCCGAACGACTCAAAGCGATTCAAATCCCCATCGTCGGGTTCTTAGAAGCTGTGAGTGCTTTATCACTATTAATGGTGGGAGGCTGGCAAATTTCCCAACGCAATTTAACGGTGGGAGAGTTTTTCAGCTACTTAACAGCGGCGGCGTTATTAATTGATCCTATTGGTCATACTACTAATAATTACAACGAATTTAAGCAGGGTGAGGCATCAGTTGACCGAGTTTTTGAATTATTGGCAATTCAACCAACGGTATTAGAAAAGCCAAATGCGATCGCTCTTCCCCCTGTACAAGGTAAGGTGGAATATGACCATGTGGCTTTTGCTTACAAAAGAGGTGAACCTGTAATCAAAGATATCAGTTTGTTGGCATTACCAGGAGAAGCGATCGCCCTTGTGGGTGCTTCTGGTGCGGGGAAAACCACATTCGTGAATCTTCTACCCCGGTTTTACGATCCTGTGTCTGGTCAAATCTTGATTGATGGCGTGGACATTCGCGATGTCACACTCCATAGTCTGCGGCGGCAAATCGGCATTGTTCCCCAAGAAACTATCATGTTTTCTGGGACTATTGCTCAAAATATCGCTTTTGGACAAGATTCCTTTGAAATGTCAGCTGTAGAAGAAGCGGCAAAAATTGCTAATGCCCATCAGTTTATTACCCAGCTACCCGAAGGTTATGATACTTGGGTAGGTGAACGGGGGATGAATTTATCAGGGGGACAAAGACAAAGAATTGCGATCGCTCGTGCTGTTCTCCTCAACCCGCAAATTTTGATACTTGATGAAGCCACATCAGCCCTAGACTCCGAGTCAGAAGCCTTGGTACAAGAGGCTTTAGAAAGACTGATGCAAGGACGTACTGTATTTATTATTGCTCATAGATTAAGTACAGTGAAAAGATGCGATCGGATTTTAGTGCTGGAACGGGGACAAATTGTCGAATCAGGAACCCATGAAGAACTGTTAGCGCTTCATGGACGCTATGCGCGATTTTATGCACAACAGTTTAGTTAATGGGCATTGGGCATGGGGCATGGGGCATTGGGTATTGGGAGGGGTGAGAAGCCTTTTGATCATTTCCTCCCACACTCCCTTGTCCCCCTCATCCCCCGGTTGCTGAGCGTAAAGCCTGCGGCATAGCTCCGCTTAGCGCGTAGCGTCTCGCAGAGAAGTCGAAGCACATCCCCTTACGCCAATCTGCTTAAAGATGAACTATCATCTGATGAATTAGCAGATAACATCATTTGCTTTTGCTGTTCGTTCATCCAACCTTCAAACAGTTCATTCAACAGGCGCATTCTCATCGAATCATCTAGTTGAGCAGGGATAAATTTCTCCAACTGCACAATTACAATCCATTCCCCGATGCGATTGGGTGGTAAAACCAGGCCTGGTTGATTGTTAGAAAGTAGTTGCGCCATTGCTGGATGGAGTTGGCTGAGTTCAACAGGGCCAACTAACCCACCTGTTTGCGCTTCTGGGCCTTGTGAATATTCTCGCGCTACGTCTGCAAATGTCTGCTCTTTGGCTTGAATGCGAAAGTATAACTCTTGAGCAATTCCGATATCTTGAGTACGCAACAGAGAATAAATTACTTTGTCTAGTTTTGCTTTAGATTGAAAAAAATAGGCTTCGAGTTTTTTACCCCAGGTGAGGTGCTTGAATTTTTCAACTTTTAGCTTACGTACAGTCATCGCTTCTAGTTGATTGGCTCCCAGACCTTGATATTCCATCCAAGCTTTGAGTTCGGCTTCTGATTTTAACTGTCTCTCAGCAAAAAACTGCTGTTTGGCAGAGGTGATTTCTTCTGGGGTACAGTCGATTGATGCGATCGCTGCATCAATAATTAATTCCCGTCGCAACTGTGGCAGCATTTGGTAGCTTGCTAACAAGGGTATCAGTTCCTCAGCCGTGATTGTACGGTTACCAATTTTTAGTATTTCACTCATTAGTTGTTAACTATATATAGATATATGGTTTGTTGGATTGAACAATCTTGATTTGTCGATGCTGATTATGCAGCCTGCACAGAAATTATGCCATAGCCAACTCAGTACTGAGTTTTCATCCCAACTGAAGTTAAATATTTAATAGTTTATATTTTTTAACAATCTGGTGGCTAAGATTACTAATGCCAAATCTGAAAATTGCTATCAATAGCTGCTTATTTTCTATCTACATAGAATTGTAATTGCAAAAATATGCAACTTATTATGAAGTTTCGTTAAAGATAATACTCAGGTAGATAGGTAGACGTAATTAATCTTTAAAGATATCTTGATGGGGCATGGGGCATAGGGCATAAGTCATTTTTCCCCACACTTCCTCTACTAACACAGCGATGGGATAATTGTTTTCTTGGTAGTCCCTTAGTAAAATAGCCTGCACGGAGAAATCATGATCGCATCTGGTGATACAGTGATTTGGCTACAAGAACGCACGCCTTTAGGAATTCTCTCACCTCAGGTGTTAGAGGCGATCGCGCAAGTGATGGAACCACAAGTTATCCCAGAAGGTAGTACCCTAGTAACCGAAGGTACTAAGCCAGAAGCACTTTACATCGTCCAAGATGGACACTTAGAGTGCGAGACTAGTAATCAAACGAACTCAGCCTTAGCTCGTGGATTCCTTCCTGGTGAAGTCATACACCTGCAAGAATTACTATTAGACGAATTAACTCAATTCACAATTATTACCCTCAACGAATGTCATTTGTGGGTGATACCGGCGGAGACATTTCGCAGTTTAGCTACTGAGTATCCGGAAATTAATCAAGCTTTTTCTCGGTTATTAGCCCAAGAATTAGCCGAAGTCACCTCGGCTTTAACCTACGAACAAGAACGTGCGATCGCTTTGCGCCCATATTTAGTCACCAAAGCGCAACGGGGAATTGTCGGTACAAGTCGTTATGCGGTGCGGTTGCGGGAGCAAATTCGAGATGCTGCGGGCGACAGGTTGTCTGTAGATATCTTTGGCGAACCTGGTTTAGAAAAAGATAATATCGCGGCGCTGATTCATTTTAGTTCTGTGCAACGGCGTCAACCGATAATTAAAATCAATTGCGGTATTCTCCAAACTAGTGGCGCGGATTTATTTGGTCGTGCAGGCGGCAAACCAGGACTTTTAGAATGGTTGGGGGAAGGTAGTTTAATTCTCAATAATATCCAAGAATTGCCCACAGAGTTATTACCAGCCGTAGCCCAATTACTCCAAACAAATACATATACTCCTGTAAGTCGTGGTGGAGAACCAAAAGCTGAGCCTCGTACCAGTAAAGTCAAGATTTTGATTGTTTCCGAAAAAGCGCAATCACTCATCGAACGGCGGGTTGGTCATGTAATTAAAGTTCCACCGTTGCGGGTACGCAAAGCTGATATTAAAGCTCAAGTAGAATATTACACCAGTCTCTACAGTCGAGCTAGAGGTTTAGCTAAACCCCATATTACCCCCGAAGCTTTACGCCGCTTGCAAGCTTACGATTTCCCCGGTAATCTCAAAGAATTGAAAAACTTAGTAGAAAGGGCGATCGTCCAAGCGGGAGAAGGGAAAGAATTAACAGAAGAAATTTTTTGGTCAGCCGAACCGAAGAAAAAACAATTTCGCGTCAACTTGTTAAATGTATATCCAGGGTTACGGAGGTTTTTACGGAGTGATTGGTGGCCCGATCGCATTAATTATGGTTTTACATTTGCGGCCTTTGCTTTTTTGATTGGAGTGTTGTTTATTGGGCCGCAAACACGCGATCGCAATTTCGGTTTAAATCTCTTTTGGGCTTGGTGGTGGCCGTTCTTTCTGTTTCTCTTTCCCTTTTTAGGTCGTGTATGGTGTGCAGTTTGTCCATTCATGATTTACGGTGAAATTACGCAAAAATTATCCTTATGGTTGTTTCCTAGACAACTCAAGCGCTGGCCGAGAGAGAAAGCTGAGAAATGGGGTGGATGGTTTTTGTTTGGGCTATTTACCCTGATTTTTTTATGGGAAGAACTCTGGGATTTAGAAAATACAGCTTACCTCTCCGCTTGCTTGCTGCTATTAATCACCGCCGGCGCAATGATTTGCTCAGCCATTTTTGAACGGCGGTTTTGGTGTCGCTATCTTTGTCCCATTGGTGGAATGAATGGTTTATTTGCCAAACTGTCAATGACAGAACTGAGAGCGCAGCAAGGTATCTGTTCTGCAACTTGCACCACCTATCAATGCTATAAGGGTGGGCCACAAAAAGGCGAGGGGATGGAAACTGATGGTTGTCCCTTATACTCTCACCCCGCCCAGTTGGAAGATAATAAAGATTGCGTTTTGTGCATGACGTGCTTAAAAGCCTGTCCCCATCGTTCCGTAGAATTTAACTTACGCCCTCCCGGAATTGAACTATGGACAACTCATGTACCCCACAGCTATGAAGTGGCGCTGTTATTTTTGCTGTTAGGTGGTATATATCTGCATAGATTGCCAGAAATCCAATCTTGGTTAGGGCTACAACTGGATTTAACTATTTTTTGGCAGCACTTAGGATTATCGCTGCTAACTTTGATCGTTCCAGTCACAATTTCCTTAGCAGCTTATGGCTTAATGCAACTAATGAATTTTAGCCGAAAACCGAAAGCATTTATTGAGCTTGCCTATGGCTACTTACCATTGGTGTTAGGAGGTAACTTAGCTCATTATCTACGCTTAGGCTTAGGGGAAGGAGGACGCATTTTACCCATCACTTTTGCTACATTTGGTTTGCATGGTGAGCAGTTACCTGTATTAGTAGCACACCCAGCAGTAATTGCTTTTTTACAAGGCACAACCCTGATTTTTTCAGTGTTATTCACGATAGTGTTAACCCAAAAAATAGCACGGCAATCACTAATAACACTTCTTTGGCAACACTTAGCAACTATTGCACTAGCAGCTAGTATGTGGGTAATTATTGTGTCTTAAGCTCAATACCTTCCCCAAGGTTAATTACTTCTCCCCGTACCTCTCTCAAGTAAGAGCCTAAATTTTGAATTTACCTCTTAAGATTGAGAAAATGAAGACTTTTTACATCTAAAGACTGATAAATTCCCTCCACATAACAGTTAATTTAAAACTGGATGGTGAAGAGAAATCCTTCATCAAAATAGAGTTGTTTACTTGTTGCCCGTGGTCTAATTAAGAGCGTGTGTCATGTGTGGGGAGAGAAATATCAGCTAAGTGCATTTACCAGCTATAAGTAAGCTTGGCTAAAATCTAGGGAAAAATAGCCTAAACTTACCAATGTTAAGTAAAGGACAAAGCAAAAGTAACCCTTGGGTTGAATTTTATTTCTATCCAAGGGTTACTTTTAGTTAATATTACAGGGCATTGGGCATTGGGCATTGGGCATTGGGTATTAATCAAGGGTCAAGAAATTCTAGACTATGGACTATGGACTATTGACTATTGACTATTGACAACCCTAACCCATAGATGGATGAGTGAATTATAAATAGTTGATAATCTATTAATGAAAAAACAGGTAATATTTAGTAAATAGACTTATGGCATCCACAACACCATTGCAAGGCACAGAATTAGTAGATTGTGCGAGAGCAAATGCCAAACAAGGAATTGAAACTGCTGCTTACCAATGCGGTTATGGTAACGACCTCAACAAATTTGCTAGAGAATTAAGGGAAGCTTGTGAGGCAATGAATTTACAAGTTAAAGAACTTACTGAACTGATTACCGACCAGGATTTGATCTTAGAATTAGGTACAGGTGAAGTTATTGCTCCTAATACAGCCAGCGAACTTTAAAGCAATTTTTGCCTGAGTAAAAAATAAAATTAGTGGTGGGTGTGATGCCCACCATAGAGCGTTGAATGAGTAGTTCTAAAGATCTTACATTCTCGCTTATAAGACTTCTGGATATTCATCGCAGTAATCTTCAAAAGCTGTTTTCAAAACCTTTTCGGCTCGTTGGTGCGCTATTTCTGCTTGCAGTTCCTCAACAACATCCCACGCAGCAGCACATTCTTGTGAACGAACACCTGTGTTAGCGCATACTATCCGAGCTTTCTTAATTTCGTCCTGTAATTCTTGTTCGAGTAGCATTGTTCGCGGTTGTTCCAAAAAGTCACTGTGAGCGAGGATATCAGTAAGTGAGATAATTCCTAATAGTTCGCCTTGGATAACTGGCGCTCTGTGGAGATGATGCTGCGCAAATAACCGGGCTACGTATTCCACACCAAGGTCGGGATTGATGGTAATACAAGGCTTGCTCATAATTTCGTAGACACGCATTGTTTGGGGATCTTTGCCATAAGCAATCACCTTATAGGCAATATCGCTCTCGCTAATAATACCGTAAGCATCTTGTTCGTGGCGACGATCAACAATCAGCGCCCGCCAGTCTCTTGACCTTAAGAGCCTCACAGCTTCAGCCACCGTCGCCGAACTCCGTATTGTCGCAACATCTTTCGTCATGATATCTGCTGCTTTCAACATAATTAATCATCTCCAAAAAATTTTTAATGCTGAGTTGAAAATAGGGACTAGGGGTTAGGGGCTAGGAGTTAGGGACTAGGGGCTAGGGGCTAGGGGATGAGGGAAGGGGGACAGGGGAGACAACTGACAACTGACAATTAATGATTGCTAATTGCTGGCTACTGTTTGCCATTCGTGTACTACAGATTGAGGAACAGAGATATTAATAAATTTTTCACCAGGTAAAGGGATACTCAGTAGCAGCGGTTCAACCGATAATTTTGGTAATATATCCTGGAAATTATACTGACCAATAGTTGGTACTGGTGCTGACTCTAAGAAAACATCAGGTGCAATTAAGACTTCACCTGTAGCTGTGGTAATTCGTAATGGTTGTGGGTGAATCAATTCAGCAGAACCAGGAAACCCTACCAAGCGGAGATTTATACTAGGTAAGTAATCAGGATAAACTTGCTTCCACAAAATCACCTGCCAAACATGTCCTGATTGATCGTCTAATTTTAACTGTGAGCGATAAATTACTTCTCCTGGTACTGATTCTAATCGAGTAATAGCAGCGATGCCTCCGGCAACCCCTTCGGTATAAGCGGTTTTCGAGGCGCTGATTTCTAAACCCAGCAAGATAAATATCGTCACTATTCCTAGCAATAGCAACCGCCACAATATTTGTACAAAGCGACGCAACATCAGGTATACCTCCTAATCCCTAGTCCCTAGTCCCTAGTCCCTACTTTCACGCTAGGTTCTTCCACAACTTCTTGGGTTGGGGGACTATTCTTTGGAAGATGAATCACATGAACTGAGCAAGGAGCATGATGAAGGACATAATTACTCACGCTACCAAGAAATAGTTCCGTGATTCCTGAGCGACCCCTCCGCCCCATAACAATTAAATCAGCACCCCACTGAACCACTAATTGACAGATAATCCGACCGGGACTACCAAGTTGTTGCGTAAATTCTGCATTGACACCTACTGTGTTTGCTTGCGCACAGTAGGCTTGCAACATCTCGATACCTTGATTTTTAAATTTATCCCATTGCTGTTGGTAGTACTCGAAACTTTGACTACCCAAACCTGGGTAATAATCAAAATTGGATAACACAGGTGCGTAAGGGCTACCTTCTTCCTCCGCAGATAGGACATGCAGTAGCATTAAACTAGCTCCTGTTGCCTTTGCTAAAGCTAAAGCATGGTCAAAAACCTGTTTCCCCATTGGCGAACGATCCAATGCAACTAAAATCCTGGTAAACATATATACCTCTGCTTTTGTTGAAAGATGGTAATTGAGGTTTTTGGCTTTTAGTTATTACATATATTTTGTAACTAATAGTTACAATATTTTTACTAATTAGCCTCAGTGCTTTGGTCTGCGCTCTGGTGCATACAATTATTGTTATAGAACTTAAATTTGAGGAACTTGTGAGGACGTTAGGGGCTAGGGCGTGTTTTCAAACTTTAAATTCGAGAGTGGGAGACTCAAAGACGCGGTGACACGGAGAGATTTTTGAATTAATTTTCCCCGTGTCCCCGCGTCCTTACCTCAGAGTGTCCGCTATTTATGGTATTATTTGTTACTTTGAAGACACGCCTAGGGCGTGTTTTCTTGCGTCTTAGATCCTCCATTATCCCCCTTACTTTGTGGGACTTTGAAAGATTTTTGCCTTCCTTATTAAGGGGGGTTGGGGGTATCTGCGCCCAATTTTAGGAATAACGATGAGTTTGAAAATACTTCCTAGGGAATAAGGAAGAGAGATTTTCATATTTGGTTGTGGGTTTTTCCCGTGATGGACTTGAAAGAGTCAATCGTCATTTGTCTCCCTTGTCTCCCTTGTCTCTTTCATCCCCCTCGTCCCCCTTTCATACAAGATGAAAATTTTTTCATTTAGAATCGCTTTCTGGCGTGGTTTGCTGATTTTGAAATTTCATTTTTCCCCAAGTCTTTGATTTGCTAGGGGGTAATTCATTTGTTATCTCTGAAGTTGCTGTGGTTACTTCTGAAGTTGCTGTGGTGAGTTCCGCAGTTGCTGTGGTTACTTGTGAAGTTGTTGTGCTTACTTTTGGAGTTGCTGTGGTTACTTCTGAAGTTGTTGTTGTCACCACAAAGTCTCCTAAAGTTAGCTGCTTGACCTTTTCAATATCACCTTGGTCAATGGCTGTTTTCAAATCGCGCTTCAAATGAGCATTTCTAACTGCTTCTTCTTTAGAACGGGAACTGGTTGTAAAGCATTTTTCTAATTTTTCATATATCCCTACGCGCCGCACCATTTTGCGAAATTGGCGTTCTGTGTCCAATAATTTCGCCATCAGTTCTAAGTGCATACCGTCATCTGCACAGATTTCTTCTAGTACCTCCCATTCATCGCTACCGAGTAAACTATTATCTGCACCAGGACGGGGATCGTGGAATACTTCACCAGTCATTTCTTTATAAATGCGGGGTAAACTATCATCAAATTCGTGTTTTTCTTCTAGCCAAATCCGACGAATTTCACTCATTTCTTCGATAGTAATTAAGGTAATATCGCGCATATTTTCTGGCGCTGTACGCCGGATTTGAGTTTGCGCTGCTAATAATTTTCTTAGCCAATATTCACGCCAATATTTAGTATATGGGCCAGGTATTGGTTCGACAGAAAGTTCACCATCTTTATTGCGCTCAAATAGTTGAACTTCACCCCAGATGCGTCGGAAGTCTCTCTTATCCCGGTCATCTTTAATATCTAATTCATTGCGGATATCTAATAAAGGCTGCATCCATTCTTTTTCTTCATCATTTTGGATCATTGCCTCCATTGATTTATCTTTATTAACTAATGTGCAAACCCAGCATCCAAAGCGGGAATCACCACAACTAGGAGTGGAAGTATCAACTACAAGCGGACATTCATTATCTGCTGTCGCACCTCGATACATGGTGAATAAATCTTTGTTGCTATGTCCCCAAGGATTTTGCCACTGATTCAGGTAAATCCAAACTTCATCTGTACGCCAATCGTCGATGGGGCTATAAATTAGAGAGTTAGGTAAACTAGGGCTATGGTAAAGTAGCGATCTAGGTGAAATAGAATTAGAACTGAGGCGATTTTGTAAGCTACCTACTTGATGTTTTTCCATAGAGGTAGCACGTCTGATGCTTTCAGCTTTGCGTGTACCCAAAACAAGAATTACTTCTCCGTTGACTCTCACTACATCACGAACAAAGCGGTTAGATGGAGTAATTTTTAGGCGTTCTGTACACCACCGAAATGTTCCTCTCGGTGCTGGGTAGCCTTTGCCAATCAAATTTACCCAAAATGTTTGTTTTGCTTCTGGCTTGAGTAAATGGGGTTCTATGGGTAATCCTTGCTCTTTAGCTGTAGCTTTCATTTGCTCAAGAGATTTGCTCACCCAAGCTGAGATGACAGGATTTTCTACGAGCGTATCTGTTGTAATTACATAAATTGTTTTGGTTCGCTTTTCTAGGGGTAGTGCGCTTATGGCATTCCAAACCAGCTGTAATGCCGCAGTACTGTCTTTACCCCCCGAATAGCCCACAACCCAGGGAATCTCATCTAAACAATACAATTCTTGAATTTCAGCGGTGAGAACTTGGATATCCTCCACTAAATCTGCTACAGTACGCGATCGCTGAGTTTTATTTTCTGGTTGTTGTGCTGTAGTCATTTATCCCTACCTCTGGAAACTCATCTCTCTATCTGGGCAATCGCATTCGTGCTTACACAGTCAACACTCATCTACCCAGCACCAAGGGTGAACAGGGGTTACATAAATGTTTTTAAAAACTGTACTATTAATAGCGAACTTTTTCGACAACTAAACTACTTTACATTATCTAGGTTTTAAAAATTAATATGAAAGATAGTAAGTCCGACCCAACTGCTGACATCGCTAGAGAATACCTGGAACGGGATAACAAGGATAAACAGGTACTAGCTTTACTTTTCGAGAAGTTCTTGGAGAAAAAAGACCAGATTCTCGTGCAAAAAACCGAGATGGGGGGCACTGAAGCCTATATTGGTTCTGTCACCCTGGAATGGTTTGCGGGTCGGGTTCACTTCGCTTCTGGTTTACCGCTGTTTCAGAAAAAGTATAATTCTGACACAGATAACATCGAAATTGACGCAGATAGCATTGATGAAATTCAGCAACGTCCTGTTGATTGGTCACGTCAAGCACCCTTGGTTCAGTATTTAGCAGCGAGGAAAAATCACAAGTTTCCGCCAGTACTGGTAGTCATTAATCAATCTTGGGTGGATGATCCCAAAGCGACTGAGTGGGATAGTGAAGGAAGAGCTACTAAATCTACAACAGATTTTACTCCTCTGGATAAAGACGGTAAAGTAGGTTTACTCAACATTTCCGAAGATGATGTCACTATTTATGCATTAGATGGTCAACATCGCCTGATGGGTGTACAAGGTTTAATGGAGTTAATTAAAACAGGAAAACTTCAGCGTTACAGAAAAGATAAAAGTGCTGATGATAGTTTTATCAAAATAAATGATTTGATTGAGCAGTATCAAGTAGACCCTGCTTATTTGCAAAGCTTACCCAAAGAAAAAATTGGGATTGAGTTCATTTGTGCTGTTGCGCCTGGGGAAACTCGCACCCAAGCGCGGCGAAGGGTGAGATCAATTTTTGTTCATGTCAACCTGATGGCTGCACCTTTAACTAAAGGTCAGTTAGCACAATTAAATGAAGATGATGGTTTTGCAATTGTGGCACGGAAAATTGCGACAAACCATCCACTTTTAGAACAACGGCCAGGTCGCAAACCTCGCGTTAATTGGAATAGTTCAACAGTTGCAACAAATTCCACAGTGTTAACAACTTTGCAAGCTATTCAAGATATGTCGGAAAGATATTTAGGGCAAAAATTTCCTCATTGGAAACCTTTAGAAAAAGGTTTAATTCCCATGCGCCCAGAAGATGATGAAATTGAAGAGGGGATTAAAGACTTTGAAAAGCTATTTGATAATTTAGCCGACCTTCCTAGTTATAAACTTCTTGATGAAGAAGAGACCACAGCTTTAAGACGCTTCAGCTTTGAAAAAGATGGCGGAGAAGGAAATATGCTTTTTCGTCCTGTTGGTCAAGTAGCATTAGCTCAAGCTTTAGGAATTTTACTATTTAAAAAAGGTTTGGCATTGGGAGATACTTTTAAGAAATTGCGGAAGTTTGACCAACAAGGTGGGTTTAGTGGAATGGAGTATCCGCAATCTCTTTGGTATGGAGTTTTGTATGATCCTAATAAAAAACGGGTACAAGTTGCAGGACGAGAATTAGCAGCGAAGTTACTAATATATATACTTGGTGGTATTCAGGATCAGATGGAACGTGCAGAAATTCGCAAAGCTTTGGCTGATGCTAGAACTTTAGAAAATCAAACAATAGGGTTTGATGGCAAGTTTGTTGAACCCAAGCAAGTAGGATTGCCACCTTTGTTGTAATTACGCTTGAAATATATTTTGGCGATGCCATTGTAGCGCTTCAATTCCTGGAAAGAATTGCTCGGTTTGAGGCAACAATAGTTTTTCGCCATGAAAATCTTTCATTGGTTTAGTATGGGGAGATACTTCTGCTAAATCATTGCTAATTATAATTTTGTATTGTTCATCTACAGCAAACCAACCTCTATCAAATGCCCAATGATGATTTTTACAAAGTGCTATCCCATTATGTATTTTATTATCAAAGAATTGTGCAAAAGGTTTGATGTGTGCGCCATCAACAATATTTTGTTTCACTGTTTTACTTACTTTTAGCCCACAGAAAGCGCATCTGTAATCATAAATCTGTACTACTGCTTTCCGAAAAAAAGCATTTCTAATAGCTGCTCGTTTCAAGCTCCACCTTGGGCTTTTATCTGAATTTGCTGATTCAAGCAAATTGTCTATCTCGAACAGTTCATCTTGAAAAGATTGGTTTATTTGTAAAATTTCTTCTAGATCATTTTCATGATAAGCAAAGAAAGCTGATACTAATGCATCTATTAGTTCTTGTCTAGAAACTCCGTCTTGTAATAAGTGAAATAATTCATTGTCTAGATATGCATATTTAACAGCATCTTTTAGTTTATTAATTGTTTTTGGCTGCAAACCATTAAAGTTTTGCTGAAATTTTATGTGCCAAAAGCCTTCATTCTGTAGATGAAAAAATGGATAATGTAATCCACCTTTGTAAAATGGAGAACCTATTACTTTCCAGTAATTATCAAAGGTTTTAATCAATTCATCTGAAACTAAAATTTCATTAGTATTAATCAAACCCCGCGCCATCAAATCAATTACAGATAAAATTAATATGGGTTTATATTGAGCATTACCACGTTTCTGGCTACTACTCACCTTCAGTTCAGAAAAATGTTGACAATAGTATCCTATATTTTTCATAGTCAATTACTCTAGTTAGAAGTAGCAATATAATTAACAGACTCTTATATATTTCAAGTTAAAAACTTACTTAGATCAAATTCTTCTTCCGACTGTTCTTTATTTCCCCGTTCAGAAATTAAAACTAACAGAAGTCGCTCTGAGTAATCAACGGCTCCTCGTAACTCATTTTGTAAAATTTCAAGTCCTCCATTAGCATACTCTTCAAATATTTGAGTACGCTGATCCTCATATTCTTCTTCTCTGGAAGAGAGTATATTTATATCTTGTATTTCAGTCATACCTAATAATTTGATGATTAGGTCATGTCCCAGTGAAGCGAAATTCTCTTGGGGGATTGGAGATGGTTCTCTTTTGGAGGTTTCTCCGAGGGGAACACGCTTTTTGTTTTTAATCCCCAAAGCGGCTGCAAATACCATTACTTCTACAAAAGTCTGAAAAGGCCCTGTTGTGTCTTTTGATGCTAGCAAAGCTTTAACTAACTCAGCTTTATCCTTAGCAACCCTGATTCTGTTTGCAGCCATTGATTTGCATATCTACATTGTGGCAATTTTAACCGAAACAAAAGCGTGATGTCTCGCAACAAGCCACTTCTCTACGAGACGCTACGCGATCGCATCTACGCACTACTTAATCCCATCAAGCAAATAATTCCCTTACCTTGACTTCAACCTCAGCAAAAGCCACCAGTGAAATCGTTGCATTCTCATCGAGGATGATTTGCTGAGTATAACGATTATCTAACGGTTCACGGAACACATAGACTTGGCGACTATTCACATCCAAAACCCAGTAGTCGGCTATTTTCGCTTGGGCGTAAATGCGTGCTTTTTGCTGAGTGTCACGATTGAGAGTGGTATCGGCTACTTCCACTAACAAGAAAATATCATCAGGTATGGGATGGCGATCGCGGTATAATTGGGAGTTAATGCGAACAACAGCAATATCGGGTTCTGGTTCTGAATATAAACTCAAACGAACCGGATCTTGAATACGAATTAAAGCTTTTCCCGAAAGTAACTTCCGGAGAACGTCAGCAGCACAGAGATTTGTCGCCGCGTGGGGAGGATTTTTTGGACTCATGGGGATAACTTGTCCCTCAATCAATTCGACTCGTTCATCAGGAGTGATGATTCCTGCTGCTGCCATGCGGTAATATTCATCAATAGTCCACAAGCGTACATCTGTTGTAGTCATATTTTTATATTTTACTGCTGGCGATCGCTCTTTCTCTTCTCTGCGCTCTCTGCGCCTGGAGTGGTTCGTAAAATCCTACATCGGAAATTGAACATCCTCATACACCAAAGATATCGGAAAGCGGAAATCAATGCTGGTTAAATGCACTTTATCCCCCTCTTCATAAGGATGTAACTCCCAAAGTCCCCTATCATTTAACCGAAAACAATCTAAACCAATTTTTTCAGCATCAATAAGGACATATTCTTGCAAAGTCTCAATCCGACGATACCGGGTAAATTTAGCACCTCTGTCGTAAGCTTCCGTACTTGGGGACAGAACTTCGACAATTAAACAAGGATACTGGAGAAATTGAATCGCTTGTTTATCCCGTTCATCGCAACTCACCACAACATCGGGATAATGAAAAGGCCCCTTCTCCGATACCCCTACCTTCGCATCCGCCATAAAGGGAATACACCCACTCCCCCTGAGATGACCTTTTAACGCTGAAGCTAAGTTTAAAGCAATACTTGTATGGGGAAGAGTACCCCCAGTCATGGCGAAAACTTCACCATCAATATATTCATATTTAATTTCTTGACGTTCTTCCCATTCCAAATATTCCTGGGGAGACATATACTTGCTGTCTGGACTCGCAACCATAACCTTATCCTTTCTCAAAAGCCACCTTTTTCAACTGTAACTAAAAAACCTTTGCGTCTCCCTTCGGGTTCACCAGTCGCCTGCGGAGGGAAACCCTCCCGCAGCGCTGGTTCACTGCGCCTTTGCGTGAGATATTTACCCCTCAGTCCTCACCGTTACAACCTGCGGTGGCGTAGAATCAGGAGGATACAAAAAATTCACCTGTACTTGTCGCTTCTCCCCCCCTGACATCTTCAACGTCGCCAACGGTTCACCCATTTGTCCCCGACGTTGTACTAAATGCACATAGCGCGTCTTATCCACACCATTATCATCGGTATAACGCACCTTCACCGTACCGCGAAAAAATATCTGTTCCACCCGTGGCTTTAAAAACAGCAGTCTATCTGTTCCCCCTTCATCCTTTACAGGTGTATGCATTGATACGGTCACAGTCTGAGTTTGATTGCTAGAATTTTGTAGCGGCAAAGTCAGATTGTACTCTACACCGTAGTTACTGTGAGCAAAGTACGCCGTATCAGGATAGCGTTTCAACATTGGCGCACTCTGGATTTGTCCGGTGCTGAGGGTAATTAAATGTACAGTACCTAAAGGATAAGCAAAGGCTTTCCCTGGCTGCGGTATCGTCAACTCGGACACATTAGGATTATCCGTCAGATTTGCTTGCCATTGCGCCCCTTGGGAAACACCAGCGACGCGGCTAAATACCGTCGGTTCTTTGGGAGGGTCAAGCGGCGTGGGAATTGGATCGCGTTTTCCTGCTAAACTGCCTGTATCTAACAGCTTTTGCCATTCAGCTAGGGTAGGAGGCGTAGCGCTATTTTTGGCTAAATTGGCTACATAAACTGGGCTACTACTTGTCAATCGCATCATCGTTGTGCGACCGTTAGAAGATGGAGCTTGTACAGGAATGGGTAAATTCGCTAATATTTGGGTTTTTCCTGGCTCAATCACCACATTTTCGGGGAAATTACTTTGTCTAATTCCTCTTAGTACATCATTCATTGTCCTACTACCAGGGCCAGCGTAAATCGTACTTTGGGAATTGTCCACCATATCAAGTAAAGTAATAAACGGTGCTTCAGCAGAAAGGTAACTCGCTGCCTGCAATACTTGAACTGTTACAGGTTCATTTCCTGGATTGTGGACAATGATTCCTTGGTAAACCGTGCGGCTTTGGGCTGATGTTTCCGCCCTGACGATATGATGAGCAAATAAATCAAATCTCCCAGAGAAGGGATAATTGAGGTGTGCTTGGGGGACTTGTTTACCATCGGGGGGGAAGGTAGACAGTAAAATTCCTTCGGTAGTTACTAGTTCCGGACTATTGCTATTAAAGGTGGGGATAGTATCGAGTTTTCCCGGTAAAGGGCGGACTTCTTGGGGTTGGACTTCCACACCTGCTATATATTGGGGCGGTATGGTGTAGATATTTAACGCCCGACACATCAAAGCTGCGACTTCCCCTCTGGTGGCGCTTTGCTGGGGTTTTAGCTGTTTGACTTGGGGATAGTTAACAACAATACTATTTACAGTAGCAGATGCGATCGCACTTTGGGCATAGTTAGGAATTTGAGCCGCATCGTCAAAATACTGGGGTAATGTCTGCGCTGGGTTAGGTAGAGGGCTATAATTTTTCGCCCCAGCAACAACACCGATAATTTGGGCGCGAGGAATTGGCTGGTTTGGTTGAAACACTCCCCCTGGATAACCAGAGAAAAAGCCTTTTTGATAAGCAGTAGTAATGGCTTTGTGTGCCCAATAATTCGCAGGTACATCTGTAAATGTAGTCGAATTGCGCTTGATTGGTGCATCCCCAAAAGCATTCAACAGTAACACGGCTGCTTCGGCGCGTGTTACTGTTGAATTGGGGCGAAAACTACCATCGGGGTAGCCTGTAATTAATTTTCGTGCTGCTAGCTGTTGAACGCAAGCTTCTGCCCAATATTGTTGGGTGTCAGAAAAAGCCAGAGTGATGGGATTTGATAGAGTTAACAGCGAAGCGATCGCTATTGCAGTATTTCTCAGAAGCATTAATAGACTTTAGTATAAACTAAAGCTATTAAAATGCATTAGTTTTGATTGATGCAAGATATTAAGCAACTGAACTTTTCTTAACTCGACGAGTTAAAAATGAACTAGCACCGACAAGACCAATTGCTAAGACACCCAATAAAGAAGAAGACTCAGGAACTACTGTAACTATAGTACCAGAGTACTTGGTGTAGCCAGTAGCGACTGTGTGATTATCTGATTCAAAACCAGATGAAGTACCATTTGAATTAACAGCATTAGTGAATTCAACCTGATCAAAAGTTCCGTCAACATCATAGAAGTTGATGAACGCAAAGGGTTCCCCGCTATCCTGACCCTGGAATGCCGAAGTAGGATTACCGTAGTATGGGTTGGTTGTAGTTGAGGAGTTAGTTCCTAACTTGCTGATATAATTTTTCACATCCGCAGTAGTTATAGTTTGGACAACCTGACCTTTGGAAAGAAATTTTAGTACGTTGGTTGCGTCTCCCGCAGACCACCAAAGTCCAAAGTAACTTTGTGCCTGTTCTAATTTTAAAGTGGAAACAGTTTGTCCATTCCCTGATCTGCTTGCATCTACATCAAAATATTGATTCTTGTTGTTATATTGACTGTTGGCACCAGCACCGCCATATTGGTCGGCTGTCCTAATCTGAGTATTCGTATAGGTACCAATCTTTGTCGTTCCATCTTTCCATTCAAAGCCTGTGGCACTGTAATTTGTTGTTCCTTGACTATCAAAAGTTTGTACCTTAGCCTGAGTAAGATTGCCTAAATTTGCATTTACTACTTTTGCATCTTCTATTGAAACCACAAAAGATGCTGCCATTGCTGGACGGGTAACAGCAGCTAAAGATAAAACTACACCAGATGCGATCGCTGATTTAATTAAAAGACTTTTCATGTGTTCATCCTTCTCAATTTACAAACTTTCTTGTTAAACGCTTATTGCAGTACTCACAGCAACCATTACCTGAATTATGCTCCCAGAGTGCGGTTAAGAGTTTGAGGAGGATTACCGATTTTAATAAGAAGTTTGTGTGAACAAGCTAAAACCCTGACTTTAGCTATACTTTAAGTAATTAGGATGATGAACCGACGGAAAAAGAAGGCTTTCCGTCTGAAGCTATTGAGAATTTAATCTTTAAAGTCTCAAGTTGATGTGTATCTTTTCATATTTCTTTTTACCTATCTTTATATATACTGAGTTTTTCTCACCGATTTACTGCTCATGGATTACTCTTCCTGTGCACTTCCATAACTTCCGTATACTCAAACTCATTGGGACTTTGCTTTACTAAAGGATATCTTTCCTCACCCAAATCTATATAATCTTGTTCACAATCTGGCTTTGAAGAAAAGTAAGTCAACACATATTCTCTCCCGATTCTGTCTGCCATTTCTTCTGCAACTTCACCCCGCCATTGAGTTTTAGTCACCAACACAATTAATTGATTCGCTAACTTAGGAATTGTTTGCGCAATATGTCTTCTAGAAATTTCATCCAAACTCCCAAAGGGTGAATCCATGACAATGGGAAAGGTGCTGCTTTCAGGTAACATTAGCATTTTTCGCTTTTCACTCCATTCCCGCACTCTATCAATAATACTGGCGATAAAAGATAAACTGAGAATTTGATTTTCTCCGGTGGAAGCTGCAACTGGTGCTTCTATTCCGGCGGTATTCTCTACTAGTGTTAGTTCATATTTATCGCTAATTTTGGGAATATAGGGAGTAAAGGATATCTCTGTAAATATCTCCTGTACCCGCTTCTCTAATTGCAGGCGAAATTGCTTTTCTTGACGATTTCGCACTTCCGTTAACCGTTCAATTGCATCTTGGGTAGCGTTAATCCGTCGCTGTGCTAAGGCTTGGCGTTCTTCATTCAGTTTTTGCTTGGCGATTTGTTTACCTAGAGCTTCAATTTCTGTGTTAAAGTGGGCAATTTGCTGTTGATTTGCACCTTGTTCTCTATTTAATTCATCAATTTTATTTTCAATTTCATCTAAGCGTTTCTGTAAGCTGCTAATTTGTTCGTTAGCATCTTTCCGTAATCGGTCTTGAATATTATCTAATTCGCTTTCAATTTGGGAGATATTTTGCTTTAATTGCTGAATTCTCGCTTGTTCTCTGTCAACTTCTTCCCAAAATGCCGTTGCTTGTTTATCAATTTCATCAACTTGCGCACTCATGCGAAAAGCCATTTCTTCTACTGCTGAAGAACCTGCTTGATTTAACCAGAGAGTTACATTTGTATGGGGATGACTACCGACATTTAAATCTGTACCGCAAATACAACGTTGCGAATTAAGTAACTCGTTGATAAACTCCCGCGAAATTCCCGCAGTTAATTCACCTCGCTGCTTTAAATCATCCATGATTTCCCGAAATTGGGCTGTAGTATCGGCTAGGAGAACTGTATAACCCCGTGCGGAAATAATTTTTTTTAAGGCTTCCCGATTTTTCTTGTATTCTTCCTTATAAGCTTGATTCTGCGATTCTAAATTTTGACAACGTTCCTGTAATTCCTTCGCCGCACTCAGTTCCCGTAAGCGGTTACTTGTCTCTTTTTTTAAGGTTTGTTGATATTCTAACTCTTGTTTAATTTCTGTTTGGCGTTGGGTAATACTCTCAATTTCTCGTTCTATTTTTTCTTGCTGGCGCAAAAGCTGTTTGATTTCCGAATCGCCAATGGCTTTTAAGTCGTTCTCTAAACTTTTTTTCGCTTCTCCCAAATGCTTAATTGAACGGTTAATTACCTCCACCCCCAAGAATATCTTGGTAGCTTCCGCAATTTCCGCTTTTTTATCAGAACGGACGATTTCTTCAATTCTTTCACCGTCAAAGAAAAAATATTGATGCAAACTCGCAGGTAAAATCTGATTGATGATATCTTCTGGTTGCTGGGGTGGAAAATACCATTTACCATCATCGCCACCCACCCACATGGTTAACTGAGTTTTACCAGCTTCAAAATCACTTTCGTTTTTGTAAACTCTGCTGGAACGTTTTACTCGATAACGTTTACCTTCATGTTCCCAGCCCACTTCTACCCAGCATTCTACAGCTTGCTTGGTATTTGTAAAACCCTTGCTGTGTATAGCTTTCAGCTTGTTTAAATTCAACAATATCTAAAAACGTATCTAAATTCTACGGTTAAATTAAAAAGTGACTTTTTATAATACTGTTGACATCTAAAATTTTGTCTGACATATTATATACAGAACAAAAAAGCACTAGAACGTCCGTTAAACTTCCTAGTGCTTTTGACACTTTCTAAAGGATTCAAAAAATGTCATTCACTAATCTATTCTGTGCTGGATATATAAGCACGGCTTTGTTACATGTCTTAACAATTCCCTTTCCTGTTTTAGCTGAAAAGAAAGGTTGTAACATTAAAGTTGATCCACCAGTATGTCGTGTTGATGTTGTTCAAGTTGATCCAGACTTAATCAAAACTGAATCAGAAATTCTGTTAGCTCGTTGGTGCAAGATAAACGAAACACCAAAGCGTGATAATTGTCAAGACGGTTCAGGGACTGGTGCATAATCATGTTACTAGAACTATCTTTAACGGCTATCGGTTCGAGCTTGATTAGTACCCTGGTAACTAGTGCTTATTTCAAGAAAATCATTAGTAAACATGAAATCTGTCCGGTATATAACATTTTTACTAGAGCAGCACTCGAAATTAGATGGAAAACAATTGATAAAACTGATTTAGCGATCGCTTTCCTAGATGTTGATAAACTTAAACAAGCTAATCAATTTTATGGGCAAGCGGATTGTAACAATAGATTAGCTAAAGCTTTATCAGTTTTACGTGGTTCAGAACGTTTTGAGATATCTGGTAGATTCTATTATGGTGATGAAGTTGTCATAATAGCACCAGTTAAAGACATCATGAAACCTGTTAAACGTGTCCAAGATGCCTTGAAAGCTAATGGTTTATCAGCTACTATAGCCATTACACGTTACAACCCTGAACATAAATCGTTAACTGATGCTGTAAAACCTGCTAACAAAATTGTAGAAAATCTGAAAGCTGAAAATATCAGAGGTATCGTATATTCTGATATATACGAATTAATAGCTGAAGTTGTTGAAATTTCTAAAATCTGATATTGTCTGACAAATCAAAAACTGACTTTTTAAATTCCCCGGATAGTTTTAAGTTATCCAGGGAATTTTTTATCATTTTAGATTCCTACAGATCTTCTATAACTATTCGATGTCTGCATCTTGTTCTGAACGGCTAAAATAGATTTTTTGACTGATTGATTGTGAACATCATTTAAGCCTTGTTTGAATTGATCCAGGGTGACGTATTCCTGATTATTTATAACCGTTGTCTGAACATGAACTGTTTTGTTACCTGATTCAGAAACACTGGTAGTATTTACATTACCTGCTATTCCACCAAAAGCGAAATTACCTAACAATTTATCCGGTGTTAATCCTGCTTTCTCTAGTTCCTTAACACGATCAGCAGGAATCATTAATTCACCTTGGTGAACCACAGCAAGCATAGGTTTTTTACCTGATTCAGAAAACTCTTTGTTAAATGCTTTCTGAATTTTATGAACACCACCATTACTATAGTTTGGTATTTCGGTTTCATTTTTGTCTTTTACGATTCCACCATCATAAAATAAACCTCCAAAGATTCCACCAAACAGACTATTAAGTCCGGTGTTTAAGAAACCAGAGAGTATAGAACTAAAGAAATTATCAAACACATCAGAAAGTGAACCGCCTTTAACAATCAAATCTGTTATAGAGTTCGACAAAGACATCACAGAATTTCTAGCAACGTCTGAGACTGTCTGACCAAAAGTTTTAAACTGATTGTTAACATTTTCAAGGTTGAGATTGTGTATCTCGTTCAGACTGTCCTTGACTGTTTCAAGTTCTGAAGTGTCTATATTATTGAACTTCATTTGTTCAATCTGTGCATCTAGTTCCCTGAGTTGTTGAGTATATCTCAGATTTTCTTGTAACACAGCAGCATCTCTAGAAATTTTATTGGCAACGAATGGGTTACCCTGGTCAGTGTTGATTTTAGACGCTCTTGCATTCATTAAATCAATTTTGGGTTGATTACTAAAAGTTTCTAGAGTTCTTTGACGCTCATTACTGTTCTGAATGTCTTTAATCCGTTGCTCTTGTCTATCGATTTCAAAAGTGTTTTCAATATTTTGAACCCGTTCATTATTTCGTAAAGCTTCCCTTAAAAATTGCCCTTTCTTTTGACTGTCAGTAAGCTCTTTATTACTGAAGATTTCATTCCGTTTACTTTGGTAATTATTCAGATTTTCAGTAATTTGGATATCTCTATTAATTTCTAAAGGATTACCCAGGGTATAGTCACTAGAGTTTTTACGCTGCAACAGATTGATAGCTGTTAATTGATTTTGTAATTGTTCATTAATTGACTGTCTATCACGTTGTAAATTGTTAGCTTCCCTGGTTAATTCATTTAATTTTTGTTGTCTATCGGCTTCCTGATAACTTAAATCAATTTGCTCTTGTTTAGCAACAGATTGCTTTTTGTAGAGTTCAATTAATTGATTAGCTTGTTCCTGGGTAATTTCTTTTTTAAATAAACGCTCTTGAACTGTTGCAATATTTTTCTCTGTTTCTAAATCAACTTGTTTTAAATTGATTATCCTTTCTAGGGATGGAATATTTTTAACTTGTTCATCAAGCGGGTTAAACTGCTGTAAAGCTTTTAACGATTCAAGTCTAGCTTGTAATTTAGAAATTTCTTGTTGAGTTTCTTCAAAAGTTAGTGATTGTTGTCTGAAACCTTCCTGTGTGTTGAAAATGTTTTTGGCAGTTTGAACAGATTCATTTTTAAGTTTTTGTAATTCAACTAATTCTTTCTGAGTTTTAGATTTTTCGGCTAAACTTTGATTTAATCCTTTGGCTATTTCATCTTTAGCTGTTCCTGTAATTTCAGGGTTATTTAGTAGTTGTTTAGCAGTCTGAATCCTATCATCAAGTTCAATAATTAATCTGTTTCTGTCTCGAATATTATCATCAAATTCTCGATTTTGTTTTAATAACTGTTCATTAAATGAATCAGTACTAGATTTAATCGGATTGCCATATTGATTTTGAACATCCTGAAGCTGTCTAGCGTTCTGTTGTTGCTGATCACCAGAATCCCTTAAACCTCTACGAAATGTTCTTAAACTTTGTTCATTTTTACGTAATAATTCAAGCCGTTTACGTTCGGTATCAGCGTCAATTCTTTGTTGTTCCAAAAGCGATCGCTGATTAATCATATCTACATTAAGATTACTACCCTGGACTACAACATTTTGTAATTGACCAGGGTTTAGGTATTGTCCTTGCAGAGATGCTTGTAGCGCTGGATTCTTGAACTTTTGAAAATTATTTGTGAATGTTGATAACTTACCACCACTAGTCCCTTGTCCATAAGGGTTACCTTGAAGAGATGCCCATTCCTTATTTGCTAGAGTCACAGCACCTTGTATATCACCTTGCATCACTTTTTCTAATGCACCGCGATACATCAATCTGCCAACGGCTAAAACTTCCTGTGATTGTGGTTTAAAATCTCTAAGCCCTAATCCTTGATGACCATATTTAGTGTCATCATCCCAAACAAAGTCTATCGTTTGATATCTTCCTGTGGCTGAGCTTGTGTAACCACCAGCACTCACACGTTTTTTAGGATGACTTGTTAAACTATTTGGGTTAAAACTTTCTCTATTTGTATCACCGAATAAATACCCATAACCCCCGGTAGTGTTTGCGACATCACCAACTTCTGCAACTGCAACAGCATCTAAGAACGCTCTAACATTTGGATTTTTCAACGCTTCTAAAGCTTTTCTACCCGTTGGTGTTAATCCAGAAAAATCTGACGCTGAATATTGCGAAGCTTTACCAAATAGATAATTACTCGATTGTGTTTGACCAGGGTTAACGGCTACTTGTCTAGTTAATGGTTGCAACATCTGTCTAGCGCGATCGCTTCCTGTGTAATTCCAATGCCACGGCTCAAAATCTACACCTTGCTTATTCCCTGGTGTGAACGGCATCTGAAAACCATATCTAGCAGCATTCTGTTGCAACCATCGGAACTCCTTAGACTTACCAAAACTAGGTTCAACAGAATTGATATCCATTGCAAAACCTGTATGGTGTTGGCTAAATCCTGCCGGAGCCGAAACTTTAGCGCGTTGTTCTGGTGTTTGGTTTCTAGCTTTCATTCCAGAGTTAAATACTGTTTCTTGGTCTTTAACGGAACGGAAACCGGAAATAACACCGAGATTTACACCTTGTTTAGCAGCATCAGCAGCCATATTTCTAAATGCTGTTGCGGCTTCTTTGTCTAATAATTCGTTTCCAACTTTTACTAAATTTTCGCGGCTATTTTCTCTATAGGCAAAATGTCCATACTTGGTTATAGGCACTTGGCTAACAGGTTGATTAACAGGTTGATTAACAGGTTGTTGAATATTTACATTTTGATTAGCACTTGTAGCTTGTTGTAATGATTTTAAATATTGCTGAGGCTCAACATATTTACCATTGATTTTCACACCAAAATCTAAGTGTGCGCCTGTACTTAAACTATCCATTGTAACGGTTGATAATCTTTGCCCAGCATTAACTTGTATAGGCTGTTTAAGATTACCGTTGAACATTTTTTGAAGTTCTGTTAAATCCAAATGATTGTAAACAATAGTAACTTTGTTACCTTTTGGATCAACTGTATTGATATCAACACCACCACTAGTTGAAGTAATTTGTCTTGCTGTAGCAGTTCCAGACATTAAAGCTTGTACAACAGCACCTTGACTACCACCTACCCTAGAATCTAAATCAACTTTATTATGTTGTCTAGCACCACCGTCACGTATACCGTAAAAACTTTGACCCTGTGATGGTTTGTAGTTGATTATATCTTGGATAGATCTTCCTGCAATCGGACTTGCTATAGCACTATTAGACTGTTGAATACCATTAAATAATGATTGTCCTACACTGATTGCAGCACCTAAAGGATTACTAAAAGCGTTAGCAACATTACCTAAAGTTTCAACAATTCCTTGTCCTTGTGTTAATCCTTGAATCCATTTACCAGTTTGATCAACTATAGAACCAAATATTCCTGATATGTTTGAAAAAACATTTTCTAGAGAATTACTATTTTCTCTGACAGTTTCTAAAGAACTGCTGAACTGTTTACTTAGTTCTGATGATTCACCGATGTAAATGTTAGTGTCTTTGATAAACCTGTTAGCAATATCTAAATTATCATTTTGATTTTGAAATTCTTTTGTTAATTCCGAACTGCTATAAATATTCTCATCAATCACAGAATTAAAAGAATCTAAACCGTCATTAATTAATCCTGTTATATCGTTAGTTTCGTTAAGATTGTCATTCAATCTTTGAACGTTTTGATTATTATCAATACCGTTAAAATCCAGGGTAACAGGTATTTTAGGTAGATTCCCTGGTAAACTTCTTTGTAATTCTATTTGCTGTTTCAGGTTATCTTGTAACTGGAACTGAGCATCAAGAATTTTAGATTTTTTATCGATTTTATTATTTGCTATATCATTTAATTCTTGTAGATTAGCCACAAGACTATCAGCAAACTGAGTAAATATATTATCACCAACATTTGTTAAAACTGTCTTAATTCTATTTTGTTGTTGTAAAGTCTTGATATCGTTAGCAGATTTTTCAAATTCAATCTTAGATTGTTCAGTCTGTTTAACAATATTTTGATAATATTCGGCAACCTGTTTAGTCTGTTCTCGTAACTGATTAACTAATTCAAGTTTTGACTGAGCTATCTGAAGTTGTAAAGTGTTTAACTCGTTCTTGTTCTGTTGTAAGTTTGCAAACTCTTGTAATATGAATTTTTCATTATCTGTTTCAACCTGACTAAGAATCTGGTTGATTCTGGCTATCCCTGTATTAGCATCAACCTTGTAAGCTTCTAGAACATTAGCTGATTCAGTACCGGATCTAAATAGTTCTTCGGACTGCTTGATTGATTCTGACAGGTTCTTAATTTGACTCTGTATATTGTTTATGTCCAGGGATTGATTAATGAATTGTCTGTTCCCTGGTGTAACATTTCCTTTAATATCTGCACTTACAAAAGCTGTCTTATCTCTAGAAATTAAAAAGTCACTTTTTGTTTTTGTGTCTTGTAACAGAATGTTAACGTCTGTTAAGTTCTTTTTCCAAACATCGAAACTACTTGCAACTTTACCAACAGACTCGGTTATCTGTTGTTGACGCTTTTCTAAAATTGCTATCTGAGCATCGATTTCTTGATTTTGTCTATTGTACTGGTCTGTTGAAAGTTTGTTTTGATCATAAGATTCTTTAATTAATGGTTTGACAGCTTTCAAGCCTCTGATTTGTGCCTCTATAGCACCTTGAATACCTGCAACGGGTTGCAAATTTTTAAATCTTGTATCGAGTAAATCTTTTTCCTGTTTCTGAAGTTCTTTAAGTCCTTGAACATTTTCAGGATTTAATTGGACAATGGCACGTCTTTTAGCTTGAATTTCAGAAAGTTTTTTATCAGTTTCTACAACTAAATCTATTTGTTTCTGAATTTCTGAACTGTTTGTGATTTCTATTAATTTTTCACCAGATTTTAAACCTGTTTTACGTCCTTTTTGAATGTCATCAAAAGCCTTATTCTCTTTCTCGTTCTGAGTATCGAAAGGATTTAAATACTTTAAAGGATTTGTTAAAACATCTCTACCTAAATCGAGTAACATTTCTTTGTTACCCTTTTTAACTTCTTTGCCTGTTTCTATTTTCTTTAACATCGATTCAATATCTTTCAGACCTTTTTCAGATTGTTTTGCAAAATCTGAAGCTGCACCACCCATATCTGAGAAAGCTATTGTTAATTTTTCAATCGATGTTAAAACTGTTTGGAATACTAGTAATTCAGCACCAAAGTTTAACATTGGTTTGATTGCTGTAAACATTCCAGACAATGTTACTTGACTAAATTTAGCTTTAACAGTTAATAGATTTAAACTGGCTATTGATTGATAAACACCAGTGATAAACGGCTGCCATAACGGTCTAGTTAAAGCGATCGCTAAAAGTTTAACAAAATTTAAAATACTATCGATATTTTTAGATAATAAATCTAAACCTGTTGATGTAGCATTTAAGCTTAATTTTTGAAATGGTAAGAATGCTTTACCTGTATTATTTTGTAATTCAAGCAAACTATTATTGAAATTGTTAATTGCAGCTTGGCTAGTTTCTAGTGATGCTGGTAAACCTACAATTGATTCGGCTCTAGCTTGTTGTGATGCTTGAATTAATGTCTCTGGACTCAAACCGCCCGGAGTATTTTTAAGCTTTTTAGCTAATTGACCGGGTGTTAAACCTTGCGATCGTGCAAATATATTGTAAAACCCTGGTACAGCTTCACCAGCTTGACCCCTTAATTCTTCAGATTGAATACCTTTAGAAGCCATTTGTTGTACAGCAATACCAAAACGTTCTTGTGTTTGCTTATCAACACTTCTAGTTGCTAGCATCACATTAAAGTTTTCAAGTATCTGTGAACTTGGAGCGCCTTCTAAACTGCTGTTTTGTGTAGCTGCTAAAAATCCTGCTGCACCTTCCAATGATTGTCTTATATCAACTTTTAAAGCTTTGGCTTGCTCGCTGAAACGTTCAAAATTAGTTTTACCAGTTGCACTATCACCAGATGCAAACACAACCTTACGATTAAGGTTTTCCATCTCTGTCGCAACTTGCACACTAGTTACTAAGAAATCTTTTAATTTTGGTAATACTTCTGTAAGAACTGTGTAAGCTAAACCGAGTTTTGAAACACTAGTTATTAAACTAGTAACTGATTTAACAGGATCGTTGATAAAATCTGAAAGAACATTTTTACCGGAATCAAGACCTTTCTTAAAACCAGCAACAACCATTTTACCAATTTCAATAAATACCCTGGATGGTGATTGTATTTGATAACCTTTTTTAACTTGTTCAATTGGTTGTTGTACTAAAACTTCCTCAAAAACTTGCTCAACATCTGATGATTGTATTCCTTTTTCTAAACCTTTTGTAATGTCTTTGGCTACTTGTTTAGATTGTGTAGCGACATTACTAGAATCTATTTGTGGTAAAGGTATTTTAGCTTTTGCAAACTGTCGCTTAATATTATTTTCAAGTTGGCTAAGTTGTCCAAGCATTTGATTTACTTGAGACGCTTCTGTTGTTCCTATTTTTGGTATATTAGCTTCAGTCCTGAAAGATTCAATATCAGCTTTAGCTCTTGATGTATTTTCAAGAATTGTTTTAGCTTGTAAAGTTGCTTCAGGAAATTGTTTAGTTTTTAATTGGTCTTTTAAAGTACCGTACGATTTACCAAAATTATCAACAATCTTTTTAGAATTCTCTAGTGATTGTTTAATTTGTTCATTAGTAAAAGTTTCTATTTTCTTTTGAATTTCTTGAACAGGTTTTACTATTTCCTGTGAAACATTTTTATTTTCTTTTGGTAAAACTATACCAATTTTAGGATCTAAAAGTTTAGCTTTAGTTTCTAAGATTTCTTGTAAAACATTTTGATATTTAGTTTGTGTTATACCAGTTGTTTTACTAGAAACACTATTAACCTGTTTGTAAACAAGGTCTAGTTCTTTGACAATATTATTAGCGACCAGGGAAGCTTCAATTCCTGGTTGTTCTTGTAAATGTTTTAAATAAACTTTCGCTTTCTCAACAGCTTTTTTAATTTCTGATAACTCTCTGTCATCAGGTTGTAAATCAACAAAGATGTTTTCAAAATCTTGAACTATTTCTTCTAATTCAGATTTAAAATCGTCGGTTGATGTTAATAAATATCTCTTAATATGTTGTAAATTTTGAAAAGCTGCTGTGGCTAATTGATCTATTTGTTTCGTGTTTAATTGTGATTTATCTTGAGATTTAAAATATTCAGCACCTTTCCTAAAATCAGTTATTAATTCTGGTGTGACTTTCCCTGGACTACCAAACATGAAATTTTGAAGTTCAGCCACATTAGCATTTCTATAATTTTCGTAGGGATGTCCTTTAACACCTAATATTTGTTGCCCTTTAGTTCTCTCAGCAAGTCCTAAACGCCCATACATTTTATTAGTTTCAGCACCTAGATGCTCATCGGGACTAATAATTTTTCTATCTTTTTCATCAAAACCACCAATAAATTTTGGTGTACCAACACCTATAAAATCTGATTTATCACCATGCCCTAAAAGCTCCATTATTTTATGGGCTTCCTCAGCAGCAAAACCACCACCAGACTCACCCACAAATTTAATTTTAATCTCCGGATTTTTTTCTAATGCTGCTAATGCTTGTGCAGACATCTCTAAAGCGTCTTTAGAATAACCTCTTAATGTTGGTTTACTGATGCTAGTTAACAAAGCTTTTAATTTTTCTGGTGCGTTGTTTAAAGACTCTCTAGGAATGTCGCTGTCTTCATTCTTAGCCCAAATAACAGCGTTTTTAGGATTATCTTTACTTAATTCGTTTAACCCTGGACTAGAACGCATTTGACCAGAGACAAGAGTCTTACCTGACAAACCTCTCGCACCAGCATAACCACCAACAGCTATATAAAGATTTTCCGTTTCATCAGTAACGGCTTTAGTTGATAACATGTCAGCTTTACCTTTTTTAGCATTCAAAATTTCAAATGCTCTTTCTCTAACTAAAGGTAAAGCTCTTTCTTGTAACGCAATAGTTCTATATTGTTTTAATGATTCACCAATAGGTTTAGTTATACCTCTTAAAGCTGTTTCTGAAAAAATAGCACCTTTCATTTTTGCAGAAACTACTTCTAATTCTGAAATTAAACTTTTACTAACATTAGAAAAATCTACATCTTGTGTAGCAGCTTTAATAAAACTGTTAATTTTATCGGTTATTGTATCACCTTTATCTTCTAAAGCTGCTATTATACCATCACCAACTTTATAAGCACCTTGTCTCAGTTTTACTGTTAAAATCTGTTGTATTTCATTCGTGGTTTCTATAAATTCTTTGTTTTCAGTAAAATTATTTTTAACAAATTTACCTGTTTCCCTGGCAGCTTTTCTAAATTGTTGTGCGCTACCAGAACCAAAAGTGTCTCGAATACCTAGAGATAATTGACGCTGAATATTAGCACCAATATTTTCTTGAAAACCTGTTACAACATTCCCTATAAAACCTTTTTTATCGTTGGCTTGTTTAACAGCTTTTTCAACTTGTTTAATATGAAAAGTTAATTCTCTAAAATCGTTTTTTGTGTCCCCAGTACTTTCACGATTTTTTATAGTTACGCTTAATTTACCTTCAGTATTTTTTAAAGCTGTTTCAACTTGCTCAACAATATTATTTTTATCAATTTTTACAGGAAATCTTGCTGCCTGTAACTCTTTACGAATATTATTTATCTCTCTAAATATTTCAGTATTATCAATTTCAAAAGTAACTTTCTGGTTTTGAATCTGTTGTAATTGAAACAAATTTTTATTCAAATTATCCAGATTAGTCAAGTCTGTTCTAGGCTTTATAACATTGTTTTCATAAAACCTAACAGTTTCTTTTAAATGTCTTTGTTTTAAATCTAAATGTTTATTTAAATCTACTAATCTTGAATCATCAACGTTAACGACCAGGGTATTAGTCTTTTGTCTAGAAAGCTGTAATAACTGTTTTTGTAATGGTGCAAAATTAGCCTTAATATCAATATAAATAGAATCAATCTCTTGCCCGTTATCAAAAATTTCAGACATGATAAAAATATGGTATAATTATATGTTTTCATTATACCATATTATGATAAGTATTCTTTATACTACAAACTAGGGATATTAAACGGTAGCTTATCTGGTGTTAACATTTCAGATTCATTTTCAATACTTTGGAAACTCATTTTACTTTGCAAGGTTTCTACAAATTCTTTAGCAAAATCACCACCATTGAAGCCCGCGCCAGCACTATATAAGTTATAAAGGGTTTTTTCGGCTTCAATACGTTGATAATTTTCTAACAGGTTTTCATATTCCCAAACAGGTAACTCTAAAGCTTCTTGTCTTGACAAATGATAGAAATGTCTGAATATTGCTAGTTCGTTCAGAACTTTTTCTAAATAAACCTCAGCCTTTACACGTTTTTTTCACTATCATCTTGACCAGAGATACCACGCTTTTCCAATTCTTTTTCGTTGTACTCAGACAAAGCTTGGTTAATTTCATTGAACAAATCGGACACCAATTTTTCTTTGGGATAATCTAAATCTTCGTTATCGTTGTAAAATTCCTCAACGATTTCCTTTAATTTACCGGGTTTAAGTTTACAAAGCGTTTCTACATAGTTGTAGATGTTTTTATCAATTTCATCATTAATAGCTGTAATTTCCCTGGTAATAGCTTTACGCTGATCCAAGTTTTTCTGATCAAGTTTGTCAACACTAGAAAGTTTCGATAATTCATCAGATTTTTTAGACAACTTATCATTTAAAAAACTAACCTCATTCTGAGTATCGAAAATTGATAAACTTGCAGCTTTACTCAAAATATTGGGGTGATAAACCTTTAAATTTAAATCTTGAATCTCTAAAATAGGTTTTACTTTGTCCAGAACTTTATCAAATATTTTGACAGATTTCATAAACTTAACTAATGAATAGACAATTATCTATAACATTTTATCATGCTAAATAAAAAGTCACTTTTTGGAATTCAGCAATAATTATAAATGTTTCTCTATAGCACATAATATTATATTTGTCAACAGTATTAAAGAACTATTTTGAATATTTAACGAATGACCATTATATAGATAGTCTAGAAAACCTTAAAATCAGTCAAATAGCACAAACTATCAAGCTTACAGATTAGCCATGTTCTAGAGCGTTGTAGACCAGGGTAAACAACTATTAGTCCTGGTTAATGGTTGTCAACTGTTGGCTATCGAGCAACATCTTATAAATCAATAAGTTTAGCTTATACATATACTATTTTAAGCATTTATACTTACTTGTACTACTGTAATAGTACAGATATTCTCAATAACTCGAATATTCTCAATAAGACTACAAAATTTTTTGTAGTTTTTTGTAATAGTTTTTGTAGAAATTACAAACTACAAAAACCTTATGTAGCAAGGATTTTGTAATAGTTTTTGTAGATTTTGTAGTTTTGAGCCGGATATAAATCTCTAGAGCTTTGTAGTATGTCTGTAATATAAAAACAGGTAGTTTTGTAGTACAAGAAAATCTTATATATCAAGACTTATATGAATATCTAGTTTTCTATGGTCAGAGAAAAATAATTAAAAAATTATGTAGTCCAGGGTATGTAATCAGTAAAAAACCTAAATAGTTATAAATACTTAAACTAGTACAAATAATCTATTTAATTTGTATTACATATATAAAACATAAAGAAGTATAAGAAAAACTTATATTAATTTATCCTTTATATAACTAGTACAAATTTATAAGTAAAAATACTTATTTAGATTTTTTATGATTTACTCAGGTTTTTGTTAGTACAACTACCCTGGACTACATAATTTTTTGATTATTTTTCTCTAGCCAGATTAAATCATAGATTTCTATAAGCCTTTGATAGTACTAGTTTGTATAAATTTTACTAGTACACTTTGATAGTACACCTGTACTAGTACACCTGTAGAGATTTATATCCGGCTCAAAACTACAAAATCTACAAAAACTATTACAAAAACCTTGCTACATAAGGTTTTTGTAGTTTGTAATTTCTACAAAAACTATTACAAAAAACTACAAAATTTTTTGTAGTCTTATTGAGAATATCGAGCTTATTGAGAATATCTGTACTATTACAGTAGTACTTAATAAGTAAAAATACTCTAGTACAGTTATTTGCAATAAGATGTTTTATTGACAATAGGTAGGTATTTGTCGAGTGTTATTCACATCTGAATTGTAAAGAAATGTAAACAAACAGTCATTTGGTTTAAACTAGGTTTATACTAAAAGAATAGTGAACAGCACAGACACATGAACAACTCAAAAGTTGCCATAAGCTTACGGTTATCACCGAGATTGCACACAATTGTTAAAAAGATTTCTGAAATTGACCAAAAAAGTATGAATGATGTTGTTTCTGATGCGATTGAAGCTTACGCTAATAGCCGTGTAATACGTGAAAATATCCAGACAAAAGACCCGGATTATTCTATATCTATTGACAAAGATTTGTCTGGAAATTCAACGTTAACTCTGTATTCACTTTATGCGGGTTCAAACCACATAGTCTTTAATAATGTTAGTGAAGATAATTTACAGGCTGCAATTGAGCAACTAAACTCTTTAGTTGATTTTTCTCATGAGCGTTTACTTTAACTCAATGATTGCAAACATAGCAGGTAATTACAATGATTCAACACCCTTTCTCTTGGCATGTAATTAAAACTCATCGTTCAAATGAGCAAGCATACCAATGTTTTTCCAGACTCAGAGGTCACGATAGTTCTTTATTTTTCGGAACCGATGAAGCAACAAAAGAGAACGCAATAGCTCACAGAGATTATCTAAATAGAATAGAAAAATGGGATAAGTATTACACAACAGAAACGGTACAAAGAGTTTCGTTAGAGTATGATGTTTATCCCGAAGAATTTTTAAATGGTCTAGAAATTGTTGGATAATTTCTAAAACTTGAACAAATGTTATCCCTGGTCAAAAACAACGAGTAAAAAAAATGAACGTTTGTAAAGCTATTCAATGTCCTTATTTTAACGCTAAAACTAATAATTACGGATGTCAAAGATATCAAGTTTCAAACCATTGTCATTTGATTAAAGACTTTCAATTTTTAGCACCAACACAGTATGTTTTAGTTTGTCAAGAAACGACAGAATTAGATAAAATTAAATCGGTCAACAAAGAATATTTTTTAACTGATGAAAAATATCAGGATGATAAAAAGTTTTTAGAAACTCATTCTGGTTGGTTTAACGCTCATAGCTTTAAAGTTGGAAATCTGATTTAACCAATTTCTAAAACTTGAATAACTGTTATCCCTGGTCAAAAACAACCAGGGATTTTTTATTGTTACAGATCAAGCTGCAAAACTAGTCTATATTACCCTTGACAAATTTAAACTTTTATGCTATAGCAAATAAATTCTATATTTTTAAAATTGAAAAGTGACTTTTTGAATTGCCAGACAAATAAAAAAACCCTAGATTTAAAGTCTAGGGTAATGTTGTCCATTACTTAGCTACCAAATTTTAAAACCAGTTAGCGATTGCTAGATTACGGCAACAAACTAGATTGACCACGTAACACTTTGTAGTTGGTTTCGTTAGGGTCATAAGCTGTGAAAGTTATGTTGTACGCTCTTTGGTTTTGAATAGAGAAAGATAGGTTTAATTTACCTTCAACACCTGCATAAGGGAAGATGTACCAGAGTGTTGGATCTGTTGAAGGATCACCACCGACATAAGGTCTAATTACTACAGTACGATATGGAAGTTCAAGAGATCCGGTTGTTAATCCAGAGTCATCACCCATTGTAATCAACTCTGGTAAACCACCAGCTAAACCAGCACTACCCTGGTAAGCAGCAGCGTTTGTGGCAACTCGCATCAAGTCAATTCGATCGTCTGCAATTGATACTTGAGCGTTAGCTGTCATACCAACTTTGGTTTTGTTGAATGGAGCCATAGAAGCTTGAGTTAGGTTATCCTGATACATTTCTTCTATGTTCACCGTTGCAGCTTCTAACTGGTCAGAAGCTTTAATGACAACGTTCAATGGTGTAAAGGTTAGTGTGACACTTGCACCAGTTGCAGTTGCATTAGCGCTCAAAGTGATGCTGGTACTAGAACCTTTAGCAGCAACATAAGTACCTGCGGGAATACCAGTACCAGAAACCGCCATACCTACTTGAACGTTTTGAAAACCGTTGGCGGTACTTGTAGTTACTGCTGTACTTCCTGAAGTTGTAGAACAAGCAGCAACTGTAAAATCTGCTGTATTTTGATAAGTTGTTACCAGGGTTGTAGCTAACCCTTTAAGTTCAGTAAGTGTTAAGGCTGGTGTGATAATTGTAAATTCGGCTGGCCCACGAAGTTTAGCCATTAATTTTAAATCCTCTTAATATTAATAGAATCTGTAAACGAAATAACCACAGTAACTCATAACTTCTTGTACATAACCTAAATAAAAATCCTTGATTTTGTTGAAATTTGTAGATGTTCTAAAAGTGTTCATCAATGTTTCAACACGTTCAAGGATTCCATTGGGTTTTGTAAGTTGAAGTTCTTTTTGTGTGTAAATAGTTATTTGTATCTCTGGGTTTTTTATTTCATTTGAAATATATCTACCAGATGCATTATCACGAATAATACTCACAACTATTTTAGGTAGATTAAAGTTGCTTAAATTCCCTGATGGATGTTCAGGTAATATCTCTGCAATACCGTTTAAGTTTGCAGTCAAATAATCAAAAATTTCTTTTCTTATTTGGAAACCTGAAGTCATCAAAGTTATCAGAGAATATAATACTTTCTAACCTAAAAGTATTATATCATAAGTAAAATTAATGTAATAAGTAAAACTTATAATTTATTGAAATTCTGATAAAATTTCTGAACGTATTTGTGGTACTGAAGATCTGACAAAACCTGTTTTAGCTTCGACATAAACAGCGTAATTTACAGCCCGTTTAATGTTCTGTTCGCGTTTGATACCGTAAAGAGTTTTACCACCTAAACGGATTTTACAGCAGACATTGTTACCCTGGATAACAGGTTTTTCAGCTTCAATACTTTCAAAAAGTCGCTGAGTGTCTACAGGTGTAACATTCCTGATAATTTCAACAGAACGACCAGAACCTCTGTGGATTTTTTCAGCAACTTGTTGTTTAATTTTTTCAATCTGACTTTGAATGTTCATGACCAGTCATTAGGACTATAAGATTTTTTAGGAATCATAGAACCTTTAAAAGTTTGCCCAAAGATTTTTTCTAATTCTTTAAATCTGGTTCTATGAACGTTTTGGAAAATAAAATCACCTTGAACATTGTTATCGATAGTGATGATTGTTTTAGTACCGTTTTGAATTTCACTAGGTAACAGCCAATATTCAACCTGATTAGAATTGACTACATTACCAACAAAAAAGTTTCTTTCATTTTCAATACCTGTAGCTTCAAAAGTTCTAGTATTTTGATCAAGTTTTATAGATACTTCTATAATCAATTGATTGATTTGAATTACTGCGTTAGTTTCGTAAAATGTTCTAGGCATAAATAATAAATTAATAAAATATTTTTAAGTACCCATCAAATTTTTAACACCCTTGTTAACTTGAGTAAATGCAAGTGATAGAGCATCACCAGTATCACTGATTAACGGAACACCTGGAACACCTTCAAATTGATTAATAACTTTTAGAAAATCATCTGACCAGGGTTCATTTACTATGTAAAATTTACCTTTTTCAGCAGCTTCTGCACAGGGTAACGCTCTAATAGCCTTAGAACCTTCAGGTTTTACACCACGTACCCGATAAGCTTTTAACAATGGTTTAAAACTGTTCTCTAGCCATAGAATGCTTTGTGAACCACCTTCAAGTTCTATAAATACTGGTACTGATTTAGGTTGTTTTTCAACAGTTGAAATTACGTAATTCTGAGTTGAATGTGCATCTTTCTTGCATGGATACCAATTTAAAATGTAAAAATTTTCTTTATATTTCCCGATTAATACACCAACCGTGTAGCAACTAGTATCTTTGTCAGTTGCGGCAAAGTCCCAAGCTATTACTTGATAATCAAAATATTTTGGTAAATCGTTCTGAGAAATTTTCTTAAACCATGAAGCTTTGAAAATACTGTTGGCATTTGAAACTGCTGGGATAGTGTCTAATTCTTCTGATGCTCCATCACCATACTGCTCATAAATTTCTGATACCCATTTATTTTCATTTTCTTTAGTCCAGGGTTGTCCACTTGTTAAACAAATACGTTGATACAAACCCTGGTTAACAGCATCTTTAAAAGTGTTTTTCTGCTTATAATATTTTTCTTCACCTTTGTTTACAGCTTCGCAAAGTTCATTAAAAGGATTATCAATACCATTATGAGTTGATACTATAAAAACCTTACAACCCCAAATGAGCATTGATTTTACAGCTTTCAAAAACTCTAAAGGATTTGTGAGGAACGAAAATTCATCGCATAGAACATTTCCTTGTAAACCTCTGATAGAACTAGGTTTACTAGATAATGCCATCACTTTTTTATTAGACTTAAAATTAATTCTTAAACTTAAAATAGAGTCTTTTTCTGACTCGTATAAATCTTCTTTGATTTCACTAGCAGCTAATTGAAAATGTTTAACCCAATAGCTACAACTTTCTAAAAACTCTTTAGCCATTGACAAGCTAGTGCCAATATAATAAAAATTTTTACCGTTTTGTTTAGCAGCCGTTAAAACAGCATAAGCAGCTAACGCCCAGGTTGCCCCGATTCTTCTAGATTTTTCCCAAATTAATATTTTATTTTCTGGATTTTCGGCAGCTTTGTAAAATTGTTGTTGATAGGGAAAAAGTATCGGTGGTAATTCACGGAATAATTTATTATCTTCGGGTAAACAATCGGAAACTTCCCTAGATATTTTATCGATGTTATCCAGGGAAGTTTTATTGATATTCAGAACCGTTTTAGGTTTGATTTTTGTTTCTAAGATAATTTTCATTATTTAGGCATTATCAATTCCTAATAATTTACTTTTTATTTCAAAGATCGCTTCAGCGCTCAAACCACCACTAGCTTTCTCGGATTCTTTTTCGTTAACAACTGCCGGATTAATTACGATATATCCTGCTCTAGTTAACTTCTCTATAGCAGCTTGATCAGTCATAGAATTAGCAACAAGTTGTAGAACCCAATTAGGTGTTGGATTTAATGTAGTTTGCTTATCAATATTGGTGCTTCTAGTAACTTCTACAGGAATTTCATGACCATCTTCATCGTATAAAGATTTTACAGATTTTTTCTGGCTGGTTTTAACAGTTTGGGTAGTTTCACCTTGTTCTAGTAGCGTTTTAACTCTGTCTAAAAATAATTCTTCAATCTCTGGTGTAATTTTGATAAACATAATATCTTAAATTCACTAGTATAATATAAATAACTATAACTTAATATTATAATTCATGTTCAATAATCTATCGACAGCATTAGAAACTGTTAAAAGATATCTTCAAATTGATGATTTAGATAGTACCGAAGATATTTTCTTAACAACATTACTCGAAAATAGCACCGGAACTAATCGAGAAACTAACCAAAAAGAATATAGACCTTTTTATGTTTGTGCCAAATTTAGAAAATTTAAACCAGCTAATAATGGTGTTATTGAAATGTCAGGTACTGATACTGTTAAATTTCAAGATCCTGAGTTAGTTATCCAGGGTTTTATCGAAATGCAACAAGAGCTAGATAAAGCCTTGATTAATATTAAAACTAATATTGATACTAGCCATAGATTCAGCGTTTTTGTTGTCTAGAGTAAAAAGTGACTTTTTAGAATTTAAATTTTACAAATATGGTTTTAACTTTAAAAAATGATTCCAGATATCTTTTATCAATGTTCAGTAGCCTATATGCTGAAAAACTTAACAGCAATACTACTGTTGATGTAAATATCTCTAGTCCTAGTTTATCCAGGCAAGAGCTTAATAATTTATCTAGGACAAACGGGATAATTAAACGTGCTATTTACGAATATCCTAAATCAGCATCAAATTCTTGGATAGATTTAAATTTCAGCAAAGAAACTAATCTAAAAAACCAGGATGTTTTAGATTATTTAATGCGTATTCCATACTATACAAATCTCCAAAAAGCTGTTCATGGTTATGGTGCTAGAAATGCTTTTAAGTATGCCTCTGGACTAGCGCGTAAACTTGGCAGCGCTTTTATAGTTCTTGGGATAGCTGATGGCAACGATTTATCAGAACCTGTTAATTTAAACAATATTCAGTCAATAGACTGGATGTTTGTTTATGATTGCTATGACTTAACTAGAACAGTCATTAATGATCAAGAATTTTTTCAATTATCAAATGATGCTAATCAGTTAATACATCCTAATAGAGTTCTAAACTTTTATGGTAATAAGTTAGACACTGAAATCGAGTATGTAAACTCAAATTACAGACATGATTCAGTAATTAATTTGATGTTTGAAGCTTTCAGCAACTGGGTTACAGGTTCTAAAGCAATCTATGAAATGCTTTTGACTGGTAATATGTACACTTTTGGCATCGAAGATTTATCAGAGGATGTTAAACGTGATATTGACCAGGGTACAACCGAATATCAAGATTACATGCGATCGCGTGCTGAATCTGTAAAAACTGGGATGTCTGCAACTAACTTGTTGATTTATGACAAGATGCATGAATTAGTTGAAAATATATCTAGAAATTTTTCAGGAACCAAAGAAAGCTTTGAAGCGTTGCAAGATACTCTGGCTTCTGTTGTTGATATGCCACGCTGGAAACTTTACAACGAATTTGGTACGGCAGGGTTAGCAGCGTCTGTTGAATCAGCGAGAATTTTACAATTTAATTGGGCTATTTCAGTACAAGATTGGCAGATAGAAAACTGGCTAGAACCTGTTTACAAGTTATGTCAGTTTTGCATGTCTGCTAAAAATTTATATGGTTCAATTGTTGATAACTTTGGTGAAAACTCAATAATATTTCCAATTCAATTGAAGCTTACAAAGCTTGAAGAAATTGAATTGGAAAACTTGGCTATGGATAGAAACCAAAAGTTACTTTTAATGGGTGCTATCAGTCCTGATGAAGTCCGAAAACAGTATGAAAACTCAGTTTTTAATCCTAATATTACCCTGGATAACAATCTATACAAAGCATATCAGAACAAAAAAGAACAAGAACAGAAAATGATTTTAAACCAAAACAATTTAAATAATAAAGATAATTCAGGAAATAACAAAAATGATAAAAACTCTAGTAAATAAAGTTGTAACTTTACCAGCCTATGAAGTCTGTTTACAAATCGAAAGTTACAATAAAGAAACTGATTGTTATTTACTTCACGACTTTCATTATCGCTACAAAACATTGACGATATCTAGACATTATTTAATATCTTTGCTTGATTCTGGATTATCTAAAATATTGACTTAAAATTATTTTCTTGACATATTGTAAAAAATATAATATATGCTATAGTATTATAAGTTAAACTAATACTATAGCAAATCTGTATTAAGTTAAATAATGAAGCTTTTCAGGATAGATTCAAATAACAAAAAACTGGAATGGCAAAAACTTGATAATGGTTCGTACAAAGCCTATGTGACACTAGGTATTGCAGATTTACCATTAGAGTACCAAGACATTTCTGGTAACAAGTATATTGAAACTATTACTGAAAATGAATTATTTAACGATGATAGTTTGCTAACTGCTCACGGTTTACCAATAACTTTTAACCATCCTAAATTTGGCATATATAACCAAAACGCCGAAAATATTTTAGTTGGTTCTACCCTGGAAACTTATTTAAGACAAGACAAAGCTTTATTGATGCCAGCAATTATTACTGATAAAAGAGCGATCGCTCTAATCGATAATGTGTTGGAAAACAATCAAAATATCTTTGTTGAATTAAGTCCAGGGTATTGGTTAAAGGATAAACAGTTTAACAAAGATTCAAATGTTTGGGAGCAAATTAACCGAACTTACGATCATTTAGCTTTGTTGAACCCTGGTGAAGGTAGAGGCGGTCAAAAAATTATTTTAAGAACAGATTCAAATATTTCTTTGTGTACCAGTCTAGTTACTGAAAACACTATTGAAAGTTACGAATCTGATTATGGTATCCAAACTATTGAAACGGAAATTGCAACAATGACAACTCGGAAGATCTCTTATCAAGAAAAAGATTATGAAGTTCCAGTACTTCAGCAAGATGGAAAAGATTACGTAGCTTTTTCAGAAGTTCAAGCACTGTTAACAGATTCAAATCTAAGGATTGATTCTAAACAGAAAAATTTGAAATCTGAAATCGATTCAGCTAACGGTAAACTAGCAGCTTTACAAATTCAATTAGATTCTAAAGCTGAAATGATCACTTTAGATCAAGCATCTGGAATCATTTCTGAATCAATCGAACTTTGGCAAAAAGTCGAACCAATTTTTAAAGCTGATTCTAAAGATTTCAAACCTGATTACAGTCTAAATCCTACACAAATCAAAGAACTTTATATCAAAAAGTTCCATCCCTCTATTAATTTAGATAATCAATCAGCCGTATTTGTTGATGGTGTTTGGTCTGGCATTAGTCCAGGGATTGTAAATCAAGTTAAAGATAATGCTTCTAACAAAGTTCAAGCACAACTTGACTCTTTGAAATCTGCTAACACTGTCCAAACAGATTCGGCCGATGATGAAATTGAAAAAGCTTATAGAGAACTAGAATCGCGCGTAAGTTCTAAATAGTTTCAAAAATAAAAAGTCACTTTTCAAAATTCAAGGTAAACAGAAATGCCAATCGGACAAACTAGCGTAAAGTATACGCAAGATTTTGCATTATTTGAAGGACAGGTACTCTCTAACCCTGGTGTAAATGTTGTTAGAGAACGTTATAACCTTTCTGGTGCTGTTATTCCTTTCGGTCGTGCTGTAGTTGTCGGTGGTACTAAAAATGCTGTAATTCTTCCTAATACTACAGGATTAACACCAGTTGGTTTAACAATCATCAATCAATATCATTCAAGTCCCGATCTTGGTGATAATACATCAATTATTGGATATCCTGATAAATCCCTGGTTAGTATTGTTACTCGTGGTGGTGTAGATGTTGTAGTTTATTCTGCAACCGCTACAGATATTGATGATCCTGTGTTTTTTAGACATGCTAACGGAACGGGTTTAGCTGGTTTTGGTACATTCAGAAACTCTACAGCAACCGATTATACAGCTTGGACTGCTGCAAGATTTGTTAAAAAAACCAGTGGTGCTGGTTTAAGTGTTATCAATATCGGTGGTTTCTAAAATTCTAGAAACCTTTTAGTATTTTGCAAACCATAATCAGATAATCAGAACAAAATAATATGGATGGAATTATACAAGCTGGGCACTATTTAAGACAGCAATTAAGAGAAGTTACACCGGACATTATTAGAACCCAATACCCTGAGTTATGGGGTTATGAAGGTAAACATCATACTGTACAGATGAATTTACCATTCGGTTTACGCGAAATTTGGCAATCTAGAATCGATCATTCTGGTGTTGCTGTAAATTTTGGTGGTAAAGCTACCGATATTCCTTTAGCAAATTTTGGTATCGGTGCTGATAAATACAAAACAGTTATCGGTGTTTTAGGTGCTGAATGGGATTGGATGGAATTACAATCTCAAGAACAAGCCATGAAAGCCAATTTACCTACAGTAGATTGTGTAACCGAATATCGAGCAGCACTTGAGAAAGGTTTACGTGAATGGGTACATTTAAAAACCCTTTTTGGTGACACAACCATAGGGTTTAATGGTTTGTTTAATCACGCTGAAATTGAAGTTATTGATACAACAACAAACCTTAATACAGCAACATCCAGGGATTTACAGAACTTCTTTAGAGGTATTATTAAAGACTTCAAAAAGAATTCTAGATTAACTGCAAGTCCTACAAAGATTCTAGGATCTATCGACTTAATTTATGCTTTGAATGCACCATTTACCGATGCGGCTGGTGCTGTAACTGCTAAAGGTTCAGCTAGAGAAGCGTTATTAACTAGTGGTGATATTGCAAGTATTGATGAAGTTAATGAACTTTCCAATAGTTACTTATCTCAATTTGGTGTAACTGCTGCTAGCACAACTAAAGACGCTTTCATACTTTATGAACCATCAGCCGAAACATTGTATAAGCGTCAATCTAGAATTCTAACAACTCCGGTTGGTCTTAAAGATGATCAGATGACTTATAGAACTACCGGACTTGTAGCAGTTTCAGAAGTCATTATCAAACGTCCATATCGAGTTAAAATTTACACTTATCCTAAATTCTAATATGGCAACAGTAACTTATTATCCTGAAAGAGAAAATAGAAAAGCTGCTAGAACTTTTCTATTTGATGTCAACAAAGTGACTTTAAACCCTGGTGAAAATGAAGTTAATGATAACTTAATCAGTAAGTTCAAACAACTTGAAACGGTTCAAGAACTTGTCGAAGATGAAGTTATTAAAATTACTGAAATTGTTGTTAATAACTCAGTTTTAAAAAGACCACCAGTTGTTGATGACGAAGACGAAGAATAGCTGATAATTTCGAGATTCTTTGTAAAATCCCTGGTAATAATCAGGGATTTAAACTTTAAATATATTTTTGATTATGCCTTTAATTGATGGATTTATAGGAACTTCAGGAACCGATTTATCTGGTAGAACTGCTTATAACGGTTCAACATGGACTAGAACCAGAAACGATGGTGATAATACAAATTCAAAATTAATCATAAGTCCATCGGGGCGTGTAAGACAATGGAAAAAAATAAATGCTTCAAACTTTAGTGTTCACGCAAATAGTACACAAGTTAACACCACAAATTTTTATGAAGTTTTAGGCATTTTTAAATGGTATGGAGATCCTGATTTAATATCTTCAAGCCGTTCAAGTATTGGTTTTGGTTTAAGATATTTGAATTCTAGTAATAGTGGTTATGCTGCTACTATTAGATATTCTGAAGCGACTGGATCAACAAAATTATTTGCAATTTATAATTTACAAAGTAACCAATATCCTAAGCAATCAGGAACTAATGAGAGTAGATGTCCATTAGTAACAGGACATAGCTATGCCATAATTATTCAAGCCGTTTCCGGTGCAATAAATGCTGGTGTGTTCAGTCTAACAACTGGTAAATGGTTAAGCGGTGGGCTGTTTGATACCATTTCAAATACTTTAGTAGTTTCATCAAAAGTTATAAACCCAAATATAACCCAGGTTGGTACACCTGCTATATTTGCAATTTTTGATCCGGCAACAAATCCTGCTGATGATGTTTCTTACAGCACTATACAATTTCACGGTGCTGTCAGTGATGTTTTGTCTGAAGTTCCAAAATTAACTGTGGTTTCAGCACCACAGCAAGGTTTATCAGGACAAGCATCGACTAACTTTACTTTAGGATATACAGGGATTTTAGCACCAGGGAAAAATTATACTATTGTTCCCAGCGATTCGGGTGCTGGTGGTGTTTTTACACCTTCAACATTTAATATAAGTACTACAAACACTACAGTAAGTTTTACTTATAAACCACCATTATTAAATCCAACCGATCCGCCTCAAGAAATTCCATTATCTTTTACGGCTGATGGTGTTTTATTAACCCAATCGAATTATACTAGTTATTCTTCAAACACCAATATTACTGATGATGGAACAAACCCAACATTTGAATATGTTGGATACACTAGCCCTAATTTTAGGGTAACAATCAACGGTGTAAATCTGCCAACAACTGTTAACTTATCTGATAACAGTAATGGTGTTTTTACTCCAAATACTTTAACATTTACCTACCCTGGACAAGAACTAACTTTTAAATACAGACCTAATAGTTTAGGTGATATCACATTATTTATAACGGGTAATAATTTTACAACAAAAACTTATAACTTTCAGGGATTAACACCAACAGTAGATATTAAATCAAGTCCAAATGTTGCTTGGCTCAACTATGCTAGTAAAACTTTCACTGTTGGTTTAAATGGTGGTGTTAGTCAACTGGCCGGTTCAATACCTTTAACTTTTAACTCTAGTGGTGGAACTTTCACACCTGCTAATGTAACTTTAACTGGTGCAAATCCTACAGCGACTTTTACATTTACACCAAACACTACTGGCAATAAAACTATTACGATATCTTCAATATATGCAATATCAGCAACTAAAAATATTTTTGTTGGATTAAAACCGACAAAAATAACTTTAACTTTACCTAGTAAAAATAATTGTGAAATCAGCCAATATTCAGAAGCTTTTAATATTAGTGTTGATGGACTTGTTATCGATAATATAGAAGTTTTAGTAACTGATAATAATAAAAATTCTATAATTCCAAAAATAATATTTAGTAACCCTGATCAGATACCAAATCCGGTAAATAGTAAAGATTTTATAATCAAAGTTTGCAACTCAGAAGCATTTATATTAACTGCAATATCACCAGGATTGACATCTAATTCCGTATCATTTACAGGAATTTTGGACACAACTAATTATGATAGAAGTTTCATATTTAATGATGATTTTGAAAGAGGTAACACAACCTCATTGGGAAATGGTTGGTTACATGGTTCTCAATATTCTTTAGTTGATGGAAAAGTTGTCACAACTAACAAAACATTATCTGATGTTATAACTTTTTTCAGAGGTCAAGTAGTCAGAACCACTGTTAGATGTTTCCTAGATGAAGAATCTTTTACATTAACAAGTGCAGAATTAAACGCTTTTCATAAAGTTATTGTAGGTGATACGGTTCTTGGTAATAAACAAATACCGACAAGCACAACCGTTACAGCGAAAGCATCTAACAATTCATTAACACTTTCTAAAAAACCGACAGACAGTAATCCTAAAGACTGTTTAAGAGGTATTAGTATTGTAAATTCTGAAATAGAATGTGAAATTCAACCACCATTAAGTTATCTTTGGAATCAGATACACACAGCAAGAATTATCAGCCGTAAACAAGAAAACAAAGACGCTAAATATTTTGTAGATATCAGTGCTGAAAACAAAGGTTCAACAATGGTTGTGATAGCATCTTTATTTACAAAGATTTCAACCAGGGAAAAGCCTGATAGAATTTATGTAAGAAAAGTTTATTTACAAAATACAGCACACACTTTCAGATTTACCACAATAACTTATGATTCTACAACAGTTTTAGAATTACGTGCTATTAACCCTAATAATGGAATAACAACTTTTATTTTTAGGGTTGTCAACGGTGAACCTGAATTACAAAAACCTGGTGATATTGGTATAAGCCACAATGGTGTTGCAACATTTAATAGTTTCTCTTATTACTCAATAACTACTAAAAAGAAAAATTCACCATTAAATTTTTATGTAGATATAAATAATGGGAATGATAACAACAATGGTAGTTATTCAGCACCATTTCAAAATATTTCTAAAGCCTTAAGTAAATATGAAAAAGGTAGAAATCTGATAATTGTAATCAGACCAGGGACATACAACACAACATATACAGAAGAAAATCCATTAATTCTTAGGGATGGTTGCAGTATTGTAGGTGAATCAACAGCACCAGTAATAAAAGCAAGTGTCTTAATTGATCAGAGTTCCGATAGTTCTTTAAATAATTTGATATTTGATGGTAACAACTATCAAATTAAAAAAGCTGTGACAATCAGAGATGCTTACAATTTTATTTTCAAAAATATAGAAATTTACGGATACCGTGAAACAGCTTTAGATATTCAGCGAGTATCAGAAGCCGAGTTTAGCGATTTTAAAATAACAGACAGTAGTTATAGCAGCTTAATTCTAGGTTACATTCCAAGCTTCAGCACCGATAAGCAAACATCAGTTATTTTATTTGGTTTCTTGTTCAAAACGATTTTTAGAGATTTTTATATAAACACCCTGGACTCTAGAGGTGGTCAAGCTTTCTTGGCTTGGTCTGAACATTGGGAACGTTTGAATAATTATTTATAATAGTTTTATAACAATTCTATAATATTTGTTTATTTGTCTGACAATTCAAAAAGTGACTTTTTAAAATATGGCAGAAAATATTATATTTCCAAATAACGCTAACTTGCTGATTCCTAGAAATTTTACAATAAATGGACAAAATTATACAGCAACAATTAATCTTAGAACCGGACAACCTTTTAATATAGACAACACTGGTGCAACTGATGTTAGTCAAGAAATGCAAGATTTTCTTGACTGTAAAATGACTTATGGTGGGAACAGAATTAATTATTTACCCAATGGAACATATTTAGTTAGTAAAACGTTGTATTGGGCTGGTTATCTATTTATAAACAATGTTGCTCTTATAAATGTCACTGTAACTGCTGGTAGTAATATAATCACGGCTAGTTCAGGAACTTTTACAAATGTCCAAGTAGGTCAATCTGTTGTTGGCACGGGTATTCATCCAGGGACAACAGTAACAGCAGTCACAAATACGGCAAGTATCACAATCAGTCAAGCAGCATGGACAAGTTTTAGTGAAGGAAATAGACAGAAGCGTCAAATTTTACAAGGACAAAACAGAGAATTAACTAAAATCAAGCTTGCAAATAATTTAGGATCAAATTTTAATCAAAAAGCTGTAATCAACACGGGTTTAATTCCTGCACAGAGATTTAGAAATGCTGTCAGGGATTTGACAATAGATATAGGTTCTGGAAATCCTTTAGCTATCGGTTTGCAATTTTGTGCGCATAACCAAGGTGTAGCCAGAAATTTAAATATTATTTCAAGTGATCCTAATAAAGCTGGTAGAGCAGGTTTAGATCTTAGGAATACCAATGAACCTGCACCGATGCTTTGTAAAGATATTATGATTGATGGGTTTGATTATGGTGTTTGGGCTTGGTCTGGTGTTGGGATTACTTTATGTGATATTACAGTAAAAAATCAATTGCAATACGGTATTTATAATACTAGTGGTAATTACGGTGCTACCCTATTTATGGAAAATATTACATCTATAAATAGTGTTCCAGCATATTACAACATTTACGGTAATAATTTTACAGCTTGTGTTTCCCTGGTCAATTGCAATTTTCATAACAATGGTAATCCTACTAATGCGATCGCACTAAGTACCAACTGTTTAGCATTTTTTGCAAGAGGTTTGAACATCTCTGATTATGCAACAGCTATCCAAAATACTGCGGATGGTACTAATTTAACTGGTAATATTTCAAATTACGAATATTACACAGGAATGCTAGGAACCGGAACAAATACCAGTCAGACAACTAACTTGGGTGTTCCTGATAATATTGCATTACCAATTGAACCAACACCAGTAGTAACTTGGGAACAAGATTTTAGTAAATGGGTATGTCCCCAAGATGTTGGCGGAGTAATTTCAAGCACTGTTGATCAATCAACTTTTATCCAAGCTGCAATTGATATTCCGGGTAAAAATACTATTTATTTTCCGAGAGGAACTTATTTAATTAACAACAATATTTATATTCGTGGTGATATAAAACGTTTTATTGGTTGTGAAGCTTCCCTGACTGGCATTGGAAAAATAATAGTAGGTGATGGTTCAAGTAACACAGTAATTATTGAACGCTTCGATGGTCTTGCAGGCAATCAAATTCAACATTTAACTAGCAGAACTTTGATAATATCTAGTGTTACTTCAAACACTGATAACGTTAGGACTTATACAAATATTTCAGATGATTTAACAACTATCGGAACAGGAAAAATATTTTGTGAAGACTTTGTAACCGATTCAATAGAAATGATAGGTAACAGAGGATTCTTTAGACAATTTAATCCTGAAACTGGCAGCAGTCCTGACAAATTAATTTTAAGAAATAGTGCTTGGTTATTTTGTGTCGGAATGAAAACCGAAAAAAATCCGACACCAATAAGATTAGAAACTAATTCTAGATTCGATGGTAGCTGTTTTTTCTATTCGACAAGTACTAATGAACCTGCTAAAGTTGAACCCTTGGTAGAACTTACTGATGCTGAGGTTTCTTTAACTTTTACAGAATCCGTAAATAACAATAAACCATTTTTGGCTAATGTTATCGAAGAAAGAGCGGGACAAGTTAAAATACTTTATAAATCTTCATCAGGAACTACTGGTGAATCAGTAGCATTGACAACTGTTAGAAGACTTCCTAGTGATGATATAAATATCAATGATATTTCACCAGGGTTTGTAGACTTGGTGATTGAAAACGGTAGTATCGTTGTAGGTGATGTCAACAATGCTTGGAATGAAAATTTAGAATTAAAATATAGAACCCAACAATCAGCGATCGCTATCCATTTAGCAGACTTTAGGAATTCTAAAATTCAATACAATCAATTCAATGGAATGTTGTCTATTTGGAATTCCAAAAGCAGTAATATATTAATTCAATATAATCAATGGGATTATGAAAAATCTGATAGTACTGGGTATTGTATTGGATTACATGATACTGGTTTAAAAGTACAATTCAACATTTTCAAAAATTACGGATACGCTTTTAGAAATGTATTAAATATAATCCCTGGTGCTTATGTTGATAACACAAACATGCCTAGCCCTACCATAAACAACAATATATTTTGTAGACCTTATTTAAATTCTGTAGCTCAATTTGGTGGTAATAAATTTACTAGTTTTCCTTTTAATTTCTACAATAACACCGTAATCTTAAACAGTAGTTATTCAGCTTTTAAATTTAGTTACGGCTTTAACAATTCTAGTGCTATTTCATCAACCACAGAAGCCACCAATGTTTATAGTAAATTCCAAAATAATATATTCATTTGTAATTCTGAAAGTGTTGGCAGCACAGGATTGGCTACAGGAAGTGTTACCATCAGCTACAATGCTTTTCAAAATACCACGGTAATCGGAGCAAATACTTTAAATGTTCCGGTAGATTTTGAAAGTACAAACCCTAGCACAAACGTATGGGAATATAAATTAAGATCTACAAGTATTTTGATTAATGCAGGTATCCCGATTACGGATATAACACCTATATCTGCGGTGTCTATAGGTGCGTTGCAATATGGTAATCCCTGGACAATCACACAACCAGGTAAATTTAAAAATACCATGAATGTGTTGCCAGAATACGAAATACTAGCAACACTTACATCGGATAACAATCAAAATATATTGCCAACAATTATGAATATGACAGCAACTAAGTTAAATTCGATAACATTCCCAGATTATCAAAGACTAGAAACGCAGTTCAAATCTGGTGAAACTTTTGCTCAAAGAACATCTTTTTTGAGTAATGGAATGGTTCTATCAATTACCCAAAAAATGAATCATGAAGAATTAGAAAGTCTATTAAATTTTTATAACTCTGTTGGCGGAACCCTAAATAGTTTTGTTTTACCAGAGGAATTTTATAAATTACCTCAAATAATCCAAAACCGAATTTACAATTTAAACGCTATACAAAAATGGAAATTTGAAAAACCCCCAATAGTTAGCCCGATAGTTGCAAGCTTTTTAAGAGGTTGGTATCAAATCGAAATTTCATTAATATCTGTTATCAGATAGTTCAAGATTATCCGATGATTTCACAAATTCTATAGAATTACGTGAATTATCAAAACCGATGTTCAACTTAACAATCAAATCTAAAAATGGTTGAAAAATTACTAAAAGTGTAGCTGCAATTAAAACTCTTTCGGTGATTTTTGAACGAAAGAGTTTTACAATACTACTTTCAGTTCTACTATCTAGATTAATTATCATCGTTATCTACCATTTTTTCAGAATAATAATCTTGATCGTCAATGCTATCAATATTATCATTCAAAAAATTATGGACTTTATCTGACTTAAAGTAGATTTTTATAATTTCAAAAAGTTTTTTTTGTCTACGTTCTATCCTAATTATTCTTTGATTTAAAATTGTCCATTTTTTAGGAACATCCCAATACTTAATAAGCACAAGTAACATTAATGCTGCACCAACCATTAAAGCAGCTAGCTCTTGCTCAACGAGTCTTTGTACAGTTTTTAAAACTAAATACTCTATACTAAGTTGTGATTCAGCATCAGCAAAAACAAATAAATTTAATAACATAAACTTATACGTCAGTAAATCTATTATATTTAATAGTTATCTAAGACACAATAGGTATTTACACTATTATGTAATTTTGTCAATTATCTTTAAATAATCTTTACAATATAAAGTTTGCTAGAATTTTAGAAATAATTTAGCAACAGTTATGACTAGAAACAAAATTGTAATTTTTTCAGGAATACTGGTTTTATTAATAGTTGTCAACGCAATAACCTACATTAACCAAAGTTGCTCAAAAATAATTAAAGAAGCTGTAGACCAGGGTGATATACAAGTTTTACAGGATATCAACTCTGGTAGAAAATATTGCAGACCCGCAGGAAAATTATTTTAATTTGTCAGACATTATAAAAAGTGACTTTTTAATTTTAAAAATATAGAATTTATTGTCTATAGCATAAAAGTTTAAATTTGTCAAGGGTATTTATAATAATTTTCAGATTTTGTAGCCAGATTGAAAACTACAAAAAATATTTGGTTGTTGGTTTCAATCCCTGATAGGGATTATTAGGTATCGCTAGATTCATTACTGAGGAAGATTACAAGGGCATAGGTTTCAATCCCTGATAGGGATTATTAGGTATTGCTAGAATTACGTAATGAGGCTGTTGAGTTTTTACGTAAGTTTCAATCCCTGATAGGGATTATTAGGTATTGCTAGTTTAGGCTTTTTAGTGCTGATATCCCTATTAACGTTTCAATCCCTGATAGGGATTATTAGGTATTGCTAGATTTTTAGCTGGGATATCTTACGCTCCAATTGGTTAGTTTCAATCCCTGATAGGGATTATTAGGTATTGCTAGGGCTACCTTTTGAAAGTCTTTGTCTATAAGGTTTTCACGGTTCGGTTGCGTCAATCTACTTAAAAATATCATTACAGCCATTAAACTGTCAAGGTTTTGGTCAAATAGCTATAGATCAACACTGAACCAATCAATTCAAAATCAAAGCTTTTCTAGGGCATTCTAGACCAGGGTAAAAGCATGTATGAATCTAGGGTACTTAGATAATCTAGAACCTTTTAACTATCTATTGTCATTAAAACATCTTATTGCAAATAACTGTACTAGAGTATTTATGCTTATTAAGTACTACTGTAATAGTACAGATATTCTCAATAAGCTCAATATTCTCAATAAGACCACAAAATTTTTTGTAGTTTTTTGTAATGGTTTTTGTAGAAATTACAAACTACAAAAACCTTATGTAGCAAGGATTTTGTAATAGTTTTTGTAGATTTTGTAGTTTTGAGCCGGATATAAATCTCTACAGGTGTACTAGTACAGGTGTACTATCAAAGTGTACTAGTAAAATTTATACAAACTAGTACTATCAAAGGCTTATAGAAATCTATGATTTAATCTGGCTAGAGAAAAATAATCATAAATTTTTGTAGTCCAGGGTAGTTGTACTAACAAAAACCTGAGTAAATCATAAAAAATCTAAATAAGTATTTTTACTTATAAATTTGTACTAGTTATATAAAGGATAAATTAATATAAGTTTTTCTTATACTTCTTTATGTTTTATATATGTAATACAAATTAAATAGATTATTTGTACTAGTTTAAGTATTTATAACTATTTAGGTTTTTGTTAGTACAACTACCCTGGGCTACATAATTTTTTGATTATTTTTCTCTGACCATAGAAAACTAGATATTCATATAAGTCTTGATATATAAGATTTTCTTGTACTACAAAACTACCTGTTTTTATATTACAGACATACTACAAAGCTCTAGAGATTTATATCCGGCTCAAAACTACAAAATCTACAAAAACTATTACAAAATCCTTGCTACATAAGGTTTTTGTAGTTTGTAATTTCTACAAAAACTATTACAAAAAACTACAAAATTTTTTGTAGTCTTATTGAGAATATTGAGCTTATTGAGAATATCTGTACTATTACAGTAGTACAAGTAAGTATAAATGCTTAAAATAGTATATGTATAAGCTAAACTTATCAATGAAAACTACAAAAAGTCTGAAAGCCTTGTAACAACTAGAATCTTTATTCAGCTTGATAAACTAATCGTGCTGCCACCCTGGTCTAGAATGCCCTATAACTTACCCGATCATCGAACAAACCCTTTTGTACTTCCAATGAATCAAGGCTTTTTGTAATCGATTCTGGAAACTACAAAAATTTTTGTAGTCCATTTTGCAACTCTGCGATAAACTACAAAATTCAAAAATTGTTTTAAAATACCCTTGACAAATTTAAACTTTTGTGCTATAGAGAATAATTTATAAAATATTCAAAATTAAAAAGTCACTTTTTAAAATAGTTTTATAATATAAGTGTTGAATTTTGGAATTGTCTGCCATCTTTTACAGATGGCTTTACTTATGGATAATCAAGAAAAACCAGATATTCTTTTGATACTTTCACAAGAACATCCAGAATTAAAAGAATATTTTTTACAGCGTAGAAATATAGGGCTACAAACATACGGTAAACGTTTAAACCCTTTTAATGGTAGAGATGCTTACAAAGATTTGTTTGAAGAATTACTAGATGCCTGTGCTTATGCATATCAGCTTTATTTAGAAAATCCTAATGATACTAAATATCATGTGATTTATGAAGCTGTTACTGAATTAACAAAATTAGTTTTAGAGAAAAAGTAATATGACAATTAAAAGTGATCGATGGATCTCTGAGCAAGGCTCTAATCTAATTAATCCGTTCTGTAACAGTTTGATTAGAAAACAGGATGATCTAAAAGTTATTAGTTATGGATTATCTAGTTATGGTTATGACATCAGATTGTCGGGCAAAGATTTTAGGATTTTTAAACACATCCCTGGTCAAGTAGTCGATCCTAAAAATTTCGATCCAAAATTTCTTGAAAAAGCCGATTTGTATTTTAACGATGATGGTTCAAAATATTTTATAATTCCGGGGAATAGTTACGCTTTAGGTGTTGCCAAAGAATTTTTAGATATTCCTGATGATGTAACTGTTATCTGTATTGGTAAATCAACTTATGCAAGAGTAGGTTTGATAGCCAATTTAACACCTGGTGAGGCAGGATGGAAAGGTCATTTAACTCTTGAAATCAGTAACAGTTCTAATAGTGATTGTATTGTTTATGCTGATGAAGGAATCGTACAATTATTATTTTTCCAAAGTGATGAAAAATGTCTAACAACTTATGAAGCCAGAAATGGTAAATACCAAAATCAATCTGAACAGATAACAATAGCCAAAGTATAATAACTTTGGTATAGGTTTTTTTAATCCTAGAATGATAAAAAGTTCTAGGATTTTTTATATAATAGATATGTTCTTAGCTACTTGATTTTATGAATAACATTGTTGAATTATTAGGCTTTTATGGTGGTGATAAAAGAGTTTGTTTATCAGCTTGGCAAAGTACTACAGAAGAATTAGGAATTGATTTACCCGATGATATTTCTGATAGGGTTGATGTGATTTTTGAATATCTATGTACCCAGAAAAAGAAAACACCTTTTGAATTATTAAATTTTTTAGCTGAAAATCATCACGAAACACCTTTTGAAAAAGCTATTTTAGATTTTCAATTAACAGGTGATATTGCATCACACATACATGTAATCAAACATAGAATAAGTAGTGTAAATGCAGAAAGTCAAAGATATAAAGAGTTTATTTATGATCGTTTTTATATTCCTGATGATTGGCAAGGAATTCAAGCTACTGGTGATGTAACTTGGTTTACTAATTTTGAAGAAGAATGTGTTTTTAGCAATAAAAACGAATATTGGCAAGACATTTTAGAAAATTATAGTCAATTAGGGTTTAATTTATATCATCAAGCTATTGAAGATTTAACACCAGTTTTAGGTAAAAAAACGTGCTAAAGAATCAGCTAGATATTTTCTCGGTTATAATACTCAAATAAACTTTGACTGGCAGATGAATTTTAGAAGCTTTGTAAATATTCAACAATTAAGAAATAGTGATCATTCTCAAAAAGAAATTCATTACATTGCCAACACCATGCTTTATTTAGTTGAGAATATCCCTGGACAACCGTTTAAATATTGTTTAAAAGCTTTTGGATTAAAGTCTGATCCTAATTGGTTGTTAAATCATCAAAAATTACTTGAAGATTTAAAATTGCTAAATAATCTATAACTTTGGTATAGGTTTTTTAATCCTAGAATTATAAAAAGTTCTAGGATTTTTTATATAATAGATATGTTCTTAGTTACTTAATGGTTTTATGTTTCAACCTAAAGTCAAAATTATTAAAGATTCGGTTAACGCTGCAACTGGTTCTAGAATTACAACTTTTGTTTTAACTTATCATCGTTTTATACATTCTGAGTTCATGACTTATAGAATGTTTTCTAGAAATGCTTCAAGTTCTAGAGCAATTCCTGTAGAGAAAATGATTCAAAAAGTTATTGATCAACAGGTTGAGCCACTTTATTGGGGTAAGAATCAACCAGGGATGCAAGCGAGTCAAGAATTATCATCAGAAGAAATAGAGCAAGCCAGATTACAATGGAATGCCGCAAAAGCAACAGTAATTTCTTATGCTCGACAAATGATTGAAAAAGGTGTACATAAACAAATAGTCAATAGAATTTTAGAACCTTTTTCAACCATTACAGTAATTTGCACATCCACAGATTATCAAAACTTTTTTAATCAACGTTGTCATCCAGATGCACAACCAGAAATACAAGCTTTAGCATATTTAATGAAAGCTGAGTATGATAAATCAAAACCTGATATCTTATACCCTGGTGAATGGCATTTACCATTTTATGATTTAGAGAATGATAAAGGTATTTTTGGTGATGATATTTTAAAAGTGTGTGTTGGTAGATGTGCAAGAGTTAGTTATTTAAATCATGATGGTAAGCGTAATTTAAGCAAAGATATTGAATTACATGATAAATTACTTGTTGCTAACCCAAAACATCTTAGTCCTTTTGAACATGTAGCGATCGCTCAAACTGGTAATAATGCTAATTTTTTGGATTTTAAAAGTTATAGATATATTTTAGAAAATTCTGGTTTATAAATAATCTATAATATTAGTGGCTCATACTAAACAGCAATGGACTATCAAAAATCCCTAAAAGAATTTTAAACTTTTAGGGATTTTTCTTTTTATATAACTTTGTAACTTTAGGAATCTTCAAACAATTCTAAAATTATTTCCCAATCAGGCTTACATTTTTGAGTAATTTCAGATCTGTTTTCAACTATAAATTTTTTAAAATTATTTCTATGAATTATAATTCTATTACCATTTTCTACAGGATTTAAAATATTCTTCCATCGTTTAATTTTTAACCAAGATTGAACTTTATCGTACGAAACATTTAGAATTTTCTCTATTTGCCTGACACTTACATATTGATCTGCAACATCCCTAGACAAACCTAATTTAACTATTTGTGCGTGAATAGCGTTTACAGTTCTAAAGCTTAAATTTTTTTCCAGACAATAACCATTTAATTTTTTAACAATTTCTGGAAATGGAAGTAAACCACAATATCTTTCTAGTATTTCTATTTCTCTGGGATGCCAATCTCTAACCATCAAAGAATTTTTACCACCTCTTACCATCAATCCTTTCTGTTTAACATATTTACTTATCAAATATTGAGATACTTCATGACCATTGGTTTTTAATAATAATTGTAATTTTTTTACGATGCCCCAAACATCCTGATAATTTTCATCAATAATTTTAGTTATTTCACTAGATTTTACATATTTTAAATCTAGTTTTGATTTGGGATTCCTTGCCATATTTTAAAAAGTCACTTTTTGAATTGTCCTACAAATCTATTATATAACTTGATTTTATAAGATGTCTGAAATAATACATAATAAAAAGTTATGTTATAATATTATAAATATCAGTTTTATTCATATTTATATAATGCTTACGACCAGGTTAGTAGTAGGCAAAATTTACCGAACTAATGGTGATGTTCTGACATCATCCAAAATTTTATTCAAACTTTTAAATAGTTCTTACATAGCTGATGGTCAAATAGTCAAATCAGAGATTATTGCAGACATAGATAATCAGGGTAATCTATACACCACAACAGATTTAGGAAGCATCATTAATGGTGTGAGACTTTGGTGTAATGAGCAAGGTGATATAGCATCTGAATACGCTTGTTTTTTACCAGGGAATGAGGTATTCAAATTTACTTTACCATCAGGTAATTCTGACATTCAGCTATCGGTTTTAAGACAAGCGGGAATAACCCAGAATGATCCTCAGTACAATACCCTGGCCACTTACGTTGATAACTTAGTAAATTCTAAAGGTACTGGGAAAATCTCGATACCTTTTAGTTATGGTGATGCTTCACCAAAGATTTTGATTAATAGTTTTCAAGGTTTAGTCGACACTGTAACTATTCAAATCAATCAAGTTTTTAATGAAATTTCTTTATTATCAATAACAGATTCATCAAATCAAACTTTATTGTCTAGTGATTATTGTGATGTGACAACTGTTGCAAGTTATGAATCTTACCCGTTTTTCAAATATGAAAACTCGGTTGATATTTTCTTGAATATTCAACTTGGAAATGGTGTAAACCAAGGAAATGGTTTTGTAGTTTTAGGAATCAAGGAGTTATAAAAAATGTCTAAATTTGCAGATTTACTCGGTACTGTTGTAAGTTATTTTAAAATCGGTACGAATGGCGTAAGACTCAAAAACAGTTCGGGAAATTTATTAATTAGAAATAGCACTGATAGCGCAGATAGTTCAGTTACAGCTAGTACTATCAATATTTCTAGTGACAATTTTGTAATTAATAGTGATGCTGCGAACACTAGCGCTGATAGAAGTATCACTATTGCTAGACCTACATCAGGTATGTCTGCGAGTTACACATTAACACTACCAACGAGTGTTGGTAGTCCTAACCAAGTGTTAACAACTGATGGAACAACTGGAAATTTATCCTGGGTAAATGCTGGTGGTTCAACAACTGACAAGGTTAGTACAGACACAACTAATTTAGCTTTTGGTAGTACCAGTCCCGTGTCAATGTTTACTTTACCAGCTAATTCTGTAATCCAAGCTGTTCGTGTGATAGTAGACACGGCTTTTAATGGTACACCTTCATTATCTATCGGTATTTCTGGTACAACTTCAAAATATGTAGCGACTAATCAAGTTGATTTAACAACAATCGCAATTTACGAAATTTATCCAGGGTTGACAGCTAACGGAAGTTCGGAAAGTTTGATAACTACTTATAGTGCTGGTAGCGCATCTGTTGGCGCTGCAAGAATTGAAGTTGATTATGTAATTCCTGCTTAGTATGAGTAAGTTTTCAGATATTGTTGGCGCGATTTCAGATTTTTCAATCGGCTTAAAACAGCTAACAGGCGATCGCGCTTTAAAATTTTTATCAAATAATTTTATTGCTTCACTAGTCTGGAACCCGACAGCTAATAGAACTATCCGATTACCTGATACATCAGGAACCCTGGTTACTGTTGGTTACGGTTCTTATAACCCGGTAATTGTTTTAACTGCTAATAAAACTTTAGTTATTACTGAGCAGAATGTTTGTTATCTTTGTGAAAATACAACCACCATTAACATTACTGTTCCTGATAATGCAACTGTAAATTTCCCTATCGGAACAGAATTTGAAATAATTCAGTATGCAACATCAACCGTAACTATTAATGCTGGCACAAACGTTTTTATTTACAAAGGTGGAAGTGCCACAACAACTGGTCATGTAATCATAGCTGAAAATTACTCTGTTTCTTTAAAATATTTAGGGTCTAATGAATGGTTAATTACTGGTGATGTAAGGTAGTTAAAATGAGAAAGAGTACCTTTACTTTAACTAGATATATCCGTTCAACATTTCCAAATCTTCCTAATAATAGATTAAAAATTGTTGAAAGATCCTGTAAATTAGCTGCTGTTGATGAAAGTTACTCAGCTTACGATGTTATCAATAGTTTAAATAATTGTAATTGGTATTGTTTCGATGCTAATTCCAGTTTTACAGACACTAGTGGAACAACACCAGCCACAACAAATAGCGCGATCGCTTGTGTTAAACCCTGGATAGGTTCGGGTAATATCACACAATCAACTAGTAGTAAAAGACCCACATTATTATCAGATGGTGCTAGTTTTAATAGTACCAATTTAACCTTTTTAATAGGTTCAACAAACCTTTCAAATACTAATTATTCTGCTTTTGTTGTTGCTAATGTAACCGCAAACAGTAAAGGTGCTATATTTGCTAACCAAAATGATGCTAATAATATAACCGCTGGATGGTTTTTAGGTGTTGGTAGCACAACACCTGATACTAATGGTAATAATTTACTTGGTGGTTCTAGCGGTACTGGTGGAGGTTTTATAACTTCAAGTTTTAATTGTACTGGTTCCAAAAAATTATTAGGAATGACACGTAACAATACCGATTCAACTATCAGATTATACGGTAATAATATAACAACTACCGTAGGTTCCAATAACACTTATCCTTCTAATAGTATTACTGGTGGTTTTCAAGTTGGTGGTTATTTTAGAAGTACTGGTTCTATTAATAGACACTGCGACTCTATTATTTACTCTGTTATTACAGGAAATTTTCAAATGCAAGGCTCAACTTTGAGAAGAATCACAAAGTTTTTAAACTTTTATCATAGTTTAGGATTAACCTTATAAATTATTTTGTGGAAAAAATAAAGTTTATACTAAATACATAAATTGCAGATTCATCAGTATAATTTAAATTTTCATAAATTATTTCACCCGTTGGTAATATAAAAAATCTTATAAGACTTAAAGTACCAGTAATATTGACGTTAGCAGCAACACCATTAAAAATTAAACGTTTTGAGGTTCTCATACCAACTGGTAATGTCGCGATAGTTGTCAATAAACTCGGTTTCGATGGTATCTGTATAGTTCCCTGAATTTCAACATCACCATTTTGTTTTTTAATTGCTCTAGCCGGATGATAATCTGCTGAATAGTTACTAGAACCATTTTGTAGTGTTAAAGTTCTCCAATTGGCATTAAGAATTAAATCGGTTTGTACAGTTGTCGGGTTATGTGTGAAACCTGAACTATCTGATATGCTAGTTCCATTAGGATTACTATTAACAATTTCCCAATGTTGACCAGCATCTAAAGATTTTAAATTATAATTTAAATTGCCACGTAACCAAACAATACAATCATTTCCACTAGATGTTGTTGTACCATCTCTAATATCACCGACAGCATTTGTATAAGTTCCTAAAGAATATTCATATTTAATTTCATCAATAATACTTACTTGATTCCCATAATTGTAAGGTTGAAATCTAAATTCCAAATTAAAAGTCCCTGCGTTTGTTATTGGAGTTTGTAAGGAACTTCTATAAATTTGACATTTTCCTGATCCTGTTAGATTACTAGGTTGAATTAATTTTATTTGAACAGGATAAAAAGTGTTAACATTACCACCGACAGTAAATGATCTGTAACCAGAGGTATCGACACCATTACTATAAACACTTCCAGAAACACCAACACCACCAGAAACTATTAAAGCACCACTAGAACTATTAACCGATGGTGTAGCATTTGTGATTGATACAGGATTTTTAAAATTATTATGTGTGTATCCTATTAAATTACCATCAATATATTGATAGGCTGTTTCATCACGTTTATGGATAAAAACAGTACCATTCCCTGGTGTATATTTTTGCCAAGCGTTATTGATAAATTTAAAAATTGAACCTGTTGTGAAATTAATAACTTGTTCTGAATATAAAACATTAGCATTTGAAATTGTTACTGGTGCTTGATAATCTTGCACCGCTATAGTCTCACAAAAATATACATCAATAGCCATAACATCTAAACCAGAATAAATTGTTAATCTTTGAACTGATATGTTAGTTGGAACAGAAACGAGTTTTATACTAGTTTTAAATAAACCTCTAACACTTGAAGCAACAATAGTTTCAACTGAAATAACATTTTCAAATTTCCAATAAACATTTTGTGTATTTATTAAACTTTTAATGATTGTTGGTTGTTTAAAAATCTCGTCTGGTAATGTGAAACTTCCTGTTAAACCTCCAACAATATCCCAAAATTTTAATAATTCTGATACTTCATTTTGATTTATGAAATCTAAAATTAATGTTAATTTTGCATTAGTTAAAGCTGATAAATAATGTAAGGATTGTTCATTACCATCAGAAAATCTTAAAACTTTTTTAAATGTTTCTGGCGCTTCATAATTAATTCCAGAGACTGTTATAACCGGAAATATTGCCATATAGACATTTATTATAAAAATAATTCAGGATATAATATTATATTATACTTCGATATTATACATGACTGAATACAATAATACTGTTATTCATGTTGGTGATTTATTCACTGTCAGAATATACAAAGAAACCGTAATATTTAGATGGCAAAATTTTGTATCAAACCAAATTATTACCTGGTCAAATAAGCAATACACATATTTACCAATAAATTTTAAAAGTCCTGCTAAATCCCTAGAAGTTTCTAGCGAATCAACAATTATCAGTGTTCCAAATTTACCAGAAATCAGACAATATGTTGAAAATTACAAAGGTTTTAGAAATTCAATAATAGAATGTGTTTCGGTTTATCCTGATAATCCCAATGCTACACCACGATCAAAAGATTTAATGGTTGTCAAAAGTTCTCGATATGTTAATGCTTCTATAGAATTTGAATTAAGTTCCAGATTATCTAGTATTCAGGGTAATATACCATCAACATTTTTCACAACTGGTAAAAACGTCAATGGTCTAAATATTGTTGGATATATCCCTGAGATTCCCGTGACCTCTAATATCAATTTGAGTTGATTAAATATGCTTGAATTACCGAATAAGTTTTATAAGTGGCAAGAATTTGATTGTTTTACCTTAGCTCAAGAAATGCGATCGCTTTTAAATTTAGAACCGTTACCAGATTTTAATTGGATTTATCGAGAGTATAATAAATTAAATTATCCTAAAGATTTGGTTAAAGTGTTTTTAGATGCTTATGCTAAACAATCAAATGTTGATAAAGCTAATTTAGTGTGTCTCGATTGGGAAGGTTACAAAGCGCTAGGCACTGTTTACCAGGGTACAATAATCTATATCATTAACAAACCTATTCAGCGACCTATCGAAAGATTAAGATTATGGATTGATAGTTTTTGGTTTTACTAAAACAAAAAGTCACTTTTTAAATTGTCTGACATATTATTGATATAATTTGATGTTAAACAAAGAAATCATAGAAATTTTAAAAGATAATCATGGTATTGAAATTACCGAAAACGATTTAGCAGCTATACACGAATTTCAATACTTTCTAGAACTTGATAGACAAACCAAATTAGCTTTAACACACTCTGGTGATGTTAACGTTCAAGATGCACCTGTAATCGGTGTTATTTTAGGTGGTGCTTTAGGTGCTTTTGCTGCTCCATTAATCGGTGTAGGTTTGCTTGCTGGCGCTTTGATAGGTGCTTCAATAGGTTGGAGATTATTGGGTGGTGGTCAAAAATCTAATAAATCTCAAGATCCTGTAGAACAAGTTAAAAAACGTGATAGTGCTGTTGCTAATTTTGGATTTAATACAGCACCTTCCATAGTACCTTTAGGTGGTGCTATACCTTTAGTTTACACAAATACTGATATCAATGTTAATGGTGGTGTTAGAACCTCTGGATTCATATTAAATTCCAGGGTAGAGACTTTATCAGGCACTCAAAAATTATATGTGCTTTATGGTCTATGTTTAGGTGAAATAAATTCTATTGAAAACACAAAAACATTACTTGATAATCAATCCCTGGACAACTTTTTTTCTGATGAATATTCACAAGAATTTAGACTTGGTACAAAAACCCAAACAGGTATAGATTCTTTTCCTTATTACAGTACTGTCAACAATTTATCAACTAACACATACTTTGGTTTTACTTACAAGCGTAAAACTACAAACACTGTTAGTTACACAGGTAATTTTATTCAAATAGATCCTGATAACTTAGGAATTTACAATACTTCTGATCGGTTGGTTATACATGATGATGTTTCAACAGTTTTACAACCTTTTAAAATCACAAATTTAAATTTATTTGAAACCAATAAACTTTCTATTAATAATACTATCGCTGTCCAAAATCAAAAAGAAATATTTGTAACGAATACTGCAACTTTCAAAACTAGTAAAAAGTGTAGTGAAATTCACATAAATTTCGTTTACAGAATATCGGCTAGAAATGAAAACAACGATAATATTTATCATTCAGTTATATTTTATTTATATTTGAATGGTGTTTTTATCAGGCAATTGATATTATCAAATAATTCTGATTCTGAGTTAAAAGGTGTTATCAAATTAAAAAATTTAAGCTATCAAAAACATAAAGTAGAAATCGAATCTAGAAGGTATTTAAATAATGGGATGGTTACACAACAATTAGGATCTTATAATGATATTGCTTTTTCAACTGGTGTAATTTTTAACGGTAAGGATGTGCTGCTAGTAACTGGTGCTTATCCACAAGATACTAATGCTTTAATTGCTAACGGGAATTTTAATTATGAAGATACAAAAAAATTTGTATCTAATGAACAATCAGCACCTTGTAAAATTACAACCGTGAATGAAATAGTTTACCCAAGTGATTTAAACCATTTATTCATGGCTAATTATCCGGGTATTGTGTTGGCTAGTTTAATTATTCAAGCTTCCGAGCGTGTGCAAAGTGATCCGAATCCTTCATTTTTTATAAGCAAGGGTAGAATTTGTAAAAATATTTTAATGGCTGGTGTTGCTGGAAACGGTAGTAACAATAGTAATTTAATCGATTTAACAAAGAATTTTATAGCCAGTTTTCCTGCTAATGCTCCTGGAAATTTACGAAACGAAACTTACATTAGAAACCTTGATAAACAAGTTGAAAGCTACGGTTTTTATGTTGGTGTTAATAATATTCAATCCCTGGTTAATTTACAATTTGAAGAAAATGATAGATATGTAATTTATGAATTAGGAAGTTCTAACTATTTTCCTGATATTTTCGTTGACTTATTAACCACAAACATTGGTGGACTAGCAGGATTTTTACCAGAGAATCTGATTCAAGACTTTTTTATAGATTATGAGTCAATTGTGAAATCTAGAAAGTATTGTGTAACTAACAATTATTTTTGGGATGGTGCAATAGATTCTACAATTAATTTTGAAGAATGGGTGACCAGGGAATCATTAACTAGTTTGTTATTCCCTTGTAGGACTGGTGGAAGATATGGATTAATCCCAGAACAACAAACAAACCCTGTAGCTATTTTTAGTGCTTCAAATATTATCGAGAATAGTTACAGTGAAGAAAACGTTCAAATCGATAATTTAAATTGCATACACGTAACTTTTAGCGACGGTACAGACGATTTAAAACCTAAAGTGATCAGCGTGATGACTGCTGATGCTTATAACGGTTTAGAACCTCTGTTCCCTGAATCTTTAAAATTTACTAGCATCACTAATCAATCGCAAGCTGAAAAAGTCGGCAAAGTTTATCTAAAATCTCGGCTAAATCAAACCAAAGTTATAAATTTTTCTACAGGTTTACAAGGTTTCGGTGTCCGCGAAGGTGATTTAATCATCATCCAATATTTAACAACAGAACTAGTAAACGAATTTTCAGGATTTGTTGTTTCGCTTGAAAAGAACCAGGGAACATTCCATGATTATTTTTTGAGTGTTCCTTTACCTTCGAGTTTACCGATTAACTACCCTGGTGTGAACACTTATAAATTATCTAGTGGTAACATAGAACGCTCTAAAACTTGTGAAATTGTTGTTAGTAATAATAAACGTTGTCTGAGAATTTATGGTTTATCAAATATTCTAGAATCCGGTGATTATGTAATAGTTACTGAGGATGTAGAAAGTAGAAAAACTTTTAGGGTTAACAAAATAGAACCACAAGATGATGGTTCAGTAAATATTCAAGCTCTCCGATGGATTCCTGATATTTTAGATGGTTCTGATTTATTTGTAATCGATTAAAAAGGTTTAAAAAATATGCCAGTAATCAAACTTGATTCAAGAAGATTTCAAATTTTTTATAGACTTTACCAGGGTAAAACTGATAGACAGATTGGTCAAGAATTAAAATTACCTGGATACACTATTACTTATAACAAAGCACAGTTATTTAAAATTTTAAATGTGAAAAAACGCGCTGAACTACCAAATTTAGCGCGTAATTTCAAAATTGTTTTAGATTGTCCGATAGGTTAACAAGCAACTGATTCATCTACAACAAAATCAGGGTTTTCATATTTTCTGATTTTGTTAAAGAATTTTAACATAATTTCTTCTGTTGTTCCTGGTTTTTCAAATTCATCGGTCATAGGAACATCATTAAAATAATATGTCCAGATGTTTCTAGCAAAACACCAAGCTAAAACACCGATTCTAATTTCTTGATCAGCTACAAGGTAGCAGACATCAACCTTGTGAATATTATCTCTGTGTTGATAATTTCCAAAATAATTTGTGACTCTTAAAATCAAATTATATTTTTTGGCTAATTCTTCAGTTTTATCCAGGGTTTGACGTTTAGCTTCATAACGTTTAGCAACTTTTTCATGTGCTAATCTTTTAGATTCGGCAGCTTTTCTTTCTTCAAAACGTCTTTTAGCTTCATGTTTGACTTCTAGCCGTTCTAGTTCTTTCTGTATTTTTTGCTCCATTGCGTCTGTAATTTCCATAATATCCTTTTTGTTGTTTAGTTTTTTATTAGGGAACATCTTTTTAATAACACTGTTAGTTACTATTGGGTAATTAGCAGTGTTATACACGCTTTCTAATGTTATATCAGGAATTTCAAAATTAGTCAATAGAACTAGATCATTCCTAGGTATGGACTTTTCCAAATACAGATACATTCCAACGAATTTCTTTAACCGTGACTTAAATTCCCTGGTTAATTTAAATTCTTTTAACTGTTCATCGTTATTTGGTAAAAATCTGGAAACTAGGATCTCTCTATCGGTTAAGGTAACTGTTGACATGGTTTTTAAAAATTTCTGATATTTGTATTATATATTTTCTGGTTTAAAAAGTCACTTTTTAAATTTTTACCATTTTTCCAACAAAACCTAAGTCTTGAAAATTATCTTTAAACCTGGTAATAACACTAGATTTATTTGATAAACACATAAACGCGTTGTAATTACGGGGACTTTTACCAGGTTCCATAGTTTTCCCATCTATCCAGGGTATTCTATTTCTTACAATTACAGTAGGATATGTCAGCAATTCAGGAACTTGAAATAACACAGACTCGCTAAAAGCGGCAAAAATAATTGAAACGTGTTTATGTTCTTGAATAGTAGCGATCGCTTTGATAGCCCAAAGTTTAGCAGGTGTCGGTGGATTGGTATACACAAAATTATGTTTCCAAGATATTTCTAAACCGTTAACACCTTTGATAGGGCAAGGATCGAAAATGTCTTTAGTGTCAAAAGTTGAGTAAACTTTATTCCAGATATACCCTGGTGTGTAGTACTCTTGTGATGGTTTGTGATTTCCAAGTAATGAATGATTATTCATAATTTTAAGCTGCTTTAGCAAAAGATTTATTGTTTTTGATTAGTTCAGAAAACGAGTTAAACCCAAAATGTTTGGCAACTGGTAATAGATGTCTACAAACTTTTTTACCAGGGAAAGGCAATCCATATTGTTTTTGATTTTGGAAATCTGTGCAACTACATGTGTAATCGGTTTGATAAATTTCAACTAAATGTGTATCATGGCTAGATTCAAATTTTACAAATGCTCGAATTGAATCTAAATCATTAACATCAGCCATGTTTAAAACTTCATAACTTTCTGTTAAATGCGCGTTAATACGAAAACTATAAAAATCTTGTTGATAGGTTTTAAAGCTTATAAATGTACAGCAGTTACCTCTATTTATTTTATAGCGTGCCAAAACTTTACCTTTAACTACACGTATTTCGGCAACATCTTTAGCTTTAATATTTAGAATTCTGGCTGTTGCAGCTTTAGTTATGTAGTTAATCATGTTAATTATGGTTAATTAAGGTTATTTAGAGTTAATTAGGTAGTTGATCACGGTCTGAACCGTTCCATATATCTATAATATGTCGGACAAAATATAATGTCAAGGGTTTTAAAATCAAAAAGTGACTTTTTAAAATTAAATAATTTGAAATTATATATTACTTTAGATATATAAGCTTATATTATAGTCATGGTATAATATAAGTATTGTAAATTTACAATAAACCTAGGTTTAAATTATGGCTACTACAGACGTTTTAAATCAGTTAGCAGATCAGATTGTTGCTCTAGCTTCCTTGGTCAGACAACTCATTGCAACTAAGGCTGATGACAGTAATAAAATCGCTCAGCTAACTGATCAAGCACTTCAAAAAGACACACAGATTCAAGAATTGTTATCTAGCGATCAAGTTTCCAGTGAAAAAGCGGTTCAACTTAGTAACGAGATAAAAGCACTAGTCACAGAGGCTACTGCGGCTCTAGCTCAACCTGCTTAATTAAATCTATCTAGACAATAAAAAACCCTTAGTAACTTAAAATTACTAAGGGTTTTTTAGTTTTATGTCAATTTTATTTATTTTTTAAAAATATTGGCATATTTATCGTAATTTCCGATTATTTCTTTTATTTTGTCGTGATTCAAAATTCCATCAGATAACGCCGTAACACCTGCCAAATTGTACATATTTGTTTTACCAGAAACACGAATTTTTTCAAAACAATCAAAATCTTTTTTTGTGATTTCCATAAATTCAACTCCTTTTTGTGTAAATGATATCGAAAATTAAATGTACCAGTGCTGAAAGTTCCATTGCAACATAGAGAATCATAGAATATTTCAGAACAGTTTCAAGATTTTGAAAATCGTTGTAAACCAATAATAGACCGGGAATAAACAACAAGTAACAGAATCTAATCAAACTTCCGATAATCGGAAAATGTGTATAAAAGTTCCGATTAAAAAAGTTACCCTTGTGTTTAAATAACGCTCTATACGGTATCCAATAAAACTTTAGAATCGACCATTTTTGAGAAGGTCTAGATTTTTTCATATCTAAATCAGGACTTAAATATAACCCTGAAAATAGATAGAACCCTGAAAATGTTGCTAGTGTTATCATGTCCAGGGAATAGTATGAGCCTATAGCCCAAAACCCTGGTAATGATAGAAATATTGATTTATCGTGAGTTTTGCCAGATGCCATAAAATTACTTACCTTTTACCCATCCTTTAAACTGGCAAGTGATATCTTTAATCGGTTGTCCATCACTCGTGAAACCTTTTTCTTTAATTTCAATATTGATAATAGCTTCTGGTATTTGAGGATTATCAGAATATTGAGATGATTGTGTTGATTTAATTACCATAAAATTTTTCCTGTTTTCAGAACTTTCTATAATATGTCAGACATTTCTAAGTTTGTCAATACTTAAAAAGTGACTTTTTAAAATCTTAGTCATATTATGTTTGATGCATATTATAAAAAATTTGTCAAGAGTATTTAAGCTTATATTTTTTAAAATTATCAGATTGACAAAACAAACAGTTACGATTTTTAATCAATCTGATAGAATAACCAGAATCTTGGAATTCATGTCCATTGCTACAAATAGAACCAAAAGCGTATAATTCCGGTTTTCTACGAAGTTCAATTAAAAAATCTGTAGCCTCTTGACTTAATTCAGCATTTTTGTATTCTCGCTGAATTCCTAGTTTTTCCCTGGTCACTTGTTGGTATATTATTTTTTGTTGCTTTTTGATTTTTTCTTCATTTTCTAAACGGTAATTTATTGCGCAAAAAATACATCTTTTTGATATTTTATATCTGATAGAATAACCAGAATTTTCAAATTCATGATTATTCGGACAGATAGTACCAAATCTAAAATCATCGGAATTTTTACCACTAGCTTTTAAAAAGTTGATAGCCGATTTAGTCAAAGGTGTAAATTTACCAAAAACCGATTCTTTTTTCTGTTTCACATGATCTTTACATTTTCTAGTTTTATTACATTCATAACAATTATTACCGTTTTTATATCTGATGGAGTAACCAGAATCTCGGAATTCATGATTGTTCTTACAAATTTCACCAAATCTGTATAATTCTGGATTGCAGCCAGCAAATATTAAATGATCTATAGCTTCTTGGCTTAATTCTGGGTAATTCATATCGATTAAATAAAAGTGACTTTTCAAGTATACAAACAATTCATAGAATTGTCTACCTTTGAAAAGTCACTTTCTAGCTATGGGTATTATAAAAAGTTTGTCAAGTACTTGTAACAATCTGTAATGTCTCGGATAACTTTAATGGTTCAGTCCAGGTACAGCGTTTTTCTGTTTGCTTAAAATTTCGGAACAATACCAAGATAGTAATGACCAAGATAAGCAAACACAACGGGCTGTTTCAATCTTTGTGAAACAACTTTGTAATTTTTATACTGTTCGCGTAAATTATCCCGGTCTTTCTTATCAGGTACTGCTTGAGGAAGATTTAAAGCGGTCTCGATAACTTTATAGCTTTCCATTTCTCGGTTATCTTTAATATATTTGTTGCCAAGTAACACAAGATTTAAACATGACCTAGTGCTTTGATCTAACTCTTTAATGCCTATGGCTTTCAGGTTTAAACTGTGTAATATTGCGACAAATTTGACGTTGTACTCCCGCCCAATAATTAAAATGTCTAATAACAATTGTGAATATTGAACATCAGCTTCATCGAGAGCGATCGCAGAACTGATCCAATCATCGAGTAACACGATAAAAGGTTTAAGATTATTGCGTCGATCTTCATCCAGGGACAATCTACGCTCATATTCAGTTTTGATATCGTTAAAAAATTCTTGTGCTTCTTGGATTTTGTCATCACCTATAAATCTATAGCAACAATCTTGTTCTCTTAAACCTTCGTAGCTGTCATTTTTTACGCTGAATACTCTGGCATCAAACTCTGTGTAAGTGTCCTTTAATTGCCTCAAATACTCTTTAACGAATGAACTTTTACCACTACCTTGTTGTCCAATAATCACTGTTGAACCATCAGACTTTACAAGACTCTTAATCATGTCTCTAGTGTCTTGCTCAGATTTAGCAACATCAAAGTTACTACCCTGGACAGAATCGTTTTGATTATCAAAATTATCCGAACTGTTGCTAGAACCATCTGAACCGTTGCCAGACTTTTCTAAATTCGGTTCATAACCACGTTGATCCAAACGTTCCATTTTCTTTTCACTAGTTTTTGACTCTAAATCATGCTTAAATTTTTCAGCTTTTAACCGTGCTAAATCTAAATCAAAACTAGAATTCTCGATAAGTTTTTGCTTTCTAGATTGTTCCTGTAAATATTCCTGATAAGCTAGTTTTTGCTCATCGGACATGTCCATCATTCTCAAACTTTGAAATTCACTTTCAATATTTTCTTGGATGTACTGAGTTTCTAGAACGGTTCTATACTTGGTTGTTTCGCGAGACTGCAAACCGATTAACTGAGCTTCAAGAGTTTCAGTTTTGTATTGTTCAAATAGTTCAGGGAATTCTCGCTTGTATCTGGTTGATGTCAGGCTGTAAAGTCCGTAAGAAACTGTTGAAAGTCCTACAGCCGCTATAGCATAAAAAAGGTAATTTGGGTTAGTTGCTTTATTAAAATTTACAATGTGTCTACCAGTTGCCGGAATCAAAAATTTATCATTCCCTGTAACAAATTCTGGGTTAGGTTTCAACTCATCCTTTTTCAACAAAAACTTAGGGCTAGTCCTAAATATGTCCTGACCATTTTTACAGAATTCAGATCTTGGTGTACTGTGTAAAACTTCTGGGATAAAGCAAAAATCTACAGTATCATATTTAACATCTGACATACTAGTATACATCGATACAATACTGATGCCAGCAAAACAGAATGCTAATTTTGCTGTGTTATCTCTTTGTTTCTTGATCTGTTTAAGCGGGTTCATGTTGTCCAGGTAATATTATACAAAAATGTCTGACAACTATTATAACAAGTGTCAGACATTTTAAAAAGTGACTTTTTAGTTAATCCATAAGATCCTTTAAAAATTTATAACCCATAACACCAGCAGCAGCACCACAACCTGTTAAAATTATAAATTTTAAATCAGGGTTAATTCCTTGTCTTTTATCCCTTTCATAATCTTGTTTATCTTGCTCATAAGCAGTAGCACTGACATCAGCAATTTTTAAAATATTACGAATCTCGCTTGTAGCAACAAATGTTAATGTTCCTGCTAATATCAATTTAATCAAACCATTAATAAGTTTCCCGTTAACACTGAAATTCATAGATTCACTGTCCTTAGATATATTGAAATTGTCAGCGATCGCTTTCATAGCTGGTACTGATCCAATTGTAAAGCCTCCAAGAACAGCTAAGAACAGTGTAGAACCAACGTGAATCAACCAAAGCGTTATGAACACATTCATAGAATTAAACATAACCATTTCTAACCAAGATTTAACAAATTCTTGTCTATTCAACTCTTTCAGATAATCTTGCTCAAGTCTTGCTAAATGTTCCTGGTTTTCCCTGGTAAACTCCAAATTTTGTTCTTGATTTTCATTTTCTTGAATATTAAACATGATATAATTCCTTTACACACTAGAGATTGCTATTTAAAAACCTTTAAAGTATGCTTATTATTTTAAAGGTTTTTTCTTGTCTGACATATTTTAACATTATAGTAAAAATTTAGACAATAAAAAATCCCTAGTTGTTATCCAGGGATTTAAAAAGTCACTTTTTGAATTAAATCAATCGTTTCTCTCTTGTGTTTGTAAAGTGTTTTTAATAACACGTTTCATATTCTTTTCGCAACAAAAAAACATAGACTTAAACAAATCAATATCATTTTCAACAGCTATCAAAAAGATAGATTGAATAATGTTAACAGAGATTTCAAAAAACTTTTCAGGATCAATATCAATGTTAAAAAGAATTGATTTTTTATAAAGTTCACAAAGGTTAAAAACATTTTCTGACAAATCTAGATTAAGATTTTCCGGGAATCCATTATATATATTAGCAAAAGTGAATTTCTCATCATAAGCCAATATAGCTAAATAAGCTAAAACATCACATAATTCTAAACCTAAATTATGTGTGTCTTTATCAGTTTTATCTTTGATTTTCAAAATAGATAAAACTTCACCAGCTTCACCAGCAACACCTAAAATTAAAAGAGTTGTTTTGTGAATTTCATCAACTTTATAATTTTGTTGATTTAAAATAAAAAATTTCTGAAAGCTTCTAAGCAAAGAATAAATTGATAATCCATTTTTTTCTTTTGAATTACAAGAATTTTCCATAGATGTTAACAAATTGTTCATGTCTTTTATTACTTCTGTCATTTCTTTAATCCTTGTTTTTTGTCCGACAAATATATACTAACTAATAATATTATAAATGTCAACAAGTTTAATAAAAAATCCCTAATTGTTATCCAGGGATTTAAAAAGTCACTTTTTGATTTATCTAGTTTACAAAAATTGTAAGATTTACACAAACAATCCTAAACGTTCTCCAATACTTTGTAAAAAGCCTATAACACCTCTAGAAGCTGGTGTGTAATCTTTTTTGATTATATATTCCGGTCTTGACTGATCACCATTGGTTAACAAGTGTGAAACAACCGCTTTTTGGTAATTTCTATCTTCTTGAATTTGTTTGATGCTTACCTGGTTTACCGTGTTAATAAGTTTTGCCTGCCCATCAACATTTTGCATCGATTGTTTAATCATGCCTTGTAGCTTGATATAAGACATTTCTAAATTATGTCGTTGATGTTCGAGCAATTTAGCGTGATGAAAGTCAATAGCGTTTTCAGAACGACTATGTAAATATTGACTATTGGCTAACTTGATAGATGACTGAGCTTTTTCAATTTGTGTTGAACCTTTACCAGCAGCCTTGAGAATTTCTGCTTGATCTAAATTATATTGAGTTGTTGCTGTAATTTGATTAAGAATTGCTGCTTTTAATTGTGGTGCTAAATCATTATAAGTTTGTGCCTCTAAATTCATCTGTCCAAGCTGTTGACAAGCTTGTAACTGTGCTTCAGGATTACTGGTGTCTAAAGCCTGTTCCATCAATCCAAACATGTCACCATAATTTTGAGAAAGCTTTCTAGACAGAGTTTTACCGTGTTGGGCAACATGATTTTTAAATTTCATAAAATAACCTCAATCATTTTTGTAAGTGTCAGACATATTATAACAAAGATTGATTTTGGTTTCACTATTATTACAAGATTTTTTTAAATAATTTTGGTAATTATTTGAATCCACTTGAGTAAATAAAGGAAATAAAATAGCACTTGTGACCAGGGTAAAGAAACAAATTAAATAAAATGTTGTGTTTCTGTCTTGTACATGTTGCCAATAATTTATCAAATTCGACTTTGATTGTTTTACCCTGGTCAATCTAGTTTTAATATCATCTAGAACTGTTTCAGAACTTGTAATTTTATCAATTAATTCTAGTTCCTGAACAACAATATTATTCAATTCGTTCTCGACAGTATCAGATATCAAAGCGATCGCTTTAGATTTTGAATCCAAACTAGTTTTAATTTCCTGGGCAGTATCTTTAAAGTTTTCCATAACCTTAAAATTTTAAAAAGTCACTTTTTAAATATAACAAAAAATCCCTGGATATTTTCCGGGGATTTATAAAACTGTAAGTTAAGTGGATTATCAGTAGATGCATTTTTATAATATCATAATTACACAGGTTTTTGATTCTTCTTAATCTGATAACCAATACCAGCAGCCACTAAACTTCCTAAAATTGTTACTGGTTCAGGAACGTCTTGAGGTTGTTTTTGCACTTGCTGAACTTGTTGTTTTTGTACTTGATTTGGTTGGTTGTCGCTAGGACAAGCTAAACCTAATGTGAAAATACAGAGAATGATATCCATATATAGATGATAAGTTTACATCTATATTATATCGTTTATGTATATGAAAAATATAAAGCTATTATAAATGTTCTGTAAAATAAAAATTCTTCGGATAGTTTCAATTTATCCGAAGAATTTAAAAAGTGACTTTTTGATTTAGATTAAATCTTTGAATTCATCCAGGGTAATTTGCTTGATGTATCTACGGTTTGCTTGTGCCGCTAAACGCTTCATTTGTCTTTTGGTTGTTCCCGTAACACAAGCGTTTTTAAATCGTGTAATATCCCAATAAAAACGAACGTGTATGGAACCTAAGTTAGCAAATTTATTGAAAGATTTGTTCATGTTTTAGCTCTTTGGTAACTGAGCTAATGAAAAGAACCTCTAGTTTTGATTAACATATTAAGATTTCCTTAAACTACTTGACAAAATTAACTGTTTGTGTTAATGAGCGTAAATTCCATAAACTTCTAGAGTATCTTGCCGATAACGATGGTTTTCTGGAAGCTTTTCTACAATTTCAATGTGATGTGAAATTATACAAGATTTCCAATCATAAACATCATCATCATCAAGCCATTCTAGCTGAAGTTGTAAAGCTTCCTCTGGTGTTTGAGCTTCGATGTAATTAATCTGGATTTCACCACCTTTATCTAGGTCTAGAGTGCTTTTGTAAATCATGATTGTTTTTTAGGTTGTCTTACATCACAAGGTTCAAAATCGGATTGTGTGTCTCGTAAGACTGCACATTTAGCATAATCTCTGGGGTTGTCATAGTGATAATCACATGTTTGGCATTGTTTAGGGATGTTGTCTTTTTCTGATTGTTTCGACATTGTTTTGAATCCTTTAGAGTTAGTGGTTGTCTAGATAGAAATTGATTGACCAAGGAACTGATTATGATTCCCACCATTGCCCATTATCTTCTTCATTTGATTCTTCAGCCATTACTTCAAGAATTTGTTCGTTTTCCCAAGCTTTATAAACAGCTTGGCTAATATTTTCAGAAAGTTCTACTTCAATAGAACCTTCAACTTTTTCAAATGAAACGATGCCATTAAATAGATAAGCCTTGTAAATCTTCATGATTTTGAATCCTTTAGAGTTAGTGGTTGTCTAGATAGAACCGGATTGCGTCAAGAATGACCTGAGTTAAGGTTTTTTCTTTGTTTTTACAGAATTCCTCAAGCTCTTGTCTGAGTTTTGGTGGAATTCGTAAACCAAACTGGGGTATTAAGTTCTTAGCCATATTTATAATATAACTGCTAGTTAGATACTTGTCATGAGTATTTATTACTAATTTAGATAAACGATCGCTATAATATTGTACGTACTCAGGTAAGTTACAACAGACACGATTATTTCAGACCAGGGAACGGTTATTACCCTGGACATAAATTACAGATATAGTCAGATTACTGAAAGCCTTACACAAAGCCGATCGCTTCTATAATCGCAGGGTAGCGATTGAGACTACACACTGGCTGGAACGCTTACACGGCTTATGTTACGGGTACATAATGATGATGCATATGTAAGGAAGCGATTTTTCAAGATACTAGGGAAATATGGGCACTTTTCGAGGGTTAAAAAAATTAGCGATTTTCAAAGTTCAGTAAGCGATTATCCTTACACAGCAAGGCTTTAAACCACTTATTTTTTAAAAGTGTTCAGTGACCATAAAGAGTGTTAGTTCAGATTAAATTATCTTGTAACACTGAACTATTTTTAGAAAGCTTTATATAGCAACAATTACAGCCAGCGATTCAACATAATCGCTGAATCGCTCTTAACAATTCTTAACTAAAAAATAAGTAAAAGTACTCTTGTAATCAGTTAAAAAATGTGTTAGTGTTCAGACTGAATTCAACGATTTTCAGAACTGAATCAATTAGCGATTAAAAAAGATGCTACGATAGTGAAAACGTTAAAAAGTTCTTTGAACTCTACTGAACTATGCTAAAAGGTGGTTTACATGCCTATAACCTTCCGTAAAAAGACCAATACAGGTGTAAAAAAGAATACACCATTAAAACTTAAATTAGAATCGCTATTCGGTAAAAAGCTAAATAGCACCCAAGTTAACCGGATACAATCCGAGATTCTGAAAAGTGGTTTTGTAACTTCTGAAAACAACATTACAGACAAAGCATTGCAGGATTATGCTAAGTTCAAAACCTGTTTTCCTAAATACATTTACAAAAAAGATGAACTAGAAAAAGCAAAGGAAATCACAAAGACTATTGAGCATGATGATTACATTTACAGTGCAGAAAATATTTTCTACAAAATTAAAGAACTTTTACCAGGGTTAGCAGATAGCACTATCTATTACTGGTTTGAAAAAGCTGGTAGTAAATTTAGCACCGTTAAAAGTTATGGATTAGATATAACCGTTTTGGTTATGTATCAGGCTGTAAGACGTAAAGAAACTTTATTCACAGGAAAATAAATCAAATGGCTTATCCAAAAACACACAAATCTCTAGAATAATTTCAAAACAAATTAAGCATTAAAAAACCTCTAGATTATTCAAAATTCTAGAGGTTTTTTAATGTTTCAAAAGCTAATTAGTACATCGTGTTAATAGCAAAATTATATAGATAACCCGCTAACCTTTCCCGTAATATTTGCCAGACAACATTATCACCAGTCTCGACAGTATTGTATAAGGTCACAAAAATTTTCTTGATGTTCTGGTCAGTGATGCTATCGATGATTTCTTTGGTTATTTCTAAATCAGTAATTTTGTTCAGATACCAGTTAAAATCTTTCATGCTGTTTAAAGTTTCCGTAGTTTCAACTAAAATCGTTCTTTCACCACCGCAATGATCACAAACATTATCATAACCAGTACCTTTACCATCAAATCCTGAACCACCACAAAAACAACAATCAATTTCCATAATTTTGCATTTTGTTGATGAATTCATCAACGAAGAGATCTAACTCTCGCTTTGCTAAATCCCGATCTCGGAAAGTCTTGCTATTACTTCCTGATCCAATAGTAGTTAGTGCAGCCATAAATTTTTTGCCATGTGGGAAAGTTAATACATGATGTATATAGGCTTTTGGTTTAAGGTGATGGTATCTTTGCATCTGTTCATATTCGATTTCCTCAGAATGGCGAATATCAACAGTACCAACGGTTGAGGTATCAGGTCTTTTTGGTGTGTCGTCTATCCACATAATTTTAAATCCTTTCAATTTTCTAAGTTGATTGTGTTACTTGACTAACACCCTGGATTATCTAAATTATTTTGATAAAATTTTCAATTAATTTAGATAATCCAAAATGTTGTCCAAATACTACTAATCAACTAATCGACACATTCTTCAACTTCAATTTTATTTAAAACACCATAAAAAACATTACCTTTAACAATTTGTCCATGATATTGAATTTTATCAGCATCATTAACATCTATATCACTTTCAAGAGCATTTCTAATAGCATCTTGTTCATTGTCAGCTTCGATTTTTACAGAAACATAACCAGTAAAAGGAACTCTAACAATATATGTAGCCATGATTTTAAATCCTCTAAATTTTCTAAGTTAATTGTGTTACTTGACTAACACCCTAGAACATCTAAATAATTTAGATGTTCTAAAGTAATATTCAAATTTTAAACTTTAAACAATTCTAGGATATCATCGGCTGCTTGTTGCCATTGCCGTTGATTGTGTTGAACAGCTTCAGAAATTTCTTGAAGTTTTTGAACAGCCAAGCTATCAGTACGATTTTGAATTTCTATAATCTCTGAAGCTGTTTCAGCGATCGCTTGAGCTTCCAAATTGGCTTGGTATTCAACATACTTTTTAATAGCACCGATAACTTGACTAGCTAATGACTGTCTGGACTTAAAGTTGTTGCTGATATTCTGAGACACTTCAGTGACTTCTTGACTAGTCAAAGTTATTTGCAACTTTTCTGAATGTTTTTGAATAAGCTGATGTTTTTCAGATTCAGAAATTTGTATTTGGTTTTTACCAGGGATAGACAAAGCTGATTGCTCTTTGTCCTTGACTGTTCCCTGGTCTGTAACGATTGCTTGGCTGATCATTTGTTTTTGTTCTGTTGTTGCTGTTTCTAAGTTGATATTTAACAAAAATGCTTTATCTCTGATCTGTTGACTGGTTGCATTAAACCCAGAATCTTTTACCTGATTTCTAATCGTGTCGATAACATTTTTAGTCATGTTTTCCTGTCATGTTTTCGATTTTTACAATGAACTCTAGAGCAATAAACCCGTGAAATTCTTTAGGCTTGTTTTGATATAAAGTTGCTTGTTTAACATCTTTAGTTAGTTGTCTGGAACCAACAAAAAGTTGATTCTCTGGATGATAAAGCATGTAAATTTTCAAGTTATCTAAATTGTTAAGCATAATTACCAAGCACTAAAAAGTAAGGAAGGTTTTTTGCTGGTTTCGTAATGACCTTTTAAAATCAAAGCTGCTTGCAAAGCGTTATTACACGGTTTAGATTGTCCCAAGCTTATAAAGCTATATGACCAACGTTTCCAAATATCGTTAAATCTGATAACACCAACAAAATCCTTGTTGCAATAAATCAAAAACTTTGTGTCTGTAACATCAGATTTAAGGTTGTAGTGTAAACCTTGATTTTTACAAGCATCGGAAACATCATCAACTATGGTACGTTCTCGGTCATTTAGAATTTGGTTAAGTTTGTCGGCTAAGTTAAACCAGTGAACTTTTTGATTAGCCTTAAATGCTGGATATAATTGCTTAATCCGATAAACTGTAACAATTCCTGAAAGATTGTGAACTTTAGCAACCAAAAATTTAATTCGATTTTTTAAAGATTGTGTAAGTTTAGAATCAATTAAGCTATTCATAACGTTTAAGGTAATCTGAAAAGTGACTTTTTGTTTTGTCCGACAAATCTATAATATGTCGGACAAAATTTTATAACATCCGTAAATATACTGAAATTATAATAAAACTTACAAGTATCCTATTAAACAAAAAATCTCTAGTGTTAGACTAGAGATAAAATTTTAAAAAGTGACTTTTTGATTTTTATCGATTTTTAGCTTTTAACACTTTTGGATAATATAAAAGGTTGTGGTAAATCTATCAACACTCGTAATATTTCGGATATAGTTGATTCTGTGGCACTAGAGATAGTTTCTAGCTTAGTAAATTGCTCATCAGTAACCCTTACCGATATTTTAACCAATTTATTATTTTTCACGATTTCACCTTATATAATAATGTCCTACATTAAATTTAGCATAAAAAATTCCCTGGACAATAGTAATTTTATCCAGGGAATAAACGCTTAACCGATTTGAAAATTAAGCAGCTTCTTGTTGTTCAGACAATTCAGAGGGTTTTTGTTTGCTTTGAATTTTTAAAACCTGTTCCTGAATTTTCTTAACTTTGTCAGCAATTTTAACAATTTGTTCAGGCATCAAATCAGGGTATTCTTGTACAGCCAGATTACTTAAGAACAAAGCAAAATCAGCTAAGTTATCTTTGGCTTGTCCTAACGCTTCAAAGGTAATAGCTTGTCTTTGAATGGTTTCAGAATCTTGTTCAGAATCTTGTTCAGAATCTTGTTCAGAATCTTGTTCAGAATCATCATCGTTATCATTAATCAAATTCTCAACACTAGCGGTTAAGAATTCTTTGGCATGTTCTAACGCTTCAACAGTTAAAGCATTATTAGAACCATCTTGTAAACCAACAAAATCTAAAGCTTCATTAATGACTTTTTCAAAATCAGCTTCAGTTTCTTTGGTAATTTTTTCAACTTCATCGACTAAAGCGAAAGGTAGAACACCAGATTCAACAAGTTCTAGGACTTGTTCACCTTTTTCTAAAATTTCCTCAACACGATCAACGTCTTTAATTGTGACTTTGTTTTTACCCCTTTCATTAGCTGATTTAACAGCCAAGTCTAAATAGTTTTTGGATTCAATACCAGCTTTGCTAGATTTAGCTAACACTGTATCAGCTATTGCTAAATCTATGGTTCCATCATTTAAAGCGGACTTTATAAATTCATCCTCTGTTGTGGATACTCTTAAAATCTGCTGTATCCAAGTTTCTGATTTACCCTGAATTGCTGCTATAAAAGTTGTAACCTTTTTACGTAATTTTTTAACAGCTTTTTCATCCGGTTCCGTACCATTTTCTTTGATATATTCATCTAAAACTTGTTGATATTTAATATCAAAGATTTCCTGAATGCCTTTAGAATATTCAAACGGTTTTAGTTGATTATTGGTTGTTCCTAAAGAAAGCATCCAACTTTTGCGCTTGATAGGATCTTCAGCATCCTCAACGGGCATGATAATATACGGAAAATCTAAAGATCCTTTGTATTCGGGATCTGTTGCAAGATTTTGTAGAGCTGCTAATCTGGAATTACCATCCCAGACAACCCTTTTACCATCAACATTATATACAGATGGTAAAACAACACCAGGAATTTTAACACCACCATCAGCCTTGATAGCGGCTGTTAACTCTGGTCTATCGATTATTTCACGATAATTTTCGTCAGTTACAACAAATTCGGAATAATTTGCAGTATAATAGGTCTTTTTAGTTGCTGCCATATCAGTTACGTTATCCTCTAAAATGTCCGACATATTTTTTATAGCACCTATCGGCTTAAACTGTCTAGTGTTTACTAAATAATTTTACCACGATTCAAAAAGTCACTTTTTAAACTTTTATCTATAATAATAAGTCAAAAAGCATAAAAAATCTAGTTTATATAAGTAATTTTTATATAATCTGTAAAATAAATATTATAAAAAGAAAAATAATTAAGTAATTTTAGCAATTGAAATTGCTTGTTTAAACTGTAATCATTTAAATAGTGTTGATACTTCGCTTGAACTCTAGGATTATGTTAAAGAAACCAAAGAAAATTTCCGACAAATTAATGGGGTTTTTTGTTACTCCAGAGGAAAAAATATTAATCATCCAAGCTAAACCTGATGATGTAAGTATGTCAGAATTTTTAAAATCAATAGTGATGCCAATTGTTACGAAAATGGTGATTTTAAAAAGAGCAAAATCACCTTAAAGTTTTACAAAAGGTTTAAAGCCTTTTGTAAAACGCTTTAACAATTTGTCAAAGTTTTAACAATCCATTAACCTGATCAAACTCTGCTAAACCATGTTTAGCAACGTCTAGAAAAAGCTCAAGTATTTCTGGTTTTCTCAAATATTTCTTGTCTTTATTCCCATATTCTCTCAATACCTGAGCTTTTCTACAAAATGCATCTTTATAAAAATCTGATGCTTCGATAAATTGTTTTTGTTTATTTTCAAGAATTTTTTTACATTTTTTGATAAATTCTTGAAAAAGAAAGAGTTTTGATTGATCTATGTTTTCTAACTTATCCGTTAGGCTATGTTTGTAAACTAAACTAGCTTTTTCAATCAACCACATCCCAATTGCACAAGCTCTTAACATTGTTTCGTCACTCATGTGTTGTAAATCTTTATCAACACCTTCAGCAATTCTTAAGCAATGTAATGTTAATGCAATTCTGGCAACTTGTTCTGGTATACGGTTAAGCCATTGCCCAAAAGCTTCATTAGTGTCAATGACATTTCTAGATTTCTCTAAAGTCTGATTTCTGAATGCTGCCCAGATAGCGTGGCTTGTCTTGGTGTTTTTGACCAGGGTATTAACTGGTTCACCCTTAACAGGATCTACAACGTGTGAAGCGTTTTGTATCTTTTTGTAAAGATTCAGACAGATTTCAGGAAAATCGAAATTAGTCTGAATATCTTCTAGAAACTTGTTGGGAACCACAATCGGTTCGGCAATCGGGACATAAAGGAATCTTCCACAGATACCTGACCCAACATTATTATCGATATCAAAAGTATTATAGAAGCGTTTGGTTTGAATCGTACTGAGCATTGAGCATCTAAAAAAGTCGGCTTCTTCTTCAGATGTGCTGACACGATTTCTTAAGGTTGTGTCACCATTCCAAATACGGATGAACTGATCTAGCGCATTCCCTTTCTTGTTGTTGTTAATGGTATCAATGCCACTTAAAAAGTCTGTTACTTCATCAGGACTAATTAGCAAGCCATAATTTTTATGTTCCCCAGACATTGTGCTAATAGCTTGTAAGCTCGAATCAGTCACGATGTATGGGTGGGCTTTTGTAGGTGTTGGACACATAACTTCCCGAATCTTTACCATATCCATATCATCGGGAATGCTAGATTGATATGTTTGTTGTAAGTACTGGGCTTCTTTTTCATCTTTCTTTAAGGTTTTCCAATACTCTGAAAAAGCGTTATAAGCTTTGTTATCTTGAATATATGTGTTATTGGCTTCGACAGCCAAACGCTTAAAAGACTTTTTGAAAGGATCAACGGCTAAAGATTTACCATCCGTAGAACCACCTAGAAAAATAGTAAATATATTACTCGAACAAATACCAGTACTATTAAAATTAAAATTTGTGAACTTGCTTATTACACTACTAGAACAAGTCAGTAGTGACATAATTAAGTATTCTTCAGGTATATTATTTTCTACACCATATCTTTTTAAATCTTTTAAAATTGATGTACCGGATAATACATAGTCAGCACTTAATTTAGATGTCTGTGCTTTCTGTATATCAGACAATCCAGATTGGAAAGTGACTTTTTGATCCTCTGAATAATCTACCTCAGACAACATATTTTCAATTGTCTGGATCATTTCCTGATCTCTATACCCTGGTTCACGATCAAAAGTCTGTCTAAAAGCTAAACCAGCGATTATAGGTAGTTCGGCTGAAGTGAAATTTTTGACTTTTAAGCGGTTAACGTTTTCCTGTAACTCTTGGAATTTATCTAGATTTTTCCTTTCTTGGTGTTTTTGTAAATTCTGATCAAGATTAAAAGCTGAATTCCATTCTTGAGCTAGTTCTTTAAGTTCTTGATCATCCAGGGTAGGCTCAGGCTTACTGTTAAAAGCACTATTCCATATTGTTTCTGATTCGCTTCTATCTATAGAAGGATTACAAGCTTGGCAATACTGCTCAAAAAGTTCATCAGCAGCACCCTGGTATTTAATACCTAGCTGATTTAATCTGTTTTCAGTACCAACTAAATTCACAGCTAATTTGTAGCCTGAGTTGTTTCTAGAACCTTGTTCAGCACCATTAATAATCAATTGTCTATCGGAACCAGTCAGAAAAAATTCGAGTATTGGAATATCTTGTCTAAAATCTGGTAAAGCTGATGATACTTGCTTTTCCGGTTTAGCTTCAGATTTACCGTTAGATTCTAGATAACTATATATAGGGTGATTTTTAGATATCGTTGCCACTGGTAAATGATTTGAATAATAAGGTTGATTAGTTTTCGGATGGATGCCAGCAATAACTTGATAATGTTTACCCGTTCTAAATTCCAGTTGTTCTTGATCACCTGTAGCGATCGTGAAATGTTCAAAAGGTTTTTCGATTTTGTAAATTAAAGCTTCTCTTTGTCCAGGGTTAGAACTAATCGTTAGTGTCTCTGGTAGTTCAAAACCTAGCAAATCAAAGAATTCTATAGCTGTAATACCATCCTTATCGATCGCTATGTATTCATTACCCAGAACTATAGAAAGCATAGTCATATCAGGGTAATCCGAAAGCTTATCTAGAGTTATAGTTCCGTTTTGCCAACCTTTAGCACCTTTACAAGGAATTTTCTTATCGTTTAAACCTTTCTTGCAAGGCACAAAAGCTGTAAAAACTAAGCTGGCTATTTGATTTAGGTCAATTACTGTAGCAGTAAACTTTGTAGCGGTTGTTGTTTTCATATATTTATTACTTCAGACCTGAATCTATTATACTATGTTTGTAAAAATCATATAATACTGATGTAAAAGCTTTACTTATACCACAATCTCTATAATATCATTAAAATTTATAATGCTTCTGAACAGTATTATCTGTGTTATAGTTAAATCAACATAAAATATTACTTCAAACCTAATTTTCAGCCAGCCCTAAAAGTTGGCTGATTTTTTTATCTAAAATTTGTCGGACAAATCAAAAAGTGACTTTTTGATTTTTAAATTTAAAGTTTGTAAATACCTATATGAAAATTGTGTAAATACCTATAGACGTTAGTAACAGCACTAAGTATTATATATAGTTACACAAATCTCACAGGTTAGATATATGGCTGTCAAGTCTTTAGTCAGACCAACCAATCACCAGCTATCACAATCACAAATAGAGTTTTACCAAAATCTGAGACTCCAGAAAGCTTACAAAGAAGCCGAAATGTATAAGAGAAACTGCTTGAGAATAAAATCAGAACATTGTATATTTTGCAACTCTCAGAAGTTAGTTTTAACACCTCTATCAAAGGAAAGGACTTTTAAATGTTCAAGTTGCAACAGAAGTTTCTAGTATATTTTGTATATTTTGAATAAAATCAGATATATTACATCATTAATCATCAGCTTGGGCATCTATAAGTATCAACACTAATAACCCTGTCAGAATTCTGGCAGGTTTTTTAGTAAATTTTGTTCTATAACACATTCTTGTAAAATTGTCAATTAAATATTGAATAACAGTGTGTTTGACCAGGGTAAACGCTGATTATAGTATTTTTGTAGTTTTCATTGATTTTCATTGATAAGTTTAGCTTATACACATGTTATTTTAAGCATTTATACTTACTTGTACTACTGTAATAGTACAGATATTCTCAATAAGCTCAATATTCTCAATAAGACTACAAAAAATTTTGTAGTTTTTTGTAATAGTTTTTGTAGAAATTACAAACTACAAAAACCTTATGTAGCAAGGATTTTGTAATAGTTTTTGTAGATTTTGTAGTTTTGAGCCGGATATAAATCTCTAGAGCTTTGTAGTATGTCTGTAATATAAAAACAGGTAGTTTTGTAGTACAAGAAAATCTTATATATCAAGGCTTATATGAATATCTAGTTTTCTATGGTCAGAGAAAAATAATCAAAAAATTATGTAGCCCAGGGTAGTTGTACTAACAAAAACCTAAATAGTTATAAATACTTAAACTAGTACAAATAATCTATTTAATTTGTATTACATATATAAAACATAAAGAAGTATAAGAAAAACTTATATTAATTTATCCTTTATATAACTAGTACAAATTTATAAGTAAAAATACTTATTTAGATTTTTTATGATTTACTCAGGTTTTTGTTAGTACAACTACCCTGGACTACAAAAATTTATGATTATTTTTCTCTAGCCAGATTAAATCATAGATTTCTATAAGCCTTTGATAGTACTAGTTTGTATAAATTTTACTAGTACACTTTGATAGTACACCTGTACTAGTACACCTGTAGAGATTTATATCCGGCTCAAAACTACAAAATCTACAAAAACTATTACAAAATCCTTGCTGTGTAAGGTTTTTGTAGTTTGTAATTTCTACAAAAACCATTACAAAAAACTACAAAATTTTTTGTAGTCTTATTGAGAATATCGAGCTTATTGAGAATATCTGTACTATTACAGTAGTACTTAATAAGTAAAAATACTCTAGTACAGTTATTGTCATTAACATGTTTTATTGACAATAGATAGTTAAAAGGTTTTAGATTATCTAAGTACCCTAGAATCCATATATGCTTTTACCCTGGTCTAGAATGCCCTAGGACTTACCAAAGTTATTTGAACGGCTTCTGATAGCTTTTATATAGATATAAGGTTTTTGTGTCCAGATTGAAAAACTACAAAAATTTTTTGTAACTCTGCGATAAATTACAAAATCCAAAAATTGTTAAAGAATTATTATAAAATACTCTTGACAAATTTAAACTTTTGTGCTATAGCAAATAAATTCTATATTTTTAAAATTGAAAAGTGACTTTTTGAATTGCCGGACAAAACACTATAATATTAGTAGTGTTTTCAAAATTATTATGCTTTTACAAGAATCCAAAACAGTTATTATTCCTGATAGCTTTATTCCTGATTTAGTTATCTATCATAATGTTGTAGAAGATTTTGCTTGTCCTGATGGTTTTGCAGCTTCTTGGGTGTGTTATAGAAAGTACTCAGAGATTAACCCTGATTTAGAATATGTTGGCTGGACTTACGATAAAGCGAACCAGGGAATAATACCAGACTTGACAAATTACAAAAATATTTTGGTGGTTGATTTTAGTTTCAAACCAGCTTTTTTAAATTATTGGAAAGAAAGAGGAAAAGCTATTTACGTTATTGATCATCATGAAGGCTTTTTAGAAACTGTTAAAAAATCTAGTTATACCCTAGACAACTTGATTTTTGATGATCAAGAGTGTGGTGCTACGTTAACTTGGAAAACTCTTTACCCTGGACAACCAATACCTAAGCTTCTGCAATATGTACGTGATCGCGATTTATTCATCAAACAATTACAATATTGTGATGAAGTATTTTCAGGACTTTCAAAGTTACGTAGAAGTTTCAATTTGTTTGATCAATTGCTGGAACTAGAAAATATAGATTTTCAATTAGTTTTAGATTTTCTAGTTCCTTATGGTGAGCCATCGGTACTCAAGAAACGTGAAAAGATTCAAATATATTTAAATCGCGTAGAATTTTATGGTGATATTCCGGTTGTTAAGCTTAATAAATCTGATATAGCACTTAAAAGCGATCTTGGTGAAGTACTCAGTAGCTACTATCCATTTAGTAAATTTGTGGTAATCATAAACAAAGGACAACCCGAACATATAAGAATTAGAAGTAGTATTTATACTTATAACACTAATTTGATTGAATTGTTTTCGGATATAGAGTCTATAAGTGGTTTGAAAAATGCTGCCAACTTTAAATGGTATGGATCAGACCAGGGATTAAAAGACTTAATAGTTCAAAAGAGTGTATAACTGTTATAATTAATATAGTCAGCCAATCTACAATACTTATATAACCCGTTTATCTTTTATTGATACACGGGTTTTTATTTTAAAAAGTGACTTTTTGAATAGTTTTTATTTTATATTATAAAAACTTATATATTATACCATGATATTATAAATTATATTTATCTAAATTATATTCAAAATTGGTTGACACTCTTTAAAAGTTTGCTATTATAGATTTGTCGGACAAAATAAAAAGTCACTTTTCAAATTGTCTGACATAAAGTGAAGACATCGGGAAAGACTGAAGATGTGAAGACTTTTAGGAAAGACTAAAAATGTTCTTATTTAGGTAGGTATTTAGAAATGGAAAACAAATCTATTCAATCTCAGTTATTTGACTATAAAGATTGGGATCAGGCTGATACAATGTGTTTTCAATTTTACGATGTAATTTTGAAAATTGATATAGCTGAATTTAAAGTTGGCACAAAATTTCATTGTGTTTACATAGATTTTTCAAAATCTAAGTTAGTTTTAATGTTACCTGATGGTAATTACAAACAATTTCAGTTAAATGTTTCGGTAGGTTCTGAACTAATTAAATAGTTCTTTAACTATTTAAAATTGTCCCGAGCATGACATAAAAGGCTTACAAATTAACTCAAGTAATCTCAATTAACCCAAATTAACTCTAAAGGATTCAAACAATGGCAATTATCAAATTAAGTCTAGAAAATTTCGAGTCTTTACGCAATTTAACTTTTGGAGCAGATGGATATTATCCTGTAACATTTGAACAAATTGAGGAACATTCGTTTTATCCAGAACTAACTAAAATTCTGAAAGCTGTTAAGCCTGATTTTAATGAGAATAACGTTTTTAGTATTCGAGTAAATAATGGATACGCAGATGCTGTTTATGGTTTTTCATTAGTTAAGAAAAACGGGAAAGCGGTTTTACAATTTGGAACAGGTGATGATTTAAATGAAGTTGAAATTGCTTACAAAATTGATCAGGATGATGATTCTGGTGAAGATGTTGTTAAGTTTAAAGCTGGTTTGGCAACTTTAGAATTTAAAGAAAACCAAGGTAATATTATCACATTCTTGAGATTTGGTAAAAATCAGATCTCTATATTTGCCAAATGGCTTTCTAATGTTAAATATGAGGATCTAGAAAATTTAGAAAATGTTAATGATTTAACTTCTGTTTTAGATTCTTTTGGTGTGTTTGGTGTTAAATTGACGGATTTAGTTAGACCTTATGTACGTGCTAATAAACCGTTGAAACCAGCTTTAGTTGCAGATGTTAAGTATTGGGAAATTCAAGAAACACACCCGGAATATGGAGCATCTGTTAAATTTTATATTTCCGGGATTGATCAGGCATTAACTAAAGATGGTGTTTTAATTAAAAATCCTGAAGCTGTTTATGTACCTGCTAATCAAATGTCAGCAATATTAATTAAACAGGAAGGAACCCCCGATAAACCCAGTCTTGCTCAAAGAGCATTAGAGGCAATGGCTAATGGTGGTAAGTTACAGCTTATTATCACCAGTATTGCTAAAAAAGATCCTGAGAAATATAATCCAGGGAATTTGTTAAAAATTGTTCCCGGAAATCAACAACCAGCTAAACCAGCCTTAGCACCAGCAACAACTAAAGTTGTTGAAGCTGTTCAAATTGATGAAAAAGAACTAGCTGTTCTAGAAAAATTCTAGTTCTTTGATTAACCTAAGTATCCCTATTAATTTAGGGATACTTTTTAAAAATCCCGTAATGTTAAGAATTATAACAATATGTTGACACTAATTTATTTCTATGATTTTTGCTTGTTAACTAACATTTTTCTTTACACAACCATATTTCTTTATAGTTATCTGAAAGATTTTGATTGTTTGAAAAATGTTCGGATTCATCTAGTAATTTTATATCTGTTTTTGGTTGTTCCATCATTGCCGATAAACATAATCACTTTTGTTTCTCTGGTTATCCAAGAAATTGAAAGCGATCGCTAATTAACCCGATTAACCTAAAAATGAAAAATACACCAGAATACTTGAAAAATCTTGAACAACAACTCGCTTCAAAATTACGTTGTTACCAAGCTGAAGGAATCCAAGAAATCGACACATTAATAGACCAGGGTGTAAAGTCTATATTACGTCAGAATTTTACAGGAACGGGCAAGAGTGTTGAGCAAAATTATCTAGCTATCAGACACTTAACACAGTCTGAAGATAATATAGTTTTGATGCTTGTTCACAGGGAAGAATTACTCGATAATTTGGCTGATTATTTTCATCAGAATAAAGTCTATATCAGCTTTATTAAATCCGGTTTAAAAACTCTTAGTTCCAGGGTTTATATTGCCAGTGTTGACACTCTTAAAAACAAACTGGATAAATTAGATTTGAAACCTACAATGATAATTGCTGATGAATGTTTTCCGGCAGGAACTTTAGTGGATGGAAAACCAATCGAACAGTATAAGGTTGGTGATTATGTATGGTCTGTTGATGAAAATAATCCTTTTGGTAGCCGTTTAATTAAGAAAAAAGTTACTAAAATTTTTAAAAGTGTTTCTAATGAATTTAGTACTATTAGATTATCAAATGGCAGGATGATAACTTCTACACTCAATCACCCTTATTATGTTTGTGGTAAAGGATGGGTAAAATCAGAAAAGTTAAAAACTGGTGATGAAGTTTTTAAACTTTATAAAGGACGTTGGGAAATTTTAGAAGTTAAAGACACTTATTTACATTTTGAAGATGACACTATTGTTTACAATTTAGAAGTCGAAGATTATCACACGTATTTTGTAGATGATATTTTGGTTCACAATTGTCATCATAGCCCGGCTAAATCCTGGAAAAAGATTTTAGATTATTACCCTGATGCAGTTAAACTAGGATTTTCGGCAACACCAGAACGTTTAGATGGTAAAAGCTTTACAGATATCTACCAAGCTTTAGTAGTTGGTAAATCATATCAATGGTACATTGACAATAATTTTTTAGCACCGTTCCGCTTTGTTAACCCTGGTCACTTTGTATCTTTTGACTTTAAAAAAACTCGTGGTGAATTTGATTTACAACAACAATCAGAAATACTTAATAATGATGTGATTAATGCTGATGCTGTTGAAACTTGGCACAAATTTACACCAGGGTTAAAGACTGTTGTATTTTGTTCAAGCGTTGAGCATTCCAAACAAGTCGTTAACGCTTACAATGAATTTGGACTACAACAGTATGGAAAAGAGATTGCTGTACATTTGGATGGAACAACGGATAAAACCTACCGTAGAGAGTCTCTAAAACGTTTCAAATTGCCTGTAGAACATCCAGACAGTTTGTTAATAATTTCTAATTTTAATATCTTGAGCGAAGGTTTTAATTGTCCAGATGCTTCTGTTACACAATGGCTACGCAAAACAGCATCAGAAATTGTGTACGACCAGGGAAACGGTAGATCTAACCGTTATCAACAAGGAAAGATTCAACACATCATTGACCATGTTGGTAACAAATTAATTCACGGTTATCCAAACAGAATCCGTAGCTTTGATTTAAAAGGTAAAAAGCAACGAGAACTAGAAGCTAAATATAATCTAATTTGTCCTAATTGTTCAGAAATTCTACACAATGATTACAGGATACTTGCAAAAGCGGTAGAAACCATAGAGTGTGATAACTGTGGTGTAACCGTTCTAGTACCTCAACCAAAAATTAGAAAACCTAGACAAGAAAAAGAAATCGATTTGAACGCAGAGATGATTTTAGACACTTGTGACGATTCATACAGTGTCAATATGTCTGCATTATTCAGAAAGTATGAAAACCTAAACAACAAAAAATTTTTTGACGCTTTGATAAATAAGCATCAACATTTAACCCTTGATGATTTTAAATCAGCTTGTGTTTATCGAAACGTGCATGAAAGTTATGCTTACTCGGCTTGGTCTAGAAAGCTACAAAGTGTGCTAAATGTTAAATAGCTTACTAAGTATATTACATGTTTGACAAATCTATAAAGACTAAACTATTATAGATTTGTCGGACAAAATAAAAAGTCACTTTTTGAAATTACAAATATGATACCTAGACTTAAGCTTTTTGACTATTACATCCAGAGAAAACCGTTATTATACAAAAATTGTCTAGTGTATATAACAGAACTCAGTAATTTAACGGATTCTGAACAATGGGCAAAGATTGATAGACCTTTTTCAACAGCCAGACATGAATTTGTATTAATTAATGAATTGAAGGAAATCTAGAATTATGAAAAACACCGAGTTGTCATCAGAATCTAAAAGAATTATTAATAATTATCCAATAATTTTAATAGGGTATGGAATTTCAGGAAAAGTTCCTAAGCAAATTAATTTGTATAGAATTTTAAATTTAGTCACTGAACACAAAAACGATTTACCGGATTATTACCCAGATTTAGCAGATCAAGTTTGTTTTTATAAAGGTGATGATTACAGTTTATTGGAAGATGTTTTAAATGAATATAGCAGCTTAGATTTTTTAAAAGTTTGGGAAAACGGACAAGAAATTAAGGTTAGATAACATGACTATATCCCTGGATAAACCAAAACAATTTAGCGCTAGAAAGGTTGTAGAAATTATCGGTAATCGTATTCATATAGATGAGTCTAGATTAGATTTGTTTCATTATCCTGAATACGATTTACCAGAATGGAAACCAACGATAAATTTAAAACCTTACGCAGAATTAAGTCAATTTTATGTTGATATTGAAACCTCTGGATTGAACCCTGATGTTGATAAGGTTGAATTAATTGGACTTTATAACGAAAAAAATGTAGCGGTTATTATCAATTGTTTGGCTAAACCTATTAACAAACAATTGTTGATAGATAAATTGAATCAAGCTGACACAGAAAATGTTAAATATTCTGGTAATAATTTAGTTGTCATTAATTCAGGTTCAGAAAAACTAGGGCTACAAAAATTTGTTGAAATATTAACTAAAAAGAATCCCGATTTATTTGTAACTTTTAATGGTTTTAAATTTGATTTACCGTTCATTATTAAACGTTGTCTAGTTAATAATGTTAAACATTATTTTTATGTAAATGACAAGCGTGAAACTTGTCATAAAACGGCTCAAAAATGGGGTAAACCACAAACTTATAATGGTATCTGGTTAACTACATATCCTAAAGACAAATGTGCCATTATAGACCTCTATAATCAGGTTCTAGCATGGGATTTTGTAGCTAGGAAGTTAACTAGTCATAGCCTAAAACAATCAGTGTTACAGACTGGCTTAAGGTCAGAAGCTAGACTCGAACTGAGTTATGAAGAAATGAGGGTTGTTGTTAATCAGGGAAAAATAGAGGAGTTTGCGCAATACCTTGTTTATGATTTAGAAGATACTAAATTATTAGGTGATTTTTTAATTCCGGCAATTTACTATCAGAAATTATTTTTACCTGATTGGAAATTGCAAAGCATAAGCCATTCTGGTAACGGTTCAAAACACAATGATATTCTGAAAAAACATTACTCTATTAAAGGTCAAAGTTTACCAGGGACAGACCAAAAATTACTTTTTGAAGGTGGTTTAACTGGTGCTAATGCTGGATATTACAAGTATGTTTCAAAGATTGACGTAGCATCACTTTATCCCAGTATCATGCTAACTTATTGTATTTGTAGTATTAAAGATGTTGATAAGTTTCAGCTTATATTATTGAAATATTTATTAAACTTTAGGCTTGAATTAAAGGCTAAAAAGAAAGCTAAAACAGCCACTAATGAAGAAATACAAACCGAAGGATCATTCAAAATAATGATCAATTCTATGTATGGTTCTCTTGGTACAACAGGAATTGAATTTAATGATTATGTAGCAGCAGCTTTAGTCACAGCTTATGGCAGAGCTATTCTAAAACTGATGGTTAAATTAATACAAGAAAATGGTGGAACCGTTGCGAGCATTGATACTGACGGTGTTTATTATAGTACTAATGATTCTACGTATGAATTGAATAAACAGATTCATAAAATTGTACAGTCACAGATGCCCAAGGGTATCAATTTAGATTATGAACTAGAGGCACAAGCATTTTTTGTACCACCAAATGATATTTACAACGGTATTAAAAGTTCTGTTGTTACAGGAACCGATGAAGATGAAGACGGTATCCGAAACGATGGACTAAAGAAAAACTATATCATCGTTGATTTAAAAGGAAAGCTTAAATCTAAAGGTAAATATGTTAAGCGCGATCGCTGCAAACTAGAGAAAGAGTTTCAGCCTACCCTGGTGCTTAAGCTATTAGAAAGTGTTGAGGCTGCAACAAACTATTATCAAGACATAATTAATCAGATGAAACTTGGTATTTATCCGGTTGAAAACTTAAAAATTACCCGAACTATTAGAAAGGGTGAAATCAAAATGTTATCTCTAGGTTCTGAAGGTGAACAAGTCAGTTACTATTTTGCAGAACCGCAAATAGTTATCGGTAAACGTGGTAAACCTTTAAAAAACAAACAAGAGATCCGTATTACTGAAGGTGTACCAGGTTGGAACTTTTACCAAGACTTGGTAACTAAGATGTTCGATGAAGTTATGCAATTTGTAAAGTAAAAGGTTAAAAAATATGGAATTAACATTTAAAATCCCTGGTTCAATCCCTGGTAAAGCCAGACCAAGAGTAACTCGTAACGGTACTTATATGCCTCCAAAATATGTTGAATTTAAGGTAAGTTCAAGAAAATTTTTACCTAAAGTTTCACAACCGTTAACACCACCTATATCAATTAAAATAGCTTTGATAGGTAGTCATAAATCAGATTTAGATAACATAGCGGGAACTATCCTAGATATTTTAGTTGACCAAGGAATACTTGATAATGATTCTAGTAAACAAGTGCCTGATATTCACATTACTAGGTTTGAAAGTTCTAAAGAAAAATTTGCTCAAGTAACATTAAGTGAAATTTCTAAATTCACTTATAAAGATTATTTAAAAGCTGTTTAAATTAAAAAGTCACTTTTTGACCATGCCAATTTATGACAACACTTGCCAAGCTTTGCTATAATATGTCAAGTGTTGTCAATTTTATTATGTATGCCTAAAACCAAAATGCTACAGTGCATCTATGATAAATCTATTAAGGATATTGCAACTATCCAGGGTAAAGGATTTAGCGATCGCACTTTAAGACGCTTGATAGCTAACAACGAGTTAAGGCAAGGCTATCACTATATTAGAACGGGAACGGGTATCTTAAAATTTAACCTTGACCGATTTAACGAATACTTATCAGGAATTCAGTAACATGTTTGATTTTAATAAGGGTTTTACGTATCCGGTAGACAGATGTTATTATTTCATAATCAATGAAGATGAAGAAAAACCGGGAAATTATATTTGCCAAACATCTGTAAAGTTTTACAACCCTAAAGTTTTAGGAATGTATGAACAAAAATCTTTTAAACGTTCATTTTATTGGAAAGAAATACAAACTTATCAAAATTTGTAGATTCAAACCAATTTCAACAAAATGTTTGATTTAACGAATACTTATCAGGAATTTAGTAACATGTTTTCAAGAATGATAAAAACTAAACTTTTTCATTTTGGCAACGGAACCGTTTTAGATGTCTCTAAAATAGTTTATGTAACTGGTGTGTGTTCAAATGAATTTTTTTCTTTAAAAAGTGGTGAAGTTTCAACTAGTTATGATTTTACCGTAAGTTTAATAAACGGTAAGGAAATTAAATATTCAAACGAAAATTTTGAACACGTTGAAAATTTAAAAATACAATTATTACATGCTTGGTCAAAGTATTCAGAAAGATTTTCTGAGTAATTACTAATGTTTTGGAAAATAATAAACCCTGGTCAGTTTTGATATTGACCAGGGTTTATTTTATTGGCTATCTATTACAAGTCTAGTAACTTTCTAAATTGTCGCTTCATGTTTTCTGTACCTACTTTTAAACCATTGTGATATTCGTTATACATGGCGTTTACAATCTGTTTAATCAAGCTTAAATCAGTTGTTTGAAAAATGATACAAGTATCGTAATCTTCATCATATATTTCGCAGTAATCATCGTGAATTAAAATGTGATGGTCATCAATAAACAATTCTTGTTTTTGTGAATTAAATTTCATTTTACTGTTACCAATACCCATGATTCTTTTCCTTTTGTGTTAGCGAGTGAATTGATTTTTTAACGTTTAGTAACCGTTGTTATCTAGCCAATTGACAATGATAAACTTGAGCAACTCAGAACGATTTTTAGAGTTTGTTGACTTTACTGTGTTGTCTATTCTAGAGAGAATTTCTTCAGGGATATAAAAGCCGATGTTTTTTCCTAAAGGTTTACCACCCATTATTTTTTACTCACTTTTTATTTACTTGTTGTTTAGCTTTTTTGATGTTTGCAGCCGTAACTGCTTCAATAGGTTTGATGTTATCTTCATCAATGAACTCAGCAACTCTAGCTTCAGCGCGTTCTAAAGTTCTCAGACTATTAGCATCGATATGATCACGGCTTTCATTTCTAGAACATCCTAAGAACTGTTCTAAATTCTTAGCGTCAACATTCCATAATGCTTGGTAAATTGCGTTAGTTGTCACAGCATACATTGCATGAATAGGTCTAGATGTTGCACCAGGGTTACGCTGATACCAATCTCTGATCGCGTCTGTTAAAGGTAATCTACCGTTATCAATTCCTGAACGTCTGACTTTATCCCAGATTAAAAGTAATTGTTTTTGAGCTTCTTCCGCTTCATTTGTTAGAGCTTGAAAATTACCATTAATTACGTGCCATAGAGTTTTATTAGCCCAAAATTTGAAATCAACAGATGACCAAGCTGCTAAATCTAAAGCTATTAAATGGTGTATCCAAGTTCCTCTTAGATTAATATCTCCGTGTAGTATCTGTATAATTAAGTCCGTCCCTGAGAAGGACTCACTTAGTTTAACTAAGTATTCCTGTGTTTTACTATACTCTAAATACTTAGCCCATCTTTTTCCACTCGCTTTACACATTTCTGTGGCGTTAACATATCCTTTAGGAATTAACACACCACTAATTAATGTTTCTTCAGATGTTTGGCTAATCACTTGATTAGCGTATTGATGAGATGCTAAATTAATCTCAGCCATTACTTATCACTGTAAGTTATTGGTTAGTGGCAGGTTTGAATTAACGGTTCTTGCCTGCCATGTCTTTATACTACATCAGCTTTGAAAGCAAGTCAATGAGTATTTATTACTTATTGAAATAACTTTTAGCAAATTCACCAGAAATTTTTACACAAAAAGCATTCTCATTTGTAAATGCTTTTTGTTCTTTTGTTGGAAAATATTTAACTAAATTTTCAGACACTTTAAGAATTATTTGGCTAGTGTTTGTTGCAAAATATTCTCCAACTTTTATATTTTGAAAAGTTGTTTTTTCGTTTTTAGAAACTAAATCATTTAATTCTTTAAAAAACAAAGCTTGTTTTTCTGACTCTGCAAAAATACTGAAATGTTTCAAAGGGTAGGAATCCTGTGTAATTACTGTAACGTTTTTTTCGTTGTCAACTTGGTAATAATTCATGTTTTCTCTCGGTTGGTTGTGTTTGTTTCTATGTCTCTATATTAGACAAGCTTTCAAAGCAAGTCAATAAGTATTTATTACTAATTTAAATAAAACAATAATTCTATAATTCGATGATATCGAACAATCAAATTACAACCGATATCTATAATTCAGGAACCTTAAGATCCTTGTTAAACCCTGCATAGTGCTTGTAAATTATCTCTGGGCTATTGCCTACCCAGTTTGCAACGTCTTTGGCATCTATACCAGAGTCTAGACATAGCGTGATAAATGTGTGTCGAGTCTGGTATGGATTCTTGTAACTTGATAGCTTACCCTGGTCAATCAAGTCTTTAATTATCCCGTTTTTCCATACATTGTATTGCCAGTACTTGAAATCTATCAGTTGCTTGTTGTACTTGTTAGTAAAAATAAATTGTTCAGGCTTATGGCTAGACAATTTAAAATCTAGAATGATCTGGTGTAACTGGTCATTAATTGGAAATTTTCTTTTACGCTGAGTCTTTAAACTGTTCTGAATATGCTTTTGACTTTGAACTAAAATCTGTTCAAAAATTATAAATTTTTCATTCAGATTTATATGTTTCCATTGCAAGGCTAGTGCTTCACTCGGTCTAGCACCAGTAAAAAATAAAAACTGGACAAGGAACGAATAGCAACCATATTTTTTACTGTGTTCAAAAGCATCAATAATTAAGTCTCGCTCAGTTCTCGTAAACGGATTTATGTCTAGTTCTTGCTTTTTGGGTTTTGGTAACGCTTTAATCACATCAATGAACGGATTGCTTTCTATAATTTTTTCATTGACTGCCCAGCTACAACAGCGTGAAATTTCTGATAAATATTTACGGACAGAGTAAAGCGTTTTAGTTTCAAGTAAAATATTTTTGATTTTTAGAGCGTCTGTGACCAGGGTGAACTGTTGTGATTGTATCCAATTGTTAACCTGTTCTAGCCTAGATTTAATTGTATTCAGGCTGTAAACGTTTCTCTTTACATCAATATATCTAGGGAACAGAATTTTCAAGTCACTAGAGTTAATGACACGAGTCTCGTTAACTATCCAATCATCCCAGTTAAATTTACCAGCTTCTAGCTGACCATTAACTATCTTGATTTTTTGCAAAACATACTTTAACCCGTTTTCAGTTAAAGTACCGTGTTTACCCATGCTTATGAATTGCTGGTAAGGTTTTGCAGAGTCTTTTTTCAACCAGGGTTTAACGGGTAGTGTGCCACGTAACCATAATTTATTATTCTTAATGACAATTGATACATAACTTTTGGTTATCTTTAATTTCTCGTTTTCTTGTGCAACCCTGGACTGAATATCCATAAATTAGTACCAGATCTAAAAACGTATCTAAAATTATGGCATTTCTTGGCTATTTTTGGCATAATTTGGCATAAGCTAAAATATTTTTAAAACGGTTGAAAGCCTTGTAATAACGTTGTTTCAAGCTATTAAATAGAAATTCTACCCAGCATTCTACAGCTTGCTTGTGTTTAGCTTCCGCGATCGCTCTTTTATTAACTAGCTGTTCTACCGAGGCAAATGCTGCACTAAACTTCTCATATAATACCCACGTAAAGGCATTGAGTAAACTGGTTTTTCCTGAGCCATTATTACCATGAATTATCGTGGTGTTAAGAACATCTCCTCCGGAAAGCACTATCTCTGGTGTTGTACCATAAAAGGAGCGAAAGTTGCACAGCTTAATTGAAGTCAGCTTCATCGCACCTCTTCCTTAATTATCACCAAAATTTCATCGTTAATGTGGCTGTTAATTCGCTTATCTAGTCTGCCTTTTTCCAGCTTCCATACCCGTTCAATAATCTGCCTTACTGCCGGTGGGGCGCTGGTAATTGGCTCCTGCACATCATCAATATTTTGATCTGGTGACATTGCGGATGGTAGATACTTTTTTCTTTATTTTACTGCGCTTTGCGTGTCATTGGTCATTGGTCATTGGTCATTTGTTTTATAGGTTGTAAATTGGCGAATTTTTTGAGAGGAAAGGCTTTATTTACAACTAATATGCTGGTATACTATATAATATAATGGGATATAAGCTTTCATAAAAATTTTGCTTACATCCCATTATATTAGAATCCATAAAATTATTATTTCACACTTCTGCCCCCATCATCCACTATTACGAAAATTTTTACAAAAATCAATACAAATTGTTGGCAAGCTATCAAAAATCTATGTTTCATATATCTAATAGACCATAGCGCTTTTGTAAAGCAAGTAACTTCATCCTTGCCTCACCGGCGTTATCAGCTAAATCGGCAAACTCCACAAAGCGCCGCAATTCTTTCTTTAACAAATTGCGCTCAACTTCTATAGTTTCCCTGTCTAAATCTGGCGGTAAAACAATCATGTCGTAAATAATGGCGCGTTCTTTTCCAGGATGAGGACGTAAAACGCGCCCGCGTCTTTGGATAAACTGACGGGGATTCCCAGAACTTGATAAAATCACCGCAGTTTGAATTGCTGGGATATCAACTCCTTCATCTAAACAGCGAATGGCAACCAAACCTTGCAATTCTCCGCTTTCAAATTGACACCGTAAAAGTTCTCTTTCTTGTAAAGAAGTTTGAGCAGTGTAGGTACTAACTTTATACCCCAATTCTACACCAAGAATTTTGGCAACGGCTTTGAGTTGACGCAACGATGAACGTTGTCCCGCCTCCTGTGAACCATCACTGCAATAAAATAAGGTGTGGGTAGTATCTTTGCGAGTCGCCATTAATTCCCGCAAAGCAGTTAACTTGTTTTCTGCTGCACCAATTAACCTAGCGCGTTGCATTAACAATGGTTTCAAATCTTCGTTCGCTTCAAAATCCCCCGCTTCTCCATTTTCTCTTTCCCGATACAGAAGCGATCGCCCAATTCTGCGGGTTAATTTTAAATAGGCAATACTTTCTGCCTCTGTTAACTCCACCAAAATCGGATAATACAGATAATGTACCAAAGCACCTTGAGCGATCGCATCCCTTAAGGTAAATTCTGGCTGAAGCACAGCACCGAAATAATCAAACAAAGATTGAGTACCATCATCATCAAAGTACCTTTCCGGTGTGGCAGACAAAGCCAGCCGCAACCCAACGCGGCGTGGTAAACTTTCTTCTAACTTCGGTGCGCCTAAGTTATGGGCTTCATCACCAATAATCAAAGTTCTGTCGGGAAAATATTTCACCTGTGACTGAAAACCATCGCCAATTAAAGTGGAGTTGGTAGTAATCACCGTGACAAACCTTTGGGAACCAGAACGCAGATTATAGATTTGGGTAGAGAGTTGACTTTGCCAATTGCGGACATCAAGGAATGCTAAAATCGGCTGCAAGTTAAATTTTTCGCATTCTCGCGCCCATTGAGTGACAAGATGACGATAGGGACAAACGACAACCAAGACTTGTAAATTAATCTGCTGATATAATTCACAAGCGATCGCCAATGCTGTGATAGTCTTACCACTACCAGTAGCCATTTTTAGCGTACCTCTGCCATTGTTAGCAAACCAGCTAGTCATAGCTTGTTGCTGATATTGCCGCAATTTCAGAGATTGCGGCATTTTCGGGCATCCTGGTAATAGTCTTTGAGTTTGATAACTGCCCGAATTTTCCCTTAACAATGGTAATCGTAAGGGAAAAACGGGCAGTTGCTGCACTCGATTTAGCGTCAGGTACATAACAAGTCAGTTGTCAGTTGTCAGTTGTCTCCCTTGTCTCCCCTTGTTTCCCTCATCCCTCCCTAACCCCTAGCCCCTAGTCTTTAACTCCTAGTTATAATCACGCCAAACGGCGATTAAAGAACCTTGCACCTGTACATGAACAGCAGGAACTTCAATGGGATTATATTTAGGATTAGCGGGTTTGAGGGTAACGCGATCGCCGCTGCGATAAAAGCGCTTTAATGTAGTACCATGTCCATCAACTCTGGCGGCGACGATAGTACCATTTTTGAGTTGATTTGGTTCTGCTACTGGACGCAAAAATACTAAATCGCCATCCGCAATTAAATCTTCAATCATGCTGTCGCCAGCTACCCGCAAAGCATAACTTTGGGGAGGTAAGGCAAAATTAGTAATATCTAAATGTTCCACAGCATCGGTGAAAGGTTCAATTAAACCTCCAGCAGCAATAGTACCTAAAATTGGTACACCCGTTGCCACAGGACGCAAAATCCTGATTGTTCGCGCCTTACCTTCAGTCCATTCGATATAGCCTTTAGTCCGTAAATGTTCTAAACGACTTTGAATTGGTGCTGGTGACTTTAAATTCATCGCTTGCATCATTTGCCGAATTGAAGGCGAATGCTGATGCGTTCGGATGTATTCTCCCAGCCATTCATACAATTCTTGTTGAGCTTCGGTTAAACGTTCCATAATTTTGTTGGGAAGTAATTACAAATGTCCCTAGAACATTAGTACTACATAAAATCCCATATAAGCAAGATGAAAGTGAAAATAAATATCTGGCAATGCTATTTAATTTGAGAATTCATTGATGAAGAGAGGGAGGAGGAAAGAAAGCAGATAATGGATGAGTCCGTTTTTAACGAGTGATTTAAGATTACTTTAGCAGTTCTCTTGGAGATAGGGGACATCCAATTTTTTAAATACCCAATAAATTTGTAGTGCGAGAGTCTCGCTCGATGAATGAACATCAGCGAGCAAGATGCTCACACTACGGAATATGGGTAATTTATTGCTTTTAAGTCCCTAGAAGATATATTGAGCTAATTTTTTGAGACTTTGATAAATACGGGATAATTTTACAGAATTTTGCCAACTTCAGCTTTGTGTTTGCCCACAGGTTTTAGGGGGCGGGTTAAGCTAGATAATCGTGAATGATTGAATCATATCTGTGAACCCGCCCCTACTGCTTGTGAGACATCAGGGTTTAATTTGCACGGAATACGCCAATCTAGCCCCTAGCCCCTAGCCCCTAGCCCCTAGTCCCTAGTCCCTACTCTGCGCCTAAAATACTAGCCAACAAAGCTTTTTGGGCGTGCATCCGATTTTCCGCCTGATCCCAAACCCGTGATTGGGAACCTTCGATGACAGCTTCAGTAATTTCTTCACCACGATGAGCTGGTAGGCAGTGTAAAACAATAGCTTCACGGTCAGCAAGACTTAATAACTGCTCAGAAATTTGGTAAGGTTGGAAGATGGGAAAGCGATCGTCTGCTTCTGATTCTTGTCCCATACTTGCCCAGACATCAGTGTAAAGTACAGCAGCCCCCTTAGCGGCAATTTCTGGGTCATGGGTGAGGAGAACTTCAGTTTGATTATTGGCGATCGCTCTTGCCTGTTCTACAATTCCATTATCAGGTTCATAGCCTTGAGGCGTAGCGATTCTCACATTCATTCCCGCCAAGGCACAGCCCAACATTAAAGAATTGGCGACATTATTCCCATCACCCACATAGGTCAAAGTTAACCCTTTGATGCTACCAAAGCACTCTTGAATCGTCATTAAATCTGCCAATACCTGACAAGGATGTTCCGCATCAGTCAGGGCATTAATTACCGGAATTTTGGCATAGTTGGCAAAAGTTTCCAACTCTTGTTGAGCAAAAGTGCGAATTGCCAATACATCCAGATATCGATCCAACACCCTAGCTGTATCTTGCACTGGTTCCCCACGACTGACTTGGGTAACATTAGGGTTGAGATCAATTACCTGTCCACCTAGTTGGTACATCGCCACTGTAAAACTCACGCGCGTGCGAGTAGAAGCTTTAGAGAACAACAACCCCAAAACTTTATTACAGTGTAACTTGAGCTTTTGTGATTTGAGTTGAGTTGCTAGTTGCAGAAGTTCCTGAAGTTCTGTAGAACTCAGATCAGCCAGACTTAATAAATCTCGTCCGTTCAACGCTACCATGCTTTGTGAATCTGTAAAGAACCAGTGATGTTTTTCTATGCCTTGAGCCAGCCCTATGAAAAATTATCGCCTTAAAACTTTACCAGATATTTTGCTGTCGAGGGGAGATGGTCAACAGTCAACAGTCAACGGTCAACAGTCAACAAAAAATTTTCTCGCCTCCTGCTAGACAATAAACTTGTTTATGCTATAATTCAAAATCGGTGAGTGCGTAAAGCGATTCGCAAAATTTGCCAGCATAGCACAGTGGTAGTGCATCCGACTTGTAATCGGAAGGTCGTCGGTTCAAATCCGACTGCTGGCTTTATCCTTATTGTCGATTAACTAATTATTTGTCGCTGTTCAGAAATTTGTATATTTTTACACATAATTTACACATAATTAGAACCTGTCTATTATAACTTCCATTAGTTTTAAACATATAAACTTCCCATCTTTCAAGCCACTTCAATCTCAAACTGTTATTAAAACCCTTGTATTAAAAGATTCTTCTGGAAAAGTTTAGGTAATTTTAGAGAAAAAAAGCGATCGCATCTTTAAAATTATTTCCATTTGAGGTAGAGAACCTGCTTTCTGAACAACATGAAATATATCTATACTAATAACCGCATAAATGCTGAGGTTTTTGTATAGAACATATTTTATTTTATAAGTATTATCTTTTGATACTGATTCTTCAAAACAATTACTTAATAGTAGTTGGGGTTATATATATTGGATTTAATTGTTAAATATTGGGAGTATGCAGCAATGAAAGAGTTTGGATTAACTGTAGAACAAACCATAATCATGTTTAGCTATCAGTATCATTTAGTATTAGCAGATATTGAATATGAACCAAATTATGCAATTAAAATTAAGTCACTAAAGAAAGAATGGTTAACTAAATGGAAAGAATCAACAGAGATTTTTCTAAAAGGTCAAGTCAATGAAGATGATACTGGAAACTCTTATTTTCATTTAATTACAGATTTTGAATTACTAAAGAAGCTTGTTACACCAATAAAAAATGATAAAGGTAATAAATTAACATTATATCTAATACTTTTAGAAGTTATTCTTTTTAAACCATATTATTTGCTCGGTAATACTAGTGATGAACAGTTTAAGAATCTCAAAATAACAGATGAGGAAAAACTGACGATTAAAATGAAAGTCTTTGCTAGAACGCTAGATATAGACTCAGAAATTGTTACACGTTTTAAGTCTAATTATAACGAGGCGGTTAATGGGATTAAAGGTGGTTTCAATCCTTGGTTAGTAGGTGTATTGGGGGCAATTGTACTAGCAGTAGCAGCTGCATTTTTCACTCCTGCTATAGCAGCTTTATTAGCACCAATACTAGCACCTGGCCTTTCTGGCGCAGCAGCAGTATCAGCTGTTTTAGCTGCTCTTGGTGGTGGTGCGATCGCAGCAGGTGGATTAGGAATGGCTGGTGGTTTTGCAGTAATTGTTGCCGGTGGTGCGATTTTGGGTGCTGGTGCTGGTGCTGGCGTTGGCGCTTTATTTGCTCAATCTCCGGATACGGCTCTAACCCAAGCCGCCAAACTGGAAGTAGTAATGAAAGAGATTGTACATATTCAAAAAGATATTCGTTTAGCCCAAGAAATTATTAAAGAGCAAAGACAAGCTATTCGCTCTCTTGAGGACGAAAGAGATGATTTAATTCTTAATAAAGAAAAGGAAAACAATAAGCAAAAAATTGAGAATCTTGAAAAGGCTCTTGAATATTTGAAGAACGCATTAAAGAGAAACCAAGACTTACTATAACTAATTTATCCATTGACTTATGTCCGGTTTAATAAGTTGGGATGATGAATTTTCAGAAGCCAATCAAAAAATAAAAGATATACATACAAGTTTTGATAGGCTTCGTCAAGATCAACAACAAGAGTCAGACGAACTTCTAAAATTGCAAGAAGAGGTAATTAGTTTAGCTAAAGCCATAGGAGTTTCTGAAGAATCTATAGAAAAAATATTAGATTCCAATATAGAACCATATTCTCGACCAAATAGATTAGAATGGGACGATGAATTTTTATGCAAATATAATTCTTCAATTCTTGAAACTGACGTTCGAGAAGAGGTATTTAGAAATCCATGCACTATACCTTCTTTATCTAACTTAGATTATACAATTGTTGGTATAGCTGGCTTAGTTGCTAATATTTTGGATTTTTTAGTTGTCAAAATTCCTAAAGACATTAATTATTTAGGAAAATTCAAACAAGAAGGAAGTAACTTTACACATTGGTTAAAAACATTGGGAATTGATGAAGAAGGAGAATTATCTCCTTTCTTAAAGTGGTGTGAAGATACATGTAAAGTTTCTTACGATCAAAGTATTAATTCAAATATTAAAGGATTTAACCCTAGAAGTCATAGGCTATTAAGCCTTGGACACGATCCACTATTTGGGTTGATATTTGGTACTTTGGATATTCTTAATGGCACAATGACCGCTTTTGACAGCAATGGTAAACTTCATATTGTGAAAACATTTGATATGCCGTTGGCAGATAAGGCTTTTGCTCCTCTAATTTGGCTAGGACATATCGTTTCCGATATGTGTACTAAAATGGGAGTTCCTATACCTGGCTGGGCATTTCTTCAGCTAATACAGTTTGGCTCTTTTGGTTCGGATAAAAAAACTATTGCGGATATATCTAGATGGATGTATCTAAATGGTTATGATTTAAGGCACTTTGTTACAATGTCTCTTCCTGTAGCCGTCATCGAATTGATTGTGAGAGCTTATCATTATCTATCATCATTAGACAATCCAGAACAGCTTCAAACTTCTCCTTATACTTCTATTACAATAAAAGAATTGCATCAAATTAAATCTAAGCTAAAACTTCGGAAAATGTTGCTTTTAGCTCATGCTGTGGCAGCAACTGGAAATGCTGTAAAACTATTTACATATTCAGGTAATCCTTTAGCAATTAATCTTCCTCAATGGATTTTTTTAATCAAAGAAAGTGTAAAAATGATCCAGGCAGTAAACAGAGATACCACCCCTGAAAAGATTATTCGTAATCGTGAAAAAATCAATAATGTTTGGCAGGAAATTAAAAATATTCATCTTGAGTAAATTAATATTTCCTCAAACTTCCAATTAGTAATTCCCAATTACAATCGCTGTCGCTGAATCAATTGACTGAATAATCCTGGTTGCTGGGCGAGTTGCTCAAAATTACCTTGTTGGACTAACCGCCCATTTTGCAAAACATAAATGCGATCGGCGTTGCGAATGGTACTCAGGCGATGAGCAACAACAATTCGGGTTACATTGAGCTTTTCTAAACTTTCGCTGACAATCGCCTGGGTGCGGTTATCTAAGGCGCTGGTGGCTTCATCAAAAACCAAAATCCGGGGACGTAACGCCAAAGCCCTGGCAATGAGTAACCGTTGTCGCTGTCCACCGGAAAGGTTTGTTCCACCTTCGCTAACTACGGTATGCATCCCCATTGGCATGGCGGCGATATCATCGGCTAAACCTGCCATCCTCGCTGCTTCCCAAGCTTCTTCCATTGAGATGGCGGCGTTACTGGAAATGTTTTCAAAGATGGATGCAGACATTAAGCGGCTGTTTTGCAACACCACCCCTAACTGACGGCGAACGGCATTCACATCTAATCCGGACAGTTCTTGCCCATCATAATTAATACTACCCGATTCTGGTGTGTCAAATCCTAATAACAATCTAAATAAAGTAGACTTGCCACTCCCAGAAGGCCCCACTAAGGCGATAAATTCTCCTGGTTCTGCCCGTAAGCTGACATCATCTAAAGTGAGTGCGCCATCAGGGCGATAGCGAAAGATTACATGGCTAATCTCAACTCTGCCTGATAATCTCCCTGGGTCACTTTTGCTACTATCAACTTCTGGGGTAGCTTGGAGAATTGGTTGGGCGCGTTCCCATAAGGGTAAGGCTTCTAAGATATCTACAGCGGTACTGCTTAAACTCGTCGCCCCACTAATAAATGTACCAAATGCAGCATTAAAGGCTAAGAAAGTTCCCGTAGAAAAACTTCCACCATTCGCCTGGGATTGTTGGAGTAAATTGGTGGCGAAGGCAAAAATTATCACGGGAGTTAAGGCGGAGAGAAGATTATTAACTACTACCAAATTATCTTCAATACTTTGAGCATCGAGCATATAGCGTAATTGTTGCCGATATTGCCCACCCCAGTAAGCAAATGCTCTCGCTTCTGCGCCATTGGTGCGGAATTTTGCCACACCGTTGATAATTTGTACCATCATCCCAAAAAGTTTACCTTGCATTTCCAGTAAGGGGCGGACTTTGCGGATGGTGAGCATACCGGAAATAATGGTGACAGCAATATTAATTAAGGCGACGAATAAGGCAATCAGGGCTAAGGAAGGACTGTAGTAAAACAGCAATCCTAAATTTAACAGGGAAAAGAAGCTAGAAAATAAACTTTTGAGGATAGTATTGCTGAGTTTTTGGCGAATTTGGCTGATAACAGAAACACGGGCGCTTAAATCACCGATGGAATATTGGCGGAAAAATGACGCTTTGAGATTTAATAATCTATCCCAAATTGCCGCTTGGGTGGAAGTATCGGCAAAGGTTTCCAAGCGCATAATCGCTATCCCTTGGGTGAGTTGAAATAGGGTTGCGCCTAGGGTTGTGGCTACTAAACCGAAGGCAATTTGGTATAACAGCGATTTGTTTGCATCGGGAATCGCTTGATCAATCAAGATGGCGGTGGCTTGGGGTGTAATCATCCCCAATAATGCGATCGCAATTCCCGCAAATAAAATTGTTGTCAGTTCCTTTGAACGCCCTTTAAACGCAAACTGCACCAAGTTCAACACCTTGAGGTTACCTGGTAAAGGACGATAAAAGGTGTAAGCTGTAGGAGATATCGTTGCAGCCGTTTGGCGATCGCACTTTATCCGCTTTTGCTGCAATGGATCGATAATTTCGTACCGCGTCTCTGATACTGGTAACAGTGCCACTGGGCGGTTATCGGCGACAGTGTAAGCTAATAAAGGCCCACTATCTTGCTGCCACCAATTATCCCGCAAAGTGATGCGCCGGATGCGGATACGGGACGCACGAGCGATCGCATCTAAGGGATCGCGTACTCGGCGCAAGTCTTCTGAGTTAGCCGGGGGTTGAATGGAAATACCCAATACTTTTGCTACTGCACCAGCGGCAAATAACAGTGCTTCTTCGGAGGTGAGCGATCGCTTGCTGGGCGATGTTTGCGTTGTTTCGGCATCAAAGATATTAGCAAAGTTATCGAGAGTAGATGCGATCGCCTGATTATTCAACCTTTCTCTGGCTTGAAACCGGGCTAATTCGGCGGTATTGGCTTGTTGTTCGAGTTGGGAAATTGCTTGTAAAACAAATATTTGTAAATGATGTAATCCGGTTAATAATATTTGCGTATCGTCTAAATCTGAACTAGATATGGCATCAATTTCAATCACATCTCTTGCTTCTACCCAGAGATATCCTTGTAAAGGAATGCGTCCGATATCTGATGTGATTTCTAAATTATCTAAGCCTAATAAATTTCCCTTTCCTTGAAGAATTTGTGTCCAAGCAACCATGTCATGTGGGGCTTGAAATATTTCCTGACTACCTAATATAGTACATCCGGGAACTTTAGCGGGTGTGGGGATTCTGGGGGAGATAATTTCGGCAACGGATGAACTAAGAAGGTTTACCCAATCTTCAATTAATTCAGGGGTATAAGTTGGAGAAAATTCGGCTTTTGTAATTGGGAATAGTTCGGTTTCTTCTAAAGCAACTGCGAGGATTTGATAATGTCCATCAGGTGAGGTTAGTTTAGCACAGAACATGGCTGCGCCTGCTTTGACGCTAAATAAATAACGTCGTCTACCTTTGGGAATGCCATGTTGGACGTTGATGGAGAAGATGGCGAGGGAACCGGATTTGACTAGCCAAATTGTTTCTGGGTTGTCGAGTAATAAGGGGTCGTTATTTTTGAATATATATGATTCACTGAGTGGGTTGGTTTGGTTTTCTTCAGCTAGCATAGTTAAATATTTGATATAAGGATTTATTTATTCTTTGCGTCTTTGCGCCTACCCTGCGGGAACGACTCCGTCGAATGCGTGAGAGAAAAAGAAATGAATCGAACCGCGAAGGACACGAAGGACACGAAGGAAGAGGAGTTGTAGAGAGTTTGTTGGTTTAGCTTTCGCTTTTAATTAGGTCTAAATAATGCCCTTCTATTTGGGTTAATTCGTCGTGAGTACCGCGTTGCACGACTTTACCGCGATTGAGAACAATAATTTCATCGCAATCACGAATTGTACTCAAACGATGGGCGACAATTACGCAGGTACAGCCGCGTAAACGTAGGTTTTGATCGATGATTTTTTCGGTTTCTGCATCTAAAGCGCTGGTGGCTTCATCCATTAATAAAATTGAGGGATTGTTGACTAAGGCGCGGGCGATTTCTAATCTTTGTCGCTGTCCCCCACTCAAATTAGTTGCACCTTCCAATAAATCTGCATTGTAACCGCCGGGGAGCGATCGCACAATCTCATGGACTGCGGCATCACGGCAGGCTTGGATTAAGTTACTATCGGGAATGGTAGTATCCCACAAGGTGAGGTTATCGCGGACGCTACCAGCAAATAACATAATCTCTTGTTCAATGGTGGCGATGGAGTTTACCAATATCTGAGGCGGAATTTGCTGTCTGGGTTGTCCATCTAAGTAAATTTCCCCCGCCCAAGGTTGGTATAATCCGGCTACCAGCTTGGCGATGGTGGATTTACCGGAACCACTCCCACCAACTAAGGCTACACGTTGTCCTGGTTTGAGGGAAAGACTAAAATTTTCAATGAGCGGTGGTGCAGTTCGGTTATAGCCAAAGGTGATATCGCGCAGTTCGAGATATCCTTCCAGTTTAGGGGAAGCGACAGACCAATCCCCCCTGCTCCCCTGCTCCCCTGCTCCCCTGCTGTCTTCTACGGGGTTGCGCAACACATCATCTAGCCGATTTAAGTTTCCTTCTAGTTCTTGTAAATCCCCACCTAAACTGATGAGTTGACTGACTGGTTGCATAAATTGCTGCATCAAAGATTGAAATGCAATTAACATCCCAATACTCAACGCACCATCGATGACGCGGAATCCGCCGACAACTAGCAATAACATGGAAGTAATCCCCGATAAAAAGCTGGGTAATATTCCCAAGCTTTGATTGAGGTTGTCCATATCTTGACGCACATTAACAGCTTTGGCGTAATATCCAGCCCAACGGGTGAAAAAATCGGATTCTAAACCGGAAGCTTTCAGGGTTTCCATACTTTGCAAACCTGCGATCGCCACGCCGCTCACTTTACCTTGTTCCTGCATGAGGCGTATATTAGTATCAACCCGCAATCTGCCTACCCACTGCAAAGCTAGGAGATTGACAACGACAAAGGCAATGCCAATCAGAGTTAATAGGCGATCGTATTGCCACATGACAATGGCGTAAAATATTACCATCACGGCAGAAATTACCGTTGTTGCCAGTTTACCAGAAAGGAGATTAGCGAGGCGATCGTTAAGTTGAATTCTGCTGCTAATTTCTCCAGCAAAACGTTGATCGTAAAAGCTTACAGGAAGATGGAGAAGATGCCAAATAAATTTACTCGACATTCCCATTGCTAATTTAATTTTTAGCCGCCGCAATAACTGTAATTGCAAGCGTGTTAATAATCCGCTTAATAAAGCAGTAAACAACATCGCAAATATCAGCGGACGCAACCAATCATCTCGCCCTTGAATCAATACTTGGTCTACAAATACCTGTGAAAAAGTGGGGATTGCTAACCCAGGTATTACTAGTAAAAATCCAGCAAATACACAATAAATTAAAGACCAAACAGAGCCGCGTAATCTTGAAGTTAAAGCCAAAAATAAACTAGGTTTATGTCCTCCCGGTTTAAATTCCGCACCCTTTTCAAATACTAAAACAACCCCCGTAAAAGCTTCACTAAATTCCCCTACAGAAATTGTCCGCCTTCCCGTTGCTGGATCATTTAAATAAACCCGCTGTTTACTAAACCCTTCAACAACTAAAAAATGATTAAAATTCCAAAATACTATATAAGGGCATTGAATTGGTTCTAATGCTGGTAAATCTGCCTTAAAACCTTTAGCTTGTAATCCGTAACTACGAGCAGCATTTAATATATTTGTTGCCTTACTTCCATCCCGCGAAATCCCGCAAGCTTGGCGTAATTCTGCCAAAGGTACAATTCGCCCATAGTATCCTAAAATCATTCCCAAAGCTGCCGCACCACATTCTACTGCTTCCATTTGTAGTAATGTCGGTGTGCGGCGAATCGAAGGCATTTTATTAAATAAACTTTTCATATTTAACTAAGTGATGCAAACTCTCTTTCTATCTATTCTTCCTTGGCGCACTTGGCGTTCTTGGCGGTTCAATTTCTATATTTTTTCTCACGTATAGGCGCAGAGACGCAGAGAAAAAGGCGCAATTTAGGAATTATGCAAGAGGTCTAATTATTACGAATAAAAGAATATTAAACCTCTTGGAAATTACGAATTACGTTAGCGAAGCGGTAGCGAGGAACGAGCGTCATTACGAATTACGAATTATCCCAATCCTGTCCAAGATTTCAAAATAGGTAAAACAAAGGTAATCGGTGCGCGTTCTTCAACAGTAATCCGCACAGAAGTTGTAGTTCCCGGTGTAATTTTCAATTCCGGCCCTTTTGATGAAGACCAACGATAGCCGCTGACAGTGGAAGTATCAGGCTGAAGTTCGGTAAAAACTGCCAATTGTGCCCCTTGGCTCAAAATACCAGGTAAAATATCAGGATTACCGATTAAGCTGGCAACACCTTGCTGTGTCACCGGAAATGCAGAGATATTTGTTACCTTCGCTTCTATCCCACCAAATTCTTCCCGTTTCACTGTAGAAGGTGTAATTTGTAAAGACATCCCCGGTTTAATTTTCTTACCTTCACTCACAGGTAAAAAAGCCACATTAACTAACTTCGCTGATGATTCATAAGCAGCAATTGTCCCAATTCCCCCACCTGGTTCTAACTGTTGTCCTGGTTTGGCAGTAATTTCCAGGACTCTTCCTGTGTAATCGCTGACAATTTGACTACTCTTTTGTAACTGTAATTCTAATTGAGCAATTACACGTTGAGTTTCCTGAATTTCTTTTTTCCGATTAGTAACAGTAGTGAAATCTTGTTCTTTTTGCGTTGCTTGACGACTTTCTAAAGCCTTTAATTGGGTTTGAATCTCATTAATTTGATTAAGATTATTCATATACTGACGTTCCGTATCAGTTTCCCTTAATTCCAGTTGATTTAACTGGGATTTGGCTTCATTAATTTGTGCTTGAGCATTTTTATACTCTTGCTCTGCTTGTAAAGCTGTATCTTGGTTAACAGCCCCTTGCTTAAAGAGATTTTTCCGCTTTTGCCATCTTTCATAGTAAGTGGGTAATAATTCTTGTAAGGTTTGTATACGTTGTTGGAGATTTAAGCGTTCGCGTTTCATGACAGTCTGTGTCTGTTCCCGCAACGCCGGAGTGAGAGATTGAACAATTTCTAAACTTCTCTCTAAAGTTTGACGCTGTTGCTGAATCGCCATCTCTTCTAAATTAGAACGCTGTGTTTGTACTTGACTGGCGGTTTCATCTTGAAAACGCAACTGTCCCAATTTTTCCCGTGCTAGTTGCAATTGCTTACGTAATTCAGCTTGGTCGATAGTTGCAATCACTTGACCTTTTTTAACGCGATCGCCTGCTTGCACATTTAACGCTAAAATTCGTCCAGGGTTAGCAGCTTGCACTGTCACTACTTTACTAGGATAAATTAATACACCCCGACCGGAGACAACTATGGGGATACGTCCCAACACACTCCATGCAGTTCCTACCGCTACCAAGGAACCCAGCGCCAGCAGAGAAAACCAGCGTTTCGGATTTGTTACCTTAATTAATTGGTCGAGTTGTTCGGGAGAAGCAACCCTTTCCAACGCTTCTTTGCGAAAGAGATTATTTTTCTGTGTATCTTGCTGTGTTACCATTTTTTCACCTTTATATATAGGGACTAGGGAAGAGGGGACAAGGGAGACAAGGAGGACAAGGAGGACAAGGGAGAAAAATAATCCATGCCCAATGCCCAATGCCCAATTCATTCAATTCCAATCCGTTTGAGCATCCAGTCAAACCTGGCTCCAGCTATGGCTACCTGTGCGAGAGAATTAGTATTGAGTTCGTTGGAGTAGGATTGGTCTAAAGATTGTCCACTGCTGTAACTCAGTCGCCCATATCCTAAACGTTGTGCGATCGCTTGTTGTTTATCCGCTAAGAGAATACCCAACACGCGATAAAATCGAGATGCAAAGCCGACATCATGCAACAGTTTTGCAGCTAATCGCCATTTAGGAATCGATAACACCCGTGAATTCCGTAATGTCCTCACTGTGACCGCTGGTGGTTGTACCTCAATAAACGGTGTTTCACCCACAATATCGCCCCGCCATAACCGTGCGAATTCCCTTTCTAATACTTGATTTTGGCTATCTTCTAAATTAGAAAAAGCTCGCGCTAACGGGTTACTTTCTCCTGTGTCTGCATTTAATGTCACCGCACCATCAAGTAAAATATGTAACGCCTCGATTGGCCTACCGCTGCGAATTAATACAGAGCCAGCGGTAAACTGTTCGACTCGTCCCGCAGCAATTAACCAATCAATATCGCCATCTTGTAACTCTGCAAAGACAATCAACGCTTCCCTCAGTTGCGATTGACTCAAAACAACTGTACTGTTTCCCAGTTGATTCATCATTTGCTCTAGGCGATGGGCTAACAACACCGCACTAGCGCGGTAGAGATGCGCCGCAAAACTTAGGTCTTGTTGTAGTTTCTGAATCAGCTGGAATTTGGGAATTGTCAAAATCAAAGATTTGGTTTTCGCACTAACTGTAGTTGCAGGTAAGTAAGTTTCGATAAACGGAATTTCCCCTACCATCTCCCCACTAGATAACCGTGCAATTTCCCGTCCAGGTAAACTCCCACCTTCCAGCACCGCAAAAGCACGTCCCAACGGATTATTATCCGACTGATTTAGTGAAACTGTCAACGCACCATCAAGGAGAATATGCAATGCATCCAGGGGTTGACCTTGCTGAATCAAAACCTTTCCTGGCGCAATTTCTGCTTGATTTCCCACCGCCAACATCCAATCTATATCTTCATTACTAAGTTCTTTTAGTAGAACCTCTGTCATTACTCAACTCCCTATAAATCAACGAATGGGAGAAAAATTCTGCAACCTTCACCCCTAATTTGTCATTACTCAACAGTCAACAGTCAACAGTCAACCGTCAACACTCCCCTCATCTCCTACCAAAAAGTTTGGCAAAACCGCTCACAAAACTGAGCGCATCGCTAACGGAATTAAAGCCCAAACCGATAAATTGAAATGCTGAGGAAGATATATAAGAAGATTGAAAAATAGAATTTCTACTGTTTCTTCTATAACTTCTGCGGTTGGCGGAAAATATATCTCTTTGTTCAAAAGTCGAGCCAGATAGATAAATATCGATTCCACCTGCGACTGCGTCTAGTTCTTCTGGTGATAACTCAACGGGAGTGTTATTTATATTGGTTTCATTAGACATTCTTTTATCCTTTGAATGGCTGCCGAAACTTAGATATTTCTGGGGGGGTGGAACTTATGCAGAATCCGTAAACGCAAAGCCGTGTTCGCGTAGCGTCTCCGTCAGGAGAGGCAGTGCGTTGGGCGGGTGAAGAGACTTGTAGACGCGCAGCGGTTTCCCTCAGGGTAGTAACTGCCGAACCCTTACTGCAAAGCAGAACTCGAAGAGTAGCACTTGTCCTAGACATCGCATTTTTCCGGCTGAATAGCACCGCACTCAGCGTCAGCGAACTATTCATGCACTGCGAATATCAATAGTGATTGAGCTAAGTTTCTCAAAAACCTGTTGAGTGCGATGAATCGGCCACCAATCGTAAAGAAAAATTTCTAACGGTCGCCACATTGCTACCCAACCCACAATCAAAAGCCCTTCTGTGACGATGTTAGCAAAGGTATCATCGCTGAACAAAGTAATTAGCTTGCTAATAGTCACACACAAGCCTAAAAACATCAGACCAATAATCAATGATACACGACCTTGGCGGAAAGTCTGACGCAGTTCTCTAGCGGCGTTATGCTTTCTGTAAGCAAAATAGTTATGGATAGCTTCAGGTAAAATTTGTATTTCTTCCTCTCGAACGTGTTCCGGTACGTAAAAAACCAGCTTCAGAGGGGTTTTGAGTGAAAATTCACTTACAGACTGGAAAATGTAAGATTCGGCATCGTCATCAAGGTCTTTTTCTAAAAATGGCGATGGGTCAAATGAGTTAAATATTTGACTTAGATTACTAAGCCGAATTTCAACTAAATATGTACCATCTTCATTTTTATAGTAGGAGTCTAATTCTTTCACTTACATAGCTCTTAGGTATTTATTATGGAGATAAAACTAGTAAATTTACATACAAAAATAGCGATCGCAATCATTTGACTGAGAGTTTTTGGTCAAGTGTTTTCTAGGAAATTGTCATAACCCACAAAATTACTCACCTTAATCTTGAGGTTAGACAAAAAATTTGAGGAAGTTGTGAGAGTTGTCAAAAAAAGAGCGATCGCACTCACCTAAGTTCATGCGATCGCTCTTTTTTGCACCCTAATTCTTAGTAACCCGCTAGCAATGCATCACGCAGGAAAACGTATTGTAGTTCAAAGCCAATCGGCTCAAGTCTAGACAACAACTCTTTTGCTTGCTCTGAAAGTTGATAATCAGATGGTACTGGAATAATCGTGGAATTTTCCATACCTTGAGCCAGCCGATACCAAAAAGCCAGCTTGGTATTATTGCTCAAAGAGTCGTATTCCCGCCTGATATCTGTGCTAGAAGGTGTCAACAAATCTCGCATGATTTGTAGTTGCTCTTCCTGGGACTTTCCTTTAACTTTATTAAACAGTCCCTCGGAAGTATCAGGTGCGGTTCCTTCCGGATCTCCGGGTCTGGTGGAACCACCCATTTTGACGTAGAGATGCCACAATAGGGCAAGTTGGTTATCGATGGACAGGTTTCTAAACAGCTCCGCATATTCTGCTGGTGCTGATTGAGTGTATTGTGCCATGATTACTTTTCCAATTCAAAACTTCTAGTCTTTAAGGCGATCAACACTGAAGTAAAAACTCCTTAACGACTTGTTACCTAAGTTAACAATCACCTGATGTGTATTCCTCTGACTGAGGTTGTAGATGTAGAATTTTCCAAGTTAGTATAATTCACAACTTCAGCAGGGTGAAGACCAAGGATTTACTCACCCTGAGAGAGATTTTTTAGACAACGATAAGTAGATCAACGGAAATAAACATAACTATATTAGGAAGGGTAAAGGGAAAGGGGGAAAGGGGTAAAGGTTTTTCCCTTTACCCTTTCACCTTTCCCCCTAATCCTCAGAGGGAACCCGGAGTTTACCCGAAAAAACTTTACATAGTTTTTCATCGCGCCTACTTACTTAGGAGTCCGATATGAATTCAATTATGGTGATCCATCCATATAAATATGATGAAATATGGGTGTTCGACGATGAAAAAGTTGGTTTGGTACGGGAACCGTTTGTAGCAGGTGCAGACAAGATTATTGATCGATTAGTAGCAAACATCCCAAATGCAGCAGCAGGATTTAGTTTACTGTTTTCTGCTCGCCCATTTCCCGGTTATCAAGTTAAATTTGATTGGCGACGGGAGGAATATGGCGGAAATTGGTACTACAATGCAGAGTTAGATATGGAAGGATGGCTGTGTCCGGCTTTGCTGAAGTATTTTCCTGAGGCTCCGAAAGAATTTTACGCTCAATGCAAAGCGATCGCTACATAACAACTCGTAAATCTATTTTTACAACCCATAAACCTGCTACTATCAACAGATTTAAGCCACCCCCTAAATTTACCTCATCGGCTAACTTGAGACATCGCAAGAAACGGGTGGTTTTTGATGAACAGCGTCTGTAAAGTAAAAAAATGCGCCAGTTCCCTAGATGCAGTCGAGATGATACCAATAAATAGTGTAAATATCTTTGACAGCAAAGACTACAGCCGAATTGCTCAGGCGATCGCATTCATCCAGAAAAATCACCTAAATCAACCAGATTTGGCAACGGTAGCCCAGCAAATAGGGCTGAGTGAGTCTCATTTCCAAAGGTTATTCACTCAATGGGCGGGTATTAGCCCCAAGAGATTTGTGCAATATCTGACTGTAGAATATGCTAAGTCAAAAATTACCGAAACTAAAAGCCTTTTAGACCTAACCCTAGATGTGGGGCTATCAAGTCCAGGACGATTACACGATTTGTTTGTGAATTTAGAAGCGATGTCTCCTGGTGAATTCAAAACAGGGGGAGCAGGTTTACAAATTCGCTATGGTATTCATGACACATTATTTGGTAAATCCCTACTCGCTACAACATCTCGTGGTATTTGTAACTTGTATTTCTTAGACTCTTCAAATGAGCAGAATGCAGAGCAAATACTGCAAGCTTCATGGAAAAGTGCAGAAATTATCCACGATCAACAAACCACCCAACCGTTGCATGACCAGATTTTCCATCCCGAAGCTTTGAATGTTAATAAACCATTAACGCTCTTAGTTAAGGGTACAAATTTTCAGATTCAAGTTTGGAAAGCACTATTGCAAATACCTTTTGGGGGTATGACAACTTATCAAAATATTGCTGAATCAATTAATCGCCCAACTGCTGCTAGAGCCGTGGGTAATGCTGTCGGTAATAATCCCATAGCCTATATCATTCCATGCCATCGTGTCATTCGGGAATCTGGGGAACTAGGCGGTTATCACTGGGGTTTGGTGCGTAAATTAGCGATTTTGGGCTGGGAAGCCAGCCGGAAAATTTGAGATTTAATCAACGATTTGGGAACTATAAAGCTACCCTCGGTTGCGAAATTATACCGAATAATTGCTGAAACCTTGTATTCCTTGTCCTTTAATGCCATCATCCCAAAATAAAATCCCTCAGCTAGCTGAGGGATTTACCAGGAACGCGTATTGAGAACAATATACAATACAATTGTACTATATACAGACAATTGTGTACTAAAAAAATTAAACGCAACCAATATCTTGAAGCATGGCTAAATGCTGCTGTACAGGAGCCAAGGTATTTGCGGCTATCATGCCACTAGCGGCGACGGCTGGTAAACCGATACCTGGAAATGTGGAATCGCCACAACACATAAATCCTGGTAAAGGTGTTGTAGGGCCGGGAAACATTGCAACTCCTGCTTTGATCGCTGGCCCATAAGAACCGCGATCGCGGCGCAAAAAGCGTTCATGTGTAAGCGGTGTACCGATAAGAGTGACTTCACAACGAGAGCGAATATCGGGAATAATGCGCTCTAAAGCTTGCCACATCACCTCTGCACGTAAGCGCTTTTGTTCCCCATACTCTGGGCTTTTCCTGTCCATTCCCAGCCAAAGTGCATAAGGCTCATTACCAGGAGTGTAGACATGAATTGTATGTTTACCCGATGGTGCTAGGGATGGCTCAATAATCGAAGGAATTGATATGAGGACAACATTCTGAGGTGCTGTTACCCCGACTTCCCAGTCGTTAACAACTATGTGGTGACAAGCCAAATTTGACGGTAAACCTTGGGCATCAATACCTAAATGGAGATGCATAAAACTATCACACTCAGGTGTTGCTTGTCTTTGATTACGGTACTTTTGGGGAACTGCCTTTTCTGGTAATAGCTTCAGTGTATCCCAAACCGATGTACCGGAAACTACCGCTTTTTGCGCTCGGATTTCTGAGCGATCGCGCAGACGCACACCTACAGCCCTACCCCCTTCTACCATCACTTGTTCCACATGCGCGCCAAGTATTAATTTACCGCCTTGTCTCTCCAGCCCCTGAACTAGCGCGTCAACTAAAGCACCACTTCCACCAATCGGATAATCAAGTTTTACTCCTGTCCGATACCAGTCAGCAAACATAAAAGCTACCTCTGCCGCACTCGTACCATCTGCGGGTAAACCGGAGAGGAGAAAACAAAGCAAATTCAGCCAATTTTGAATAAACGGATCTTTGACCACACCATCCATAATTTTGCTGAAAGCACCAGTTAGCTTCGGCACATTAAGGCTATGCTTTGCCAACGCTGGCGCAAATCTACCCACAGTTTTCACTGCACCCCAATCAAAGCGCAATGCTGCTGGAGACATAGCAGTTGCCGCGCTAGCCAAGGGTTCCATAATGCGCTGGAGTTGTCGCCATTCCCTCACAGCATCTTCGCCCCGCAGTCGCATCAGCACTTCACAAAATTGTTCTGCGCCAACCGTTGTATCAAAATCACCTTCTGGTAAACAGCATCCCCAAGTATCGTAGGTAACGCAAGGTAACTCAGAGCCAATTGCATCTAGTACTTGTCGCAGCGGATTAGGAGAGGGACTGTAAGATAGTCCAGAGTACAGGGATGGGCCGGAATCAAATTTAAAGCCATTGCGCTCAAAAGCGTGCGCTGCACCACCAGGAATCGAGTGGCTTTCGCAGACTATGACATCAAAACCATACCGCGCTAATAGTGCAGCACAACTTAAACCGCCAACACCGCTACCAATGACGACTACATCTGTCTTCAACAAATTTGCTCTCCCTAAACGGCTGCTTTCAATTTGAATTGTATAGTTTTACGAATAGCCGTAGATGGAAGGGGGACAAGGGGGATAATTAATGCCCAATGCCCAATGCCCCATGCCCAAATTCATTGTGTTCTGGGGCAATAAGCAAGGTATCTCGACTGTGCATAGCCCATCACAGGAGTTGAAATTGGTAACCAACCATTTTTTCCCGGTGCAATGACAACATTTTGCCCCTTAGGAACTACTCCCACCCTGGCGGAATTATTAGAAGGTGCTGTTCGCACTACCAACCCACCATCAGCGGTAACTTTGCGACAAAAGTTTAAATCGGGGGGTGTTGCAGCTTGTGAGGCTTGGCATGAGCTAAGAAAATTAGTATGTAAAATGTAGCCATTGACCGGAGATGAAATTGGTACCCAGCCATTTTTGCCGCGATCGCGAATTGTGACGTTTGTGCCATAGTCTAAAAGACCAACTACAGCACTATCAACTGTTGCTTTTTGCAAAACGTAAAGGCCATTCCTTGCCATTATCCGACGACAACTGCTTGAATACTTTGCTATTAGATATTCACCTTGGTTATTTTCTAATGCTCTTTCTGGGGTAGAAGATTGCATAAACTGATGGTTAATTGTCTCCACTGCTAAAGAAGGAGTTGTCAAAACCGTTGCAGTTAATATTAGTGAAGTTATACCAATTCCTAATTCTCTTTGGTCAGCCACACTGCTTGCGCCTACGTATTTCATGATTCTTAATTAAAAAAATCGAATTTTATGAGAGTTTGTGCGTTGTAATTTGTTGCTAAATTAAAAATGCTCATTCAGAAAATACTTGCTAGAAATTTAAATAAAATCGTTGGCTCAAACATCTTTTTTAGGACAGAATTAGCTTTCATCCCAATGACATAGATCAAGATAAATAAGAATTTTTACTCTTATTTTGTCAGAGACTGCTAATTAAGTAAAATTTATGACATAGCAAATAAAGATTATTTCCGTAAAAGCTCAATAAAAGTAGAGAAAAGCTTTTTGATGATTTGAGTAAGTGCATTCGTCAAAGACTTTGCCGTCAAACCTTTCAGGCATAGCTTCTCCTGTCGGAGAGGCTGCGCCCTAAGCGTTCGCGTTGGCGAAGCCTCTCGCAGAGAAGCGTCTCGTAGAGAAGCTATGCCGTAGGCTTTACGCTGACCGCGCAGTTCCTATCTGTCAAGTAAATTAATGTTACAGAGACTTTAGTAAGTGTTACAGGGCGATCGCCTCCTGTAGGATGAGGCTAAATAACTTTTAAAATTAGCATTATGAGTATTATTGTTTTTGGCAGCATCAATATCGATTTAGTAGCCACAGTCCCCCGATTGCCAATGGCGGGAGAAACATTATTAGGGCACAATTTTGTTCAAGTTCCGGGAGGCAAAGGTGCAAATCAAGCTGTCGCATTGGCACGTTTGGGAATTCCTACTCACATGGTAGGGCGCGTAGGTACAGACAGTTTTGCATCAGAATTACTCTACAATTTGCAAAACTCTGGTGTAGAAACTGACAATGTTTCTATTGATGAAACTGTCAGTTCTGGAGTGGCGCTGATTGCTGTCGATGACAGAGGTGAAAATCAAATTATTATCGTTCCTGGTGCGAATGGGCGTGTCAATCAAGAAGATGTAGAGCGATTGTCTGATTTATTACCGAATAGCACCGCATTGCTTTTACAATTTGAAATTCCGATCGCAGCTGTTGTAGCTGCGGCGAAAGCAGCGCATCAAGCAGGAGTAAAAGTTATTCTCGATCCTGCACCCGCACAATCTCATGTGCCCGATGAACTTTATCCATTAGTAGATATCATTACACCAAATGAAGTGGAAGCAGGGCAATTGGTTGGATTTCCAGTAAATGATCAAGAGTCAGCAAAAGCAGCAGCGGCAATTTTATTGCAACGGGGTGTGAAATGTGCGATCGCCAAACTCGGTGCAAAGGGGGTTTTTTGCGCCACTGCTGAAGAAAGTTTTTTTGTACCTGTGTTTCCCATTCAGGTTGTAGATACGGTTGCGGCTGGTGATGCTTTTAATGGGGGTTTAGCAGCAGCACTTTATACTGGACTTTCTTTACATCAGGCGGTTGTGTGGGGTGCAGCTGCGGGTGCTTTGGCTGCAACAAAACCAGGGGCGCAAACTTCTTTACCTGATAGGTTGACGTTTGATGCGTTTCTGAAAGAAAGAGGTGTTTAATGAACCGCAGAGGACGCAGAGAGTTGATGAGGAACAGCGCCTCCGCGACCCTCGGCGATCGCAACAGGGGGCAAGGGTGAGAAAATGTAACTGAATACAATCGCATTGCATCCCCATACATTAACATTGCAACCTGATGCGATCGCATTGCAACTCGATGCATTCACAATGTCACCCAAGACAATCGCATTGCAACTCGATGCATTCACAATGCAAGCCGATGCGATCGCAATGCATCCCGATACATTAACAATGTCACTCGATACAATCGCATTGCATCTCAATGCATTCACATAACACGCTCATGTTTCCATCCAAAGCAGATGAGACAAACAAATGACAAATGACAAATGACCAATGACAAATGACTACTTCCCAATATCCTCATTCCACAGTTCGGGACTAGTTTCGATAAATTCACTCATCATTTGTTCGCATTCATCCAGTCCGAGATCAATTACTTCTACGCCGTGAGATATCATAAATTCTTTAGCACCAGGAAAAGTCCTCGACTCTCCGGCGATGACTTTTTTAATGCCAAATTGCACGACTGCGCCAGCGCATAAGTAGCACGGCATTAAGGTTGAATAGAGTGTTGTACCTCTGTAGTTACCTACTCTCCCAGCGTTGCGGAGACAATCAATTTCGGCGTGAGTCACAGGATCGCCATCTTGTACGCGCTTGTTGTGTCCTCTGCCGAGAATTTTCCCATCTTTGACAAGTACTGAACCAATGGGAATTCCACCTTCTTGTCTACCTTGTTGTGCTTCTTGAATTGCAGCTTGCATAAATTCATCCATGATTAACTGCTCCTTCTATGTCTAAACAACTTGTATTAATGGATCACGATGGCGGTGTAGATGATTATCTAGCAACTATGCTGTTGTTGACTATGGATCATGTAGAATTACTTGGTATTGTTGTTACTCCGGCTGATTGCTATGTCCAACCTGCTGTGAGTGCTACACGTAAAATTTTAGACTTGATGGGATTTTCTCATATCCCTGTGGCAGAAAGCACTGTGCGGGGTATTAATCCGTTTCCCTATCTCTATCGCCGTGATTCTTTTATTGTTGACCATCTGCCAATTCTCAATCAAAGTGAAACTATTAATACGCCGTTGGTTGCTGAACCAGGTCAAGATTTTATGGTTAAGGTTTTGCGTGAGGCGATCGCACCAGTAACGCTGATGGTAACCGGGCCATTAACGAATATAGCAGTGGCTTTAGATCAAGCACCAGACATTGAGGCGAAAATTCAAAAAATTGTCTGGATGGGGGGTGCGTTAAATGTCCCTGGAAATATAGAAAAAAATTGGGAACCAGGACAAGATGGTTCTGCGGAATGGAATGTGTATTGGGACGCGGTTTCCGCAGCGCGGGTGTGGAAAAGCCAAATTGAAATTATTATGTGTACTTTAGATTTAACTAATAATGTGCCACTAACATCAGAGTTAGTGCAAAAAATGGGAAGACAACGCAACTATCCTATCTCTGATTTGGCTGGACAATGTTATGCCTTAGTTATTCCTCAAGATTATTATTGTTGGGATGTTTTGGCGACGGCCTATCTTGGACATCCAGAATTTTATCAATTGCGTGAGTGGGAAACAGAAATTATTACTAACGGCATGAGTCAAGGACGTACTAAAGTTGTTGCTGGTGGTAGAAAGATTTATGCAATGGATCGGGTAGATAAAGAAGCTTTTTATAATTATATTTTGCAACAATGGGCGAGATAAATTGCTGATTTTTAAGCTCATCCCACCCATTGAAGGGGTAGGATGAGCGTCAATTTTCTTTAGGGTTATTAAATGGTAGCCTAACTTCTGCCCCTGGTTAATACATAGATGTGTTATTGGTTACAACGCTGCCATCTAAAGTGGAGAATAGTCTTAACTTTCTTACTAATCGAGTCAACCGTTAGGGCATTATAGCCTGTAGGGTTACCACTGAGACGAATCCGTGTAGTGACCGTCATCGGCACATCTGCACTACATTGTGTTTGCGCTGTAGAAATTGCATCATTGACGATTGTATAGTCTCGCACCATTTTGCTTGGAAAGTCGTAAACACGCAATTCATCAAAACCGCCAGCCCCTGGGATGTAGTACCGTGCGCGTAGTTGCCCATTTGCATTACCAGAGGTATCAGCAAAACCACGGTGTTCTACTCGATGCCAACTAGCAGACCAACCTGCTGGAACATGAAGTTTGAGCGAGATAGAACAGTTCGATTGGGGTGGAAAAGCCGCTTCCCCCATCTTCGTCGGTTGTAGGTTGGCTTGGAATTGATCAAATAGAAGTTCTAAGGTTTGCCGATCATCCGAAAACAAGGAAGCAACGGAATTTGCTGGACAACCACTACCAGCATAGGTAAAGTCTTTAATATATACTTCTTTTGCCGGCGGTCCTAATTGCTTGGGTTCGCTAGTTCCCAATGTTTCAGCCGAAGCCGCTTGAGTTAAACTCAAGGTAGCAGCAACTATAGCTAGCGATGCACCTAAAGAGTAGACTAATTTTTTACCGTTCATAACCTCTACCTCCTTATGTCTCTTTAGGAGGCATTTGTATTTATACTTATGCTTACTTTGATTGTGAGTCTACTTGCGAAATATGTATATGATGTTGCATTTAAACTTGATAATTTATATAGTAAAAATTAAATGTGAAGAACTTGTGAGGACATCTTTGCTATTAACAAAAAAACACAATTCAACACTGCTCTTAACAACAGCAGCCACCTTGCTCCCACAGCACTTGCTCTTACATGAAAATCAACAATATCGCAGTTCTGCTACCAGCAAAGTATTAACCTATATTAAAAACCTTGAGCAACACTCAACCCCTAAAAGGTATTTTTGACTGCGCAGCGAGTAAATTAAGTAGACAGAATGGTAAGTATCATAGTTTAATAAAAATTGTAATAGCTCAAACTTGTTTTGAGTTATTACAGGAAAGGTTGAGCTTTAACCAAAAGTGAAGATGTTATGTCTTTACGAAGAAAAATTTCGTTCAAGACTTTAGCATTAATTTCTCAGAAATAACGGCTCAGTTGTTCAATAACTAAGAAAAAATGCCATAGAAATGATGTCAAAATGTTCCGCCAAACAAGTAGAGGATAGTAAACAGATCCTTGAAAAACTAATGTTGAAATAGCCTAAAATCTTCGGGGAGGGGTATAAACCTGAGATGTTCGTTGGAGTCGTAAACTTCTCATATTTCCCAAAAGAAATATCAGAGAGGGAAGAAGGCTTTCAACCGTTGCCCAATCATATATAATGTACTGCGATACATTATCCGATACAGGCACGGAAAAATTCTCTCAAGAACTCTTAAATCCTGCGGGATTCCCTAGTCAATGACTATTTTCAATTCACATTATTTTGGCGTGGCGGCGTCATACTATGTCATATATAACGGGGAGCGACTACCATAAAAGGTCGTAAGTGCGGAGAATCAATCTGTCAGTCATTCTCTATGGTGACATAGAAATGATGGGTGAGTTTAGCTAAAGTCTTCATTGAAGATTTCAGGGAAATTTTAGTAACTCAGAGAGTCACTTTCAGGGAGATATTCGTTGGATGTTGGTTATTTTTACTCGTTCTCGCGCAATTTGGAGAGAAGAAAGTAGGCGCTGGTATCAAGAGAAGTCCTCTGGATCTTCAAGTTTAAAAGCGATGGGTAAAAATGACTGGCGAATATCTTAGTGACAAAGTCTCCTCGATTGCGATCGTTAAGCCTTTGGGTACTGTAGTAGTAATACTATAGAAATATCTTGTATCCAGATATAAAGCAACGCCTTTCCTTTTAACTGAAATTCTTAACATAAATTAAATTATGGTACAAACGACATTTACCAAACAAAAACGGGAACTGACTAAAGCAATCTCATGGATTGAAAAAATTAGAGCGCAAGAAGTGCGCCATCGTACTTACAATGCGCAAGATGAAATTCAAGACGAAATTCGAGAAACTTATGTAGATTATTCTCCTGAAGAAATTAGTCTACACGTCCTAGAAATTGTCAAGGATGTAGTTAGTCAGCACGGCGCAAGACAAAAAGCAAATTCTCAAAATACAGGCAATTTTGCCTGGTATGGAATATCTGTAGAACTCACCGTACCACAATTACGCGCCCTCCAAAGTGCCCATGCTGTTCTCTCAGAATTAGTCCGCAAACTTCCGCGCCGAAATCCTAAATTAATTTACAATACTACGATTGATCATCGTCCGGCTTTTGCCCATGTAAAACAAAAACATGAAGAAATAGAAACTCGCTACGTTCCCTATGAAGAAGACTCCAGTACCAGAGTACGAACCTATGAGGAACGCTATAAAGTTATTACCCACTATACTCAAAAAGTAGAAATTGATTATGGTTTGGAGATTAAACTGCTCAATGAATTGGGTGAAATGGTAGAGGATTTAGGAACAGCGATTCAAGTAGCTATTGATGAAGCAAATACTAAAGGTAGAGAAAATGATCCGGTAATTGATGATTTAATTAACCGCATTAGTCAAGTAATTTTGGCTAAATTACCATCACAAGCAAATCAAGATTAAAGCCTCGAATGCGCTCACTTCGACTTCGCTCACTTCGACTTCGCTCACTTCGACTTCGCTCAGTGAGCAAGGCTTTTACTTCTCGGATAAGCTTAGGGTTAACGATTTTATAGCAGCAAATTTGGCATTGCTTATGGTGTCAATTCAATTATCATTAGCTGGTGATGGGCGTTTGCTTATTCTCACACCCGAAACTGTTCGGAGTGCATTTTTTCAATTTACTGAAGTTAATCGAGAATATACAAGTCGCCAGAAATTTCCGCTTAACCGTCCTCTTGATCAACCATTTAAATTATGGAAATATAAAAACAAAAGGGATGGAATTGTATATAGAAGTATATCTAAACCATCTTGGGCAACAAATATTACTGCTAAAGAAACTGAAGCCACTTTACTTGATGGTTTATATCGAGCTTATCTAGACAGAGAAAAACTATCCTATTTACATCAGAAAGATATTCAATATATTGAAAGGGAAATCAATAAACAAATAATTAGGAATAATCTAGCTTTAGTTCACAATGAAGGGGTGTTGTTAGAAGGTTATGGAATTTGTCAACAACCGGGGAAAAATCGGGAGAAAGTTAAATATATTCGCCGCTATGGGATGATTTTTATTCTCGAGCCTGTGATGCGTCAAACAGTCCTGAAAGCAGAGAATTTAGATTTATTTATTCAGGATGAGAATTTTGATTTTCATCTAGTTCGCTATCAGGGGGTACTGTTATCGACGGCGCGATCGCGTCTTGAGTTATTATTTCGTCATCGCTTAGATTTTTCCCTAACTTGGACTTGTACCCTCGATCGCTTTCAACCCCGCCAAATTTTCCGAATTAACAGAATTTATCCTTGTGATGGCTTTAGCATTTTTTGCTGAGGTTAGATAAATTTGGATTTACGATAATTTATCTACCCAGTTCTGACCAAATTTGACCCCGATGTTCAAATCAGCGTTGACAATCGTTTTTGTAAAAAGCGAACTTTTTCTTGTGCGGTAATCACTTCAACGCTATTTATTTGATATCTTGCTTTTAACTGGATAATTTCCTGCTGTAATTGGGAAATTTTGTTTTTTATGGCTTGAGAGACAGCCGAATTTAGCGTACTTTTGTGATTGCGGAGGTTGAGTTTTGACAAGCGATCGCGTAAACCTGTTACATCTGATTCAGCAGTGATAATTTGTGGGGAATGTTGCGGATAACGTGCATACAGCAATGCAGTTTCCACTTCTAAGCTCGCAATTTTATTAACTAAAGCATTAGCAATTGTCTGATTAAGTAGTGCATTATTTCCCCGGGCTTGCATATAGCGGTTACGTGTATCTTGAATTTTATTATTTGTCGCTACAACTTGAGGCGAGTTAAGAGTATAGCGTGATAAAAGCAATACACGCTCAATTTCTAGGTTAGCAATTTCTGCTGCCAATGGGTTGACAGTAGTGTCAGATTGGACAATCAATTTTGATAAATAAATTTGCGGAGAATGATGATTTGCATTGGTGATAGATGCTTTAGCGTTGTTGCTCATTGCCATAATTCCCAATACTACAACACTAGACATGACCACTTTCGGAAAAATCATAACAAATTCCTCTTGGCAATTCTGCGCGATTTAACTTTATCCTAATTTAGCAATTTTTCTCACGAAATCATGGGGAACTTTCAGGACTATTCAGGAGTCTGCATCTATTAAAATATATTATTTCTATCTAATCAGGTAAAATTAGCAGAGTATATGAACAGCAAATTAATTGCCCTTAGTCTGGGTGGATTAATCGGAATTGGCACTTTTGTTTCTACAATAACCCAGAGTTTAACTGCACCTAACCCGCCTCAGACAATACCTAAAATTTATGCTGACCAGATATTAAATAATATGGCTTCGGCATTGTCAGACAATCCAAACAAATTTAAAATCACGCAAACAGATGTCACAATTTGGGCAGATTGTCGTCCTGATAAATCTGGTAAAATTGTGGAACCATGTACAAAATTTGCCCAGAAAGGTTGGCGAGTAAAAGTTAGGGGTAAAGGCGAAAATTGGGTCTATTTCGTGACAGACAAAGGCTTTGTTACCCTGGATGCACCTGCTAGTATTAGTTATAAAGCTAAATTAGCTGTAGCCAAAAAATTAAATATTCAACCGCAAAATCTCGGCATTCAAGCTGCTCAACTTACTTTTCCGCCAGAGGTTTGTTTAGTTGCTAAACCTTGTCCTGTTCAGCATAAATTGAGTTGGCGTATTTTACTTAATAGCGATCCAAGCAAAATTTTTCATGTAGATTTGCAAGGTAATAATCCATATATTAGTAATTCTTTATTTGCCAATAATTCAGGAATCATCCCCCAAGAAATTGGTGAAGCAGTGATGCGAGATGTGGTGAATCGTGAACAACGTCCTATATCTAACCTAAATGTGGAAAGTCTCAAAGCTACTACATGGAATTGGTGTCGCGGTAAAGGCCCTGGCCCGACTGCACCAGATATGGGAGCTTGTCCAGATGTCGATCAATCTGGTTGGCAAATGATTGTTCCTTCAGCTTCGGCTCGATTTATTTATTACATTCAAAAAACTTTGAGTGGCGATTATATGTTTGCTGCTGATGGTGTTCAAAGTTTACCCCAACTAGCGGCAACAAAAGTGAAAAAAGATGCTGCTAAAAGAGCTAAAGTGTCTATTAATGATATCAATGTCAGGTTTGTAGAACCCAGATTTTTTGATGGTTGTTTAAATACTGATAATCAAAAACTCTACTGTCGTCAGTCAGTTATTGGTGGTTGGCAAGTCACAGCTTTGGGTGGACAATCTTCTGATAATTCTCCTCCTTTTAGTACTATACCTACAATAGCTGCCTGGGTATATAACGTGACAACTTCTGGAGATGATTTGCGGTTTGTGCAGGCTTCAACGTGGATGCCTAAACCTTAATTAGGGAACTTCAAAAAATAAATTATGCCGTTAAAGTCGTTGAATTTTTTAGGGGCGGGTTTAACCAACATATCTGTTTTCTGTGTAAATAAGCTGCGATGCATCTAATTTGTATATAAGACGCGGGCTTTCCGGCCCGCACTACAATTATTTTGCGTTTTTGACTTATATAATTTAGCTGCACATCAGCTTATAGACTGTTAACTGTGAACCATCAACGGTAAGATAGTGCGTTCCTGAGCCACCCCTAGCCCCTAGTCTCTAATCCCTATTTTCAATATAGGTAGTACCTTGTGCTTTAACAATTTAATTAAAGCTGGTTCCATATATTCATATTCATCGGGAATATTCAAACAGATAACTCTTTTATCTTTAAGAAAAGGCTGAAAATTTTTGGCTAGTTTCTGTTTATGGGACTTTTCCATCACAAAAATGATATCAGCCCAGACAATTGCTTCTGTGGAGACTGGTACTTCTGCATAACGATCCAAACCTGCCGAGTCTGTCTCTAGTCCTGCATATTCCGAAAACACAACTTCAGCGGTAGGACTGCGCAGTCTATTCTGGCTACATAAAAATAAAAGTTTTGTCATTACTAAATATTTTAAACCACCAAGGTGTGGTTAGGATAGTGAGCGATCGCACTCTCGTTTATCTGCTGCGTTGGGCTGCTGTTTTCGAGTAACTGATAGTATCCATTTGCGTTCCTCAGTCTGAAGTTTATACGGTGATCTGAGCTAGCCCTGGTTTGACAACCAATTGACATGGGGTAGCAATACACGATACATCATGAGTCAATCGTTAAATTGTTTAAGATGCCAAATTTCCTTCATTGTCAGTTTTATCAGCATCAGGAGGGATGAAAATGGATAGCAGCTTAATCATATCCAACTTTCTGAATCCGCCCGTCCTGTTTTTCTTTTTAGGGATGATTGCTGTTTTTGTCAAGTCCGATTTAGAAATTCCTGCGCCTATCCCCAAACTGTTCTCGCTTTACCTGCTATTTGCGATTGGCTTTAAAGGCGGAGTAGAATTGATTAAAAGTGGCATCACTCAGGAAGTCGTTTTGACGCTCTTGGCAGCGATGTTGATGGCTTGTTTTGTGCCGATTTACACCTTTTTTATCCTCAAACTCAAGCTTGATACTTACGATGCTGCTGCGATCGCCGCAACTTACGGTTCTATCAGTGCTGTCACCTTCATTACTGCTAGTGCCTTTTTAACAGAGCTTGGTATTAGTTTTGATGGCTACATGGTAGCAGCTCTGGCTCTCATGGAATCTCCAGCCATCATTGTTGGTCTGATCCTGGTGAATATATTTACGGTAGATGAGAAGCGGGAATTTTCTTGGTCGGAAGTGTTAAAAGAAGCATTCCTCAATAGTTCGGTGTTTCTTTTGGTCGGTAGTCTCCTGATTGGCTTTTTAACAGGAGAACACGGTTGGCACGTTTTAGAACCCTTTACTCAAGGGTTATTTTATGGCGTTCTCACCTTCTTTTTATTAGATATGGGACTAGTCGCCGCCAGAAGAATTAAAGACTTGCAAAAAACCGGAGTTTTCCTGATCTTATTTGCCATACTAATTCCAATAGTCAATGCAGGCATTGCCATACCGCTCGCCAAATTCATCGGTATGTCTCAGGGAGATGCGCTACTGTTTGCTGTACTGTGTGCCAGCGCTTCTTACATCGCTGTCCCCGCAGCTATGCGGATGACTGTTCCCGAAGCAAATCCTAGTCTGTACGTTTCTACCGCCCTAGCAGTCACATTCCCATTCAACATTATTGTAGGGATTCCGTTATATCTATACGGAATTAACCTATTTTGGAGGTAATAATATGCACTTAGTTAAAAAGATAGAAATTATCGCCAACTCCTTTGAACTTGCCAAAATATTAGATAGTTTAGACAAGTCAGGTGTACATGGTCATGCTGTGATCCGCGGCGTTGCTGGTAAAGGATTACGCGGTATGGCAGAAGATTTGGACATGACAATGCTCGATAATGTCTACATCATCGCTTTTTGTATGCCAGAGCAACTCAAGCCTGTGGTCGAAAACATTAGACCACTGCTCAACAAATTTGGCGGAACCTGTTACATTTCTGATGTGATGGAGATTCGCTCTATGAAATGTGTAGCGTCATTATAAGAGGCGGATAAAACATTTTATGGAACGTCGTGACTTTTTGAAATTGGGAGCCACGGGGGTATTTGGGTTAACGCTAACAACCAGCGATTTAATTTGGCCCGTTAAACAAGCTCAAGCCGCCGAATTACCCGCAGACACCCCCGAATCCCTCACTCCTGATGCTGCACTGCAAAAGCTCATCGAGGGAAATCAGCGGTTTGTTCAGCATCAACCCCAATACCCAGATCAATCGGCGGCGAGGTTGCAGGAAGTTGCGCAAGCACAACATCCATTTGCAACCATCCTCAGCTGTGCAGATTCAAGAGTTCCCGCAGAAATTGTTTTCGATCAAGGTATTGGCGATATCTTTGATGTGCGGATTGCGGGAAATATTGCCACACCAGAAGCTCGTGGCAGTATTGAATATGCAGTTACCTTACTAGGCTCACCTTTACTGATGGTACTAGGACATGAGCGCTGTGGAGCCGTCACCGCCGCTGTGCAAAACGAAGCCTTACTGGGTGATATTAGTACCTTTGTCAAAGCAATTAAGCCAGCTGTCGCCAAGGTAAAAAATCAGCCAGGTGACGCAGTGGATAACGCTGTAGTTGCAAATGTGCAATATCAAATTGAACGCTTAAAGCGATCGCCTCTGTTAAGCGATCGCCTCAAGTCCGGTAAGCTGAAAATTGTCGGAGGCCGTTACGATTTAGATACAGGAAAGGTAACTATCATCACTTAGAAGCCTAAACTAGCGGTTTATCGCATTAATTTTCAGGGTAGAATAAGTTCATAATCAAGACTATAGTCCTGACTATGAACTTATTTGTTTTACCTTTAAGGAGTATGAAAAAATAAATTATCTATTATTTAAGTTCTCATAACGCTTCAATTATAGATATTTAGAGTTCAACATTCGTATTATTTGCCGACGCATCCCACAAATTGGGTATTTTTTTATCTATAAATCTCTCACTCTAGAGGAATCTATTTTAATTTGGGAAAAAATTGCTTACACCTCCAACAGGCTTCTTTGCTTTTGCCTATTGTCAGACTTTAGAAGTAAATTCATAAATCAAATAATAGGGCTGAATTTTGCGCCTAAAGATAGAACGCAGTAAATAATTACATAGATAAAATAATAACGTTAAAATAATTCGTAATTGATAATTTGTAATTAAAGGCTGTTGCAGATAACTGCTAAAACTGAAATTACTCAGGGGGATTAAAACCAAAAATTACGAATTAGTAATTAAGCAAATTAGGTAGTAATTAAAGTAGTTTCACCTTCTAAATCTTGGAACCAGCCAGGATAATAGTTAAGAAATTACAATTAATTTTCTAATTTAAAATACCAAATCAAGGGAGATAGGCTTGAATATTTGCGACAAACCACTCAGTTATAATGTAGAGATTGAAAATTTTGCCACTAGACAAGATACTGCTTATAGCTTGATAATTGCTGTGGTGATTATTAGTCTTTGGGTAGGGAGTTTAGTTTGGTTACTTACCATTGACTATGACAAACTGCCAATTTGGGTGATACCGATTGCAGTCGTTTGGCAGATGTTCCTCTATACAGGACTATTTATTATTGGTCATGATGCCATGCATGGCTCGGTTTGTCGCCAAAATCTGAAACTTAATCATTTTATTGGTTCACTAGCTGTGATGCTTTATGCTTTATTTCCCTATCAACAGCTTGTGAAAAAACATTGGTTACATCATCGTCATCCTGCGAGCGAACTTGACCCCGATTTTCATGACCAAAAGCGAAAAAATGGATTTTTTTGGTATTTTCGCTTCATGATGGAATACTCAACTTGGCAACAATTACTTGGGTTCACAATCATATTTAATTTTGCCAGATTTGTTTTGCACATGCAGGTAATGAATCTCACCGTATTCTGGTGTATTCCGCCGATTTTGAGTTCCATTCAACTCTTTTATTTTGGGACATATTTACCCCATCGCGAACCTAAATCAGGGTATATTTATCCTCATTGCACCCAAACAATAGGATTACCAACTTTTTGGTCATTCATTGCTTGCTATCACTTTGGCTACCATCAAGAACATCATGAGTATCCCCATGTAGCTTGGTGGCGACTTCCTCAGGTTTATCAACGAAATAAGGCAGCACTTCTCTGCGAGACGCTCCGCGAACGGCTTTGCTCAGTGACCGAGCAGACGGTAGAAGGGGGATGAGGGGGGACAAGGGAGACAAGGGGGACAAGGGAGACAAATGACAAATGACAAATGACAACTGACAACTGACTATTGACTATTGACTAATTGCCTTCATTAAATATTGTGTCAAAGTAAAGGCATCTACTCCTAATTCTGTGCGCTCTTGGGCTGCTATAATCCCGGCTTGAGAGTGCCACCAAGAAGCAGTGGCGACAATATCTTCAATGGGAAGTTGTTTTTTGATCGCTTGGGCTAGTAATCCGCCAAGTAGCCCAGTTAATACATCGCCACTACCACCACGGGCTAAGGCTGGGGTACTTTTGGGATTTAGCCACAATGAACCTTGGGAATTAGCAATTACTGTTCTTGCACCTTTTAATAAAACGATCGCCCCACTTTGTAAGGCTGCTTCTTGCACAGCTTTGACTCTATCTTGATGAATGTGAGGAATATTAGGAAATAACCGCTTAAATTCACCTTCGTGGGGTGTAAGTATTGTGGGTGCTTGGCGTTTTTGTAAGGTGGGGATGGTTCCCATTTGTGCCAAGATATTTAAAGCATCAGCATCCAGAAGTAAAGGGCGTTCGCTGGCGATTACCTGTTGCACAATGGGAGTGCTATCTGTAGTTAAACCAGGGCCGATTGCGATCGCATCAAAGGAACTCAAATCGGTTTTCTCTGGTAATTGTAATTGAGCAATGGCTCCTGTTTCCGTCTCTGGACAGCCAATTACCAATGCTTCCGGTAAATGTGACACCAAAATCGGTTTAAGATATTCTGGTACAGCAATTGACAGCATACCCACACCACTAGCACGCGCACCCAAAGCCGTTAAAATTGCGCCGCCAGCATAGCGATGGGAACCGCAAATTAACAGTAAATGTCCTTCTTTGTATTTGTGGGTGACTGGGGGACGGGGTAGGGGGAGATTTGCGATCGCTTTTCCAGTGGTAATGCGGGTAAATCTCGGTGTATCTTTGAGTACAGCTTCTACATCAGCTACAGGGATATCAAAATCGATTAACTCTGCATTACCGAGATAATCTAAAGCTTGATCCTGTAAAAAAGCCAGTTTCCATAAACCTAAGCAAAATGTGTGAGTAGCGCGAATTGCAGTTCCTAACACCTCACCTGTATCGGTGTGTAAGCCGGAAGGTAAATCAATGCTAAAAATTGGCTGTTTCCAGGTATTTAACTCTTCGATAGTAGAGGCGTAGGCGTAGCCCGTCGGAGACATTGCATCTGTCAGTTTTCTTTCTAAACCAAAGCCAAACAAGCCATCAACCAAGACATCGCAATCTGGTAACTGCTCAATTGCTTGATAACAAGGTATCCCCAAACTCTGAGCATATTGCAAATGCTGGGCAGTTAATTCCTTGAATTTAGTAAAAGGATTATAGATCCAAACCTCATAGCCCTGAAAGTGCAATTCTCGCGCTACTACCAAAGCATCGCCGCCATTATGTCCCGGGCCGACTAAAACCCCCACACGAGATTTTCCATGAGGAATCATCGCCACCAGGCGACGGGAAATTAGTCCTGCTACCTTTTCCATTAAAGCCGCTACAGGCATTCCACAGGCAAATATCCTTTCTTCAATCTCCCGCATTTGTGCTGCGGTAACTACAAATTGGGAAATTTCTGCTTCTCGGCGCTGAAGATGAGTCATGAATCGTCAGTCCTGAGTGATGAGTTATCAATTTTCAATTTTGAGGTTTAAATTTCGAGGGCTTAATATCATTCTCACTGGTAAAATTATCTCAGAAATCACCAAACAAGTTTGTTGAACCCGCTTTTAACTCAGCACTCAGTACTTTTCACAACTTTTTATTTACCGTAGTAAACTCTGGCGTTACCATATCCCAATTTTTGCAGATACTCATTCCAGCGTTCAGCATCAGAACGTTGAGCAAAAGGGCCGACAGCGACATGAGGTCCGAGTGGTTGTTGCCTTTCAACTACAATGTCATAGCGTCCAGAATTTTGGCGAATTCTACTAGCGATCGCAGATAAATCTTGTGACCTGGCGGGAATAGTAACGTAATAATAACTAGATCTTTGGGGTCGAGAATTTCCAGGATTAGGAGTATAGCCTACTTGTTGTCCGCTAGAGCCTCTGACAATTCGCGCCCCATAAATACCACTTAGCTCTAGTTCTCTAACTCTTTGTTGAGCGTTAGCTTGTTTGCTAAAGGCTCCTGACTGAATTACTGCACGTCCATTGTAATGTCGGATATAAGCACTACGATCCAACTGGCGTACACGTTGCAACTGCTGGTAATCACCGCCATCGACGTACACTATGTAGCGTTCGGCACTCCAGTTATAGGAATTAGCTTGGACTGTTTGGTAAGGTTTAAAATTTTGATTATATTGATTAACCCTAACGTTTGGGAGAGACTGAAAATTTTGATTATATGAGTTCCCAGGTACTGGTTGTATTGGCTGATTATAAGGAATTGTCTGGAAATCTGGCGGTGGTGGTAAAGAATTAACCACCGTTCGTTCTGCCAATAAAAAGCCACTCTTGGTAACTTGTGCTTGTACTGGGGTAGAGTCGGGGAGCAAAGCTAAGCATCCTCCCAGGAAAAACGGGACTATCGGAAAGGCGATCAGTTGGTCTGGTATTGGTCTGGACATAGTAGTAACAGTATTTCTCGACAATTTCCTTCTTGGAACTAATAGAGCTGTCTGTTGTAGCACCTATATAAGTGTTAACTTAGAATCAGTCCATCGGGCTGAGTGGCATTGCATAGGTCTTGCTAAAATTTGAGATATTTTAGATGGGGCATTGGGCATTGGGCATTGGGCATTGGTCATTGGTCATTTGTCATTTGTCTCCCTTGTCCCCCTTGTCCCCCTTGTCTCCCTCATCTTCCGGTTGGTGAGCGAAGTCGAACCACATCCCCCTCTGTCCCCCTGATTTAAGGATATGAAAAAAGTCGTCGTTGGTCTTTCCGGTGGCGTTGACAGTTCAACCGCCGCTGCTATACTGCACAATCAAGGCTATGAAGTTGTTGGTTTGACCCTTTGGCTGATGAAAGGCAAAGGTCAGTGTTGCTCTGAAGGAATGATCGACGCGGCTAATATCTGCGAACAATTGGGTATTCCCCATCAAGTTGTTGATATTCGCGATGTCTTTCAGACAAATATTGTCGATTACCTAGTGGCTGGTTACAGCGCGGGGATCACACCTCTGCCTTGTTCTCAGTGCAATAAGACTGTGAAATTTGGGCCAATGGTGCAATATGCCCGCGAACAATTGGGATGCGATCGCATCGCTACGGGTCATTATGCCAAAATTCGCTATGACGAAGCTACTGGCCGTTATCAATTGTTAAGGGCTGTTGACAGAAATAAAGACCAGTCTTATTTTCTCTATGATTTGTCGCAAGATTTACTCGCAGCTACCGTATTTCCCCTAGGAGAACTGCAAAAAGCTGACACCCGCCGCATCGCTGCTGAATATGGACTGGCAACCGCCGATAAGCCAGAAAGCCAAGATTTGTGCTTGGTAGAAAGCAACGGTTCCATGCGGGCATTTCTCGATCAGTATCTGGCGCCGAAAAAAGGCGAGATTGTTGATACTGCGGGTAAAGTTTTGGGACAGCACGATGGTGTCCATCATTACACGATTGGGCAACGTAAAGGCTTGGGGATTGCGGCAGCAGAACCTTTGTATGTGATTGAATTAGATGCGGTAAATAATAAAGTGATAGTAGGCGATCGCACTAAGGCAACTCAGCCAGAATGCACAGTCAATCGCGTCAATTGGGTTTCCATTGCTGAACCATCCGCCCCAATTCATGCAGAAGTGCAAATTCGCTATCGTTCCCATCCCACACCAGTAACGGTGATTCCGCTGGAAAACTCCCGTGTGCGCTTGGTGTTTGACGAACCCCAGTTCAGCATCACCCCCGGACAAGCGGCGGTGTGGTACGAAGGGGAAAAAGTCTTAGGTGGCGGAATTATTGAACAATTTAGTTGAACCCCACCCTGGTTTGAGCTAAAGTCAAAACCACCCCTCCTGTGACTTGCGAGGAGGGGTATTTTTCGAGTGTGTATACAAAATGGTTTTAGATGATAAATTAAAAGCTTTTGACACCAAAATGATTGAATAAAATCAATCATAAATTTTGTCAATATCTTCTGCAAACTCTTCTAAAGCCTGTACAGTTCCAACTTGCCAAGCCCGTTCTATAGTAGCGGTAATTATCTGAGTTAAAGGGATATTGGGAAAGGTGGGACTATAATCAGATTGAGTATAATGCCCATCTGTGAGCAAATAAATAGAAAGCTTTTTGCCATTGTAAATCCATAATTGGGGAACAGCGATCGCTTCGTAAGCATCAAGAGTTGTTTTAGAGGTGACATCTGTTTCAATTGCTAAATCGGGAGGCGGATCATCTGGTTCAAGTCTCCGCTTCCCAATCATTCGTTGATAATTCTCAATATAGAAGCAAGCATCTGGTTCTACTCCCGCTGAATTTTCCCGCTTAAATGTGGTTGAACCAAAAGGTTCATATCTTTTGCCTATTTTTTTCAGTAAAATTTTGACAATATCAGAAATTAAGTCTTGTGGCTTTTCGTGTTCAGGTAGAGGAACCATGATTTCTAAAGTAGAATTGCTGTAGGCAACCCGCAGCGATCGCTTTTGTCCCAGTTCTTGCAAGATAGATTCAAATTCTTCCCAACTCACATCCTCAATAGTCACGACACTACCAGGCGCTAGCCGCAGCAGGCTAACAGGTTTAACCACAGGGGATACCGCAGTCATAATTCCTAGGCTGTAAGGTGCATTAGCTTCAGGGTAACTTATTCTTTATCCTAGCCCCTCACCCTTAGCCTCTACCCAAACTCTTTTTCTCTGTGTACCACCATTTGATAAGTTAGTACATAGTTTGAAACAATTACCTTAACTCGAAGAGGGGATTACGTTGAGTTACCATTCAGATGCTATTGCGCCCCACGGTGGACAATTGGTTAATCGCATCGCCACACCAGAACAAAGAGAAGAATTTCTCTCCAAGGGTGAGTTTTTGCCACGAGTGCAACTTGACGATCGCGCTGTTTCTGATTTAGAAATGATTGCGATCGGTGGGTTTAGTCCACTCACAGGTTTTATGAACCAGGAAGACTACGATCGCGTAGTTAGCGAAATGCGTCTAGCTAACGGTATTGTGTGGTCGATCCCAATTACACTGTCAGTAGCCGAAGAAGTAGCTTCCCCCCTCACTGAAGGCAGCTTGATCCGTCTGGATAACCCCAGCGGCGAATATATTGGGGTTTTACAGCTAACGCAAAAATATCGCTACGATAAAACCCGCGAAGCTATAAATGTCTATCGCACTGATGATGCTAAGCATCCTGGTGTACAGGTAGTCTATAACCAAGGGCCGATTAATCTCGCCGGCGATATCTGGCTATTACAACGCGATTCCCATCCCTATTTTCCCGCCTACCAAATCGATCCTGCCGCATCTCGGCAAATGTTTAGAACCAAGGGCTGGAAAACTATCGTTGGGTTTCAAACTCGCAACCCCATCCACCGCGCCCATGAATATATTCAAAAGTGCGCTTTAGAAACTGTCGATGGTCTATTTTTACACCCATTAGTTGGGGCGACAAAAGAAGATGACATCGCTGCTGATGTGCGGATGCGTTGCTATGAGATTTTGCTAGAACATTACTATCCTTCAGATAGAGTGATTTTAGCAATTAATCCGGCAGCAATGCGTTATGCAGGTCCACGGGAGGCAATTTTCCATGCTTTAGTCCGCAAGAACTACGGTTGTACTCACTTTATTGTTGGGCGGGATCATGCGGGCGTGGGTGACTATTACGGCACTTACGATGCTCAATATATTTTTGATGAATTTGAACCCCATGAATTGGGCATTGTACCCATGAAGTTTGAACACGCGTTTTATTGCACGCGCACCAAACAAATGGCGACAACAAAAACCAGTCCCAGCAAACCAGAAGAACGGGTTCACCTGTCGGGAACCAAAGTTAGGGAAATGCTGCGTCGGGGTGAATTACCGCCACCAGAATTTTCTCGTCCAGAGGTGGCGGCGGAATTAGCAAGGGCGATGAAGGTACAAGTCTTAGCTTAAGGAACTCCAAAAAATAAACAACAGCTTAAAGTTGTTGACGGTTGACTGTTGACTGCGCCGCACTGAGCTTGTCGAAGTGTTGACGGTTGACAATGGAATATTTTTTTTCTTGGAAGTCCCTGAAGACTTATTATCATAGCGAATTGTTCCCACTTTACTTTACACTACAGGCTTCAGCCCTTTAAGCTGTTATGCTGATGGGCTGAGGGCTGATAGCGAATTTATGAAGCGTCGGACTTTTTTACAACGAATTGGTTCAATACTTGCAGTTTTGGGTGTAACTGAGGCTGAGTGGTTGACCTGGGGAAATCGCTATTACCAAGCTTTAGCGCAACCAAGTCTGCGTAAATTTGCTTTATTGATAGGGATTAATCAATACTCACAAAATCCTAAACTCAGCGGTTGTTTGACTGATGTAGAACTACAAAAAGAATTATTGATGCATCGCTTTGGCTTCCCCGCCGCCAATATTTTGACGTTGACGGAGGAACAAGCCAGCCGAGAATTCATCGAAGCCGCTTTTTTAGAACATCTCGGTAAGCAAGCTAGACCTGGTGATGTTGTGGTCTTTCACTTTAGTGGTTATGGGACTCGCATTCAATTAGCAACCGACACGGTACAAAATGCTCTGGTAGCCTCGGATGCACAAAATAGTAAAATAGTCAATTATTTATTAGCAGAAACTCTAGTATTATTGTTGCGATCGCTCCCTACAGATCGTGTCACCGCAGTATTAGATACTAGTTACTATGCTCCGACAATGGGGACAGGATTAGGAATTCGCGCCCGTCCCGAAATAGTAGATGGGGAGTTAGCATCAGCAGAATTAGACTTTCTCCAACAACTGAAATCGCAAAATTCAGCGAGTAAGGCGGAACTCACCCCACCCTTACTATTGACCGCAACAGCAGATCCTAAGCAATCAGCCAGGGAATTGCTGTTATCTGGTTTTAGTGCGGGGTTGTTTACCTACGCTTTGACTCAGTATTTATGGGAAGCCACTCCCGCCAAGACAATTCAAGTCAGTCTTGGGCAAGTCGAAAGTTCCATGCGCAAGCTGGGGAGTAAGCAGCAGCCTGCTGTAGTCAGTAACCAGAAAAATCCCTTACTAGCTGATAATTTTGTTGCCGACAGCGCCATTGGCGGCGAGGGAGCGATTATCGCCAAAGAAGACGATGGCAAAACAGTGAGCGTGTGGTTAGGGGGAATACCACCACAAGTCCTGGAATACTACAGCCCTAACTCCCGACTTAGCTTAGTTAGTGGAGAACAGCTAATATTGCGATCGCGTACTGGGTTAACAGCCAAAGCACAATTTTCCACTATTGATAATACTACTTCTGTACAAGTAGGGCAACTCGTCCAAGAAGCAGTCCGAATTGTACCCCGCAACATTAATTTAATCGTTGCCCTCGATACTAGATTGGAAAGAATTGAACGAGTAGACGCTACCAGTGCGTTTGCCACAGTCTCCCGTGTTTCCACTGTCGTCGCCGGCGAACAACCAGCTGATTATCTGTTTAGCAAACTCTTGCCAATGCCGACTCGCTACGGTTTATTTTCTCTGGGCGGCGAGGCAATTTTCAACAATCCTGGGGAAGTAGGGGAAGCGGTAAAAGTTGCAGTCCAAAGATTAGCGCCAAAATTACCCACTTTGTTAGCAGCCAAGTTATGGCGACTCACCGAAAATCAAGGTTCTTCCCGCTTAGCAATCAAGGCAACCCTAGAGATTATCAGCAGCATATCACCTCGCGTTGTTATGCAACGAGAAACCATGCGGACTTTGGGTGGGGAAACGGCAACAAACAAGTCACTTAGCACACTGATTGTCCCCATTGGTAGTAAAATGCAGTATCGGTTGCAAAATCTTGGCGATCGCCCGGTGTATTTCATCCTAGTGGGATTCAAGAATAACAGAAGTGCGATCGCATTTTATCCTTGGCAAACTCCCCCAGAACCCAACAGTTTAGAAACTAAACCCCTAGTTAAACAAATAGTAATCGCTCCTGGCGAAACAATTACATTGCCACAAAGCAGTGGTACCTCTGGATGGGTGATTCCGGGGCCAGCTTATGAAGCTGAACACCAACTAATTTTCAGCACGACTCCCTTCAACGAAACTCTTACCACCTTAGAAACTGCTAAGAACAGCACCACAGATCAACAACCCATTGGCCCCTTATTAAACCCCTTACAAGTAGCGCAAGCCATACTCCAAGATTTGCATAACGCTAGTCAACTCAAAGCCGAGATTAACGGTACATCTGCTGATTCCTATGTGTTGGATGTGAATAATTGGGCAACTCTCAGCTTTAATTTTCAGGTAATTTAAGTTACTAATCAGGGATTTACCAGGAATAAATTATTTCAAAAATAACATGGAAAGTACATCATAGTGATTTTTTCCAAACCTATTGTTCATAATTAGGCTGGAAATAAATTTTTTCTGTAAATAGGTTATAGTGATTGCTCCCAGCGCGACTATTAAAAAATCTATATTCAAGCGATTAATAAATTTAGGTAAATGTTCAGCAAATAAATTTTGCCAGTAATATACGAAGAATATATGCCACAGATATATCCATAAAGAAGATGAACTGATAAAAATAATCACCTTGATTAACCAATTATTCTTAGCAGACAAATTATACTTAATAGAAGCTTTGTCAACTAATAAAAAACCTAGTAATGACATAAAAATTCCATAGGATATGTAGTATATTCTTGCTGGGTACTTAAACTCACTAGTCGAGACAAAATGCCCTTGATGGTGGTAGTAATAACCAGCAAAACCTAAAAATATTACAAGAAAAATTCCTATAATAAATAATATTGTTCTTTTTTTCAGTTTTGGTAAAGTTATACCTAAGCCAAATAGACAACCATAGGGCAGAAGATAAAATAGATAATCATTAATAAACCCTGCAATAAATTGACTATGTACATTAACACGAGAGATGACTTTAAGTAATATTTCATAAAATATGTAAATTAGAGATAACAAAGTCAGAAATCTAAATTCTGTTTTACAATATCTGTATAGATTTATAAGTAAACTGGAAAAAATTGCCACTAGTATAAATACGCGAATTATCCATACATAACCAATGCCAAGAGATAAAATAAATGTCTCAAATATTTTTTCTTGGGAGAAAGGATATGGTTTAGAAAGTAAGGTAAAAATACCATAAGCAGAAACAAAGAAAAAAGTCAAAAATAACCATACTGGAGCTAGCAGACGAGGTAATCTTTTTTGTAAATAGCTCCAAAAAGATATTTGTTTTTTACTAGCTGAACAGTAATACAATGTTCCTGATACAATAACCATGAGAGGAACATCAAAACGTCTGATGTGAAAGAAAATATTATCTTCTGAACCAATATGCGCATAAATAATGCATATTAGTCCAATACTTTTCAAAATATCAAATCTAATATCTCGTTGATTATCAGGTTTTTTTTCTATTTTATTTTCCATGTTTTTCTGTACCTAAAGTAAATTCAGATGAAGAAGGTGGTGCAATAGCTAATTTCTGTTGATATAGCAATCTGAAATCATTGGTGAATACGAATCAAAGCTGTATGCCCTGCAAAACCAAATTTTTGATTGCCGTAAATTCTCACAGATCATATAGGATTGCTATATTTGGGATTTATATTGATTATTCCCATATTCCACCTTGAAACTTCATTTGATATATCAAGTAGGGATTCACATCTGTGCACCTGTGTCAAACTAAGCTAAAAGCCTTTGAAAATATCGTTTCCAGGCTCTAGCTGGAAATGCATATTGGTATACTTGACACAAATACACGTCTGTGATTTAAAATTACAAATTTTCAAGTAGCTTAAACACGGAATCTCTTAACTTAGTTGTGTAGACTACTATAGATTCTGAGTTTACACTGAGCAGGCTTGCATGAATATCAAGAATCGCGTCGGGTTAGCAGTTGCACTTATCTTACTAACCACCACTATTGCTACAGCTACACCACAACTCAGCCAAACACCAGCAACTCCAACTTCCACCTTGACAGATAAAGAAAAATTAGAAATAGACAATCAGGTGCAAGAGGAAGTTGACCGTGCGTTTAATCACACTACAGCTTTACTGAATATTTTGCTAGTAGTATTGACTATGTTGCCCATTTTAGCGGCGGCTGGTGTTTGGTTATTACGTAGAAGTGTAATTAGTGAAGTAGTCGCGGAAACTAAAAAACGCTTAGAAGAAGAAGTAGAAAAGCAACTAGAAAAAGAAGTAGCCGCCGAATTAAAAAATCAAACAGCAGCTTTTAAGCAAGAATTAGAAGTATTAAAATCTGATTTTTTAACCCAATTATCGCAATTAAATAATTTATATTTAGATGCCCAAAGCCAAAAAGAGCAAATTTTGCAACAGCTATCTGGACTCACACCTTCACCTTCATTAACGCAAGATTATGTGCATCCCGAAATCCAGCAAAAAATTCAAGATTTGACTAACCAACTAGAAATTTTGAAATCTGAAAATCCTCGCTTATTTTTTACAGCAAATGATTATCTTAAACAAGGAGATGCTTTATTTTTTGAAGGTCGTTATGAAGATGCCTTAGCTTGCTATGAAAAAGTCACTCAAAGAGAACCAGATTCTTATATAGCTTGGGTAAATCATGGATGGACGCTAAGAAAATTAGGGCGCTATTCAGAAGCATTATTATCCTATGAAAAAGCCATTAGTATTCAATCTGAGCATTATATAGCTTGGTTCGGCTGTGGTAATTGTCTGAGAAATTTACAAAAATATGCTGATGCAATTACCAGTTATGAACAAGCTTTAAAACTTCAGCCTGACTTTCACTGGGCTTGGTTTCATCTTGCTCGTTGTTACACATTACAAGGAGAGATTGAGTTAGCAATTAAAAATCTCACCCAAGCCATCAAATTAAGAGGCGATCAACATCGAAAATCAGCAAAAACTAATCCAGACTTTGATGCAATTCGAGCAGACGATCGCTTTCAGAAATTAATAGAAAGTTAAATTTACAAAACATCCTAGTATCCTCTGCGTTCTCCGCATCCTCTGCGGTTCAAATCCCCAACTTCTTAAAGAAGTCGGGGTTGCAGCACATCAAAATTAATGATATAAGCAAATCTACAAATATTTTTGCAATAACAACCCTAACTTTTCCTTAGTCGCTGCGGGTGCTTTATCCAACTGAGTTAAAATCGCATATTTCAAAGCCGAATGTGCATCACTAGAAGGCGGATTTTCACTCAAACGGCGCACAGTTTCTTGAATTACCTTTTGCGCATTCACGGCATTACGCTGCAAATTCCCAATTACCATTTCTACTGTGACGCTATCATGGTCTGGATGCCAACAATCATAATCTGTGACCAATGCTAAAGTTGCATAGGCAATTTCTGCTTCCCTAGCTAACTTCGCCTCTGGTAAATTTGTCATCCCAATCACTGTCGCACCCCAACTGCGATAAAGATTCGATTCCGCCTTGGTGGAAAATGCCGGACCTTCCATGCACACATAAGTACCACCACGATGGAGAGTGACTTCTGGTAAATTTAAAGAGGCGATCGCATCTGCAACCACACCAGCCAAATTCTGACATATCGGCTCGCCAAAGGCAATATGAGCCACAATTCCTTCCCCAAAAAACGTAGACACCCGATTTTTGGTTCTGTCTATAAATTGATCTGGTACTACCATATCCAGCGGTTTGGCTTCTGCTTTCAACGAACCAACCGCACTGGCGGAAATTAAATACTCTACACCCAATTGCTTCATTGCATAGATATTGGCGCGAAACGGCAATTCTGACGGTAGTAAAGTATGATTACGTCCATGACGCGCCAAAAAAGCTACTCTTGTTCCATTTAATCTACCCAGAATCAAAGCATCAGAAGGTGAACCAAAGGGGGTATCTACTTGCACTTCTTCTACATCTTTGAGTGCATCCATTTTGTATAAACCGCTGCCGCCAATAATTCCAATTAGTGCTTCTGCCATGATTCTTTATTCCTTGCAAAGCTGCCAAGTTATTTTAGCGGAATGTCTCTGTGGTTCGGCAAATAATCGGGAATATTCTTTTTCAAGTTAATTAACGCCGAATGCTGCAAATTTTGATTGTTGAAGATGATTCCATGATATGCAGCATTGCTTGCTGGCGATCGCACTTGGTATGCTTTGAGCAGAGTACCTGATTAGGGCTTTTGCTCCCATGCAAGTAAGAAATGTGCTATCCCTGGTAGCAATCTATGGATCAATCCGACTTCCCCAGATAATTCTTATGGGAGTATTTTTAACCATACTCCTCATTAGTTGCTCTCACCTCAATAGTCATACTCAACCTGAATCTAATAACCCAGCACCAGGCGCTTTTAAAGTAGCGATGATTTTACCAGGCCCCATCAACGATCAAAGTTGGAATCAATCAGGATATGAAGGACTAAACTTAATTCAAAATCAACTAGGCGCTCAGATAGCTTATACTCCTAACGTTACTGTCAATAATGCCGAGCCAATTCTCCGTCAATATGCTCAACAAGAATTTGATTTTATTATTATTCATGGCGGTCAATATTTAAATTCATCGAAAATTGTTGCTGAAGAATTTCCCCGAATTAAATTTGCAGTTGTGACGAGTTACGGCGGTAACAACAAAAATTTTGGCGCTTTGGCATTTCGCAGTAATGAAGTAGGTTATTTAGTGGGAGTAATTGCTGCTTTAAAAACTCAAACTAATAGAATTGCTTTTATTGGTGGCGAACCTCAATTAATTACTCAACAACAAGCCATCTTATTAAAACGCGCTGCTTTAAAAACTAAAAATAACATCACTGTCGCCATTAACTGGGTGAATAGTTGGCGAGATCCAGATACAGCTAAAAGTATAGCTGAAGCCCAAATTGCTAAAGGCGCAGATGTTTTAGTCACAGATGCAGATTTCGGAAATTTCGGAGTTTTGCAAGCAGTATCTACCCATAAATCAATATCTGCTATCACTTGGATGTATGCCATTCAAGAAAAGCAGGAATTAACAGCTAATAATATAGTTACTCGTGTTGTGCAAAAAGTCCCAAAATTACTCTTAGAAGGAGCAACTTTAGCACAACAAGGACGCTGGGAAGGAAAGCAGTATAAATTTGGCATTTTAGAAGGAGTTCAAGATTTAACGCCATTTAACGGTTCGTTAACTCCGCAACAAGCAGAAATTGTCAAATCTGTGAAACAAGATATTCTCACTGGCAAAATTGATATTTTTCCCTAAGGAGTTGTGATGAAAAAACAGCAGCGCCATCATGCATCACATCCAGCAGGATATGGATTTTTTTCCATCACCAACCAATTGCGGTATGGTTTAGTCCTGCTAGTAGTTATTGCCATGCTGCTGGTATCTGGTACATTAACTTATCTCAGCTTTCAAGCCCAAATGCAACAGTTAGAAGTTGCACAGCAGGAAATTTCCCAAGCTGCGGCGGCAAAAATTAATGCTTATATAGATGACTTACAGCGCAAACTCAGTTACTTAGCTAGAGTCCAAGGTTTAACAGATTTATCACCAGAAATCCAACAAAAATTTCTGGCTGCTTTAACTCGTCACCATAGCGCCTATGAAACAGTCGCAATTTTAGATAGTCAAGGAAAAGTTATTTCTGCTGTTTCTCCTTATGGACAATTTAAGGTTGATAAAATCACGCCAACTCCTGGGATTTTATCTGCGATCAAGCAAAAAGAAGATTTTGTTAGTCCCGTAGAAATAGATCCGGCGACAAAATTACCAATTGTGACTTTAGCAGTACCAATTCGCAACATAGCAGATGAAGTTAATGGGGTATTAATAGCGCGAATCAATCTCAAGTTTCTCCGGTTCTTTATCTATCAAACTCAAGTCGGTGAAACTGGTTATACTTATGTGATTGATAACCGAAATTTTCTCATTGCTGTCAAAGAAGAATATCGAGCATCTTTAAAACTGCGAGATTTATCCGCCCAGCCTTTTATAGAACAATTTCAGCGCTTCAATCGTGACAAATTTTTAGCTAAATATCGCGGTTTAAAAGGTGTAGAAGTCATCGGCGCTGTCTCACCTATTACTAGTTTAAGATGGCAAGTTGTCGTAGAACTGCCCGTAAATGAAGCTTATGCTCCCATTCGTCAAATGCTTTTAGTGATGGGTGTATTTATCTTCATCGCCACATTAGTTACTGTAGGCGTAGGTATTCGGTTTCAAAGGCAAATTGTTTTACCTTTAGAGCGATTAACCACAGCAGCAGCACGAATTAGTACAGGCGATTTGAATACTCAAATTAATGTTATACAGCGTAATGAAATGGGAGTTTTAGCCGCCACATTTAATCAAATGACTTTGCAATTACGCGAGCTAATTCAGGATTTAAGTCAAGAACGCAATTTTGTTTCCGCAGTTCTCGATACAGTTGGTGCTTTAGTCATAGTAGTTGATAGCCAAGGGCGAATTGCCCGCTTTAATCGGACTTTTGAGCAAATTAGTAAATATTCCTTTGCTGAAGTAGAAAATAAATTATTTTGGGATTTATTCCTAGTCCCGGAAGAACTAGAATTAGTAAAAACTGATTTTCAGAATCTCATCGCCGAGCAAACTCCCAAAATAACCGAAAGATATTTGTTAACCAAAGATAGAAAACAACGATTAATTTCTTGGTCTACAACTACGCTTTTAGATGATACTGGGAAAATCAGTTATGTTATCGGTACTGGTTTAGATATCACAGAACGCCGCCAAGCGGAAATCCAATTACGAGCCGGTGCAGAACGAGAGCGATTGATTGCAGAAATTGCTTTGAGAATTCTCTGGAGTCTGAATTTAGAAGCAATAATTAACATTACAGTTACAGAAGTGCGGCAATTTCTCCAAGCTGATAGAGTATTTATTAGTAACTTCAAGGATGATTTACATAAGAGAATTTTTGCTGAATCTTTAAACCAAGATTGGGAATCAATTGCAGATTTATTTACCACAGATCATGATTATCTTCAAGAAATTAAAATTCTATTTTCCCAAGGAGATATACAACAAATTGACGACATCTCCCACGCCAAAATTTCATCCAAGCGTGCGTACTACTTTACTAAATATCAAGTAAAAGCTTGTTTAACTGTACCAATTATGGTCAATAATGAGTTTTTTGGTACGTTAGTTGCTCATCAGTGTTCCAAAGTACGTCATTGGCAACAAGTAGAAATTGATTTATTACAACAATTAGCCACACAAGTAGCAATTGCGATTCAACAAGCAAAGCTTTTCCAAGAAATCCAGGCACTTAATGTGAATTTAGAGCGGAAAGTCGAAGCCAGAACCGCTCAATTGCAGCAAAAAATGATGGAATTACAAGATTTATATAAACGCCAAGATGAATTTTTACATGCTGTCTCCCATGATTTACGTACTCCAATTACCGGAACTCTGATGTTACTCAAACATTGGCAACAATCACCTATAGAAAATATCTCTTTACCGCGTCATATTTTAGACAGAATGATTGAGAGTGGTGAACGTCAACTGTATCTAATTAACTCATTATTAGAAACTCATGTGAGTGAAAGCCAGGGAATTACGCTACATTATGAACCTGTAAAAATAGCAGAGTTAGTCAACTCTATCGCTGAAGATTTAGAATCGTTATTAATAAAAAATCAAGCAAGTATTACTAATTTAGTATTATCTAATTTGCCGCTTGTCAATGCAGATACCTTGCAATTAAGGCGAGTATTTGAAAACTTAATTAGTAACGCTTTAAACCACAATCCCCCAGGATTAGAAATTACCTTAAAAGCAAACGTAGAAGGGGAAATGATTTGTTGTTTAGTACAGGATAATGGCGTGGGGATGAGCGAAGCACAAGGCGCACAAATATTTGAACGCTACGCGAGAGGCGATCGCGCTCGTTCTCTTGGTATTGGTCTAGGATTATACCTCTGTCGCCAAATTATCACTGCACATGGCGGCGAAATTGGAGTCCAGAGTAGTCCTGGTCAAGGCGCAACTTTTTGGTTTACCTTACCTTGTCATCACAGGGGCTAAGGATGATACGTTCGCTGTATATAGCGCTTCTGGTGTTGGATGCAATACAAAATTATATCCTAGCGTGTAGGGGCACGGCACTGCCGTGCCCTTACGTGTGTATTGGACTCAACCGATACCGTTATAATTGCTGAACAAAAAAAATTTACCTCGTCGCTGCTGGCTGGTGTAAGTTATTAACGGCGCTATATTTACGGACTTCCATGTAAAAAAATATTCCATTGCTATTTTCAACAGTCAACAGTCAACAGTCAACAGCTATAACAACCAACCTGCAAAACTACCGATTATTAGGGATTCCGTAGAGATACTAATGTCAAACTTTGTAAAAACTTGTTATTTTTACAATAGTTATTTATATAAATGCAAAAAATTTTATTAAAGAATATGCTAACTACTACCACCTCAAACCCAATGCAGTTAGAAACAGTCTTAGAGCATATATTTGCTATTCGGAGAATTACGCGCCACGATCAGCATCTTTTAATGTCAACATTGCTATCGAAAGAAGATTTGAACGAAGAAGAAAGGTTACAAATCAGCCGAGTTTTTGATGCTTTGCGACGAGGATTAATTAAAGTAGTCGATTAACAATCTGTATAGGTTAAAAAATTATTTAGCGTTGTAACGAATTATTGTTATGCTAACGTTATTGATTTACTTTAGCAATGAAAATTACAATTCAAGATTCTTGAGACAGGATTAAATTAAGTATATTCATTTCTTTTGATTGAAATATTTGATTTTCACTGAACAAGCTTTTACCTAATTTATCCATAGCACCACTATTAAAGACTACATAGGAAATATTGTGATAATTAGAGTCAATAGGCAAAATATTATATGCTAGAGCAAGTGAATAAACATACCGAGCTAAAATATCTCGGAAAGATGAATCACAAACTCTCTTTTGATTCTCAAAATACTCTTCAAAAGCTTGAAAAGATAAAAATGTTTGTATAGGTAAAGCGTAGTAACGCTCTGAAGAAAGTGAAGTTTGGCTTAGTTTTTGCGAACGTTCTAACTCACTGAAAAGTGTGCTAGCCAAGTTCATCAGCGAATAAGCTGCGCTCGTAATTTGTTTTGGATACCTTCCTGAAGTAACCAAAAGTTTCAATTTTTTTATAAAATCTTCATTACGCTCTCGATCTAAAATTTTTTCTAAATCGATATAATTAGTTTCTTTTACAAGTTTGTCTGATAGAGGCACAATCACTAAACTACCTCTAACGTAAGTTTTTTCAATAGGTGGGAGAGCCAGCAATTTATCAAGGCTACTTTCCATTTGTGATATAAATTTAAAACCTAGTGAAAAATAGGATACTTCTTGATTCTCGGATAATGAATTATTTTGATAATAAGGAGTAATCTCAGTTTTTTGAACAGAGAGCAATTCATACAAAGTTTGCTCTATATTTTGTAGTACCTGATCTTCAGGTCGCTTTTTAAACTCCTTACGAATTTCTCTTAATAATGTAGCTAATGAACCAATGAAGGTTTCACCTGCTTGGCTAATGGCTTTGCTACCTATAGGAATAATAACGTATCGCTTTCTACCTATTGCCCCTGAACCCATAATTCTGGTCATAATAGAAGCTTTTAAAATAATGAGAATATTTAGCACATTTAAGCAAGCTTCTTCTAGAGAAATTCTTGCAAGCTTTTCTGATTCAGAAAGGCTTAAATGCTTACCATTATCATCAAATTCTTTTGGGTAATATATCGCTTTGTCAGACAAGTAAAAAATCAAATTTTTCTCCCCTTTATCTAGTTCACCTCCTCTCCCACGGTATATTACTTGTATAATTTCCATCAAATTTTGCTCAATTTGAAACCCAGGAATCTGTACGAGAATGTGTTTTGTGTAAGGAAAAGATAAGCCACGAGATGCTGAAGCAGTCATAAAAACTACTTTGACTTGATTTTGATATTTCTGAATTTCCGCTTCTTCTTTTTCTGACAAGCTAGCGTGTATTTCTAGATACTCTTCATGAAGTATAAAGCTATGCCTTTCTTTAGAAATCTTACTAATTAATTGTTTAAGGCTATCTTTATTTTGAATATATACTATAATTTGCCCATCATTTAACTTCAGCAGCTTCAGAATATCCTCTTTAATTTTTTCAGATACCTTATTATCCAAAATTAAAGTGTCATCTGTTACCTTTTCTGAGCTTACTGACTGTATAAATATGTGATAATTAAATGTGAGCTTGGAAGCAGGATAAGAATTTGCATTAATTAGAGTAGAAGGCTTACCGAGAAATTCAAATTCATCAATTGATAAGCATTTACAAATTGAGTCTGCAACTTGACGAACAAATATTTTATCTCCCTGAGTTTGTTTGCTAGAAAGATGGCTATTAATTACTTCCTGTATCGTCAATGATGCATCAGATGTAATGACTTTAACATTGAAGCCATATTCAGGATTTAATAAATCATATTCTGCAATAAACTCTAAAATACCATGCAGAAAAGCCACTCCTTCTGGAGAACCTGTGATTTCGTCAATCATAATGAAAATATTTTTCATCCGACTAGCGATTTCTTTCATTTTTTTTGGGATAATCCCAGGAGGCTTACCTGATGAATTATAAGCACTGCTAAATATTCTGCCAAAATGTTTTAAAGTGTTACCATAGCGAGTTTCTTTAAGAGCTTGAATTGAAGCTGTAGCAATAATATTGTTAGGTAAATTAGGATTAGTGATACAGGTGTGAATTGCTTCACACAAACTTGCTAAAACTCCTGCTTGATTGCGGTTCTCGACTTGTACCAAGTTATCTGCATATCTAACCAAGTTGTTCGGAAGCTCTAGCACTTTTTCCTTTAAAGTGCTAGCATCCATAAATTTAACTTGTCCTATTTGATGTTCACCATTAAGTTGGTTGCTATAGTATTCAACAGCATAGCCACCAGCATAATCTAAGATTCTTTTGTTAGTATTAATACAAATTAAATTGTCAGCAACGAATTTTAAACTTGTTTCTTCTCTAAACTTCTCTATAATATCTCTATTAACCTGAATACGTGGACTGACATATATAAAAAGTGAACCTTCATCTAGCTGTTTAATAATTTGTTTTGCAACTGCGGTTGTCTTTCCAATTCCAGGATTTCCTGTCAAAAATAGAAATGATTTTTTGGCATTTGCAAGCGCTCGATTTATCAACTCTGCATGAGCATTTCTAACTTCTGTAGACTTTAGCTGTAGTGATTGCTGAATAGATTCAGGTACAATATCAGCAGTATTAAAAAAATCTCTGCCTGCCTCAAATATCTCTGTATTTTCGATATGATTAATTCTATCTTTTTCTGCTTCAACTATCTTTTTAACAAACTCTCTACCTTTTTGGAAGTTTTTACTAGCATTAATTTTGATAGTTTGCAATAATTGTCTGCGACTCTCATCAATTTCTTTGAAGTTTTTATATTTGTATATATCATAACAAGTTTCTAAAATATGTAGACTATCTTGACTGTCATTTTTTTCTTTAATTAACGCAATACCGTTAATCATCCGATCGCTATATCCGAAGCAATTAAATTTAACTGCTTCAGTTGCTAATAATTTACCTGATGACAATAAAAATTTATAAAAACTCCAGGCGTAACTACAAGCTTGAATAACTTTCATGGCTTCCTTATCTTTAGTTTTGAAAGCCGAAAAATATTTTTTTAATTCTTTAGAGTAGATATCATTAAGTTTGTTATTTTTATCGCTACTATTACCAGTATCAATACCAAGTCCGCAAAAATTAGACTTAGAACGCACATAATTCAATTCAGTACGCAATGATTCTTCTAAAATTTGAATATTATTTAAGTTAACTACAGAATGAATAGCTGAAGTTGTAAAAGTGGATAAGTCTACAACCAGAATTCGATACTTACCCGAATAACGCAGCAGTAGAAGAGTATCCGCTTTCAGAAATTCGCCAGTATCTTTATAGCGAATAATGTCTACATTTTCAAAACCTTGAGTCTGCAAAATTTCCTGATAAGCATCTATATCACTTTTATCTAAAATACCAAAAGCGTTTTCTGTATAAAAATCACATTGACAATAGAGAATTTCGATGTTGCTTTTCGTGTGCCAGCCAGTTGCTTCTATATACTCTCGAATAAAGCTATAGCCAGAAGTCCAACCTTTTTGAATAAATAATTTTATCCAATCACCAATAATATTTTGATGAGATTTATCTATGTAGTTCTTGGCTATAGCCTCTTGGATTTTATGCAGATATAACTTGCTCAAAGGTGTAAGATAAACATCGCCATAGGAATGTTGAAGATTGGAGTGTTTAAAGTAAGTTAAAATACCAATATTGAAACTTATCTCAAAGACCCGACCTAACTTGATACCTAAATTATTTGCCATTTTTATAATAAATAACTATCAGTTTTTGATTTTTAAAATACTTATCATATATTGGTAGTGTTATAGGTTTACCATTTTTCTCTCCTATAGGAGAAAATACTACTGGTAATGCTTTAATATTGGCAATTTCATATTTCATGGAAAAATCTTGTTTACCACCATCTGTAAAGTAGCGAACATCATCAAAAGTAAAAGTGACAGATAAAGAAGTCAGAGATTGCTCATTAACAGTAGGTGGCGTTACCTCGATATAAGCTAAAGCCTCTCTAGCTTTAGCCTCAGCTTTTGATTGGTTATCTTGCTTTAAATCAATGCGGAAAAAATTGTTACTATTGATAATTGTTGCGCTGGTTTTATTCAGGATTGCTTTGTTAATACATAATTGTACTGCTTTAGAAAAAGATGGTAGTATTTCTTTTTTCTCCAGAAAAGCTTTGAGTAGAGATTTTAAAGAGTCTACTCTCTGTCTCACTTGCCAATTATTGGAATTATTTATGAGATTTTTAATTTTGATTAATACGTTCTTTACTTCATTATCAGAAGTCTCACCAATTTTTAATTTTTGTAAAACTTCTGTCTCAAATTTAGGAATTGGATTATAATTTTTTTCATCTATTTTGCCATCTTCATCAATAGCAAAAATCAAATAATATAGACACGCTATCTTTAAAACTTTCTCTTTAAAATTTTTAGCTTTTACTGGATCTCTCAGTTGCTCATTGTGACGGGGGCTAGTAGGGTCAAGTTCAGTCATATAGTAATCCAATGCTGACTTTTCGTCATAGGCGTTTACAGCACCGTTAAGTTTAAGTCTCAAGCCTAAGTTAAATTCTTTAATACCTCTTTCCTTATCTATACTTTCTCCAATCGTACCTTCAAATTCAGTAATAATAGGAAGGATATCAAAGGCATTTGCTTGAGAAAATGCTGTCCGCAAATTAACTGGCTTATCTAATAAATAACTTACTTCAAAATGGGGATCTTCTAAATCTGGGTTATTTATATAATTTGACAGCAATCTCAGCCGATTAATCAAAGTTTCTAAACATTCAAAACCCTGTGAGTAAGAGTTACGTATATTAGTTTTTGCACATTCTCTTTTCAGGTAATCCAAATAGTCTATTTTGATATCTCGCAGCAGTCTTGGTAGAGATTCGGTATCTACTATTTTTCTTAGTTGGGTGATGTCAGATTTTTCTTGTTTTGATATATTATTTAAAATATCCGTCAATTCTTCCCAATCACCTGAATCCGGTTCAGTTATACTATCTATGTAGCTTTTAAGGCTATCTAACAACTGATTACTAAAGTTAGATATGCCTTCAAATTTGACATTTAAGTGATGAGCTTTGATTATTGAATCTGTTCCTCTGCGTCTCTCTTGAGCTAATCTATTCTCAATAATTAAGCGTTGAGATGTAAAACTATAGGGTTTTTGGAAAGGATAGTTAAAGGGTAAAGCAGGTTGAGTGCTATTAAAATCAGACAAGACTCTACAAAGGTTTTCTAAGCAAGCTTTAGTTCCTTTCTCTCCACAAGCAGTATCAAGTTGCTTTTTCAATTCATCTTTAATAGCTTTGATTTTAGAGTAGAAATCAGTTTCTGAGCTAAAATTTACGGTCGCAGCTTTAATACCAAAATCTTGGGGTAAAGGAATCTGTGGTCGCCCATCTGATTTTACAGCTATTGTGTAAGCAATATCATAAGCCTGAATCAACAGTCTATTGCCATCAGGAGAAAGCTTGAAAATATTTTTTTCTTTAAGTAACTTTAAAACCGCATCAAGTAACGGAGCATAGTCTAATTTTGCTAAGGGGTTGGAACTTTCTTCAATAGAATGTCTTGATGTCATAGTTTAATCTCTTTTCAGGCTAAGTATTTCAATTTTACGAATTTAGCAATTAGCAAGAGTTGAGCTATTGTACTGGTAAGTTAGTAAATAGTTTTTCGGCTTGGGTTTCTAAATTAATTGCGTGGAGATTGTACCCAACACCACTATCTGTGAGTCTCCCTACACCTCACTCTAAAAGATTGACTCGCCGACCAGCCACCAGCATAGTAAGCTGGTAAAATAGTGAGCTTGGCATCTTAGTTGATTTCTCACTAGTTTTAATTCAGCCATAGATGTAGCTTTAAAAGCTTACACTTATTTGGTGAATTATATAGTATATGTGTACCAAAAAAACATTTAGATAAAAAATTTAAAAAGCATTGAGAGACCCTTTCACAAAGGCAATCATCCTCGCTCAATAATTACAATTCTCAACACTTAAGTCCAACTTGCCTGGAGTAAAGCCATCAATCTGTCAACGCGGACAAATAATTTGGCAATCGACACTGTAGAGCGACAAATTATTTGACCACATCGACAAATTATTTGTCACATTAATACATTAGTGAACAATCCTTATATACCAATACTTTTCACCATTTGATAGCTAAGAAAGCTGTTTAGGTTGTCTGCCACAAATTATGTGTCATTTTTTTAGTAATCCGACACATTAAGCGTCATTTGTTAATTTGGCGAAAAATTAGCTGTCAATTCTTCACAGCTTTATAGTAGTATAAATGTACGTTAGTTTTTCACAAAAAAATTACATCTATGAGCGCTTTAGATGTAGATGACGATTTTGAACTGGAAGAAGATACCTACCTATTAGGTGATGAAGATGCAGACCTGTTCGATGACTCATCGGATGTAATACTTGTAAATGAGGATTACGATACTGCCGAAGAAGACAAATCGGTTGAGTTTTTGGATCAGAGATTTTTAGAGGATTCGGAACTCAGGCTTTCAGGTGAGCAAAGGCTCAAATTAGAAATTATTCGGAGTTTAGGTGAACCCTGCGATCGCAAAACTTATGGGCAAAAGTTGAAAGAAGCCGCCCAGAAGCTAGGAAAGTCGGAAAGAACGGTGAGACGCTTAGTTAAGGCTTGGCAAGAAAACGGTTTAGCCACCTTCGCAGAGACTGCTAGAGCAGATAAAGGACAAACCAGGAAAAGCGAATACTGGTATAACTTGACTGTTAAAACCTATAAAGCTCGCAATAAAGGCAGCGATCGCATGACCCGTACTCAGGTGGCAGAGAAAATAGCGATCAGAGCTTACGAGCTAGCTAAAAACGAATTGAAACAGGAGATATCAAAACTAGAGACACAGGGATTTAGAGGAGAAGAATTAGACTGGAAAGTCGATACGTTAATTAAAACTAAGGCTAAGACAGAAGGGTTTAATTATTGGCAGAAATACGGCAAGGCTCCCTGTGCAAGAACGGTAGAAAGATGGCTCAAACCACTGGAAGAGAAAAAGCATAAATCACGCACTAGCCGTAGCCCTGGATGGCATGGTTCCGAGCATGTGATCAAAACTCGTGATGATCAAGAAATATCGATTAAGTACAGCAATCAGGTGTGGCAAATTGACCATACTAAAGCTGACCTCTTATTAGTGGATGAGGATGGTGAGGAGATAGGCCGTCCTCAATTAACGACGGTAATAGATTGTTACTCTCGCTGCATTGTTGGATTGCGTCTAGGGTTTGCTGCACCCAGTTCTCAAGTTGTAGCTTTGGCGTTGCGTAATGCAATTATGCCGAAACGGTACGGTTCAGAGTACGAACTCAGATGTAAGTGGAGTGCTTACGGTGTACCTAGATATGTTTATACAGATGGTGGTAAAGACTTTCGCTCAAAACATTTAGTGGAATGGATTGCTAATGAATTAGATTTTGAACCCATCCTGCGAAGCCAACCTTCAGATGGTGGTATTGTAGAACGACCTTTTAGAACCATGAGTGGGCTACTTTCTGAAATGCCGGGTTATACGGGGTCAAGTGTCAAAGACCGTCCAGAGGGAGCTGAAAAAAAAGCTTGTATAAGTCTTCCTGAACTAGAAAAACTAATTGTTGGATACATTGTCGATAGCTATAATCAAAAACCTGATGCCCGGAGTCAAGCTAATCCTTTCACTCCAAAACAAAGTCGGATTGAGCGTTGGGAGAAAGGGCTGCAAATGCCTCCTACTTTGCTGAACGATAGAGAACTTGACATTTGTTTAATGAAGGCAGCAGAACGGGTTGTGTATGACAATGGGTATCTCAATTTTTCTGGTCTTCGTTATAGGGGAGAAAATTTAGGGGCTTACGCAGGCGAAAAAGTTATCTTAAGGTTCGACCCAAGAGATATCACTATGGTACTAGTATATGGTCGCACAAATAATAAAGAAATATTTTTAGCCCGTGCTTATGCTGTTGGTTTAGAAGCAGAAAGATTGTCAATTGAGGAAGTTAAATACGCACGTAAGAAAGCAGAAAATAGTGGAAAAGGCATTAATAACATTGCAATTTTAGAAGAGGCTATTAGACGCAGAAACTTTTTGGACAAGAAAAAAAATAAGACTAAAGCTGAACGTCGCCGTTCTGAAGAAAAACGGGTAGAGCAAATACCACAAGTTTTGAAAGATAAGAAACCTGAACAAGTAGAGAGTTTCAATTCCCAACCCGAAGCTGATGAGTCTATAGAAAAATTGGATTTAAAATCCTTGCGTGAAGAGCTAGGGTTGTAGACTATGACTAACGAAGAAATACAGCAAGAGATTGAGCGTCTTAGACAGCCAGATATTTTAAACATTGAACAGGTAAAAAGATTTGGTGCTTGGTTAGATGAAAGGCGAAAGTTACGAAAACCTGGTAGAGCAGTAGGAGATTCAGGTTTGGGCAAAACTACAGCTTCTCTTTTTTATACCTACCAAAACAGAGCGGTTAAAATTCCAAATCAAAACCCGGTGGTTCCTGTATTATACGTAGAGTTGACAGGTAGTTCTTGCAGCCCATCGCTTTTGTTTAAAACAATTATTGAAACTCTAAAATTTAAGGCGAAAGGTGGTAATGAGACTCAGCTAAGAGAGAGAGCATGGTATTTTATTAAACAATGTAAAGTGGAAGTATTGATTATTGATGAGGCGCATAGGCTTCAATTTAAAACACTGGCAGATGTTAGAGACTTATTCGATAAGGTGAAGATTGTTCCCGTATTAGTGGGAACAAGTAGCCGACTAGATACTTTGATTAGTAAAGATGAACAGGTAGCTGGACGTTTTGCTTCTTATTTCAGTTTTGAAAAACTTTCGGGTGCTAACTTTATAAAAATACTCAAGATTTGGGAACAGCAAATTCTGAGATTACCTGAGCCATCAAATTTAGCAGATAGTCAAGAAATCATCACTATTTTACAGGAAAAAACGTCTGGACAAATTAGATTGTTAGACCAAATTCTTAGAGATGCAGCAGTTAAAGCATTAGAATCTGGTGTTAACAAAATAGACAAGTCACTTTTGGATAGTATTGAAGGTGATTATTCATTAGTAGGAAGTTAAAAGTTATATCAGAAAAATTAATAACTAAGATGTGCAACGAAATCTATAATTTTGAAGCTTGGATAAATATAGTTGAACCATTCCCAGGGGAAAGTATAAGTCACTTTTTAGGTCGTTTTGAAAGGGCTAATTTACTAACGGGATATCAAATTGGTAAAGAAGCTGGAGTTGGTGCGATAGTAACAAGATGGAAAAAACTTTACCTAAATCCATTCCCAACTCAACAAGAATTAGAAGCATTAGCAAACTTTGTTGAGGTGGCAACCGAAAAACTTAAGGAGATGCTGCCAGTCAAGGGGATGACTATGAAGCCCCGCCCAATTAAATTATGTGCCGCTTGCTATGCAGAACAACCTTACCACCGCATTGAGTGGCAGTATAAGGATAAACTGAAATGCGATCGCCACAATTTACGCTTGTTAACCAAATGTACTAACTGTCAGACTCCCTTTCCAATTCCTGCTGATTGGGTGGAAGGAAAATGTTCTCATTGTTCTTTGCGTTTTGCAACAATGGCGAAACGTCAGAAACCTCGCTAAGAAATATGCTGCTGACTTTCCTCTAGGAGAAATAGTCCTTACTAGCTCCGCAGCATCACCATATTTTCATCAAGACCCTGGCAGAAAAATTCTAGTCTTTGATTTTTTTCTAAATCTCTCAGGTTGATGGGGCTGACGATAAATGGAAATAATGCAGGGGTTTGGCTAATTACACCTAAAGCTTGGGAATTAGAATTACTGGAAATTAAAATTGCTTCTATTAGCCATGCTATCAGTCTCCTGTTATCGACTAATTGCACTGTTGCTGGCTGATATATACCTTTTTCTTTAGTGTCTTGTAAGACTCCCCAATCGACAAAGCAACGCAGTAAACGTTGAGTTGCGCGTGATACTGTTTCTCTTTCACCTAACTGTTCTTTGATGCGTCTTTGCACCGAAGCAGCGGCAAATAAACCCTGTAATCTGATTAATCGTCCAACATTTTCTGCAACAGTCCTAAAAAATGGGTAAACAGCCATAGCCATACCCCAATGTATGACTATATGTTGATTAGATGGGCTGATTCTTAAAAGTTCCAAAGCTTCATTTCGCAAAGGTTCTAGGTTTGCTGGCACTCCCACCCAGATTTTCAGCAGTATTGAAATAGTTTTTCTGCGTCCGCTAGATTTACTTTTACTGCCAACAGAGACTTTATCTTGTAAGAATTCATCAAGCGCGGTTTGAATTTCTGAGCGTGTAGAACCAGCTAAAAGAAGGTTGGCTGTGAGTTCCAACCAATTTAGCTGAATACGCTGACTAAAACCAACTTCTACCCGCCTGCTCATTTGGATCAAACTGAAACGCTAATAAATGGTACTACTAACTCCTCAACAGAAATACCACCATGTGCAACAATTTGTTTCCCTTCTTGAATGAAAGCTTGGCGAGTGGGTGCTAAAAGCGGTAAATATTTTTCTGGTAATCCTAAAGGTTGCCACTCAATTGCGTTGGGGAACTCACTTTTAAGCTTTGCCCTCAAGGTAGGATCTGAGTATATTCTCACTCTTTCTCCACGTAAATCAGCGATCGCACCTTCTCTAGGCTGTCCGATACCAGTTGCCTCAATGTTACCGTGGTCAGATGTCAGAAAAATTTTAAATTTTTCCTCCAGCAGAAGGTCTAACAAATTCGCCATCCAACGCAGTTCTGCCCATTGGCGTACTTGGTTGTGCATCCCCGCAGTACCAAGTTGTATTCCGTGCATGATTTTATCGACTTTATCCACCACCAAACCTATCACCCGTAATCTGGGGGATAGTTTCTGTTCTACCAACGAAACACTATCTGCTTCGCCCAGACCTTTAGCATAGGCAACTTCAGCCAGATTTAAGCCTTGAGCAGTCCAAAATTGTTTCCAGAGAGATTCTTCCTTAGCTGTGGTTTCTAGGCTACTGGGAAAAAGAATTGGAGCTTTCCCTGCAAATATTGCTTGCCTAGAGATGGAAGTGATGGTTGGTAGCCATGCAAATACTGTTTCATCGCGGAAATTTAACTGAGGACGTTGTGCAAGCAGCACATCTTTCAGGACTAACCACTGGTCTAAAGCTAGACCATCTAATACTACTAATGCTACTTTATTGGTTTTTGATGCTTCCAAATACCGTGCTAGAAAACGCGGAATTTGGTGTAACATTACAGGCGGAATTGGTGGCTGATTGTAAAGTGTGCCATAGCGGGAATTTACCCAGCTAAAAAAAGTATTGTCTACCTTTTCTTGGAGCGTGAGAAACTGAGCGTGAAAATCTAATATCTTGTCTTGATGCCACAAAACTATCAATTTTGCCCAAGCTTTACCAAAATTTAGCCAATCTTGGTACTTAGCATCATTGGGAGGAATGGATGAATCTAGAGATTCTAATAAACCTTGTAAGCGTCTGTGTTGGTCAGCTTGTGGGTCAAAACTCAAACCTACTTTTATCCAAGAATTTAGCTCCAAGCTTGTGGTTGTTATTTTTAGTTTGTCAGCGTCTATAGGCTGGAGATAACCTTCTAAAAAAAGATGGTTGATGTAAACGCGAATATCGTGATTATCGAAGGGCAATTTAGTTGCAGTGGCATAAGTACCAGTTGCTTCAGAAACTTGGTTTGACTTTACTAGGTTCTGACGAACGAATTCTGGCCAAGCTTGCTGCAAAAAGGTAAAGAAGGCTTGGCGATCGCGAATAATTGTTTCTAGGGGTAAGCTGGAAAATAACTGGCGATCGCTTAGAGTTTGAATGAAGCGATCGCATAAAATCTCTGGTAATATTTGTCCTCGATAGTGCCAGCGTAAAAGAATTAGTAGTAAATCCGATGTTTGCTGTATTAAGTCGGGATCAATGTTGTAAACATAACGCAGAACAAAATCCTTAGTAGCATTTTCCCCTAATGGTGCTGGGTTATGTTGTACCTGTGCTTGATATAGTGCATCAAAATCGCTGCGGTCTAGGGAATTAACTACGCTGTAGCTAAGATTGGGAAATAAACTGCCTATACTGAAAGCAAGCTGTCGTCCTGATTTTACTAGGTCGTAGGGCAACGAGCGTAACTCTTGTGTCTCTTTATTTACAACAATAACTAAATCTAAGGCTGCACCTTGTTCTTGCTGGGGACGATATTGGGATTCGTAGATGTAGCGGAAGGCGATCGCATCCTCAAAATGGATTATTTCAAAACCTCTGTCTTGTATTTTTTGCAGCATTTCTGCTTCCGTTAGCAAACCGTCTGGATCTGCAACTAATGTCAGATTTGCCACCTGTGGTGTAAATTCTTGTAAAATTTGGTCACGCCAGTTCACGAATAATTCTCCACCCGCATTAGCAACAAGGGTATCAATTCCGGTGTAATTTCAGATTTTTGTTGCATCGCTTTACGCCATGTTTGTTCTTCTTGGGCTAGCTGTGTCAATCTGTAATCTCTCACTTGAGGCAGTCCAATACGTTCTATCGCACGTCTTCGGGCTGCAAAAGCGTACATATTTTTTTCACGTTCTTTCTCAAGCTGTTGGTGATGTTTTCGTAGCAGTTCCTCATAAATGCCCTTACCTTGAACTAATGCTGTTTCCCAGACTATGCCAAATGCTTTTGTTGCCTCTTCTCCACTGAGATGATTTTGAATTTCTACTTTCTCTGTTAATAATTGTTCCCAAATATAACGGGCTGTAGGTAAGAAAACTCGTCCATCATCATTAAGAAATAAGGCCATCATCCTTTGCTGATTCCAATCTTCGGTATATATGGCAATTCGCCACAGTGACCAAAATCCTTGGACATCTCTTGGTAAGCCTGGGATGGAAATATAAGGTATGGGTTGCCCTTCGGCGAAACAAGTTTTCGCCATGACCATGCCTCGAATTCGGGAATCTTCTAAAGTTAAGTGTTGGGCATTGGCTGCGGCTGTTGTTTCTGTTGCATTAAACACAACGTTTTTTAACTGTTCACCTGTGGGTAAGGTTAAATTCCAAGTTTCACCTTGTTTTTTAGCTATGCCACCATGCGATCGCAAGTAATTGATGGTCATTTGTTCAACCCAGTGGGAAATTGGATGATCTATAAGTTGTTGTGCGGCGGTGGGGTCTAGTTCCTCATTTGTTTGGTAAATTGCTGTACTTTCTTTGGCTACTACAAGCTGCTGTTGTACTCGACTAACAACTTCTTGAACTTTGGTATCTAAAATTTCTGGGTTGATCAGGGTTTCGATGTACAAGTCGTCAAATATCTGTCCAGCTTGTGCTGAATCCAACACATCGCCAGTTTTATCTACACCAAATTCGTTAAGAATGACCGCCAGCTTTTCTTCCAGTACCTCACGGACGCGGTATTCTACCGTATCTTCAAACACAAAGTTCAAAGCGCGGACAGTGTAAGTTTGCCCAATCCTGTCTACCCTACCAATGCGCTGTTCCAATCGCATGGGGTTCCAGGGAATATCGTAATTGACTACTACGTGGCAGAACTGCAAGTTTAATCCTTCCCCACCTGCATCAGTAGAAATCAAAATGCGAATGTCTTTGGCAAAGGATTCTTGAACTTGTTTGCGTTCCTCCATCCCCATTGAACCATTGAGACAAACTACGGAAATACCACGCTGAGTTAAAAATTCCCTAAGCATCTGTTGGGTAGGGACAAATTCAGTAAAAATCAGAACTTTGATGTCAGGGTCGCTTTCTTCCTGTTGCAGTCGATAGATCCAGTCTAGTAACTCTTCCGCCTTGGGGTCTGCACCTGCGGCTTCTGTCAGTTTGGCTGCTTCTAGTAATAGTTCCACCTCAGCTTTTTCGTTTTTAAATGCTTTCAGTCGGGTTGTCAGCAATGAATCTACTTGTTCCTGTCCGTCCATTTCTGACCATTCCTCTGCGGCAAACATGGGGAAGAGGGTTAGTTGTTCTTCTGGTTCGCGCAAGGCTTCTAACCGCCTTTCTAAAGTAGTGCGAATGGCATGGGTAGAGGATGTTACTAACCGTTGCATCAAAATCATTAGAAAGCCAACATAACTTTTTTTCTGCTTTAATGCTTGGTTGTAACCTTCACGCACGTAGTCGGTAACGGCTTCGTAAAGTTGGCGATGCTGGCGATGTTTTGCTGACCAAGAAACTGGTATAAGCTGAGTTTGTCTTGGTTTAAATAACGGTTCTCCTTGGGCATTTATGGCACGGCGTTTTTCGGTACGAATAACGTAAGGTTGTACCCGTTCTCGTGTAATGCTGGAAATGTCGGGAAAGGCGACAGGATCTAACAGAGAAACCAGACGATAAAAAGCATCAGTTTTGCCTTGATGGGGTGTGGCGGAAAGGAGTAACAAGTAAGGTGCGGCTTCAGCCAGTCCTTGACCAAGTTTATAACGGGCAACTTGGTCGGTACTACCGCCTAAACGATGGGCTTCGTCTACTATGACTAAATCCCAAGCTGCGGCGATTAAATCTTCAAAGCGATCGCGGTTATATTCTGCTAGTTGTTCTTTTGTCCAGCCCCGGCGTTTATCCATTGGTTTTACTGAATCCATTGGACAAACTACTTGGTTAAAGCGATTCCAAGGGTTTTGGTTTTCTGGATTGGTATACAGACGCTGCAAAGTTTTGATGTCTTCAGGAAGGAGTAATTGAAATTCTTCGTTAAAATGCACCCGCATTTCGCTTACCCACTGGCTGACTAAACCTTTAGGGGCGACTATCAAAATACGTCGCACCATTCCCCGCAGTTTCAGTTCCCGCATAATTAGCCCAGCTTCTATGGTTTTCCCCAGCCCAACTTCATCAGCCAAGAGGTAGCGGACGCTATTACTAGAAACTGCTTTTGATAATGCTTTGATTTGATGCGGTAAGGGAATAACTGTGGATTCAATTGGTGCTAGGAGTACATCTTGAGTTAGCGCATCTGCAATGCGGGCGGATGTGGCAATGTAGGTGATACCTGCTGGAGTGGTGATTCCTGCATCGGCTAGGGGTTTGAGTTTGTCTGCGGAAACACGGATGACAGTATCTTGGTTGGGTAGCCAGATGCGATGGAAAATATTGCCCCAAAGTGTTTGGGTTTCAATGATTTTGCATATTTGGCGATGTTCTTCACTCCACAACCAAGTGCCATTCATAGCTATGTTATTCGCCTAATCTGTTCAAAGCATTGTCATATAACATAATTAATTTTTGGTCTTCTTGTAGGACAGTTTCAGGTATTTTCTTAGCTACATCCACAATGATTTGATAATTCTTTTCTTTCCATGCTTTGGCAAAGCCAGCCCGTACAGCTTCTAGACGAAATACTTTGAGTTTTTTTTGCTTAATTTGGTGATATTCTTCAAACTCTCTCAGTAAAGATTTTAGTCTTAGTTTTTCTAAATCTATGGCTTGATTTGGATCTGGAACATACCATTTATCTTTAGCTGCACTAATTAATACTGGATCATCTGTTTCTATACCAACAGGATCAGGTGGTAAATTTTCTTCGATTTGATGAATTTTATCACGGTGAATTGAAGATTGTTTTAACCAAGAAACTATTTGTTTAGGAATTGTACCTTTACCTTCATAGCGGAGGAAGTTTTGTTCTAAAAGTTCTGAAAGTTCTAGGGGTTTTTCTGCTTTCGACCAGGCAGATTTTGAAAGCATAAATTGAGGATGTATTTCTTGGAAAGTTTGCGGCTTTTTGGTCAGTTGTTGCTTTAGCCACTGTACGGCGGTTTCTTCGTTGTTGACGACTAATTCTAATTGGAGAAGTTCTTTTACCGTCATGCGTTTTTTTTCGTACTCTGCTACCTGTTCGGGTAGAAAATACATTTCGTCTTTTGCTACAAAACGTTGTGCTAGTCCGGCGTAAAATTCAGAAGCGGAAAGGGGAACAGTAAAACCACGTTGGATATGAAAGGCTACCATGCGATCAAATAATAGATAATTTTGGCGCTCGGCGATAGTTTCGGCAATTCCGTTTTTGGCAACGAAGACAGGAAGTTGTTGTAAATGGTTGCGGATAAATTGCCAGCAAGCTTCTTCTGTTCCGGCTTCAAGTTGGAATTGTTTTTCTAAGTTGGTGGTTGGTTTGTAGGCAGAGATAATTAAGTCTTGTTTGGTAGCATTACTGCTGTTAACTTGTTTAAAAGAACCTTGTTTTTTATCTAATGTACGCACATCTGCAATAATAAAACCAGCCTGCTGCATTGCTTCCTGTATTGAATTCCATACACTGTTTCTAGAGTTATGAAACTCTACAGTCATCCAATGTCCAGATTTAAGACCCCTATAATATTTTGCAAAACATTGAGCCATTAGCTCTTGATATTCAAAAAGTCCTTTACCTTGAACCTTATTCTCTATGGCTTCTCGTTCATTATTTGTAAATATTTTCAGCCAAGATTCTCCTAAAAAATTTAATTCTGAATACATTATATTGTTACCAAATGGTGGATCGGTAAAAATATAATCAATAGAATTATCCGGAACAAAAGTATCATCAGCAGAAGCTGTTATTGTTAAAGAATTACCTTGTTTATTTGTTAGTTTTTTAAATCCACGACTTATCCAAATTATTCTGTCATTTATTTGTTCGATGACTGAAGTTTCTATAGGAATTGATGATATATAAAGAGTTCCTTTAAGATAACCAGCATTACAACCACCGCCACCAAAAAAATAGTATTTTAGATGAATTCTATTCATTTTAGTTGCTCTATTTATCATGCTGGAAAACATAAATTTATTGAGTAATATTGATGAAGTATTGCTCAATTTATTAACAACAGATAAAGCAGACAGATTCCTATTTGTATAAAAATGATGTGTGCGTGTAATTCCAGCTTCATCATTGCGACGAGATTCTTCACCTTCTGGCATTCTTTGCGTTGGAAAGTAATCAGCTATGTTTTGATTATCAATCTCTTCTATTAAAGCCGAGTCAAAAATATCAATTTCTTTGTCAAAACTTTTTTTGTTAAAACTATAGTTAATAAATACTGGTACTTGTTTAGACTGTTTTATAGTTTCATTAATAGCAGTATCAAATCTTGTTGTCCATGCTCGTTCTATATTACGTTTAGTCAATAGAGTATTACAATGTGGGCATGAGAAATCATCAAGCACCTTACCAGCCACTTTATCTATAGCTGCTTTCCAAAATACTACTTCACCCGCGCACTCTGGACATGTAAAAACATCAGACCAAACAGTATAATTAATTCTGCCAAAAGGTAAACCAAAATTTTTCAGGTCAATTTTTGGATTATTAGATGTTTTAAGTAATGAAACGCCTTTTTCAACCTGTTCTGCTGTCGGATTATGCAGAGTTAAATACATCCAACCGCATTCTTTTTCTACCTCAGCTAATATCCACTTGGCTTCCCTTTCAAACTCTGCCACATCAACAGGAGTATTATAGTTATAAGCAATAAATGTAGCTGCTGGCGAAAGGTCATTTAAAATTGCTCGTCTAGAACCCAATTTTGAAAAAACCTTACCGTCTTCATCCAAAATAGTGCCATCAGCCTGTACCTTATAACCCAAAGATTCAACAGTTAATTTATTACCACATAACTGTGCTGCAACACCCGTCATTCCAGAACCACAAAACCCATCAAAAACAATATCACCCGGTTCTGTGTAGTGCAGAATATAACGCATAATCGCCTTATGCGGCACTTTTGTATGATAGGAATGAGCGTTATAAATTGGGTCATTTTTTCCTTCACTTACATCTGCTGCGAAGGGTTCACGATGATATTCTTCAGTATCATCAGCAGAGTTATGCTCTTGTTCTTGATGCCAATAATTAATAAAATCTTCAATAAAAGGATTAGGACAGGCTGTATAGTAAGGTGGGTCAGAAAGTGCGAGAATATCTTCATCTTCACCAATGGGAAATCCCTCTATCTGGCGAAATTCTGGGTCTTGTAATTTCTCCCGTAATTTCTCTGTAAAATAAGCTCGGCGTTCCTCATCACTTGCAAAAGTCATACCGAGACATTCCACAGATTTTTGTTGTGGTGAGTTAGCTTCTAGTTGAATATTTAATGATAATTGTTCTGAATCCATTTTTTTACTTAGTTTTTGATAGATTTTCTCAAAAATTTACTTTGATAATAAATTTTCCACGGGACAATGCGTCATATCTGAGCAGATATAAGTCCCATTTTTAAAAATATGCCAAGGAACTCTACTGAGTTTGTTGACCCAGTATTAATTTGCTCAAATAAGTTCGGAATGTAAGGATTGTCAGTCATTCGTATATCCTACTCCACAACAATCCTTACCTTACCTGAATCTTTTCCCTTTGTTAGGTGGCTGAGATAATCTTCAAAACGCTTTCTCATTTCCTGGATGTTACAAGGCGAACCACCAGCAAGCAAAGCTTTCTGTAAATCTTGCGTGTTCAGTACGACCTTTTGCAACCCTAACAATACTTCCTGAACAACACTAATAAATTCGTTAGTCACAGGGCTAGGTAAAGTCCGTAACGCTAAAAACTCATCTACTAATGTCCTTCGTTCTGGTTTCAGCAAATTCAAATTTTCTTGCGTTGTCGGGTCTTCCAAGTTTGCCAGTAGTGTCTGCGTCCAGTTAGCTAAAATTTGGTCTAACTCAGTTTCAAGTTCTGCTAACTCACTGCTAGCGGGTTTTTCTATTGTCTCAATCGCTGGTTTAAACTGACAGTGAGGACAAGTTGCTGTGGCTTGCAACTCCTGTTCAGTCAATACAGCACAAGTTTTCAAGCTTGCCAGATTGTTTTGCCATTCCCGGAACTGACTAGCTGGCATTAAATCTATTGTCGCTAATTTCTGTAAAGTTTGCGATCGCACATCTTGAAGCAATTGTACTTTGAGTCTGTCTTCATTTACACCCAATCGGGCACTGGTATGCAATGCCATGTAATTTTGGATGTAATTCTGCTTCAGTTCTGTAAGTTTTTGTAAGGTTTGCTGACGAAAACTAGGCGTAGAACGTTTTTTGGAATTTAAGATATCTGTAAGAATTTCTCCCTGCACTTGTTGCAATTTGCTTAAAAAAGGATGTTCTACAGGTAAATATGCCTCTGATTGAGTCAAGTAAGCTGCAATTGATCCGAGATTAGTTAGTAAATCTTGCAGTGCAGTAATTTCTACTAAAGTTTGCAAACCACTACGGTGTGTAGTAATTTCTTGCTCTTGATAGCGGAAGTTTTTCAGTTTACCGGGAGTTGTAAAGGATTGTAGTGACTCCAGAAAATTTTTAGTTCGGTCTAAATTAGAACGATATTCATCCTGTAATACATTACTTAAAAGATTTCTTCCCCCAAAAATTAAACCAGTTTGCAATTTCTGGCGTGCTAATACCAGTTCATTAACTGTTTCAGTAACAGCTTTTTGCAATTCTTGAACTGGTTCAGCTTTACCCTGAGTTATCAACTGAGCCATCCCTGGTGTCAGTCCTAACAGTTCAAATAATGCTCTCAGTGCAGGTAAATTCCAATCTTTCGGTTGTTCAAGGTGCTTAAAGTTAATTAGTTCCTCAACAGAAGTAGTTACCAAAGCATCCAAATTATTAGCATCGAACTTGTTGCCTGGAACTGCTAATACTATATCCCCGTTGTAAACTAATGCCGCCGACAAAACCACTACCCACTCTGGTTCTAGGCGATATTGTCCGGGAACCATATACTCGACACCCAAGACATCCTGAATAATTTCTGCACGGTTGAGAACTTGACCAGAACCCTTTTGCTGTAGAAGAGACAAAATATAGTTAGCGTATTTAGAGCGATGAACATCAAGCTTTTGACCATCAAGCAAGTCTAAAGCATCAAGAACTGCGATCGCTTGCTGGGTTTTGCTGCTCCCCTTAATAAAACGCAACGCATCTTGTGCAGCTTGGCTTCTGTTTGCGCTGGTAATCAACACATTAAAACTAGGATATTCTGGTGCTTGATCGGCAAAATGGCTAGCCAAACAGCCAGAACTAATTGTGTTGAGAAGATCGCGCACATTAGCGCGCGCACCACTCACCGCTTTCACACCCTTCATCCATTCCAAGAAAGGTTTAGTTTTCCCTTGGTAAGTAACTTCAAACGCTGTGGTTATGTGTTCTTGTAGCCAATTAACCAAATTGCGTAGAAAGCCTTTTGCCTTATCTTCGTAACTTCTCTTAGCTTGTCCCGATGAAGTTGAAGCTAAATCTAACGCAGCAGCGTACTTGTCCAAATTCTGCCGAAAGGTAGCATCAGGCTTTGTTAATTCAAAGAAAACTTCATCAGCATTTTTTGCTTTTTTATAAGGTGGTGGGTCAAAAGGTGGAATAAAGTAAAGATAAAAATCTCGTGCTGGAGCTGCGGTAGAACGTTCATTTGGCGCACCAAAAAACAAATAGCCTTGACGAGTAGTTTTTTTGGTCGTCCACTCTAATTCATGCAACCAAATGCGGTAACCAGTAACATAAGTTTGGTCTGTGCATTCCAGCACCTGCTTGAGTGCTAAAAAATAATACTTATCTAACTGTGAACTATCGAGACTCTCTGCTCGCTTATCAATTAAAGCATCGTAGTCATCTGTTTTCTTTAAATCAATATAATATTGACGATTATCAATGTTTGAGGAAATAAACTGACCACTAACAGTTTTATGAATTTCTCGCAATACTGTTTCAATTTGAGAAAGCAAATCATCAGCAGGCTCACCTCCTAACTCTGCTACTACTGGATCATAGAGACATAAACTATCCCTTAGCTCATCCGGTGTTGCACCTAAAGGCGAGTAAATATCTCCCACTGTCAAACGATGTACTGATAGTGCCGCGATGATTCGCAATGCCATTGGCTTATAAATAGGACGAGTAAAAGCTTGGCGAATGCGTCCTTCTAGTACCTGGGAACAATCAATCACTGCACGAATATCAGGAACTGCGCGGAAGGAAGCATTTTCTTTAAGGCTGTCCCAGTAGCTATCATAAGCAATTAAACCTGGCGCATCTTGCGGCACATTTTGGCTAACCAATTTCCGCATTGCCAGAGATAGAGTTTTGAGAACTTCCCGCCTTTCAGCAACAGTAATCCGCTCAAAAGTATCAATATAATCTGGATGTATAGGAAAAAGACTAATAAATTCATCCATTCGCTCATTCATATTGCCGTAGAACCTAGCGAAAGGAGTTAAATGTTCTCGAATTTTTGTCAGTTGATCGGCGGTTTTCTTTAACAGACGTTCCGCAACTACATATTTAATATCTCTACGAGCAATTAAAATTTGCTCAAAACGGTCTTTGACTCGACGAATTGCATCAGCTTCAAATGCAAAACGAGGATTATCAAACAAAGTTTCTTGCAAACCTGCGATAAGGCGGAATCTCAAGTCTTTGCAAATTTCACCCAATTCCCTTAAAAAGCCAAGGTCAAGAATTAACGCTTGGTCTTTGCGACTGCGTAAATAGTCCAGCAGTTCATCCACTACAAACAGCAAACCTTGGTCAGGAAACTGAGTGTAAAAAAGCGCCATCATATCTTCAAATACACCCTTGTGATTAGGGATTGTATCCCTTGAGGGAAACTGAAATTCAATCCCCCAATTTAAGAGTGTTGCTTCTAACTGGGAACAGACAACTTCTCGCAAATCCATTGTTGTCGAACCCAGTTCTATGCGAATCACCTTGAACTTACCAGCAATGGGACGCGCACTTTCAGCAACTTGCGGATTTTGCAGATAGTTAGACAGATCCTGATGTTCTGCGATCGCACTAATCACTGACATCAAATGCGACTTTCCCGTACCGTAGTTTCCTACAACTAGAATGCCTTTATTATCCGCAGGCTGCTCAAATTGTAAATTGGGAAAAACCACAGATGCTAGACGCTCTGCCATTTCCTGAGAAATTACATAGGTAGAAACCAGCCGTTGTGCTTCAGCTAATTCACTAGCATCCTGTAATTGAATTACAGACTCAATCGGTTCAAATTGGATTAAATCACCGTATTTCATAGCACCTTTTTGGATCTAGTGATTAGCTGTAGTCGGCTTAAAGCTGTTCCAGGTTAACAATTAAAAAATCCTTGACAGGATAACGACGGTACTCAGGATGATCTAATTCAGCATAAATTAAGTGATTGTTCTCAACAATACCGTCCCATTGAGCCACAATAGTACGATTGCGGGCTAAATTCTTAAGACACTGTAATGGGTCAAGCTGAAGAGAACGATCAAATAGAATTTCCAAGTGGTCTAAAAAATGTACCTTATTATCAGTATTCCCAATTATTGCCTTTAATAACTCTTCTGCGTTCAACGCACGCTGTCGTTGTGTCAACTCAAGTAACTTTCGACTCAATTCCAAGTTGACATTAATGTATCTATTGTTACTAATTTCTGCAATTTGTCGGAAGTTGATTTTTTGAGGGCGATCGCATAGAACTATAATTAGACGATAGTACAATTCTACTACTTGGGGAAAGTAACTGCTAATTTTTGTGGATATTAATTCATACTCAGCAATATTTGCTTGTTCAGGCTGCGTGTTCACCTCCGACAATAAATTTGCTGATGAAGAGGAATTTTCACTGGTTGCGCTGTCTTCCTGATTTTGGATTTGTGTATCTGACAGTTGCAAGATAGTTGACTCTGCTGCTTCACCTGTTGCTTGATAACGTTCGTCACAAATTTCCCCATAAGCACAAAAGCCGCAATTACGATGGGAGGCATTTGCCACAAAGTGCCCATTCAAAATATTTTGAACTAAAATTTCTGCCTCTTGACCAGTGGTTTGCAATTCTTCATTGCTAAACCTGTGCAAATAATCATGTCGCAGGTAGGCTATATGGGCATTAGTGCGTCCTGTCGCTTGTGCATAAGCCCAAAGCTGAAAGCGGTGATGTTGTGGGTCTATTTCTTGATCAGTTTTAAAATCTAATACCCAATCGGTTCCTAACAAGTCAACAATACCGTTAAAAGTCAAATGTCCAACATTCAAATTTACAGGCAATTCCCACTGTCCTTGTTGAAATTGGGCAAAATCTGCCACCTCATCAAATCGCTGTGCTAGCTGCAAAGCCTCACTGACAGATTCTTTTGGCAGACTAACATCAAATCCTGCCAGTGTTTCTAAGTCGCGGATACCCCGTTCCAAAGCCAAGTGTGTCAAACTTCCCACTCGTCTTGCTGTGCCAACACCTGAGCCAATTCCTGGATGACCTTGTATAAACCGATATGCAAACTTCTTGGGGCATTGAGCATATTCACTTAAAGCAGTGACAGGCAATTCAAATAAACCAGAGCCAACAGAGTTAATTAACAAACTATGAGGTTCTGGTGGTAAAGGTGGTTCTGGTGGAACTGGGGGTTGTGCTAATTCTGAATTAAAGGGAATAGTATTTATAGTAATTCCCGCAGCCATTAACCCAGGTGCTAACCTAGAGAAACTACCACCAGATTCATCCGTTGCCGTCAAAATCAGTTGATCTCGCGCACGGGTTAAAGCTACATACAGTACCCGCAACGCCTCTGCTTCTTCCCGCTGTTTCCGCAAATGTTCCAAACAAACGTAAAGCACAGGCTTTTGAGTTTCACCTTGCTCGTCCTCTAGCTTTAAAGCAACACCGTATGCAGGGTCAAAGTAAACTGTTTCGCTGGTATTGGGTTGGGAACGAGTTAAATCAGGAATAACTACTACTGACCACTCCAAACCTTTCGCCGCATGGATAGTCATTAAAGCCACTGCATCATTAGCGGATAAAGGTAAACGGGGTATTTCTATTTCTGCTGCTGCTAACCGCTTGAGACGACGTACTGCGGCAAAAACATCACTACTGCCATGTTCTAATTGCTGTACTAATTCTACAAAACCTCGCCAGTCAGCTTCTCGCCGAGCCGCACCCGGTAAGTTAGTGATGACAGCAGTGTAGCCAGTTAGATAATTTGCTATCTGTAGAAGGCGAGTAGGGGGTTCTAAATTGCGATCGCGCAACAGTTGATTCAATACTTGTACTGGTCGCTGTAATTCAGGGATTTCAGATGATTTTACCTTTTGCCACCAGTTAGTTTTTGATTGTTCGTCTTGTTCTGTGGTGTCATTTTCTTCTTGGCTTTGAATGAAAGTAAACAGAACGCGATCGCTAACTGCAAAAAACGGACTACGCAGTACTGCTACTAAAGCTAAATCATCACTGGGATCAGCTAAAAAACGCAACAATGCCCAACCATCTTTAGCTTCCCGTGTCGCGAGTAAATTACCTCCCCCAGCCAAAGCAACGGGAATTCCTACACTTTCTAAAGCTTCGCCGTAAACTTCCAAAGGCTGCCAAGTGCGAGACAATATTGCAATATCTCCAGGCTGCATTGGACGCAGTGTTTGAGTTTTTTTGTCGTAAACCAAGGTTTTGTCATCAAGCATTTGTTTGAGGAGTTCTGCTAGATGACAAGCTTCTACTCTTAAACGCTGAGGTTTATTGATGTCTGACTCAGCTTGTACTGTATAAACTTGAATTGGTGGGTAAGAATTAGGGCAGTCTATGCGATGAGCATCTAAATTTTGGTGTAAATCGCCTAGCAATGGGGTAAATATACTGTTGATGTTATCTATCAGTAGTTTGTGAGTGCGGAAGCTAGTAGTTAAAACTTCTTCATTTCCACCACTGTTAATAATGCGATCGCGCCAACTGTGAAATACTTCAACATCAGCACGGCGAAACCCATAAATTGATTGTTTCGCATCCCCAACGATAGTTAGTAAAGTATTTTGCGTTAGCCGTTGCAATATCTCAGACTGAACAGGGTTAGTATCCTGAAATTCATCGACTAAAAAAGCTCGCCAACGTTGAGCATAATAAAACTGTACTTGTTCATCTTGCAAAGCTCGCAGTGCGCCAACTTCTAAATCTGCAAAATCCAGAACACGAGAACGGCTTTTTTGTTGATTAATATATTTTTGTACTGAACTAAATGCTTCTTGTAGTGCTGGTAGCATAGCTTTTAACTGCTCATCAGCCGCACCAAATTCTAGATTTACTAAACCATCTTTCAGAGCTTTTTGCACTAAATCTCGCAGTTCTTTGATAGTTTCTTTAACAAGTTCTAAGGCTCCCTCTGGCCAATTCTTTTTACTGCCAACATTAATTTTGAGTGCAACTATCACTGATAGAGATTCTGCAATATTGTCTCCCGACTCTACAGTATCTATGGCTTGTAAGGCTGGTTGACGGGTTTCCAGTTCCAAGCGATCGCTTGCTTGACCTGCGTAAGTTTGTAGAGTCATGCGTGCTTGTTGCCAAGTGGGATGCTGCAAAAGTTCATTCAGAGCTTTTTCTTGTAACTCCTCTGCCAATTGCTGCCATTTTTCAGCACCTTGCGCTAAAGCTTTCTCAGCCGCTATTGGGTCTTGAAGTAATACCTGCAAAGTTTGGAACATCAAAGAATAAGGAACTTTTTCGTAAAGCTCTACAGGTAAAGAATCTAAGGCTTCATCTAACCACTGGTTAACCCAAAGAATTCCCTCTAGTTCATCTAACACTGTAAAATCAGGTGGCACATCCGCAGCTTGGGGATGTTCCCGACAAATTCGCATTGCTAAAGCGTGGATGGTACTAATTTGAGCCGCTTCCAATTCTGCCAGTAAATCAGACCGTTCTGGTAATTTCTGACTGACCAAAAGACGAATGCGCGATCGCAACTCCGCCGCTGCTTTATCTGTGAATGTAACTGCAACTATCTCTAAAGGTGAAAACTCACAGTTTTGCAGATGATACAAGTAGCGTTCAGCCAGCATATGGGTTTTACCAGTTCCCGCACCGGCTATGACTGCAACGCTACCATTGGCATAGGCTGCTCTTTGCTGTTGTTCAGTCAAACTCATAGGTTAATTCCTTTACGGCTTTGGCGGGAACCCTTACGACAAACTAAGTCATAAGGGCAATACTGGCAGGCATTTTGATCAACATCCGGTGCAACAGGATAATATCCTGTTTGCAAGTAAGTTTTTATTTTTTGAGCGATCGCTTCTAATGTCTCTTGGCTAGGTTGTTTTTTAGCAAGTTTTTTGCCCTTGGTTACAGAGTAATAATAAGCTTCATGTACTGTTTCCCCAGGAAACAAAGTTGTACTAGCAAAATGAGTATATAGAGGTAGTTGAATATCTAGATTAGTTTTACCAGATTCATCTTTAATCCCCTTTGGTGCTTGGGAACCTGTTTTGTAATCTAATAAAACTAAACCTTGAGGAGTACGGTCTATTCTATCAATCTGACCTTTAACTTTTAAGCCATACCATTCTCCGGTAAACTCTTGCTCTACATGAAAGAATTCTGCCTCTGGTTGGCAAAAGTCCGGTTGCACACACGCACGATTTAAAACTTTTAAATGTTCAGTTCTTCGAGCTTCCCAAGCTGATAACACAGGTAACTGTAAATCTTGCTCTGCTTGCAAAAAAGCCGTTTCTAACTTTTCGGCAATTCTGAATAAATCTGAAGTATTTAATAAAGCTAGTTCCAAGCTACGGTGATAAAGAGAACCTCTTAATCCCGAACTTAATTCTTCTTCAGCTTCTTCCAACTCCGCCAATTTCAAAACTTTATTAGCAAACCATTTAAAAGGACATTGACCTAAAGCCGTTAGTTGAGATGCACTAAATACTCGTCTATATGGATCTAATGGCAGACCAATCACTCCATCATACTCATCACAAGAATTTGCCCCTTCTCTGCATTTTTCGACATTCCAAGCATGAACTGCCTGTGGTAAAACTTCATCCTCTAGTAAAGTGCCACGTCGCAGATAAATTTGTCTTGCCTCTTCCAAACTAGCAACAGGCAAAGGTGGAGGTTGCACAGCTTGTAATCTTAATCGAGACAAATAAGGACTGGGTAAAGTTGCTTCTTTACCAATCATCTGCGAGTAAGAAAAAGTCAAGTTTTGGGTAGTAGTTTGTAGTAAAGCGTAGAATGATATTACTTCTCTTCGTGCTGCTTGTGCCGCATCCTCAAAATCAAACCCTAGTTGGCGCAGTAGTTTACGCTCATAGAAATCTAATATTGGGTCATCTTGTACTGGCGCTGGTAGAATGCCTTCAACAGCCCCTAAGACAAAAACGTGCTGAAATTTAGCTCCAAAGAGTGACAAAGGTGTATGTAATTCCACACCCCCTCTACCAGGCTGGGCAGGCACAGTCACTAGTCCTAAACTGCCGATCACATCAGCAGCAAATTCTCCTAAACCAATGACTTCCTCTTCTGGTTTCGACAAATCCACCAGAACTTCGTCAAATTCATAATAAGCAACAATCTCCCTTGCCCAACGTCCTGCACCTTGACGCAAGTTAAATTTTATCAACACATCTTGCATCCGTTGTACCCAATTAGCACGAGTATCTTCGTGTGGCCAATCAAGCAGGGATAGGTTAACTCCCAAACTTTGCCATGCCAAAAGATCAGATGGATGCTTTTTACGAGCTTCTTGCCAAACTTGGGCAGACAAAGCAAAACACAAAGGATGCCTTAGCAATCTCGCAGTTAACTCAAAGGGAAATTTTTCTTGGATAACCTGCATTAGCAACTGTACCCAAGCTCCCAGCCTAGTCGCGTTTAAGGCTACTCCGTACAGAGCGCGTACTGGTAATTTGTACTCATAAGCTACATCTAATACAGTCGGCCCATAAAATGCATCATCCCTAGCTACAAGCACAATTTCATTTGCTGGTGTTCCTTTGCTAAGAAGATTTTTTACCTGTGCTAACGTGCCGCGTACCTCTAATTCTAAGTTTGGATAAATGTGAGCTTTTACTTCAGGAGGCGCTATTGTTCCGTTAAGGAAACAATCTTGCAATTGCTTCCCAACTGAAGGATTAGTTTCTTCTAATACTGGTATTTCCCAACCCTGCTGTTGTAACCATTCCACAGCTTTTTGAATATCTACAAAATGGCTGGATTTTGGGCAAGGCAATACTATTACACTGCCATCATCTGCGATCGCATTGAGAAAGTTCAGTTGGTCAATGCGCGGATGAAAGTACCCATAAATCAGAACTGGTTGGCGTTTGGCAATAACATCACTAGCTTGCCAGAGAACTTCAGCAGGATCTATCATGCCTTTTTCTCTGAGCAAACTTACATATGTTTGAGTTAAAAGAGCTAATTGTTGAGTACGGTTACTACTGACAACAGCCAGTGATTTTAGATTAATTCCAGCACGCAATATAGCTTTGACCGCAGAGGAAACAGAGCGTGTAGTTCCTTCGATATCAGATGTTTGGATAACTGTACTTACTGATGTACGCAATAAGCGTAATGCCATTAGTGTTGGTGCAACTCGAATACCTGCTTCTACCATACTTGGCTTTGCCAGAGTTTCTAAGCTTTGGTGTGGTACTTTTAATGCTCGTGCTGCTTGTGATGTTGGGGTAATTACCTTAAGAGCCGGATACTTAGCTAGCTGCTGGATTATGTAGTCATGAGGTAGATTGAAGTAAACAAGTCGCTTCATTTAATTATGGTTGCCAATTTTTGAGATTTAGTGTTGGCTTCCCTATTTGAAAGTCCATTTTACTTAATTTATAACCTCAGCACTCGTAACTGTCTATACAATCATTACTGAAATCTTTAGATAGCCACCTCTATCCATAAGCAATGACCATCACTCACGTAATCAGCCCTTTGATGGAAAGCGATCGCACTGCTTTTTACACGCATCGTGACTCATAATATTTATAAAATAGTCATGAATCGTGAGTTTAGGTGGCGTTAAGAACAAACAAGGTAATAGACAGTAATCCCCAGACAACTCAATATAGAATCGATGCGCTCAGTGAGGAGCCTTTGGAGCCTTTGGAATATTGCCAACGATGGGTAGAGATGTCCTCGGATGAACGGGGATACAGAAAAGCCTGTATTGCTGCTCTCGCTGAAGCAACCGGGCTAAGTGAAAGAACTATAGGAAATTGGGGACAAAACTTTGAGAGGCGACCTAACTATGTAGTGCATATACTACGCATGGCAGATATGCTTAACCAAATTAGAAAAATAGTCCTACCTCCTGATTATCCTCAAAAATAATTCAGTCGTGATTCGTGACTAAAATACTTGTAATGTGAGCCGATATTTTTTAACTTGAGTTCAGCAAGCATAGGATTCTTGAGACTAACTCCTGATCTCAGGGGCATTTAAATATTTCCTATCTCTGCTTGGTTAATCTGACTCACAAAGATGCAAGATGCAGACTGGGAGCGATTCCCATCACAGTAGTCACCCAATTGATATGCTCCGTCAGTTGCCCCTCGAACCGATGGAGTATTGTCGTCGTTGGGTTAGTCAAGAACCGGGTCGTAATTATCGCAAAGCTTGCATTAATGCGATCGCGCAAGTTACAGGTACTAGCCCAAAAACCGTGAAAGACTGGGGGACAGACTTTCGTTATCGGCCTAAATACGTTACCCGGATATTACGGCAAGCAGACCTGATCAACCAATTTAGACAGCTTGTTGCCAAAGGAATTGTGACTTTACCTCCAGACTTTCCTCAAGAATAAGACAAAGCGATCGCGACTCACGACCAATTGCTTCAAAAACCCCTTGCTTTGACTACAAGCCTAATTTTAGGCTGACCTAAAGACGTACCCACTGTTATGAACAGCCGCATCTTTCAAGATGACAAAAATGACAGAACATCAGATGAACTCAATCTCTACCTTTGACATCACTAAGTATTTTCTTCTTGATGTCCTCAAAGATATTAAAACTGGACGCATCCAACTGCCAGATTTCCAACGGGATTGGGTTTGGGATGATACTCATGTACGTCGTCTGATTGCCAGCATATCTTTGGCTTACCCAATTGGTGCAGTCATGATGCTTCAACAAGGTAATCAAGCCCGACAATTTAAACCCCGATTGGTTGATGGAGTGTTAAAACCAGACAATCAGTCGCCAAACTTGTTAATTCTTGATGGCCAGCAACGCCTAACAACGGCATTTATGGTGCTACTGTCGGAACAACCAGTTATCATCAAAGACCAAAAAAGCCAGAAAACTCTCAAAAAGTGGTACTACCTGGATATCGAAAAATGCCTCGCTCCAGAATGCCATCGCCGTAGTGCAATCATTACCTTACCGGAATGCAAAATAATGCGTACTTTCACTGGTGGTTGGATTGACTGCTCTAGCCCTGAAAAAGAATATCAGGCACTATTGTTTCCTTTATCCAAAGTCTTCTTTTTTTCTGAATGGCGGAGTAAATTTTCTAAATATTGGCAATACGATCCTCAAAAATTGGAGCTAATTGACACCTTAGAACTGGAAGTTCTCAAGAAATTCGAGCATTATCAAATACCTGTGATCCAACTACGGGACTCCTTACCAAAAGAAGCCGTTTGTCAAGTTTTTGAAGACACAAACACTTCTGGCTGTGACCTCAATTACTTTGACTTAATGAGTTCTAGCTATTGTACTGCTGACTTCAGTTTGAGAGATGATTGGAAACAACGCTCAAATCGCTTCCAATGCTTAAAAGTATTGCGTAAGCTCCGAAACACTGATTTTGTCCAAGCAGTTACGTTGATGGCTGGTTACGCCAAGAGGGTAGAAGCGAGAAAAAAAGGCTGGAATATCGATAAATTGCCAGGTGTTACTTGCGATCGGGCTGAAGTGCTAAAACTCACAAAGGAAGAATATCAAAAATGGGCTGATCCAGTTTCTCAGGGTTTTGAAGAATCAGCGCGTTTCCTTTATAGCCAAAAAATCTTTGATGCCGATGATATAGCTTCCCCGATTCAATTAGTCATCCTTAGTACCATTTTTACGATTCTGGGAGAGCGTTCTCGTTCTTTTCAGGTACGTTCTATGCTGGAACGTTGGTTATGGTGCGGAATGTTTGGGGAAGTATATACACGCTGGTATGAGGCACGAGCCGGGAGAGACGTTATCGAAGTACCAGAGTGGTTAGCAGGTGGTTCACTACCGCTCACCATTGTACAAGCAGATTTTTCTTTTGATAGGCTGATTAGCGTCAGAAAACGTTACGGTGCAGTCTATCAGGGTTTAGCTGCTTTACTACGACGTGAGGGGGCAATTGATTGGTGTACTGGGGAAGAAATCAATGATGTGATTTATTTTGAGGAACAGATAAATTCCCACCATATCTTCCCTGTGGCATGGTGTCGCAAAAAAGGCATTGACGCTAAAAAGTATAACTGCTTGATCAACCGTACACCTTTAAGCGCCAAAACAAACAAAAAGATTGGTAGTAAAGCGCCTTCGGTTTATTTAGAAGAGTTTGAACGTTCTGGTACATCAGCTAGAAGACTTGATGAAATATTGCGATCGCACGCTATATCCCCAACAACTCTGCGGCGAGATGACTTTGAAGCGTTTTTCCAAATGCGGGCAAATAATTTGCTGACGCTTATTGGAAAGGCGATGGGCAAAAGTTTAAGTTTTGAATCCTTTCAGGATTTTGTTGGAGAGCAACATAACGGGAATAGCACAGAGTATAAGCTTCATCCCGAAATTATCACGAAGTATTAAGCTATCAGTATCAGAATCGCCGACTGTACTCAATAGTCTGAGTCTTCTGATAGCAAACACATCCCTCATTCCTGCTGGCGCTGTTTTTCAGATGACTCTTTTTTTCGTAACCAGTCTCTAACCGCTTCTTCCAAAGCTGCTGTCTGCGTCAATTCCAGACGCGCACAGGCAATTTCAAAAGCAATTTTCAAATCTTTAGGAAGCCTTCCCCTAACTTCTCTCGTTTCTTCACTCATCCCAGCACCAAATCCTTGTCTGGGCTTAATTCTTACATAGTATATTAACAAAAATGAATTTGCGCTATTGCGGCATTACGTCATTGCGCTATTGTGCTTATAATAAAAGCAATTATCAAACTAGTAAAAAACAGCAACTTTCATCCATATCACATACCTAAACCCACCATGAGTGTTATCACTATCCAATGTCGCCTGATTGCTCATGTAGCGACTCTCCGCTACTTATGGAAACTGATGGCTGAGAAAAACACGCCGCTTATTAATGAATTATTAGAACAGGTAGCAGAACATCCTAACTTCGAGGCTTGGTTAAAAAAAGGTGAAGTGTCTAAAACAGCTATCAAGACAATATGTAATTCACTCAAAACACAAGAGCGCTTTAATAATCAGCCAGGTCGTTTTTATACATCAGCAGTTACTCTAGTCCACGAAGTTTATAAGTCTTGGTTTGCCTTACAACAGCGACGACAACGTCAAATAAATGGAAAAGAGCGTTGGTTAAACATGTTGAAGAGTGATATAGAACTACAGCAAGAAAGTCAGTGCGATTTAAATGTGATTCGTGCCAAAGCTACTGAAATTTTAAATAAATTTAATGCCAAGTTCTCTCAAAAGAAAAAATATAAATCAAAAAAAAAAGCAAATAATACGAAAAATAAAAATAAAGAATTTCTAAATAACACACTTTTTAGTGCATTATTTGATATGTATGATAAAACCGAAGACTGCTTATCGAAGTGTGCGCTTGCTTATCTTCTCAAAAATAATTGTGAGGTCAATGAACTGGATGAAGACCAGGAAAAATATGCTAAAAATAAACGTCAAAAAGAGATTGAAATTGAACGTTTAAAGAAGCAAATCATAAGTCGAAAGCCTAAGGGAAGAGATATTACAGCAGAAAAGTGGTTATCAACTTTAGAAAAGGCAACTAATCAAGTTTCTCAAAATGAAGATGAAGCTAAATCTTGGCAAGCTAGTTTATTAAGAAGAGATAGCTGTATGCCATATCCTATTGATTATGACAGCGATGATTTGGAGTGGCGGGTCAATTCTTTAGCTGAAAAAAATAATATATTAGAGCAATCGAAATATGATGTTGATAATGAAGCATATAAAGATGTGAATTGGTCTGATATCAAAAATAAAGAAGGTTATATATTGGTCAAATTTAATGGGTTGAAGGAAATCATCAAGCATCCTGAATTTTATGTTGGTTGTGATTCTCGTCAACTTGATTATTTTCAACGCTTCTGCCAAGACTGGAAAATTTGGAATGAAAACCAAGAAACATACTCTTCTGGGTTATTTCTTCTTCGTTCTGCACGTCTTCTCTGGCAAGAGAGAAAGGGCAAAGGCGATCCGTGGACGGTTCACCGCCTAATTCTTCAATGTTCTATAGAAACACGCTTGTGGACACAAGAGGAAACAGAACTAGTTCGTCTTGAAAAAATCGATCAGGCAGACAAAACTATCAGTAATATGGAAAAAAAAGATAGTTTAAATAAGAACCAGGTAGCTTATCTTAAAAAGACGTTAACAACAAGGCGGAAACTTAACAATCCCTTTCCTGGTCGTCCCAGCCAAGCTCTATATCAAGGTAAATCTAGTATTCTTGTTGGTGTCAGCTTAGGTCTAGATAAACCAGCAACTGTTGCAGTGGTAGATGCTGCTAGCAAAAAAGTTTTAACTTATCGTAGTGTTAAACAACTACTGGGTCAGAAATACAACTTATTAAACCGCCAGCGGCAGCAACAGCAACGTCTCTCACATGAACGCCACAAAGCTCAGAAACAAAATGCTCCAAACTCTGCTAGTGAATCAGAATTAGGACAATACATTGATAGATTACTAGCAGATGCGATTGTTGCAATCGCAAAAACATACTCTGCTAGTAGCATTGTTCTACCCAAACTCCAAGATTTGCATGAAATCATTGAAAGTGAGATTCAAGTCAAAGCGGAGAAAAAAGTCCCTGGTTATAAAGAAGGTCAAAAAAATTATGCCAAACAGTATCGTGTCAACATTCACCGTTGGAGCTATGGTCGATTATTCAAGATTATTCAAAGCCAAGCAGCCAAAGCTTCAATTTCTATTGAAATTACATCATCAGTAATTAGAAGTAGCCCACAAGAAAAAGCCAGAGATTTAGCTTTGTTGGCTTATCAAGAACGTCAAGCAAAATTAACATAGTTGATGCAAAAATTCTGAACCTTGACAATATAATAAGAAAATAATAGCGCCGCAGTTCATGCTCTTTAGAACGGCTCTAAAGAGCCGCTGTACTGTGAAAAATCTGGGTTAGGTTGACCATAGCGAAGATTGGTCGATGCTTTCTGACCCTGGTAGCTGCCCGCTTCTGATGCTGCCATCTGTAGAATTCTATAGATGGGATAGGTGCGCTCCCAGCAATAAGAAGTAAGGCTTTTAGCAATAGCCGTTGTTCGCAACGGTGCGGGTTACCGCAGTGGTGGCTACTGAATCACCCCCTTCGTCGGGGGAACCCTCCAAAATATTTTTTTGGCATGTCAAAGCGGGGGCAAAATCCCTGGAGTCCTGCCAGAATATTAAAACCCTTATCCAGTCTTAGCTAGCAAAACTAGTGTGTCAATGCATTTAGTTTTTTGATTTTTGGTTTGAGACTCTATTAAGCAGACCTGCCAAATTATGTGTATGGAAAGCTTTTATAGGAAGGGTTCTAGACGGGTCGAGTTTCAACAACCATCCCGGCTAGGGGTGGGTTGAAAGCATCCTGTAACCATAGTGGAATGTGATCGCTTCTGGTTTCAACAACCATCCCGGCTAGGGGTGGGTTGAAAGTTACCAAATGTGGGGCAAGCATTTAAATTGTGCAAAAGTTTCAACAACCATCCCGGCTAGGGGTGGGTTGAAAGCATCTTGCAGCCAATTCGGCAAATTCGCATTAGCAAAAAAGTTTCAACAACCATCCCGGCTAGGGGTGGGTTGAAAGACTCTGCCAAAGCCATCAGCAATGATGCGATCGCAGTTTTAACAACCATCCCAATTAGGGCTGGGTTGAAAGCAAATTTTTGTCGTTACTATGTGAAATATTTGTTTGAATTAGGAGGGTTGAAAGGCGCACTTCGTTCGGGATAATTCCGACACTGTGTATAGTAAAATCTATGCGACTTCAATTAGGAAAATCATCTCTGGAAAGAGATTGACAAATAATTTGTCGTTTTGGTTTTTTGACAAATAATATGTCGCCACGGACAGATAATTTGTCGCTTTACAACAATAATCGGGATGACTGGATTCGAACCAGCGGCCCCTTCGTCCCGAACGAAGTGCGCTACCAAGCTGCGCTACATCCCGGCATAATAAGCCCATTGTTTAAATATGATATCATTAATAATGGTAAATGTACACCCATGCTGATTTTTATTTGGGAAATTGCGATCGCCTGGGTAGAATAGTCGAATCACCTGAAAGTTCTGATTTTCAAAACATGGTGACTAACAGTAATCATCAGTGAGATAATTTTAATATAATTTAACATTTGCTTTCCCGCCGATGCTAAGACTATTTACTGACTTCGACGGTCCGATTGTTGATGTCTCGGAACGCTACTACCGTGTTTATCAATTTTGCTTAGAGAAAACCCAAAGGCCAGATCAATCAATACGAGAACTTTCTAAAGCAGAATTTTGGCAATTAAAGCGATCGCGCGTCCCGGAAAAACAAATTGCTTTCAATTCTGGACTAGATGAAGTGCAAGCAGTAGAATTTGCGCAATTGCGGCGAAAAACAGTGCATACAGAACAGTACTTTCAATATGACACCCTTGTACCTGGTGCTGTAGACGCACTGTTAAAGATTCAGCAAGCGGGAATCGATTTGGCTGTGATGACAATGCGCCGAGTTTGGGAACTAGACTATGCTTTCCAAAAATTCCAGCTAGATAGATTTTTCCCAGAGAATCGCTGTTATTGTTTGAGTAACGACTATGTTAAAACCCGTGATATTGAAGATAAGCCTTTATTGATGACACGGGCAATAGCAGAACTCCCTGCTGTTGCTGATTGCTGGATGGTGGGGGATACAGAAGCTGATATCACTGCGGCGAAAAAACATGATATTAAGGCGATCGCTGTGGAGTCTGGTATCCGCGATCGCACTCAATTGGAAATTTATCAACCTGACTTAATTGTTCGGGATTTGAGCTTTGCTGTAGATCTGATCCTCGAAGGTAAATTCAGCCAGCAGCAACCTCTCTACATTGCTTAGTATTTTTTTCTTGTTATCCATTGCGTAGCTCAACAACAGTTAAGGGGTAATAGATCGTCAAATTCAGGATCTATCACCCCTTAGCCATGAAAAATTCCACATTTTTAGACAGTTGACTTGAGCAGCTCTCCCATTGCTAACATTGGGCAAGCTGTTCTTTAAGTTAACGTAAAAAGCTACTAACCAACCACAATAATATAAACGTCAGCACAGTGGAAAACTGATTTGACGTGAGATTAACAAATGGTACTTGCAGCAAAAGCCAGTTAGCAACCAGCCCCCCGATAATTAAGCCAATTATCAGCCCCACCAGTGTCAATAAAACTGCTCGCCCAAACTTACCTTCCTTGCGATTGAGAAAGTAAATACTAATTCCCACCCCAACCACTAATGCTAACTGCAAAACTTGATCGCCTGTTGCTGGGTAAAATACACTAGCTGCACTCAAACCCAGATACCAAGCGCCAGGTAAAAGTATATCAGCAGGGGTTGGCTGATCCAGCATCCGTTGCAGCCATGCTGGCGACTGCTCGCTTTTAGTTTGGCTTTCTTTGGGGAGCGATTGCACTCGAGTTTCTGGAAAGCGAATCCGCTCAGGTACTTTTATTTTACCTTCCTGGCGCATCCGTAAGCGATCCATTAAAATCGCGTCGTAAGCCGCTTCAATTGCTTCCAGAAGCTTGGCATCGCCATTATGTTGCTCAAATAGGCGATTGCGAGCATCCTGAATTTCATCGAAGCTAGCATCTTCTGAGACCCCAAGTTTTTCGTAGGGATTTTGATCGCTCATCTAAACTTTTCCGGGAGTTTGGAAACCGTGTGTCTAACGACCACGGATGAAACAGCATTGGGAATTACTTTTTAACGTAGATTCAGCCTCTGGATTCAACTGATCGCAGTTGCCAGCCCAGATGCCGAACAATTTTTATGCCCTACCTGGATAGTAGCATGGGTTGATTTGATCGACCTGGGAATTTTAACTATAAGTCACTTTAACATATTGCCATAACTCCGTGTATCCCCTCATGTCGTTACCTAGTTCTGGCTCTACTCTAGAATTTGAACTTGGAATATCTAAATAGTAGTTTTTATGAAAAAATTACCTTTTCTGTTTCACTTTGGGCTAATTAACCTACTAGTCATGAAGTTTTCATGAATGAGTTTCCGAATTATTACTGGTATCGATCCGCATATCGATTTAAGATTGAAACAATTTAGATTACCACTTACTGGAGTTGGGAAAGTATTCTAGTTGACTAGACTACTGTGCCTGAGGTTAAAATGACTACTTACTGGACACAAATTTGACAATTTAGTACTTGCTCTACATACAAGCAGGGCTAGCTACAAGTTTAATTGTCCGGAATCTTGATTAAACTATGATCAAGAGATAATCAGGAAGTGCATCTTTTAGCCTTGTAGGTTCTTAACCAAATCCCATAGTGGAAACTGCGTTTTTACGCAATCTTGACTGTAAATCCTTACGAATTTTTGTGTAAAGTGATGGTCATGGCTCCTGCCAAGATTCTTGTAGTTGATGACGACCCAGCGGTTCGGAATTTAATCCAACGCTTTTTAATTAAGCAGAGCTATCAGGTAGAGGCTGCTGAGGATGGTAAAACAGCCTTAGCCCTATTTGAGCAATTCAACCCTGACTTGGTGATTTTAGATGTAAATTTACCAGATGTGATTGGGTTTAACCTCTGCCAAGAGATGCAAAGCCGTAATGGTGTTTTTGTGCTAATGCTGACTAGCCGCGCCGACGAAGCTGACAAAATTCGCGGCTTTGCTAAAGGTGCTGATGACTATCTCACCAAACCCTTTGGATTGGGAGAACTAGAAGTCAGAGTCGGAGCTATTTTGAGACGTCAGCGAGTTGTAACCACAGCAGAACAAAAACGCCTGGTCTTTGAAAAGCTGATGATCGATCCAGTACGGCGCGAAGTGGCACTTAATAACCAACCAGTACCCTTAACCGCTCTGGAATTTGATTTGTTACATTTTTTAGCTAGCCATCCAGGTCGAGTGTGGCGGCGGGCAGAACTAATTCAAGAGGTCTGGGACTACGAATATGTCGGCGACCAGCGGGTTGTAGACGTACATATCGGTCAAATTCGCAAAAAGATAGAAATTGATGCTAGCCAGCCTGCATTAATTCAGACAGTACGTGGTGTAGGGTATAAGTTTGAAAGCCCGGCTCACGCACCACAGTTGGAAGTCAGTTCTTGAGTTCTTAGTCTATAGTCCAGAGTTTTTAACTCTTGACTTTTGACTAATAACTAAACTGTAGAAATTGGTTAACTTTTTTACCTTGGCTTACAGCCTAGGTGAGTATATTCGTTGAAAGTTATCCCCTTGATTATAGGTACTAGATCGGGACATACCTGATCTGAATCAGGGGCATTGATGGCTGACAGAGTAATACTGATTATTGAATAAACTGCAAATACATAATCAGTCGATTTTATGATAAATCCTCCTTGCGGAGGATAAATTTTGGCTACTTGTGGAAAGGTTATCTGAAACTCTGACATTTAATGTCAGTGCCACTTAATATTTTTAATAGTTCAGTCTGCCCGGAAATTGCAGACTGTTCACTAAATAAACCAGCCATGCTATGGTTTTTTGCTAACGCCTCATCAATTTAAATATTAGCGCCATTAACGCCAAACAAAATTGTAGCTGGTGAAAACTCATGCACTCAAATAGACCCATACTAGAGTATGAGTGCTAGTCCTTAGTCATTAGTCATTTGTATTTACAAAGGACAAAGCGCAAAGTCTCTGGCGAGGTTTTTGGTGCGCAGACGGCAGTTCCTTTAAGCGGGGGAAACCCACTCAGGGACTGCCTCAACTTTGTCAGCGCGGACAAATGACTTTTGACAAAGATAGTCTTGCACAATAGCTTAACTGTGATGGAACAGGGTTTCCAGGTAAACACGGGCAGCAGTGCGATCGCTATCTCCATTTTGAAGTAAAAACAGTGATAGCGCTGCCGTTAATACTCGGTTTTGATCCCAGTCTGGATGTTTGTCTAAATAGTTTTTGAGAGATTCGTGAAGTGTTTCCGGGATTTCTGTAAAAATGTTAACCGTTGTTTTCATGAGATTTTCCTCCTCTGAGGTCAATCAAAAGTGACCAGTTGCTTGCAGTCAGTAGCCAGAGGCGGCATACACAATCTTTCACCAGCCTGACAATCTCCGCCAACATTTGAGGTAATTTTACACAGTTGATGTCAGCGATGTAACTAACTAAAATAGCAAGCCGAATCATTGTGCGCTAAGAGGGGGTAGGTTTGTCAATGCTGCGAAATGTTAAAATCGGCGGTATAAAAAGTAAATATCATCGCAATAATCAGGGTTTAGATACAGTTTCTGTTACATAACTTTATAAAAACTCAGTCACGGAGATTCCCAAGGGTAGGAAATAAAAAATCCCCAGGAGGATGGGAAGAGTTGATTAACTCGTAAGGCATCTGTGGAAAACTCTGAAAGTACCTGTGGAAACGCTGTGGAATCTGTGAGGAAAATACTCGTTAATGATAAGAATTACAAAAACACGATCTTTTGATGAAATTTAAACTTTTACAAATTACGCCCCAAAATCAGTTATCCTTATGGCTTTCTCAGCTTCAGACTCCTGTGGGGATGTTGATTGTTGGTAGGTTCCTTTCGGAAGTAGGTACAGGCTTCACCCTGTTTTACGCTCCCATATTTTTTGTCAATCAAGTTGGTTTATCTGCAACCACTGTTGGTATTGCCTTGACTAGTACATCTGTTGCTGGTGTTTTTGGGCGGATTTTGGGTGGTTCTTTAGCCGATTCCCAGGAGTGGGGACGCCGCCGCACTTTGTTGCTAGCAACAGCGATTTCCACCGTCGGTTCTCTGGTTTTAGCTGCAACTAACAATTTTACTACTCTGGTCATCGGCAGTTTGATTGTCGGTTTAGGCATTGGTTTCTATTGGCCAGCCGGTGAATCTGTGATTGCTGATGCTAGCCAAACTGACAATCGCCGGGAAATTTTTGCCCTCGCCAGAGTTGCAGATAATTTGGGATTAGCAATAGGAAGTGTATTAGCTGGATGGTGGGTAGCGATCGCTGGGAATTATCGGGGGCTATTTATTGTAGATGCCATTTCCTTCATGGTATTTTTTACGGTGATCTATTTGGCAATTCATGAAACCTCTGAGGCACAGATATTGCCATCTCAGCCACCGCCACCTTTGGCTTCCTGGATAGCAGCATTAAGCGATCGCCGCCTTCTAATTTACGTTGCAGTTAATATTACCTTCACTACTTACATTGCCCAGCTACACAGCACTCTGCCCATTTACCTCAAAAACTTTGTCAGGGTAGATGATAATACCCTGGGATTGGCGGCGACGACAATTAGCAGCTTATTTGCTTGGCATCTTGCCTTAGCTGTTATTTGCCAATTTCCGATGGCGCGTGCCTTAAAACAGTACTCTCACACCATCGCACTGACAATTTCTGCTATTTTGTGGGCAATTGGTTTCAGCTTGATGTGGGTGAGTGCGATCGCTCCACATTATCATCTGCTTTGGGTAACCTTGGCATTAACAGTATTTGCCCTAGCTTTAGTTTCCTATACCCCTTTTGCTGCCTCTTTAGTCACCGATTTAGCACCTGAATCTCAACGGGGGGTATATTTCTCCATCAATGCTCTGTGCTGGGCATTCGGCCATTTTATTGGTTCACCCCTAGGCGGTTGGGCATTGGATCAACCACGAATCATTGCCGATAACTTTTGGCTCGGGTTTTCGTTGAGTGTCTTGATTCCCGCAGCAATTTTACAATATCTCAACCGGATATTGTCTAGTGAATAACTTCAGCTTCAAATTTGTAGTCAGCACTAAAATGCTGCAAAATCCACCGATTAAACGAACTAATCCTCTCCTCAATCATTAATGCTATATACCAGTAGCTGGTTGACTGGGTTTCTTAATTCTGCTATTGCAGATAATCTAGCGTTATACCAATTTTAAAGAAGAATGCGAGATGGGTAGTAGCACTACAATGTTGTGCCCTTACGAATAACTTATGAGTGGCAAAGATTATTTTAATGGGTATTATATCTCAGCTAATTGCCCTAATATAGCTCATTTATTTGTATAGGCTCAGAAAATTATAAACATAAGACTAACTTAACATTCACATGGTATATATAAATACTTTAGTCTGAGTGAAAAGCTAGTTATTGTGGACAATAACTAGCTTTTTTTTCCAAAATCCTTCAATATCTACGCTAGTCATAGCTCAAAATTCCATATTTGCTATTTGATTAATTTTATCTAATCATAATCATAGAAACTTTCAATATATATATTTATCAATTCTGGATCTAAATATTGTTTACTTTTACTATGGGTAGTTAAAGTTCACTGCGGCAATCATAAATTTCTCAGCAAAAGCACCTGAGAAGAATTTATCTTCAGCAGATACCATACTACATAAATCTGACTTGGGAATTTCAATATTCTGAATTTCAATAAGTCAGAGATTTTAAATTTTGTATTTAATTCAACTCGGTTTGTGAGGATTTGCCATGAAAGTAAATCTACTAGCTTATGCTGGTGGGCTAGGTGTTTTATATTTAATTGCTGGACTCTTGCCAGTACAAGCCACATCTGCTTTAGCAGACAGTGCAGATAATGCCAAAATTTTAAAATCTACTGTTCAGATAGCATCTTCTAACAGCGATGCTACCAATAGCAACGTTTCTCGGAAAACAGAATTAATCAGCAATTCCGATCGAGAACAACCAGATTTACCTATTGCCAATCAAGTAAATTCATCACCACTGTTATTAGCAGATGATGCCATAGAACAAGTCACATCTGTATCGCAACTTTCCGATGTACAACCTACAGATTGGGCATTTGCTGCATTACAATCTCTGGTTGAGCGTTATGGTTGTATTGCTGGGTATCCCAATAGTACCTACCGAGGTAACCGCGCTCTGACTCGTTATGAATTTGCTGCTGGTTTAAATGCTTGTCTCGACAGAGTTAACGAGCTAATCGCCACTGCTACCAGCGATTTAGTTACCAAAGAAGATTTAAATACCATTAAAAAATTGCAAGAAGAATTTGCTGCTGAATTAAGCACATTGCGGGGGAGGGTAGATACTTTAGAAGCTCGCACAGCTGAATTAGAAGCGAATCAGTTTTCCACAACTACCAAGCTGAATGGTGAAGTAATTATTGCAGCTATTGGTGCTACAGGGGGCGCTCCCGATCGCAACGATCCGAATATTATCCTCACAAACCGAGTGCGGTTAAATCTCAACACCAGCTTTACAGGTAAAGACTTACTGATCACTGGGTTGCAATCCCATAACTTTTTAGGTGGTGTAGATGGTAGTGGTAGCCTACAAGAGAGTTTAGGATTAGCATCACCCGTACTCAGTGCTAGCAGTGCGCGTACTAGTTTTGAACCGCAATTTGCCGGTGTTGATCCAAAAAATTTATCCACCATTGGTGCAAACTCTGTCCAGCTTTACAAACTGCTTTATATCTTTCCCGTTGCTGATAAATTGACTTTGTTTGCAGGGACAGCGGCGGAAGTTTCCGATGCTTTTCCGACGATCACTCCATTTTACGGTGAAGGACAAGAGTCTATTTCGCGCTTTGGTAATTTGAACCCTGTATTACGTGTCTCTGGTGGTACTTCCGGTTCTGGTTTAGCATCTGCGGCTGGCTTTATTTATAGTTTTTCCCCCCAACTAGATCTCAGAGCTTTGTATGGTAGTGTCAATGCCAATCTTCCTAGTAAAGCAGGGGATATTCTCCCAGGAGTTTCTAACACCCCCTTGGGAGCAGGGGTATTTAGTGGTAGTAGTGTAGTTGCGGCACAGTTGACTTTTAGACCGAGCAATTCCTTTGAGATTGGTTTGAACTATGCCAATAGTTATCACGAAATCAACATTTTGGGCACAGGATTAACTAGTAGTGATATTGGTGCTTTAGCGGGACCAGGAGTACCTTTAGGCACACCTGTAAAACTTAATTCCTTCGGTGGGACTGTTACCTGGCGCTTTTCTCCCAAGATTGCATTATCAGGCTATGGTGCAGCGCTGTTTGTTGATGATTCTTCTCCAGATATTGACGCTAGTACTACCTTTACTAGTTGGATGGTAGGCGTTCATTTTAACGATTTACTCAAGCCTGGGAATAATGCCGGGATCATTTTTGGACAACCGCTTTATCGGACAGATGCTAGTGGTGCAGCGCAATTAGCAGCTGCGGGTGTTAATCGAGCGGTTCCTTACCATTTAGAGGCTTATTACCGCTTTCGGGTAAATGACAATGTCAGTATTACCCCTGGTGCATTTGTTTTGTTTAATCCTGAAGGCGATAGTAGAAATGAAACCACAACGGTAGGTGTATTGCGGACTACTTTTACTTTTTAGGGTATGGGGTATTGGGCATGGGGCATGGGGCATGGGGCATGGGGCATTAGCCTTTGAACTTTATTAATGAGGCTCGGAACTTCATTAATGAGGCTTTGAACTTCATTAATGAGGCTCGGAACTCCGTTAATGAGGCTTGGAACTCCGTTAATGAGGCTTGGAACTCCGTTAATGAGGCTTGGAACTCCGTTAATGAGGCTTGGAACTCCGTTAATGAGGTTTTGAACTTCATTAGGGAACTCCAAAAAATAAATTATCCCAAATTGTAGGGGCGGGGTGACCCCCATACGTGTCAACTTAACGTGAAACCCTTATGAAGAGGTAATTTTGAATTTACTCACGTACTATCACGATCCGCGTTACCCCACCCCGGCTTTGCTGACGCAAAACTTCCCCTCCCCGCTTGCGGGGAGGGGATTAAGGGGTGGGGTAAAATGCAATACGCTTGGTGTTAAGAGATATTGTAGGGGCACGGCATCCACAATCTTTTGGTGTATAAAGTAATCTTATCGGTGCCGTGCCCCTACGGTGTATTGCATCCTAGCCTAACTGAACTGTATTGGGGTAAAATGCCTGTGGGATAAGCGTTTTGACTTAAGTTGACACCAATGAGTGACCCCGTCCCTACGAGTTACGGGCTTGGTAAATTGATTATTGGGATGTTTTTTGATTTGAAAGTCCCTTAACGAGCTTTTCTACTCAAATCCCATGCCATTTCTATCGCCGACGTTGTTGCAATTTCCGATAAACATCCTTGACATCAATTTTATGATGTGCCAAAGCAACTAAAGTATGGTAGAGCAAATCTGCCACTTCTCCAGCGATCGCATCGGCATCATCATCTTTAAAAGCCATTACCACTTCAGCAGTTTCCTCGCCCAGCTTTTTCAGAATCTTGTTATCGCCGCCTGCAAATAACTGACAAGTGTAAGAATTTTCCGTGGGGCGATCGCGGCGATCGCATATCACCTGAAATAATTGTGACAATGTATCTGCTGGTGGTGCTACTATTTGTCCATCCACTTGATGAAAGCAACTGCGCTCACCAGTGTGACAAGCCACATCTCCTACCTGTTCTATACTGATGAGGAGCGCATCACTATCACAGTCATAACGAATACTTTGGACTTTCTGGATATGACCAGAAGTCGCCCCTTTGTGCCACAATTCTTGACGGGAACGACTCCAAAACCAAGTTTCTTGAGTTTCTAAAGTTTTTTGTAAAGACTCCCGATTCATCCACGCCATCATCAAGACAGTGCCATCAAGATAATCTTGGACGATTGCTGGCACTAAACCACGCTCATCATATTTAATTTTTTCCAAAGGAATGGCGTGGTGCAGTGAATTGGGTTCTGTAGAAGACATACCAGCTAATTTTTTCAGTGAGAATGATTCATGGATTTACGATACCATTCTCAATAGGGCATCTGATTATGTCATGTTAAACAAAAGCCTTTTTATCCATAGCAGACTGCATTTTTACAGCACTTAAAGCAACTTGATGCGCCTTTGTAACTTCACCATACCAATGAACTGCCGAGTTAAACGCCGCCCGGTAAAGATCCAGGTATGCTTCAGGAAATCGATTGCGAATTTCTAAAGGCAAGTCTTGATTCGACTTGTATAACATAATGTTATTTTTTTGGTTCATGTAATTCTATACGATAGAAGTTCTAGGCAGTTTTTCACCCTATCCTGAGATAGAACTTTTTATTGCCACTGATTTAGGAGAGAACCTTGGTAAATACGACGATTAAAACGACAAAATCACAAGAAATCTTCGCTGCTGCCCAAAATCTCATGCCAGGAGGCGTAAGTTCTCCCGTGCGTGCATTCAAATCAGTAGGTGGACAACCAATTGTTTTTGATCGCGTTAAAGGCGCATATATTTGGGATGTAGACGGCAACCAATACATTGACTATGTGGGTACTTGGGGGCCGGCAATTTGTGGCCATGCTCATCCAGAAGTGATTGCAGCCCTTCATGAAGCCTTAGAAAAAGGTACTAGCTTTGGTGCGCCCTCTGCACTGGAAAATGTCTTAGCAGAAATGGTCATCGATGCTGTACCCAGCATTGAAATGGTCAGATTTGTCAATTCTGGGACAGAAGCTTGTATGGCTGTGCTGCGGCTGATGCGGGCGTTTACAAACAGGGAAAAACTTATTAAGTTTGAAGGGTGTTACCACGGTCACGCCGACATGTTCCTAGTCAAGGCTGGATCTGGCGTTGCTACCCTCGGCTTACCCGACTCCCCAGGAGTACCTAAATCAGCAACTAGCAATACTCTAACTGCCCCTTTCAATGATTTGGAAGCGGTCAAAGCTTTATTTGAAGAAAACCGCGATGAAATTGCTGGTGTGATTTTGGAACCAGTTGTGGGTAATGCTGGGTTTATTACTCCCGATGCGGGGTTTTTGGAAGGGTTACGAGAACTTACCCACGAGCATGGCGCTTTACTAGTCTTTGACGAAGTCATGACAGGCTTCCGCATCGCCTATGGTGGCGCTCAAGAGAAATTTGGCATTACCCCTGATTTAACCACATTGGGTAAAGTGATTGGTGGTGGCTTGCCAGTAGGAGCCTATGGCGGTCGCCGGGATATCATGTCAATGATTGCCCCAGCTGGCCCTGTTTATCAAGCAGGAACTCTTTCAGGTAATCCTTTGGCAATGACGGCGGGAATTAAAACCCTAGAATTGCTGCAAAAACCAGGCACTTATGATTACTTAGAGCGAATTACGCAAAAGCTAGCAGATGGCTTACTGCAAATTGCGCAAGAAACTGGTCATGCGTCTTGTGGTGGTCATATCAGCGCCATGTTTGGCTTATTTTTTACCGCTGGCCCAGTGCATAACTATGAAGATGCGAAAAACTCCGATACAGCCAAATTCGGACGCTTCCATCGCGGTATGCTAGAGCGCGGTATTTATCTAGCACCATCTCAGTTTGAGGCTGGGTTTACTTCTTTGGCGCACACTGATGAAGATATTGAGCAGACTTTAGCAGTAGCACGGGATGTGCTATCTAGTCTGTAAACTGCCCAAAATTCTGTTGCGAACACTTAAGGGAACTCCAAAAAATAAACAACAGGTTCATGTTGTTGACGGTTGACTGTTGTACGGGCGGGTTCACAGATATCCTCGTGGATCAACAATGATCTAAATAAACCCGCCCCTACAGACTGTTGACTGTGAACCGTGAACAATAGCAAGGGAATATTTTTTTACGAGTAAGTCCCTAACAACCCCGTCTGCTACTGGGCGGGGTTGTTAATTTTTAGCTCTCAGGTTGTGACTAGGAATCGGGAATCGGGAGATAAGGAGAACAAGGGAGACGCGGGGAACTCGGTGACTCCTCTGGGGATGAGGGGCGGCGGGGAAATAACTATTGACCATTGACTATTGACCATTGACTATTGACCATTGACTATTGACTATTGACCATTGACTATTGACCATTGACTATTGACAACTGACAACTGTCACACTTTGCGCAGTAAAATATGACGGTTGGATTCTGTGGCGGATTGTGATTGATCGTTATACCTTGCCCGAAATGGGTAATCTGTGGAGTGAAGCCTATAAGCTAACAACTTGGTTGCAAGTAGAAATTGCTGTTTGTGAAGCACAGGCTGAACTGGGTTACATTCCGTCTGATGCTGTTGCAGAAATTAAAGCCAAGGCGAATTTTGATCCCAAGCGGGTGCTAGAAATTGAGGCTGAAGTCCGCCACGATATGATCGCTTTTTTAACAAATGTTAATGAATATGTTGGTGATGCAGGACGTTATATTCACTTGGGCTTGACTAGTTCTGATGTGCTAGATACAGCTTTAGCATTGCAATTGGTAGCCAGTTTGGATGTGTTACTGCAACGCTTAGAAGATTTAATTGAGGCAATTCGCCGCAAGGCTCAAGAACACCGGAATACTGTGATGATTGGACGTTCCCACGGTATTCATGCTGAACCCATCACCTTTGGCTTTAAGCTAGCTGGGTGGTTAGCAGAGGTGTTGCGACATCAAGAACGCCTGCAAATTCTCAAAAAAACAATTGCTGTGGGTAAAATTTCTGGTGCAGTGGGAACCTATGCCAATATTGAACCCCGTGTAGAAGCGATCGCTTGTCAAAAACTCGGACTCAAACCTGATACCGCCTCAACACAAGTTATATCCCGCGATATCCATGCGGATTTTGTCCAGCAATTAGCCTTAGTAGCCGCATCTATTGAACGGTTTGCAGTTGAAATTCGCAACCTGCAAAAAACCGATGTTCTCGAAGTTGAAGAATTTTTTGCCAAAGGTCAAAAAGGTTCCTCAGCCATGCCCCATAAGCGTAATCCCATCCGTTCTGAACGGCTGACAGGAATGGCGCGGCTAGTGAGAAGTCATGCTGGTGCAGCTTTGGAAGACATCGCCCTCTGGCATGAACGCGATATTTCTCACAGTTCCGTAGAACGGGTAATTTTGCCAGATGCTTGCATTTTGACCCATTTTATGCTGCATGAAATCACCGATTTGGTGACCAACCTGCTGGTGTATCCAGAGAATATGCAACGAAATCTCAACTGCTATGGCGGAGTGGTATTTAGCCAGAAAGTCCTACTCGCTTTAGTAGAAAAGGGAACTAAACGGGAAGAGGCCTATGCGATCGTCCAAGAAAATGCCCACGCTGCTTGGAATAAGCCAGAGGGAAATTTCCACGATTTGATTACTAAAGACCCGCGTGTGACTCAAACGTTATCCCCAGCAGAAATTGAGTTCTGTTTTGACCCCCAACAACATCTACGCCATTTAGAAGAGGTTTATCAACGACTAGGGATTTAGGAATTGGGCATGGGGCATTGAGCATTGAGCATTTGTCCCCCTTGTCCCCCGGTCACTGAGCGAAGTCGAAGTGTGTCCTCCTTGTCCCCCTGCCCTTTTGCCCTCTCATCCCCAGTTCCCAAAACGGAGAATTTTGTTGTAAAATATTATATAAGTTTAATACTGAGATGGGTGTATCTGCGACTGTTGATTAATTTCCTGAACAAGGATTAATCGCGACAATTACCTTATTTAGTAGTGCTGCGAGTGCCGTGATGATTGAGATCCTAGCCACACTTTCTGCTTCTGGGGCAGTAGGTATCAGAATTGGTATACCTCTACTAATTCTGGGATTTTTGCACGGAGGTATGCTGTGGTCAAAAGTCCCTATTTTGTCTCACATTTCGCCACCAGTGTTGCTAGGCTTCTTCACTATTTGGTCTTTATTTGAACTAGTTGCTTCAAAAAAGCGCCTGGGGCAAAGAGTGCTACAAATATTTGAGTTGCTGTTGTCCCCCATTGTGGGAGCAATCATGGGGTTAGCAGTCTCTTCAACAGCCACATCACCTCATTGGCTAATTGCTTTTATTGGCGGTTTGTTAGCTTTGGTATTCCAACTAGTACAAGTTGGCTGGTTCTATCGCTTGCGTGGCTTACCATTGTGGGCAGTATTTCTGCAAGATTTTTTGTGTGTTGTTTTAATAATATTTGCCGTTCATGCTCCCTGGCCAGGAGGATTAATTACTTTCATCCTGCTCTGGTTTGCAATTCGCAGTGCTAAGCAGTGGTATGACTGGTATTGGGAGTATCGGCATCGGCAGTCAAAGGCTAGGAGTTGAAAGTCAAAAGTCCAGAGTCCAGAGCCAAAAATCAATGTGGTAATACCTGCCAAATTTTGATAATGCCATCCTGACTGGCACTAGCAAGAGTTTTTCCATCGGGATTGAAAGCAACAGACCAAACTTTTTCTGTTTGCGCCGTGAAAGTGCCGATCAGTTTGCCCGTACTAATATTCCATAATTTGATCGTACCGTCTTGGCTGCCACTGGCGAGAGTTTTGCCATCTGGACTGAAAGCAACGGATCTAACTTCACCTGCATGACCAGTTAATGTGTAGATGAGTTTGCTAGTATCAACATTCCACAACTTAACAGCATTGTCGCGGATACCAGTGGCAAGAATTTTGCCATCTGGGCTGATGGCGACATCATTAATTAAGGATTTGGCATCGAAACTGCGGAGAACTTTACCAGTACTAATATTCCACAACTGACTAGCTTGACCTGAACCACTTCTAGCAACAAAATTCTGACCATCTGGGCTAAAAGCAATCGGTAGAGATTTGAAGTTATCAAATCCCCTGGTGGAAGCATTGGAGTCATCAGGGATGGTGATAATGTTTCCAGTGCGCCAATTCCACAACCTAATGTTAGCGCCCTGGTCGAGACCACTGGCTAGTGTCTGCCCATCGGGACTAAAGACCACATCAATCACTGGTTCTGAATGCTTGAGGGTACGGATGAGTTCTCCAGTGCTAACATTCCACAGATTGAGAGTTCCATTCTGACTACCGCTAGCGAGAATCTGACCATCTGGGCTAAAGTTAACAGCCCAAGCCTGTCCGGTGAAGGTACGGATGAGTTTTCCAGTGCTGGGATTCCAAAGTTTAACGGTTTTAGCACCAGCACTGGCAAGAAGAAGAGCAGAACCAACAGGATTGTTTGCCCTAGATACTTCTGGAGAATAAGCAACCGAATAACCCGAATCTGACTCTGTTGAGAGCTGGCGGAGTGGTTGACTATTTGGCGAAGATTGGCTAATTGAGTCCTGATTCCTGTAAGTAAATGCAGTGCAACCGGAAACAGCAGTAGTTACTATCGTAAGAGTCCATACTGTGAGTGCTTTCCAAGGGATTTGCTTGAGAGTCATTGTCGGCCTGCACCTAAAGCTTTATATATGACTCCGACTCATTCAACAACACACTGTTCCGTTGTTACCGTAACGCAAAATTCCCCACCCGATAAGGTTGTCGGGTGGGGTAGGTAAACCCTCCTGAGAACTTTTCGCAAAATCCACGCATCCAAAATTCATCCACAGGTGAAGTAATTTCATACTTCAGCCATTAGTTGATTTTGCGTAGCGGTTACAAAAGACCAATCATGTGCAGTAGTCCACGACCAGTAACTAGTTCGATGATCAAGGCAATAAAGCCAAGCATCGCAATCCGACCATTCCATACTTCGGCGCTAGTCGTCATACCCCATTCCCAACGCTCTTGGGGATACATTTTCACCTGTTTCTTCATTTGAGTGACTTGTGACAGCTTCAGGCTGGGCTGCGTCAAAGAATCAATCACTAGATCTGCCAGTGCGCGAATAAATACTGGATGGGTGTTGGGAGCAGGTACACGACGGAAGTTATGAATTCCGGCTTCTTCGGCTACTTCTCGATACTCAATGTCAATTTCTTGCAGTGTCTCAATGTGTTCTGAGACAAAACTGATAGGTACGACAACTAAATCTTTAACGCCTTGTTCTCCTAATTCTTTCAACGCATCTTCTGTGTATGGTTGTAGCCACTCTACCGGACCTACACGACTTTGATAAGCTAAAGTGTGAGGATTAGGACGATTAAGGGTACGCATAATTAGCACCGTACATTCCTCAATTTCTTGCTGGTAAGGGTCACCTGCTTCTTCAACATAGCTTTTTGGTACACCATGAGCGCTGAAGAAGATGTGAACTTGATCGGGATTGGGAAATTGATCGAGTTCTTGGGCGATAAGTTCTGCCATTGCTTGCAGATAACCACGCTGTTTATACCAGGAGGGAATGACAGTGTATTCAGGGGGCTGAAGTTTTGGGTTTTCTTGCCAAAGTTTTTCTAAAAGTCGGAAACTGGAACCACTGGTACTGATGGAAAATTGGGGGTATAAAGGTAAAATCACCAAGTGTTCGATTTGGTCTTGGCTTAAAAGAGCGATCGCTTCTTCGGTATAAGGATGCCAATAACGCATTCCCACATAGATATTAGCTTCTTGCCCCAAATCACTCAGCTGTTCTTTGAGTGCTTCACCTTGCGCTTCTGTAATGCGTCGCAACGGTGAACCACCCCCAATGTGCTTGTAGTTTGCTTGCGATGTTCTTGTCCGCCGCGAAGCAATGAACCAAGCTAAGGGTTTTTGCAGCCAACGAAATGGTAGGCGAATAATTTCTGGATCAGAAAACAGGTTAAACAAAAACGGCCCAACATCTTCTAGCTTATCTGGACCACCGAGATTGAGTAATAAAACGCCTACACGACCCATAGCAGTTACTTTCCCCCAACCCTTTCAGTTTTTTTACTAATGTTAACAATATATCTTTATTAAATATAAAGGTTAATAGGACGCAAAGATGTCATGGCAACAATTTTACGGGACTGGAGTTACCGCTATCAGTGGCTGTATGATGGCATATCAGGTTTCGCGGCATTAAGTGTAGGCGGTGAAACTCGTTTTCGGCAACTCGCTTTGCAAGGTTTAACAATCAACTCAGAGACGAAGATTTTAGATTTATGTTGTGGCAGTGGTCAGGCAACGCAATTTTTAGTGAAATTTTCACAAAACGTAACAGGATTGGATGCCTCTCCCTTATCTCTCAAACGCGCGCAGCAGAATGTGCCTAGTGCTGCTTATGTGGAAGCTTTTGCAGAAAATATGCCCTTTACAGATTGTGAGTTTGATGTAGTACATACAAGTGTGGCACTACATGAGATGCAAAGTGAGCAATTACGAAAAATTATTACCGAGGTTTATCGCGTACTGAAACCGGGGGGTGTATTTACCGTGGTGGATTTTCACGCGCCCACAAATCCTCTATTCTGGCCAGGGGTGTCACTGTTTTTACTTTTGTTTGAAACTGAGACAGCTTGGGAATTACTCAAGACTGATTTAGCTGGCTTGTTGGCAGAAACAGGGTTTGAAGTGGGTGAACCCAAGTTATATGCTGGCGGAAGTCTACAGGTGATTCAGGGGAGAAAATAAGCCAGAAATTTTCCCATGATGTGGTTCATACTCAAGTTGCATAGATATGTTTTGCCATCAAGGTAGGCATTCCCTGTCTGAAAATGCGGAATAATCGGGAAGTCTATCTTTTTTTGTGGCTACAAAAAAATTCAAAGCTCACATCTGCAAAATCACAACAGCAGAATAATAATAATGATTATCGCCTAGTCTGCTGCTTGATTAAAGTGTTTTGATCGGAGATTTTTTTGCCACCCCTTCATTGCTAAAATACTCTTTAGCATGATAAAAATCACCACTAGGTTCATTTTTTTCAACTGTCCCATTAACTAATAAACCTAAGACGTTGTGACTGGAGCGTTCCAACATTTCTTTAGCAGCATTGGCACTGCTAGAATCAATTACCCCAGGGCGAGCCACTAACAAAATCCCATCAGTCATGTGGCTTAAAGTCAAAGCATCGGCGGCGAGGAGTAGGGGAGGGGCATCAATAATCACAAAATCATATTGATTTGAAAACTTCTCAATCAGTGATGCCATCCGCTTAGAATCAAGTAAAGCTAATGGATTGGGAGGTCTGACTCCAGCTGTTAAAACGTCAAGATTATCCATAACCTTACACGCAGCCTGCTTGAATTCAGCTTGAGCAACAAGTACTTCGCTCAAACCTGCTGCATTGGTAAGTTGCCAGATATGATGCTGAGAAGGAACGCGCATATCTGCATCAATTAATAAAACTCTACGTCCTAGTTGGGCGATCGCAGCTGCCAAATTAGCTGATACTGTAGACTTGCCTTCTTTGGGAACTGCACTGGTGATGACGATAGTTTTCACCACCTTATCTGAACTGAGAAACCTCAGGTTAGCTTGAATCATCCGGTAAATTTCGCTAGTTAAAGAGTTCGGCGTATCTCTAACAGGGACTTCTGGAGTGATTGATTCAGCATCCCGATTCCGGGAGCGACCCTTTTTAGTAGATAGGGGAAGCATCCCTAGCAAAGTATATCCGAATATTTCTTTAACTTCTTTGAGTGTTTTTAGCGATCTATCTCTTGTTTCTAGAGCAGCAACAGCACTAGTAGACAAAAACAGACCTAACAGCACACCTAGAGACAAAACAATGGGTTTTTTCCCTAATACTGCCTCTTCTGGAACTGAAGCCTGAGCAATTATTCGCGCATTGGCTGTATTTTTATTTGCCGCTACTTGTAATTCTTGAACCTTTTTCAAGAGAGTTTGATAGGTAGATTGGGCAACTTCTAGCTTCTGTTCTAACTCACGCTGATTTTGAACTAACAGAGGTATAATTTTCAGCCTCTGTTCGTAGGCAGAGCGAGAATTATACAGAGAGGCGAGTTTTTTAGTCAAACCATTGCGCTGCACTTCTGATTGCAGGAAATCTTTAATCAGATTTTGTTTCAGTTCCCCAATTTGCAATTGTCCTTGGGGAATTTTAACTTGATTGCCAACAATCTGTTCAATTTGCTTTTGTAGTAGGGTTTGTAAAGTGGTTTTCTTCGCTTCTAAGTTTGTAATTACGGGGTTATCATCATAAAATCGGCTACGCTCAGTCGCTAACTGTCGCTCTAAATCTTGGAGTTGTGCAAGAATTCCCTGGATTGCTGGCGACTGACTGATAGCCATTACGGTAATCGCCTCTGGGGAATTAAGATTTACTTTCTGGCGCAGTTCATTGCTTTGCGCATTTACTTCATCTAGTTGAGCTTGAATAGTATGAATTTCGTTGTTTAAATTCCCGATGATCGCAACGCCTGACTTTGCTTCCTCTGATAGATCTACAATATTATGCTTCTCTTTAAATTTGCGTAGTGCTACTTCTGCTTCGCGAACAGCAGCTTGCATTTTAGGAAGCTGCTTGGACATAAATTCCCGAGTATCTTCGGCCTCGGCACGACTCGTGGTAATATCATTTTCTACATACATCTTCATAATTGTGTTAACTACTGCCGCTGCTTCTTCAGGGTTACGGCTTTTATAGTTAAGCTGCAATACGTCTGTACCGCCAACAATTTTTAATTCCAAAGCTTCTGCTAGCTCTTCAACTGCCAAAACTTCCCCGTTGTTATTTTTGAGATGGAGTTGATCTATCGTGCGCTGTAACAAAGGTGGGGAAGTAATAACTTCTATCTGAGTACTTATAGGATTTTGTGTTGATACCAACGGTTTTAAATCAGCTTCTTCTCCTTCAGAGTTATTCGGTAAGAGATTACTTCCTATTACTTTAAAAGAGGGAGTCTTGAATAATAGTTTTCCTTGTGCTTCATAGGATGGTTTCATGTATGTTGTGGCTAAAGCACTCATGGCAACTGTAGCCGCAAAGATGCTGTTGGCAGGTAGCCACTGCCGTTTCAGCATTAATAAGTAACGACTCAGGTCTAAATCAATAGATTCTCTGGATTCCATAGTTATGCCTGATATAATTTTTTTAAGTACCGAGAGTAAATTAAAAATAGAAATTTACTTACTGAAGGTGGAAATTTAGGCTATTAGATAATGATTCATACCCTGTAACAATAATAGTATAGACTAGCTAGGTTAAAAAAGTTAACCTGTTATCCTGGCTTGAATGGGAGCAATCTAACATTTAAAATACAATTAGCGTCTTTGTGCGTTATCAAAAGCACGAGCGATCGCATTCCAGACTAACTTGCGTCGCATCTGAGCATCAAAAGGCAAAGGACGCACAGCAGCTTTATCCGATCTAGGTTGAAATTCACTCAGCCATGAATAGCGATCGCTCAATCCCCAGGTGATGACTGCAATGACCGCACTTTCCTCTAACACTACTGAAAGATAATCTTCATAAGCTCCAGCAATGATGCGATCGCGCAGTTCAATATCTCGTGGCAGCTCTTGATCTGCCACATCCATTTCTGTAATCATAATTTTCAACCCCAAACTGGCCACATCCTGAAGAAATTGCCGCAACTTTTCGGGATTGAATTTATTTTTTCCCGGAGATAAATGAGCTTGAATACCGAGACCATGAATCGGAGTACCATTGGACTTCAAACGTTCTAGTAATTTGAGTACAGCTGTCCTTTTGGCTTCATGTTTCGGGGTGTCGTAGTCTAAACCATAATCGTTATAAAATAACAATGCTTTTGGGTCAGCTTCAGCGGTGAGACGAAAAGCTAAATCAATATAATTTGTACCCAAAGATTCTAACCAAGGAGTGATGCGCAAACCATCATCCCTACCATCTTTTGGTTCTATAGCTTCATTCACTACATCCCATGAATGGATTTTTCCTGCATAACGTTTAACCACGGTTTGAATGTGCTTTTGTAATAGCTGCTGTGCATTTTCACTATTAACTGTTTCCTTAAACCACTGAGGTAAAGACTCATGCCAAACTAAAGTATGTCCACGCAATAGAAGTTTGTGAGTCGCAGCAAAATTAGCTATCCAATCAGCAGCAGTAAAATCAAACTGATCAACTCCAGGACGAAGCATTGCATCACCAGCAGTCCACTTAAATTCCCATTCTGGGACAAACATACTGCAATTTTCCACTATGGCAGCCATATAAGCCGGATCAGATGCCAGATAGCTTTTGGTGCTAGCGGTTCCATAAATCAATCCTTTTTGAGCAGCACGTTGCTTTAAAGAAAGCTTCTGGGAAACTGTAAAATCTCTTTCAGGATTATCAAGTGCTTTTTTCTCCTGATTATTATTAAAACTTCGACTAATTGCCACTGCACTGATAGCCGCTAAACTACCTAAGCCAAATAAAAAATTGCGTCTGGGAGTTAATTTTAATATTTTACTCATCTCATAATTTATGATTACAAAGATTTTAGATATAGAATTCATATTTGATTTTTGAAATATACGTAGGTAGGGCTATGCCACACAAAGCCCGGATATGGTGGGCAATGCCACCCTACAGGTACTCATAATTTATGATTACAAATATTTTAGATAATGTCCGGTTGCATAGTTATCGTATCTGTGAGGTTAGAGAATAGGGAAAAGAGGTAGAGAAAAAAGTTATGATCCGAGTTAATTTATCAAGTAAATTTTAAGTATTATATGGCGATGCGTTTGACCAACCATATTGAAATATGCGCCTAACACAACGCCAGTACTCTAGGAGCAGCCGCCTCTGGGCTTTTAAGCTCAAGTCGCGATCGCTACGGCAACTGGCTCCCCTAAAGTAATTTTATTTTTACTGACTAAAACTTAGACATTGCTAGTTTCTGCTTCAGAACCAGCCAAATAAAGAGGGGATTACCAACTACATAACGCTGCCAGAGACGTTTAGGCTCAACTATCAAGCGAAAAAACCACTCTAATCCGCTTTTTTGCATCCAAATTGGCGCTCTTTGCACCATGCCTGCAACTAGCTCAAAACTGACACCAATACCAATAGAAATTGGTACATTTAGTTGTTGATAGTTGGCATATATCCATTTTTCCTGTTTGGGAGCGCCTAGACCCACAAAGAGAATATGTGGTGCAGCCTCAGTGATTTTCCGATTGATTAGTGCGAGTTCTGCCGTGTTGGATTCAAAACCATAAGGAGGGCAATGAGTACCGACAATTTTGAAATCAGGATGCCTAGCTTGGAGAATTTTTGCTGCTCGATCAGCAGCTCCGGGACGACCACCCAGTAAAAATACTTTAAGTCCTTTGGTAGCAGCTACTTCACAGAGCTTTTCAAATAAATCCGTACCATTCACCCGACCATTGAGTGGGGTTTGCAAAAACCTCGCTGCCCATAATAGTGGTACACCATCTGGCACCGATAAATAAGCTTGGCGATAAATCTCTTGAAAATGGTCATCTTTTTGTAGTGTCAAAATGTGCTGTGCATTGGGTGTTACCACATATTCTGGAGACCTGCCCAAAAGCGCGTGTTCTACAATTCTTTCGACCACTTCGTCAAAGCTATATTTATCAATTTGCACGCCAACAATGTTGATTTTCATAGATTGTATCCATTGAGAGAATAATTAATTATTTTCATTTTTAAAAGCTAATATTCATATTCAATACTATTAATAACATTAACCGATTTGCTGAATATATCTGCTAAATGGCAGCTATATTGACGCACATCAAAGGGAGCTACTGTTTCTCTAGCAGCCTCTCCCATAGCTAACCTTAAAGTTTCGTTTGCAATTAAAGTCTGCATTGCCTGAGATAAGTTTTCCACATCACCGGGGGTAACAAGCAAACCGTTCTTTTGTGGAACTACTAATTCAGGAATTCCGCCAACAGGTGTACTTATTACTGGTAAACCCCAGGCCATTGCTTCTAATATTGCCATCGGTAAACCTTCGTTGTAAGACGGTAGTATAAATACATCAGCATCTGCTAAAAGTTCGTTTCTTTTTTGGGAATCTACCCAACCCAAAAAAGTTATATATTCTGCCAGATTCAGACTATTAACTAAATTTTGACCTGCTTCTAAGTCTCCATCTCCTGCCAAAATTAACTGTGAACGGTCTTTAATTGTAGAAGGCAAGTTGGCAAAGGCTTGAATCAAATCAAACGCTCCCTTTCGCTGACCAACACGTCCGCAAAACAGCAGAGTTACTTTCTTAACAGAAAGACGTTGGGGAATTTCTATTGGCAATTCTGTAGGGTTAGGTAAAACAAATACCTGTTGCGGGTTTAAACCCAAATTGGTAACATAGAAATCCTTCCAAGTATTAGACAGAACAATAAAACCCTGACACTTACGAAAGATGGCATTCAGCCATTTCTTTGCCCATAGAGGTAAGCGAGAGTAAGTTACATGAAATTCTGCTCCATGTGCATGTATGAATACAGGCTTCTGGAAAATAAAGGCAGTCAGTGCAATAATAGCTTTTCTTAAAACACTACCGCCATCGGAAAGATGAATATATACGATATCAGTCTTCTGGAATATCAGTTGGGATAATAAGCTGATTAAAGCCTTGATAAATACTATCAATCTATGTGTGATAGAACCTTCATCATGACTAGTGAGATGTTGAATTTTAATTTCATTGGGCGCGTATTTGAGAATAAGTTGCTCTACAGTAGCTATACCTCCATTTTGTTGTAAACTTGCACCAATCATGATAATTTTCATTTTTTATCTTCCCCTATTTGGAAAACAATAACTAACTTTAATGGGGTATAGTCTGAGATTTTTGATTGCCTACTAATACCATTGAAACTTCTGCTGCTACATAGAGAATCCAAAACAAACTATTTTGCAACAATAAGGAAGTTTCAGTTAAATTAATCATTATTAAGTAGAATAGACATATTGCCGGCCAAAACCCATCGGCAGTGTTAGTTATTCTGATGTATTTTAGACACTTAAATAAAAGGATTAAAAATCCGATTAGAAATATTATTACTCCTAATAAACCCAAATCTAACCAGAGGTCTAAAAAACCATTGTGGGAGTTGGGAGGTGTCCAATGAGAAGCATACCAAACAGAAGCTGATTCACCATCCAAGCCTTGCCAAAAGCCACTGAATCCATAACCCAACCAGGGACGTTCCCAGATTTTATCCCAGACTAAAGGCCAAAGATCACCACGTCCAGTGAGGGTAGCATCTTTACCAATTGAACCAAGAAGAGTATTTAAATTGCTTTGCACAAATAAATATAAATTCATACAAATTAGGGCTATGGCACTTAATACTGGAGGAACAGCGATAATGGGAGATCGCAGAATTCTCAACCCTAAAAAAATCAATATAAGATTAGTAAAGTTGAACATTGATGAACTAGAACGGCCCATCACTAAACAAATTATAGATAGCCCAAAAATAAACCATAAAAATCTGCTAGTGCTTTTCTTAGCACTAGCAGAGAGTATACAGTTAACTCCACCGAGGGCAAGGATTTTGCCAAAAACATTTTTATGGGTATAGATACCTCTTAATGCTCCTGAATGTATACCACCCATAAATCCAAATTTTGGTAATGCCACTGCAAACAATAAACTTAATACTATTGCTAAAATGAACATCGAATTGGTTAACTGCAATTGCTCTTTCAATGTATAGCGAGTAGCAAAATACATTCCGAAAAGCGATGTACCTAATAGCGCCACACTGCGACTGAAGGTTACTTGTGGAGCAGCAGACCAAAATATAGATAAGAAAGATAATAGGAGTATTATCCAGGTGAACCTAACTTGACTAAGTAGAGAAATTGCTTTTTTCCAACGACACAGAAGTAGGACAGAAGTGATTAGATAAATTAACAAAAATACAAGTTGTATTACGCCTGTATCAGTATTTGCTCCTTCACCATCACCCTCACTAGCTCCTCCTGAGACGATTACAGTCAGAGGCCCACCAGAATACAAGAGTAAGGAAACAACTGTAAATACTTTTTCTAAAGTTAGTAAAAATTCTTTCTTGTTAATCTTCATGAATGGACGCTTGACTAGAATATTCCTCCTCTATTATCAGTGCAGGTTATGCTCGTGTGAGCGATACCTGCACTTCATTTCCAAATATTTATTCTTGAGCAGCAATATTTTCAGTTGTAAAATCTTGCTGGCAACAAGCTAGATTGGTTGATAGCGAAAAGTATCAGAACTGGTATTCGTAAGCTCCAATATCATATCCAGCATTAGAGGGACGAGCCTGGTTGGCATAGTCAGATTTTAAGCTTGTCCAGGGATAAGCCTTGTTAATTGCTGGACTGGTTGCTTGAAGTCTAAAGTCACCTTGGGAAGGATTAACAAACTTCGGATCGGCAAGTATATCGTTATATCCTCTGGTTTCCATCAAGGTACTATTGGCATAGATATTATAGTTATAGGTGACCCTGGTATTTTGCGAATTGATGTTAATGTATTTGTTGGGGGGTGCATAGAGAATATTATTGACAATATTCACATCAGTTGAATTATTAGCGAATATTTGCCCATGTTTAATCTCCGGACTCTGGTTATTCAAATAAGCTGTGTTATGCAGAATATCAACATATTGGCTTTTGTATGTATGAATGCCTGACCCGCCATTTTTGTATGTGATATTGTTTTCCACTAAAGTACGCCCAGTATACGCACCCAAGGTCGAGTTGTTCTGCGTATTTCTGGAATCATCAATAATTATGCCATTGCCGTCTTCGATAACTCCTGTATAAAGCCAGGGAATGTATTGCCGATTGTTATAGACTTTATTTTTTCTGACATACATTTTGTATCCCGTATTATTATCAAAACGCCAATTTTGATACAGAGAAATACCACTATGACCAAAGGGAGAGTACCAGGCATTATTGAACACTTCATTACCATCAATGGTCACATAGTCTGTTTGAATGGCGGAAATGCCTGCTCCTGGACAATCATGAACCTTATTATTGAGAATCCGGATGTGATGGGGATGACCATTTCTGCGTCCATCGATGCTAATGCAGTTTCCACTTGTGAGAGGGTTGGAGGTATTAGTCTTCTGACTGATGGCGTAATCAAGAGTGATATTGGCACTGTTACCAATCACTTCAAGACCATTGATTTCAATATAAGAAGCTCCATCCTGAATTGAAATTCCATTCCATCCATTGTGCTTCAGTTTCGGGTAATGGCCAGGATATGCTTTATAGGTAATCCATGCATTCATTGTTCCCGAACGGGTAATTTTTATGACTTGTCCTACCGGAGAATCATTAGTGTATACTCCGTTCATAATCAGGACTGTGTCTCCCGGATTCGTTAAATTTGCCGCCTTTTGAATAGTCTTAAAGGGAGAGGAGGTAGATAGTCCATCGTTACTATCGCTACCAGATGCACTGACGTAGTAGGTTTTGGTTGTGGCTTGGCTGTACAGTATCGCTTGCTTAGGGGTGACTAACTGACTCACTTGGTCAACTAAAGAAGTTGTGATTTTTTCTGGGGTAACCATACTGCTTAACAGAGAAGGAAGCAGAAGGGTTGCTATCAAACTAAATCCATTAGTAGCCATAGAAGTAAACTCCTTTAATGTGTAAAAGTCAGCTACATCCACATCAGGAATGCTTAAATATTGATTTACATATTGATGGCCCTGTGATATGTGTCTAAAGTTTTCTCGGCTATATTTGACCAGTTTAAATCTTGTTGACAGCGCTCTCTAGCGGCTGCTTGCATCTGATGTTGTAAATTGCGATCGCTCAATAAAGCAATAATCGCATCAGCTAGAGCTGGGACATCTCCAGGTGGAACCAAAAATCCATCTTTTTGATGTCTAACTATTTCGCTTAAGCCGCCGATATCAGAAGCCACAACTGGTGTTCCCATCCCATAAGATAATGCTGCCACACCACTTTGAGATGCTTCAATATAAGGTAAAACGGAAATCGTGCTGCGTTGGAAAAGTTTTGCCACCTGTTCCAAAGGTATAAAATCATTTAACAGGTAGATGCGGTTACCATCATAACCGGTAGGAAAGTATTGTTCAATATTTTCACCCCTGCCGGCAATAATTAATTTGACTTCCGGAATTTTGGCAGCAATCAATGGCATTGCTTCTAGTAGGTATTTTAAACCCTTGTAAGGCCAAATTCGCCCAAAAAACAGCAATGTGTAGGGATCTCGTGCTAAAGTACTTTTACCAGTGCGGCGTTGATATAAGCTACCCAGTTCCCCATGCGGTAAAACATTAACTCGTTCCTGTGGTACTTGAAATTGTGTAGTCAAAGCATCTTTGAGAGATTGAGTATGGACTATCAATTGTTGGGAACGATAGAAGGCGATACGCTTGGTGTACTCGGAAGCAAATACACTTTGGCGATCGCCTGGATGACGGAAGACATCATGAATCGTCGTCACCAATGGTGGCATCTTGTTGAGAAGTAGTGTCAAGTCGTACCAAGGATCGTTGGTTTCTTGAACGTGTAACACATCTGGTTGCACATCTTGAATGATCCCCATCATCGCCGCCATAGAGCCAAGATTGCGCGGATCGCGAATCTTTGGTTTGGGAAAGCTAACTGTGCGGATACTAGGATCAAGAGTATCGCCACAGACAGCAGCGACTTTTTCCGGGTGAATAACCGTTAAATCAACATATTTAACTAGACTATTAGCTAATTCAATTGTGTAATCTTCAAAGCAAAAATGTAGTAGAGCAATCTTGAGCATAGATGATGCTGCATTATTAATTTAAATCAATTTTTGAAGTTTTTTTCCAACAGTAGGTTTGAGAAGTGTGGAATAAACATGATACAATGAGCTTCTCAGGAAATCTCTATCTATTTTTTTGATCAATTCTTTAGAGCGAAATTTAGTACTAAGTAGCTTAATACTCCGCACTAAATCATTACGGTTTTGTTGTGCAAATAATTCAATTAAATCGAGATAGTAAGCTTCTTCGTCCAAATGCTGAATACTTGATTTTCTTAAAATTAGCTCTCCAGAAATATCATTGGCGGGGAAAGTTTTTGCTTGTTCTAACATTCCTAAAGCAGCAAGTTGAGCCATCGTGGCCACACATTTGGGACATTCACCACAGTTTAAATATCCCGCAGGTAAACTTAATTGGTCGCACACCCTGAGCTTTTGCAGCGCTAAATCCCATTCAGCAACTAACTTAGTTTTAGTAAATCGGGAAAGGTCGATATATTCGTGGCGAATTGTTAAATCATAACTGCTATATTGGGTATCAAGAAGAGGGTGTGTTCCCCAAGGTTGTAGGTAAGGAATTTCATCGCTGGAACTAATAGCAATGCTGGCTAGCCTACTATTAAAAGCATGAGCAACGGCGGATAGGGCGGCACTAGTATAATAGTCTTTCCAGAATTCTATACGGAACTGTTCTACATCTAAATCTTTCACGAAGGCATAAAGATTTGTATAAGCAGGAATTAGGGTAATTCCGGCATCTTTTTTAATCTCATCAAAAGACTTGTAAGCTTTTTCATAGTTTTCTAGAGTTGTCTGCGAAAAACCATAGATAAACAATCCATCTTTGATTGATCCAGGATGCTCTAAGGGGTAGTTGATCCGGTTCAGCCGTAAAGTAGCTAATGTATCTATACCTCCTGTAAAGAATATACCTGCTCGCTTAGGTGTGGCTGGTGTTGGTATGCTGCTTTTAGTTTTGGCTTCGATTTTAACGATTGGGCGATCGCGTTTGTACCAAGATTTGAGCAAAGCCATCGCCGTTTGTAAATTTTCTAGTAACTGCGGACAAATCTCTGCATCTATAGCAATCCTTTTTTCTCCATAGTAGAAAGCCACTATTGTGCAAGCGATTAAAAAACTATGGGGATTGCATGATAAATCTTGAGCAAACTCTTCGGTAGTGGCAATATAGACTTCTTGGGGGGCGCGATCGCGATCTTCCCAAACTACAGTTGCCCCTACCTTAAATAAATTATCTTGTTGTTCACTCTTCAAATCAATAATCTTCATAATCTACCTCTAGACTTTATTGAATAATTTTCTCCATGTAGCATTCACACCCCCTAGAGCCTGAATCATAAAACAGACTGCAAATAAACCATAGGAAATCACAGCCACTACAACATTTAATATTAAGCCCAAGTTCATTGTTTGCAGGGTCATAAATACTAATACTATCCCCAGAGTCATTAACAGGGGACGGAACATTATTTTCCACAAATTTAAAGTTAAAATCCGGCTATACACAGCATAAGCAAGTATTGCGAAAGCAGTGACTATTCCAACTACTTCCATTAATGCTGCACCCAATAGTTTATACTGGGTAATTAATATTACTCCGGATAATCCTGAAACAAAAGTTGTGATAATCGTTTCAATTAGATTAAATTTCTCCAACCCATTGGCTAAAACTAGATAGTTAAATACTCTGACTACTGGAAATAAAATTAGGGCTAATGAACTGACATTTAGAGCTAAAGTTGCCTGACTAAAATTAGAGTCTTGATAAATAAATTGGAGTAAATCTCCGCCAATAAAAAAAATCCCGACGACGAATGGTAATGACATTGCCATGAGGATTTCAATAATGTTTTCAGTAACTTGACTTTGAGTTTCTCTTGTCTTGTCTACTGCTTTTGTCATCTGGGGAAAAACAGCCAGACTTAAACTATTGACAATCATCATAAAGGGTTGCTGCAATTGTCCAATAGCACCATAAAGACCAACCATCAGCTCACTGCCTAAAAGTGAGATGATGAGGATATCTAATCTACTAGCAACTATTCCGACTGCATCAATAGCCAAAAATGTGCGCGCAGTTTTCAACAGTTGCCAGATAAAATCTTGCTTAAGCTCCCATTTCGGCTTAACTGTCCGTGTAATTAAAATCCACTGAATTACAAAAATTAAGATTTCCGAAACCAAAAATATTCCCGCTAGATAATTTACTCCATAATTTAGCTGCATAAACCAGAGCATTACCAGCAAGCGGAGAATGTACACTGGTACTGTAGATATAGCAATTAAATTCATTCTCTCTTGAGCCTGAAAAATTGCCTCTGTTATGTTAGAAAGGGCGAAAGGAATAATTGTTAAACCCAAGATATAACAAACAATCGAGGTGTCAGAATTATAGGGTAGTATAAACACCACAACTGCCATTACCACATAACCGATAATGCTCAACAGAAGTTGTAGGAAAGTCCCACTAACTAGATATACTGGCATGTCTTGTGGATGGCGAGATAATTCTCGTGTAAACAAGTTTTTCAGACCAAGAGAAATAATATTGACAAAGATATAGTAATAAGTGAAGGCCAGGAGATATTGCCCTAAAGCATAGGCACCTAAAGTACGAGTTATAGCTGCTGTTAACACAAAGGTTGTAATACTTTGTACTAAACGATTAGCCAACAATGAGAAAGTATTTTTTAATAGTTTGAATTGTCCCATCTTTTCCGAAATACCCGTAACAAGATTTTTTCTCAATCTGATGCTAATCAATTAAGATTTAGCTTGATAAAAACTTTCGCTGTTCACATATCAATTCATTTGTTTAATAGGACTTAAACATTCTTGGGTAAGAAACAAGCTTCAAACCCTTGCACGGGATGGTAAATACACCCAATAGCCAAAAACACCTAAAACCCAGATAAGATATCAAGAAACTAGCCAAAACGATGTCAAACTTTACCTATATACATTTGAGGTGTTTTGCTGGGTATTTTTTGCCTAAGTCTCAATGTGAATTGTCTGCTAACAACGCAGGTTGATCTAATTCTTGTTTACCATTATCTGAGTTTTTTTACTTACCCAGCATCCTGAAGAATATCCTAAAAGGTTGGGATCAATACTAAATCATGCTGGCTGCATTTATTTTATTTCTGAGCAACTAAGAATATATTGTCTGCAAACAAATAAATTTTCCTCAAAAATTTACTAAAAGCACGGCGCTGTTTCTTACTGGGAATGACAAACAGCAGATTTTCCACCATTAACATCAGGTGAAAGTAGAAAATCCCAATTGTTTTTATTTGTTTTTCATTTCCCAGCCCCAGTGTTGATAACAGCTTCTTAAGTTTAGCAGGCACGGCGCTATAAATGCGTTTGAATCCAGCAACTTTTAAAGATTGCTGTAGTTCATGATATGTATATTCCTTAAGATGCATACATTGAGGGTCATCATATCCAAAAACCAGCGACAAATCATGAGGACCTGTATGGCAATGAGGTGTAGTAAAAATGTAACTCCCCTGCTGATTAAGAATTTGATAGACGCTCTGAAAATGGGTAATTAGATCATTTGGGTGAAAGTGTTCAACTACTTGATTAGACACGACAAAATCATAAAAAGCAGTTGGTTCAAATTGGTCTAAATGTACACCATCAGAGTTACCCCAAGATAAATTACTTGATGAATCAGTTATATGTTTTGAACCACGTTCTTTGGTGATTTCTGTAGCTTTGCATTCAAACCCACATTTAGCGAAATATGCTATCATCTCTCCCTTCCCAGAACCAACCTCATAAATTTTCTTGGGTGGAGATCCTAGTATTCCTAACCAGGTTTCATATTTATTGAGAGGTGGTGTACTGTCTACAGAAAAGCTGTTTAGCCAGTCTAAGCTACTATAAAGAGTAGTATAGGCTTTTTCAAATACTTCCCATCGATTTTCTGGAGTTGATTCTAAAAGGTCTTTTGTTAAGTTTTTTTCTAACTCCCAATGATTCAGTATCATGTCTTCTGTTACTTCCGCAGCAGATGGGATGCGGTAGTTATGCTTGTAAATAGTTATGAGTTCCGTTCCTCTGGGTTCCATGTGCTGACTCCTTTTGTCCTTTTAGGATGGGTGTATACGTAAAAAACTTTGGTTTCTATCTTTAATTAGCAGAGATTAATTACTCTATACTGAGCTTATTTTTTTGGAAAAAAATATCATATGCGGCTTTATTACCAAATAGATAAAATTGAATACGACGAGTTATAATACCAGGAAGATTTAGACATAAATCCCAAAAAAAAATTGGCGTAAATAGGATCTGTTTAAAAGCTTGTAACCATTTTCTCCCCTTGATAGGCTCGACAATTTTGTAGTAAGATAAGTTTCTTTTCAATACTTTATGATTTGCTAACAATGCATCAGCTAACTGCGGTGATTTACTCAAAATTTGCTCTTTTTCTATAAAAGCTACAGTTGCTTCGCAATTTTCAGAAAGACTGATTACTTTGTTTGTATAAACTAAAGAACCAGAACGAGCCAGATAAAAATAATATGGTTCGGGAACTAAAAAGAACCGCGCTCCCCTGACTAAACAAGTTAAAGCTAACCAAAAATCTTCAGCTACTTTTACACCTGCATTATATTGAATATTTTCTTGAATCAGAAACTCGCGTTTGAACAAAGGTTTAGATATACCTAAATGCAGCCCTTGTTTACCATATACATCTGTTTCCACAAAATATACTGGCTCTATTTGTTTAATTGTTGATAGAGATTCGCCACTTTCTTTAATTAGGGTACTCCAAGGATGCTCTTCACCATCTTTAATCAGATATAAATCATCAGCAATCATATCGGCATTTTCTTGGTATGCCAATTGCACCAGTCTTTCTAATCGTTCTGGCGCATACCAATCATCTGAATCTAAAACTGCAATCCAATTACCCTTAGCCTCCTTAATTGCCCGATTACGTGTACCACCAGCACCGAGATTTTCTGGGTTAACAAAAACTTTCAGGCGTTCATCTGTAAAACTTCTGACAACTTCTAATGTATTATCAGTTGAGGCATCGTCTACTACGATTACCTCAATATTTTTCAGAGTTTGTCCTAATGCGGACTCGATTGCTCTAGCAATATAGCCTGATGTATTATAGGCGGGAATTATTACTGATACTTCTGGGGTTCTACTCATTTTAATATCTACAAATTCTCAAGATTTCTGGTTTACGTATTTATGAACATGGAGGATGAGTGAGGAATAAGTTGTTGCAACTGTTGTTTAACCCATCTCAGTTTCTGCTTCAGGTGATTAAAGGGAACTGAGTCATCAAGTCTGCTGACTTCTTCGGCGGATAGCTTAATAGTCAAAGCCTTCACTGATGCTTCAACGTTAGTAGGTTTACTAGCTCCCACAATGGGAACTATCAGCGGTGATTTACTTCTTAACCATGCCAGCATCAGGCTGTATATAGTTATTCCTTTTGCTTCAGCTATTTCCGTAAAAACCGTCAGTTTTTCTAAAGCGGTTGTACGACGTACACCTTGAATACCACCAAAGGGGCTGGATGCCAAAAAGGTTAATTTTTCTTCCTTAGCGTAATTTAATACACCATCGAACTCATGATGCCGATACCAAGGATTTAACTGGTGTTGAACAGCTACAACCTCAACTAAATCACGAGCGCGTTTGATTTCTTCTACGGAGTAATTGGACAAGCCAACAAAACGAATAATTCCCTCGGAGACTGCTTCTTTGACTGGGGTAAGGGATTGTTCAATCGTGTAATTTGGATCTGGTCTGTGATGTTGCCAAATATCTATTGGTTTTTCACCACCAAGGGCTTCAAAACTTTCGCGAATTGTCTGGCGTAGATGCTCAGGGCTACCGTTGAATACCCATTTGCCTTCTGGACGGATATAACCACCTTTTGTGGCTACTAAAACATGACTGGTATCGCCATTGTACTGTTGTAAAGCTTTGCGGATGAGGCGCTCATTGTGATGTTTGTCTGACTCATCAATACAATAGGAGTCAGCAGTATCAATTATATTGATACCAAGGTCGAGAGCGCTGTGGATAGTTGCAATTGCTTGTGATTCAGGAGGTTTGGTAATCAAAGAAAGTCCCATTGCACCCAAGGAAAGTTCACTGATGTGAACATTGGTGTTACCAAGTTGCTTCATCTTCATGCTTTTTTCCCTAGTATTTAACTGGAATTTTTAACAGCGACTTACCATCAAAGTAATCAGGAATTGGCGCACCCATTAATTCTAAAATAGTTGGGGCTAAATCCACAGATTCAGCATCTGGCAAACTTGAACCAGCAGCAATACCTGGCCCCTTAACCATGAAAAATCCTCGATTAAAATGAGTACCTGCACGGAATAAAGTTACTGGCCCAATGCGTCCAAAATCTGGGCTATCTACCACATCTGTCATCTGTTCGTGCCACAAAACTATCAAATCTGAATCTGGATGTTTAGGATCGTTATCTGTAGCAGACTTTCTGGTGCGTGCCACTTGTTTAACTAAGGGTTTTCCAGTTCTAGCATCGGTGAGACGGTAGAGAATTTGAGTTAGTTCGTTGCAGATATTTTCATATTCAGAGGGTGAGACAATTCCATCTCCTTCTCTTCCTTGTAAGTTGATGCGAATATGTCCATTAGCAAATGTTGGCAGAGCAAATGCTTTCATTTGCGGCCAAAGAGGTTTATACCATGTAGCAGGCATCCAACCAAACGGAACTGATTGTTCTATTAGTGCATAAGGACTGGCTAGACCATTTTGATCGCCATATAAAAACTTACTAGGAGTCCAAGGTCTAAACAACCGCTTAATAGGATTCGGTTCATAGTTTTTCATCCACATTTCCCCTAGCCAAGAATTGCGAATGGGATTAGTTGTCATGGGTGGAGGCGGAACTTCTACATTTCCTGGTGCAATAGCAACTTTGCCGGGGAAGTTATATCTATAAAGTACTTCCGCTAAAAAAACTGCACTTGGTACATCGCTGTAGTTTGGGCCCATACCATGCAATGAAAAACACAATATATAAGCGTCTTCAGGTGCTTCGGCTAATATCTTTCCTATTCCTAGATCAATGTTTTCATATGTTTCTAGTAATGGGTCAGAAACAGTACCATTTTTGCTCAGGTGCGGGTAGAGTGGGTGATCTGATTGACTGTAATTGTATATATCGTGGCCGGCTGTATGGGGTTCTCCAAAAACTGTTAAATACAAATCCCAGGATTCTTGCTTAAGTAAGTCACAACAAATATTTGTGCGCAAGCTAATACTTTCTTTGAGAGCTTGTCGCAACCATTTGACATAATCTTTATCCCACCAAATGCCAATATCATTGTAGAGAACTGGATTTTTGCCATATTGATGAGTAATTTTTGTAAGAAGTTCAGGAGGGTTAGATGCAGTAGGTGCAGAGGGGAAATGTCCTCCCCAGCCTAAAACTTGAATGCCATTTACTCCTTCAGAAATTCTTGTACCAGGTACGTCAAATACTGCTACCTTGTATTTATCCCCTAATGCGTAAAAGGGAGAATATTCTTGATAGTCATAACCACAAAATTCCAGATTGCAATCTATTTCGTAATTTTCTGGTTTATATGTTAGGGCATCCCAGTAGCCGATTTTATCAGAACTACACCCGGTAGCAAAATGCGCCCACAATCCTTCTGTGACTGCATATTCTGTGGTTTCTCCGGCATATTTGACTGTATTGCTAATATTAGCGTAGGCTCCTTGCTGACGGAGTTTACTAATATTTTTCAGATATCCTTGGGCGATCCATTTATCTATTAAAACTGGATCGCCAGCATCGAGACCAATTGCAATTACAGGCTTTTTCATGTGATTTCGTATTTCCACAATATTTGGATACTCAGGTGCAACTTTAGTAGGCACCTTCTTTTTTCAAAACAACCTTAACTGTTTTGACCAGAATTTCAAAATCTAAGCGCAGCGACCAATTTTCAATGTAGTTCAGATCAAGTTTGATGACTTGTTCAAAATCTAAAATATCCGAGCGTCCTGAAACTTGCCAAAGACCGGTAACACCCGGTAAAACTTCATGTCGAATGAAATGTCTTTCCGAAAATTTATCTACATCTCTTGTAGGTAATGGGCGAGGCCCTACTAAACTCATTTCTCCCGTTAAAACGTTAAAAAGTTGTGGTAATTCATCTAAGCTATAACGACGGAGAAATTTGCCAATCCGGGTAATCCGAGGATCATCTTTGATTTTAAAGATAATGCCATCTTTGATTTCATTCAACGCTTCTAATTCTTTTTGTAATGTTTCGGCGTCAGCTCTCATGGTACGGAATTTCCATACTTGGAAGGGTTGTCCACGTAGTCCTATACGGGTTTGCCGATAAAATACCGGGCCTGGAGAGTCTAGTTTGATGGCGAGAGCGATCGCTATATATATGGGAGCAGTTAAAGCTAGAAATAAAGCCGCAAAAACAAAATCAAAACTCCGCTTTATCCAAAAATCTTTCCCTGTAATTATCGGACAGTCAAAACTTATACAAGTCATCCCTCCTATCTGATTAAATTCTATCTCTCTGTAAATTGGCTTTAATTCCATCGGTACAATATGTGCTGTGATGCCAGCAGATTGAAATAGCCAGCATAAAAACATTCTGTTTTTTATGGCATCCCAAGAAATAAAAACTTCTGTTACTCCTAATTGATGAAGTTTTGCCAAAGTTTCCTGACGATGGTATCTATCTAATGATTTAGCCGTTGCGTAACCACCTATGGTGTAGTGTTTCTCCTTTTTGATTAAATTAATCAATTGTTGGCTATTATCGGGGTCGCAAATAATAAAAACAGGCTGAACACCTAATATTTTTTTATTCCTGAGATATTCAAGAGTAATGTTGATGCCAAATCTGCCAGCACATACAAACAATACACTCAATAGCCATGATAATGTTAATTTATAAGGACTAACATCTACCAATGCTGTTTGATTTACAAATTCCATCAACAGTATTAAACCATGAGCAAATATCAGTGTTTTGATAATATTTAAATACTCATGACGGTTTTTACCTTGTTGATAAAGACCTTGGGAATATAACGCTCCTATTTGAATGAAAATGGTGATGAAAATTGCTAAATAATATCTTGCTTCATTTCCTGACGAATTGACGAAATAAGCATGATCTTTGGAGAACACCAAAGCCAGAAATAGAAGGGCATAATCTACCAAAGCCAGTGTGATTAATCTTAGCCACCATAAACCTTTACGTACTCTGAAAAATTCAGGCGCACGTAAGTCTAAAGAGGCTTCACTCAATGGAATATTGGTCATATTTTGAATTACCTGATGATGAATACAATATTTCGTCTCGTGAGGGTCACCCTGTTATTTGGGGAGAACGTCTGGTAATTGGATGCACGATGAATGGATTTCAACTGCTCAAGCGGTAGGGAGGTACGAGCGTCAGAGTCACTCCCTATACCAAAGGTGGCGCAACGCTTGACTTCCTGAGCGATTAACCGCTCCATACTAAAGGGGACTGGGAAATTTTTCAAAAATATGTCCGGGGTGAGAGAAAATTCCATAATTTCTATGAATGAAAATTCATTACCCCTAATCCCTAATCAAGGGTCTGTTTTAGGTTGTATTTCTTTGTGATGAAATATAACTCCATAGCTGGAAAACCTCTCTCTAGTTCTCTCCTACAAGTTCAAAAAAGTTGAATGTTCCACCAAAGAGGGTCGGAAAGAGGGTTAAAGAGTGAGGTTTTTCGTGGCTTTTCCACATAAATATTTGCCTGAAAGGGTTGTACAATGATTCTGTTCAGCTAAGGGCGTACAATTTTCCCGTTTGGGGTATGGTAAGGCCTGGTGGCGCATATAAAAATCCAATTTGATTCTTGAAAAAATCTATGTACTTGTCGTTAGGACTATGCCTGATAAAACCCTGGTACGTAAGGCATAATCCTACCTACGTACATTTCATAACTCAAGTATGAATAGTCTATTACGTAAAGTAGATGCTATTTAGGTTAAGTAGATGCGATGACTGTAAGTTAGACACTTTACACCCTAATAGTACTTGGACTATTACAAAACATTGCAAGCGATCTCTGCACAATACTTTCATGACATCTGATACTTAATAGTTCACAACTGCATAGATTTGCAATCCTGAATTATTCAGCTACTACCTGCACGTTCTCTGAGAGGAAGATGCAAATGTGATGTTTTTCTCAAAATTTCTCAATTAACAATGTTGATTGACATTATATTGAGAAGCTGATATGAAAGAGCGATTGTGTCAAAGGCAGACAAAGTTTATGTTTGTTTAATAAAAACAAGTTACCATCTCTAGTTTTAAAAGTCACACCATAAATCGCATCTTTACTAGATTTTTATAATAAAAGTCGGAAATTGCATAAAAAATTAATACAAATTCTCATTAAGGGTTGGTTTTACGGAAGTTGTTATCAGGGTTTTTTTGTATAAATCCTCGAAAAAAAGAATGAAGAGTTTTATAACAGTAAGTCGGTAGATTTTTTCGGGTAACTCTATACCCACTATTTAAGTATTATTAATTAATTTTTAATCTTAAGTTTACAATTCCTTAAACTATTTTTAATCAAAATGATGCAAAACTTCGTGTGTAATATTATGACTGGTAAATCACCCTCACAGAAGTTTTCACGTAGTTGAACCACACTATTAGGGCACAGCACTGTTTCCTACGGCAAATTTGGTCTATTTACAGGAAGATGCTGTATAATGTCTGCCGCGAGGGGAACGCAGTAAAACGACGACGCGATCGCCTAATTTTGGGGATTGCTTCCCTAATGTAGCAATGACGCTTGATTGATTTGCAATGGCTGGTTGATTTACGCGTCCGCTGTATTCGGCGGCGAAAGAAGCTGGGAAATCATCTCTAATAAATGCCTGAGTCTGACAGGCTTGGATAAATATTCGTTTGCGCCTGCATCTCGACAACGTTGTTCATCACCTGGCATGGCTAAAGCCGTCAATGCAATGATGGGGATGGCTTGAATTTGGGAATCAGCACGGATTTTCCGAATCGCTGTTAATCCGTCCATTTCTGGCATTTGAATGTCCATCAAAATCAGATTGGGCTGATGCTGTTTTGCCATTTGCACCGCTTCTCGTCCATTGCGCGCCAGAATCAGCAGAAAGTTGTGTGCTTCCAAGTAGCTCATGATTGTGGTGATATTAGCTTCATTGTCTTCCGCTAACAGAATTCTGGGTTTTAGTGATGACTCCATAGCGGCAATGACAAGGGCAGTTTGTAAGTTTGGCTGTTGGACATTAGTGAAAATTTGGCTTAATGCTTGATAAAACTTTTGTCGTGTGAGGGGTTTTAAAATATGTTCGGCAGCTCCTAACTGCAAACTGTGCGATCGCTGATCTACTACGGAAATTACAATCACCGGTATATGCTTAGTCTGGGGATGCTCTTTTAACTTTACTAAAACTTCCCATCCCGAACAATCAGGAAGATAGATATCTAGAACAATCACATCTGGTTTAACTCGCAAAGCCAGTTGCAATGCGCCTTCTCCCACTGGGTGAATGACACTAGTAGCCCCCATTTCCGCTAGATAGTGCTTAATTTGACTGGCAGCGGCACTGGAATCTTCGACTACCAAGGCTTGCTGCATCAAAATATCACGTAGCGCTGTTTCCGACACCAAAGGTGATTCATCTTGATTCTGCAAGGGATGCCAAGGTAACATTACACTAAAGCAACTTCCTTGACCCAACTCACTTTCCACTTGAATACTTCCTCCGTGCAGCTCGACAATGCGTCGTACTAAGGATAATCCTAATCCTGTACCTGGGTAGCGCCGTGACAGGGAACTGTCTAACTGCACAAATGGCTCAAACAGCTTACTTATATCCTCCGCAGCAATGCCAATTCCGGTATCAATCACGCGAAATTCTACAGCTTGTTGAGGCAAGTTCATTCTCACCTCCAGCTGGACGCTACCACCTTCGAGGGTGAATTTCACAGCATTAGCTAGCAAGTTGACTAATACTTGTAATAGGCGGCGTTCATCGGCTTCTATTTCTGTGACGGCTGCTTCAATGTCGCAGGTAAGTTGAATTTGCTTGTGTCTAGCTTCTTGCCTAACAAAGTTGAGACTGGATTCACAAACGGAATGAACTGATATAGAAGCCAGTTGCAACTCCATTTTGCCCGATTCTATTTTGGAGAGGTCTAAAATATCGTTAATCAACCCTAGTAAGTGTTGACCGCTGTGTTCTACTGTATGTAAAAACTGGCGTTGTTGGGCGGTTAAGCTGCCAAACACCTCTTCTAAGAGTAATTCCGCCATTCCCAGAATCGAGTTTAAGGGCGTGCGCAACTCATGGCTCATGTTGGCAAGAAATTCATCTTTGAGGCGAGCTGCTCTAGCTAATTCGGCATTGGCTAAACTGATGCGCTCACTACTGCGGCGTAGCTGTTCTTCAGCACGTTTACGTTCGGTGATATCATTATTGATTTCTAATATTTTCATTGGGTTACCTTGTTCATCCCGCTGCAACACCCAGCGACTAGCAACAATGATGGGTGTGCCATCGCGTCGCACATGCACAAGTTCTCCTTCCCAGTAACCTTGGCTCAATAATTCTGCTTCTACCTCAGCTTGCGATCGCAGAAATTGAGTTTGCAGCAGTTCATGGGATATCTGCCCAGTTGCCTCAGTTGCACTCCAGCCATACATTCCTTCTGCTCCTTGGTTCCAGAAGGTAATCGTGCCATCAACACAGCGAGTCATGATGGTGTCATGGGCGAGATCTAACAGATGTGCTTGTTCTTCTAAAATTTTCTGGGTACGCTGTCGCTCTAATAGTTCTTGTTGCAATTGGGCGTTGACAGTTTCTAACTCAACAGTCCGCTCGGCAACTCTTTGCTCGAGAGATTCATTTGCCTGTTGTAATAAAGCTTCTGCCCGCCTGCGCTCTGCTAATTCATGTTGTGCTTGCTGATACAACTCTGCCTGACGCAGGGCAATACCGAGATGAGTTGCCAGTTCTTGCAGCAAAATAACTTCTACAGGCTGCCACTTGCGCGGTGCTTGACAGTGATGCACAATCAGCATTCCCCACAACTGCGCATCTTGCAAAATTGGTACAACCAAATTTGCTCGGACTTCTAAGTTTGCCAGTAGCTCGACATGGCAAGGATCAATGCTGCCATCATGGATATCCGGTTTGACGGTGACAAGTCCTTGGCGAAAGGAGTTAACGTAGTCCTCATTCAAGCAAGGATCGTAGTGAGAAGTTGATAGTAGGGGAGTCCAGCCTGCTCCTAGCGATTCGGTAGTAACGATTCCCGATCCATCTGACTGGATACGAAAAATTAGCACGCGATCGCTTTTGAGAAATTGCCTCACTTCGTTAACAGTTGTTTGGAGAATTTCCTCAATCTCCAACGATTGATGGATTCTTTGGGTAATTTGGGATATTACTCTGTCTTTTTGAATCCGTAGTTGCAGTTGGTTGTGTACCTGCATCCGGGCGATCGCCGAATTGACTGCCAATTGCAGCCTTTGGGGGGTGATCTGATCCTTGACTAAATAATCCTGTGCCCCAGCTTTCATGATTTGCACCGCGATCGCTTCATTACCCTGCCCAGTCACAACAATTACAGGTAAGTAGGGTTGTGCAGATGGAGGCTGCAATCTTGCCAGAAATTCCACTCCATCTAAATCTGGCAAGCGGTAATCTAGCAACACCACATCTGGCTGATGTTGCTGCCATAACTCCAAACCTTCCTGCCCTAGAGTTGCTTCCAGGATGTTATGGTAGTAATCTTTGTCACGTAACAGACACCGGCGGTAGAGTTCTCGGTCTTCTGGGGAATCATCCACAATTAACACAGTGCGCTGTTGCTGGCTCATGACATATTTTCGGGGTAATCAGGCAAAGTCGTGATTTCAAACCAATAATCAACAAGGGTTTGGATGTCTCGCTTCAATTGCGCAAAGTTAATCGGCTTGACGATGTAGCTGTTTACGCCATATTTGTAGCAATCCTGAATATCTTTAGGATTATTGGATGTAGTGAAAACAACGACAGGAATAGTTTTTAAACTATCATCCTGTTTGATCCGATGCAAGACTTCCCGTCCATCGGTTCCTGGGAGGTTGAGGTCAAGGACAATCATCCCTGGACGGGGGGCAATTTCCGGCTTGGTATACCTGCCAGTGCGATAGAGAAATGCCAATGCCTGATCGCCATTGATACAGCGATGAATCGGTACAAGCATTGATGAACGCGACAGAAACCGTTGGATAGTTTCAAAGTCTTCATTGCTGTCTTCGACAATCAGCAGGGGTGGAGTTTGTTTGATATGAGGGGGGGAAACGGTGGTCATAGGAGTGGGCAAGGGGGCAGGGGGGCAGGGGGGCAAGGGGGAAGGGGGCAGGGGGCAGGGGAATAACTAATGACTAATGCCTATTGTCTTCTTGACTAATGACAAATGACCAATGACTCCTACTTCAACAAAATGCTAAAAAATCTTTTTCTTTGTGTCATCTGCCATCTGGCCACTAAGGGCAGCCGAAGTGTACTCCCTGCCTTTGTTCGGTCAAATTTCCTCGGCTGCTAAGGTGAAATAAAAGGTGCTGCCTTCATTAAGTGTGGACTCTAGCCAAATTTTACCGCCGTGTCGTTCCACAATTTTGCGGGCAATTGTTAATCCTGCGCCATTACCGCCGCCGTATTCTTCTCTTCCATGTAACCGCCGAAAAATCTGAAAAATCTTTTCTTGATGTTCCTGGGGAATACCAATACCGTTGTCGCGCACGTATAAGGTGTAGGGGTCAGTTGCTTGTTTCCTAGTTTTTGGCACAAAGCCTATTTCTACCCATTTGTCTTGTTTGTCATTATACTTCATCGCATTGCTGATCAGGTTGGTAAACACCTCGTTCACCTGGGCGCGATCGCACTCGACTATCGGTAAAGCTTGGGAAATGCGAAAATCGATTTGGTCTTGGGGTCGAGACATGGTTAAAGTAGCGATCGCTTGTTGCACTAACTCATATAAATTCACCTGTTGGTGCATGAGTTCGGCGCGTCCTAAGCGTGAGAAGTGCAGCAAGGAATTGATTAAATTTTCCATGCGCTGGGTTAGCTTTACCAGCGTTTGTAGTTTGGCAACGCCATCTTCGTTTAATATATCGCCATAATCTTCCATGAGGAAGTTGGCGTAGTTATGAATTCCGCGCAGCGGTTCTTTGAGATCGTGGGAAGCAACGTAGGCAAAGGAATCTAATTCTTCGTTACTCCGCTGAAGTTCCATGTTCATCGATGCTAGTTCATCTGCTTGGCGCAGCACAACGCCGACAATCAGGCTGCGCAATTCAGCAACGGCGGCAATTTCACAGTCTTTCCAAGGTAGAGAACAACCGCTGACTGTTTGTTGCCATAAAGCAAAAGATTTTCGTGGGGACAAACGCAAACTGCCATCATCCTTAACTTCTACAGGTTTATTGGGATTACCACCCCAATTGACAGTTTGAAGCACTTCTTTTCGGAACCAGACTATGTAATTCTGGTGAATTCTGGAAATTTCTAGTGCTAAGACACCACTAGCAACGGCTTTCAAGGACTCAGCCTGTGGATAAAGGTGCGGAAGCGATCGCGTGTGAAATAGATTATCTTGCAGTTGGGGTTTAATCCAGTCTAATAGTGGATTAATCTCTGTTTCTTTGGGAGTTTCACCAATGCTAATACAGCGATCGCTATTGCAAATTACTGCGCCTGTTGCATTCACCAGATCCAGCATTTGCGAACCCATTTGGGCAATTCCATCGAGGAAATACTCAGCTTGCGATAGGGTTTCCACAAATCGAGTTTGCAAGGATTTCAATTGCATCTTGTAATCCTGGTCAACGCTGGCTTCTTTATTTGCTAGTTCCAGTGACATCACCTGGCCAATAAACTCGCAAGCTGCCCGCACGCTGTAAGGAATATACTTAGCTGTGGAATGATGACAGGCAATTAAGCCCCAAAGTTTTTGCTCTTGCACTAGAGATATAGACATGGAAGCAACTACCCCCATGTTTTGCAGATATTCCAAATGAATTGGTGAAACACTGCGTAATACTGACAAACTCAGGTCTAGCGGTTGGTTAGTCAGTGGATTTTCTTTCGGTATTAACTCTACCGGCTCATAATTGGCATTAGGAATGATGCGCAGCCAGTTGCTAGTGTAGAGTTGTCGCGCTTGTTTGGGAATATCGCTAGCTGGATAACGTAAATCTAGATAGGGAATTTCCTGATTTGTATCCTCAGCAATGACAATACCAGTTTCATCCTCATCAAAACGGTAGATCATCACCCGCTCAAAGCCAGTAAATTTCCGCACTTCCTGGACTACCACTTGACACATCTGCTGCATAGTGGCAGCTTTTTGAATTTTGGTGATTACCCCTTTCACCTGCTGATAAAAATCAAAAAAGTCTGCTTTCCCCTTGGTCTTTTTTGGTTCCAACTCCAACAGCGCCACCTCATCGCATCGATGGACAATGCCATCAAATCGCAGAGTTTTGCTTTGACGCTTAATTGACAGATCCAGGGGATTCAGGCTTTCAAAATCTCCATTTAAACAGGCCTGGATTGTGTCAACCTGTTTCGAGTCAAACAAGTCTGACAACGGCTTACCTAACAAATCTTCGGGTTGGTGACCAAGTGATTTAACTGTATTGTCGCTCACCTGAATGATTTCTAATGTAGAGAAATTGATCGCCAGCAGCACCCCATGCGGCTGAATCAAACCCGGAATGTGAATCGGTTCGCGATCGCAGTTTGTTAAATCCACCGACTGAACCGTCATGCTTACCCCAACTCCTTTAGCTCTTTTCCGATCATTTTTGTCAGCAAACGATTCTCACCCAGAAAATCAGATAAAATATTACTTTCTTAATTACGAATTACTCTCAAGCTATGAATGATTATCTATCATTCGGTAGAGATAATTTCTATCTTGAGAAAGATTTATATTTTTTTATAATTCCAAAAATTAAATTATCCCATTTCACCAACTCAAAACCCCCTTCCCCTTTCCCCCTTAATCAGCCTGCTCTGCTTTCTCGACTGTGTTATCGTTGACTCCCAAAGTAAATTGCAAAGGAATCCGCGAAGGATAAGCCTTTACTACCTCGCGGTAAACATCGTAGTTAGTGGGTAATGTCTTCTGTTGCGAACCTACCCCATAAGTAATTTTATACTCTACAGTTTTTAATAATTCCGGCTGACTGAACTCCTGTTGAGGCTTTTTGCGCTGTTCCACTTCTGCAACTGTCGGGCGCTTTGGTAGCGCTGGCCACCATAAACCCCGATCATCAGGGCCAGTAACTGCACCTTCTGGTTTTAAACCATTGCGATTGAGTAAGGAAGTGGTGGCGAAGGTTGCAAATTGCGGTGATGGTTCATTGATATACTTCACGCGCCAGGTATAAGTCGTCAGCGCTGTGGCTTCATACTGGCTAGTAGTGGCGGTACTGCAACTGCTGAGACTTAGCGCCGTCAGCATTACCGCAGTTAAGGGCGAAAATCTTGGTTTTTTCATTATACCTCTTGCACAAATGTAAAATTTGCCCTCATCCCCCAACCCCTTCTCCCCATTGTGGGAGAAGGGGAGTAAATTTCTCATTAAATTTGTAGTGGGAGCATCTTGCTCCCTAATGTCTCATTAAATCTGTAGTCGGAGCATCTTGCTCCCTAATGTCTAGTCAATCTTGCTCCCTAATGTCTAGTCAGCGCCCAAGGGAGCCATCACTACAAAAAAATAAATATAGCGGTTCTCAGTTGGATGCAATACAAAATTATATCGTTGCGGGTAGGGGCACGGCACTGCCGTGCCCGCAAGAGTGTATTGGACTCAACCGAAAACCGCTATAGTGCGAACGTCTCGCGAGCTGATGTTCATTTATCGAGCAAGATGCTCACAGTACGGAATATGGGTAATTGATTTTTTTAAGTTCATTCATCGAGCAAGATGCTTGCTGATGTTCATTCATCGAGCAAGATGCTCGCACTACGTATGGGTAATTGATTTTTGTAAGTCCAAAAGCGAGCAAGATGCTCGCACTACGTATGGGTAATTGATTTTTGTAAGTCCCCAACTCCTGATTAATGGAGTTCAAAGCCTGATTAACCGAGTTCAAAGCCTCGTTAATGGAGCTAAAAGCCTGATTATCGGAGCTAAAAGCTTCATTAACGAGAGTTCAAAGCCTGATTCACGGAGTTCAAAGCCTGATTATCGGAGTTCAAAGCCTGATTAACCGAGTTCAAAGCCTGATTATCGGAGTTCAAAGCCTGATTAACCGAGTTCAAAGCCTGATTATCGGAGTTCAAAGCCTGATTAACCGAGTTCAAAGCCTGATTATCGGAGTTCAAAGCCTGATTAACCCAGTTCAAAGCCTGATTAACCCAGTTCAAAATCTGATTAACGAAGTTCAACTCTTGGCATAAGTACTGTTTTAATCATAGTCCCACCACATAAGCCCGCCTTACAAACTCCATCTACAATTATTTGTCAAGTCCTATTGACTTTTTTTAATAATCTTGTTAAATTTGTTTACATAAAGTAACAAACACAATAAAAACAACAAAGAAAAACAGTTATGTATACCACCATTAACGAAGACGGCGTTCTCAATAACTACGCAACTGAACCCCAGATGTATTACGCTGAATACCCTGCGATTTGGGAACAACGCAAATATCTTGTTCAAGGTATTTTTGCCAGTTTGATTGTGACAACCTTAACTTTGGTTGCTTTGACCGTCAGCTAAAATTTTTAAATTTCTGTATCAAAATCTCTCATCGTCATTCGTTCTTCTCTGCATCACCCCGGTTAGTTTCGCCGGGGTTTTTTGTTGCGAATAGCAGCGTCAGGGTGGGGTTTCCGCGCCCCTACGGATACTGCTGGCGAATTAGGGGTAAGACTCCTCGCTTATCCCGAAATCCCGCCGTCACCATAGAATGGTGCGGCTAATCAAACAAAGCCTGCCTTCGCAGGCTCAATTTTTAGCCTGCGAAGGCAGGCTTCGTAGCGTTAGCCCCAGGCTTCCAGCCTGCGGGCGGTATATCGGGTAAGCGAGAGAATTATTTATATCAGCATTGAGGGGTAAAACCCAATATTGAAGAAGGGCACAACATTGTTCATACGTGTCAACTTAACGTGAAACCCTTGCCAAGACGTGATGACCGAATTATCTCACCTACCATCACGATCCGCGTCACCCCACCCCAGCTTTGCTAACGCAAAACTTCCCCTCCCCGTTTACGGGGAGGGGATAAAGGGGTGGGGTAAAATGCTTGTGGGATAAGCCTTTTAACTTAAGTTGACACCAATGAACATTGTTGTGCCCCTACGGATGATTGATATGTTGCAGATTACCCAGACTAGATGATGCTAGAAGTTCTCGAAAGAAGCGATCGCAGTTTTCAATTTATCTAATACCTCATCCACTGCAACAGCGCCTAATTCCCCAGAGGCGCGGGTACGAATACTCAAGGTGTTGGTTTCCACTTCCTTGGCTCCGACTACAGCCATTACGGGTATTTTATCTTTTTCGGCATTGCGAATCAATTTACCCAGGCGATCGCCACTTAAATCAACTTCGGCACGAATGCCTAAAGCTTGCATCTTCGCTACCACATCTTTAGTAAAATCAATTTGGGCTTCCCCAACTGGTAGCAATCTGATTTGTACTGGCGCTAACCACAAGGGGAAATCACCTGCATACTCTTCAATTAAAATCCCAATCAGCCGTTCCAAAGAACCAAAAGGCGCACGGTGAATCATTACCGGACGTTTGCGGGAACCATCTTCAGCAACGTATTCTAAATCAAAGCGTTCTGGCAAATTGTAATCTACTTGCACAGTTCCTAATTGCCATTCTCGCTCCAATGCATCCTTAAAGATAAAGTCGAGTTTCGGCCCATAAAAAGCCGCTTCGCCAATCCCTTCAAAATGTTCCATTCCCAACTTTTCCACAGCTCGACGAATTGCACCTTGAGCTTTTTCCCAAGCTTCATCGGAACCGATATACTTATCACTAGCTGGATCGCGGAAACTCAGTCTAGCTTTAAAGTTTTTCAGTTGTAGTTTATTGAACACCGACAAAATCAAATCCACAACACTGAGGAATTCGCTGTCTAACTGTTCAGGGGTAACGAAGAGATGGGAATCATCCACAGTAAAACCGCGTACCCTGGTTAAACCGCCCAATTCCCCTGATTGTTCGTAGCGGTAAACAGTCCCAAATTCCGCTAACCGCATGGGTAGTTCCCGATAGGAACGCAACTCACTCTTATATATTTGGATATGAAACGGACAATTCATCGGCTTCATCACAAAGCCTTGTTCTAAAGCCGCAGCTTCTGCATCATCCGCCATTAAGGGGAACATATCTTCTTTATACTTCTGCCAATGTCCAGAAGTTTTAAATAAATCCACCCTGGCGATATGGGGGGTGACTACAGGTAAATAACCGCGTTTTAGCTGTTCCTGTTTCAAAAAGTCTTCTAACATACTCCGCAACAAAGTACCTTTGGGAGTCCACAAAGGTAAACCCGGCCCCACAAGGTCAGAAAATATAAATAATCCCAGTTCCTTACCCAGTTTGCGGTGATCTCTTCTTTGTGCTTCTTCTTTGCGTCGCTTATACTCCGCCAATTGTTCGGGAGTTTCCCAAGCGGTAGCGTAAATTCTCTGCAATTGGGCTTTGGTTTCATCACCCCGCCAATAAGCACCCGCAACGCTTTCTAATTCAATCGCTTTCGGGTTAATTTCGCTGGTATTTTCTAAATGCGGCCCCGCGCACAAATCCCACCATTCATTTCCCAGGTGGTAAATCGTGATTGGTTCTTGCTTAATATCTGCGAGAATTTCTAACTTATAAGGTTCTTTAATTTCCTGAATCCGACGTTCAGCTTCTTGGCGGCTGACTTCTTCCCGAACTACTGGTAATTTGCGATTAATAATTTTCACCATCTCTTTTTGGATGGCTTTTAAATCCTTATCGCTAAACGGTTCTGGATTGTCAAAATCATAATAAAAGCCATTATCGATCCAGGGGCCAATTGTGACTTGCGCCTTAGGAAACAGCTTTTGTACAGCCATAGCCATCACATGGGAAGCAGTGTGGCGGATTTTTTTTAAAGTTTCCGATTCGCTGCTACGAGGTAAATACATTTTTGCAGATTGTTCTGGTTGGTTGGGAAGTTGATTAGGCGACATCGGCTGCTAAACCATTGGCGAAGTGATTGAAATGCTGATTTATCAGTGGGTGTTCTGAAAAATCTACCCAAATATAACATGGGCAAATATGCCATCTTCATAGGCTTTTCCCTATGCTAGATCAACTCTCCCAACTTCCGCTGAAGCTAAATTAAAACTGCGGTAACGAAAAGCGATCGCCTCAAACTGATATTAATATGATGTCTGGTGAAACTATGCGATCGCTTCCCTCCGGTGGCAATGACGATTATTTGCAGCAACATTGATAGATAAGATTCAGATAAGTTACGCCACAAGTGGGAATTAAGGCTACAGGGACAATTCACCATTACGCAACCACAAGTCCCACCGATGCCAAGACTATAGCACCCTACCATTTAGATATTTTCTTTATGAAAAATTCATCAGAATCTGTGCTGAGTTAACAGTAACATTTCGCAACATATCATTATAATTAATGATCTATCTTGAGGCTGATTTATTTCTAGCGCGATCGCAGTTGACTTTTGAGGGTGCGATCGCTATTCCTCTTGAGACACCATACCTCAGGCAGTTATTTAAACCTCTAGGGCACAGGGTAAAATATAAAAATGTATATGGAAATACAAAATTTTCATTAATCTGACTCACGAAACCAGAAAAAAGGATGTGAAGAATTGTAAATAAAGTTAATATGAGAAAGAAACTTAGAAGTATGCTTCTCATTTATGCGAGACTCAAATTTACCAGGGGCTGAATTGCTAAAAAGCCTTTTAGAACCACTGTTGGAGGATTTTGATTTTTGGTTTGCGCGATCGCGTGATTTTTTGGAAACCAGACAACTCTCATTTATGAGTGAGCAAGAGCAAAAGGACTTGCTTTTACAAATCAAGCAAGCACAGAATGAACTAAACACAGCGAAAATGCTATTCAATGCAACCGATGGACAAGTTGGGATTGATATGGCAACCATAAAGCCTTGGCATGATCTGGTAACGAAATGCTGGAATGTGGTTATGCGCTTCCATCAAGAAAAAGATGAGTGAAAAATAAGTTTTTATTAATTAAGTTCGATAGACTTAATTAATCACAGTAAGTTGGTATCTAGTCAAAGCTGCACAGAAATAGACGAACTACTCAGAATCATTGAAAAGCTTACTTGACAAGCATTTTGGATTCAGCGTAGTAGTATATAAGCCCTCTCGAAAGTACAAAATCCTTAATAAATTTTGAATAAATCAGAAAATAATGTATAACATGCTACCGTGTTTTGAATGACGGTTCGTACATTGCCCTTAATAACCAAAATCTGACGTACAAATATTACGTTACTTAGTCGCTATAGCTGTAATTTAAGTTACCAGCTAAGCGCCACGTTACAGTAAAAACTTTTTAAACTCGCTTCCTCTGGAGGACAAATCCGATGTTACACCTGCTTTACATTCTGGCTTTTACAATCCTTGCCGTTATTGCTGTTGCCAATTTAATTCGCAATCTGATTATGTTTAGTTTTGATCGAGAGCGGACTTATCCGGCAATGAATAACCAGGGTAAATATGGCTATTCCTCATCAAAAAAGCAGTTTACACCACATCCAGAGTTATTAGATAGTGCAGGTAACTTAATTAAAGAGCCTTTATTAGTGATGCGGTCAATCAACGTTGAAGATGCTCGCCAGCAACTAGATGCTTTATATGAATCTTCTCCTGGTCGTAAAGTAGAGAATCAGGAAGAAAGCTAAATCGGAGTACTGATTCCTGAGTGAAGATTAATTAATAAAAGGTAAAGAAAGGAGAAATTTGCATCTTCTTTCTTTTTTTATTGCGCTTAAGAGCGGGACGCTACGCGCTAAGCGAAGCTATGCCGAAGGCTTTACGCGTGTCAGTTGTCAGTTGTCAGTTGTCAGTTGTCAGTTGTTGAAAAGAAGGAGTTTAATACCCCAACCCCTTGTGGGTGGAGTTTTTTATTTTTTGAGGGCAGGGGGGCAGAGGGGCAGGGGAGACAAGGGAAGGGGGACAAGGGAAGGGAGATAATAAGAAATGCCCAATGCCCAATGCCCCATGCCCAATGCCCAATAATTAAGCTTCAATCACCACTCGGAGATTGCCGCGTTTTTTGGCTACACGACAAGCAGTAGTGTTACCAGAACGCTCAAATTCTAAATCGAGAATGGTAGTACCAACTTGCAAATTATGGAAAGACAAGCGATTAATCGACTCTGGTAAAGAGGGGTCGATGATGCGCAAGCAGTTATTTTGCGCATCCGGTACGAGATTGACCATCATTTGCAAAAGTTGAAAGACACTACCCGTAGCCCAAGCTTGGGGAGTACAGGCGACTGGATACTGTACGGGGGCGTTATCACCGTTACGTTCGTAGCCGCAGAACAGTTCTGGGGGACGTTGATATGGTTGTTGGCTAGTCATATCAAATAAACCTTGGAATAATTCTAGGGCTTGATCGATTAACCCAAGCGATCGCAATCCCATCGCTATGATAGCGTTGTCATGAGGCCAAACTGAACCGATGTGATAGCCCATTGGGTTATAAGCTGGGGATAAACTACTGAGTGTGCGAATCCCCCAACCATTAAACATATCTGGGGCGCGCAATCTTTCGGCGACGCTATAGGCTTTTTCGGGTGTAAATATCCCCAAATACAAACAATGACCAGGATTGGAGGTAATACTATCTACCTGCTTACCGTCGCCATCTAAAGCTAAAGCACAGAAATCTTGGTCTTCCATCCAGAAATCTCTGTTAAACCGCACCTTGAGATTTCTCGCTTCTTCTTGCCATCTATCTGCTAAGTCTAGCCGCTTTTTCATCCGCGCAATTTCTGCTAGGCGCATTTTTGCGGCATAAACATATGCTTGTACCTCACAAAGAGCGATCGCACCATTAGCTAGCTCTCCCTTATGGTCTACAATACAGTCGCCTGAGTCTTTCCAACCTTGGTTAGCTAGACCGCGTTTAGATTTACGATAGTAGCTTAAGTAGCTAGTTTGTTTAGTATTGCGGTCAATCCACTCCATTGCTGCTAAGGCATTGGGCCAAAGTTGCTCTAAAGTTTCGTGATCGTTTGTCCAAGCATAATACTCAGCATAGAGCATCAGCCACAGAGGAGTAGCATCGACTGTACCGTAGTATGGTGTATGGGGAATTTCTTGACAACGTGCCATTTCCCCCAAGCGCAACTCGTGTAAAATCTTCCCTGGTTCTTCTTCGCGCCACTCATCCTCAGTTTTGCCTTGGTATTTCGCTAGCAGCATCAGCGTTTCTTTGGCAATTGTCGGATTTAACATCAAAGTTTGGGAAGCGGTAATGATGGAATCTCGCCCAAACAGTGCAGAAAACCAAGGTACTCCCGCAGAAACTGTCTTATACTTGCCAAAGGACTGACGCAATAAATACATATCTTGCTCAGCCCGTTCAATCACGCGATTGAAAAGGCTTTTATCTGAGCTAATGCGGGTAATTTGGTTAACCCATTGTTGTTCTTCCATTAACTCAGCCGCTTTCGCTTGTTGTAAGGTAATCGCGGCGTTGACAGTAGAACTAGGCTGATTATTTCGCAACAGATTCACCCGATAACCCAGTTTTTGGGTTTCGTGGGGAGTCAACTCTAACTGCCAAACCGCAGTGTAACCCTTAAAGTAGTCTGGTTGGCGATACTGAAATTGGATACGCGATTCCATGACTAAGCCATCCAAACCTTGATAAGCCAAGGTTAAGAATTCGTCACGTAATAGCATTGGCTGAGTTTGTACACCTGAAAAGCCATCGCCTTCAGAGGATGTTCCTTCTTCAGCTAGGGGTTCCACTAAACGTAGTAGTCTACCGCGTTGGCCTCGGTCATAGCCCCGCACCTCAAATAAATCCACAAAATCGCCATCAAAGCTGATACTCAGTTCAAAACTAACGGTGGTTGTGCTATAATTAGCTACTTCAATTTCTTCAAACAGTGCCCCATTGAGTACCAATTCTCGGCGAATCCCTACAGTATCAGCTCTCAGGCGTTCATCAATCCTGGGGTTAGTACATAACACTGACAGAGCAAATCCTTTTTCTGCTGTACTGCTTAGCAGCACAGGCGATCGCCCTTCAATTTGTAACTCTAGGCGGCTGAGAAATCTGGTATCACAACAAAACAGTCCCATACTGGGGTTACCATCGTTGAGGGAACAACCAGAAATGTTCCCCATCGTGTCTGTCACCAAAAATAAATCATCATCTTTCACCGTTAGTGTTGGTTGTGGTCTTTCACTAACAACACAAGGCCACTCAGGGATAGGTAGTTGTTCTGCGGGAATATAAGTTTTTCCGTCCTGGAAAATTCTTTCCGGTGTCATCAGTATATCCGGTGTCATTAGGCAACATTCCGTGTACAGGTATACATTTTCGTGAGCGCTTGAGCGTCAACAGGAATAAAAGTTCACTCCGGAGGGATTCTCCTATGAGAACTTGGAAAAAAGACGCTATAGCAATTTTATTTAAGTCATTATCGCCAAAATCATACTGACATACTGTTGGCAACAGGACAGCTATAAAATCTACAACAATCAGATCCAAGACTAAAACTGCTTGCCATAGATTTCAGTTGAGGTTGTCAATGGTCAAGTGTGTGATTTGGTAAACCTATATTTTTTAAAGTTTTATTAAGCTAACGTCAAGTCTAAAAAAATGCGATTTTAAGTTATTTTACGGATTATTTACTCATTAATCTATATTTACACCTATTTTAATCTAAAATAGTCCATCTTCTAAGATTGCTATTTGATTTTGGAAATAATACCTAGGGGAGCCACTTGCTTTGTGTTGGAGAAATCCCTGCGTATCCGTTACTGGCTTCCCTACAGATACTAAGATTTTTTCCAGAATAAAACCGGATTCCTATATTCAAGGTATGGGGAATGTTTATTCTGGTTTTTAGAGAAAAATTTTAATTTCAACTAGTATTATTACTTACTACTCCTGATACGCTGATAGTTCAGTAGCTTCTACTCAAAATATTTATTGCAGACTTAACTACTTTTCATAAAAGATTGTATTGGGCAATCTATCACATAGTTTTAATAAAAATTTAAACTTATTGACAAAGTTATATTAAATGAAATTGCAAAATATAGCACTGTCTTCAATATTCTATCAACTTTTTTGAGGATAAGACCCATAGATAGCCAGTATTATTAACAGGATATTCTCTGTTACTCATGAATAAATACCATGCATAGTCCAGGTATATCATGACTTACAGAACAGCCTGATGTGAATTAATGTCAAGCTTGATACACAAATACAAAAATATCAAAAAGTTCAAAAATGTTAGAATTTGTGAGAGCTATAACTTGCCTAAAAGATGCAGCTAATTGATACTTAATTAGCTAATGTTGAATTAATCAGCGATAATTGATCAGAGATTACTAACGAGTGGTCTATGGCAAAAGTTTTAAGAGGTTTGTAGTAATCAGAAAGTGTGCTTGTTGTATTCAAGACTAAATTCCTGAATACGAATAAAAAAAAACAAATGACCAATAAAGCTGTACAAGCTCCTCTTAAATTAGAATCAGAGTTTGGCACTGCTGCAAAAAGTCATTTTCACGATTCTTTACATATTGCGATCGCCTAAATGACTTTATAGTCCGTTGTAATTTGTACAATGCATCTGTGACTTGGATTCCGATCGAAATTGGGCTTTTCTTAACGACATTCATGAGCATTTCAACTTCTGTGCTGAGTGATCTGCTACAGTTCCTCCCCTACCTACGACCCCAGCTATATTTCAAAGCTTCACTAACGGCGCTGTCCCATGCGATGGAAGACCAAGTTTTGGCGGCGACTTTAGTCCAGCCTTTGATAATTGCTAGCTTCCAACGAGAGCGCTTTTATCGCCAAGAAGCGCATCGCTACCTACGCCTATCAGAGCGAAGTAACCAAATATACGTATTATCTGCGCCGGAAACAGATTTTACCAATAGCTCGGAATTTTATGAAAAAGTAGCTTTTGAGCCAGATGATGCCTTAAGCCAAGAATGGCATTTGGTGGTCATTGGAGACAACTATGCCACATGCCTTGTTTGTCGGGAAAGTATCGGCTCTATTGCCAAAAATCAGCAGCATCCAGAGCTAATTCCGAGTCTGGATATGGATACAGCACGTAGGTTTGAGGGAATTTGGACATCAGAAAGAGGAGTCAGCCTCAAAGCAGCCCAATTACTACTAGAGAGGATTGTAGTTTACAGACCAGATCTAGGGGACAAAGTTGAGGAAGCACGCCAAAGATTTGGGATTGGGAAACCGAAAATAGCATCAGCAGCAGAACAGAGCAACACATATGCTTGTGACATAGATACCGATCCTTTTGTGCAACGCTTAGTAACTTATCTGCAAGCTAGCCAGTACAAATTGCATAAAGCCTATCGTTCGATTACAGCCCAAGCACGGAAAGAAAGCTTAATCAACTCAATTAGTACTGCAATTCGGCGATCGCTCGATCCCCATGAAGTATTGCAAATAGCCGCACAAGAATTGGGACAGCACATGGACGCTGGGCGCTGTTTAATTTATCGCGCCCAAGCGACAGAAGCCAAAGCCATAATTGAACATGAATTTTTACATCCAGGGGTGTCATCCGTGTTAGGACAAACCTGGGAGTTAGAGCAAAATCCCTTATTTCGGGAAATAGTCAAACTTGGCGAGGGTGTGTGTGTCAGCGATACCTTAGCCGATCCTGGGGTGATCAATTCCCCAGTGCTATCTGCGATCGCCAAAAAATTTGCTATTCGTTCGTGGCTGATTGAACCAGTGTTCTATCAAGGGCGATTGCTGGGGATAGTAGAATTACACTATTGCAATCCATCGCCCCATGAGTGCCAACCCGGAGAATTAGATTTAGTCAAAGCGATCGCTACCCAGGTGGGAGCAGCTTTAATTCAAGCAGAAGCCTACGCCAACCTCGAAGAACTCAATCAGCAATTAGAAGCCCTCGATCGCACTCGCAGCAACCTGATAGCCATTACCGGACACGAACTCCGCACCCCCCTATCAACCATTCAAGTTTGCCTAGAAAGCCTCGCCAGCGAGCCAGATATGCCCCAAGATTTACAACAAGTCATGCTGGAAACTGCTCTTGCTGATTCCGAACGGATGCGGAAATTAGTGCAAGATTTCTTAACACTTTCCAACCTCGAAAGTGGTCGAGTGGAATGGCATCCTGAATCTCTGATTTTACAAGAGTGCGTAGATCTATCACTTAGCCGGATGCGAACACGCTCCACAAACGAAAAGCCGCCGGTAATTACCACTAATATTGCCAAAAACCTGCCTTTAGTCAAAGCTGACGGTGATTGGCTGGTAGAGGTAATCGCCAAACTTGTAGACAACGCTTTTAAATTTACACCATCAAAGGGAGAAATTAGCATTAGCGCGATGCGCAACAAGCAACAAATGGTTGAAGTTACCGTAGCTGATACAGGGAGGGGTATCGAACCCAACAGATTAGAAATAGTTTTTGACCGCTTTTATCAAGAAGAAGGCGCATTACGCCGGAGTACAGGCGGTACAGGTTTGGGATTAGCAATTTGTCGCCAAATTGTCAATGGCTGGGGTGGGGAAATTTGGGCGACATCCAAAGGCAAAGACCAAGGTAGTCAGTTTCACTTTACTATCCCCATTGTCCAGAGCAGCCCAGAGAGGGGCAGAGGGGCAGGGGGGCAGAGGGGGAAGGGGGACAAGGGGGACAAGGGAAAGGAGATAAATAAGAAATAATTTATGCCCCATGACGGCAGTTGCTACCCTGCGGGAAGCCGCTCCGCGTCTACAAGCCTCTTAACCCGTCCAACGCACTGCCTCCCCCATGACCAATGACCAATGACAAATGACAAATGACTAAAAACTGTTACAGTCTATAACACGATCGCAACATGATCCATTTAGCGGTGTTAGGATGCCCTAAAAACGTTGAGAGACTACTTTATGGCACTTTCTGGAAAAACTCCGCTATTTGCTGGCAGCACTGGTGGCTTGCTAACAAAAGCAGCAACGGAAGAAAAGTATGCTATCACCTGGACTAGCCCCAAGGCTCAAGTTTTTGAACTGCCTACAGGTGGTGCGGCTACTATGCAACAGGGAGAAAACCTATTGTACATAGCGCGTAAAGAATATGGTATCGCTTTGGGTGGTCAACTCCGGAAATTCAAAATCACAGACTACAAAATTTACCGGATTCTGCCCTCAGGTGAAACCACTTTAATTCACCCCGCTGATGGAACTTTCCCTGAAAAGGTGAAAGAAGGTCGTGAAAAAGTCCGTTACGTAGCACGTAACATTGGTAGCAACCCCGAACCATCTGCGCTGAAGTTCAGTGGTAAATATACCTTCGATGCTTAGGTACTAGATACTGGAAGGGAATAGGGACTAGGGACTAGGGACTAAGGGCTAGAGGCTGGGAAAAGATTTGATACCCAATCCTTTATCCTTAATACTTAATACCCTATGCCCTATGCCCTATGCCTGTTAGGCTGAATATCGACTTCTCTGCGAGACGCTACGCGAACGCTCGATTTCCGCGATGCCCCATGCCCAATTCCCAAAGTTTTTATGATTTTTCCCGATTTTTCTGATTTTTCGCAATTAGCTTCGCAAGGCAACTTTGTGCCGGTATATCAGGAATGGGTAGCCGATCTAGATACGCCAGTATCTGCTTGGTATAAGGTCTGTGCTGGTCAGCCTTACAGCTTTTTGTTGGAATCTGTGGAAGGTGGGGAAAAACTGGGACGTTATAGTTTATTAGGTTGCGATCCGCTGTGGGTGTTGTCAGCCAGAGGGAATAGTACAACCCAGACACACCGCGATGGTTCTCAGGTGGTGTTTGCAGGTGACCCGTTTACAGCTTTAGCTAACTGTCTAGAACCTTATCAGCCAGTCAAATTACCACAACTACCACCGGGAATTGGTGGGTTGTTTGGCTTTTGGGGTTATGAATTGATTAATTGGATAGAACCCCGTGTGCCAATTTATCCACAGGACGAGAGAAATATTCCCGATGGGTTGTGGATGCAGGTAGACCACCTGTTAATTTTTGACCAGGTGAAACGCAAAATTTGGGCGATCGCCTATGCTGATTTACGTGACCCACAAGTAGATTTACAAGCAGCTTATCAGCAAGCAAGCGATCGCGTTACCCAAATGCTCAACAAGTTATCTCTACCCTTATCACCGGAGAAAACGAAATTTTCTTGGACACCTCCAGGTAGTAAAAAAGCCGCCGTAGAATACAGCAGCAACTTTACTCGCAGAGAATTCTGCGCCAGCGTCGAAAAAGCAAAAGAATATATCAAAGCAGGAGATATCTTTCAAGTCGTCATTTCCCAGCGATTATCTACCGAATACACAGGCGACCCCTTTGCGCTTTACCGTTCCCTGCGCCAGATTAATCCCTCGCCTTACATGGCTTTCTTTAACTTCCAAGATTGGCAAATCATCGGTTCCAGCCCAGAAGTCATGGTCAAAGCTGAACGCGATCGCGATGGTGAGATCGTCGCAACTGTCCGCCCGATTGCGGGAACGCGCCCTAGAGGGAAAAATACCAAAGAAGATGCGGCTTTAGCACAAGATTTACTCCAAGACCCCAAAGAAGTTGCTGAACATGTGATGTTAGTTGACTTAGGGCGAAATGATTTGGGGCGCGTCTGCCAAAGCGGTAGTGTGAGAGTTGATGAATTAATGGTGGTGGAACGCTACTCCCATGTGATGCATATTGTCAGTAATGTAGTCGGTAAATTAGCAACTGATAAAACAGCATGGGATTTACTCAAAGCTTGCTTTCCCGCAGGTACAGTCAGCGGTGCGCCAAAAATTCGGGCGATGGAAATTATCCACGAATTAGAACCTAGCCGGCGCGGTGTTTATTCTGGTGTTTATGGTTATTACGATTTTGAAGGACAATTAAATAGTGCGATCGCCATTCGCACAATGGTACTACGCGATCGCACCGTCAGCGTACAAGCTGGCGCGGGTTTGGTGGCTGACTCTGAACCCGAAAAAGAATATGAAGAGACACTGAATAAAGCCAGAGGTTTATTAGAAGCGATTCGTTGCTTGCGTTAGAGCCTTCCAAGTCAAAAATATTTTGTCGTTATTGTTGAGTGTTGTAGGGGCGGGTTCACAGATATCCTCGTGGATCAACAATGATCTAAATAAACCCGCCCCTACAGACTGTTGACGGTCAACAACTTGAAAGTCAACGCTGAAAACGTTTATATCTCATATAACCAGGAATTATCAAAGATAACTGAGAAATCATTGCAGATTTGTAACAAAACTGTTATATTTCTTTACATAAGGACATGTAAAGCAATCTCAGGCGTTACACCATGTGTGGATAACTATGCATTTGAGCGTGTGATGTATGCCGAGTATGCATTATGGTCTGGAATCGAAGTAAACGAGTAAGCGATCGCTACCTCGTTACTTTGAGCAAAACGCCTATCGTTGCTGCTCAAAGTAACGAGTGACATAACAAATTGTTAAATAGTTTGAAGATTGATGCGGAGTGTTTCCAAGTTCCATCAAATAAGCTATTTACGGCAATTTTCACTCGTATGGTGTAATTTCTGGATGATTATTCAAGATTTGGGAGGCAGGCTTGATGGATGCTGATGAACTTCTCAAAAGCTATCGTGCAGGAGAGAGAAATTTCACTCAGGTAAGCCTGCACTCAGTCAATCTGAGCGAGGTGTGTCTAGCTGGAATCAATCTGGCTAGGGCTAATCTAGCTAGAGCAGCTTTATCTCAGGCTAACCTCCGGGGAGCAAACCTGATTGAAGCAAATTTGACCGCTGCTTCTCTATGGAGAACCGACTTAACCCGAGCAAACCTAATTTGGGCAAACCTGAAGAGTGCTAACCTAATTCGGGCGAATCTGACTCAAGTTGACTTGCATAAAGCTTCCTTACACAGAGCAGACTTGCGCTTAGCAAATCTGCATAATGCTGATCTCAGCGGTGTCAATCTGGCTGGGGCAGACTTGAGTTATGCCAACCTCAGTGGGGCTTTGCTAGCAGGGGCAAATCTCAGAGGTGCAAACCTGACTGGGGCAAATTTGAGCAACACAGACTTAAGTCATAGTATTCTCACCAAAGCCATCTTGTTCAAAACCGATCTTCGTTACGTTGATTTTACAGAAGTAGACATAACTGGTTTGGATTTGCGTTACTGCCTTGTTAGTGAAGAAAGTTCACCGATACCAAGTTTGCTGGAAGTCGGTTGAATACAGACATTCAGGGAACTCCAAAAAATAAATTATTCCGTTAAAGTCTTGACAGTTGACGGTTGACTGTTAACTGTGAACCGTCAACTGTCAACAATAGCAATGAAATATTTTTTACTTGGAATTCCCTAAAACAGAGTCAAGATATACAGCAGCGTAAATAGAACGATCCAGATGATGTCTACAAAGTGCCAGTAGATTTCTGCCATTTCAATGCCAGTGTGTTTAGTAGCAGAGTAATGACCGAAACGGCGCGATCGCCACAGAACACCAAGTATTAACAACAACCCTACAAATACGTGTAAACCATGAAAGCCTGTCATCAAGTAAAAACAGTTGGCAAACACGTTAGTTGTTAACCCATATCCCAGAGTCAAATACTCATATACCTGACCTCCTAGGAAAATAGCTCCCATCAGCGCCGTGATGCCATACCACAAGCGCATTCCGGCGACATTGTTCTTCTTAATTGCTGTATCACCTAAGTGGATGACAAAACTGCTAGAAACCAGAATGATAGTGTTGATAGTCGGCACGAGTAATTCCACTTCTGTACCTTCCGGCGGCCAAACTGCGGTACCACCACGCAGAACGAGGTAAGTGGCAAAAAAACCGCCAAACATCAAGGACTCGGAAAGCAGAAACGTCAGCAGCCCAAACACCCGCAAGTCTGGATGTTCTTCATGGGAAGCGGCTGAACCCAACGATATTTCTGGGGCGTTCAAAGTTGAATCCTGCATAAATTCCAATTTCCAGAGTTAAGGAGAAATAATTCGCTTGAATTTAAGCCCTCTCCAAATGGTGTACACACAAGTCCTGATCTCTGTGCCCTCTGCGTCCTCTGCGGTTAAAAATCATTTTTTAAAACCGCAGAGGCACAGAGAACGCAGAGTAAAGAGTTTGCAGACCCTAATAGTGGGAGAGGTTTGTTTAACTAACGTTAAATCGAAGCAGCAGTTTGGGCTGTTTGATTAACTTCAAGATTGCGCCCGTAATCATAGGGGCCGTGAGTGACTACAGGTAATACTTCCCAATTTTCAATCGCAGGTGGGGAAGCGGTTGTCCACTCTAAAGTTAGTGCATCCCAAGGGTTATCTGCTGCTTTGGGGCCATACATCCAACTCCAAATCGCGTTGAAGAAGAACGGTATTACAGATATGCCCAGAACAATTGCGCCTATGGTACAAATATGATTAATTCCCGCAAACTGAGGGTCATACATAGCGACTCGGCGCGGCATTCCTTGTAATCCCAGTTGGTGCATGGGTAAGAAGGTGAGGTGAGTACCGACAAAGGTGAGGGCAAAGTGAACCTTTCCCCAAGTTTCATTCATCATCCGCCCAGTCATTTTGGGAAACCAATGATAAATTCCCGCATAGATGCCAAATACAGAACCGCCAAATAAGACGTAATGGAAGTGACCAACTACATAATATGTATCGTGAACGTGGAGGTCAAAAGGAGCTGTACCCAATGTTACACCGCCCAATCCGCCAACTACAAACATTGACAGCAAGCCAATGGCAAATAGCATGGCGCTGGTGAAGCGGATTTTTCCACCCCAAAGTGTCGCCACCCAACCAAAAATCTTGACGCCAGTGGGAACCGCAACAATCAGGGTGGAAATCGTGAAGAACATCCGCATCCAAGGGGGTGTTCCACTGGTAAACATGTGGTGTACCCAGACAAATAAACCGATCACGCAGATTGCCAAGCTGGAATAAGCGATCGCTTTATAGCCAAAAATCGGCTTACGGGCGTGAACGGGAATCACCTCGGACATAATGCCAAAGATGGGTAAAATCATTAAATATACTGCGGGATGGGAATAAAACCAAAATAAATGCTGATAAAGCACCACATTTCCCCCAGCATCAGGTTTAAAGAAAGAAGTGCCAAAGTTGATATCAAATAATAACAGCACCAATCCCGCCGCTAGCACTGGGGTAGAAAATAAGGCGAGGAATGAAGTTGCTAAAATTGCCCAGCAGAATAATGGCAGTTGAGTCCACTGCATACTGGGTACTTTCATCTTCAAGATGGTAACAACAAAGTTTAACGATCCCAAAATTGAGGAAGTCCCAATAAGGACGATCGCTAAAATCCACATTGTCTGGGCAGTATTAGCGGTAATTAAACTCAATGGTGGGTAAGCAGTCCAGCCGCTTTGGGAACCGCCAAAAAAGAAACTACCTAACAGTAATGCCCCAGCCGGTGGATTCAGCCAAAAAGCGATCGCATTTAATTTCGGAAATGCCATATCTCGTGCGCCCACCATCAACGGTATGAGGAAGTTACCAAATCCACCAATGGCAGCTGGTACAATCCACATAAAAATCATCAAAGTCCCGTGATTGGTCATGAAGGCGTTATAAAGATTGGGGTCGAGAAAATCTGCATCGGGTGTATTTAATTCGATGCGGATGGCCATCGCCATCAATCCCCCAATCAGGTAAAACACAAAGGCTGTCACCAGATATTGAATGCCAATGACTTTGTGATCGATATTAAAGGTGAAGTAGTCGTACCATTTCCAACTTTGGGGTAGTTGGTGATGGGTAACGACTGCTGTGGTTTGCGAAGTTTCTAATTGTGTCATAAGAAAAAGGGGCTAGGGGCTAGGGGCTAGGGGCTAGAGAAACACAAAGGTAGTAAGAGTATTTCTCACTTCTTGTCGTCTAGCTAAGGATTTACGGCCACGGTTTGATCAATTTCTGGTTGTTGGGCTACACGGTTTTCTTCTAGCCAGCGATCGTAATCTTCTTGTGTATGGACGACTACGGAAGAACGCATACTGCCGTGATAGCCACCACACAGTTCGGCGCAAACTATGGGGTAGGTTCCAATTTTGGTGGCGGTGAATCGTAACTGTGTGGCTTGTCCAGGGATTGCATCTTGCTTCAACCGGAACTGAGGAACCCAAAATGAGTGGATCACATCATTTGCAGAGATGTTCAGTAGTACATCTTGACCGATGGGAACGTGCAGTTCACCAGTATCGATACTGTTATTGGGATAGTTGAATAGCCACGCATACTGCATTCCGGTAACGTTGACTACTAGAGATGGTGCTTTACCTTCGGTTGCAGGTGTAGAACCAATCCCAATGGGGCTAGATTTTGCTTCTGCCATCATGGACTCATGGGTCATCCCGTGATGGGCAATCTCATCCATACCCCCCATTTCAGTGTAAACATCGACACTGTATATCCCCAGTCCGATGACTATAATTCCGGGGATGATAGTCCACAAAATCTCTAGGGGAAAGCTGCCTTCAATTGGTTCTCCATCACTGTTATCTCCGCGACGACGGCGAAACTTAATTACAGAAAAGAGGATCGCCCCTTGTACTACTAAAAATAAAGCAGTACCAATGCCTACCATCACATTAAAGAAATTATCTACTAAAGGCGCTTGTGCCGAAGCTTGCTCTGGCAGAAGATGATTATTTTGTCCCACCCACAAGCTAATCAGAGTAATTAAGATACCTGCTATTAAAGTTACGATCCCAAGGGGAATTTGTTTCATAAAATAATTTCCTCTGAATAAGTTTTTTGCTGCCACATTCTTTCCAATATTCTGACTTTTCTTTGCCGGATAGCAGCACGATAAGCAACATAGCTATTATGCAAAGTAATTGCTAAACAAAGACCAATGGGAGCAAAAATTATCAACCATAATAATAGATAAATAGGGGAATTATCTCCATTATTCATGTATTTTTGACCATCTTTAAGAGCATACAATAAATGTTGTCTTGCCAGAAAATTTAGATGTTCCTGCCAAACCACAATTATTGCCGTTAAAGCTGGATAAATCACTACTAAGGTTAATAAAAATACTGTGGTAATTCTCAAGACTTTAGGTTTCATAAACATTAATGCGAAACCGCATATCCTTATAGATGCGGCGGTATAGGTACTGCATTTTCAATCCGGTCAATTCCAGTTTTAAATGTCAATAATCTTTACAAATCACAGATAACCTCTCTGATATATGACGTTATTCTTTAACCTTCTTCTTGGTGCTTTATATATTTAGACTTAAGCAATTGGCAAACTCAATACAGGTTAGGGTTTTGTGATATATATCACGAAAAAAGTCATTTGGGTGAAACTTGGTTAGACAAGACTTCATTTTTTAGAATTTCTTAATACTTAAGACTTTCTTAAGTATTGATGATTGAAACTTTCAACTATAGCAATCCATGTAGGAATTACAAATATCTCTTTGCCTTCTCCTCCTTGTACCTTTTGTCCCCTTTGTTTGTTCATATATCAAATAGAACTGCTAGAGAAATTTATGACACTTGCCTCAGTCCTGTATATCAACAGTGTTATATCAGCTACCTCATCTCCCAATAGCATATAATTAGGAATGTACTCAACTGTTGAAATCCTTACAGGATAAGCACTTAAAAATTTTTTCATAGTCGGGTACTAGTATTTTTATGAGAGTAAGAGTATTTACTTACAGGCAGAGGTACTAGTGTTTCTGTACTCAATCCCAAGCTCTACTGAGGCAAAATAGGGAGCTATTAGTTACGTTATTCTTGGCTATAAATAAATGCTACTCAGTTAATACCAATTTTTTATGAAGCTGCATAGAATTCGATCCCCCCTAACCCCCCTTAAAAAAGGGGGGAAAAGAATCAAAGTCCCCCTTTTTTAGGGGGATTTAGGGGGATCGAGATATGTGCAACTTCACATTAAATTGGTATAAGTAATTCCAGAAATTAAATTATCCAATGAGTGAGAGTGAAGACAATCGTCAGATTCTTTCTCATCTGCTCCTCTGCTTAGACAGCGGATAATTTATTTCTTGGTAGCCGCTTATTTTTGACCAGCAACTATAAACTAAATTTAATAATGTCAAATTATCTTGATTTTAATGTCTGCAAATCACTGCTGTGCAAATCTCTCGCCATTGCTGGCAGATTCTTAAAAAAACTGATGTTTTTATGGTTAAAAATTTGATTTTATGCTCCTCCTAACATCGGCTAGAAATTAGGGAGAAGTTTGTTGCACTCATGTTAAAATTAGTAACTAAATTTTAGACGAAACTAGTCTATATAATAGTATTTTGGAAATATGAAGATTCATTTAATGGTTCAAAATGAACAAAAATTTCCTAATTTTTTAGTTAAAAAAGTTACTAATGTTACGGGAGAGGAATGCGAAGAACAGAACAATTATTAACAATTCGTAATTCGTAGTTACTAATTCGTAATTACGTTACGGATGGGGATTTAGACGCCACCCGTAACGGCACGACTTATAGAAGTCGGGGACTCTAACCCTCAGTTTAATTACGAATTACGAATTACGAATTAGTAATTATGTTGAATGATGAGCAATCAGTTTTAATTAATAAAAATTTTGTGGCGATCACGTATTAGCAAAATCCAGGAAATTTAGCATCTTTGCCACCGAGAGGAATCGATAGAAGCTGTAGCTCGTAGATATCTACGGCTTTAGTTAGCATTTCAACCGGAAAATCACTTTTAATAAGACTATGCCCTACGCCATTACTAAGCGCTGTATTCAGTGTGATAATTGCCTTCCTCAGTGTCCTCAAGACGCGATCAAAGTTATCGAAGGTGACTACTGGATAGACCCTAGTTTGTGTAATAACTGTGAAGGTTATCTTACACCGCAGTGTGTACTTTCATGTCCTGTCGATTCACCCATACCTTATCAAGCGAAAAAAGGTAGATGCAAGGTTGATGTCAAAACAGTTACTAGTCCGAAGCTGTTTACAGACGGGAAAAGCCATCCTTTTTCCTCCGCGATTGTCATTTGGGAATTATGCAACGTTTTAGCACAGCGACAATCTCTGCTTTGGGAAATGGATGCAGCCGGAGAGCTATATTATCAACGACAAATTAATGGCGGTAAAGGTGCGATCGCTTTCCGGATTACAGACACGTTTGATTCTACCCCACCAGTAGCCCTTAAAGGTGCAAAGGCTGTCTCTGCGATCGAGACATTTGATCTGAGATCTGCCTGTATGCACTTGATTTATGCTGCTTATGCTACTACCCTAGATCAGCCTTGGGCAGAGGAGTTCATCATCAATGATCGGCAAATTGAAGACTATCTAGGGCTGGACAAGCGCAAAGATTTAAGCAAAACTACCAAACTGGCTCTGATTAAAGAACTTGTTGAACAACCATGCAAACTGATAGCCTCTATTAATTTACCCCCAAAAGGAAAGATTCAGGGGGTTTGCCTGGAAAACAGCCGTTTGTGGCATTTATTAGAGATGCAGCACCACTTTCAAGAAGACGAGCTAGGATGTAAACATCTGGTTGGGTTGACTTTCAAAATTAAAGCAGGTGAGTGGGCGCAGTATTTTCTCAATCGCCAAGCTTGCAAAGAACGTACTGCTTTCTATCAATATGGTACTTTACCCAAAGCCTTACTGAATACAGTCATGAGCATTTGGCAGCAGCATGAAGGTGCAGCGCGGATGATGCTGTGGTTATTATTTAAAACCAAAATGGGTAAAGAACAGCGCGTGACAATCCCCACCTTGATGAAAGTTGCTTACGGCGAGCAAAAACTTAGTCAAGTATCTTTGCAACCGGAGAATCGCCAACGTCTGTTAAAAATCTTTGAAAGTGATTTAGAGGTACTCAATCATTATGGACTCAAACCTATATTTGATCCAGTTACCTATCCCTTAGAAATTCAACCTTTATGGGCTAAATTGGTTGATATTCCCGAAGATGCAGAAGCAGCGTTAGAATTTTGGATCGATGATGGTAGTAGCAGTACCCGATTAACCGATGCAGCTCCTCGTGGGAAGTGGAATCGATTAATGAATGCGCGCATCTTATATTTTGAAATGCCACCAGAATGGAAAAAACAACTGACGAAGTCTAAGAAGAATAAACCCCGAACTACTAAGAGTAAAACTAAGTTAAAACAGCAAATAACTCTTTCTACTGAATATATTCTTGAGGCCAGAAAAAGACTAGGGTTGAGCCAAAGAGACTTGGCACAGCTAACGGGTAAAAGTCAGAGTTGGATTCGTGATATTGAAAATGGGCGTTTTCAAGCTAAGTTAGAAGACCAGATACTATTGCGAAAAGCATTAGGTTTGACATCTTTCCAACGCTAACTGCTTTTTAGACAGGACTTACGCACGGACTACGACTTTACGTCATTACGAGCGCAGCGAAGTAATCGCAAAGGCTTACTTTTTCGTCATGAGTGCTTAAGTCCTATTAGATTTTGATTGAGGAAATTTTCATCTAAAATTGTTTGAGTTTTTAAAGCTCTTTTAATCAGATAAAAACTAAAAAGCGCCCTCCCAATTGGGAGAGCGCTGATTATTCACAGAGAAGCTATTATTCTTATCTGTTACAGATTAACCGTTGATAGCAGGAGCGGTTAAAGCAACAGGAGCAACTTCACCAGCAGCCAAGTCTAGAGGGAAGTTGTGAGCGTTACGCTCGTGCATTACTTCCATACCCAAGTTAGCGCGGTTGATGATGTCAGCCCATGTGTTAACTACACGACCGGTGGAATCAATCACAGATTGATTGAAGTTGAAACCGTTCAAGTTGAACGCCATTGTGCTGACACCCAGTGCGGTAAACCAGATACCGACTACAGGCCATGCAGCCAAGAAGAAGTGCAGTGAACGGCTGTTGTTAAAAGAAGCGTATTGGAAAATCAAGCGACCGAAGTAACCGTGTGCCGCAACGATGTTGTAGGTTTCTTCTTCTTGACCGAACTTGTAACCGTAGTTTTGTGATTCGTTCTCGGTGGTTTCACGAACTAAGGAAGAAGTTACCAAAGAACCGTGCATTGCGGAGAACAAGGAACCGCCGAATACACCAGCCACACCTAACATGTGGAAGGGGTGCATGAGGATGTTATGTTCAGCTTGGAACACAATCATGAAGTTGAAGGTTCCAGAGATACCCAAAGGCATACCATCAGAGAATGAACCTTGACCGATGGGGTATACCAAGAATACTGCGGTAGCTGCTGCTACTGGTGCAGAGAATGCTAAGCAGATCCAAGGGCGCATACCTAGGCGGTAAGACAATTCCCACTCACGACCGAGGTAGCAGAATACGCCGGTTAAGAAGTGGAAAATTACCAATTGGTAAGGACCACCGTTGTACAACCACTCATCTAAGGAAGCAGCTTCCCAAATGGGGTAGAAGTGTAAACCGATAGCGTTAGAAGAAGGAACAACTGCACCAGAGATGATGTTGTTGCCGTAAAGTAAAGAACCTGCAACTGGTTCGCGGATACCATCGATGTCTACTGGCGGTGCAGCGATGAAGGCGATCACGAAGCAAGCGGTGGCGGCGAGGAGGGTAGGAATCATCAGGACTCCGAACCAACCGATGTATAGACGGTTGTTGGTGCTGGTGATCCATTCGCAGAAGCGATCCCATACGTTAGCGCTAGAGCGCTGTTGTAGAGTTGCTGTCATTGTTTTATGAATGCGTTTGGTTATGTATGTATTAGGCGTGTTTGTCTTTGCCTGTAACAGTACTTTACACTGCTTTACAAAAGTTAATCAAGTGTTTTAACTTTTGTAAAAGTTATACATTTAATTAGTTTTACTTATTTAAGAGACAAAATTTTGACGCCGCAAGAGGAGATGAGGGCGTGTTTTTCAACCTCAAAAGCCTTTAGGCAGACAGCTCAACGAACACAGCCTGCGAACCGCCAAGGCGTTAGCGAAGGGTAGGCAGGCTCAAAATCTTCATGTTTGGTATTAACCGCAGAGGAAACAGCGAAAAGTCTGAGCGCCGGAAGTCAGCGCTCAGACTTTTCAATGACTGCGATTAGGGAGAAAATCTTACAATCCAGGCATGATAATCAATGCCTAATGCCCACTTATACAAGCACAATGTCGGTGCTAGTTGAAAAACCAGCAGGTTTGTTCTCGATAGTAGCGAACTGAGTGCCGAGGAAGGACAACGCACCAGAATAACTGTCATACTTGAACTGGTCAATTGAACTAGCACCAAATCCAACTTTACTAATCTCGATTTTGTCGCCTAAGCTCGGTTGAGACCAGTTTGTCTGGAAGTCTTTGATGATATCAATGCCTTCGGATACATAGTTGAAGGCAAATTTATCTGCGCCACCATCGCCATACAGTACGTCAGCGCCATAACCACCGACTATATAATCATTGCCAGCGCCACCGTAGAGGGTGTCTTTGCCGGCACCACCATAGAGGGTGTCATGCCTACTGCCACCAATCAGCAGGTCATCACCTGCATCACCGTTGCCATATAACCTGGTAGTGCTATCCCTGCCATCGAGAGTGTCATTGCCCGCACCACCAGAGAAACTTACCAAGTTCACACCTGTGTAGCTTAAGTTGTTGACATCAAACGAGTCATTACCGCCTTCGCCGGAGACAGAAAATTGCTCGGCAGTATCTACAGTGAGTTTAAACTGTCCTAAGTTCACCCGATCAAAGATTGCCAGGTTTCCTTGTTGACCGAGAACAAACTTGTCTCCTTGAGCAACTGAGCCATCGACATCAATTGTATCAATGCCAGCATTGCCGCTAATGCGATCGCTACCATCGCCATCATCCCAAGCCAGGGTGTCATTGCCCGCACCACCAATCATGGTGTCGTTGCCTTTTTCACCTTGAACTAAGTCATTACCATCGCCACCATTGAGGGTGTCACTAGCACTGCTACCAGTCAGCACATCATCGCCTGCATCACCATTACCATAGAGCTGGGTACTGCTATCGCTGCCGTCGAGTGTGTCATTACCCGCACCACCAGAGAAACTTACCAACTTCACACCTGTGTAGCTGAGGTTGTTGACATCAAACGAGTCATTACCACCTTCGCCAGAGACAGAAAATTGCTCGGCTGTATCTACGGTAAGTTTAAACTGTCCTAAGTTCACCCGATCAAAGATTGCCAGGTTTCCTTGTTGACCGAGAACAAACTTGTCTCCTTGAGCCACTGAGCCATCGACATCAATTGTATCAATGCCAGCATTGCCGCTAATGCGATCGCTTCCATCGCCATCATCCCAAGCCAGGGTGTCATTGCCCGCACCACCAATCATGGTGTCGTTGCCTTTTTCACCTTGAACTAAGTCATTACCATCGCCACCATTGAGGGTGTCACTAGCACTGCTACCAGTCAGCACATCATCGCCTGCATCACCATTACCATAGAGCTGAGTACTGCTATCGCTGCCATCGAGTGTGTCATTACCTGCACCGCCTGTGAACTGTACTAAAGTTACACCAGTCCCTACAAGGTTATTAACATCCAAGATGTCATCGCCGCCTTGACCATTGATCTCGAACTTCTCAGCAGTGTCTACAGTTAAAGTGAAGGGCACTAGGTTCAGTCGGTCGAAGATGGCTTTGCCTTGGGCATCCCGTTGCAAACGGAAGTTATCTCCTACGGGCGCACCATTGACCTGTACAGTGTCATAGCCAGTCTCGCCGCTGATTCTGTCACTACCGTCACCATTGTTCCAAATCAGCAAGTCGTTACCTGCTCCACCCAGGAACCTGTCTGCACCGCGATCGCCTATTAAGGTATCGTTGCCGTAACCACCAGATAGGTAGTCGTTACCGTCGCCACCGCGTAACAGGTCATTACCAGCATCGCCAGAGAGGTTATCGTTGCCAGCCCCACCATTTATAATGTCATTGCCTGCTAATCCATAGATATTATCATCACCATCAGTGCCGGTGAGGATGGGGTAGTAGACATTGTTTTGAGTTGTGCCGTTATCGTTGTAATTAGTACCGTTTTTAGTAGCCATGTGAGTTGCTCAATAGATTGTAATGTTGTAATTTTTACAGGAGTCAATCTTCGCTTTGACCCTGTGTTTGTTTGATAGAGGTAATTTGAGAAATTTATGCAAAGAAGTGAAAAGATGATCTTTCTCTGGTGTGATACCTGATATTGATGCCTGGGAAACATCATGTCTAGTCATCAATTCTCTTGCTGGCGTTGCATCTCCTTTGTGCATTAGTTATTATTAGGTTCCCCTGTAAATACAAAAAGGTAAATGTGGATAATTTAAGGACTTTTATTCCCTAAAATTTAGCTAGCAAAAGCCGAGTTAAGGTTAAGTAAGGAAATTTAAGGTGAATAATAAGCTGCGACGCATCTAATTTGTATATAAGACGCGGGCTTTCCGGCACGCACTACAATTATTTTGCGTTTTTGACTTATATAATTTAGCTGCACATCAGCTTATTTGCTAAACCATGCTGATCTTTTACCCTGAAAAAAATAACAACCTGAAAGCCAAGAAGGTTTCAGGTTGTTAATGGGAAACTGACTGCGCTAATAGTTGTAAGTTAGCGTTCCCCCTTCTTCAGAAAGGGAAAAGCTAAAAAGCTGATGATTTAAGCATCATCTAAAGCCGCAATTCCCGGTAATACTTTACCTTCGAGTAACTCCAAGCTAGCGCCACCGCCAGTGGAGATATGGCTCATTTGATCGGCTAAACCAACCTTTTCTACAGCTGCTACAGAGTCGCCACCGCCGATAATAGTGGTAGCACCAGTTTTACCAATTTCCGCTAAAGTACGAGCGATCGCTTCTGTACCTACGGCAAATTTATCAAACTCAAACACACCCATTGGGCCATTCCAAATTACAGACTTGCAATCTGCAAGAGCTGCTTGGAATACTTTGACTGAGTCTGGGCCAATATCTAAACCCATCCAACCATCAGGGATGTTCTCAATGCTCACGGTTTGAGAATTGGCATCAGGAGCAAAATTATCTGCCAATACCACATCTGTGGGTAAAAGTAAAGCTACGCCGCGTTCTTTAGCTTTGGCTTCTAAAGATTTTGCTAGTTCTAGCTTGTCTTCTTCAACTAAAGATTTACCAACACTCAAACCACGGGCTTTGTAGAAGGTGAAAATCATCCCACCGCCGATGATTAGCTTGTCGCACTTCTCCAGCAGTGTTTCAATTACGCCAATCTTACTAGAAACCTTGGAACCGCCAATAATCGCTGCTAAAGGACGTTGGGGATTTTCAATCGCATTTTGCAGATATTGCAATTCCTTTTCCACCAAATATCCAGCCACAGAGGGGCTGAGGTATTTAGTTACACCTTCAGTAGAAGCATGGGCGCGGTGTGCAGTCCCAAAAGCATCATTGACATAAAAATCAGCATTGGCTGCCAATTTTTGCGCAAATTCTGGGTCATTGTTTTCCTCTTCTTTATAGAAGCGGACATTTTCTAACAGCAGCACTTGGCCGTTTTGTAAAGCCCCAACTTTGGCAGCAACTTCATCACCGATAGAGTCATCAGTCTTAATAACTTCTTGACCCAGTAATTCAGACAGACGCTTAGCAACAGGAGTCAAACGCAATTTGTCATCCACACCCTTAGGACGACCAAAATGGCTTGCTAGAATTACCTTAGCTCCCTTCTGCGTTAAATCTTGGATAGTTGGCAAAGCGGCACGAATCCGAGTATCGTCTGTGATGTTGCCTTGGTCATCCACAGGCACATTAAAATCCACCCGTACTAAGGCACGTTTACCAGATACATCTGTCGCAGATAAATTTGCTAAAGTTTTTTTGGACACAGCCAGACCCTCCCGATCGCCTTTTTGTTATTGTTTTGAAAGTAGAACCATCCAGATTTTACAGGAGTCAGGGGTACGGAGGTGAGAGAGATGTTCAAGACAGTTTTATTTCCCATCGATCAAAGTCGCGAAGCCAGAGAAGCGGCTGACGTGGTTACCAACGTCGTGCAAAAGTATGGTACTCGTTTGGTATTGCTATCCGTCGTGGAAGAACCGCCCGCAGACTCGCCCAGCGCCGATCCAATGGTGTCACCTGAAGTAGTTGCCAAATTACTCGAAAGTGCCCAAACTTTATTTTCTCAACAAGGAATTAAAGCCGAAATATTGGAACGCCAGGGTAAACCAGCTTTTACCATTTGTGATGTGGCTGACGAGATTGGCGCAGATTTAATTATTATGGGTTGTCGTGGTTTAGGCTTAACTGAAGAAGGTGCAACTGATAGCGTCACCACCCGCGTGATTAATCTTTCACCTTGTCCAGTTTTGATTGTGCCTTAATGGGCCTGGGGCACTTGTACTGAGCAAAGCCGAAGTATGGGGTATTGGGCATTAGGAAGAGATGGAGGAGATGGGGGGATAGGGGAGATGAGGAAGAAAACTTCCCATACTCCCCATACTCCCCACACTCCCCCATGTCCTATGCCCTGCATCTAGTATGTGTTGCAGCGGATTAAACAGGATGGTAAGCTGAAAAATATACCAGTTGTGGTTTTTATTACTGGCAACAGCCCGATAGATATCGAAAACTGCTACAAATAAAGAGTTAATAGATTATTAAGCCAAGCAATTTTTCTTCAATCAGATCTGCAAACGCTGCTAGACTACTGGTCTGAAGTATCCAAGCTTCCTGCTTATCTGGATGATTAATCATGTGTCAAACCGGGCGCACCCTGTTAATTGTTGATGACTCCCCAGAAGACCGGGAACTTTATCAGCGCTATTTAAAGCGCGATCGCGAATATGCCTACAATATTTTAGAGGCAACGCTGGGGCAACAAGGGTTAGAGCTATGGGCAAAACACCAACCGGATGTTGTGTTACTTGACTATCGTTTACCTGACCTAAATGGGCTAGAATTTCTCAACCGCTTACAATCTTCTACACAAAAGTCTTGTTTACCAGTAATTATGGTAACGGGAGAGGGCAATGAAGCGATCGCCGTCCAGGCGATGAAAGCGGGGGCACAAGATTATCTAGTTAAGGAGCAGATTACCCCAGAACGGTTGCAACTGGCAATAAATGGGGCAATTGAAACAGTGGAGTTACGCACCCAACTGCAACAGCGGATTGACCGAGAGCGCCTGGTTTCAAAGATTACCCAGCAAATTTACAAATCGCTGAATCTGGATGAAATTCTTCAGACAACTGTAGCCGAGGTGCGGCAATTTCTTCAGACCGATCGCGTTCTGGTTTTGCGGAAAAAACTTGATGGTAATGCCAAGGTAGTAGCAGAATCAGTAGGGGCAACATGGCGATCGCTTCTCTCGTCCACTATCCACGATCCCTGCCTTGCCAAAAACTACCCCGCGTGCATTCAATCGGAATCTGTAACCTCCGATAGCGCCTTTGTCGAGAATGATCTCAAACGCTATTGGGTAAGCTCAATATCTGATATTCATGATGGCAGCATTGACCCATGCTACGCTGAATTGTTGGCTCAGTTTCAAGTGAAAGCGAATCTGGTCGTGCCAATTATACACGACGACAAGTTTTGGGGATTGCTAATTGTTCATCACTGTGCTTCCCCTAGATTGTGGCAGCCCTTGGAGATTGACTTGCTCAAAGAAATGGTAATCCACTTGAGTATCTCGTTGCGGCAGGCAGAACTTTATCAACAGGCACAGGATGAACTCAAAGAACGCCGACAGGTAGAAATAGAGCTAAGAGATAGTGAAGAACGTTTCCGCCAACTGGCAGAAAATACTAATGCGGTGTTCTGGATCAGAGAGGTTCCCGAAAACCGAGTCAGCTACGTCAGTCCTGCCTACAAACGACTGTGGGGACTCGACCCCCAGAAATTGTATGCAGACCAACAAAACTGGGTCAATTATATTCATCCAGAGGATCGGGAATCAACCCACCAAGCATTTCAGGAAAAAGCTGCCGCAGGTGAATTTGATCAAGAGTATCGGATTGTTTTACCCGATAATAGCCTGCGCTGGGTGCGCGATCGCTGCTTTCCGCTCCGAAATGAAGCAGGCGAGATTTATCGGTTTACAGGTATTGCCGAAGACATTAGCAGGAGCAAACAAATCGAAATCGAACTCCAAGAAAATCGGGCAATACTGCAACAGCAATTAGCAGAAATTGAAGCCATTTATCAGACAGCCCCCATAGGTTTAAATGTCTTAGATACTGATCTGCGGTTTGTACGAGTTAACCAGCGACTAGCAGAAATGAATGGGTTGGCGATTGAAGCCCATATTGGTCGCACGCTACGTGAGTTGCTACCGGGACTGGCTGATGATGCTGAGGAGATTCTGCTGCCGATTCTCAAAACGGGACAACCCAAGCTGAATGTGGAAATCCGGGGAGAAACCCCAGCCCAGCCAGGTAAGCCACGCATCTGGTTAGAACACTTTTTACCTCTCAAGGATGGCGATGATCGCATTATCGGCATCAGCACTGTCTGCGAAGAGATTACCGATCGCAAACAAGCTGAACTTGCCTTACAGGAGCGTGAACGTCAATTTACCACCCTAGCAGAAGCCTCTCCCACTGCCATATTTAGATACGATACAGCCAGCAACTGCACCTATGTCAATCGTCGTTGGTGCGAAATGACAGACCAACCCCCAGAGGCAGCATTAGGCATGGGATGGGTGCAAACCCTGCATCCCGATGACCGCGATCGTCTGTCCCAAGCATGGTTGGAATGGTGTGCGAACGCCAAGGAACAAGGGCCTTATCAGCAAGAAGGTCGGTGGACGCGCCCAGATGGTCAGGTGATCTGGTTCATCTGTCAGGCACTTCCAGAAATCGACTCTAATGGCAATGTGGTTGGCTACATTGGCACCCTCACCGATGTCACCGATCGCAAACAATCAGAGCAAGCATTACGCCAAAGCGAAGAACGCTATCGCTGTTTAGCAGAATTAATTCCCCAATTGGTTTGGACAGCCAACGCCCAAGGAGCGTTACTGGATGTCAATCAACGCTGGTCGGAGTTTACAGGCTTAACCCTAGAACAAGCCCGTACTAGCGGATGGGAACAAGTTATTCATCCAGAAGATGTAGCTGTCATGGCGCAAAAATGGGCTGAGTCTGTAAACAATAGTACCTCCTATCAAGCGGAAGGTCGGATGCGGCGGGCAGATGGGGTATATCGCTGGCATCTACATCAAGCAATTGGGCCAAAGAATGAGCAAGGCGAAATTATCAAATGGTTTGGCACAGCAACAGATATTGAAGCCCAAAAACAACTAGAAATAGAACGCGATCGCTTATTACAACTAGAGCAAACCGCTAGGGCCCAAGCCGAACGCGCCAACAGAATTAAAGATGAGTTTTTAGCAATTTTATCTCACGAATTGCGATCGCCCCTGAACCCAATTTTGGGTTGGGCAACGCTCCTGCAAACTCGCAAATTAGATGAAACCAAAACCCAAGAAGCCCTAGCCAGCATTGAACGCAACGCCAAGCTGCAAACCCAACTCATTGATGATTTGTTGGATGTTGCCAAAATTCTCCGTGGTAAACTCACCATGAATGCAGATCCCGTAAATCTAGCATTCGCGATCGAAGCCGCGATTGACATTATGCGCACCGCAGCTGTTGCCAAATCAATTCGGTTGCATCCAGTGTTATCCCCAGTTGGGCAGGTATCGGGTGATGCAGCGAGACTCCAGCAAATTGTTTGGAACCTGCTATCTAACGCCATCAAATTTACCCCCAACAATGGACGGGTAGACATTCGTCTGGAACAAGTCGGTAACTCTGCAAAAATTACAGTCAGCGATACAGGTAAAGGCATCAATCCCGAATTTCTGCCCCATATCTTTGAGTCATTTCGCCAAGAAGATGCTTCCACCACACGTAAGTATGGTGGGCTGGGGTTGGGATTAGCGATCGTCCGGTCTCTAGTTGAAGCCCACGGGGGAACCATCTTGGCTCATAGTCCCGGTGAGGGACAGGGCGCGACATTTACAGTGCAATTACCCTTACTGGATACCGCACCAAAGAAGAGTCAGCCTCATGAATTACCAGAGCAAAAAGCAGATTTGACGGGGATTCGAGTCCTGAGTGTTGATGATGAACCTGATACCCGGGAATTATTCACAACCTTACTAACTCAATCCGGCGCAGAAGTTCTAACTGTAGCCGCCGCTGCCGAAGTTTTAGCCGCCCTAGAAACCTTTCAACCCGATATCATAGTCAGCGATATTGGAATGCCCAATGTTGATGGCTATGCCCTGATCCAACAGATTCGTTCTCTTCCTCCGGAACAAGGAGGAAAAATTCCCGCGATCGCCCTCACAGCCTACGCCAGAATTGAAGATCAGCAACGAGCTCTAGCAGCCGGCTTCCAACACCATATCTCTAAACCCATTGAATTAGAGAAATTAGTGCAAGCGATCGCGGATTTGGCTAGTCAGTTGACTGTTGACTGTTGAGTGTTTGCCCAATGCCCAAAACTAAGAACCATTACACTTCATTGCAAAATAAAAAGTTGGGCAAAACAACATGATAGTTTGGGTCATGTGAAAAAAACTGCACAAGACTAATCAAAGGAGAATACCAGTGGCAATGGAATCAAATCTCTTAACGGGCACAAGTGTAGTCAATGAAGATTTTAGCGAGTATGTTGCCCACCTCCAGCTACACATGACTTTACAAGCTCGCAATCTGGTTCCACCCCTGAAGCAAAACCTAGAAGATAGTCGGGAACAATTACTGCATCAAACCCAAGCCCACTTTGAAAAGTTAGCATCTCGGCAAGGGCTGTAAACTGTAACATAATTTCTACACATTTGTGTTCATAGCTAGTCAATTTTGAGGATGTATTCCGGAAAATCTGCTAGAATATGAGCATTAGTAACGGTTAACAACCGTGCCGTCAGAGGATAAACCTTCCAGCTTAGACTGGCGTTTGATAAACGTGCCATAGGCGAAGTGCAGGCTCCATAGACAGAGGATCGTTAGTAGCCCCTCAAATAAGAAGTTTCTCGCATAACTTCATCACATATAGCGGTCAGTTAGACCGTGTTAGCCTCTGGACTGGATAGAGCCGACTCTTCCAGGTTGAAAGAGGAAATAAGCATCAAAGCTAACCTTTGAGCCAGTTATCTATGATAGAAAAGCGCATGGTTGAATAGCTTTGAGTAGATCTTATGTAACGGCTGTAAATTATCTAAATTTTCAACTAAATTAACCTAAAATAAAGGCAGATCTGGTTGATTAATGCTAACGGTGTTATCATCAAATCTGCTTTTTTTATTTAAATGCAGTATTTAGTTATCAAGATCACTCTTTTGGATCAATAGCAAGTGGCGATAAGCCGCTAATATTATTATTGCAGCACTTACTCAGCAAGAGCAGTTAATTAAGGCTTAATGGCGGCTCGAATTAAAATGACTTCATTACTCCCTCGAAATCTCAGCGTTGTTATCCGACCAGTCCAATACCGGGATCTGGACGGTATGGAACGCCTAACTCAAGAGTCATTCGCGGCCCAAACCCCAAAAGGAGCAGGTTTTGCCACACGCCAGATGCAATGGCTGCGACGCTGGTATGGCTTTTTGAAATTCTTAAGTTGGTTTCCTAACCCGTTACAATACCTATTCTGTTCCTATGTAGCAGAACAGGGGCGGATGCTTCTAGGAACGATTCAAGTATCGCCGTTTAACCGCACTCGCAGTACTTGGCGGGTTGACAAAGTCATGCTTGACCGGGCAACTGACAAGCAAGTAACTGGTTCCCAACTGTTACGCCATTGCTTTGAGTCGGTTGTAGAAGCGCGTACTTGGATACTGGAAGTAAATGTCAACGATTTAGAAGCTTTAGCACTATATCGGCAAAATGGATTTCAGCGTCTGGCGGAAATGACCTACTGGGAAATAGAACCCGAATTGTTGACTGAGTTGGCGCAAGCAGAGCCAGACTTGCCAAACCTCTTACCCATAAGTAATGCTGATGCCCAGTTGCTATATCAACTAGATACAGCATCAATGCCACCTTTGGTACGTCAGGTGTTTGATCGCAACACCCGTGACTTCAAAACCAGTTTGTTTGGCGCTCTCAGCGATGCTGTCAAACAGTGGGTGACGAAAACAGAAGTAGTCAGTGGCTACGTATTTGAACCCCAACGCAAAGCAGCTATTGGGCATTTCCAGGTGCAATTAGACCGCAAGGGTCTTACCCCTCACATAGCAACGCTGACAGTTCACCCCGCTTATACTTGGCTGTATCCAGAGTTGCTGTCCCAACTAGCGCGCATTGTCCAAGATTTTCCCCACCAAGGTTTGCAACTAGCTTCCTCTGATTATCAGCCAGAGCGAGAAGAGTATTTAGAACGCATTGGTGCTAAACGGACAGAACATACCTTAATCATGTCGCGCTCAGTTTGGCACAAGTTACGGGAGTCTAAATTTGTCTCCTTAGAAGGAATTCAGTGGCCTGAAGTTTTACAAGGGCTACAACCTGCTCGGAAACCGATACCAGGGGGTATGTCATGGACACAACAAGTTCAACAGCGATCGCCAGATAGACCTGCACCCACTTCATCAGAACCTACGGCTTTCGGTACTAAACAATCTAGTCTAGAACCATCTTGCCCACCTGAAGGGGCAGATACACAGCAAAAGCAGTAGTGTGACACCCGAGGAGAAACCAAAGCCATTGATTTCCGCATTAGGATTAGATTTAGGGCGCAAGCGCATTGGAGTAGCAGGTTGTGATGGTACTGGCTTAATAGCTACGGGGATCACTACCATCGAGCGGACATCTTTTATCAACGATGTCGAGCAACTCAGACAAATAGTTCAGGATCGCCAAGTGCAGGTGCTAGTAATTGGCTTACCTTATTCAATGGATGGTTCCTTAGGATTTCAAGCACATCAAGTGCAAAAATTGGCTAAGCGGCTGTCTAAAGCTCTAAATCTCCCGATGGAATACATGGATGAGCGATTAACTTCATTTCAAGCAGAGCAACTGCTAAAAGCGGAAAATCGCTCGCCATCACGCCACAAAGGTTTGATTGACCGGAAAGCAGCAGCTTTAATTTTGCAACAATGGCTCGATCAAAGGCGCGCTCAATCTCACAGTTCGGCAGCAGCTATTGAGTATTGATACCTTTTAACATGATATTCTGAAAACTGTTACCCAGCAGTTGTATATATATCTCAACCTATTTATTTAGGCGCGATCGTCTCATTAAATAGTTGAGTAACTTCCAATTTGTTGGTCTTTATAAAGTCCCATACCTCGGCTATGTTTTCCTCACAATTTCCAGACGACAATGATAGCGCTCACGCTGGCTCCATCAGTTTAACTGACGACAAAGGGCGCAGCCTCGATTGTTATATCGAACATTCTCTCTCAGTAGATGGACAAGAATATGTTTTACTTCTACCTGTTGATTCACCTGTAGAAATTTTTGCTTGGGAAGGTGAAGACGAAGAAGAAGAAGCTGTTCTTGTAGAAGATGATCTCACTATTGAAAAAATTTTTGCTAACGCCCAAGCTGTCTTATCTGAGCAGAATCTGCTCTTAAAGAATACTGCTTATGCGCTGACAGTTGCCGGTGATTTACCTCCTGTTGAAGAATCGGAACTCTTCACCTTAGAAATCGAAGATGATGAAGCAGAAGATTTAGAGCCAGAGCAATTACAGCTACTAGCTAGCTTCTATGAAGAAGAACAGGAATATGCAATTTATACACCCCTCGATCCCCTGCTGTTTTTCGCTCGCATAACCAAAACAGGTAAGCCAGAACTACTTTCACCAGAGGAATTTCGCAAGGTACAACCATTGTTAGAAGAACATCTTTTTAATGAAGTTGAATAACATTAAAAATTCAAATGTAACCTTTCTCAAGTTTTAATTCGGATTCTTGAATGAGAATTGCGAAAAATTTTCCTTTTTTGCAAAAATTAAGGAAACTATTTTGGCTCCCTATATAAATTGACCGATAATCCATGACGTTGCGCCACATTTAGGCATGGGGAGCAGCGTCGTTGTGCGTTTGAATCGCCGTCCCACATCTGGTAAAATCTATCGAGCGACATGAGCGCATCCTTTATGGGTGGCGTAATCTCCGACTTGAGACTGAGGGCCTTTAGTTGAATTTTGCCCAAGGGCACTCGGTTGGCAAGTTCACCAGCAAAGCTTTATCCTAAAAAATAGGCATTTGGATTTTTTGGAAGATCATCATAGCACATCTGTGCTTTGTTAGAAATAACAAAATACTAAATGTTTGTTGTCAAAATTTACAAAGCAATTCCCACATCCATTGATTCTTAAATATGACTTGGAATAACCTCTTGCAGCCTGACTTAATTTTGTCAGGTTCAATTTTAAACCTGACACCAGAAATTATCCAGCAATATGGATTGAAGGGATTGGTGCTGGATGTGGATGAAACTTTAGTACCAATCAAAGTAGGAGCCGTTTCCGTTGAATTACGACAGTGGGTAGAACAAATCCGCGCCTGTACCGAACTTTGGTTGGTGAGCAATAACCTGAGTGAAATGCGGATTGGTGGTATTGCCCGCTCTCTTAACTTACCTTATTACCTCGGTGCCGCCAAACCTTCACGACGCAAAATTAGAGCCGCACTGAGGGCGATGAATTTACCAGTTCATCAAGTGGGGATGGTAGGCGATCGCTTGTTTACCGATGTCTTAGCCGGTAATCGCTTGGGAATGTTTACCATCTTAGTTGAACCGATGATTCACCCAGATGTAGAGTTGCTGCGAAATCATCCGATCAGAAACTTTGAAGTCTGGGTATCAGAAGCCTTGGGAGCCTCCATCACCCCCAAGTACACAAAGATTAACAAAGATTGATATTAAGTCAGGAAAGTAAATCTAAAAAAATAATTAAGGAATGTTTCGCAATGAAAAAAATCTGGGATCATAAATATCAATAAGATGGGGTCAGCTAAAAAAGACCCTAGCCGATAATAAATAAATATAAAACTGTAAAGCGTCAGCCTTCACTTATAGAAGACCTGGCGCTTTACAATTTTTTTAGTCAGTTGTCAGTTGTCAGTTGTCAGTTGTTCCATGACCAATCACCAATCACCAACGACTAATGACTAATGACTAATGACTAATGACCAATGACTAATGACTAATGACTAAAACAATCGTCGTCAAAATCGGTACTTCTAGTCTGACTCAACCAGAAACCGGACAATTAGCACTGTCCACTATTGCTACCTTGGCGGAAACGCTGTCTGATTTAAAACGCCAAGGACATCGAGTGATTTTGGTGTCTTCTGGTGCGGTGGGAGTGGGTTGTGCGCGGTTGGGTTTAACTGAACGCCCAAAAGCGATCGCTCTCAAACAAGCAGTAGCAGCTGTGGGACAAGGGCGGTTAATGCGGGTGTATGATGATTTATTTACTACCCTGCAACAACCGATCGCTCAAGTTTTGTTAACTCGCAGCGATTTAGTACAGCGCAGCCGCTATCTCAACATCTACAACACCTTTCGGGAATTGCTGGGATTGGGAGTGATTCCGGTAGTGAATGAAAACGATACGGTAGCGGTGGATGAGCTAAAATTTGGCGATAATGACACCCTTTCCGCATTAGTTGCGAGTTTAGTAGAAGCAGATTGGCTATTTTTGCTGACTGATGTTGATAGATTGTACTCAGCCGATCCCCGTTCTGTACCCGATGCCCAACCGATCGCCTTGGTCAGTAGTATTAAAGAATTAGCGCAATTACAGATACAAACAGGTTCCCAAGGTTCCCAATGGGGTACTGGCGGGATGGTGACAAAAATTTCGGCGGCGAGAATTGCGATCGCAGCTGGTGTGCGGACTGTGATTACCCAAGGGCGATATCCCCGCAACATCGAAAAAATCATCGCCGGGGAATCTATCGGTACACACTTTGAACCGCAACCAGAACCAACCTCAGCGCGCAAACGTTGGATCGCTTACGGATTAATCCCGGCGGGAAAATTATATTTAGATGCAGGTGCGATCGCCGCCATTTCCCAAGCTGGAAAATCATTATTAGCAGCGGGGATTAAAACAGTAGAAGGAGAATTTGATACTCAAGAAGCCGTGCAATTGTGCGATCGCACTGGTAACGAAATTGCCAGAGGACTAGTAAACTACAACAGCGAAGAACTGCAAAAGATTCGCGGCTGTCATTCCCGCGAAATTCCCCAAATTTTGGGCTACGCCGGTGCGGAAACTGTAGTTCATCGGGATAATTTAGTTTTGACTTAGTAAGAACTCACGCATAATTCATCAAAGGCGACAGGAAACCGACTGCTTCAAGAGGTGGGAGGGATAGCGCCCCGTCGCCCTTTGTTGTTAGTGGTCAGTATGTAGAATTTGTTATGCCAATAGTAGCACTGCACTAAAAATTTATACCAATTCAAATAATGTTTGCGACACATCAATATATTCTAGAGGGCACGTCAGTGCCCATACGTGTCAACTTAACGCCAAACCCTTATCAAGACGTAATTTTGAATTAAATCGCCTACCATCAAGATCCGCGTTACCCCACCCCGGCTTTGCTGACGCAAAACCTCCCCTCCCCGTAAACGGGGAGGGGATTGAGGGGTGGGGTAAAATGCCTGTGGAATAAGCGTTTGAGCTTAAGTTGACACCAATGGTCAGTGCCGTGCCCCTACCATCTGTCGCATTCTTTTTTCAAATTGGTATTAGCTATTAGAGATATTCAGGGATACTTCACTAAGGTGCAATTTTTTACTATAGCGATTCTCACTTGGATGCAATACAACCAAGGGCGGGAAAACCTTACCCCTACAGGCTTTGCGATTTAAAACTGTACCTCACCGATCCGAAAACCGCTATATAACTCAATACGGTTCAGTTAAGATCCCCCCGCCTGCGGCGACCCCCTTAAAAAGGCAGGGCTGTTTCGTTCCCTCAAAGGCTCATAATGTCAAGGGTTATGTTTGGCGATCACGCGAATTTTCTGGGCAAAAATTTGATTTTAATGGGTTGAAATGTAGGTTTTCTCTCACTTCTGTACCAAAAAAACATCGCCAATGATATTGACAAATTACCCCTCATTATCGAATGAATCAGCCCTGCCTTAAAAAGGGGGTAACAGAGGGTTATTAGCCCCCCTTGAAAAGGGGGGTTGGGGGGATCTTAAGAAGATTAAAATGTCAACTGAACCGTATTACTATATAACTATGAAATTATAAGTAGTTAATTTTTCCTGATTTTTCGGTGATGGTTCATTTATACGCAAAACGTATGTTTTGATACAAAATTAACAGTATTGTTACTGGAGCAATAAAATTTAACCCACACTTAAAATACAGAATTTTTACTGTTATTTTTATAACTAAAATTTTGTACTTTAAATACAGTCAAGAAAAACAAGATTTTGCCACCGTTAAAGAAAAATACTTCTTTAAGGTCGGACATTGAAGAATTTAGGAATGAATTTGTAGTGAACATCAGCACCAATTCGTACAGATTTGGGCTAATTTGTTACATCTGCTTTCAATGTCAAGATAAAAATTAAGTTTTTAATCCAGACTATCACTAACAAAAATTACACTCAAATAAATTCAAAGGCATTTACTATGGTACGTCGTTTTACTCTAGCTTCTGCACTCCTCGTTACTGGTTCAGTTTTTGCGTCTGTTGCTATCCCCATGACTGCAATGGCTGGTTCAGCAACTTCTAACTTGGGTGTTTCAGCTTCAGTTACAGCTAACTGTACTATTTCTACTTCTGCTCTCACCTTTGGCGCTTATGACCCAGTAAGCGCTAATGCCAGCAGTGCTTTAACTGGTACTGGCAGCGTCACAACAGCTTGTACTAGTGGTGCTTCTGCGACTATTACCTTGGGTCAAGGTAGCAATGCTGACACAGGCTCTACTGATGCTGCACCTTTACGTATGATGAGTGATGGTGGTGGAAACAACTTGTCTTATGGTTTGTATACAGATGCAGGCCATTCAACTGCTTGGGGAAATACCTCAGGAACAGGTGTTGCGCATACTGGTACAGGTACAGCTGCACAAATTACTATTTATGGTTCGATCGCTGGTGGTCAAAATGTTCCCGCAGGTAGTTACAGTGATACAGTTTTGGCGACTGTCAGTTTCTAGCCAGAAGTTTTTCTAGTGCTTGTAAGAGCAGTATTGGGGTCACTGTTTCTTAACTTTAGCACTCAGTCTTCTTATTTATGAGAATCAATTGTTTATGTTGGGTGGATAATTCCACCCATCAGAAATTAATCAGCCAAAATCGAATTTTCTCAAACCTAAATTTATGTCTTTTTCTCATAAAAAAGCCGGGTTAGTATTTTTGGGTTTACTAGCTGGACTAGGACTAATTCCCGGACAACAAGCTTGGGGGAGCAATTTTCAAGTAAGTCCTGTAAAAGTTTCTTTATCTAGTCAAGTTTCTAATCAACTTCTCACTATACGTAATAGCAGTGATGAAACTTTACGCTTTCAAATAAAAACTTATGCTTGGAGTCAAGATACTAAAGGTGAAATGCAACTCACTCCTACAGAAGACATAGTTGCGTTTCCGGGCTTACTTTCCTTAAATCCTGGGGAAGAACGCCGTATACGTGTGGGAACTTTAACTCCTGTAGGTACAGTGGAAAAAACTTACCGTATTTTTGTGGAAGAACTTCCCCCACTAAAAACACCTAAGATAAATAACCCAGGAATTAAAATTTTAACAAAAATGGGAATTCCTATTTTTTTACAACCAAATCAACAATTTATAGATGGCAAAATCGATAATGTCAAGATTAATCAAAGTCGTTTATCTTTTCAGGTAAAAAATACGGGTAACACTCATTTTATTGCTCAAAATATTAGAGTCAAAGGCACAGATGTGACAGGTAAAACTGTATTTAATAAAGAACGAAATGGTTGGTATATTCTCAATGGTATATCCCAACCTTATGAACTCAATATTCCTCAATCGGATTGTAACAAAACCCAAACATTATTAATAGAGGTAAAAACGGAACAAAAAGTTTTAACAGAAAAGCTTGACATACCTCAAGGGGCTTGTAAAAATACAAAATAATTTTCTATGCAGTATTTTTAACAATGGGTTCAATATTTTTCAAAGGACGACATTTATTAAATTTGTTGTTCTGGATATTTTTTTTTGGATCTAGTTTGATGATCTGTCCTGTATGGGCAGTACAAGAGCAAAAGGCAATACTAGAACTAACGCTGAATGATGTTTCCCAAGGGGAAATTTTTGTTATTTTACGTGATAAGGATGTTCTAATTCGGCGTTTGGATCTGGAAAAAGCAGGATTACAAAATTTTGCTGGTGTTCAAGAAACGATTAATAATGAAATTTATGTTTCTCTTGGCTCTCTAAATTCTAGTATTACCTACAAATTTGACGAAAAATCTTTAAGTTTGCGGATAACCGCCCAACCTCAATTACTAGGAACTACTTCACTTAACCTAGGGAATAGTTTACCAAAAAATATAGTTTACAGTCAAGACACCAGCGCTTTTCTAAACTATGCTTTTAATATACCTTTGGATGAAGCAAAGTTAAATAGTTATACATTTTTTGGAGAGTCTGGTCTCAGCCTCAATGGTAATTTATTATATAGTAATTTCTCTCGAAAAGTAGATGGTAGTCTTGTCAGAGGATTAACCAATTTTACGATAAATAATCCTAAAAATTTGACTCGATGGGTGGTTGGTGACTCTTTTGTTAATTCTGGTAATTTAGGAGGTTCACTATTTTTAGGAGGTGTGAGTGTATCAAAACAATTCGACCTCAATCCCTATTTTATTCGTCAACCAACATTTGGATTATCTGGTGCTGTTATTACTCCTTCTACAGTAGAAGTATTAGTCAATGGACAAAGGGTCAGCCAACAAGATTTACCCCCTGGTAAGTTTGAATTAAATAATCTAGTGCTACCTGTAGGTAATGGTTCAACCAAAGTAATAATTCGTGATGCTTTTGGTAAAGAACAAGTAATTAATTCACCATTTTATTTTTCTACAGGACTACTCAAACCAGGACTATCTGACTATAGTTTTAATCTCGGTTTTCGCAGAGATAATTTGGATTCTGATAGCTTTAATTACGGTTCCTCTGTTTTTTTGGGTCGATATACTCAAGGTATAACTGATTCTCTAACAATTGGGGGGCGTTTGGAAGCGTCTTCTGATTTAATCAGTGGTGGTACTACTTTAACAACTGCATTACCTTTTGGTGCTGTTGAATTATCTTTAGCTGCTAGTAATGAATCAGGAAATACAGGTACAGCAGCATCATTAGCCTATAGCTATTCTAGTAGAAGTGTAGGATTTGGAGGTTCTGTACGTCTATTCAGCGATCAATATGCAAATTTGAGTCTCAAAGCGGCAGATGATAGACCAAACTTAGAGTACAATGCCTTTGTTTCTTCAAATTTAGCACGGGGTCTGAGTGTAGGTTTACAATATGCTGCTGCTGATTTACGCGATCGAGGACACAGCGATCGCCTTTCTGTTTACAGCACAATTCAATTGAGCGATCGCGCCAATTTATCTATTAATGCTAGTCATAGTTCTCAAGATTTACAATCTACCAACAACGAAATATTTATTGGATTTAATTATTATCTCGGTGACACTAGTGCTAGTTTAGGTGAACAAATTAACGATCAAAAGGCTAGCACTACCCTATCTGTGCAAAAATCTGCTCCTGTTGGGGAGGGTTTTGGTTACCGTTTTCAGTTGACCCCCAGTGAAGCAGAAGTTCCAGGTAATGCGCGTCTCACCTATCGCGCACCTGTGGGTATATATGAATTAAACTATGATCGCAATAACAATGGAGGAGAAGCTACTACACTCAACGCATCTGGGAGTATTGTCGCCATTGGAAACAATATTTTCTTTACCCGGCCTGTAACACAGAGTTTTGCTCTGTTACAAGTTCCTGGAGTTAAAGGAGTACGTGGTTATGTTAGTAACCAAGAAATGGGAAGGACTGACCGAAACGGGAATTTGTTAATCCCAGACTTACTCCCATATTATGGCAATAATATTAGAATGCAAGATGAAGATATTCCTCTCAATTACAAGATTGGCGCTAACGATCAAGTTATTGCTCCTCCTTTAAGAGGAGGGGCTGTAGTTCGCTTTCCTGTTCAACGTATTCAGAGTTTTATTGGCACTATTGCTATAGAATCATCAGGAAAAACAGAAATTCCAGCTTATGGTCAATTAACTGTTAATGTAAACAATAAACCAGTAATATCTCCTATTGGTAGTGAAGGTAATTTTTATTTAGAAGATAATATTTCGCCGGGAAGCTACACAGCCAAGGTGGAGTATGAACAAGGTACTTGTAATTTTCAGATAAATCTTCCTCAGTCTGAACAATCAATAGTAAATTTAGGGCAGTTAAAATGCTTGTTAATCCAAAAATAAGAGGCAAGTTATGAATGGTAAAAATTTATTATTAGCAATAGGAACAATTCTAACTAGCACTTTATTTATTACTCCAGCTTTATGTCAATGTTCTTTTAGTTCTACTAGCGTCATTTTTGGTGCTTATGATGTTTTTAATACTACATCTACCACTTCTACTGGCACCATAACTTATGATTGTTCTTCAGCAAATCCAACACCTAGTTTAATTACTATTGACCTCAGTCAAGGTAATTCTGCTGCTTATGATTACCGTGAATTACGCAGTACAAATGATGCAATTAATTATAATTTATATTTAGATCCTGGGGGACAATTTATTTGGGGAAATGGAACAAACAGTCAACACTATACAAGTACTAATCTCTCTGGTACTGTCACTATTTATGGCATTATTCCAGCCAGACAAAATGTCAAAGTTGGAAATTATACAGATTCAATCACTGCTACATTAAATTTTTAATTTTTTCACATATAAAAACCTGATTAACCTTGCTACTCAATGTTAAAAGTTTTTCCTTCTCTTTCCCCCCCGTTTCGCTGGGAGTGAGGGGGGAGTGAAAACGCTAATTTTTTTACTCTACCCTAAGAAAGCAGCGGGGGGAGGTTAGGTGGGTAAGGTCTGTCGAACTCAGGTTAACAATAGCTTTTCTGTGACAAAATCAACTTTAGCGCCCCGATAAATTCCTGCTCAACATAAGGTTTTGTAAAGTAATTAGCAGCTCCTAATTGCATTGCTAACATGCGGTGCTGATTAGTACTGCAAGTACTCAACATAATCACTGGGATTTGTGCTAGCAATGGGTCTTTGTGACGATAAGTAAGAAACTCAAAGCCATTCATATTAGGCATTTCAACATCACAAATCACTAGTTGAATATCGGAATTTTGCTGCAACTGAGCGATCGCCTCTTGCCCATCTTCTGCATGTAAAACTTTGTAACCGAATTTTTGCAAAGCTAAAGATACCAGATGTCGCACACTCTTGGAATCATCTACCACCAGAATCGTGGGTTTTTTGCTAAATATTGCTGTGTTTGGTGCATCCAACAATTTAGCCGTTGCGGGAATCTCTGGCCTTTGGTCAATCGTTTCGCTTAACAGTGCAGCCACATCAATCACTTGCAACTGTCTGTCTTTCCAAGTAGTAGAACCATAAACATGACTATTAACTTTAACTGATGACTCCAAAGGTTGGATCACTAACTCTGATTCTGCAATCAAAGATTCAATCTCTGGTTGTAAAGCGAAAATTTGCTGCCCTAGGCTGAGTATTAATGTTGGTTCAGGCTGAAGATTTTGAGAGGAAAATTCTGGCAAAGCAAGTTCGGAAGTTGCGACAGCCGAATTAGCGCATTTTAGCAGTCTCGATAGTTGATAGGTGGGGATAATTTTACCTTGCCAATGTAAAAACAACTTTTGTTGGGAATAGATAATCTCATCAGCTTCAGCAACTAAAATTTCGACAACGTGATTGGAGTTCACTGTAAAAACAGTATTATCTGTCAACCAGACAAATAAATTAGCAGTTTTCCCTGTTAGTGGTAGTGTTGGGCTATGGTTATGCTTTGGCGTTGCAAGTTGCGGTGTCATCTGTTGAGAAACATCTTGATTAAAGATGGCTTCGTAAGCTGCACGCCAACCTGTCAAGGCGATCTGCCCAATCATTTGAGCGGCTTTTGGGCTGGCTTGCAGGGTAGTTAGAGTAACTTGGGCGATCGCCACAAATTCCGAAATTTTTAAGCGATCGCCAAAGTCCAAAAACACATTTGCTGCTAATTTAAGTTTCTCTACTAAATTATCAGCTGGCGATTGAGTCAGAATCATTTCTAGGTTGTTTAATGCCTGAGTCACCTCTGTGGTGGGAATTAGTCCTGATCTATCTGTCTTCAAATTGGTTGTTGGCGCTGAATTAACTGCTACTTGTTGGTTATGGTTTCTTGACTCTAAATGAGCAAACACTGATTCTGCTTTTGCTAATACGTTCACTGCATCATCAGACTTGCCATTAATTTGAGCCAAAATTAGTATTCCCAAGTATTCATTAGCTTCTATCAGCAAAGCTGTCATATCCGTGTTAAGTACGTTATTCTCCAGCGATAAAAACCTAAAAATCTTCTCCAGACGATAGGCTAGAGTTTGAATGTCAGTTAAATCAACCTGATCTGCTGCGTCTTTAATCAGCTGGGTAATTCGCACCAGAGTCCGCATCTTAGCAGCAGTATAGTTATGTGGCAGTTCTAGCAATCCATTGTGAATTTGTTGTAGAAGTCCTAAAGCTTCTTGGACAAATTTTTGGTTTATAGAATTTTTTATACCAAAGTCAAGAACCATACTTATGTTCCTGTATTTAATTAAGTCAATAGTCAATAGTCAATGGGCATTGGGCATTGGGCATTGGGCATTGGGCATTGGGCATAAATTATTTCTTATTTATCTCCCTTCCCTTGTCCGCTTCCGCTCCACCTATCCCCATTTTCAAGACAAGTCTTCTTGAGCAAATTTCGCCAGATTAGCTAAAGACTCTGCCATTGCTAGGGATTGCTCTGAAGTTTGATTGGTAATATGAGCAACTGCCAAAATAGATTGGTTTGCTTCGGTAGAAGTCTGGGATTGAAGAGCAGCAACCTTAGTAATTTCTGCCACTAGTGTTTTTATTTGCTGACTGATAGCGATCGCCTCATGATTGAATTGCTGCTGAGTTTCTTCTATTGATGCAGTCTCGCTGTTTACCTGTTCGGCTTTAGACTCAATCGCCACAATCATAGAGTGACTTTCTGTCTGAATTTGGGACACCAGTGGTTGAATGACGGACAGATCCGAGTCTAACTGTTGTATTAAAGAAAGCGCTTTTTGGGCGATCGCTGCAAATTGTTGACCAGCAACGCCTGCACGAGATGCTTCCAGTGCTGTGTGCATGGTTTGGAGTTTCATCTGCGAAACCACATTACTCATGAGACTGACTATCTCAGAAAGCTTTTGGGAAGGTTGCTCGATCCGATTGACTTTTTCGGCTGCGTCTACAACTGTTTGTTGAATAGCACAGATACTATCTAAAAGCCGATTAATTGAATGATTTTCATCCTGTATCCATTGACTCAGCTGCTGTTCTTGGAGTTCCATGTGTTGGGCACAGACATTCAATTCCTCAGCTGAATTACTCAACATTTGAATTTGATTGCAGATGGAATTAATCGATTGCATCTGCTGCGGAACAATCTCTGTATACAAGGTATGCACAACTGTATTGCTACTGTTAAGCAGTTGGGAAACTTGAAGCTGCATCTGTTCTTGTTTTTGACGCTGCTGATCGGAGGTCGCTGCCGCAGTTTGGTATGATTGATCTACGTGATTGAGAAGTCTGGCATGATCGAGAGCAAATCCCACTTGCATGGCGACTTGAGTGAATAAATCAATCTCGTGTTGTTGCCAATCACGGGCAGTAGAACATTGATGTGCAATTAATAAGCCAAATAACTTGTCGCCTTTAAGAATTGGCGCGACTAAATTGGCTTTAACAGCAAAGGGTGCGAGTTGGTTAATGTGACACTCAGTCAACCCTGCTTTAGAGATATCACTGATAGCTTGGACTCGACCTGCTTGGTATTTTTCTACATAACCTTCGGCAAAACAGGGGTCTTTGATGTTGGCTTGTAAAGCTTTGGGAAAACCGGGCAGCACTGATTCTGCAATCACAGTACCATACCAATCGGCATCGAAACCATAAACTATGACTCGGTCAGTGCTAATTGCTTTGCGGACTTCTTCCACCGTGGTTTTGAGTACATCCTCTTCATTGAGTGACTCGCGAATGCGGCGGGTAATATTGACAAATACCTGAGTTTGATTGGCTTTGTTATCTAGCTGTTCCAGCAGGCTAGTGTAGTTGAGAGCAAATCCTAATTGTGTAGCGATCTGGGCGAACAAATTTATCTCAAACTGCTGCCAAAAGCGGGGTTTAGAACATTCATGGGCAATTAATAAGCCGTATAGTTGCCCTTTTTTGAGAATGGGTGTAACTAAATTTGCTTTGACAGCAAATCGTTCTAGCAAGCCAATATGACAATCACTGAGATCGGCTTGATAGATATCATCAATAGCAAAAATGTATCCATCTTGGTATTTTTTCACACACCCTTCATCAAAACAAGGGTCTTTGACAGTCGCCCACAAAGTTTTTGGTAAACCAAATGCTACTGATTCGGCGATAAAGATTCCTTCTCCACTAGGATTGAAGCGGAAAATGGTGACGCGATCGCACCTTAAGGCTGTGCGGGCTTCTTCAACGGTGGTTTTGAGAACATCATCTTCATTGAGAGATTCGTGAATGCTGCGGGTAATGTTCATCAAAACTTGTACCTGTTCCGCTTCCACTTCTTGTTTCCAGAGTAAATCTGGTAGCTGTTTTTTGATTAAGCTGATGTTTTTCTCTAAGAGCAGCAGTTCGTTGTTGCTCGTGGTAGCAGCGCCAATACCCACATTTTCTGGTAGTAATCTCTGTACAATGTTGTTAGAGAGTGCAGCAGCATTCAATAGTGGACGTATAGCGCGATTTGCCAAAATTGCCGCGATCGCACCTACCAACACAGTTGTTACTCCTGTGACCAATAACAACAGCGATAGCTGTGTTTGTAGTGCTAGTTTACTTGCTGTTAACTCTTGAGCGCTTACTTGTTCCCGTTCTGGAATCTGCTCAGTAATTAGCTTATTGCCAATATAATAAGTTGCAGTCCCAATTGCCAGCATGGGGAGCATACTGATAGCACAAGACCAAATTATGGCTTTTTTCTTCAAACTCCAATTGTGCAATCCTTGCTGCCGACGATGAGAAAATTGAATTAGTGTTGGCAGTTTTGAACTATCTACATTATGCTGACTACCCTGTAACTGATTAATTCTTTTGTCACCGACTTGCTTTTGATGAGAAGACTTAGTCATAAATCTAGTCAGATTATTCTACAGAAATTATTCAATAAAAAACAACCGTCGCCACATTCATCAACTTAGTTGGTAGGGTAGTGCACTTATTAGACCCCGCTCTTAAGGGCGGGGTCTTAATGCGGCATAGTCAAAGGTGAAGCCAAAAAAGCCTAAATTTGTCTTGGTTAGATATAAGACTTTGGCATAGGAGCGTATTTAATACAGCATTAGGGCCAAGAAGAGTTTTGTAAGACTGTTACAAATTACTCTCAAAACCTGAGATTGCTTTATGTACACTCTTGAGACTTTTGCTTTTCCTTTGAGGTCTGATGCACCAAATTGATACTTTTTCGTATTGACTATATTAGTGCTTAATTTAGCAGAAGTACATTAGCAAAATGTTTGAATTATTTAAAAGCCAGCAAGTAGCTTGATGGACTTACTAAATTAAAAAAATTTTTTCTTCTGCTTAAAGATGTATCTTTATCTACATCTTAAGACGAAAAAACCCAGATGTGAACCTAAATCCACACTTAGAATACATAAAAATAATTTGTATAAAAAAAAATATAAATTTTAAGCTTCCACATAACTCAATAGTTTGAAATAACTGCCTTGTGGCGGATATCCTTGCTATTTGACTTACATTTGGGTTCTCCGAAATAGCTTTTGGGTTCTCCGAAATAGCTTTTGGGTTCTCCGAAATAGCTTTTGGGTTTGCCAATATAGCTTTTGGGTTCTCCGAAATAGCTTTTGGGTTTGCCAATATAGCTTTTGGGTTCTCCGAAATAGCTTTTGGGTTCTCCGAAATAGCTTTTGGGTTCTCCGAAATAGCTTTTGGGTTCTCCGAAATAGCTTTTGGGTTCTCCGAAATAGCTTTTGGGTTCTCAGAAATAGCTTTTGGGTTTGCCAATATAGCTTTTGGGTTCTCAGAAATAGCTTTTGGGTTTGCCAATATAGCTTTTGCGATGTCTAAGAGGTTGTTTGAAAAGTGATTGGCTGTGATTATAAGTACTTTCAGATCCCCCCTAGCCCCCCTTAAAAAGGGGGGAACTGGACTCAAAGTACCCCTTAATAAGGGGAGCCACTGCGCCCTTGCGGGTTCCCCGACTTGTTCGCGCAGCGTCTCCCCTTGGGAGAAGCAAGTGGCGTGGATTTAGGGGGATCTAGAATGTTTTGCTACCGAAGACAGGACTTTTAAAACATTCTCTAACGACAAACTGCTGCGCGTCTACGCATTTATTGTACTAACACAAAATCGTAGCCAGTCCCAGAAGGACAAGGCTTACTTGGATCGCAAGGTTCAATTTTGACTAGAAAAACTCCACCTTGGCGATCGCCTGATGGTGTAAACTGAATTTTACCTGTTGCTCCCATCGCTGAGAAATTAGGATTCGCTAGTACCTTTTGTAAGCCTTGGCGAGTTTTATTCTCTTTTAAGCCGGTGACAATTACTTGCATTGCATCATAAGCTGTAGCAGTTCGCGGACTTACCTCTCCACCCCAAAGCTTAGCGGCTCTGTCAGCAAAGGAATTACCTTTATTCATATTCCGGTTAGCATCCCGATGCCAAGGTACAGCCACTACCATCCCTTTGACATCTCCTTGTCCAAACTTTAAAACCTTACCGCTGTAGAGTTGTTGCGAACCAAAAAGTGCTAGTCTACCTCGATTCTCTTTTGCCACATCAATCGCTGGATTAATATTAGAAAATCTGGGGATGAGAAGTATAGCTTCTGCTCCATCGCTAGTAGCCTTGGCGATAAAATCACTTGCTCTAAAATTCGCCGCTCCTAAATCGCACTCTGTACTACTAACTTTTCCCCCAGCTTGATTAATTAAATCACTATATTCTTTGACAACTTCTTGATTTGGTCTTTCTTGGTTAGATGTTTGTTGATTATTATTGGATGAGGAATCTCGGCAAATAGCGATATTCGTGCGCCGTTGTTTTTTCACAATATATTCTGCTAAAGCTTGATTGAAAATACTCCGATTAGGGCTAATATTAAAGACATATTTGCTATCCCCCAACGCATTTGTCTGATTTTGTCCTGGTTGACTTCTTCCACTACCTGGGGAAACTCTCACCAAACTATTTTGTTTATAAAGATTTTCGTTGCGCCCAAAACCTACTACTGCTAAAAGATTGCTGTCTTTAACCAATTCATTATCTATTTGTTCTAGCTGTCCAAAGTTATTCAAACTGACAATCTCAACTTGTAATGCTACTCCATTAATACCGCCACTGGTATTAACATCTTCTTGGGCTTGCGCCACACCACGTAAAGTCTCTTGCGCCTCCGCCAGACTAGTACCAATCGGAGCAATTACGGCTATCTTTAAGGCGTTCGAGTTACCTACTTTGGCATTATTCAAATAAATTAATGTCTCTGGATCATTGCGCTGCTTTTGTAGGGATGCTTGGAATTGGATAATAGCAGTACCAAAATCACTAGAGTTAAAAGCTTTTATTCCCGCTGCTTTCTCATCTGTTTTATCGGCTGTGACTAAAATTTTTTCACCTTTACTCATCCATTCTGGAGACGAGGAAACTGGAGAGGTTGAAACTGGAGAAGTTGAAATCTTCACTGCCGGTGACACCATTGAATCTGTTCTGGGTGAGTTAGATGCTTGAGGAGAAACTTTGCTAACCAACCATAAAATCCCTGCTACCATCACCCCAGCAATTCCCAAAGAGACAAGCAACCGAATATTTTCATCCTTAGGTGTCATAGATCGCTACCCCTCTAATTTGTATCAAATTTATCTAAACGCAGTTGTAAAAAAAAGTAAAATAATTTACATAATCAAAAATATCTAGCAATTAACTTGTCCACGAGTAGGGATGTCACCATCAGCATAAATGCCAATAAGCCAGCAAGTATGATTAATAAGAATACAACTATCAACCCATTTGTTCCTGATTGCCAAAGATTCTTTAGCGGTAAATTGTGGAATACCGAAAAAATGAATAAATTTGTAATTACTGCAATAATCAATAAATAAATCTTTTCAAACAAAGACCGAGATTGGGTAAAAATTAACCCGCCTAAGATTAGCAACCATAGTCCCCAACTAATTACTGTCTTTCCTAAAAAACTCAATAAGATAATAGCTAAAAACGAACCACCAGTACTTGCGATCGCAACCCCAGGCAGTAATTTCCTCAAGGATAATTGGGAAAGATGAGTATGTTGTGGTTTTAATTGTGGCTGTGGCTGTGGCTGTGGCTGTGGCTGTGGCTGTGGTGAAATTAATGTGTGAGGGACATTCCACTGTGCAGGCATCGGCGAATTCAATGCTTGCAAAACTTCCCTCGCTGACTGATAACGCTGTTCATGGTTTTCTTGCAATAATTTATCAAGAATTTGCTCTAATTCCTCACTAATTGGCTGTGTCATTTGGTTGCGCCAATTATGAGTCCAGCTAAAGCCTTGTTTTAGCCATAGTTGAGATGGCGGAAAAATAGTTAAAAGATGAAAACAAGCTATTCCTAAACTGTAGAGATCGCTAGCAGGATAAGCTTCACCAAACTGCATTTGTTCAATTGGTGCATACCCCAAAGAACCAATAATTGTCCCTGGTGAAGTACTGATTGCTTCTGTTTTTTGTTTAGATACACCGAAATCAATTAGCACTAACTTACCATCACTTTGACGGCGAATAATATTTTCTGGCTTAATATCTCGGTGAATCACCTGTTGCTGATGTATTAATTCCAGCACAGGTAATAAATCATTCAATAGTTGTCTAATTTTAGTTTCACTAAATGCTCCCTGCTGTTTTAACTCCTGTAATAAATTTTGTCCAACAATTAATTCCTGTACTAAATATAGGTAGTCATTTTCTTTAAAATAGCCATACAGTGTGGGAATTTGATCGTGTTTTCCCAACTCTTGCAGGCGTTTTGCTTCTCGCTCAAACAACTCTGTTGCTTTCTTTTGGGCTTCACTACCACCACCACCATAAAATTGACCGCGAACTAGCTGTTTAACAACACATTGTTCATTTAACTTGTCTACATCTTCTGCAAGATAAGTACGCGCAAACCCGCCTCTACCTATTGGTTGGATAATGCGGTAACGATTTCTCAGTAGCGTTACTAAACCTGTTCCACAACTGAGGCAAAAGTTTGAACTGTCAGGATTTTGAGGATTTGGACAATCTGGGTTGAGGCAGCAGATCATAGAATTATCGCTGTCATTTTCTGAATAATTAAAATATACCTTAAATTCAGTTATTTTCTGGAATATGTTTAGTTTTTACTAATAATTCTTATAGAAAGGCAGATAGACAAGGGCAGAGAGCGCTAGGATGGTTATTAGGTTAAAACTGTCAGTTGTCATTTGTCAGTTGTCATTTGTCATTTGTCATTTGTCATTTGTCATTTGTCATTTGTCATTTGTCATTTGTCATTTGTCATTTGTCATTTTGATTTTAATAATCTAAATTGCTAATAAAACAGGATTAGTAGATGTAGTGCTTAGGGAATGAATATGTGTTTAAGCTGAGGTCTAAGGTAAGAGTGCGATCGCTGCTTGTAAATTTATCATTCTGTTGAGTAAATCAGGTAAAATCTAACTACAAAATTACTGGACTTATACCAATTTGAAAAAATAATGCATTGGTGTCAACTTAACGTCGCCCGCCCGACTAAGAATGAATTCCTAGTCTAATAGCAAAAGTCATCTAAAGATGACTAGATATCCCCGAAATTTTGAGAAAAATCGTAGGTTGGATTGAGGCTCTGCGAAACCCAACAGAGCCAAGCTATTGTTGACGGTTGACGGTTGAGTGTTAACTGTGAACCGTCAACGACTTTAACGGCATAATTTACAGCAAATTGCAAGTTGGTGAGGTACAGATAATTGTAAGAGCATGGCAGTGCCCATTGGTGTCAACTTAAGTTAAAAGGCTTATCCCACAGGCATTTTACCCCACCCCTCAATCCCCTCCCCGTTTACGGGGAGGGGAGGTTTTGCGTCAGCAAAGCCGGGGTGGGGTGACGCGGATCATGATGTTAAGTGAGAGAATTCGCTCATCACGTCTTGGTAAGGGTTTCACGTTAAGTTGACACGTATGGGCAGTGCCATGCCCCTACCGGCGTACTTGAGTAAGTGCAACAGCACCCCACAATGGCGCATCATCACCTAAAGCGGCGGGAACAATTTTCAAATCAACTTCTGGTAATGCTGTTTCCCTCGCTACTTGAGATAAAACTTCCCACCATCGATTTCCCGCTTTGGTCACACTCCCACCTAAAATAAACAATTGGGGGTTGACTAAATTTGCAACATTGCCAATACCTACACCTAACGCCCAAGCCGATTTTTGTAAAACTTCCTGTGCTAAATCATCCCCAGATGCCGCAGCTTGACTGACTAACTGCCCTGTGATTAAGTCTAAATTATCGCCTACCAAATCCCGCAATATTGTACCGATTTTGCGTTCCCTTGTTAATAGTTCCCGTGCATTTTGCGCCATATATGGCCCGGAAGCTAAACGTTCCACACATCCCCGTTTTCCACACAAACACACTGGGCCATTGGGATCGACAACTATATGTCCAATTTCCCCAGCCATCCCAACAGAACCGCGCCAAGGCTGATTATTGAGTATCCAACCACCACCGACACCAGTGCTAATGGTGATGTAAAATAAGCTGTCGTAACCTTGACCTGCACCAAAGCGGTGTTCCCCTAAAGCAGCTATATTGGCATCATTATCTACATAAGCCTGAACACCAAATTCTTGCTCTAACAATTGTTTTAGGGGAAGATTTTCCCAGCCAGCAACATGATGGGAAAGTCGCACACATCCGGTAGTCGCATCTACAGGGCCGCCAAAGCTGACACCAATCGCCGCAGGTTTGGTATCTTGCAACAAAGAGTGAACGAGCGATCGCATAATTTCTAAATCCGTGTTAGCATCTGCATTCACTGGAGACAGCCGGCGTTCATAACGCAACCACTCTCTAGAACCAAGATTTACCGTTGCTGCTGCTAATTTAGTTCCACCAAAGTCAAGAGCTAATATTAATGTCATAATAATTCGTAATTCGTAATTCGTAATTCGTAATTCGTAATTGAAGCGGATGATAAATTATCAATTCATTCTTTTTGTTCAAGTACGCCATCAATGAACTGTTGCAAGCGTTCATAATGTGTTCCTTTCCAATAAATCTGCTGGCATTCTTGACAGCGATGAAATTCATTGTTCTGTAATTGCACAGTTTCTGGTAATTGGTCAATAATTTGTTCTTTCGCTATAGATTCTAGTAAGCCGTTGCAACGCAAACATCTTTGAAAAGGCGATACTAAATTAAATAAATCGAAGCGGCGGAGAACTTCTAATATTTGTTGCTGAGGATTAGTACTTCTGACGTAGTAGCCATGATGAACTAAACTACGCATTAATAAACCCTTATCCCGAGTTAACAGAATTCTCGCTTGTGTATGGGAAATTTCTGCTAATTCCTCATCTGCATAATCATTGCGATATAAAGTATCAAAGCCTAAAAGCCTTAATGATGTGGCCAGTTTGCCTAAATGAATATCGAGAACAAAGCGAATGACACTCAGCGATTGTGGACGCACTGACACTGTAGGTGTAGTAATGTCAGTTACAGAAATGGGATAGATATGAATGATATCTCCATCCTGGACAATATAAGAAAAATCTACATATATATCGTTGACTTTTATATAATCAACTTCAGGATGGGGAACGCCTAAAGACTCAATCATGTCTTTAATCGAGGCTCTTTCCGCAAAATTATGGGTGATTTTCATCCGCCGTTTATTTCGGGGGAGAAAATCATTTAGTTCAGCGTAGAAATGGAAATAAGCAACAGCCATATTTATTTAATTCGTAATTTAATTCTTCAGATCCCCGACTTCTTTAAGAAGTCGGGAATCTAAATCCAGCTAGATGAATTACGAATTATTTAAGTTGTGTATTCGGCGTTAATCTTCACATAGTCATAACTTAAATCACAACCCCAAGCTTTACCTGTACCATGACCATTACCAACGCTCACAGAAATTAAGACTGTGTCTTCTTTAAGATACGCGCCGGCTGCTGCTTGTTTCAAATAAGCACTGGCTGCTGCACGATCAAATGATAGAGGTTGACCATTTTCTAGTAATAAGAAATCCCCTAGCTTGATTTGCAGATTTTCTTGCTCAAAGGGTACACCTGCACGTCCGGCGGCGGCGGCGATGCGTCCCCAGTTGGGATCGCGGCCAAAAATTGCCGATTTAACTAGGGATGAACCGGCGATGGTTTTAGCTATTTGACGGGCGGAAATTTCGTCATGTGCGCCAGTAACTTGTACTTCTATTAAGCAAGTTGCACCTTCCCCATCACGGGCGATCGCTTTGGCTAAATGCTGACAAACTGCTGTTAACATGGCCTCTAGTCTTTCCGCTTCTGTCCCCTTTTCAATAATAGCTGGGGTGCGGGATTGACCATTTGCTAAAGCGATTAAACTGTCATTGGTGCTGGTATCACCATCAACTGTAATCGAATTAAAACTTCTATCCGCCGCCCGACTTAACATTTGCTGCCATAAAGTAGGTGACACAGCTGCATCACAGGTAACAAATGCCAGCATAGTGGCCATATTGGGGTGAATCATGCCCGAACCTTTGGCAATCCCACCAATGCGCACCGGGCGATCGCCGATAGTTGTCTCTAAAGCAATAGATTTAGGCACCAAGTCTGTAGTAATAATTGCCCCAGCGGCATCATCTGAACCTGTTTCTGACAAAGCGGCTACTAGTGAAGGAATTCCGGCTTTCAGTGCATCCATCTTGATGCGCTGTCCAATTACCCCAGTGGAAGCCAACAGAACCGATTCGCTAGGGATGTTAAAAGCTTGTCCGACTATCATCGCTGATTCTAGAGCATCGAACCAGCCTTGAGTACCTGTAGCAGCATTTGCCTGTCCTGCATTACAGAGAATCGCCCGCGCATTCTGTTTAGCTTGTAAACGTTGACGACAATAATCTACGCAGGCGGCTTTAACTTGACTGGTGGTAAATACACCCGCTGCGATCGCTTCTACGTCTGATACTATCAAAGCTAAATCGGGTAATCCTGAAGGCTTTAAACCTGCGGTAATTCCTGCCGCCCGATATCCCCTTGGTGCTGTGATCCCACCAGTAATCTCCTGCCAGTCTGCCATGATTATTCTCTCACAACTATATAGTGGCTCGACAGGCGATTATACCAATTGTTAGTGGTCAGTTGTCAGTTGTCAACCGTCAACAGTCAACCGTCAACAATCAACCCTATTCCCTATTCCCTGTCACCATCACCTGCGATCGCTCATCACGCCATAATTGATATAACCGATTCGCTGGCATCGTCAAATATAAAATATCCCCAGGATTGAGTTGGGTGTCTAATAAATCCCAACCGTGCAACGTTTGATTAGCTGCTTCTACATACAAAGGCACAAAGTCAGCTGACATGGCTACATCTTTCACCAATTCACCACAAAAGGGGTGTACTTGGGTAATCATCGTTGCAAAAGCTACCCAAAGGCTATCGGCTGTAATTCCATTACCGAGGATACGTCCGCCTAGTGCTGCTGCGGCGAAAGCTGGGGCTGCTAATTCTGCCGGACTGAGTACCGCCTCGAAATCAAATACTTGTTGTGCCATGCCGGCAAAATCAGGGTCAGCATAATGGACAATGACGGGAATTGTGGGTGATAATCCTTTGGCTTTGAGGGCAATTTCTAAGTTAATGGCATCGTTACTAGTAACAGCTAGCACTGCGGTTGCATTGTTAATATTACTGGCTTGGAGGATGGCGCGGAAGCTAGCATCACCTTGAATTACAGGTATGCCAAGTCCGCGAGTAGTGTTGACAAATCTGTTGTTACTGTCAGTCTCAATTACTACCACCTCATGTCCACTGGCGTGGAGTTCTTGCACAATTCTCACACCAATGCCACTCAAGCCACAAACTATGTAGTGATGACGCTGGGGTATCCGGGCTGCATCCCAAAATTGTTTGAAGCGATTTCCGAGAACAAAATCGGTAAGCATCGCATACCAAATACCAATCACTGCTGCACCAACTAGCATCATTACTACAGTAAATAGCTTGATACTATTGGGAGCATTTTCTACTATTTTATCATTACCACCTGCTCCGGTAATCATGCCGACTGCAAAATATAAGGCATCGACAAAAGAGATATTTAAACTAGCAGAAACATAGGTGAGTGTAGCAAGTAAAATAATTACTAATAGCACCGCTGCCATCGCTACCACCGATTGGGCATGTTTTTGAAATTGCTTTAAGCTAGTAAAGACTTTGAGCAGTTTTCTTACCCATGATTTGCGGTGAGGACGGACGCGGGGTTGGATACCAACAATAATGCGATCGCCTACTTTTAATTCTTGTCCCGATAGTAATGCCGAAACCAAATTCATCTTACCTTTGACAGGTAAATAATAAATCAGCATCCGCGAACGATCTTCCCATAATTCACTGAGTTTATGACCCAGCCAAGGATGGTATTCATCAATATATTCTTCTTGAATTGGCCAAGTTTTTTGAAATAACTTAATGTGTCCGATCGCTTGATTACCCAGTGCAGCAAAAGTAAACACTGGTGCAGCCAAACCTACCACACTCATACTCAAGTGGTTTGGCAAAGTCTGATCGAGACGTTCAGCCAAACTTGTATTATAAAAGCGGTTGATAATCCGAATTTCGGGATTCAATACCCGCGCTTGCAACATAATTGCTAAATTACGTGCATCATCGGAACTAGCAATCACTAAAGTTTGCGCTTGCTCAATTCCCGCTGCTGTTAGGGTAGCAGCTGTATGTAAATCGCCAACAATCACATCTGGGGCGGATTCACCAGGGATGGGTTTGTGATGAATACCAACTACAAATGCACCCTGCTGTCTGAGCAACCGAAAGACTTTATATCCTGTACGTCCTAAGCCACAAACAATAATTCGAGGTTTCATGAAATAGCAGCATTATGATATAAGGGGCTGCATTCGGAGATATTGATTAATATTGTTGCCCACTTCCTTTGCTAAGAACTGTAACTGACAACACGGTAATCAATTTAAAATTTAAAATGAAGCGACTGTTTTAAAAATTAAGCGCTGTCTACGACAAGCCGCTTCTCTTGGAAACGCACTCGCGATCGCGTCTACGCATCGCCTGACAATGCCATTGTATCGAGTCACAATGCTATTGCATCACCTTGTTATGCCATTGCATCACCTTGTTATGCCATTGCATCACCTTGTTATGCCATTGCATCGCCTTGTTATGCCATTGCATCACCTTGTTATGCCATTGCATCGCCTTGTTATGCCATTGCAGAGAGCATCCCAATTAAGACTCCATACCCTAGGGGACTTACAAAAAATAATACCAATTTGAAAAAAGAATGCGACAGATTGGTAGGGGCACAACATTGTTCATTGGTGTCAACTTAAGTCAAAACGCTTATTCCACAGGCATTTTACCCCACCCCTCAATCCCCTCCCCGTTTACGGGGAGGGGACGTTTTGGCTTTTAGACAAAACTGGGGTGGGGTAGCGCGGATCTTGGTGGTACGTGATTTTGTATCAAATCATATCCAGGCAAGGGTTTCACGTTAAGTTGACACGTATGAACATTGTTGTACCCTTATGAATAATTTATGTGTCGCAAACATTATTTGAATTGGAATAAATTACCCATATTCCGTAGTGCGAGCTTCTTGCTCGCTTTTTAACATTAGCTCGCGAGACGCTCGCACTACAACTTTTTAACATTAGCTTCCGAGAGGCTCGCACTACAAATTTATTGGGTATTTAAAAAATTGGATGTCCCTGAGGGCGTTTTTGCTTTTGCCTCCTGCCTCCAGCCCTCTGCCTTCACTAGATAAATTGGCACTTTGACCAGATGGATCGAGTCAATATTATTTAGATAGCTTGAACCTGGAAGGCTTTAAGGTATGAATAACTTAGTAAAATTAACAATCCTTAGTGGAATTATATCGCCCCTAGTGGTAGCAGGAATAATCTCAGCTAAAGCACAAACACAGCCAGAGTCACCACCTGGGCCTATTTCTGCACCCAATGTGACCCTAAATATACAACGTAGCGCTGGCAATTGTCCGAAAACAATTGGACTGTGGTGGTTTGTCTTGCCTTATGAAGGTGGAGCAGAACATACAGTAGTTGCAGATACTAGAGCAATCGCTGACTCTACTAAGTTAGTGTCATCTACTAAGCAGTATGTGGAATTTGTCTCACCGCTACGGGATGATTACGCTTCTTGTGTTGGTCAAACTCAAGGTAAAGAATATAACTTCTATAGCGTCCAGTTTAAGAACAAACAAGCCTATTTTCGTGTAGACTTGCGCAAAATTGATGCACCTGCGAAAGAAATTTCCTACAAAACTGTAGCCGCTTCTCGTCCTTATGTCCGATGGGCGATCGCTGATTAAGATTATCTACGCTTAGTGTTTTGTGACGAAAGTCATGCTTTATTCATGACTTTTGTCTGTACTTTTCTTTGATGAAAACGGTTTTAATTACTTATGTAAGGGCTAAGAGCGGCTACTACTCAATAATGGGTCAGGACATTAACAAAGTAGTAGCTGTTCATCCCTGGCTTAAAGCTAGTTTATTCCTCATTGCCCATATAGCTGCCATACTCAGCAGCTATATCAGCAGAATCAACAATCATTTCTCATTGATTTTCTCCAGGAGCTGCGTGTTTGTAGCTTCTTTTTTATTTGGATGGAAAATAGTATTTAATGGGACATATCCCAAAGTTGAGCGACTCTAAGCCGGTTGGAGTTCTTCAGCGCCCCACATTCCGCGACTGAGGTTGAGTAATTACAGAAGATGGACGAGGCGAAACTGAATTACGTAACAGCAGTATCGGAATACTCAATAATCCTAAAATTATGACTACTGCGGTAATTATCCAAACTGAGAACCGATGAGGTTGATAGTTACCTCGTTCAATTTGCCAGTAAACCTGATTGTATTGCCAAGCGGCTATTGCAATGGTCATAATGCCAGCAATTACTAAAATAATCCCTAAACTTTCTGAATTGAATAATTCATTGACAGGGGGTTCCTTTTGTGTTATTACCAAATTAAGCTGATGCAAAAATAGACCAAATCGAGCGATCGCAAAACCAAAGCCAATTAAGGCAATAGAAGTACGTAGCCAAGCCAAAAAAGTACGCTCATTTGCTTGATGCTCACGTTGACGGTCTATTTTCGGGATTTTATCCATTAGTTTTTTCCTATTTCACCATCCCCCGACTGATTATACATAAGTGCTACAAGAGAAAAATTCATTCCTTAAATAATAGAGAATCTGCGGAAAATTCTCAAAAACATATCTGCTGGCAGAGACTCTCAACAAGCGCAATAGGCGACAATATAATTTGCAATCAATTAGGGTGATGCTATGTTTCGTCTAACTCAAATTATGCGGAACTTGTACCTTCGTCTGGAAGGTTTTTTCTCTGTGATTTTCACAAGCGTAGCTAATGTTGTCAAAAATTCCTTTGGTTTTTTTGCCAAGCTGTTTGGATTTAGTGAATCTGGTTATTACTTAGAACCCGATCAGGTACAAACCCTGAAGCAAAACGAAACTCAACAGCAAATTGAAACTAAACAGGATACCACTACTCAAACTCCTGCCAGCAAGCGCCGCGCTAATGCCAAAATGGAATATTACCTCAACATGGCTCGCGATCTGAAAAAGAATTAAGGCGCGGATCAGCCGCGCCAAATATGGTGACAGTTGGATGATTTTCTGAAGTTAATACTTAGAAAAAGCACCTTTATACTGTATTAAATAAACTCAAGGTTTGTTGTGATGCCGCATAGCTTTATGGATTTTCTTCCATCGTTCTTTCTCAGCTAATTGTGCCCTTTGGTCTTGTTTACGGGCTGAGTATTCAAGTTCCTTTTGCAACTTTTGGTAACTGAGAAATCGAGAATAATCAAGTAGCTTTTCTGACAATGCCTGTTGCACCGCACAACCAGGTTCTTGTTGATGCTGACAATCGCGGAAGCGACACTTTTGGCCTAAAGTTTCAATGTCTGCAAAAGTTTCTTGCAAACTATCATCACCTGCCCAAATTTGGATTTCCCTCATCCCTGGGGTATCGATAATCAAGCCCCTATTCGGGAGTAATATTAATTGACGATGGGTTGTTGTATGTCTACCTCGGTCATCACCTTGTCGTACTGATTGCACAGCTTGCACAGATTCACCCTTGAGTTGGTTGGTAATGGTAGATTTACCAACACCAGAAGAACCTAACAAAGCTACTGTCTGTCCTGGTTGCAAGTAAGATGCTAAGGCATTCAATCCTTGATTATTGGTGGCACTTAACACTACTATTGGTACACCAATGGCAATGGCTTCCACCTGGGCCAAGCAAGATTCTAGAGACTCACACAAGTCAGACTTGTTTAAAACAATGACTGGATTTGCGCCACTTTCCCAAGCGAGAATCAAATAGCGCTCAATTCGTCTGGGATTAAAGTCACCATCTAGTCCCGATACGAGAAATACAGTGTCAACATTAGCTGCAACAATTTGCTCTTCTGTTTTATTGCCTACAGTCTTGCGCGAAAATTTACTTTTCCTGGGCAATATTTCGTGGATAGTTGCTTGCTTTTGGGCATCTTGCACCGTGATAATCACCCAATCTCCAACTGCGGGAAAGTCTTGGGGTTGAACAGCATGATGTCTGAGTTTACCTGCAACTTTAGCTCTTAGTTCTCCTTGTTCACCGATTAAGGTGTAGATATTTTTGTATTCAACAGCAACTCTACCAACAGAAAATCCTTGTTGGCGATATGTTTCAAAGCTGTGAGCAAAAAAATTACTCCAGCCTAAGCAATTCAAATTCATTGATATTTCCTCAATGTGTGCTACTTGTGTTGCACAAGGCCTCACAGAGGAGGACACTTTCCAATTTATGGCAGATGAGCCGATTCTCTCAAATTCGGCAACCAATCCAATCAGATTAAGTGTCCGTAAATTCTAGATTTCATTCCTGGAAGATGGAGGATTGAACAAGAATCTCTGTACCTTGTGTCCGTTGAGTTGAAGTGGTTAATATCACCCGGACTGCTACAAATTCAGTCATATTGCTTCCTCCCGACATACTACAAGAAATAATCTACATTACTACATTACTACATTAGCCGATTCCGGTCTCTATTCCCCTGTTAAGAGTTCCCCTTAGAATGAACCAGTCGCTCATGGGGCAAACCCCAAGACCTCGCTGGCTCAACTGTTTCCTTTTTTAATACACAATATTTAATTATGGCTTAATGCCAGCAGGAATCAGGGCAAGGTGTTGCAAAATTCTTACAAGCAGATATACTGAATAAAAGAGGGTTAAAAAACTTTCTGATTTCTGAAAAAGGGGAGAAGCTAACTACCAAAAAAAGCAGCTAGCTTCTAGCGTAATCTACCGTGTCTTTGTCTTCAGCCGTTTACTGCTCCATTTCCCATACTAAGCTTGTCATTTTTTTTTGTCAAGTTGTCATTTAAATCTGACATAAAAAAATGTCTTGCATTTCAGACTTCATGAGAGAAAATATAGACAAGCATAATATTTAGGATTTTGGCATATGACTGACAGAAGGCGTTCTGATGATTACAAGCAAATCAGCGGCTATATCCCACTGGAGTTAGCCCTGGAGTTTAAAAGCATCTGTGCCCGCTTAGGTATCTCCCAAAGCGATGCTATGGAAGAAATGGCTCAAGAGTGGGTAGCGAAAAAAACAGGTTCTCATGCGCTCAATGGTCGAAAAGCTGCACCACAAACAATTGCCCATGTAGTACGGGCTAACATGGCAAAACTCAAGTGTTGTGGGTTAAAAAACTTGCCAGCCTTGGCAAAAGGCGAAGTATTACCAACACCAGGTGACTTTGCCATCATTACATCGGCTTTAGACATCCCGGAGGAAGAAAGACAAAAAATTTGGCAAGAAACTTTTAAAATTTCCGTGTATCAGGATTATCAGGGTGTAAAAGGATATAGAGATTCTGGAGGTGTCAAAGAAGATGAGTGTGAGTATTCTTAGAATCCTCAACTTACCGGGGTGGAACTTTAAAATGTCTTATGAAGGGGTTTCAATTTTTGCCCCAACAAAGCGTGATGCTACTTACATAGCTCAAAGCTACGGAGAAGCGTTTAGCGAAACCGCATGTAAAATTAATGGCAAAGTGCGAATTCAATGGCGAGGCTGCAAGCAACCAATTGAATTCTTTGGCTGGATGTCAAGCGAACAACCGCCTACAGCGTCGGAAACAGCCGAAGGGATTTTGCAATCAGAGGGTGCAGTGTTTTGCAGCCAATTACGTGTACCATCACAGTTGTTGTACCGCATGGTTGCGGCTGCGGAAAATGAGCGTCCAGTGAGCATCGTCAGACAAGATACTCGCAAGCAAATCATTGTGAATCAGCCAATGGCCCAAATGCTACAAACTCCGCCAGAAATTGCCACTCAAAGGATCATGACCCAGTTTTGGCTACCTGAGGATTTAGCCGAACTCGAACAAAGATTACACAATGATAGGCAGTTTACTTGGACTTATTCTGCTGGACTGAATGAGAGAGCTTGGGCAATCCTGACAACCCAGTTTGAGGCTTTTGAGGTGGAGGGTATTTGGTACAGACAGGGAATCAGCTTGGCAACTCCCCAACTTGTACCCATACCCCCAGGGGTGTTGGAACAAGCTTAAATTAACAATTTAACTCCTGCTCGAATTAGAAAATCATCAGGTGTATCATTGATTTTTCTATTTCGGGGTGCATTTCTTCCAGTTATCAGTAGTTATCAGGTTTTAAGTTTTCCGATTAAAAATTGAAGCAATCAGGGCAAGACTGTTGCAGTTATCGCTTTATTCTCTTCAGGACTTCTACTAATTCTCTCGTGCTGCCTTGTTGTGGTGACTGAAAATTTAAAAAATGTAGCGAATTGTAGCGAATTTAAAAGTAGTCACCTTATCTGGGAATAAGCCTTCTAATTAGACTAATTATCACACCGATAGAAGATTGCTGATCTTAGATGCGTAAATTTCCTCTGACAGATATAGAGGATACATATTTACATCTATATTATGGATGTTTGATTTTGGTAAATGCACCCTTGACACTCCATTGCACTGAATAAATTTACCTTGACTTTTACTAATAAATCGTATCCATCCTTACAATTTGTGGGCATTTGTCATTGGTCATTGGTCATTAGTCATTAGTCATTGGTACAGACAAGAAATTTCGCGTCTGTACAATAGTTGTCCTTCTTGTCCCCCTCATCCCTCCTGATAGGTAGGTTTTTTGTTGTGTTAGGTGTGGTAGAGTTTTTTATTTGCACGCAACATGCGATCTTTTGAGACCAGGGAGGCAGCTAGAGCATGACTAAACCAGAGATAGCATCTTATGGAGCTTGGCGATCGCCGATTACCACAGATTTAATTACTTCCCAAACGATTGGCTTAGGGCAAATTTTTCTTGATGGCGAGGATATTTACTGGAGCGAATTACGACCATCAGAAAAAGGTAGAAACGTAATTGTACGGTTGAAAAATGGTCAAGTTCAAGATGTAACGCTTGCTGGTTATAACGTCCGTACCCGCGTTCATGAATATGGCGGGGCTTCTTTTCTGGTAGTTAATGGCACAGTTTACTTTTCTAACTTTGCCGACCAACGCCTGTATCGTCAATCTGCTGAGAGCGAACCACAAGCGATCGCACCAGAAGTAGCTAAACGCTATGCAGACGCTATCTTTGACCATCAACGCCAGCGAATTATTTGTGTATGCGAAGATCATACGGTTGCTGGGCAAGAAGCTGTCAACACATTGGTAAGCTTAGGGTTGACCGCAGATAGTACACCCCGGCAACTAGTTGGGGGTAACGATTTTTATGCTTCGCCTCGCCTCAGTCCTGATGGTTCTCACTTGGCTTGGCTAACTTGGAACCATCCAAATATGCCGTGGGATGGTACAGAACTGTGGGTAGCAGAAGTCCAAGCAGATGGATTATTAGGAAAAGCTCAACAAATCGCCGGTGGTCTAGAAGAATCTATCTTTCAGCCCCAGTGGTCACCAGATGGCACACTGTACTTTATTAGCGATCGCACAGGTTGGTGGAATCTCTATCGCTGGCAAAATGGAGATGTGGAACCATTAACTCAAATGAAAGCAGAGTTTGGTAAACCTCTGTGGGTGCTAGGGATGCGTACCTATGATTTCTCCTCAAGCGATCGCATTATTTGCACCTATACTCAAGAAGGTACTTGGCATTTAGCTAGTCTTGATACCAAAACAAAGCAACTAGAATCTCTGCCAACCCCTTACACAGAGATTTCCTCACTGCACGCCGCCCCTAATAAAGTAATTTTTATCGGTGGTTCTCCGACTGAGCAGACAGCTATTGTACAGTTAGACTTAGCTAGTAACAAGCTAGAAGTGCTACGCCGCGCCAGTGATGTGAAAATTGAGGCTGGTTATCTTTCCCTACCCCAAGCAATAGCATACCCGACAGCGGATGGTAAGACAGCCTACGCCTTATTTTATCCACCACAAAATCAAGATTACACTGCTCCAGTAGGCGAAAAACCACCGCTGATTGTCAATAGCCACGGTGGCCCAACAGCAGCAGCGGGGACGAGTTTGGACTTGAGCATTCAATACTGGACTAGCCGAGGTATAGCAGTTTTAGATGTAAATTATGGTGGTAGCACAGGTTATGGTCGGGAGTACCGCCAAAGATTAGATAGTCAATGGGGAATTGTTGATGTTGATGATTGTGTGGATGGGGCGCGTTATTTGGTAGAACGAGGAGACGTAGACGCAAACCGCCTAGCAATTTCTGGTGGGAGTGCTGGCGGTTATACAACTTTGTGTGCTTTAACATTCCGTAATACTTTTAAAGCAGGCGCTAGCCACTTTGGTGTGAGTGACTTAGAAGCTTTAGCGCGAGATACTCACAAATTTGAGTCGCGATACTTAGACCGCTTGATTGGTGCTTATCCAGAACAGCGTCAGATTTATCAAGAGCGATCGCCGATTAATTTTACCGAACGTCTGGCTTCGCCGGTGATTTTTTTCCAAGGATTAGACGACCAAGTCGTACCACCCAACCAAACAGAAGCAATGGTGACAGCACTGCGAGTTAAAGGTGTTCCCGTAGCATACCTTCCCTTTGAAGGTGAGCAGCATGGTTTCCGACAAGCAGAGAATATCAAGCGTTCTTTGGAAGGGGAACTTTACTTCTACTCGCAGATTTTCGGTTTTGAATTAGCTGACACAATTGAACCTGTAGCGATTGAAAACTTTACTTAAAGAGCCTTTTTCCGCCCAATAGCCATAATATGGGCACTAGCTCCTAATACAGAAGGTTCAGTTTCTAGCCAACGAATAGCTTCTAAAAGGCGTTGACGGCGAACTGGCTCATTCCAATGTTCAGAGAAATTTTGGAGTAACCAACCTGGCCCTTCAATAGCCAAAGTGCTGAGATAATCTAAACCTGCTGCTTCAATCTCAGCTTTGAGTTCATCTGGATGATGTAAAAAAGCTGTAGTGAAGTAAGCAGGATGGTTGTTTGGGTTACGATGTTGACCGTCAATCAAATCCTGTTGCACAATCTCAACAAATTCAGGGTCATCTAAAAAACCTTTTAGTAATCCATCTAAGGTTGAAGCAAAGCGAGAAATTCCCACAGCGAAGACCAAACCCCCACTTTTTAGAATCCGGTGAGCTTCGCGCAAAGCCTGTATTCTATCTTTGCTATCAATTAGGTGATACAAAGGGCCCAGTAGGAGAACAGCATCAACACTATCGTCCGCCCGATTCACTTGACGGGCATCGCCAACTGCTAAACTAGCTAGAGGATAATTCGGTTGTGTTTGCGCAAATTGTCGGGCTTGCTCAATGTGCAAAGGAACCGCATCAATCAGGTGGACTTCATAACCTTGTTGCGCCAACCAATAAGCATAAACACCAGAACCACCGCCAACATCAAAGATGACCGCAGGTGCTGGCGGTAGGTAGCGGCTGATAATTTCTTGGGTGCGCGTAAATTCCAGCACACCTGTACCTCGTGATAACCGCTCCTGCTCTTTACCAATTCCGTAATGGATTAACGCCTCATCGGAAAGTGGGTTACTGAACTGAGATAAATCTGACACCAAAGTAATTCCCTAAATTACAGCTATTGATTATTGTCTCTCGCTCTGCGGCTGATGTTGAGGACGATGTAGAAACCAATACCAACCAGAACCTTGACGATTCAGCCAATAGTCTTCTAAATCGGGATTTTCTCTAGGGAAATCAGAAAATTGGGAGTCATCATGAACGCGAATTCTGACATTCTCACAATTCCCTTCGATTTCAATTGTGACAGCCTGATTGTCGCTCTGGGTTGGGCGCAAGAGGCTATCTCTGATGATGCGTCGATTCCTATCTACATTTTGGCTATGACTGGGAACACAACGTACTCTCACCAAGGAGTTTTCATTGGGGTTATCTAAAAGATAGGGTAAGATTTGAGAGTCACGAATTCTGGGAGTGTCGGCGCTAGCTAAAGATGATACCGACAGCAACAGGATTGTACTCAGAGTAATAATTCTCGCTCCAGGTGGGCTGTTCATCATATCTCCCCAGAAATAAAAAAAGTAATTGCCAGGGTACTGACCCTGGCGTAGAATCAATTAAAAATTACGAATTATAGCTGTAGCCAGATAGATTAGGACATCAAGCTAAAATAAAACCCAGAAAATTAAAGGCTTTCAAGTCTGTCAACAGTCAACACTTCTCTTTGCTACGCAACGCTACCGCGAACGAGTGAGCTTCAGTGCATCGCAGTCAACAGTCAACAGTCAACCGTCAACAGCTATACAAATTGGTATAACTTATTTATTATCTAGCAGTTGATTTACCTGCTGACCTCGACGACCAGTTTTAATTTCGTAGCGGCGAGTGAGGTTGTCTTCATAGTTCATATCTCTTGCAGCCGCAGAGTTAACGAAAGCATCGCAATTCTTACCTTGAACTACTGTGGCGGAACTGCTGCTATTTTCTTCATTGCGGTTATTGCGGGTATCTTTGGAATCGCTGTTATTTTGGCTACCTTGGCTAGCACCGCTACCACTCACGCCAATACCTAAGAAGCTAACACCACCGCCACCGCCGTCATTGTGGCTTTGAGAGGAACTAGAACGAGTACTAGTAGAAGTTGCGATCGCTATTTTAGTAGAACTGTTGCGAGTATTGCTACCTAAACCCACATCACTACATAAAGCACGGGGGTCATTTGCGAGAGTTTTTGGGTCAACCCAAGATTGATGGTCTCCCAAGCCTTGAATTTCAGTATTACCAACTGGATTACCAGGTGCGCTAGGTGTAGGAGTGCTAGGAGTACCAACAGCAGCGCCAGGGGTAAGAATACCAGGTTTAAAAATACCAGCCGGCTGTACATCAAATGGCCCTGCGAATGCTGGTAGTGTACTAGTTAAAAGTGCAGTAGCTGTTAGCAATGAGCCGGTTAAGTGACGGAATTTCATGGTCATTCTCCTCAAGTTTCAGTGTTTGTCTTGGGCTTTCACCCTTGCACTTACTCAATAGGTTGACCTTGATTAGTTTATGCAGCCTCTGGGGAAATTTTTTTGTAAATCCTGGTTAGCACTTTGACTAACCTCAGTGGGGGTTGACTGTTGACTGTTGACTGTTGACCGTTGACTGCGCCGCACTGAGCTTGTCGAAGTGTTGACCGTTGACTGTTGACCGTTGACTGTTGACTGTTGACTGTTGACTGTTGACCGTTGAGTGTTGTTTTCTTGACAAATGACAAATGACAAATGACAAATGACTAGTAAATCATCTTGATGTTTTCACCGAACTATGCAGTACCCTTTAGAACTTACCTTCAAATTCTGGGCTTTAGCGCCGCAAATCTCGATTGTTGATAGTCAAGGTAATTTGGTTTTCTATGTCAAGCAGAAGCTTTTCAAGCTGAAGGAAGCAATTACGATTTTTGCGGATGTAGAACGTAGCCGTCCGCTTTACTACATCAAAGCTGACCGAATTATTGATTTTTCGGCACGTTACAACTTCACAGATAGCAATGGTAAGGAGATTGGCGCGGTAAAACGGCGAGGATTGCGATCGCTTTGGCGGGCGCGTTATGACATATTTAATGGTGAGACTAGCAATCTCAACATCCAGGAGAAAAATCCTTGGGTGAAAGTTGCAGATGCTTTATTCGCAGAGATACCAGTTCTGGGGATGTTCACAGGTTATGTGTTCAACCCAGTTTATCTAGTTAGCCGCGCTGATGGCACGGTTGTCATGCGGTTAGAGAAAATCCCCGCTTTTCTCTCTCGACGATTTACGATTAAACCTGTCGATCAAATTAGCGATCGCGAACAAGAGCAAGTTTTGTTAAGTTTAATGATGATGCTGCTACTAGAACGCGATCGCGGCTAGCGATGAGTAGCCGTCTTAACTGGTAAAAAATATCCCAATCATTAATTTGCCTATCGTATCACTGGTGAGGGCTGGGAAACCGATTGGTGTCAACTTCACTTCTCTGACTTACCCAACAGAACACCCACAGGCTGTAAGCCTGGGGCTAACGCTACAAAGCCCACTTCCGTGGGCTAAGAAAATTTAGCCCACGGAGGTGGGCTTTGTTCAATTAGCCGCACCCTTCGAGGGTGACGGCGGTTTATTGGGTAAGCGAGGGATTGGGGGTGAGGAAAAAACCTTGTCAACCAAAAGGGTTTCACGTTAAGCTGACACCTCTGGGGAAACCCCCGCCCCTACAATTTGCGTAATTTATTTTTTGCTATGTACTTAGTAGCCATCCACTGACCAATGGGGAGGGTCGTTACTCAATTTATACACTCCGTAGCTACTACCTACTGTCCATAAATTTCTATTCAGGGCTGCATTTGCTGGATCGCCTACAGACACCATTCGCCCATTACCATCTCTAATATTAATCTTGCCATTCCAGGTAACATTCCAATCAATTGCTAATCTTTGAATATGGCGAGAATTTAAGGAAACAGGATTACCACCAACTCCATAAGCATCTACCATCTCTTGAGCGGCTTGTACTGAGCCAGCATTGGTGTAATGCTCCCATTCAATATTAACTCCAGCCATACTTGGCACATATTTAGCAGCAATATCTTGTCTATAAATTCGCGCTGCATAATGCATCAAATAAGCACGTTCTTTCGGACGATGGGTAGCGGTAACAATTACCTGACATCCTGCATCAATCAGCGCTTTTTGAAATGCTTCTACTCTTTGACGAAATGGTGAAGCTAAATCAGCAATTAACTTGCTAGTAGGGAAGTTATCAACCCAATGTGCTCCACTGAGGCGAAATCTTTGATTTTTCGCATAACCATTTAAAATATCCAAAGCTGGCGTTAAATCCTGTCCTAGTTTTTGCTTAGTAATATTACTTAACGCCTCTTCTATTTCGCTACGCCAGCGCACATCTCTTTTTTTATATGCTTCGGCTAATCCTTTATTACTGGTATAACCAAAGTCTCCATCTACTTTTAAAAGAGGATTTAATTGCCCTGTTTTATTTAAACATGCTTGTAAATCTTTAACTTCTGCTTCCCCAAAACCAAGGTAACTTAGCAATGTATTAGCTGCTAGGTTAGGAAGTTGCAAAATTAAACCCTGATTCAGTGCTATGGCATAGGTCATGTTACCAACGACACCATCACCAGTTAAGCCATTTCTTTGCTGATAGCTACGAGTTGCTTGATCGGTCTGTTTACCAAAATCACCATCAACAACATCAATTGGAAATTCAGCATTTTTCAAAAAGCTTTGCCAAGCAAAAACAATAGCTCCTTCTGAGCCAAGTTTTATTACTGGTAATTTCAGAATGCTGACATTAAAAGCCATAATTTTATCTCCATTAAAAATTATAGACTTCTTGCAAAAGCTTGATAATTTTTCTAGTAAGAGAATGAGTGTTTTTCAGGACTTTATCTGTTACTTCAGTTACTTTTGCAAGCAGTCTATTTATTAGCCAAGTGTGAGAGTTAAATAATCAACTTAACCCTCATCATGATTGTCTACTGTTGGTGTGATTGACCATTTTCAAAACTCTTTTAAATTGCTAATAATTAAGCGATTATTTTTTGCCAAGAAGCCGGTCCGATAATGCCATCAGCAACTAATCCATTTTGTTTTTGGAAGTTTTTCACCGTTGACTCGGTTTGCGGGCCATAGACACCATCAACATCAACACCTAAACGATATTGCAAGTAGCGAATGACTGGGCCGCCTGCATGATTTGGGCGAATTATTCTTTTTGCCAAAACTAAATTGATTGCATCCCATGTAGCTTTGTCAGCAGTTCCTGTTTCTGACAAACCAGCTACTTTTTGAAATTTGGCTACAGCCGAACTGGTCGCCCCACCAGCTATGCCATCTTCTACTAAAGTTTTACCATTTTTATCGGTGATTTTTAGCTGATTCAAGGCTTTTTGCAGCCGCAGAATTGTAGTATCTAAATTCTGCTCCTCATCTGGTACGGGGTTTACAGGAGTGGTTGGTAATTTACCTGTCAAGCCTTTAACAATTGCATTAGCTATTGCTTCTGGATTATATAGATTCATATCTTTTTGCGAATCGAGGAAGCAACCTTCTACAAGAATCGCCGGCATATCTGTATTTCTCAGGACATATAAATGAGAACCACTCTTAACACCACGATTAAAAAATCCTAATTTGACAAATTCATCTAATACTGGTTTAGCGATTTTTCGACTAGTTTCGCTACCAGCAAATACTTCTGTGCCGTTTGCTTGTCCGTTAAAGGAATTAAAATGAATCGAGACATACACATCAACCTTGTTAGCATTTGCTTTATCGCATCTTTTAGCAAGTGATTCAGTTACTGTGCTAGCCCTATCAGGTTTACAAACAACGACTTGATGTCCTAAAGCTTGCAGCTTAGATATCACTCTATTTCCGACATCTAAGGTTAAATTATCCTCAAATCTGATGCCTCTAGCTCCGGTGTCTGGAGGGCAATTATGCCCACTATCAATGCCAAATTTCATGTTTGATTCCTCCACGTATTTTCATAATAGTTTAAATGTTTAACATTTTTTGATAACTCTCTTTTATACTTTTGAGCAGATAAAAATAAATTTTCCATGCTCAAAGTTGCCATGACTAGAAAAATTCTATAACATAAATGTGGTTAAATTTGCTATGACTAAAGTCATAAAATAAATAATCACTGCCAAAATGGCACATAACATTTTTTAACTACATCCTGCGGAAAATAAATTTCCGGAATTTAACAAAAATTTTCTTATTATGCTTTGTGTGTCAGTGGTCAATGGTCAATAGTCAATGTTCATTAGTTATTTCTCCGGTCTCCTCATCTCCCCCAGCACAGGAGGATTAGTAGTTGATATTTATGTATATATACTGAGAGAATTGGCTTAATCTGAGTATTCTGTTTTCAGTCCATTACTTAAAACGGTAGACAGTCATGACAAATGTATCGAATTCTATCTTAGACTCAAAAACCCCTGCTGATGTAGTGATTTCTGTACAACCACGCAAACCTGTCCAAGACCCGACTTTGGGTATTGCTGTGAATGTTAACAAAACAGGAACTCCCAAAAATCGACTAGTAGCAGTGGGGGATTCAATCACACAGGGTTTTCAAAGTGGAGCTATATTTAATACGCAACTCTCATATCCAGCAATTATTGCTAAAGAATTAGGTTGGGAGCAACTACGCTATCCTACTTATCAGAGTCCAACAGATGGATTGCCATTAAATGTAGAACGTTTAGCCCATGACTTAGAAAAAAAGTTTGGTTCTAATATTAACCCGTTAGAGTTTGTTGGTGTTGCCTTATATTTACGCCAATACTTAGATATTAATGAAAACTATTGGGAACGAGGTGAAGGTTCACTGTTCCCGATTCAACAAGGGATAAACCATAACCTAGCAGTCTATGGATGGGATGTGCGTAATACCATATCGCGTAATGCAGACATTTGTATTAAAACCCTTAAAGATCATCCAGCTAAGGATGATTATCTAAGGTTAATAGTGGAAAATCATAATGACCGGGCGGCGATTCGTGTTTTAAATTCAGCGCGCAATAGCAATAGTGTCGCACTTTCCCCAGTACAAGCAGCAGCAGCTTTGGGTGATGAAGGTACACCAGAAACGGAAGGGATTGAAACACTAATTGTCATCATTGGTGCAAATAACGCTTTAGGCACTATCCTCACTTTTAATGTTGTCTGGAGTGATACTGGCTATGATGATATGGAAATTAATGATAAATATACTGTTTGGCGACCTATTCACTTCAAAGCCGAACTTGATGAGTTAGTTGCTGAAGTCAAAAAAATCCGCGCTCGCCATGTAATTTTTGGTACAGTACCCCATATTACCATTGTGCCTTTTGCCCGTGGTGTCAATCAAAAAGTTAAACCAGGTTCGCGGTATTTTCCTTACTACACCTTACCTTGGATTGAAGACAAAAATTTTGACCCAAACAAACACCCTCACCTTACACAACAGGAAGCCAGAGCGATTGATAGCGCTATTGACCAGTATAACGACTATATAACTGATGCCGTGCGTCAGGCGCGCACTGAAGGCAGAGATTGGTATCTCTTTGAAATGGCGGGATTATTAGATAGGTTAGCATCCCGGCGTTATTTACAAGACCCCGAAGCTAAACCAGATTGGTGGGATGAAATGGGCGGTGCTTACCCATTACCTGCTGAACTTCAGGCGCTGAATCCTGTACCGGATTCTCGCTTTTTGCTTTCCGGGCCTAATGGTCGCACCCAAGGCGGGTTATTCTCTTTAGATGGGATTCATCCAACAACAATTGGCTATGGTATTATTGCCCAGGAAGTGATTAAGATTATGCAACTGGCTGGGGTGAAGTTTTATCAACCCGATGGTCAAACTGAACGTCCTGGTGATATTCGGGTGAATTTCCAAAGCTTGATTAAGTTGGATTCGTTGATTTCTCACCCCCCACAAAATTTGCTCAGTCTTAAGGATATTATCGGCGGGTTGGACAAGAATTTTAATATTTTGAGTAATATGCTCAAAAGCAATTATTGACAAAATCTGTGTTTTCTGAAGCGTTCTCCGCGTCCTCTGCGGTTCAAAAATAATTGATTTAACCACAGAGGCGCAGAGGACACAGAGACATTTCCCTATTACGGGTACCCAGAATCAACTTCAGGGTTCCCGGAATC
>NZ_AP018178.1:0-419435 GCF_002368195.1 Calothrix sp. NIES-2100 | reverse complement strand
GTGTTTCGCGTAGTTTGTAGTAACTTTCGCCTTGAGGTTAACACTAACAGACTGGCGTTTTAAAATTTGCCAACAGATTTAAACCGTAAAAATTAGGAATTTTTAGACTTTTGTAATTAGAGATTCAGCTAAATTACTGAAATTTTTGTGAAATCATAAAAAATCAACAATTTTACGTATGACAAATTTTGCAACCATTGTCCAATATAGATTTAGGAAAAATTTGGCAATAGGGTGCAAATTATGGCAAGAATTAAACGCAGTTCACGTATTCTGAGCAACGCTGAAAAACGTCTAGCTAGTATTGAATCTATTGATTCTAGCCTAGATGTAGGAGAAGGGTTGACAGTCGAAAATTATACTAAAAAAATTGAAAAACTGCGACAATCTGTAAAAACATACAATCGCACACTCTCCACTATCGATAATTTATTAACCCAAATCATCGAAGAAGAAAAAGATTTAGCAGACTATTCTCAGAAAATCTTGGGTGGTATTGCTTATAAATTCGGTAACAATAGCCACGAATATCAAATGGCTGGAGGTACTCGCAAAAGCGATCGCAAACGTCCTGAGCGTCAAACCACGGTTACACCTACTAGGGAAGAATAGGGCAGAAAAACGCTTACCAATTTGAAAAAAAATGCGACAGATTGGTAGGGGCACAACATTGTTCATTTGTGTCAACTTAAGTCAAAACGCTTATTCCACAGGCATTTTACCCCACCCCTCAATCCCCTCCCCTTGGCAAGGGGAGGGGAAGTTTTGCGTCAGCAAAACTGGGGTGGGGTAGCGCGGATCTTGGTGGTACGTGATTTTGTATCAAATCACATCTTGGCAAGGGTTTCACGTTAAGTTGACACGTATGAACATTGTTGTGCCCTGATGAATAACTTAGGGATCTGCGGGTTAATAGTGTCCCAATCAGACGGGTTTCGACACTTCGTGAGCTTCAGTGCATCGCTTTGCTCAACCCTCAGCAGTCGAGAGTTGAGCGGAGTCGAAACTCGGTTCACTGGTACTTTATTTTCATGCAAATCCCTTATGTGTGGAGTGATTATAGCGGTTCTCGTTTGGATGCACTAGACTATAGGGCACAGCATTGCTCATACGTGTCAACTTAACGTGAAACCCTTACCAAGACGTGATGAGCGAATTCTCTCACTTAACATCATGATCCGCGTCACCCCACCCCGGCTTTGCTGACGCAAAACCTCCCCTCCCCGTAAACGGGGAGGGGATTGAGGGGTGGGGTAAAATGCCTGTGGGATAAGCCTTTTAACTTAAGTTGACACCAATGAGCATTGCTGTGCCCCTACGAATGAATTGATATTTATCCTCACTCACTCCATTTACTCCCAATCCTCAATCTGCAACCCATTCACACGATTAAACTCTTTTGTATTACGAATTACGAATTACGAATTAATTTCCTTCTAGCGCATCGACTTGGGATAAAAGTTCTAAAGCTTTATCCTTTTCGCCAAGTCTTCTATATTCGTCTGCTATCTCACGCAGCAACGATGCTTTGTCATATTCTACATCGTCTTTTTGAGTTAACTCTAGAGCTTGTGCGAGAATTGGCAAGGCTTGAGATGGTTGTTTAGTTTTTCTATATCTAGCAGCTATTTTGATCAATGCTGAGGCTTTTTGACTATGAGAATTTATTGTTTGAGCTATTTGTAAGGCTTGAGTAAATTCGCTGGAGTCTGCTAAATTCACCACTATATCATGCAATGTCGAAGATTTTTGATATTCGTCAGTAATGCTATTGGCTATCTGCAAAGCTTGGGTGAGTTTTTTGGCTTCTAATAGTTTCATAACTATCTGATTTAAAGTTGAACTTTGCCAATATTCATCTTCTATTGTTTTGGCTAATTGTACAGCTTGGGAGTCTTGCCCTACTTCTGCTAATTTGATAGCAACTCCACTCAAAGTTGAGCATTTTTCATAGTTAGTTTTCATGGTTTTAGCGATGAGCAAGGATTGGGGGATTCTTCCCACTTCGGCTAATTTGATCGCTATACCCCGTACTGTCCAATATTTTTGTGTATTATCTTCAATAGTGCCAGCAACTTTCAAGGCTTGGTCAACTTTGCCTAATGCTGCCAAGTTGTTAGATATATTACTTAAAGTTTGGAGTCTTTGTCCTGGATTTTCAATGCTTTGGACGAATTTCAAAGCCTCGGAGATTTTTCCGGCGGCGGCTAAGTTGTCAGCTATGTTACTCAAAGTATCAAATCTTTCAGTGTCATTGGGGATACTTTGGGCTACTTTTAGGGCTTGCTCAAGTTTACCCTGGGCTGCTAAATCAAGGGCTTGATAACGCAAACCAGAAGTATTCTGATTGCTCACAGGTAAACTAGGGAGGGTAAGAAGAGGCAAAGGGGCTAAAGGTAAAGTTGGAAGTGAGGCGTTTTCTTTAACACAAATACCCGCAGAATTGAAGGGAGCAGCGAAAACAGGGTAAGAATTCGCTAGCATTGTGAAGCTCAACAGGGCAAGTAAGCAATTTTGGGGACGCATGAGTGTTAAAGGCAAAACATGACGATAATTTCTGCGTCTAAGGTTTTAACTTGAAAGGCGAATTAAGATCAAGATAAAGACATATTTTGTAGCTTACTGCATGAAACGCATCGTCTTGATTGCTGGGTTTGAATCCTTTAACGCTGACTTGTATAGGAAAGCGGCTTTTTTAGCTAACTCTCGCTGTTTAGATTTGGACATTCGAGTGTTTAGCGATCGCGATATTACCACTAAGCGCCAGGAAGTAGAAGCCGCACTCCAAGACGCTGAGGTATTTTTTGGCAGCTTACTATTTGATTATGACCAGGTTATGTGGCTGCGCGATCGCCTGACCCAAATTCCCATCCGCTTGGTGTTCGAGTCGGCTTTGGAATTGATGAGTTTAACCAAGCTGGGCGATTTTGCCATTGGCGATAAACCCAAAGGTATGCCCAAGCCAGTAAAATTCATTCTGGATAAATTTAGTAACGGTAGAGAAGAAGATAAACTCGCGGGTTATATTAGCTTTTTAAAGGTAGGGCCGAAACTACTCAAATATATACCAGTGCAAAAAGTTCAAGATTTACGCAACTGGTTAATTATTTATGGTTATTGGAATGCTGGCGGGTCTGAAAATGTTGCGTCATTATTTTGGATACTGGCGGAAAAATATTTGGGCTTAAAGGTTGGCGATATTCCCGCGCCTGTGGAAACTCCAAATATGGGGTTATTGCATCCAGATTACCAGGGCTTTTTTGAATCACCAAACGCTTATGTGGAATGGTATCAGCAAAGAAAGGACACGGGGACGCGGGGACACGGAGACGCGGAGAATGTAAATGGAAATTTCTCCGCGTCACTCACTCATCCGGTTGTGGGTATTCTCCTCTACCGCAAACACGTTATTACAAAACAAGCATATATTTCCCAATTAATTAGAAGTTTTGAAGCAGCAGGGTTAATTCCTTTACCGATTTTTATTAATGGGGTGGAAGGACATGTGGCTGTCAGAGATTGGATGACAACTGATTATGAAATTCAACAAAGAGAACTTGGTAATAATGAAACTCCCTCGCTTTCAAAGGAAGCGGTGAAAGTTGATGCTGTTGTTTCTACAATTGGGTTTCCTTTAGTTGGTGGCCCGGCTGGTTCAATGGAAGCAGGGCGACAGGTAGAAGTTGCTAAACGTATTCTGACTGCGAAAAATGTCCCTTATTTTGTAGCTGCACCGTTGTTAATTCAAGATATTCATTCTTGGACGCGACAAGGTATTGGCGGTTTACAAAGTGTGGTGTTGTATGCTTTACCTGAACTCGATGGGGCTATTGATACTGTTCCCCTTGGTGGGTTGGTGGGTGAAGATATTTATTTGATTCCTGAACGGGTGCAGCGATTAATTGGGAGGGTAAAAAGTTGGATTAATTTGCGAAAACAACCTGCATCGGAACGCAAAATTGCCATTATTTTATATGGTTTCCCTCCTGGTTATGGTGCTGTGGGTACGGCTGCTTTATTAAATGTGCCGCGTAGTTTATTAAAATTACTCAACGCACTTAAAGAAGAAGGTTATGCAGTCGGGGATTTACCGGATGATGGAGAAGAATTAATTCGCTGGGTGAAGGAAGCGGATGAAAGTTTCAATGACGCGGAGAAACGGAGACGGGGAGACGCAAAGACAGAGATAGTCCCCGCGTCCCTACATCCCCGCGTCCCCGCGTCAGTTAACGTTCGGACTCTGGAAAAATGGTTAGGATATCTCCGCACTTCTCGCATTGAGAAGCAATGGAAATCTTTGACGGGGACGGGGATTAAAACTTATGGTGATGAGTTTCAAATTGGAGGTGTGCAGTTAGGAAATATCTGGATAGGTGTACAGCCACCTTTGGGTTTACAAGGCGACCCGATGCGGTTAATGTTTGAGAGAGATTTAACGCCTCATCCTCAATATGCTGCTTTTTATAAATGGTTACAAAATGAGTTTGCTGCTGATGCTGTGGTTCATTTTGGAATGCATGGAACTGTGGAATGGTTACCGGGTTCGCCTTTAGGAAATACGGGTTATTCTTGGTCGGATATTTTGTTAGGTGATATCCCTAATCTATATATATATGCGGCGAATAATCCTTCGGAGTCAATTTTGGCGAAGCGTCGCGGTTATGGGGTGTTAATTTCCCATAATGTCCCGCCTTATGGGCGTGCTGGTTTGTATAAGGAGTTGTTGGGGCTAAGAGATTTAATTTCGGAGTATCGGGAAGACCCGAAAAAGAATTATGCACTGAAGGAAGCTATTTGTACAAAAATTGTTGATACTGGGTTGGATGCGGATTGTCCTTTGGAAGATGCGAAAAAGCTGGGGATTCCTTTTAGTTATGAAAATGTGCGGATGTTTAGTGCCCATATTTTTGATGATTATTTGGTGAAGTTGTATGGGTATTTGCAAGTGTTAGAAACTCGGTTGTTTTCTTCTGGGTTGCATGTTTTGGGGGAGGAACCGGATGAGGAAAAGTTGGCGGGGTATTTGGAGGCTTATTTTGGAAATGAACCGCCAAGTCGCCAAGGACACCAAGAGGAGGAAGAGGAAATAAAAAGTTTATTAATGCAATCGACTGATGAGTTGAGGAATTTATTAAGGGGTTTGAATGGGGAGTATATTCCGCCTGCGCCTGGTGGTGATTTGTTAAGGGATGGGGCTGGGGTGTTACCTACGGGGAGGAATATTCATGCTTTAGATCCTTATAGAATGCCTTCTCCTGCGGCTTATGAACGGGGTAGGGAAATTGCGCAAAAAATTATCGCCCAGCATTTAGAAGAACATGGGAAATATCCGGAAACTGTGGCGGTGATGTTATGGGGTTTGGATGCGATTAAAACTAAGGGTGAATCGTTGGGGATTCTATTAGAATTAGTTGGCGCTGAAGCTGTGAAGGAGGGAACGGGGAGAATTGTTCGTTATGAGTTGAAACCTTTGGCTGATGTGGGACATCCCCGGATTGATGTGTTAGGAAATCTTTCGGGAATTTTCCGCGATAGTTTTGTGAATATCATTGAGTTATTAGATGATTTGTTTCAACGGGCTGCTGATGCTGATGAACCTGAAGAAAAGAATTTTATTAGAAAACATGCTTTGGCTTTGCAGGCGCAAGGTGTGGAGAATGTATCGGCGAGGTTGTTTTCTAACCCGGCGGGAGATTTTGGTTCTTTGGTGAATGACCAAGTTGTGGATGGTAATTGGGAATCTGGGGAAGAGTTAGGTAATACTTGGCAAAGTCGCAATGTGTTTAGCTATGGGCGACAAGATAAGGGACAGGCTAGGCCTGAGGTGTTAAATACTTTATTGAAAACAAGCGATCGCATTGTTCAAGAAATTGATTCGGTAGAATATGGTATTACCGATATTCAAGAATATTACGCCAATACTGGTGGGTTAAAGAAAGCGGCTGAAAAACAACGGGGTAAAAAAATCACTACCAGTTTTGTCGAAAGTTTCTCGAAAGATACCACACCCCGCAATTTAGATGATTTACTGCGGATGGAGTACCGCACGAAGTTGGTAAATCCCAAATGGGCGCAAGCGATGGCTAATCAAGGTTCTGGTGGTGCGTTTGAAATATCCCAACGGATGACGGCGTTGATTGGTTGGGGCGGTACTGCGGATTTTACTGATGATTGGGTATATGACCAAGCTGCGGATACTTACGCCTTTGATGCAGAGATGGCTGAGAAATTACGTAAGGCGAACCCGGAAGCATTCCGCAATATAGTAGGGAGAATGTTAGAGGCACATGGGCGGGGTTTCTGGCAAGCCGATCGAGATAAGTTAGATAAGTTACGCCAATTGTATGATTTGACCGATGAAGAATTGGAGGGTGTGACACCTTAATCACAATAGTTAAGCAAATGTTCGCTAAAGCGCAACTCTTAACTTCGGGATCTTCAAAATTTAAGCAAATTTAACTCCCAAAGATGACGAGGTTCTAAAATTTTTGATTCTTGAAACCTATATGGGGTCTACCTTTGGGAAATTTCTGGTGCTTAATCCTTAACTTCTTTCTTAAATTCGCTAACTTCGGTTGTGTTGATTGTAGTAAAGCTGCATGATTGAGTTAAATAGCTATGCCGATCAAACAGAATCAGAACGAGTTGAAAAGAAAACTCTACGTAGAAAAATTCTGAAAATGTCAAAGGGAAAGTCTAACGATCGCCACTTTCTTAGGTTGGGTTGAGGCAAAAAAACCCAACCTTATCTCTTCCTAAATGTAAAAAAAGGTAAATATTATGGCAACAGATTATGTAATGTTTGTGCATGGGGTCAATACTAGAGACATTAGAGAAAATCCAAAATACGCCGAGGGGCTGATTACAAAACTCAAAGAACGAAAAACGAATAATCAACGCCAACTTATTCCAGTTCCACTTTATTGGGGAAATGTAAATCAAGAGGCTGAGGAGCAATTACTTAAAACGATGGAAAGCTCGCCCAAGTGGGATAAAATGTGGTTTAGGGAATTCCGCTCTCATCAACTATTACAATTCATTGGAGATGCAGCACTCTACATTAGTCGTTTTATTGGGTCTAACGTAGTCAAACAATTAAAAACTGATGGGCTAGGGGTGATTAAAAATGTTCAACCTGACGATCGCCTGCATTTGGTAACTCATAGTTGGGGAACAGTAATCTTATTAGACGTCTTATTTGCCCCTCGTTGGAATTATGAAAATGTACCTGGGCATGAAGATGTGATGGATATTCGGGATAAATTTTTTGGGATTACTGGTGTTAGCAATACTGGTCAAAGAACAGATACCACTCACAAAGGCATTATACTTGATAGTATCCATACAATGGGTTCTCCTATACCATTCTTTAATTTGACCAATATTACTGGTAGCAGCAGCGATATTAGCGATAATCTCCAAAAATTATTAACCAATTTATATCATAAAACAGGTAAAAGCCTGCCTTGGCGAAATTACATTCATCCTGGCGATCCAGTAGCTTATCCCATTAAAGAACTGATGCAAGATTTAATTAAAGGAACAGATAGTAATTGTCTTGATATCGACGATATTCTCACAGGAGAAGCAGGATTATTAGATATTATTCTCGATCCTTTTAGTCAAAGTACGCTAGCTCTTTTACATGGGGGAGAAGCACATGGCAGCTATTGGAATAGCGATCGAGTCGCCGACAAAATTAGTCACTATCTTCAATAAGAGATTTGCAAAAAAATTTTATTTTTTTGCTTTTATGCGATCGCTCTTGCTTAATTTTACATTTTCCAGAATCAGGGCGATCGCTCTTTTGTGTAAACCATGTTTGAGGATGCGATCGCTTACTCACTAATAAATCGCGATCGCTGCTCAACTCAATTGATTTTTTAACTAGATTTCCCAATCTGCGATCGCCAAAATAGCTTTTGGGTTCTCCGAAATAGCTTTTGGGTTCTCCAAAATAGCTTTTGGGTTCTCCGAAATAGCTTTTGGGTTCTCCGAAATAGCTTTTGGGTTCTCTGATATAATAATTGCGATCGCTCCTTTGAGCAAATCATTGTTGAGAGCGATCGCACTTCGTTAAAGCTAATGCAATGTTGGGTTTCCTTACGTCAACCCAACCTACGAGGCGGGCGATCTAAATGAAGTGTTAAGCAATATCATCGTATTTGTATAGTAGTTCTCGATGGATTTTCAATAAGAGAAGAGTTGATGTGCGCTTTTAACCAGCATTCATTGTTCGGTGAAGTTACAACTCCTACACATCCCGTCTCTTTCTCGCAACGTTTTATACAATCTTCTTCATTTGTATACTCATACTTTATTATATCATTGCCTGGGGAATCATTGTATATAATTTTTGTATGAGGTTTTTGAATTGAATAATAAATTGGAAATCCTGCTAACCCAATTAGAAGAATTGCACCACCTCCAAGTAGTTTTTTGTTAACGTTACCGATTTTTGTAAACCATGATTCAGATTTTAATTCATCTGGATTAGGGACAATTGGTATTGGATGATTTTGTTTTTTATGGTTACAATTACAATTGATTTTTTCTATAATCTTTTTTAAGATAGATATACGATGGCTATATACTGATTTATTCAAGATAGGAAACAATTTATCGCAACAAAGCTTACATAGATTTTCTTGATACCCATATCGATTTAAAGAGTCAATTAACTCTGTACAAAATGTATCATCTGAAGTACCGATGATAAACGAGACTTCCTGGGGGTTGATACCAAGTTCTCTACATAGTTGTTTTCTTGACTCTTGGGTCTCGATCATTACGAGCATTAGTTTTGTTAATTCTTTTATATCATTTTCGTCCAAAAGGAATTGCGTTGACATACTTTTTCCTCCTAATATTACTTACAATTAAGTTTTGAGTTTTGATTTAATACTTTCCAAATCAGCCGCGTATTTTCCTCTTTTAAACACAACTTCAAGTTCCTTGCAGATTTTCCCAAGAGCTTGTTGATCATCTGTACTATACAAATAGCTAATTAGCTGTAAGGCAAAGTCAGCATCGGTTGATTGTGTTAAAAATCCAAGTTGATTTGCTTCAACTCCAATTCTTATACAAAGTGCTTTTCGTGCCGAATATTCTGCACGTCCACTACGTATCAAGAGTTCTGTAATTATTTCCCTGTCAGAATCGGTAAGTTCTTGAAATGTCTCTGATGCTGGTTCATTGGTGACTGAAAGCTGCTTTTGAGGTAGATTTTCCTTCTCATTAATATTTGGCTTCTTCTTGAGAACTGGGGTGAGTTGCTGTGGAATACCTGCTAACCGAATTGCAGCACAACCAAATTTGTGGGCAAATTCAACAGGCTTACCTGCACCTAAAGCATCGTAAAAACCTACAGCAAATTCAATTGCTGCTTTATCTGGGATCGCCTTTTTCATGCCAATCACATAATTAACATGTTGTGCGATCGCCTCTGCTTGCACTTCCGAATAACAGCCGTTGAGAACAACACACTCAACTTGCTCTGAAAACAGTTCAAACAATCCTGCTAAGGCTTCGCCATCAACTAGCTTTGCTGAACCTGTTTCATCTTCAAATACTAAACCTTCATCCCCTGTTCCATGCCCAGAAAAATGAATAATAGAAGGATTGATATCCAGCATTGCTCTCTGGATGTCTCTTGGTCGCACTGCCCACTTCTGTTCTAAGATAAACTGATCGCGGTGCTTTGCTCGCTGTAATCCTTCTCCAATATCTCGCGCCTCCTGATCTAAACGTAGTTGTGAAGTACCTTGAGGATTTGCTGTCAAAATTAAGATTGTTTGCACCATTTACTAAATTCCAGTTATATAAATTGATCGGATTTCGTATTTAATTGGTTTTACCAGTAGCCAGACTATTCAATTTGGGGAAGTGCCTATAGCCTCTTGATTTCAGCAGCTTGGGGAACTTCATTGCTTTCCAGCCATTGCTCTATTAGCTCAATGACTACTTGGCTCATGTTTTTACCCTGCATGACGCAAGTGGCATGAAATCGCTTCTTTAGGTCATCCGTGATGCTAATATGCATTGATTTACCTTTGCTACTCATTTATGTAATTCTTTCCAAACCTACAAATGTAAAAATGGCGATTCCGCAAAAATACCAGGACTTACGCAAAAATTGCCAAAAAGCTGGATTTATTGAACCGTCAAGAACGCCAAGAGCGCTAATAATTTGTAGAGTTGCGTAAGTCCTAAATACTATTGAAAAAGTGAAAGCACTCTTTGGTAGAGTACCTTGGGAGTTTATTGGTTAATCCGTCGCAAAAGTTTCCAATAACATCAAGCCTTAAGTCTTTGTTGCTAATCGACATAGAAAAAGTGCGATCGCCAAAATAGCAATTGAGTTCTCATATCATGTTCGGTTGATCGCTTATAAAATGTCATTGCGAGCGTAACGAAGTGAAGCGAAGCAATCACAACGCCTCTGCGATTGCTTCGCTTCTCTTCGAGACGCTAACGCGAACGCTCGCAATGACAACTATTTATGCGAACATGATATCAGTTATCGCAATTAGGTTCTCCGTTATGGCAATTGCGATCGCCGAAATAGCAATTGTAGTATAAAAAATGGCAATTGTAGTGTCAGAAATAGCAATTGTAGTATAAAAAACGGCAATTGTAGTGTCAGAAATAGTAATTGTAGTATAAAAAACGGCAATTGTAGTGTCGGAAATAGCAATTTTAGTCTCAAAAATTGCTTTTGGGTTCTCCAAAATAGCAATTGCGTAGACGTAGCCCGCCGCAGGCATCGCCCAAATAGTAATTGAGTTCTCTGAAATAAAAAATACTAGCCCCTAATCCCTAACCCCTAGCCCATCGGCTACTTAACAAGTTCAAAAATCGAAGGTTGTCCGCAGCACTCCTACATATTGGGTATTATTGCTACTATTGTTTTCTGGATTGAGAATTACCCAAAACCCAGGAGTCACCGAAATATTGTCATTCATTCGCCAACGATAGAAAGCTTCAATGTGGTAAGAGTTAACCCCCTCCGCACGGACATCACTTTGAGAAACACGGGGCGGTAAACCAAAGAGAATTCCTGGTAAGTTTCCCCTACCGCCAACATCTGGAAATGACATCCCAATCGCGCCAAACCAAGCATTAGCACTATCACCACTATTCACAAATAAAGAATCTGTTCCACCCCTCCCATTAGAAATATCACTCAAACCAGAGTTTTCAGCATTTGCCCAAATATACCCGCCCCAGGCGTGAACTTGGAAATTTGGGGAAAAGCGATAGAATCCCTGGGCGCCGACAATGCTGTTAGTTGTGGCAATGCTGTTACCAAAGGGTGAGATGGATAATGCGCTACCTCTACTGCCTGTAATATCCACAGTACCAGCAGGGCTATATCCATGAGAGTAGGCAACACCAATTGCTCCTTGTTTGCCATAGTATACTAGATGAGCCAAAGCATTGTAACCGCCATCAAATAAGCCATTTCCTTGTGCCGGGTTATTGGGACTGTTAGCTAAATAGCCGAGAGTTAAAGTTAAGTCTGGGCTAATCTTCCAGTTAACGGCTGCACCACCCCCACCTCGTTCAAACAGCAGACTATTTTTGCCAAATAGTGAGGGGATACCATTACCATCATCGGCGATCGTGGGCGGAGTAACGTTGTCTGTGATGTCGTTGTAGCCAATACCCACCGGGCCGACGACAAAGGAAAGGGACTCGCTAACGGGAAAGTAGTAACGGATGTGGGGTACAATCAGTGTATTGTTGCTGTCATTATCGAAGTTCAGGCGCGTCATCCCTGTGCCGGTGGCTGTGGCAATTTGGCTGACGTTATTGGCATTGGTAAAGTTACCAAATTCTAGCCGCACTCGCAATAAATCTTTGCCGGTGAAACTGCTTTCTAATTGCAGACGCCCGCGAGTAGCAAAATAGGCGTTGGATTCATCGCGTGTACCTCCCACCTTATTACCAAAGGTATCACTAATGGCGGTAATAATTTGCGCATTCAGCTTGGTAGTAGTGGAAAACTGCTGCTGTTCTAATGTTGCTGTCCGTGCTTCCAATGTATCCACCCGCCCGCGTAGAGTTGCGAGTTCGGCGGCAAAGTCTGTTTGTAACTTTTGCAACACTGCTAAATCTTCTTTCTTGACTAAATCGCTAGTAGCTGTGGCAATTAACTCATTGATCCGATCCAAGCAAGCATTTAACCCGGCGGCAAATTCATAACGAGTTAAGGCACGGTTGCCGCGATAAGTGGAATTCGGATAACCTGCAATACAGCCGTAGCGTTCAACTAATGATTGTAATGCAGCAAATGCCCAATCGGTTGGTTGGACATCGGAAAACTGGGAAACTGAGGTGACTTGACCTTGAATAGTATCAAAGTTGACATCTACTGTCTCAGAATTATGATCTAAAGGTGCTGCTGTGACTGCGGTAGATGCCAAAAATAAAAGCGGAAAACTGTACAAAAGATGTTTCAGCATTGGGTATAGTATGGTATTTTAGGGGTAAAAATTTGTACTCGAAGTCTCAACCTCTTGCTATATCTACGCTTGAGAGATTTCGACTCCTGTATTATTGAAAGTTACAAATTCAAAACAATCTTCTATATGCGGTGCTGGTATTGGGATTCCTATGTCTGCAACAACAGCATGAGTCTACTTAAGTGCAGCCTAACCCTTAAATCTTTTGAAGTGAAGCCTTGTATTTAGTTTTTGTCTAAGAAGTTGGTAAGCAAAATTCAATTTAGAGGGAATAGAGAATTAAAAAATATTACCTATTCCCTGTTCTTTTCCCTACTTACATATCTTCTAATTCAATTCCTTTGGTTTCCTTAATAAAAAAGAGAACGAAAAAGAGTGAGATAGCCGCCGCCGTTGTATAGAGTCCGTAGGCAGAACCTAAGCCAAAATATTGCAGGATGGGAGGAAATGTTGTAGAAACGATGAAATTCGCCACCCATTGCATAGCAGCCGCAACCGAAAGTGCAGCAGCGCGAATTCTGTTATTAAACATTTCTCCTAACAGCACCCAGGTGACTGGCCCCCAGGAGAAACCAAAGCAAAATACATAGAGGTTTGCGGCTAAAAGAGCTACAATACCCGGAGTACCACTCAGAGTCGGGTTGCCAGCAGCATCCAGTGGTGCAGTGCCAAACATCGCAGTCATCGTTCCCAAGGTCAAGGTCATACCGATTGACCCTAAAATCAACAGGGGCTTGCGACCAAATCTATCTACGAAAGCGATCGCAATCAGTGTAGTAATAATATTTACCGCACCTGTGATCACTGTAATTGTAAGGGAATTTTTTTCCGAAAACCCAACAGCCCGCCATAAAACGCTGCTGTAGTAGAAGATGACATTAATACCGACGAATTGCTGAAGTATAGATAAGCCGATGCCGACCCACACAATCGGCAGGAGTCCGCCACTTCTGCTTAAGAGGTCAGAAAATCTCGGCTCGCGTTCTGTTATAACTGTTTGGCGAATTTCCTCAATTTTCCCTAGGACATTACCCCCCAAAATCTTAGTGAGAACGTTAGCGGCTTCTGGCTCTCGTCCTTGGGCAACTAGGTAGCGGGGAGATTCGGGAATCATTAAAGCTGCCATTCCATACAGCACAGCTGGAGGGATTTCTGTCCAAAACATCCAGCGCCAAGCAGCTATATTAAATAAAAATGGCGATTCAGCCGAACCTGCTGACACAGCTATAAAGTAGTCGCACAGCAAGGCAATGAAAATGCCTACTACAATTGCTAGTTGCTGGAGCGATCCCAACCTACCCCGCAAATGGGTGGGAGAACACTCGGCAATATAAGCTGGGGCAATGACGCTGGCTGCACCGACTGCTAAACCACCTAATACCCGCCACAAGATAAAATCCCAGATAGTAAAGGCAATTCCGGAGCCAATCCCACTGATGGTAAATAATACTGAAGCTACCACCATTGCTTTGACTCGACCATATCGATCTGCAATCTTCCCTGCATAGAAGGCTCCTACCGCAGACCCTAATAATGCCAGCGACACGGCAAGGCCAGTTATTACACTGTTGGCGTTATAAGTTTTGGCCAGAGCCGCAACGGCACCGTTGATCACTGCGGTATCAAAACCGAACAAAAAGCCACCGAGAGCAGCAGCACCAGCAATTAAAATTACATAGAACGTGTTGGATTTACGACGAGTTGTTGTAGATGTCATAGTTATATTTTGTATGCAAAATTAGGCATTGCTGAATCAGGATGTGATTTAAGCACGCACAGAGAAGAGAAGAAGAGTTAAAAAGATAACACTTCATCTCATCTGCATTGTTTTACCGTCTGGAACGTCTGCGGAGACGATCAATCATGACTGCGGCAATAATTACCAAGCCTTTAACAACTAGTTGCCAGAAATAAGACATGTTCAACAAAGTCAAACCATTGTTGAGCACAGCAATAATTAATGCACCGAGAAGAGTGCCGCCAATTGTGCCGATACCGCCTGTGAAGCTGGTGCCACCAAGAATAACAGCAGCGATCGCATCTAATTCATAACCTTGTCCTAACATCCCTGTGGCACTATATAGGCGACTGGCACTCATAATGCCTGCCAAACCTGCGAGTAATCCACTCACGCCATAGACAAATAGCAACACGCGATTGACTTTGATACCTGTTAATCTGGCTGCTCGTTCGTTACCACCTACAGCGTAAATTTGCACACCTAAAACAGTTTGTCTCAGTACAAACCAACTTATTGCTACAGTCAACAAGGCAATGATTACCAGGCAAGGAATGGGACCGACATAGCTATTACCTATCCAAGCAAAGTTGATGTTTCGGTTAATAACTGTTGTACCATTAGCTACTAAGAATGCCGCACCCCGGAGGGCAGTTAGTGAACCCAAGGTGACAATAAACGGCGGTACATCCAAAAAGGTGATCAACGCACCGTTGAGTAAACCTAAAAGTAGTCCGGTGACTAAACCAGCAGGTACAGCCAGCCAACCTAAAGCCGGTAGTAGGGATACTAACACCGCAACTACGGCAGAAACAGCCAAGATTGACCCGACTGAAAGGTCAATACCACCAGTCAAAATCACAAACGTCATGCCTGTTGCCAGCACAATATTAATTGATGCTTGACGTAAGATGTTGACGGCGTTACCTGCTGTGAAAAAGTTGGGGCTAAGGAGGGAAAATAAGATGCAGATGATCACCAGAATCGGCAAAATACCTGCAACTTGCAACAGATTGTTGATTGATTGACGCTTGCGTGACTTGGGATGCTCACTAGGTCTGTTGTTGACTGGTCTTAAGGTTTGACTCATGATGCTGATACCTCCGATGCTCCTGTTGCATAGTGCATGATGTTTTCTTGGGTAATTTCTTTACCTGGGCTGTCGTCAAGTTCCCCTACTAACTGCCCTTCGCGCATGACTAAAACGCGATCGCTCAAGCCCACAATTTCTGGTAGTTCGCTGGATACCATGAGAATTGCTACCCCTTGGGCTGCTAAGTCGCTGATAATGCGATAAATTTCGCTTTTGGCACCGATATCTACGCCTCGTGTTGGTTCATCTAGCATCAATACTCTGGGATTAATGGCTAACCAACGTGCCAGTAGCAGTTTTTGCTGATTACCACCGGAAAGATCCACGGCTCTAATTTCCAAATTAGCCAGTCGGATATGGAAATTTTCCACTGCGTCTGTGGCAATCTTATTCACTGAACCCCAGTTAACAATGCCACCTTTGGCATCTTGCTTGAGTCGATTGAGGCCAATATTTTTACGGGAACTCATCTCCAGAAATAAACCTTGGTCTTTACGGTCTTCTGGGACATAGCCAATACCGGCGGCGATCGCATCACTGGGGGAATTAATCTCTAGTTTTTTACCATTGAGGAATACTTCACCGCTGACTTTGCGATCGGCACCAAAAATCAGCCGCGATACTTCTGTCCGTCCCGCACCAACTAACCCGGATAATCCGAGAATTTCGCCTGCATGAATTTGAAAACTAGCTGGTTGGACTTTGCGTCCGTCACTAATATTTCTGACTTCCAGGACGACTGCACCAGGATTCTTTTGCCGTTGATGTTCGTAAAAGTCCTGCATGGAACGCCCAACCATCATCTGTACCAATCGCTGGGGCGAAATTTCGTCCCGCGTCAGACTACCAATATATTGACCATCGCGGAGGACGCTAATGCGATCGGCTAGGGCATAGATTTCTTCCATGCGATGACTGATGTAGATAATGGCAATGCCATCATTGCGGAGTTTGCGAATTACCTCAAACAACCGCTCAGTTTCGCGGTCGGATAGTGCTGCTGTTGGTTCATCCATCACCAAAATGCGGCTTTTATCTTTTAGCGCCCTGGCAATTTCGACTTGTTGCTGTTCGGCGATCGCTAAAGTCCCAACAATATCTGTGGGTGCAAAACTCGCCCCCAAGCTTTGTAATACTTGCTGGGCTTCCTGTTCCATACTTGCGCGGTCTAAAAACTGACCCCGTTGCAACTCGCTACCCATAAACATATTTTCGGTAACGGTTAAATTGGGTGCAACGTTCAATTCTTGATAAATCAGATTGATACCTGCTTTACGTGCTGTACCCGGATCGGTAATTTTCACGGGTTGACCATTAATGCGAATCTCTCCTTCATCGGCAATATAAGCCCCGGCGAGGATTTTCATCAATGTGCTTTTACCTGCACCATTTTCACCCATCAGGGCGTGAACCTCTCCGGGATAAATGGTGAGATTGACACCTTGCAAAGCCGCGACACCATGAAATCGTTTAGCAATCCCGCGCATTTCTAAAACAGGGTTAGCTGTGGCGGCGGGAGAAAAATCTCTTTCAATATTTGTTGTCATAAGTCGTTTGTCATTTGTCAATAGTCAATGGTCAATAGTCAGTTGTCATTGGTCATTTGTCCTTTGTTTAAAACCAATGCCCAATGCCCCATGCCCCATGCCCAATGCCCTACCAGCCTTTCGATGTACTAACGTTCTCTTTGGTAATCAGCTTGGCGGGAATCAAAATGTTAGGTGATGCGGGTTTTTTACCATGCAAGATGTTGTTACCCACCTGAACCGCTTTTTCCGTCATCCCAGAGGGATTTTGAGTAGCTGTGGCTGCATAGAGACTATCGTTAGAGGCGATCGCTTGGATGGCTTCTGGCGCACCGTCAACTCCCACAATGAAAAACTCTTTGCGTTTGGCTTGGCTGGCGGCTAGATCTACTCCCACACCACTCGGATCGTTGATGGCAAAGACTGCATCAATCTTGGGAAATGTCACCAGCACATCGCTCATTACCCTCAGTCCGCCATCTCGGCTACCTTCTGCGTTCTGGTCTTTAGAAAGTAGTTTGATATCAGGATATTTGGCTAACACTTTCAAACAGCCATCGACTCGCTGGATTACCGAAGCTACTGGCGGCCCGTTGACTATGACTACATTGCCCTTACCCTTAAGGCGATCGGCAATATATTGGCAACTAATTTCTCCAGCTTGGACATTATTGGTGGTGACTGTAGCGTCTACTTCTGCGTCTACGCCTGTGTCTACCGCAATCACAATCTTGCCTGCTTTCCTGGCTTGATCAACGGCTGGTCTGATTCCTTTACTATCAGCAGCATTGAGAATAATAATGTCTGTGTTAGCAGCCACAAAATTTTCAATTTGGTTAAATTGCTGGTTCAGGTCATAGCCACTAGAAACTACAGTGACTCTGACATCATTACCACCAATTTTTTTCGCTTCTTTCTCCGCACCTTTAGCCATAACCACGAAGAAAGGGTTACTTAAATCACCAAGGGTAACACCAACAGATCGTAATTTAATATTGAGATCGCTCTTGTTGGTCTGTGTACTGGTATCTGTAACATTTTTTGTATTAGTGGTATTAGTGTTACTGCCTGTGTCGCTATTTGGAGCAACGTTTGTGCAGCTGACAAGCGTACCACTAACAATACTTAATAAAGTAGCTGCAACACCTGAGGTAAAGGGAATTTTTTTCACATTCATCGATATCCTATAACGCATTTAAATCTGACAAAAATCAGCAGAATATAAATCACCCTTGATGTGAACTAGAAACATCTTTTATCCCATAAGGGTTTCTAGATTTACCCCAAATAATTTTTGGGGATACCTCCGAAATTAAAATGTTTTCTGGATGTAATTCATATTCAACATAAACCTTTAAAATCATCACTGTCTGAAGGCTGAAACTATGGCTTGGTCATTTTAAGTTTTATTAATCATGTTGTTTTTTAGGCTTTATGCACAGGTGTGCATCACTGCTAATTTTTATCTTTGCACACCTGTGCATAAAAAATGTGTTAAGTTTGTTTACGTTATTTACCGCAGTGCTGAAAATGAGTAAACGAAAAATTTCCATTGAAGATATTGCGCGCAAAGCAGGTGTTTCCCACTCCACGGTTTCACGGGCTTTACGAGACAGTCCCCTGATTAGCTCTAAGGTGCGGGAGGAAATCAAAAAACTAGCGCAGGAGATGAACTATGTACCGAATGCGATCGCCCAAAGTTTACAAAATCAACGCACTTATACCGTTGGGGTAGTTGTGACTTCCATAGCCGATCCCTTTTTTGGTGAGCTAGTAGAGGGAATTGAACAGGTTGCTAGAGATGCAGGCTTGAATGTGTTGTTAAGTGCTTCACATGGAGATTTTGAGCAGGAAATAGCAGCGATTGAGAATTTTCATTATCGGCGAGTGGACGGAATTTTAGTAGCTGACTCGCGAATCAGTAAACACCATACGCAGCAGTTCACCCAATTTACTGTGCCCACAGTTCTGATTAACATCGACACTGAAGCTTACAGCGAAACATTTCACTCAGTAGCCATAGACGATCGCTTAGGTGGTATCTTAGCCGTCAAGCATCTCATAGAACTGGGACACACCGATATTGGCTATCTGGGTGTAGGCGATGGTAGCAAAGCAGCTCAACAGCGCCAAGAAGGATATCAAATGGCTTTGACTCAAGCAGGTTTACCACAAAATCCTGATTGGGTAGCAATTCTCAATAAAGACTCGACAACAATCAAAGATATTGATATCGGCAAAAAAATGCTACCTCAATTAGTCGAAGCTGGGGTAACTGGCATCTTTTGCTACAACGATATGGTAGCTGTTGGCGCTCTTTTAGCTTGTAAAGAACTAAGTCTTTCCGTACCAGAAGATTTAAGCCTCGTGGGATTTGACAATATTGCTCTGAGCAATTACGTCACACCACCACTCACAACAGTTAGCCAACGCATGGTAGAAATGGGTAACGCTGCTATGACGATGTTACTTGAGTTATTAGCCGGAAAAACTGGAGAAAATGTCCTTTTATCTCCTTTTTTAGTCACAAGGAGTAGTACTACCACAATCAGTAAATCGAAAAATTTAGCGTTAGCCAAGCTTACCGTTCCTCGAAAAGGTTCTCGCAGCGTAGGTATCCCTCGCTAATTTTTGCCTGAACTACTGTATTTTTTGACATGCGTCCCGATCTGCGATCGCCGAAATAGCAATTGCTCAAAATCTATTTCGGTGATTCCCAAAACGGCTAGGACTTACGCAGACTCTACGATTTCTTCTCCCAAGAAGAGACGCTGCGCAGCGTAATGTCGTTGTCATTACAGTCTGTTAAAATAATTGAATTAGGAATTACACACCAATAAAGCAACCATGACTGGTAAAACAAAAAGTGCGACTGTGCGTAACACACTCAATTTGCGGATTAAGCCAGAAGAACGTGATTTAATAGACATGGCAGCCAAAGTAAAAGGTAAGAATCGAACTGATTTTATTTTGGAAGCGGCGCGGAAAGCTGCGGAGGAAACTTTGCTAGAACGTACTATTTTTAGCGCTAGTCCAGAAGCGTATGCAGAATTCATTGCGCTTCTAGACGCACCACCACAACCTAACGAACGTTTACGCAAAACAATGCAGACAACACCACCTTGGGAACAGGAATGAGTTTAACTTCCCCAGAACCTCTGGCTAGTTATCACTCAGTGACTGATTTTTCCTGTGGAATTGCATCCCTTGATGATTGGTTGAAGCGTCGAGCATTGGCTAATCAAACCAGTGGTGCAACTAGAACTTTTGTTACCTGTGTTGAGAATACGGTAGTTGGGTATTACGCGCTTGCTTCTGGGGCAATTAGTGTAGAATCTGCTTTAGGTAAATTTCGGAGAAATATGCCTAACCCAATTCCGGTAGTAATTCTGGCAAGATTAGCAATAGATAGTTCTTATCAAGGTCAAGGTTTAGGACGTGCTTTATTTCGTGACGCTTCATTAAGGGTTGTTCAAGCTGCTGATACGATTGGAATTCGGGGGATTATTGTTCATGCTATTTCCGAGTCAGCCAAGGATTTTTATTTGGCGTTAGGTTTTAATGTTTCTCCTCTTCAACCGATGACGTTGATGATTACGATTAATGATTTACGAGCTTGTATTGCTTAGTGTGTCCATGTTTTAGTGTTGTTGGGACTGACTGCGACTACCTAGACAACAGCAAACACCAAAAGCGCGATCGCCACCCAGATGATGAACTGGAAACTCAAAGCCCTCGACCTGAATTTAAAGCTTTATTGAGTCAGAGGTTTAAGATAGCAATTAGTATTGCTAGTATTTAGAGATCCAGCATTGAAAGTAGGTTTTTATGAATAGATACCTTGTTGCTGTGATTGATGGTACAAAAGCACGTTTTTTAACCTTAAAGCCATCAGAATTGCCAGCATATGAGCCTGGACCTAGTCTCATGGAACATGAAGCTTTATTAAGTTCCAATAGCGAACTACAAGGTCAAGATTTGTGGACAAGTTCTAAAACTGGACGGAATCGCGGTGTTGCTGGGCAAGCACACAGCTATGATGATCACCGTGATAATCATTTAATTGAATTTGAACGCCGCTTTACCCAAAGCATCACTACTAACATAGTTAACTTACTTCAGGCTCATCAAATTCAACAATTGTTAGTTATAGCTGAACCCCAAATATTAGGGTTAATGCGCGCAGCCATAACACCTGTATTACCGAAAAATATTAAGATACATGAATTAGCAAAAGAGCTTTGTCATCTCAAACCTCATGAAATACATGAGTATCTTGCTAGTAAACAATTGTTACCACCACACAAAAGGGCTTCCATCTAGCGATAAATATTAGAGCAGAAGGAATCAGAATGCTAAAGGTGAGCCAGTCCGGTCTTGGGGTCTCCCCAAGTAGAGGAACTGGCGAACCCGTAAGGGCGGAAGGTGACGCTCCTTCGTCGCTAACGCTTCGCTATCAGCCGTCTGGGCTTTCGGAGGGGAGGTAAGTCCAAAGATGGGGCGAAAGTCTCATCTTTGGCACTCCCTCGTGAGTACAGAAGCCCAACCTACCCTTCGGGAACGGCAAAGCCGAACAGGCAAAGCCAAGGTTGGGTAGTTCACCTTGTTATCAATGGCTCAAAGTGGCAGTCCTGATGCGTGATTACTGTTTTTTCTTCAGTCTGGGAGTTAAGTGTTCTGCAATCCCAGCTAGTCGAATGGCGCTGCACCCCAGTTGGTAAGCAAACTCGACAGATTCCCCCGCTCCCAATGCATCGTAAAAACCTACGGCAAATTCAATAGCAGCCCGATCTCCAATTTCCTTACTCATGCCAATCACATAAGGAATATGCTTGACAATCGTCTCTGCTTGCACTTCTGAATAACAAGCATTCAGGATAACGCACTCAACCCGATCCGCAAATAACTCGAACAGCTTAGCGAGTGCTTCTTCGTCTACTAACTGTACACATCCTATTTCATCCTCCAGTGCTAGGCCTTTATTCCCTGTACCATGACCGCTGAAATGAACAATTTGCGGCTGGAAATCTAACAGGGCGCGGTAAACATCTCGAACACGCACAGCCCACCGCTGTTTTAGGTCAAACTGTTCTCGCTTTTTAGCTCGTTGTAATCCTGCATCAATTTCCCGTACTTCTTCATCCAATCGTAATGGCGAGCTAGTTTTTGGATTGGCTGCCAAAATTAAAATTGTTTTGACAGCTTTTTCTGATGTAGTGTTACTTTCTACTTTTTTCTCTGATGTAGTGTTACTTTCTACTTTTCCTATATTTTTAACTTTAATGATTGGTCTTAATCTAGGACTATAAACCATAGGAACTATGGTTCCTACAGTGACGATGACCCACTTGTTTTTATCGATAAATAAGAGAAATGGTTTCAGAAACCAACGTAGATAATAATAAGGGTAAGCAATATAAGCAAATTTTACTTCTCTTTCAAGACTAGGGATAGACCAGGTTATTGTTTCAGTATTTAGGTAAGGTAAAATTTTTAAGTTATCTGCATCTTGTGCTTGATAGAAAGAACCAGCAGGGAAGTTTACTAGCTTAATCATTGACTGTGGACATATATCTGCACAAAGTTTATCTTTGATAGTGGTTCCATTCTCAAGCTCTAAATATATCCATTTGTGAGAATTTAAGTTTAATGGAATGACATCCACTTCTCTAAGTATTAATCCTCGTTCAATACTATTTAATTGCTTATTGGTTTGCTTCAACTGTTTATTTACACTACTTTCTCTAGTTTTTATATTTTCTTTAATATTAAATTTTATGAGTTGATTGTTTATTGGTTCAATAGTAATTTGATTTTCTTTTACTAATGGTAATGCAATTGAGTTTTCAACAGGAATTGTTGAATATAACAATGTGAAAAATAAAAGAGCCGTAATCATTCCTATTGCTAAATAAATAAAAACTTTTATTGTAATTATTAATATTGGTTTAAAAACATGAGGATTTTTGTTTAAAAGGTAAAAATATTTTTTAGCTAGCCATAATAAAATAACTCCTGATACTAAAACTAAAATAGAAATAGAAAAAATTCCATAAATCGATATTATATTTATAATGTTAAAAAAATAATTAATTAAGAATAATAAGTTTGGGATGAGCTTTTGCAGTAATATAAATACTATGGAATAGAGCAAGGGTAAGGGAGTTAAAGCTATTAACCAATATATGAGGTTTCTTAGAGAAAAAAATTTTTTAACTATTAAGCTTAAAATAATACAAAAAAATAAAGTGTAGCTAGCAGCATAACTAACTGAGAATATTCCTAGTATTAGCAACAAGCCTGATAGTAAAGTTACAATTGCTATTAATCGGTAAAGCTTTTGATTTATGAGCATGATTGTGAATTCGTCTTTACTAAACAAAGGCTTAATCTGCTAAATCAAATTTATCTACTGTACACTAGTAACTATCACATGGTAAAAGTCAGATGCGGTTGCCAAAAGTTACAAAATGTAAAATATCACGATACCACCTTTAAGATATTGCTAAGAGCTTAGAGGGATTGCACATTTGTTAAGAAGGTGCGCTATATTTTAAATTATCACAGATGCGGGTTTCCCGGCATAAAGCATAAAGCAAGTGGAGTGGAAACCCCCTGCGTACCCGTCGCTAGTTCACCGCTATGTGTCTAGGGATAAAACCTCATAACAGACTTTGCGCTTTCTCGTTTGTAAACACCAATAACTAATCACACAGAAGTGTAACAAATGTTAATTTCAGTAAGATAAAAAATGTTACTTAAAGTTTACCTAACATTTAGGTAGCAATTTTTGAGGGAAAATAGTTTTAGAGGGAAACCAAGGTTAACAAGTAACTTCGGTTTCCCCATCACCGCAAATATTTTTGGTCTTGCAGAGACACGCAAAGGGAGGTAACTATGTTTCACGATATTTTAGTACCTGATCCCAGCACTTACCTCATCATCAAAATTTCTGTGTTGATATTGGCACTCTTAGTATTGATGATTGTAGCTGCTGCCCCTGCTATTTAAAAATCAAGATTCCCACTCTGATATTTCACAGATGTGTGTAGTCTTTACTGGGTAATTAGCAAACTCGTTAATTGCTGAAAGATTACTGTATCTGTGTAGGGTATACAGTTGATGGCAATTGAATCGCAAGTGAAGCGGTAGCGATATGATGGGCCGTAGATCAGCAGAATAAAATACCTGAATCTGAATTTAAGTAGAATTCTGAGAAACGCCTGACAATGAGCCTAGAAATGATCTTTCGTACTACCAAAGATGGAGAAGATACGATTGAGTGGATTCTATATCGCAATGCTTTGTGGAATATCGATGGGTTGAATCAATATAATTGTCCTCGCATGACAAATGCTGATCAACTGTTTAAGTAGGGATTTGCATGAGTAGATTAACTCGCGTGTTCCCAGTCGCTGAGTGACTCATGCTGTTGTTTTATCTGCCGTTTTTTGAGTGGAACTTTTGGCGAACCAATTTCTGTCTTTGGGAAAGACTGTTTCTTCTTGGCAGATTTGCTGTCTTGGGTTGGGGAATTAGTCGGTGTGTTTGTCATGGCTATATGAACCTTTAATGAAAACTTCAGCACTACTGTATATCAACAATTTGAAAAGCGCAAATTTCGGAAGAAATATCTTGTTTTTTTCAGTATTCCTACGGGAATAGCGTTCTCTTCATTTATTCACTGTATAAGGGCAGATATAAAATACAGTTAACAAATGCTTAAGGATTAACTCATTGCAAAAGCCGTTGGGCGCGGAGTCTAGCAGTCATACACAATCTTGATTTTATCAGGGTTGCGTAGTAGCTTGAGCCATAACGCTTATGGATTTCCATGCTTCACTTGAGAATTAACAATCGAAAAGCCGCGTTGTGTGGATTTGCTTTTAGCTAACTGTACTTGAAAGCTTACCTTATCGCTGATGTTTCCACTTTTCGCCTCCAATGTCCAGTTACCAGGACGCAGATGCCAAAATAAAGAATGAGCTGAATCTATAGCTAGCTTTTCCCCGTTTAACCGCCACTCTACAGGCTCAGCCGTCTTTCCTATTAGCTTAAACTCTAGTTTTTGGGTTGTTTGTTCCCCTGGATACAGCAAAAATAAATCGCCATTATGGGGAGATAAAATCCTCAGATTGCTAGTATTCAAAGTTGCTTGTTGCTGTCTAGCTAACCATTCATCATATTCTGGCGATAAATTGCTTGGTTGTTGATTTTCGTAGGCAATTTTGTCTTCTGGATAAAAATATTCTTGCACCACTGAAGCACAATCTGGTGTAGGTTTTAACCCAGATATGGCACAAATGGGTAATTGCACTAAACCTTGAGGCGGGAGAAAGTTTGTCGGTTCTTGATGTTCGTGCAAATGTAACATGATGCGATTCCACAAAGGTGCTGCACCAGTAACTCCTGATACTTGGCGCATCGGTTCGCCTGTGAAATTTCCTACCCAGGTAGCGACGGTGTAATCTGTTGTAAAGCCTACAGTCCAAGTATCGCGGTAATTAGAAGAAGTACCCGTTTTCACAGCCGCAGAGAAAGGTAAATTTAATACAGAATCTACACCAAAAGCCGAGGCGCGGGCATGGTTATCACTCAACATATCGGTGATTAATTGCCATGTCGCTACCCCTCCCCGCAAGTGAGGAGGGGAGATTAAGCCCCCCTCTCTGCTTGCAAAGAGCATCGGCTTTTCACTGTCGCGGTGAGGAGTCGAGGAAATCAAGCCCCCCTCTCTGCTTGCGGAGAGGGAGGTTGGGGGGTGAGGTTCTTTCGGCGTAAATTGAGTTACCAGGGATGTGGCTTCACCTTGTCGCGCCATCGTGACGTAAGCCTTGGCTAATTCCCAAAGGCTGACTTCGCCACTCCCCAGAGTCAAACCTAAACCATAATATTCGGGGGTTTGATTGAGGTGTTCAAAGCCCAATTGACGCAGACGTTCTAAAAAAGTTGGTACACCTACCTTCTCTAATACCCTAACTGCGGGAACATTTAAGGAATTCGCCAACGCCACCCGCACCCGCACCGGGCCGAGAAACCTTTGGGTATAATCTGTAGGGCTATAAAGTTTTGCACCGGGAATGGCGTAATGTGCGGGGACATCTGCCAAAATTGTATTTGGGCGAATTGCATTTTTTTCTAACGCCAACTCATAGACAAAGGGCTTGAGGGTAGAACCTGGTTGACGTAGCGCTTGTACACCATCATTACGTCCGAGTTTGGCTTCATTAAAGTAATTGGGCGAACCGACATAAGCCAGAACTTCCCCAGTGTGGTTATCAATAACCACAGCCGCCGCATCATGGACGTTATTCGCCGCCAGGGAAGAAAGTACTTGCTGTACCTGTGCTTCCACAAATTGCTGTAAAGGTCGATCTATTGTAGTGTGAATCTGTCCCTCTGCGTCTGGGGTGCTTTGCTGTGTCGCTAACCAAAATAAAAAGTGAGGTGCAGCAATAATTCCGCGTTGGCGAGATTGAAATACTACCTTTTCTGTATATACCCGTTCAGCTAATAAAGAAGTAATATAACCATCCTGTACCATACGATTAAGAACATATTTTTGACGCTGCTTTAATCTTTGCCAATGTTCTAACGGGTCAAAATATGTAGGATTATTGGGGATAGCAGCTAATAGACTAGCTTGAGCAAGATTCAAATCACTGGCTGGGATAGAAAAATAAGTCCGGGCTGCGGCTTCCACACCGTAGATATTTCCCCCCATTGGTAAACGATTAACATAAGCCGAGAGAATTTCAGCTTTATTCATCCCCGCAGCTAACCGCCAAGCTAACCAAATTTCTTGTAGTTTACCGGAAATATTGCGCGGAACAGGATCTAACATCCGCGACAACTGCATAGTAATTGTGGAAGCACCAGAGACAATTTTTTTCGCGTGAATTGCTTCTTTGATAGCGCGGGCTACTGCTTTTAAATCCAACGCCCCATGATGATAGAAACTACTATCTTCAGCCGCCAAAATTGCTTGAATAAATTGGGGAGAAACCTGTTTTAATGGGACTACGGCAGTATGCTCTTGGTCACGGGTGAGTATAGTTCCTAAGGCTAGCCCATTGCGATCGCTAAATTGCATCGCTAGCTGACTTTGCAAAATATCGGTAGCCCGCACTGGTGCAAAATATGGCATTAATCGCACCGCCAAGCACATCAGCAGTAAGGCGAAAATTACCTTACCCCTTCTACTGCGATTCAAACCCCGCCAAACTTTTTGCGTAATTCGGAACAGCTTACGTAAAGTTAGTTTCATCAGCGAATGCTCTACCCTGTCAAACTTACTTTAATTTTGACGTAGCAATCGCCACTCGATCGGGAAATATCTCAACTCGCCATGAGTTTAGGTTGATGAACTGGTATTTCCAGCACAAATTTAGTTCCTTCTCCTTCTGTGGAATCACACCAAATCTTGCCATGATGTCTTTCGGTGATAATTTTGTAGCTGATGGATAAGCCTAAGCCTGTACCTTTCCCAATCGGTTTGGTAGTAAAGAAAGGATCAAAAATGCGCGATCGCACTTTTTCAGATATCCCCGCACCATTATCGGCGATCGCAATCTGCACTTGATTGTCAGCTGTCACTTGAGTAGAAATCCAAATTTTACCAGGTTGTGTTTGCTGTGCAGATTCTTCCACCGCATCAATTGCATTCGTTAGTATATTCATAAATACCTGATTGAGTTGTCCCGGATAACACTCAACTAAAGGCAATTGACTGTAATCTTTTATAACTTCAACTGCTGGGAGGCGATGTTGTAAAATCAGTAGCGTATTGTCAATGCCCTCATGAATGTCAGCTTCTTTAAAGTCAGATTCATCTAGGCGAGAGAAGTTACGCAGAGATAACACAATTTGCCGAATCCGTTCTGTACCAACCTTCATGGATTGCAGCAGCTTGATTAGGTCTTCATGCAGAAAGTCAAATTCCACATCATCCAAAACTTCTTGGAGTGTTTGGGGTGGATTGGGGTAATGTTCTTGGTATGCTTGAATTAATCTCAGCAAGTCTTGAGTGTAGCTATCAATATGGGTAACGTTGCCATGAATAAAATTCATAGGGTTGTTGATTTCATGGGCAACTCCAGCAACCAGTTGACCTAGACTTGACATCTTTTCGGTTTGAATTAGTTGGAATTGAGTGTTGTGCAGCTGGGTTAAAGCTTGCTGAAGTTCCTCGGAACGTTGTTCTTTTTCAGTCAGCAGCACTTTCACACGTTCGATCAGATGGTTGAATGCGATCGCTAGGATGCCGGTTTCATCCTTGCTGATTACAGGGACTTTGAGGTCAAAGTTAGACTCTTCGGTGACTTGCTGCGCTACCTCAGTCACAGATTGCAGTGGTTTAGCAATACTGCTGGAAATTTGTAACCCTAAAATCAATGCTAAAATCACACAAGCTAAACTGGTGATACTGATCAACACCATCGTCGGTCTAGCTTTGGCGATCGCTTTATCAAACAGCGATGACCATTCTAGAATGATTGCACCATCGATCTGATTTTGCTCTCCCTTCAGCGGCAAGACAATTAATTTAATTCCTTGGGGATAATCAACACTTTTTTCCAAAAAACTTCTAGATTTGCCATCCTGTATCGTTTGCTGTATTTCATTGCCTTGATCGTGGTCAAAAATTGTGCCAATATTTTCAACAACAGCATCCGCCAAAATCAGCTTCTGACGATTGACCACCACAATATCGCGCTTTTGCCGCTCATGTAGCACATGGGTATAATTTTGCAGTTCGTCAGAACGTTCTAGAGAAATAGATTTTTGATTGTAATAAGCATAGTGGGTGATCGAAGCCGCAAGCACTTGCGCAACGTGTTCAGCTTCTGCGATCGCTAGATTTTCCGCAATTTTTTGGCTTTGGGCGATCGCCACCACACCAACAACACTCGTTAATAAGGAAACACTAACAAAGCTTCCAACTAGTTTATGAGCAATTTTCATCACAATAGGTCAGCCATAACCGCTTCTAGATAAAATTAGTTTTCCCAGATTCTTACGGCAAACTAAATTAAGTCCATATTTTAAATCTGTAACAACTCAATTTGTGATAATAATAAAATTTGAGATGAGTCGTTCTACCAAAAGTGGATGCTCTCTTTCTCTTCGTGCCCTTTGCGCCCTTTGCGGTTCGTTTAAAAAAGTCTCACAACTCTCAGCAGATTGCCATCGTTAAGAATTGTAGTAATTATTAGGAACAATCGCATTTGATTGGTTATCTATATAAGATATCTCACGCAGAGCCGCAGAGGCGCAGAGAGAAGAAATATTTATGCTTATGAAAATTTTAATTAAATTCCTACTTACGTTAACGCTTGTTTTAGGAATAGCAGGGTGTAGTTTTTTCGGAATTGGTTCAGGTAGAGAACAACTACCAACAGTTGCGCCTCTCACACCACCCAAATTACCAGATTGGATTGAACAAATTAGTCCCATTGGCGATGCGAAACCTCTCAATCAAATTCGTATCCGATTTAAAGAGGCCTTAATTCCTGTGGAAAGGCTAGACAGTCCAGAACAAGAGAATTTGCTGCAAAAATTTGAAATTGTACCACCTTTACCTGGTAGATTTCGCTTTTTAACACCGCGCATGGTGGGTTTTCAAGCAGATAAAGCCTTACCTCAAGCCACAAGATTTCAAGTAACGCTTAAATCTGGTTTAGCTGATTTAAAAAATCATCGTTTAGATAAAGATTTAGCTTGGACTTTCAATACCGAACCGATTAAGCTGACTAATTTACCAGGCGTTAACCCGATGGAGAAGGCTGACGATCAACCGATTGATGTACAGCCAACTTTACAATTTACATCGAATGTGGAATTAGATGTAAATTCTGTACAAAAACATTTACAGCTAATTCCTGAAGGTAAAACTGAAGGTATTAATTTTAAAGTAATTTTAGATAAAGAAGATAAGCCACAAGAAAGTGAAGATCCATTAGAAAAATTTGACCCTTCCCAACGCAATTGGATTTATCAGCTTATCCCCCAAAAAACTCTCGCCGAAGCAACTCGTTATCGGCTAAATTTTGCGCCTGGTATCCTTCCAGCTTATGGTAATTTACCTAGCGAGAAAGAATTTGCCAGTAAATTAGTCACTTATTCACCTTTAGCGTTTCAAAAAATCAATTTTTATGGACAACCAGACGCAGGGGGAACCTACGGCAGATTTGTTAAAGGTAGTCCACAGTTAGAATTTAATAACATCTTAGTTGCCGATTCTGCTATTGAAAATATTAAAATCAACCCTAAGCCTAAAGATATTTCTAGACTCATCCAAGTTAACGATGAAGATAGAGTTATCAATATTAATCCTTATGCCTTAGCCCCAGCTACGAGTTATACAATTACTGTTGGTGCAAATCTTAAAGATAAATTTGGACAGACTTTAGGTAAACCCGTCACCCTTAATTATGAAACTGGTGATTTAGCTGGGAATATTTGGGTTCCTTCAGATTTAAATATTTTTCCCTCCGGTAAAGATTTACAGCTAAATATCAATACGATAAATTTGCCAGAGGCGAAGTATAAAGCCGCTTATCGTCTGGTGCAGCCAACAGATTTGGTTTACGATAATTACGCCAATAATTTATTACCGAAACCAGTTGAATGGCAAAGTTTCTCGGTAGCGAGGAAGAACAATCAAGCAGTTGATATTACTGTACCTCTGCGAGAAAAACTATCTTCTCAGACGGGGATGTTAGCTTATGGTGTACAAGCACGTACTAACAAATATCAGGAAAATGGTAAAGAACTGTGGCGGGAACCCACAACTTACGGCTTAGTACAATTAACAAATTTAGGTGTATTTTCCCAATGGTTTCCTGATTCCGGCTTAATCCGCGTTCATCATCTTAGTGATGGTTCACCTGTGAAAGCTGCGGCTGTAGAAATTTATCAATCACAATTAAATGCCAAATCTCGTCCGCCAGCTTCACCTTGCGCAACTGGGAAAACAGATGATAGTGGTAATTTAAGCATTAAAAGTGCAGATTTAAAGCAGTGTTTAGGTAGTAATCAAACCTTTGTCAAAGCACCAGAATTTTTAATAATCGCCCGGGAAAATCAAGATTGGGCATTTACCCGCACAGAAGAATATAGCGGTGCTTATGGTTATGGTATTGATGGAGGTTGGCAAGATGGGAAGCCAGAATCACGGGGAATTATCTTCTCAGATAGACAGTTATATCAGCCAGGGGAGAAAGCTTGGTTAACTGGTTTTGCTGATTACTTGCAAAATGGCACAATTCAGCAAGATAAAAATGCTGCTTACCAATTAACTTTAGTTGATCCTGATGGGAAAAATACTAGTTTAGGGACAAAAACTACTAATGAATTTGGTACATTCTCCTTAGAGTTACCAATTAGTAAAACTCAACGCTTAGGATATTATACAGTCCAAGCTAAAGGGAAAAGCGGGCAAGAAATTTCTGGAGAGTTCCGAGTTGCAGAATTTAAACCGCCTAATTTTAAAGTCGAACTAAATTTAGATAAGGAATTTGCCTTAATTGGCGATAAAGTTGCAGCGAAGGCGGCTAGTAATTATCTCTTTGGTGCGCCTGTACAAGGAGGAGAAGCCAAATATTTTGTTACCCGCCAGCAAGCTAATTTTGTACCCAAGAGTTGGGAAGAATTTAACTTTGGGAGACAATGGTTTTGGCCGGAAGAAAGTCCAACTTTAACTAGCGATGTCTTGCAAACTACTTCTGTACTAGATGCGAATGGGAAAAGCGAAAAAAGTCTGACAGTCGCGAAAGATTTACCATACCCAATGACTTACCGGGTAGATGTGCAAGTCGCAGATGTTTCTAATTTATCGGTAGCGAATTCGCAAACTTTTACAGCTTTACCTAGTAATCGTCTGATTGGATTAAAAAGTAATTTTGTGGCTGATGCTGGTAAACCATTTTCTATTGAAACCATTGTTACTGACCCTACAGGAAAACCGCTCACAGGTCAACGGCTACGTCTAGAATTACAACAGATGAAATATAGTAGCGTCACCAAATTAGTAGAAGGTAGCCGCACACCAAAAAATCAAGTTGAATATAAAACAGTCGGACAAGCAGAAGTGACATCTGCTGAAAATGCCCAATCGGTAAATTTAACACCCAAAGAATCTGGTTCCTACAGAATTAGGGCGAATTTTAGCGATACAAAAGATGAATTAAGCGCCACAGATTTACAAATTTGGGTAACTGGAGACAATCAAGTTTATTGGGGTTCGCCAGAAGAAGACAAGCTAGAAGTAAAACTAGATAAAAAAGAGTTTAAACCTGGGGAAACTGCAACTGCATTAATTCAATCTCCCTACCCAGAAGCAGAGTTATATTTTGCGGTAATTAAAGACAAACCTATATATCAGCAAATTACCAAAGTTAAGGGAGGCGCACCACAAATTCAGTTTCAAGTTACGCCAGAAATGTTACCTAATGCAGCAGTACAAGCTGTATTAGTCAGACAAGGTAAACCACTTCAGGAAGTGGAACCGGGAAGTTTAGATAAATTAGTGAAAATTGGCTTTGCACCTTTTAAAGTCAACTTGCAGGATAAATATTTAACAGTGCAAGTTAACCCAGTGCAAGCATCACTCGAACCTGGTGCTGAGGAAACTGTACAACTAGAACTTAAAGATAATCAAGGTAATCCCACCCAAGGACAACTTTCCGTCATGGTGGTGAATGAAGCAGTACTGCAACTATCTGGCTATCGTCCACCGGATTTAGTAAATACAGTATACGCCGAACAAGCGATCGCAACTCGTTTCAGTGATAATCGTCCCGATGTCGTCATTCAACCCCAAGATATCCCCAAACCCAAAGGCTGGGGTTATGGCGGTGGCTTTTCATCAGGTGCAGCTAATACCCGCGTTCGCACAGATTTCCAAGCCTTAGCTTATTACAATGGTTCTGTACTCACCGACACCACAGGGAAAGCACAGATAACATTTAAACTCCCCGATGACTTAACCACATGGCGAGTCATGGCTGTCGCTACCGATGGTAATTTGCGGTTTGGCAATGGCGATCGCACTTTTATCACCACAAAACCACTGCTAACTAATGCTATTTTGCCACAATTTGCCCGTCCAGGCGATCGCATTCTCGCTGGTTTATCCGTCACCAATAACACGGGAAATAGCGGAAACCTCTCGATTAACGGCGAACTTAGCGGTACAGTAAAATTTGCAGAAAATAACCCCACCACCACAAATTTACAAACCAAAGCCGAAACTACTACCCAAGCTTATCGCTTCCCCATGCTGGCGGAGAATGTGGGAGAGGGAAAAGTCCGGTTTACCACACAATTAAATAATGCAGCCGATGCATTTGAAGTACCTTTAGAAATTAAGCCGCTAGAAATTACCGAACAAGTTGTAGAAACAGGAATCACCGAAAAGCAAACCAAGATACCTTTAAATGTTGATAAAAATACCATCCCCAATGCGGGAGGTTTAGATATTCAACTGGCTAGTAGCTTAGTCCCAGAAATTACAGCACCAGCCAAACAAGTTTTAGGCGATGACGAATTACCTTTCGCCGAACCAGCAGCCAGCCAGTTAATCATTGCGGCAAATTTGCAAACGCTCTCCCAAAAATATGGACAAACATTTGCTGAATTCAACATTAATCAACAAGCTAATCAAGCCACAGAACAACTGCAAAAGCTGCAAATAGCCGATGGTGGTTTTGCTTCCTACCCCGGACAAGAAAAATCCGATCCTTGGATATCTAACTACGCAGCAGAATCTTTAGCCAAAGCCAATCAAGCTTTCCCTGGTGCAATTAATTCTGCAATGCTTTCTCGCCTCAAGAGTTACTTACAAAAAGTCCTCGCAAACCCTGGACAATACGACTTTTGCAAACAGCAAATTTGTAAAAATCAACTGCAACTCAATACCTTGATAGCATTAGCAGAAATTGGCGATAAACGCAATAGCTTTTTAGCAGATATTTATCAACAGCGGAATAACTTTGATGTAGTTAATCAAATCAAATTAGCGCGATACTTATCGCAATTCCCGGAATGGCAAGACGAATCGCAAATTATGTTAAACCAGTTACAACAAAATATCTATGAAACTGGTCGCACAGCAGTTATTAGTATACCCAGTAGTTGGGGATGGATGAGTTCACAGACAACAGCACAAGCGCAAGCTTTACGGTTGTTTATTGCTAACAAAGCGAAACCGGAAGTAGTAGATAAATTATTTCAAAGTTTGCTAGCACAAAGAAGAGATGGGACATGGCAAACTAGTTATAACAATGCCCAAGCCCTCACAGCCTTAGTAGAATATAGTCAACTCCAACCCACACCACCTAATTTTGTTTCTTCTGTACAATTAGCAGGTAAAAAGTTAGGTGAAAACCGCTTTGAAGGCTATAGCAATCCTAGCTTGCAATTAAATGTACCAATGGATCAATTACCTCGTGGTCGCCATGATTTAGTATTACAAAAATCAGGTAGAGGTAAATTACATTATCTGGTTGCTTATAATTATCGCTTGCAAGGAAATCAACCAGGGAAATTTAACGGGTTAAGAGTCACCAGAGAAATTCAAAAACTTGGCGAAGCGGAAAGTATTCTGCAAAAATTTGGACTTTACGCCTTTGATAAACCCTTAACTTTACAACCAGGACAAGTATTTGATATAGGTTTAGAAGTGATTACAGATCATCCTGTAGATCATGTAGTAATTACAGATCCTCTACCAGCAGGATTAGAAGCAGTAGACGCAAGTTTCCAAACTACAACCGCCGCATTGCAAGCAAAAGCCGATAGTTGGCAACTTGGGTTTAAGAATATCTACCGCGATCGCATTATCGCCTATGCCGACCACCTCGAACCAGGAGTTTATAGCCTACATTACTTAGTACGTTCCGTTACCCCCGGTAAATTCCTTTGGCCTGGTGCGGAAGCGCATTTACAATATGCACCTGAAGAATTTGGGCGTGCGGCTGAGTCTACATTGATACTGGAGGAGAAAAATTAGCTAAAAGAGCGATCGCTTATTTAATCAAAAACAACTGGCGATAAGGGACTTCCAAATAAAAAAATATTCCAATCATTAACCTACCAAACCCGCAACTCGTAGGGGCGGGGTAACCCCGCCCCTACAATTTGGCATAATTTATTTTTTGGAGTTTCCTAAGCGATCGCACTACTACAAGGTTAACAACAACAGGCGATCGCATTATCGCCTACAACAACCACATTTTCTAAATCAACGAAACGCTATGGTGCTAGGTGGAAGGCTCGGAATCATAGCCTAACTTTCTTAACGCATCGGCAGCACTTTCACGCACAGATTTATCTTGGTCGTTGAGTAGTGCTAGTAGCCCTTGCAAGACTGGCTCGGAAGCTTTGCCTAACTTACCTAACGCATCGGCAGCACTGCGACGCACAAAATAATCCTGGTCGTTGAGTAGTGCTAGAAGCCCTTGCAAGACTGGCTCGGAAGCATTGCCTAACTTACCTAACGCATCGGCAGCAATGCCACGCACAAAATAATCCTGGTCGTTGAGTAGTGCTAGTAGTCCTTGCAAGACTGGCTCGGAACCATAGCCTAACTTACCTAACGCATCGGCAGCACTGCGACGCACAAAATAATCCTGGTCGTTGAGTAGTGCTAGAAGCCCTTGCAAAACTCGCTCGGAACCATAGCCTAACTTAACTAACGCTTCGGCAGCACTTGCACGCACATAATTATTTTGGTCGTTGAGTAGTGCTAGTAACCTTTGCAAGACTGGCTCGGAACCATAGCCTAACTTAACTAACGCTTCGGCAGCATTTTCACGCACATAATTATTTTGGTCGTTGAGTAGTGCTAGTAGTCCTTGCAAGACTGGCTCGGAAGCTTTGCGTAACTTACCTAACACACCGGCAGCACTGCCACGCACATAATCATTCTGGTCGTTGAGTAGTGCTAGTAGCTTTTGCAAGACTGGCTCGGAAGCTTTGCCTAACTGAACTAACGCATAGGCAGCACTGCCACGCACATAATCATTATGGTCGTTGAGTAGTGCTAGTAGCCGTTGCAATACTGGCTCGGAAGCATTGCCTAACTTACCTAACGCATCGGCAGCACTGCGACGCACTTGAGAATCTTGATCTTTCAAAGCTTTAACCAGATCAAAAGCAGCAGATTTAGCCGCCACGCCAATCTTTCCTAATTCTCCAGCAGCACGTCGCCTATCTTCTACCTCTGGAACAAACAGATCGTTAATTAGGCGGCGAATACGTCGTTGAAGTTGTTCTTGTTTGAGTGCTTCCAGATCCAGCCCTGCGAGTTTACCTAGTTCCTCCTCCACAAAACTAGGTACTTTCGCTTCTATGCCTTTGGCAATACAACATTCTCTGACTGCAAGCAGAAAACCTTTAATTTCTTCTCGTTTATTTGCATCGCTGTCTACTTTTGCTAAAAACTCACGCCAGCTTGCTTCATTTTCTTTGTGATGTTCTACTAAATATAGTCCTGCTAAGTACTCAGCTAACGGGTCTAGAGCAAACCTAATTGTGCCTGAGTTTCCAGACTTAATTAAATAAAGTTTTTTCTCAAAATGTTCCAGGGCTTTATCAGCTTTTTCTTGCCCCAAGGCATCAATTAAAGAGTTTCGCTCTACATAATTTGGCTTATAGTTCTGCTCAAGACATTTCCACGCAATCAGCTTCGCATCTGGCTCAAGTGTGTGATATTCCTCAGCAGTGCTTCTTTCCACTTCTCGATTTAGCTTTTTTAAGTGGTCAATTATTAAATCAGGGATATTGTCAAGAGAACGTTCCGTAACTGATAAATTCTCCTTAGCATTAATCATCCGCTCTGCATAAAGCTTCGCTAGCAAAACTGTAATTGTTTGCTTGTCACCTACTATGCGTGCAAGTTGGGCACATTCTTGCAAAAATTCTTCCTGATTATCCTCAAAAAGTTGCCATTTTTTACATTGTTTTATATACTGCTCAATAAAATATGCTAACTTCCCACCATCAAAACGTAGGGTTTTTATCTTGGTGTCGATTCCGTTAAATCTTTCCTCAATACGTGAAGTAACTACCAAAGCGTTAGCCGGAAACTCTCGGAGGTTGGGATTAATCTGCTCGCGGGTTTGTTGATTCATCTCCGAGAAATGATCCACAATTAAGAGAATCCGGCGTTTTCGTAGCAGTTGTTCTACTAGCAATTCATCAACAATCTTTTGTTCGCTGTCGCTCAACTCCTGGATATGTCCCACAATTTCTTCTATTAGAGGCTTGATACCTTCACCTAATTGCGATTTCAGTTCTTGCTCAATTAGAATCGGTAACATTAAGTGTTCTTCGTTCAGGCGTTTAGACTTGTCTTTAATCATTGCCCATTTAGCAATTTGACAAGCAATAGTTGTTTTTCCCGAACCTCCCTCACCCCAAATCAGCAACCTTACTCGTTTTTCTATTTGCTTTTCTGTTTTAAAAGTTCCTCTCAAGTCTGTTGCTGTTAGTTCTTCAATATCTTGATTGTTGAATTTCACAGGGAGAGAAACGTAATCCTTGCGTTCATCAACGGTTTCATTTTGCAAAAATTTTTTCTCGAAAGTATGAATGTGTTTCTCAACCCAAGCATCAAGAACTCTAGGACGGTACTTGAGCCAAATTACAAAAGTAACTGGTACTTTTAACTCTGGTGTGATTGGTGTTTTAGGAACTTTCAATTCCGCAGGTAGCCGCAGCAGCAATAAGGGATAAAACCGCAGTACTCCCAGGTACAAAATGACTATAACCCCTAACACACCCGCCGTTACTGTCCACGGTAAATCCTGATTTTTTTCATCAGATTTATCGTCTTTTTCTGGCTCTTTTTCCTCAACCGATGTATTTGTCTTTTTTACCTTCGCAGATTGCTGAGGTTGAGGTGTAGATTGCGCTAATACTTGTGTATATACCAGACTACTCTCTTGCTGAATATTTGCCTTTGCCCAATTCTTACTTGTCAATAACAAGGGTAATGAAACTCCCAACAAGACAAATTTCAGCAATCCTAAGAAGCTTTGTCTAGTATGCTTATTCATAAATGAAATTAGGCAAAAAGGCCATATTTTTGCTATTTTACCCTAATTTCAAATTTTGCTTTGGTAATTTATAGCGGTTATCAGTTGAGTGAGGTATAAGAACCCCACCCCCAACCCCCTCCCCGCAAGCGAGGAGGGGGCTATAATATAGCTCACTAGACCAAGAAACGCTGTAACTTAGATAGAGTGTAAGTAAGTCGGCACAAATAAACCGAACTATGTAACAGAATGTAAAATGCACGAAACCTTTGCGATTGCTTCGTTTCACTTCGTTCCACTCGCAATGACATACCTTGGAATTTTTACGCCGACTTACTTATCTCAGCTTTGATATTGCAACGAGAGTATAATTGTCATTGCTTTGAGGTACGACATAGCAATCCCATAGACTTGTTAGTAGTTCAAGATTTTGCGATCGCTAAAGAGCGATAACGCTCACAATGGCGTTGTCAACAAGCGGGATACTCGCTTTGCATTAGGTGTTTGATTTAGGCGATCGCTTGATATATACAATCAATACTTAATGCTTCACGCGCCCGTTAGTTGGCTCTTGTATAATTTCATTTGGGCTAGTTTGAGTGTTTGGCTTCTCTACAACAACAGGAACTGATGAAGTAGATGTATTCCCCCGCTTGCGACTAGATCCACCTGCCTTTGAATACTCTATGCTGTTTTTGCCGTAGGCACTCGCGACTCCACTGAGCATCCGTTCTGACATTGCCGAAAGTGCTTTATCCATCTGAGTTACAGTCTTACGCGATTCCTCAAGATTGGACAGAAGTGTATTATGAGATTCTAGTATATCACGGGTAGTATCAATTAAGCGGCTGTATGCTTCAATAGTTAATCCATGCCCTAAATCCAGATTTTCATCAATGGATTTGAGCAGAGCAAGACGACGTTGGGCTTTGTCTAAAGCAGCTGAACCGCGAGTTGTCACAGACATGGGAGATGCTCCTTCTAGAATACTTCTGTTTCAAGATAGTGGAGTTTTCTTGTATCTGAGATGAGTAGTTTTGTTGATTTAATTTACTGGCTGGATTAGCAGTAAGTCTGTGTTTTTACCTGTATGTCTTTGTTTAATTAGGTTGACAGATGGGACTTACAAAAAATTACCATATTCCGTAGTGCGTTCGCACTACAAATTTATGCACTACAAATTTATTGGGTATTTAAAAAATTGAATGTCCCTACTTATTTATGGTTTCAGAATGAACGCGATCGCCAATTGTAGTCTCCGAAATGGCTATTGTAGTATCAAAAATGGCAATTGTAGTATCAGAAATAGCAATTGTAGTATCAGAAATGACAATTGTAGTATCAGAAATGACAATTGTCGGCTCAAAAATGGCAATTGTCGGCTCAAAAATGGCAATTGTAGTGTCAAAAATGGCAATTGTAGTGTCAAAAATGGCAATTGTAGTGTCAGAAATGGCAATTGTAGTGTCAGAAATGGCAATTGTAGTGTCAGAAATGGCAATTGCGTAGGCGTAGCCAACTTTTACCATCGCCTGTACAGTTTTGGTATGGTGTGCTGCCTTTTTGAATTAGCGAAAATATCGAGAAGATGGGACAAATTCAAAAATTGTAGTTTACTGTCACGCACCTTTAGACAATTAAGCGATCGCGCCGGGAATTAACTACTACTGAAATTGCTGAATTGCTGAATTACCTCAAAAGTTTTTAGCTTTCACAGGCTAAATGCGATCGCTCCTGCTACCCGATCGCGGTCATGGCTACCCAAATTTATTGTAAAAAAATGTAAAGACAGATAAAACCCTTAAGCAGAAAGTTAAAGGTCATCACAGGACAGTTAGGACAGTTAAGGATTTTTTGTCACTTTATATCCAATTTTTTCATGAATGAGCATTATTGCTATTAATTTGTCAATTCGTACATTTAGTAAAAAAAAATACAATTTTTCCTATTTACAAATTTGGCATATAGCCAAATAATAAAATGCAATTATCTACACCTTTGGACATCAAAGTCTAAATGTGTAAAATTCCAGTCGTCAATTTTTAATCAAAATTTCACGATCGTAGTGACGACGATAAACAAATAGAGACTACCAGTGCCAATACTCAATAATTGCAGTGCCCAAAGCCTGCTGAAGCACTGGGAAAAGTCCTGAAAAATCCTTCAGGAATTTAGGGACTGACAAATCAAAAAACATCCCAAATTTTTTGATGAAATGAGCATTTTGCCCTTACCTTGTATTTTCAGGCAGGCATAGTTCCTACTTTTTAATTCAGCAATACCAAGAATAAAATATGACAACAACTCCAGATAAAACTTTAGATGCACGCAATCGCGTGATTGAATCCGCCAACCGATTGGGCGTTCAACTCAACGAGCAAGAATTAGAGCGCTGGATGAAGTCGATTGTAGAAGCCACAGGCGACAGCGATATTGTCGTCGATGAAGAGACTGGTGTATTTGGTCACAAAGTCACCATGTTGGATTTTGATCCCAAAGAGCTAGAACGCTTTCGCGCCATCGGTAAAATTGTCGAATTTGACGATGTTGCCGGTGTTGTAGAAACTGCGTTAGCGCTTTCTGGTTCAGCAGCCCAATCGAAAGTACAAACTCACCCAGGGGACTGCGACTACTTTGAGCGGGTGAATATCATTGCTCCCACCAGAGCCGAAGCTTGTGAAATTCTCGCCCGCATTATGCGTGAGAAAGCAATCAACAGTATATCTGGCCCCAATTTTCAATTAATTGAACTGAAATTTGGTAGCTATCCTCAAGAAGTGATTCGTAGCGATCGCACCTATCACAAAGGCTCACCGATTTCATGGCTTCCAGACGAAATTGTCGCCGGAGAAATTCAGGGTACAGATCTACAAGGAAATCCCCTCGTCATCACTTGGGATTCTGTAGCCCACGACCCTGGTTGGTGTAAGCTGGACTGGGTGATTGCCGATCGAGTGCGCGGTCAATTGTCCAACGCTAGCAACATGTTGGATGTCACCTGGGAAGCTCCCGATGGCACAATCACGCCCTTAGATGGCTATCTAGACGGCTACTTCCAAGAAGTTTACCTAGATACTCAATCTGCCCCCATCTTCTCTAAACTTGTCAAGCAAGTCTCCACCGATGTCATGGATGACTATATGACACAGTTACAAAAAGAAGTTAAAAAATATGTAAAAGACGACTACCTCAACTACGGTAAAGCCGCTAAACGCCTGTATAACATCTTTCGGCTGAATGGGCAATATGAAGAAGCCGCCTTTTTGCGCGAACTGTTTGACGAACCAGCAGCCTTACTTTATCAAGTCCACGCCCTGGTAAGAACTGTCCAAGAAGCGACGGAAAAAAGCACCGTCTTTGACATCGAAAACATTCTCGATCAGATGGATGAACTGATTATGGGAGTGATCAAAGTCTTGGAAGGAGAAGAAGAATTGGAGATTGTGCGCCATCTTCTGCGTCTATATCGCTGCATCACCCGTCAAGAGGGAGGTGTTCCCCTCGGTCCTCAGGTAGACGCAGCCCAAGCTGAGGTAATGAATATTGTCAACAATTTCTTCTATGAAAAGATGACAGCACTACCGGCAATTAAAGCTTATATCGACAGTCTCAAGGCTTAAGAGCAAGCTAAATCAATGTAAATTAATGTTCACGCTGCAAGTTGTTTTGCAACAGATTGCAAAACAACTTACCTTGTTCAATGGCATCATCCAGCGCCACATGGTTCAAACTAGTTTCCTCTAACCACTCAGTTGCTAGGTTACGCTTCCCGGACTCACCATAGCTGCGTTTCAAGAATGCCATTGCATAGGAGCGGATGTCTAGCGCTGAATGCTCAAAGGGACTATCACCCACAAAGTTGATCAAATACCAATAGACAAACATAAAATCGAAGGCGGCTGGATAAGCAACAAATATCGGTTCACCGGGTAATGCTTTCAGCCAAGCGTGGTATGCTTGCATTACCGATGCTGGAGGCTTGGGATTGACTCGGCAAGCAGCCCAAGCCTCTGGCTGTTCTGACCACCATTTCATAGTTTTGGGATGGCCTGTTGCTCCCGGTAAAGTTTCCAGATTTGCGGAAAAGGTGGCGATTAATTGTTTATCTGCGGTGTATGCAGCCGATCCAATACTAAGCATGGAATGAGGTCCAGGGATAGGGCCATCTGATTCGATATCTGTGCTGACGTAGATTTCTGTTGTCACCTGTTTTTCCTGTTCTACCCAAAAAATTGAGTGTTCATCTAATTCTAGGCAGATGGTATGGTTTGCGGGTAGGGCATCGGCTGACAATTTATCCAAAAATACAATTTCAGCAAAATAACTTCGGGTAAATATCTAGAGGACGATCTGAATTCCAGAGGAGCATCCCAAATGTGTGAATTAATTTTTGTGTAGTGCGGGAACCAAAGCCCGCTTCTTGGACAAAGGGAGCAAGATGCTCCCACTACAAATTTATTTACAGCGCTTTTCAAATGGATATACCTCTCTCCAAACCTCTATCCTAAGAGGAGAGAGGCTTTGATTCCCACTTCCCTCATGGGGAAGGGGGTTAGGTCTGCGTGTAGTCTGCTGAAATGAAAACTGCTGTAAGGCAAAATTGGGATACTCCCACCAAAGAGCGAACCAACAATCAGCGATCGCGCCTGGAATTGACTAATAGTAAAATCCCTCAGTTTTTGAATCACCTCTGAGGATTGCTATAAGTTTTTACTAATGATTCAGCACTGTTTTATCAAGCTTTTATAATCTCAAGACCCAAAGACAATAATTCTCACAATTTAAATAAGTTGACCATCGTATAATCACGTAAATTTTATTTTTATTAAATAATAAAGGTGCTATGCCCATAAGTCTTACTACAGCTATATTTAAAGATTTTTATTTCCTTGTATGAGGATTTTTCAGATTTCTTGTGACAACATCATCTCCAAGTTAGAATATGATTGTTTATCAATTGTTAGACTAATTGTTGGCGACTTTAAACTCTAATTTAACGTGTGACTTATCCAGGAAATATACATATATATGCCCCAGCGATTACGTCTTTAGAAGAACGTGACTGGAAAGCTATGTCTGAATTGTTTGATCGGGACGATAGTGATGATATTGAAGCTGATATCCGCAATAATTTACTGTGGATGATACCTGAACCCTGTTGGGGAGATGATCCCTTTGACTTTTTAAGCGAATATCTTTAAAATTAAACACTTGGGCAATTTTTAAACAGCATTGAGGCGACTGAGAAAAGTACGTAGGCGATCGCTTTGAGGATTTGTCAGAACTTCATGAGCAGAACCTTGTTCTACGACAACACCTCGGTCTAAAAATAGTACTCGATGTGCGACTTCCCGCGCAAATTGCATTTCATGGGTGACAACTACCATTGTCATTCCCTCTTTTGCTAATTGCTGCATAACTTGCAGCACTTCGCCAACCAGTTCCGGATCTAAAGCGCTGGTAGGTTCGTCAAATAGCATAATCTCAGGATTCATACATAAACTCCGGGCGATCGCCACCCGTTGTTTTTGTCCCCCAGAAAGTTGTTCGGGATAAACTGATGCTTTATCAAAAAGACCAACTTTTTCTAAATACAACCCTGCTAATTGGGCACTTTCTTTCAGTGTTTTCCCCATGACTTTCTGCGGAGCCAGTGTCAAATTTTCTAACACACTGAGATGGGGAAACAGATTAAATTGCTGAAAAACCATGCCTACCTGGGTTCTAAGTTGTCGCAATTGAGTATAGTTGAGAGTGGCAGCGGATAAATCGAGACCGTTGACAACTAAACGCCCATGATTAATCCTTTCCAAGCAGTTAAAGCATCGTAGTAAAGTACTTTTACCACAGCCAGAAGAACCAATCACAGCAACCACTTCTCCCCGATTGATTTCGCCAGTGATTCCTTTGAGGACTTTCAGGGAACCAAAGCTTTTTTCAATATTTTCAAAAATAATCGCGGGGACAGAATTTTTCATTATTTACGTCAGTGTGCTTTAAAGTTGATTTTAATGTTTTTTGTCACTTGTCATTTGTCATTTGTCATTTGTCATTGGGCATTTATTATTTATCTTCCTTGTCTCCCTTGTCCCCCTTGTCCCCCCTGCCCCTCTGCCCCCATCCCCAGGAATAAATATGGCTGGATTTGCTTGTATTCGTTGCTTACACTCGTTGTTGGCTACAGTTTTGAGTCTGTTGTTACTGGTTGGCTGTAGCGTTAATCCTAGTGTGGATAAAACCCTGCGGATTGCTAATGAACCGACGTTTCCACCTTTTGAGTTTCTGGGATCTGATGGGAAATCGCAAGGTTTTTCTATTGATTTGATGGGTGCGATCGCAGCTGCGGCTAATTTTAAAATAGAATTTCAAAGTTTGCCCTTTGATGGCATGATCCCGGCTTTGCAAGCCAAAACTGTAGATGCGGCGATTAGTTCGATTACAATTACCGAACAGAGAGCAAAAACTATTTCCTTTTCCCGTCCTTATTTTAAAGCTGGGTTGGCGATCGCAATTCGCGCCGACAATCAAGATATTACTAACTTTAACAGCCTCAAAAATAAAAAAATTGCTGTACAAATTGGCACAACTGGAGCCAAAAAAGCCGAGGATATTCCCGGAGGAGAAATTCGCAGATTCGATTCTGCACCTATAGCCCTACAAGAATTAGCCAATGGTAATGTGGATGCGGTAATTAACGATGCACCAGTAACTTTATACGCAATTAATACAGGTAATCTCCAGGGGCTGAAAGTAGTAGGGCAATTGCTAACAGAAGAATATTACGGCATTGCGACACCGAAAAACTCGCCCAATCTAGCCTCGATCAACGATGGTCTGGATAAAGTCCTCAAAAATGGTACTTATGCCCAAATTTACCGCAAATGGTTCAAAACCGAACCTCCAACCTTACCAGCCAAATCACCCTTTGAAAACCAAACTACCTCTGTATCGGGAATATTTGCCTTATTTAGCGTGATTTGGCTGGCTTTACCCACTTTGCTACAAGGAGTATTAATCACACTGCAACTAACAGTACTTTCTGTAGTGCTGGGTTTAGTTGGTGGTTCCTTCATTGGGATTGTCCGCCTTTCCCGGATTCAATTTGTGCGTTGGATAGCGCGGGCTTACGTGGATTTCTTTCGCGGAACTCCTTTACTCGTGCAGATTTTTATGATTTATTTTGGCATACCTGCGATCGCCCAAGAATTGGGTTTTACTTTCTCCTTCGATCGCCTAGTCGCCGGGGTAATAGCCTTAAGTTTGAATAGCGCCGCTTACATAGCCGAAATTGTCCGCGCTGGGATTCAATCAATTGAACCAGGACAAGCCGAAGCATCACAATCACTCGGATTAAGTTCTGTCCAAACCATGCGCTATGTAATTTTTCCCCAAGCTTTCCGGCGGATGATTCCACCTTTAGGTAATGAATTTATTAGTTTGTTGAAAGATACCAGCTTAGTTTCAGTCATTGGGTTTGAAGAATTACTCCGCAAAGGACAATTAATTGTGGCAAATAACTATCGCGCCTTTGAAATTTACGCTGCTGTGGCTGTAGTTTACCTATGCTTAACACTGCTTTCTTCCCAAGCATTTAGTCGCCTAGAAGCTTGGATGAATCCCGTTAAACGTTCTTAAAAATTCATTTGTCATTTGTCATTATTTTACCAACTTGATATGAATATGCATATAATGAGCCTGAATAGGACAGGGTTCATGTGCTGCTTTATCCCCTGTCTTGGTGACCCTGCACTAAACTTTATTCATCTCTTATTTCTTTCTTGGCGTACTTGGCGTAATTGGCGGTTAATTTTTAATTTCTTTCGCTGAATTTACAAATCAATCAGGGGTTGGTTGATAAAATGAGAGAATAAACTCACATTCATGCCCTGTATCAGCTAAAGTGCTGGGAAATGACCAAGTCATAAAAGCTAGAATGCCTGTCATGAATTGGGTTCTTAATTTGTAATTTTAAATTTTATGGTAACCCAACTCAGCGAAAGCCAATCATCAAATCAACTGATAATAACTTGGGAGGCTTTACCCAAAGATTTTAAATTAGAGGATGAACCAGTGGAGAATACAGGTCAGCCAATCTTGGCTGGTGCTTTGCGCGAAAGTTTAGAAATCAGTGGTTTCATCCAACCACAAATGTTGAGCGCCTCCAATTTTGGATTGTGTGCAACTGTCAACGGACAATTGATTATTAAAGCACCAGACTGGGTTTACGTACCATCAGTTAAAGAAGTGCTGAGTAATCGCAAAAGCTACACACCAATTTTAGAAGGTGAAATTCCACTCATTGTCATGGAATTTCTCTCAGATACAGATGGGGGAGAATATTCAGTCAAACGCACTTATCCGCCAGGAAGATGGTTTTTTTACGAGCAGATTTTGCAAGTTCCTATCTACATAATTTTTGAACCTGTTGGCGGATTATTAGAATATTATCAACTAGAGAATGGCCGTTATGAATTACAGCTACCTGACGAAAATGGTCGTCATTGGATAGAAGCAATGGGCTTATATTTAGGAACATGCCAAGGCACAAAAGAAGCGCATACTGGTTATTGGTTACGTTGGTGGGATAAAAATGGCAATTTGTTACCTTGGGCGGTGGAACAAATTGAACAAGAACGCCAACGCACCGAACAGGAACGCCAACGCGCCGAACAAGAAAGTCAACGCGCCGAACAAGAAAGTCAACGCGCCGAACAGGAACGCCAGCAAAAAGAAAGGCTAATCGCTTACTTGCAATCTCAGGGGATTGACCCAAATAATCTACCCCCATTCGAGTAGAAAACATCAGCGATTCAGATCCCCGACAACTTTTACGAAGTCGGGGATCTTATTAGGGACTACCAAATAAAAAAATATTCCAATCATTAATTTACCAAAGCAACTCGTAGGGGCGGGGTTACCCATACGTGTCAACTTAAGTCAAAACGCTGATTCCACAGGCATTTTACCCCACCCCTCAATCCCCTCCCCGTAAACGGGGAGGGGAAGTTTTGCGTCAGCAAAACTGGGGTGGGGTAGCGCGGATCTTGGTGGTACGTGATTTTGTATCAAATCACATCTTGGCAAGGGTTTTACGTTAAGTTGACACCAATGGGGGTTACCCCGCCCCTACAATTTGGCATAATTTATTTTTTGGAGTTCCCTTAGTTAAATTTAATCAACTGCGCCGAGAATTTTCAAAGTAGCTTTTTGGGTTGCACTTAAACCTGTAACGCCTTGAATGTTCATTCCTTCATAGAGACGGGGCGATCGCAAAATTTGCAAACATTCGCCGGTAGAGATATCCCACAGCCGAATTGTTTCGTCTTGAGAACCACTAGCGAGGATGTTTCCGTCAGGATGAAAAGCGATCGCCCAGATGAAATTATTGTGTCCCCGCAGTGTCTGCAAACATTCCCCTGTCTGGCTATCCCAAAGCTTGATAGTTTGATCGTGGCTGACACTAGCAACAAACTCGCCGTTGGGACTAAACTTCACACCAGTGACATTAGCTTCGTGTCCTTGCAATGTTTGCCAACAGTTTCCTGTGCTGATATCCCAAAACTTAATTTTGTATTCTATATCCCCAGTAGCTAAAACTTGACTGTTGGGATGAAAGGCTATCGATCCAATAAAGCAATAATTTCCTGTCAATACCTGGAGAAGTTCCTTTGTGTTTGCATCCCACAGATGAATGCTATTTTCACTCAGACTAGCTAAAAATTTGCCATCAGGACTCCAGGTAACTGAAAATATCCAGCCTGTATGTCCCTCTAAAGTTGTGAGACATGTTCCCGTTTTCACATCCCACAGCTTGATTGTCTTTTCTGCACCTGCACTAGCCAAAGTTTGATCGTCAGGGCTATAGGATACTGAAAAGATAAAACTAGTATGTTCCTCTAAGATTTGTAGACATTCCCCTGTTGTCACATTCCAAATCCGAATTGTGCTATCTACGCTAGTACTTGCCAAAGTTTGCCCATCGCTATTATAAGCTAAGGCCGCAATGTCCCCAGAATGACCGTACAAGCTATTTATGGTATTCCCAGTCGGAAAATCCCAGATTCTAATTGTATTTCCTGTATTACCAGCCAAGGATTGACCATTGGGATGGAAAACTACTGAGCTAATGAAACTGGGATATCCTTGTAAAGTATTGATACATCGTCCTGTAGATACCTGCCATAATCTAAGAGTTTTGTCTTGAGAACCACTAGCGAGGATTTTCCCATCGTGGCTAAAGGCAACTGACCAAACACGAGTCGTGTGACCTGATAAAGTTTTAATACAATGTCCTGTGTTGACATCCCATAAACTAATGACAGGGGCTTCAGTTGCGATCGCCAAAGTTTGCCCATCGGGACTAAAAGCAATTGACCAAACTATATCTAAGTGCGGTGCTTCTAAAGTTTTGCTACATTCACCTGTGCTGACATCCCAGAGTTTCACCGTTTTGTCTTGACTACCACTGGCTAGAATTTGCCCATTAGGACTGAAAGTAACTGACCAAACTGTTTGGGTGTGTCCCTCCAAAGTCTGGAGACATTCACCAGTACTCAGATCCCAGAGTTTCACGGTTGTGTCTTCACTTCCACTAGCCAGAATTTGCCCATTGGGACTAAAAGCCAATCCAGCAATTTTGCTTACCTGTCGTTTCAGTGTTTTTACGCACTGACCACTGCGAGTATCCCAGATTTTGATTGTTTGGTCTGTTTTACCAGAAGCTAGTAGAGTGCAATCTGGACTAAAGCTTGCTAACCAACCACGTAATGTCTCTTCTTGTACAGTATGCAGGCATTCCCCTGTGTTTACATCCCAGAGTTTAATGATACCGCGATCGCAACAACTTGCTAAAGTATTGCCATCTGGGCTAAAGTGAACTTGCCAAACCCAAGCAGTATGTCCCGCAAAACTCCGCAGTTTTTGACCATCTTCTATATTCCACAGATGTATTCTGCCATTGACATCACCAGTAGCCAGAATCTTACCCAGAGGACTGAATCTTACTGCTACGATTTCTACCAAAGCTTCATTAAAAGCTGATTTTTTTAAATCGCTATTGCGTAAGTTGACTTGATGCAGATTCACATCTTTAAGGTAAGCCTGCCAGATTCTTAAACCGGAAAAATCCCAGCCTGTGAAATCAACTTTTAGCTGATTCAGGAGGTTAATTGTATTCCCACCAGCATATCCAGGTATAGCAGCAAATTTTTCTCGCAGTATGGAAATAATTTCTTCGAGTCGCCTCTCAATTGCTGCTGAGTTTCTCAAAGTAGTTTTTAACCGACTCAATATCGGTTGCAAAATCACCCGTTTTTGACTTTCACGAACATAATCTTTAGCCGTAGCTTCTATTAAGGCATAAGTATTGAATAATACTACCTCCTGGGAGAAAATTTCACTACAAACTTGTTGAATGAGTTTGTCAGTCATGTATTCCATCACCACAGGTTGTTGGGTATAGCTACCTGATTGCTGTTCAATTAGCGATCGCCCTTGCAGAGATAACAGTGCATCTAATAACTCTCGTTTAGATACCTTGGGTACGATATCCTCTCGTAATTCTGGTAGCGTCACCCATTCACGTTTAATTGCTAGCCAGTACATCACTTGCTGTTCGTTAACAGACAAGCGATGGAATTGTTGCTCTAAAATTTGCCAAATATCGCCAAAAATAACCGAACCTTGGGCTAAAAATTCGCTAATATTCCCATCAAACAGGCGACAGATTGTAGTCGCCACGATTTTCAAAGCCAAAGGATTACCTGCATAGCGCTGAATTAAATTGTCAAATTCATCTTGTGAATTTACCAGTCCTTTGGATATCAGAATCTCTCTTGCTGCGGTTTGTGGTAAACCAGTTAGTTGCAGCGATCGCACGGGTAAGTTTTCTCCTTCTCTGGCGATGAAACCAATCGGTTTCTCCCGACTAGTAAATACCAAGCAACTTTGATGGCGTTCATCTCCCACCCGGCGGAAAAATTGACCGTATCCTTCATATCCCCGACGATAGTGACCGGATTTTGTACCAGTTGCCAAAATCGATTCCACATTATCCAGTACAATCAGACAACGTTGAGAATCGAGATAGTTCATCAAGCAAGAAATTTGACCATCTTCAGTTTCTGGCACATTTACTGCTTGCTGCTCCCAAACAAATGTAATAATTCCTTTGAGCAGATCAACTAACGGTGGAGCATTTCGCAGACTGCGCCAAATTATGTAATCAAAATTACCTTTTAGTTGTTCTGCTAACTTCACAGACAAAGCAGTTTTACCAATCCCTCCCATCCCTAATAGCGCTACCAAGCGGCATTTATCATTCACAATCCATTCTTGTAGCTTTGTTTGTTCTGCCGTCCGACCATAGAACATAGACACATCTATTGCTTCTCCCCAATCTTGGTGCAGCAATGTTTTAGGAGTTTTTTCTATTACACTAGTACTTTCTTGTGAATCTGCTGGTGAGAGACTAAAATAACGCCGTCTTAATACAGATTTAATATTACTTTTATTGACATTTTCTCCTAGTGCCTTTGAGAGAGTCTGCCATAATCTATACCCTACATCTCGAATATAATCATTATCATAACCAGACCTTTCGGCAATCTCTGCATAAGTATATCCTTCCCAAGATTGACGGAGAACTAGCTCTTGAATGTTACTTAAATGCTTTTGCTGTAGCACTAGATCTAAAACCACCATTGCTTGCTCAAACGTCAATTCTGTAGCTCCTACAAGCTCCAAGAAAATAGATGATTATCTTAGTTTTAATATGAAATTTGCTTGTTAAAGCTGATTTAAAATCTTTTTATTTCCATAAAATGTGTTTTTTGGTCTTTACCTGATTTTTTATGATTTTTTATGATTTTTTAACAGCATACTTTAATCACTGGAAAATGGGGCATGGGGCATTGGGGAGCCACTGCGTTGGACGGGTTTCCCGGCTTGTTCGCGCAGCGTCTCCCCTTGGGAGAAGCAAGTGGCGTCATGGGGTATTGATTTTCATGGCGAGCGTTGCGGGATTTTCCCGTCTAATCACAGTCATTGACAATAGACACTCTGACGAGACTAACTCTGGGCTTCCAAGTCGTGGGGATGAGAAGCGAGGGAGACCAGAAAAGTAAATTTTCATGCTTAAGCGGAGAATTTTTACGTGATTATACATAGATATATGTAGGGGCGGGGTTTCCCCGCCCTTGCTTGCGCGGTTTCCCCACCCAACAATAGGTGACACGCAATCATTGATTAAATTGACCTCGCCAACACTAGAAATCATGTATTGGGTTGATTTTTTGTATTCAATTTTGCCAAAAGAGAGAAAAAACCTATACCGAAAATCTGAAATGTTGGGATAAACTGTTGCCATCATGTGAGGAGTAAGCGATGGTTAATCACAAGCTGGGACGTATATTCTCAGTAGGTTTTATCAGTTTTTGTTTTTGTCTAGGTATTGGTATAGGAATTATCATCCGTTTTGGGCAGATACAGCGTTCAAATGCAGCGACGACACCTAGCGAAAATCTGCCATTTCCCTTTGTTATCCCTGAGAATCAGGAAGTACCTTCAGACACAATCACCATTAAAGCGGTTGGCGATGTAATTCCTGGGACTAATTTCCCTAACTACAGACTACCTCGCTTTCGCGATGAACTGCTGCCAAAATCTGTCAGAGGGTACCTGCAAGGAGCCGATATTTTATTTGGAAATTTTGAAAGTAGTTTAACTAACTATCCCTACAGTTCTAAGGATATGAGTCAAGGACAAATTTTTGCCTTTCGCTCTCCACCTAGTTATGCGCAGTTATTTGCTGATGTTGGGTTTGATGTGTTTAATTTAGCCAACAATCATGCAATGGACTTTGGGCTTGTGGGTTTCCAAGATACGGTTAATAATCTCGCAGCTGTAGGCATTGAAACATTAGGACATAAAAATCAAATTCTCTATTCACAAGCTAATAACATTCCGGTGGCAATGATCGGATTTACTACCTATGATTTTTATAATTCTGTTCACAATTTAGCAGCAGCAAAAGCTCTGGTATTAGAGGCCAAAAACAATGCAAACATTGTCATTGTATCGATGCAGGTAGGCGCTGAAGGTACAGGAGCATTATATGTGAAGAACGAAACAGAATTTTTCTATGGAGAAAACCGTGGCAATTCGATGCAGTTTGCCCGGACAATGATTGATACAGGCGCAGATTTAGTTTTAGGACATGGGCCTCATGTTCCCAGAGCAATAGAAATTTATAAAGGGAAACTAATCGCTTATTCTTTGGGCAACTTTTTAGGTTACCGGACTTTGTCTACAGCAGCTGAGACAGGTTACTCAATGATTTTAGAAGCTAAACTCAACTCTCAAGGAGATTTAGTAGGTGGGAAAATTATTCCTATTCATTTAGATCGCCAGGGAATTCCTAGAATTGATCAGCATTTTCGGACTGTAGGACTGCTGCGTTATTTGAACAATCAAGCTTTTCCCAAGAATCCAGTAAAGATTAATAAAAAAGGGGAAATTGTGGTAATGAATCGGCAGTGAGTATGACGGCTTTAAAACAGTGACTGAACTTGATGGGTTTATGGTGGGCAATGCCCACCCAACATTGAACCTGACAGTGTAAATTATTTATGCAAAAATCAAATCGAATTTATAGAGAAATCAAAAGACACATAGCTATATTCCGGAAATATTTCTCTACATCAACAGATTAATTCAGTTGCCGGAAATTCCTGAAGAATGCGTTTAAGTGAAGTAATTTTAATGCACCTCATGGCGTTAGATATATCTAACCACTGCCGTTGTCTGTAACCTGCTTCTGGGTAATCTTCACAGAGAGTTTCCACTGGTAATAAATACATATTAACTCGGTAATTTTTACCTTGTTTGCGATACTTATAAGTACCAATTTTTTGTGTATTTACCTGGCCAATTACTCCAGCTTCTTCCCAAGCCTCTTTTGCTGCTGAATCAGGTGGACTCATACCATTAGGAATATCACCTTTCGGCATTACCCACTTGCGGCGATCGCGGCTAGTAATCAGCAGTACTTCGATTCTGCCATCTTGAATTCTATAAGGAATCACCCCGGACTGCTTCAATACTTTGTTGACTTTTGAACTCATGTGATATGCATCCTATGGTTTCATTTAACTTGACTCACTGCTAACGGCTATTGCTCAAAGAATTGAGACGAGTTATTGAGAAAAAAGTGCCACTTAGCTCTTAAGGCTAATATTAACTACTTTTTTTGCCTGGAATTGCTATATAAGTACTAACTATTTCACCTTTTCACATTTGTATTGTCAATGAGTGATTTAAAGGACATTTATCCAGTAAATATTAAATAGTCAGCATAAATACGTACCCCAGGACAGATGAAAATGGGTATGGGGCATGGGTAATTTTGTATTTATCTACCTTGTCTCCCTTGTCCTCATCCCCCTCATCGCCAAGTGTCATGCACTACCTACTCGTAGAAGGGATATTAAAATAACATATATAAATCAGAATCAGACTTTGTCATGTGACCAATCGATAACATAAATCACAAAGTCTGTTAGACTAAGCACAATATTCTGTAAACTAAATAACTGGCAATGCCTTGCAAGCTTACCAAATCGGCGGCGGCGTTGATGAAAGCAGCAAATTGATTAAGAAAAATTTATGTCGCTCATAGTTCAGAAATACGGTGGTACCTCTGTTGGTTCAGTAGAACGCATTCAAGCTGTTGCCCAGCGGGTTTATCAGACTGTGCAAGCAGGAAATTCGCTGGTAGTGGTGGTTTCCGCAATGGGGAAAACTACTGATGGGCTGGTGAAGCTAGCCAATGCTCTCTCTGCTAATCCTAGCCGCCGCGAAATGGACATGCTGCTTTCTACTGGCGAACAGGTAACTATTGCCTTATTAAGTATGGCATTGCAGGAAATTGGACAGCCAGCAATTTCCATGACTGGCGCTCAGGTAGGAATTGTTACCGAAGCCGAACACACCCGCGCTCGCATTTTGCACATTGAAACAGATCGCCTGGAGCGCTATCTCAATCAAGGTAAAGTGGTTGTGGTTGCAGGATTTCAAGGCATAAGCAGCACGGAAGAATTAGAAATTACCACTTTGGGACGTGGTGGTTCCGATACATCAGCAGTGGCATTAGCCGCTGCATTACGAGCAGATTTTTGTGAAATTTATACAGATGTACCAGGGATTTTAACTACAGACCCGCGTTTAGTTCCCGAAGCCCAACTGATGACCCAAATCACCAGTGACGAAATGTTGGAACTGGCAAGTTTGGGTGCAAAAGTGCTGCATCCCAGGGCTGTGGAAATTGCGCGGAATTATGGTGTGCCCCTAGTAGTGAGATCTAGCTGGACGGATGATCCAGGTACTTGGGTGACATCTCCCAAACCAATCGGGCGATCGCTGGTAAATTTGGAAATTGCCAAAGCAGTAGATGGTGTAGAGTTTGATACAAACCAGGCAAGAGTAGCTCTGTTGCGCGTACCCGATAAACCAGGAGTAGCAGCGAGGTTATTTGGGGAAATTGCGCGGCAAAAAGTAGACGTAGATTTAATTATCCAATCGATTCATGAAGGTAATAGTAATGACATTGCCTTTACCGTCACCACACCAATATTAAAACGAGCAGAAGCAGTAGCCGCAGCGATCGCCCCAGCACTGAGAAGCCACCCTCACGCCCCAGCAGAAGAAGCGGAAGTGATGGTAGAGCAAAATATCGCCAAAGTCAGCATTTCCGGGGCGGGAATGATCGGCCGTCCCGGCGTTGCAGCCCAGATGTTTGCTACCTTAGCCGAAGCAAATGTCAACATCCACATGATTTCCACTAGTGAAGTCAAAGTCAGCTGCGTAGTTGCGTCCGCAGAATGCGATCGCGCCGTCGCTGCACTCCGCAGTACCTTTGAAATAGAAGCAGTACAAGAGGACACGGAGACAGAGAGACGCGGGGACGTGGAGAGTAATTTCCCCGCGTCACCCCCTCTCCCCCTCTCCCCCTCACACTCAACTCCCCCCGTGCGTGGCGTAGCTTTAGATATGAATCAAGTGCGGCTGGCGATTCGTCAAATACCAGATCGTCCGGGGATGGCAGCGAAGATATTTGGATTATTGGCGCAGCACAACATCAGCGTTGACATGATTATCCAATCCCAACGCTGTCGGATAGTTGATGGGATTCCTAGAAGAGATATTGCTTTTACCGTCGCCCGGATAGATGGGGACAATGCGCAAAAGATGCTTTCACAAGCAGGCGCAGAATTAGGCTGGGGTGAAGTTGTCCTTGACAGTGCGATCGCCAAAGTAAGTATCGTCGGTTCCGGTATGCTAGGACAACCTGGTGTGGCGGCGAAAATGTTTGAGGCTTTAGCCCAAAATCAAATTAATATTCAAATGATTGCTACCTCAGAAATCAAAATTAGCTGTGTTGTCGCCCAAGAACAAGGTAGCAAAGCCTTGCAAGTAATTCATGAAGCTTTTGGGCTGGCTGGTAGCGAGAAATTTGTCGTACCAGCATAGTTAAAATAATTCCTAATTAACGCTTGGGTGCAACTTAATATTCTGACCTCTCTGGTAAACCTCTCTCCTTGTAGGAGAGAGGTTTTGAACATTGGTGTCAACAGTCTAATGACCAACGACTAATGACCATTGACCATTTCCGAATTTTCTCGTAGACAAAGAAATATTACTCAGTATTAATACGCAAGCTATAATCGAGTAACTCCGGATAAAACTATATTTATTTTCATGCATAGTCACCTTCTGGATGCACGTTACCGAATCTTGGCGGTTCTGAGTGCTGAGGAATTGACTCAAACCTATTTGGTTGAAGATACTAATCTTCCTAACAGTCAATTTGTGTTGAAGCAGCTACATCCTGCTAATAACAATCCCCAAGATTTAAATATACTGCGGCGCTTGTTTACAGGTGAAGCAGAAACCTTAAAAAAACTAACTCAGGAACACAATCAAATTCAGAAATTAGTTGCTTATTTTGAAGACAATGAAGAATTTTACTTAGTCCAAGAGTTCATTCCTGGTAATCCTTTAACTGAGGAAATTTTCCTAGGAACACCTCTAGAGTCAGACCAAGTTATCAGTCTCTTATTAGAAGTATTAGAAATTTTGGCATTTGTACATAGCTACGAGGTAATTCATCAAGACATTAAACCTACGAATATTATTCGGCGTGAGTCAGATCATAAGTTAGTTTTGGTTGACTTTGGTTCTGTTAGAGAAATTGTCACTACTACTGTTGGGAACCTCGAATATATACCGATAGAACAATTACAAGGTAACTCGCAATATAACAGCGATATATATGCTTTAGGAATAGTGGCGATCGCTGCACTTATCGGGTTAACCGCAAATGAAATAACTCTATTACTAAGCGACAAAAATATCCTGACTGGTGAAATTATTTGGCGAGATCAAATGCCTCAAATTAATAAAGAATTAGCAAAAATTATCGATAAAATGGTGCGTTTTGATTATCGTAAACGTTATCAGTCTGCTAACGAGGTTGTAAATGATCTCAAGCAGCTAAATAATCATGATGACGCACCCGAACAGCAACAGCAGAAACATCAAAAACCTTGGTTAATTCTCACAGGAATAGCTAGCTGTCTTACTGTTGGTGCAGCAGCTTGGTTTTTTTTGATGCCAAAACCTCTAGACGATCCAAAGTTATTATATCTGGAGGGAGTAGAAAAGTATGAAACAGGTCACTACAATGAAGCCATACAGAATTTTACTCAAGTTATAGCTCTTAATCCCCAAGATGCTAGAGCTTACAATCGGCGAGGTGATGCTTTTTATCGATTAGGAAATTACCAAAAAGCCCAATTAGATGCAAGCATTGCAATTAAGCTAAATCCTCAAGATGCTAATGCTTACTATGACCGAGGCTTTTCTAATTATGAATTAGGAAAATATAAAGAAGCGATCGCCGACTATACCAAAGCAATTCAACTCAATGCCAAAAACCACTATACTTATTATGGGCGCGGTCTGGCTCGTGTAGAGCTGAAAGATTATCAAGGCGCAATGGCAGATTTTAACAAAGCGATCGCTCTTAAACCCAACTATAGCGGTGCTTATTTACAGCGGGGTATGCTGCGCCGTCGTCTGAGACAAAAGCAAGCAGCAATTCAAGATTTTGATACAGCAATTGAGATGAATCCCCATGATGCCAAAGCTTACTTACAAAGGGGTTTAACACAATTTGCTATTAACCAAAAGTACTTTGCTATCAGAGATTATAACAGTGCAATTCGGCTTAATCCCAAATATATAGAAGCCTACCTGAATCGGGGAGATGCTTATAGTGAATTAGGCAAAAATTTAGAAGCTACTGAAGATTACAACAAGGTATTAGAGTTAAATCCTAAATCATCGATAGGTTATATCCATAGAGGGATGCACCGCTTTTCTGTCGGTAATTATCAAGGTGCAATCGCCGATTATACTGAAGCAATTAAGCTCAACCCGAAAAATGCTACCGCTTATAATAACCGGGGTAATACTCATCTCGAACGGGGAAATAAACAAGCAGCAATTGCAGATTACTCAAAAGCGATCGCAGTTAATTCTAACTATGCTTTAGCTTACTACAATCGCGGTTTGTTGCGGGCTAAACAGGGAGAGAAAAAAACTGCGATCGCTGATTTTCAACAAGCAGCCAAAATCTTTAAACAGCGAGGACAAACAAGTAGTTATAAAGATGCACAAAGAGAAATAAGAAATTTGCAAAATTAGCCTGTTTAAAGATGATTTGTAGTCAGCACTTTAGTGTTGTTAGATTCAGGACTGAAGTCCTGACTACGAATTATTAATTATTAGCTTGACGCTTCAATTGATCAATTACTGTTAACCGAATATCCCGTTTTTCTGCAATTAACTTAATTCCCGGTTGTTGCAGATTGAAGAAATCTAATCCTTTCTCTTTACCACTGATTAAAAATTCTGTAGTAGCAACTTTGTAAGTTTTGTTAGCCTCCAGAGGTTGACCGTTAATTAACCAATTTCCGGAACTGGATTCTTGAGTAACTTTGGCTGTATGCAAGTAGCCACCATTACCTTTATTAGCTTGTCCTTGCTCTAATACTCTTTTTAAGAGCGTACCATTTATCTCTATTGCCACAACTTTACCACCAAAAGGTAATATCCGAATTACATCATATTGGGTCATTGGGCCTGGTGGAATGACATCATCAATCCGAATTGAACCACCATTAAATACAGCTAAATCTGCTTCCGGAACTTCCTTTAACATCGCTGCTGCAATTAAATCTGTTAGCTTGGTGGATTTATTACGGACACTAGATTCTAAACCATCTAAAGCTATTGGTAATTTGGCAATTTCTTGATTTGGTTCAAAACCATTGGCGCGAAATGCTTGGTAACCTCTTTCTACCCATTCCTGAACTACCTTTGCTGTTTTCGGTTCATCGGGAATTTTGTCGGTAATTGGTATGAGTCGAGAATTAATTTGCAGGCTTTTTTTGATAGTGTCGTAACTTAATTGATGCAGGTAAACTGTACGCGCATTCGCATCGGCTTTAAAAATTGGTGTAAAATCTCTACCCCGCCATTGTTGAATATTTTCATGCTCGTGACCGCCAAGAATGATGTCGATTTCTGGTACAGTTTCTGCTAGTAGGCGATCGCTCTCTATAGAAAGATGGGTAATCGCCACTATAATATCAACTTTCCCCTTGAGTGCCTGAACTTGCTGCTTCGCTGTTGCGATCGGATCGGTATAACTAACGTAATTCTCTCGGTTACTATTGATAGTCAGACCGATTAACCCTACCCTGACGATAGCACCGCGATCGCCTTTGACATTAAATATTATTGCGCGCGGCACACCTGGGAACGGCTGCCCTTTACTATCAGATACATTACTCGAAACCCAGCGAAAACGAGATTCTTGCAACCGTTGATAGAAAAGCTTTTCTGGTATGTCAAATTCATGATTACCAAAAGTCGCATAGTCAAACCCGACAGCATTCATCACCGCTACCATTTGCTGACCGGCTAGTGGTATACCGTTAATTTTGGCAGATCCTAAAGCCGAAGGGCTAAAAAAATCACCAGCTATTATCGTGTAGATACGCGGGTTGATTTGGGAAAGTTGTTGTCTTAGTGTAGCCACACGCGCCAAACCGCCGCGAGTTCCCCCTTCCACTGGCGTAATCTCGTAGATGTCATTGAGTTGTAGCAGATCAATCTTGACGATTTCTGCCATTACAGGTGTAGCTAAAGCCACTGTTGCTAACATCTGTAAAACGATGCAGCAACCCTTCGGGATAAGTTTCATTTTTAGTTGGTAATTACTTATACAGCATAGATTTTAAAGCTTTTTACCGTTATGGAAGAAGTGCAACTGATCTGGCGAATGGTGGGTTTGACCCCTCAATTTAGAGCAAAAAGTTCTCTCGCATACCCGAAATAACGCCCGCAGGCTGGAAGCCTGGGGCTATCGCTACAAAGCCCACCTTTCCTGCGGAACGCTTCGCGAACGTGGGCTAAATTTTCTTAGCCCACGTTCCCGAAGGGTAGGTGGGCTTTGTTAGATTAGCCGCACCATTCTATGGTGACGGCGGGATTAAGGGATCAGCGTATTACCCCTGATTCGCCAGCAGTATCCTTTAAGAAGTCGGGGATCTTGTTGTTAACGAATCTTATTTAATTGCCAATTGCAGGTTGTCCCTGAGTACTGTAGCGATTGACTGCGGATAACGCTACACTATCAATTTGTGATGGAGAATCCTGGCTATTAAATAAGTAGGAAGTTTGCGATCCAGGGAAGATTTTTGTACTCCACTGATTACCTGTCTTAGTCTGCATTACCCACAACCAGACCTTTTCTTGTCCTGTAGATTCCCAGGTGAGTTTGTTGATTTTACCCGTAGTTGCATCTCGCTCAATTTTCAGTGCCGGTTGCGGCGGTGGTGTCGTGTCTAACCAGGGAGAAGCGGGAACTAGTGCGGGAGTTGAGTAAGTTTCCTTTTGTAGCAAATCGGCAATGCGATCGCGGTTTTGCATTAAAGGCTTTATACTGTAGTGAATGTTACCCGTTGCTCCGGTAAAACCTCGCGTTATCTTAATCTGATAGAGAATTTCATTTGCTGGCCAAGCTGCGGAAGTGCGATCGCCTACTCGACTAGTATAATTACCCGGCCAAATATGTCTTCCTAGTGGGTTCTGTTTCAGCCACCAACTCAGCAAAACTGGATAACTTTGTTGTGTTTTCTCAATTTTCCAATACAACTGCGGCGCAAAATAGTCTATCCACCCCTTAACTAACCATTGGCGAGAATCAGCATATATCTCCTGGTACGCATCGAAAGATCCACCGCCATTACTATTCATTGTCTGCGCCGGGTAGCCCGGACGCCAAATGCCAAAGGGACTAATACCAAACTTTACCCAAGGTTTTTCTTTTTTGATTGCTTGATAGAGTCGTTGCACTAATGTATTAATGTTTTCCCGTCGCCAGTCATCACGCTTAAGTGTTCCCCCTGATTGCAGGTATTTTTGCCAACTGGGTGCGTCGGGAAAATCGATCGCCCGCCGATTGCGATCGCGTTCTGGATACGGATAAAAATAATCGTCAAGATGAACTCCGTCTATGTCGTAGCGTTTGACCACATCCATAATGACGTTGACTGTGTAATCCTGAACTTCTGGTTCGCCAGGATCTAGCCAAAGATACTTACCATATTGCTTCACCCATTGGGGATGAAGTTTGCTGACATGGTTCGCCGCCATTGGGGATTTGGATTCAGGATGACGGGCGCGGTAGGGATTAAACCAAGCGTGTAATTCTATACCGCGTTTATGTGCTTCTTCGACAGCAAAAGCTAGGGGATCGTAATCAGGTGATGGTGCTTTTCCCATCTCTCCGGTTAAAAATTCCGACCAAGGTTCATAACTAGAGGCGTAAAGTGCATCAGCAGCGGGGCGTACCTGTAAAATGACTGCATTCAGCTTTAAGGCGACAGCACGATCCAGCATCGCTATCAGTTCCGCTTGCTGTTGTACTGTTGTCAATCCTGGACGGGAAGGCCAATCAATATTAGCTACAGACGCAATCCACACACCGCGAAACTCCCGTGTTGGGGAAGGGGGGAGAGATATGGGGTGGGAAATTTCTGTAGACTGGACAGAGAAAGAGGGGGTAACTAGTAGTAGTAATCCGCCCAGAAAAGTTGCTTTTAAGTAAGTGGACATCAGATACAGTAAAGTTTTAAGAAAAATCAACGCCGCTGTTGCAGGTAAAGCAGAAAATTCTTTTCAGCTATAGTATTCAAACCCCTCCTGAAAAAGCAGCCTAAATTTTTAATTTGGTGGAGGTTTTAAACCGCCTTGGTATCGAACTGTGTGCAGATCGTTCAGGTATTCAACACAAAGGACAAATCCCTTGTAGTTTCTACCCTCTGCCTTTCTTGATAAACTTTTGGAGTAAGCAATTGACTCTACCTCAACGTCTGAAATCTTTAGATGTATTTCGCGGGATTGCGATCGCCTCAATGATTCTAGTCAATAATCCTGGCAGTTGGGATTATATCTATCCGCCGCTGGATCACGCCGAGTGGAACGGTTGTACACCCACAGATTTAATATTTCCGTTCTTTTTATTCATTGTCGGTGCAGCGATGCCTTTTTCCCTAGCCAAATATACTAAAGAAAATCGTCCTACGAGGGCGGTTTACTGGCGAATTGGGCGGAGGGCTTTAATTTTATTTGGCTTGGGGTTATTTTTGGCGTTATTTTCCCTAACTCTCGATTTCTGGCTGAATGGTGCGCCAGTTTCTAAGTTTGCCACGATTCGGATTATGGGGGTATTGCAACGAATTAGCCTAGCTTATCTAATTAGCGCGATCGCTGTTCTCAACTTTGAGCGTCGTGCTTTATGGATATTAGCGGCAATTTTGCTTGTTGGCTACTGGTTAGCAATGCAATTCATTCCTGTTCCTGGTTATGGTGCTGGTAACTTGACACCCGAAGGTAATTTGGTAGGCTACATCGATCGCTTAATTTTAGGACAGCAACACCTATTAGGGGGGAAAGGATTCGATCCAGAGGGTTTATTGAGTACCTTACCTGCTGTGGTTACCGTGATTGCAGGTTATTTTACTGGGGAATGGCTGCGTTCCCAACCTCGCCAAAGCCGTACCAGCATCAGTTTAGCGATTGTCGGCATCAGTTGCGTATTAGTCGGGCATTTGTGGGGGTTTGTCTTCCCCATCAACAAACAATTGTGGACAAGTTCTTATGTCATCTTCACTGCTGGTTTTGCACTGTTATTGCTAGCTGCTTGTTATGAATTAATCGAAGTACGCGGTTTCCAGCGGTTAGGCTTTCCCTTGGAAGTGATGGGATTAAATGCTATCTTCGCTTTTGTTGGTTCTGGCTTCTTGGCCAGAATATTAATTAAAACTCACGTTGGTAGTGGGAGTAATGCACCAACCACATATACTTGGATTTACCAACAATTGTTTAAACCTTGGGCTGGTGCGTTGAATGGTTCCTTGTTATTTGCGATCGCCACCGTATGTTTTTGGTGGCTGATGCTTTATTTAATGTATAGCCGTAATTGGTATTTTAAAATTTGACACTCCCCTACCTAAAGGTGAGGGGATTCTACATTCATAGAAAAGCCGTTAGACAGCAGGCTTGCGCCAACCGCCCAAGAGGGCAAATCTCCTGTAGCGTAAGTTTCCGTGTGCCCCACGGTACTGAGTCCTAGTCTCAAAATGTTGATAGCTGCGTTGATATCTCTATCTTCCACGTACCCGCAATGAGGGCAAACATGGGTTCTGGTAGACAGAGACTTTTTCACCTTCTGTCCACACTTAGAACAATTTTGGCTTGTATTGTAGGGAGGAACTGCAACCGTCACCTTTCCATATTTATGACCAAAATATTCTAACCATTGCCTGAAAGTGTACCAACCAGCATCACTAATGGATTTAGCTAGATGTCGATTACGTACCAAACCCTTCACATTCAAATCTTCATAGGCTACCAAATCGTTAGATTGGATGACGGAGTACGCTAATCTCTTGCAGTACTCTTTTCGTTGCCTACTTACTTTTAAATGCTTCCTTTGATATCTATTTCTAGCTTTGTGGTAATTGTTGGATTGCCTGAGAAGAGCTTTTTTCTTCTGAGATCTGAACTTTTTGGATTTCTTGCGGTTAGCTCGTATAAGATGTTTTTCTGATTTACGGTAAAACTGGGGTGATGGTTCCACATTGCCTTTGTTGTCAGCAATGAAGTACTTCAAGCCCAAGTCAATACCTACAACCTGATTAGTAGGTTGACTTTCTACTTTGACATCAACATCAATTGCAAATTGAGCGTAGTAACCATCGGCACGACGTACTAAACGCACACGCTTAAAAAGCTTGATATCATAGTAATTAAGGTCGTAGGTTCCCTTTAATTTGAGAGTTCCAATACCTTTTTTATCTGAGAAAGTTATGGCTTTACGAGTAAGAGATAGTTTCCACCCAGTGGATTTATATTCCACAGAACGGCAGTTTTTCTTAAACTTTGGAAAACCCTTCTTGCCCTTAACTTTTTTCTTGCAGTTGTCGTAAAACCGAGCTATTGCACTCCAAGAACGCTCAGCAGCAGATTGCCTAGCCATTGAGTTGAGTTCATCGGCAAAGGGGAATAGATTCGCTAATACGGCGCAATATTTATTCAAAGCATACTTATCTACTTTTGAATCCTTGCTATCCATCCAGTAGCGCAAGCACTTATTTTGAATGAATTGTGACGCCCGAATAGCCTCATCAATAGCGCGATATTGCTTTTCTTTTCCCTTAACTTTGAACTCGTAAACAATCATGCCTCGACCTCAAATTACCATGATTTTATAATACCACAAAAGACATAAGTTAACCAAATATAATATAAACCATAAAACCACTCAAAGTAAACTTTTAACGCGGATTTCATCCCTTGTTTAAAGCACGAAAGACGTAACTATGTTGCTGTTTATCAAGATTTTTTAACCAGCTTTTTTATAATATATTTAAACCGTTTTCATCTGAGAAAATCCGGTTCACATCATTTATTTTTACAGGGCAATCTTTGGGGTAATTAAGAAGTTTGTTTTGGCGGATTTAAACGCCACATCCTTTCTAAATGGGCAATTCTCCGGCTAATAATTCTATCTTTACACTTGCGATAACCAGTAATGGTGAGCAGTACAATCATCGGTAGTAAAATTATGATACTTCCGGTCAGCGGATTCGTTGCCAGATCGTTTTGTTTGCTTGGATGAACTTGAGCTTGCACAGCTATTGGTAAATACATCATTTTTAGAAATCTCACATTTTTTTAATTCCTAGAATATATACAGCTCTCACACAGTTAATTATGCAAATAAAGTGTAAAAACCTGAGATTATTCAGTAAAACAAGGTTTTCAGTCAAAAAACCAGATTCTGCTGGGGAGAATTTGCGATCGCGGTGACGTAATTCATAGTTGCTTGTCATCGATGGTTGTCATCGGTGGGGAACCCTGGGCTTTGACAGGAATCTCAATCACAAACTTTGTGCCTTGTCCCAGTGTGGAGGTACACCAAAGATTACCACCATGCTTCTGAGTGACAATTTGATAGCTCATAAACAAACCCAAGCCAGTACCTTTGCCAACGGGCTTGGTGGTGAAGAAAGGATCAAATAGTTTAGCGCAAATTTCTTCGGGAATACCGATTCCATTGTCAGAAATCATAATCGTCACTTGGTTTGTATCAATTTGACGAGTCTGAATCCAGATGGTATTGAGGTTGGCTGAAATGTCTGTTAACGATCGCTCCCGATTAGATTCTTCTAATGCATCAACAGCATTGCTCAAAAGATTCATGAACACTTGATTCAGGGAGCCAGCATCACATTCAATCAGTGGTAACTGATCATATTCTTTAATCACCTGAATCTGGGGGCGATCGCCTGTCGCTTGCAATCGATGTTGTAAAATCACCAAGGTACTATCAATCCCTTGATGAATGTCCACCGCTTTCCATTCTGCTTCATCCAAGCGCGAGAAGTTCCGTAGCGATAACACAATAGTCCGGATGCGTTCGGTACCGATTGTCATGGACTGAAGAATCTTAGTCAGATCCAACTGTAAAAAGTCCAGTTCCAGTTTATCCAATTCTGCGTGTAGAGCTTGAGGTGGATTTGGATAGTACTGCTGGTAAGCTTGCAATGCTTTCAGTAGACCTTGGATATACTCAGAAAGATAAATTAAGTTGCCATGAATGAAATTCACTGGGTTATTGATTTCATGGGCAACCCCTGCTACCATTTGTCCCAATGCAGACATTTTTTCACTATGAAGCATCTGTAATTGAGTCTGTTTGAGAGTTTGTAAGGTTTGCATCAGAGTCGTATTGTTTTCATTCAATTGTTCTGTTCTCTGCTGAACTCGAACTTCCAGAGTTTCATTGGTGCTGGCTAATTCGGCAAAAGCTAAACGCAGCTTGGTTTGGGCTTGTGTTCGTTCGGCAATTGTCGCTGTTAGCACCAGAATAGTGAGTGTAATTACGGCAATAAACAATTGCAGTTGGATCAAAGATTGGTTGAGATTCTCACTCACAAAACCACCTTTGCCATTGACAGTTGCGATCGCCGCGATCGCCGCTACAATAAAATTTAACAGCGTTGCACCTGGTTGCCCCAGTCGAAAAGCAGACCAGATCAACATCGGAATTAACATATACTCCAGGTGATATCCTTCACCAAAAGCAACTTTACTGATGAAAATAACCAACGCCATCAGGATAACTGGCTCGACTACGATTACCCAGAATTTTAAACGCTGTAAAAAAACTCTTGAGTGTCGAAGATGAGAGAAATTTTCAGCATCCTCTGAGGCTGAACTCAGGAATAACCATTGCCAGATTGAATGTCGGTTTTTTTGCATGAATTGTCCCCAACTCAGCAGAATCGGGGTCACGATAAAAATTCCCGAAACATTAGAAATCCACCAAGTTAACCAAACTGTTCCATAGGCTGTCCAGGGAAGTTTACCACTCAACGCCAAGCAAGCCACTCCCACAGTTGCATTGATGATTGGCCCCACCATGCCGGTGAAAATCAAAAATTTGAACACGTCGGTGACACTTCCTAAGGAATAGCGCAGGTTGGTAGTTTTCCGCAGCAGGAGGGCACCCAACATCGTCCCCAGAGTTGTGCCGATCGCAATTCCCAAAACTGGTAGCGTTGAAATCACCAAAGATAACAAACTTGTTGGATCTCGGAACGCCCAAAAGTTGGCGAAAAATGAACCCAGCAAAACACCATACCCGATCCAGTTACCAAACAACACAACAGCCCCAACAGCAATGCCATCCGGCGGCCAAACTGGAGTCACATCCTGAGGTGTGGAGGCCAGATGACGTGAAATTTCCGCCATTTCATAGTAAGCGATCGCCAAAACAATAATGCCTCCGATTTGCCTTAGCGCATCAGGGAATAGACGATATTTTTGTTGCTCCATACGTTTAGTTGCTGCTTGATATCAACGTTGCTTTCTCAACATAGAATTCCCTTTTCCCTTAAGGTCGGAACATCAAGCAGCCATGAAAGTAGTTTATTGCATTGGGCATGGGGCATTGGGCATTGGTTATTTCTCAAGAGCTTCTTTGTCCTCCTTGTCCTCCTTGTCCCTCTAACCCCTATGGAGACGCAGCTGGGCTAGGTGAGGGAACTCGGCTAACTACAGGCGGTGTGGGCGTAGGTACAACTTTTTTGATAACTGCGATCGCAAATCCTCTTTGCTGGGGTTGCTGCTTCCCAGATTTATCGCTGACATACAGTGCAATTTGCGGGGGAAATTCGGAAATTACTGGTAGCCGCAACGAACCCACAGGTTGCAGATCGTTACCATATGGTAGCAGCTTCACCTGAATATCTTCTCCCTCAACTTTCCACTCTAAAACAGCAGTCGCTCCTTCTTTGAGTGACTGATTTGGTTGCTCACTACCATTGATTTTAAAATAAACAATCTTAAATGGTTTCGGTAAAACTGCAATTTTACTTTCAGTTTTTTTCGCGCTAATTCTTTCACTACCATTATTGGGTAAAGCTTTTAACTCAAACGCATACTTCCCGGCTTTTAATGGTCGGATGGGTATGTTTGTACATTGCAATTGGCGATTTACTTCTTGACAAGAATTTTTGAGTTTCGGGTTGTCAATCCCACCTTGATTGAATTTATAAATCTCTGGATCGCCCGTTGCTGTGCCATCTTCTTTAGTCCCCGTAATTTGCGTTTCTTTTAGCAATAAAGGGTTAGTCACTGTCCAATTTACGAGAATATTTTCTCCAGATTGGTATTGTGGTTTATTGATTTTAAAATCCACAATTTCTGCTATGGGCTTTTCATTGATTACTACTTGAATTGCTGGGGTGTCTGCTTTAGCTGTTTGGGAAACCAAAGCATTGCCTTTCCGATATAAGCCTATTAACTTAAAGGTGTAATTTCCTTTGCTGTTAATGCCAGTTGTAATATTGTTGCAAATCAAATCTATTTTTTGTTGTACTATACACTTGTTCTTGCCTAATTTATCATCAGGAATCCCATTTCGGAAATCATAGATAATTGGTTCAATTCGTTGTGTCCCGGAAACTTCGATAATCAACTGTTCCAACTTTTTATAGTTACGAATATCCCATTTTAAAGCTACCTCATCCTCTCCTTCGGTAAGTTGAGGGCTATTGGCACTAAAATTTTCTATCTTCAACTGCGGGGGGTTTAAGATTCGCCAAATAATCAATCCTATCCCACCTAATAATCCTAAAATAAGTAAAATTAATAATATCAATTGCCACCAAGGGCGGGGTTTCCAAAGTAAAGTTCCCTGTGGTAATGTGTCATGTACCGGTAAATTTTGTTTGTCTTGGATATTGACTTGAAAGTTGATAATTTGTCCTGAACCAAACCAATGTCTACGCCACCAAGGTTTGGGTTTTATTGTCAGATTACTCTCAGCACTTTTGCTGGGCAATAATCTTAACTCAGCCGGCTCAAATTTGTAGGTAAAGAGTTTTTCTTCATCCCGACTTTCCACCCCAAATGTCAGTTCCCGCACAATATTACCCCGATTCATCAAGGATAATTCATATTTGCCTGGACGACGGCTAACTTGTCCTAAAATAGTATGCAGTTCTATATTTAAGTCATAATTTGGGCGAATTTGGAAATATACCAAATCTAACAGCACTAAATCGGGGAATTTTTCCGAAAATAACCGCAGTGTGGGAGAATAGCTTCCCGCTAAAGTATCGGCTGGAGGATGAAATGATAACGAGATTTTTCCCGAAGTACTAGGATGCAATGCTAAGGCATGATTATCTGATAATAAGCCTGTACCTTCTACTCCAGTTGGCGGATAAGTAATTGTCAACCAATCATCGTCTAAATCAACACAAGCTAAGCGGAATCTATCTACATATTGAGAGCGATTTTCTACTGTTACCTCTAATAGCAAAGGTTCATGAGGTTTGCAAATTAGCGGCTTATTAGTGTTGCTACTAGGTTTGAGGGAAAAAGTTGAGTCATTCGCGCCAATGGCGGTGTGTTCTCTAGCAACCACCTTCAGTTGGCGCGGGAAGTTGATCGGCGTATCTTGGGGATAATGCTGGGGTGCGTCTACAACTAAGGTATAGTCGTAAGTTCCTGGGTAAGCATCAACGGGAATTTCAAAGGTAAATTTTATTTCATCGCTACTTTGTGCCGGCGCGATCGCACAACTGGCTCTAGGATTACCAGATAACCCAGCAACGTTTTGAAATTGTTCATCAAAATTTAAATATAATTCAATGATGGCATCGCGATCGCCTATATTAGTAACAACAGCATGAAGTTCAATTGTCTCTCCTGGCATAGCATCTTGAATACCAGGTGGGCTAATAAATACTTCCAGGGGTCTGGGTTTAGCTTGCATGTTACCAACTCCCTCATTTAATCGGGTGTGAATGTAGTTGTACCTGAAAATCTTCACTTCCACTCAATAGCACCTTAAAGTTTATTATCTAACGGCAATCCATACCAGTCGCTTTCAGTCGCGATCGCTAGGGGCGCTGTCTTTGTACAGCAATGGCTCCCCAAATCGGCTGTTGAGCAACCTCAATCACTTACGGTTCAGATTTTACAGGCAAAATTAGATAAAATTATACAAGCATAGAAATTAAGAGATCATAAACAAAATCAGAAAATGTAATAAATATTACTTATAATCTTGGTTTTGCTTGGTACAGATCCCCGACTTCTCCCAGAAGTCGGGGATCTTGGTTTTTAAATCAGGCGATCGCATTTAAATTAGTATTATTCTTTCTAGTGACAATTTTGACAGAAAATTTTTGCCAAAATCAAACACAAGTCCTATATCCTATATGAGGTAATTCTGAAAAATCAGGTTGAAAAAACTACAGTAGTTACAAAAGTTTACTAGATTATCAGAAGATTATGAGAACTTTATTACAAGTTGAAGCTGCTAATGACCGTCGCTCACGCTCAAGAGAAAGAATTCGAGAATACGAAGATGTTTTAGTTGTCGGTCAACCATTGCAAGTCTCCTTACAAAATCTCGCCCCTGCTAATAGTAAATTTGTCAGTTTAGAAATTCAGGGAGAAATTGAGGTTTCATCTCCCGCACAGCCTGTTATAGCCATCAACACTCAGCTTCCTCTAGAACAAATTCCCGAAATTACTCTTTTAGCGAGAACTTTTAGCGATCGCGTAGACGACCGTTCTCTACAAATAACCTTTGAAGATGACACAGGTCGTCAGCTAAGTCAAGTTCATCTCCAACTAACTTGTCTGCGGATTTGTCTAGATGTGGATGCAGACCGAGACGGCACTATTGAAGAGAATAATCCGCATAAAAGAGATTGGCAATGGGGAATTAATGGTCATGGTGCAATCTTATTAGTCAACAGCGATCGCGACCTTGTGGATGCTGATGGTGAAGATGATGGGCAAGAAAATTATATTAGAGGAATGCTGGATCTCAAAGATTTCAGCTTTATGATCGTGCGTAAAGTTGGTTTCAGAAATTTACCTGCTGGATACGAACTTTACTTGTCAGTCAACCGAGAAACAGCCAAACGCATTCGCATTTATGACGAATTAGATAGATATGGCTATGAGTTAATTGGGCCAGGAATCACCAAAGCCAAAATTAGAGATACCGACCGCGATATTATCTTAGCTATTGAAGCATTAAGTTATCCCGATGTTGATTTTGATGGCATAGTTGAGATTAGTTTAAATCTCGCCAAAGACGGCGAAACAGTCTACAGCGATCGCGTAGTATTTCGAGTCGCACCTTGGATCATGACTCCTAATACTTTATCGCCAATAACTGTGTATGTTTCCCGTTTATCTGATGGATTTAACGCCGAATTTATTGAGGAACTCAGAAAAGTTGTTGGTCTAGCTAACGCCCAACTAGATATTGTTCCTTATGAGTTTCATCAAGATGATCCTTGGATGCAAGACGAAATTGAAATTGGTTACACTCAAGCACCAGGACACCTGATGCATGTTGTGTTTGATTCGCCACGCGATCGCGGATTAATTGATTTTCCCAAACGCCAACTTTTAGGAATTGACTTTGGTTATGTAACTCGCAAAAGTCGCTATGAAGTCACAAAATTAGACTCTTTTGGGAATTTAGAAGTTTCTCCACCAGTCACAGTCAAAGGCGTTCATTATCCCTTCGGTCGCCTGATATTTGGCGGAACTCGCAAAGAAATTATTAAAAAGCCGCGACGGATGTTGAAAGTCTTGCGAGATTTTCTCTACGGTCAAAAAATTCAAGCTCCATTGGAAATTTTTTCCGACTGGCTAAGTGTCGGGCACATTGATGAATTTATGACCTTTGTCCCTGCGCCTACCCCTAAAGGATTCAAGCTACTTTTAGCAAGTCCTGACAAGTGTTATGAAGTTCTCAAACGCTTAAGAAATGAAGGACATTCTCAGGTATTATTGCGGCAAGGAAAACAACTTTTTAACAAGCCTGCTGATATTAGTGTGGCAGAAATTCTCGACAATGAAAAATTAACTAGTCATAACCAGCGCTTTCAAGAATACATAAATTGGAATCGCGAGATTTTGAAACAGGAATTAGAATTAGGCGAAGAAGATATTATAGACATTCCGGGTTTGTTTGAACACGATGGCTATGGACGAGCAGAAACTTTTTTCCCCAACATGGTGAATATGATCGTTCTCCAGCAACATCTGGGTATCCCCAAACCATTTGGCCCCAAAGTTAATAATCAATGTCAATTTGAAGCTTATGTCAAAGGGATTTTAGAACCTTTAGGTTTAGTTTGCCATTTTATCGATGATTGGGACCCTTATTTTCGCGCCCGTGGAGAAATTCATTGTGGTACAAATACACGCCGACAACCTTTTGCGCAAAAATGGTGGGAAATTGAGCCGATAGAATCTTAATTGCCAAAACAAGCGATCGCACACACTTCTACAATAGTTGGAATATTGTGAGCGATCGCTCAAAACGCCTTAATTTACTCAAGCTACGCTACAGCAAAACCCGTATGTTGCCGTATTTTAGGATGACGAAAACCAAGAACTATATCTTCTTTCGGAATTCCAGCTTCTAGCAAATCAGTTGCTACACCTTCTTGGGTGTCATCCCATTGAATCCAAATTTTTTCACCAATTAAACTTAAATGGATGGGTGTGGTATGGAGATATTTATCGCCACTCCAACCTATATCTAAAACTAAGTATTGCCCACGCTCATCATCAAATAACACTTGAGAAATATAACCATCACCTAGCGCAGTTCGATAATCGGCATGATTCTGGAGTAAGCTCTTAATAATGTTTTGGTATTGTAATCGGGTATCCATTGCACGATTGCCTCACTTTCATCATCAAAGACAATTAGCTTGATAATTTGGTTTTTGAGTAACACTTGTCCCAATTCTATGGTAAAAACGCTGTTAAACGTTGCTTGAGAAACGGCAAGATAAAGGTGGCGTTCGCTCCCCATTTCGTTAAGTATTTGGCGATACAGGACATACTGACCTAATGCTTGCTCCAAATCTTTTACGTCAGACTGTCCCACAAAACTTTTCACTTCTACAACAATTCTTTGGGTTCCTTTTTCAGCACTGATGAGACGTTCCGCACCCAAATCAGCAGATAAACGCTTTTTACCGATTTGCAATGGAAAGGGATCGTGGGTAATTATCCAGCCATCTTTCTGCAAAGCAAATTTCACAGTGTCATGGTAAATATCTCTTGCTGGCACATCAAAGTATAAATGAGAATTGCAAAGGGATTCATCTATTGTGACTGTTTTTGACACCGATGAGCGATCGCTCTTAGTTTTAACCCCAAACAATCACTCCGCAGATATCACTTGCGCGTTCCACCAGCCATCTCATGCTCATCACTATTTTGAGTCAGCATCTTAATTTGCGAGTCGCAAAAGTTAGTTTACGAGTTGCAAAAGTTGATTTTACAAGTCGCAAAAGTTAGTTTACGAGTTGCAAAAGTTGATTTTACGAGTTGCAAAAGTTAGTTTACGAGTCGCAAAAGTTAGTTTACGAGTCGCAAAAGTTAGTTTACAAGTTGCAAAAGTTGATTTTACGAGTCGCAAAAGTTAGTTTACGAGTCGCAAAAGTTAGTTTACAAGTTGCAAAAGTTGATTTTACGAGTCGCAAAAGTTGATTGAAAGAGCGATCGCACTGTTAAAATAGCTGGCGGTAAGCAACCTTAAACTTGTGAGTGACATCGGGATTGTCGCAAAGCAAAGGGCGGGGGAACCCCGCCCCTACAGATGCATCTGTAGAATTTCCCAAATACAACGCTGAAAATGTTATTTGCATCTATAAATAGGGAATCTTAAACAGAGAAGATATTTCCTCTATTTGAGGTCTCTATTAATTATGCCAAAGTTTAATATCTTGCAATCAGACGGTAAAAAATTGCAAAAATCTCGTTGGCCTGTATGGTTTCCTTATCCTACTTGTTGGCTAAAATCGTTAATTATATCTGTATTTTTACGATTTATTATATATGTAGCTGAGATAATTGCCAAAACAGGATATCGTCTGGCTGATTTTATCAACAGTATAGAGTTATTTGTTGTATTTTCAATAATAACAATTCTCTCTCCAATTATAATAATTGCATTCACTCATCACTGCTTACATCTGCTTTTTAGTCGTTTTATGCCAGAAATTCAAGCTCCAGAAATAGGGATTACAAAAGGCTTAATCCCAAAATTAATGAGCTGGTGGGAAGGTTTATATGGCTGGCTTGTAATCGTTTTATCTACATTAATATCAATTTTTATTTGCACTTTTTTATTACCATTTTTTCACCTGAGTTACCTAAAAGCAGTTGAAGATTATACAGACTATGAACAGAACATAATAATTATATTTGGAATTATTTGGCTGATTCAAGGAGCGTTACTATATCAAATTGAATACTTAGTAAGACATTGGTTACTATCTGTATATTCTCAGGATAAATAATGATCGTGAGCTTGGCTAAAAGCAGAGACGCGAAATTTCGCGTCTCTAAAACTAATTTTGTTCAAATGGGCTATGGGTGTAACAATTTTTGGGACAAGTCCGAGCGCAAGCCTGACAACCAATACAATACTCTGGATGAATGATAGACATCACTTTACGCTCGATTTCTTCATTCTCCTCATCTTCCACAAACTCGCCATCTTCGTTCAACGCTCTTAGTATTAACACATTCCGACCACAGGCTTTAAAACATCTACCACAACCAATGCATTTGTCTTGGTTAATTTCTTGAACGAATTGGGGTGTCCAGACTTGACCCCCAAAGGTTAAACCGGTGAGTATTGCCATAGTGTAATTTTCGTGATTGTTAGGGACTAGGGGCTAGGGGCTAATATTTTTACTCAACAATTAACCGTCAACAGTCAACAGTCAACTGTCAACAGTTAACAGTCATCGCTTAAACTAAATACGGTTCCTGGTGAGTGCGAATCGTGCAGTCAGAACGGGGATAAGAAACACAAAGAACAATAAAGCCTTTAGCCATTTGGTCATCATCAAGAAATACCTGCTCAGTTTGATCTACTTGTCCTTCAACTACTCTGGCGACGCAGCTAGAGCAAGAGCCAGATTGACAGGAAAAAGGTAACTCTATATCTTGTTGTTCAGCAGCATCGAGAATTGAGGTATTTTCATCAACAGGGATGGTGATATCGAGCGATCGCTTTTTATTAATTAGTGTTACTTGATAAGTTGTCATTGTCATATCCTCCAAAATAAATAAAGGTTTCGGGTATCAGCTACAAGGTACGCCAGCAGGGCTGCAATTACCTGCTTGAAATGATTTCCCACAGCCACAGGTATCAGTAGCATTGGGATTGCTAAATTTAAATCCGCTTTCCAGCAAGCCATCGACAAAATCCACAACCACGCCTTCTAGTAACGGGGCGCTTTGTGCATCAATGTAGATGCTTAACTTTCCCTGTTGCATGACTATGTCATCTGCTTGCGGAGCGTTGATAACTTTGATGGAATATTGGTAGCCATTGCAACCACCATCTTCTACACCAACACGGATGCCACGTTGAGTAGCATTTTCATCTTTGCTAGAGGCTAAAAGGAAGGTGCGAAGCCGGAATTCCGCTGCTTCTGTTAAGGTTAAAGTCATAAAATATACTTGTTGATGGTTGACTGTTGACTGTTGACTATTGACTAGGGCACGACTCAACTGTAGAGAGGTAGGATAGTGGTGAGAATGAGTACCGCAAACTGGACAATTGCGATCGCGGTAAGAACGACGCTTGGCAAATACCATCTGGTGCAAATCCATTGTCAATAGTTGCGATAACAATGGCTGACTACATCCAGTAATTAACTTGATTGCTTCTAGCGCCGTCAAACAAGCCAAGGTTCCCGAAACCGCACCCAGCACACCAAAGCCGCGCCGATCCCATTCTGGTTTTTCAGGAAATAAGCAAGACAAGCAAGGTGTAACGCCAGGGACAATTGTAGTAAGGTAAGCTTCCATCCCATCCATCGCCGCTTCTACCATCGGCTTACGCCAACGCACACAAGCTGCATTTAATAAATCGCGTTCGGTAAAATTATGGGCACAGTCAAGCGCCACATCAGCTGATTGAACCAAAAAATCTACATTATCTGGCGTAACGTAATCAAAGATGGCTTCAACTTCCACATCTGGGTTGATATCCTCCAGCCGTTCTTTGGCTTTAAACACACGCGGCTTACCTACCCAATCGTCGCTCATGAGAATCTGGCGATTCATGTCATCTAGCCGCAACTCACCGCCTCGAACCAGAATCAGCCGCCCAACACCAGCTACCGCTAGGTAAAGCGCTGCTGTACCGCCCAATCCTCCCACACCTGTAACCAGCACCGTTGCTGACTTGAGTCGCTGCTGTGCTTCTTTGCCAAAACCAGGGAGCATGATTTGGCGGCGGTAACGTTCTAATTCAGTAGGTGAGAGATTTACCACTTTTGATTTCTCCTAGTAAAGCACAGCGTAAATAAAGCAACCTTTCAAATAATGCAAAAGCCTAAAATTTTATTTATTCTTTTGACTTTTGACTTCCGCGTAGCAGTCTAGCTGGTTGCAATTTCTGTCAGCATAACGATATTGTTTGGCTTCTGCTTAAACACCTTGAACAACTTTTGTTGTAGAGGTGTGGAACTGAGGAAAACTTCATAAGCTTGTTTAAGGGCTGTGCAGTATAAATCAAGTTTTTCGGCTTGACTAGCTGCTGAATTATTAGTATCAATCTCGCGAATGTATTGAGAAAATAGCTTCAAAATATGTAGGCGATTAACATGGACGACTTGAGGATCATAAGCAAGTTGAAAAAAGTCAAAATACTCTTCCGCATCTACAATTTGGTTAAACTTTTCAACATCCCATGTCATGATTTTTTCTCCAAACTTTTTAGCTGAGATTTCAATTCATCTAAATGACGGTAGATTTCATAAGTTTCGGCTGCTAACGCTGTCAAATTTTGGTAATCGGTTGGCAATCCTTCAGCTAAATCATGAAGATCCATCTTCATTTGACCAGCCTTACTATTCAGCCGCTTAATTTGTAGTTTTAAATCTTCAATAGCTTTTTGATTCTCACAATCTGTTTCTGCTGCTGGCACCATAATCTTCTCCGTTTATTGCCTTGATATTTCCTACAGCTTGGCAACCTCAGTATATTTCTCAGCTAATTCAATACCCTTTTGTGTTAGTTTATTGCCCTCATCTGCTAACTTTTCTAGGGAATCAAAGCCAAAACGTTGAGCATCGCGTAAGGTTCTTGTAACTAGCAATAGACGACCGGAAAAAACCAGCACCCAGCCAAAACCTTCATGACTCAAATCGATCACCACTTGAGATAATAAACCCGTTTTTTGCTCAATTTGGGCGGCGATCGCGCGATAGAATGACATAATTCTGCCTTTGGTAGCGGGTTCCACATCGCCCTCTACAGAAATTTGGCGTTTAGCTTGCTTGCTGACAATATAAGGTTTGAGAATTAATTCATCCGACCAACTTCTATAAAATCCATAGGAATCTTGGGCGCGAATTTGTCTGACTAATTCTTGGACAAAGGGAGAATTTAAAGCTTCGCTGCTAGTAGTTTGGTTGACAATTTCAGTTGAACTCATACGCCTACTTCCTCTTCTACAAAACTTGATGATTTTTGTTGTAAAGCTTTTCGCAACCAGGGGGGAGGGCTGCCTTTCAAAGTCTTGACTAACTGTTCTAGGAGATCAGTAATTTTGTCATCCTCAGACCTCGCTTTGATTGGTGTAATGCGTTTCTTGATTAACCGAGCCGCCGCACTACCACCAATTGCTGATACATAAACAATGGTGCAATCAGCCAAAGCTTCAATTTTTGGTACTAATTTATCTTCATTGCCATCTTCTTTCAGGTCGCCATCAAATCTCAAAGTATTAAGAAACTGATAACCATCTGGTGAAACTTCATAAACATCAATTTTTTTTGCCCAACCAAAATGAGCATTAATATGAATCTGGTCGCTAGTTGTAAAAGCAATTTTCATAATTCATCCTCCAAACATGAATCAACAGTTAACAGTCAACAGTCAACAGTCAACAGTCAACTAATTTTCTTCTGCCTCAATAAATAAGTTGCCAATATCAAACAAAAGTTCGATAGTTCCTCGGTAGCCGACAGTACAACGCTGTCCATTACCCAAGCGGTCAAAAACAGGGAAACCGAGACGATAGTGAGGAGTATGCAGACGGCGAGCGATCGCTTTACCATGAGAATTAGCGATCGCTAGATCCGAACCTACCGCTAATCGCTCAAAATCTTCCAAATCCCCAATAGTGACGCGTTCTACTGGCAAATTCTCTAACAGCGGCGACTTTGTAGTTGTGACTGCGGCGTGAATTTCCGCACCCATCGATTGCAAAAACCAAGCTGTTGACCACAGCAAATCAGGTTCTAGTGCTAAAGACACCCGCTTACGCCCAAAATAAAAGTGAGTATCAAGCATGGCATCTTGTAACTGGCGGCGTTGGTGACAATATTTTTCTGGGACTGCATTACCGCTAATATCTACCAGTCCTTGCAAAAAGTTATCTACTGCATCTAATCCAGTCAGTTGGGGAAACAGCTCGTAAGGTATATCAAACTGGGTTTGTAAATTTTCTGCTGCACCGCGCATACTCTCGCCTAGTGCTAGGGTAAACACGGAACTACCCATCTGTCGCAGTTCTGGCAAAGTTGTCCCACCACCTGTCACTGCACTATAAGAATCATCTAAGTGACCATCAAGGGAAACAGAAAGGTCGGGTACAACAATGGGTTTTAACCCAAACGCAGAGACAATTTCTTTAATTTCCTGTACATCCCCTGGTGTAAACGCAGAACTTACCAAAATATTGATTTGGTCTAATCTGGTTTCTCCAGGTTGGGGAATTTCCTTAACTATACTTTCAACGGCTGCGGCAAAACCATCTTGCAATGCACCTTTAAAATCAGGCGTAGAAGCAAACACAATCGGCAAATCATATAATTCTGGGTGACGTTTGCGGATATTTCTGAGGATACCTTCCATGTCATCCCCTCTAGTTTCCGTAAGTCCAGTAGTTAACAAACCGATAATTTCCGGCTTTGATTTCTCCACCAGCGTCAGGATTGCTTGCTCGATATTGTCCTCACCACCTAAGATAGTGCTAACTTCCGTCATGGCAGTGGTGGATAGGGGAATCGCTTCCCGAAAATGCCGCACTAACATAACTTTGGCGAAGGCAGTACAACCCTGAGAACCGTGAAACAAAGGCATTACGCCTTTCAATCCTAAAAATGCTAAGGCTGCACCTAAAGGTTGACTTTGCTTCAACGGATTCACCGCAACAGCCTTGGAAGAATTTTGGATTTTAGATTTTGGATTTTGGATTGAAATCGCTTCTTCTGCTTTCTGGTCACTGAGCGTTCGCGTAGCGTCTCGAAGAGAAGTCGAAGTGACCTCCCACAGTGCAGGCTGACGCACCTGCGCCCACACCGGACTATAGAGGGCTTCATCCAGTTCTCGCGCCATTTCCACCATGCCCACATATCCAGCATAGGGATGATGTCGTTCTTGATTAATATCTAAAAATGGGATACGGGCTTTCAGGGCAGTGTATTGATTGCGACCACCAGCAATCAGCATATCCGCTTTTGTCTGGGCAATCACCCGGAGTAATTCTTGGGCGTTGCCTTTTTCCATAGCAATGCCATCTTTTCCTAGTAATTCTTTGATCCTCGCTTTATCTTCTTCAGTACTTTTCTTGGTGCTAGTGGCGACAACTTCCATGCCTAAGTCCTTCGCCGCTGAGATAATAGACCAACTTTTCACACCTCCAGTATAAAGGACAACACGCTTACCTTTAAGGCGATCGCGATATGAAGCCAAAGCAATATCTAGCGCAGTAGTTTCTTCTGTAATTAATTTTTCTACTCGTTCTTGTAAACCTTGGTCGCCTATTTTGGCAGCAATATTCCGCAAACAGCGATTCATGTCATCCACGCCGTAGAAAGATTCTTCAATGTAAGGGACACCATAGCGCTCCTCCATCTTTCTCGCCACGTTGATCAAGGCTTTGGAGCAGATCATCACATTGAGTTTGGCACGGTGAGCATAACGAACTTCATTATACTTAGCATCACCCGTAATTTTAGCTAGAACTCGAATCCCTAATTTTTCAAATAAGGGCAGAACTCCCCACAATTCGCCAGCGATGTTGTATTCACCAATCAAATTGATATCGTAGGGTGTGGTATATTCTGGTTCAGCACTACCAATAACATATTCTAATAAAGCTTCCCCACCGACACGATTACCAAGGTTTTTACTGCCAATAAAGCCAGGGGAATTTACAGGGATAATGGGTATACCTGTTTTCTTGGCAGCAGTTTCACATACTGCATCCAAATCATCGCCAATCAGCGCCGTCACGCAAGTGGAGTAAACAAACACCGCCGCAGGTTGATAGCGTTGCTGTACTTCCAAAATCGCTTTGTACAGCTTCTTTTCCCCACCGAAGATGATATCATTTTCACTTAAATCAGTCGTGAAACCCATTTTGTAGAGATGGGAATCAGAGGAAAGACTACCACGACCACCCCAAGAATTACCAGCACAAGCGATCGGCCCGTGGACTAAATGAGCAGCATCGGTAATCGGGACTAGGGCGATTGATGCACCATCGAAAGCACAACCGCCTTGAGCCGCACCGGGTTGGGCTTGTTGGTGACAAGACTTGTTTTTCTTCTGCCCATGCTTGTGGTGATTGTGTTCGCATCCTGGCTCACTTAGCAGCTCGTTAATTTTGCCTTGGGTGATTTTCATGACTTGATGGGTGATTGGCAATCAAATTTCTTGTTTTTCTTTCTTTGTGTACTACCCTTCGGGAACGACTTCGTCGAACGCGTCTTCGCGGTTCGTTTTCAAGAAGATTTTTTAACGCAGAGGGACGCAAAGGTAAACGCAAAGGTACGCGGAGAATTAGCAAATATATTTCGTGATATCTTCGCCACACTCATCTGAGAGATAAGACAGACTGCGAAAGCGCAATCCGACAAATTCGTCGTAGAGTGGATTTAATTTGCAGAGTGGGGGAATGTGGAAAGTGTGTCCGAAGAGTTTAATGTTCCGTTCAAAAGGGCAACAACAGGGAATAACTTGGCAAATGAGATGGGCGATACGGCGATCGCTTATTTGAATTTGATCCACCCATCGGCGTATTGGGGAGAGAATATCGAAGCGATCGCTTTTAGCGCCCCGCAGGTGTTTGTGGTTGTGGCTGATGGTAGTCATAGTGGGCTGGTATAAGAGACAAGGGGGACAAGGGAGACAAGAAATTTTAGATTTTAGATTTGCGATTTTGGATTTCAATCTAAAATCCAAAATTGTTTCATGCCCTATGCCCATTGACTATCGAATCAAGTCGTAGGAAATATCGGTCTTGGATGGAATAATGGTGTTGCGATCCAACTCATCTAGGAGGGTGTTGACGATCCAGTTGAGGAGGTTGATTGTGCCTTGGTAGCCGTAGGTAGCGTAGCGGTGTAGGTGGTGGCGGTCAAAGATGGGGTAGCCAATCCGCACAAATGGGGTTTTGGTATCGCGCCAGAGATACTTGCCGTAAGAATTGCCGATGAGCAAATCGACAGGTTCTGTGAATAGTAAAGAACGCATATGCCAGAGGTCGCGTCCACCGTGAATTGTCGCACCTTGACCAAAGGGGCTGGAGTCTAATATTGCCCGCAATTCTGTCTCAAAATGTTCGTTGCTGTTGCTGACTAGGATGTGAACTGGTTCTGCACCGACTTCTAATAAGAATTGGGTTAAACCAATTACCAAATCAGGATCGCCATACATGGCCACCCGTTTACCATGCAACCATGCTTGAGAATCAGTCAATGCATCTACTGCCCGTCCCCGTTCATCTTCTAATTCTTGGGGAATCGGTTTGCCAGTTAACGCCGACAGTTTCATCAGGAATTCATCAGTCCCACGAATGCCGACGGGACGGTTCACGTAGGTTTTTTGATGCCATTCGTGTTCGATGTACTCGCGAGTTTTGGTGGTGGCGTATGCTTGGAGTGCGATCGTGGCTTCAGCATTGATGGAATCAGCCGCATCTTCTAGCTTGGTTCCACCTGGATACATATTATATGTACCGTTATTCGGAGAATCCAGGTATTCAGAGTTATCTGCTAATAGGGTATAGTCAATTCCCATCACATTTGCAATCCGCTTGATTTCCCGCAGGTTGCCAATGTAGGTTTCAAATCCAGGAATAAAGTTAATCTTGCCGTTGGTCGTCTCTTTTTTCTTACCTGCCGTCAAATTCGACAGAATCCCCTTCATCATGTTGTCGTAGCCTGTGATATGTGACCCAACAAAGCTAGGGGTATGGGCATAAGGCACAGGAAAGTTTTCAGGAACAGACTCTTCCTCTTTGGCGGTTTTGATAAAGGCTTGTAGGTCATCCCCAATCACCTCTGCCATGCAGGTGGTGCAGACAGCGATCATCTTGGGTTTATACAAGTTGTAGGAAACTGCCAAGCCTTCAATCAGGTTTTTCAAACCGCCGAATACGGCTGCATCTTCCGTCATCGAGGAGGATACGGCAGAAAACGGTTCTTTAAAGTGGCGGGTGAAGTGACTGCGGAAGTAAGCAACGCAACCTTGAGAACCATGCACAAAAGGTAGTGTTCCTTCAAAACCAACGGCAGCTAAAATCGCTCCTAGAGGTTGGCAAGCTTTCGCGGGGTTAACGGTTAACGCTTGACGGGCAAAGTTCTTTTCGCGGTATTCCCAGGTTTTTGTCCACTCAGCCATCTGGGAAACTTGTTCAGATTCATGCCCACATTCAAACTCTTTCTTGGCTTGAAATAGCTCTTGGTATTCCTGTTGCTGGAAGAGTTCGGCGTGATCCTTAATTTTGTTGATGTCGTTTTGTGCCATAATAGTAATTCTTCAAGCTTCTAGAGTAGTTAGTTAAAGGAAGTTTTTCGGCGTTGCTGATGGAAATATGAATTTTTCTCACGCAAAGGCGCAAAGGCGCAAAGGTACAAAGAAAAACAAGGGTTATTTTGGGGTTTCATATTTTGATTGAGCAACGGCAAGTTTTGGATGTTGATTTATGAGTTTTGAGAAGAATTGAATTCACAATTAGGCGTTACATATTTGCCGGATGAATTAATATTTTTGACCTAGGCTAAACTTAGATTCTTTGCGTCTTTGCGCCTTGGCGTGAGACAAAAATCATCCTATTAATCAACAACGCCTAAAATTCAAAACTCATAGCTTTTTCACTCACTTTTATTCCAAGGTGCGCCGATTAAGCTCCAAGTGGGGCTGTTGAGAGCGAGATCCATATCACGGGCGAAGATAGCGAATCCGTCATAGCCGTGGTACGGCCCCGAATAATCCCATGAGTGCATTTGCCGGAAGGGAAGCGCCATTTTCTGGAAGACATACTTCTCTTTAATCCCGGAAGCAATTAAATCTGGCTTGAGTGCTTTGACGAAATGCTCAAATTCATAGGCAGAAACGTCATCGTAAATTAATGTCCCGTTCTCGACATAGTGAGAAGTGCGTTTGTAGTCGTCATTGTGACCGAATTCGTAACCTGTGCCAATCAACTTCATGCCCAGGTCTTCAAAGGCTGGAACAACGTGACGAGGACGCAAACCACCAACCATGAGAGCAACTGTTTTTCCTTCTAAGCGGGAGCGATATTTGTCAAGTACAGCCTGGGTTTGGGCTTCATACTTGGCAATAACTTCTTCTGCTTTGGCTTGAATAGTCTCGTCAAACTTGGCAGCAATTTCTCGCAGGGATGCAGCAATCTTGGTGGGGCCAAAGAAGTTATATTCCAACCAGGGAATACCATAAGCTTCTTCCATGTGGCGGGAGATGTAGTTCATGGAGCGGTAGCAGTGAACTAGGTTTAGTTTCACGCTGGGGGTGAGCATCATCTCGTGTAGAGTGCCGTCTCCAGACCACTGAGCCACAACCCGCAAGCCGATTTCTTCTAACAGGATGCGGCTAGACCAAGCATCACCACCGATGTTGTAGTCACCGATAATTGCTACATCGTAGGGGCCTGGTTCAAATCCGAGGGTGCCTTCTTTCTTGGCTTTGTCAGCTTTGGGGAATACCCAATCGCGGATGGTATCGTTGGCGATGTGGTGTCCAAGGGATTGGGACACACCCCGGAAGCCTTCGCAACGTACAGGAACAACAGTTTTACCAGTTTCTTTGGATTTCTTCTTGGCAACGGCTTCGATGTCGTCACCAATTAGACCAATCGGGCATTCGGATTGTACGGAGATACCGCGATTGAGGGGGAACAGTTCTTCAATTTCATCAATCAGTTTGGCGAGTTTTTTGTCTCCACCAAAGACGATGTCCCGTTCTTGGAAGTCGGAGGTGAACTGCATCGTGCCGAAAGAATCGATACCAGTAGTACCGATGTAGTAGTTGCGGCGACCTGACCAAGAATAGTAACCGCAACCAACGGGGCCGTGACTGATGTGAACCATGTCTTTGATGGGGCCCCAAACCACACCTTTTGAACCTGCATAGGCACAACCACGGGTGGTCATTGTTCCGGGAATAGATTTGATGTTGGACTTAACGCCGCAATCAGATTTACCTTCTTCGTAAACGTTCAGGTGCTTTTCCCGCTTTTTCTTGGCTTTGTCCGGATATACCTCCAGAACTTCCTTGATCAAGGCTTTTTTGTCAATTTCTGATGTTACTGGCTCAGTAACAGTGATTTGCTCTAAAATTGCGGCTTCGGAGGGTGTCATAGTTTTTCCTCTTGACTACTTGCGATCGCAGAGTGTGCGGGGTGGGGGTGGAGGGAAGAAGGAAGCAGAGGGGGTATTTGTTCCCTGTTCCCTTCCCGAAATGACTACTTAGCGAATCAGCTTAAACAACAGCAGCAGCTTTGCCTGAGTCTTGGGCGATCGCTTTTTGGTATTCTTCTTCGCCGCCCAGGAGCCCGAATTCAACCAGCAGTTCTTCCAGTTCGTCCATTGAGATGGGGGTGGGAATGGTCAGCTTGGTGTTCTCTTTAATCTTTCTCGCCAAAATACGGTACTCCTCGGCTTGCTGACTATCAGGAGCATATTCAATTACCGTCATCCGACGCAGTTCTGCGTGTTGTACGATATTGTCACGAGGTACAAAGTGAATCATCTGAGTATTAAGTCTTGCAGCTAATGCCTCAATTAATTCAATTTCTCCATCAACATTACGGCTGTTGCAAATTAGACCACCTAAGCGCACACCACCGGAGTGAGCATACTTGAGAATACCCCGTGCAATGTTGTTGGCAGCATACATTGCCATCATTTCACCAGAGCAAACGATGTAGATTTCTTGCGCTTTGCCTTCACGAATTGGCATGGCGAAACCACCGCAAACAACGTCACCCAATACGTCGTAGGAAACAAAATCCAGGTCTTCGTAAGCGCCGTTTTCTTCCAAGAAGTTAATGGCGGTAATGATCCCACGTCCAGCACAACCAACACCAGGTTCAGGGCCACCTGACTCCACACACTTGACATCCAAGTAACCAGGTAGCAATACTTCTTCGAGTTCAATATCTTCAATTTCGCCGCGTTCAGCCGCTAGGTGCAGAATGGTGGTTTGAGCTTTACTGTGCAGCATGAGGCGGGTGGAGTCTGCTTTGGGGTCACAACCTACAATCATGATCCGTTCGCCCATTTCAGCCAGACCAGCAAGGGTATTTTGGGATGTTGTGGATTTACCAATACCGCCTTTACCGTAGAATGCAATTTGTCTAATGCTGTTGTCAGTCATGGTTGTTTCTCCTGCAATAAGTTTGGTGGTTGAGGTTTTGTGGTGGTCTGGGTTTGATAGGGCGATCGCTTATTTGCTTGGGAGCGATCGCTTCTGAGAACGTCGCTGGTGGCGATCGCTCTAACACCTTTGGTTCGGGAATAGAGATAGATTGCATATATTTGGTTAAGTGGTAATTTCTAACGACCCTTAGCAAGGCTGAATAATGGGTCAACAGCTTCTACTCGTAAGCTTGGGCTTACACGCTCTTGCAATTTAGCTTCAACGGCAACTTTCAGGGTAGCGGTACTGCTAGGACAAGAACCACAAGCACCTTGCAGCACTACCTGTACGCGATCTCCATCCACGTCGTAAAGTTCAATATCTCCGCCATCCGCAATTAGCAGTGGTCTAACTTCTTCATCCAGAACTTTTTGAATCAAGGCGATTTTTTGGACTGTTGTTAGCGGTCGTGAGGATTGTTCCTGAACAGTTGCAGTATTTGCAGTAATTTTTGCGCTTAATTTATAGCTAGTACCAACAGGTACAGCTGATTCCTTGATGACCGCAGAGATTAGGTCATCAATATTGGCTAGACAAGAACCACAACCGCCACCCGCCTTCACATAGCTTGTTACCTGTTCCGCAGTGGTGAGGTTGTTTTCCTGAATCACACGGCGAACCTTAGCTTCGCTGATCCCAAAGCAACTACAAACCAATGCTCCTTCATCATCGTCATGCACAGCTAGGGGAATACCCCGGTATTTGAAAATCGCTGCTTCTAAGGCTTCTTGTCCCATCACAGAACAATGCATCTTAGCTTCTGGTAAGCCGCCCAGGTATTCAGCAATCTCTTTATTGGTGACTTTCAGCGCTTGATCTAAAGTTAAACCCTTAATTAACTCAGTCAAAGCCGAAGAAGAAGCGATCGCACTTGTGCAGCCAAAGGTTTGAAAACGAGCATCAAGAATTTTATCGCTGTCTACTTCTACCTTGAGATGCAGTCTCAGAGCGTCTCCGCAAGCAATACTGCCCACCTCGCCAAAAACCACGGCTACACCTGATTCATTGCTATCTGCGATCGCACCTTGGTTTTTGGGGTTGTAAAAAAGTTCTAGTACTTTATCAGTATATTCCCACATGACCGATTTTAGATTTTAGATTTTAGATTTTAGATTTTGGATTGGGTATTGGGCATTGGGCATTGGGCATCGGGTATTATTCTTCTTGTCCCCCTTGTCCTCCTTGTCCCCCTTGTCCCCCTTGTCCCAATCAATGAGCCAAAGCCTCTTCCCTTCCTTGCAGCCAATCAGCTTGATCGTTGTTGAATGGAGAGATAGCGCGTAGACGCTCGACAATCGGGGGCATTACTTCTAGGACTTTATCTATCTCGGCTTCAGTGGTGTATCGTGAAAGACTGAAGCGAATCGAACCGTGCAAGGTGGTGTAGGGTAAGCCCATTGCCCGCAAAACATGGGAGGGTTCTAAGGAACCAGAAGTACAAGCGGAACCAGAAGATGCACAGATGCCGTATTGGTTGAGGGATAATAAAATCGCTTCGCCTTCGATATACTTGAAACCGATGCTGGTAGTGTTGGGCAATCTCTGCGTAATATCACTGTTAACTTCTGTATCAGAGATTGCAGTTAGTAAACCTTGTTCCAAGCGATCGCGTAATGCCTTTTCCCGTTGCACATCCTTTAAATGTACCTGTGCCAATTCCGCAGCTTTGCCTAAACCAATTATACCGGGAACATTCTCTGTACCTGCTCTGCGTCCCCGTTCCTGGTGTCCACCGATTAACAGCGGACGAAATCTGACACCTCGTCTAACATACAACGCACCCACACCTTTGGGAGCATGGAGTTTGTGACCGGAGAGGGTGAGCATATCAATGCTGCTGGTCTTGAGGTTGAGGGGAATTTTACCTACTGCCTGTACCGCATCTACATGGAAGATAGCACCGGCTTCTTTTGCCCGCAACCCAATCTGCTCAATAGGGAAAATCACGCCGGTTTCATTGTTAGCGTACATGGTGGAAACTAAAGCAGTATTGCCAGTCAGGGCGGCTTCTAGTTCCATCAAGTCAATTTGACCCTTGCGGTCTACAGATAGATAGGTGACTGTGTAACCTTGTTTTTCCAGTTGTTTGCAGACATTGAGAATGGCTGCGTGTTCTACTTGAGTGGTAATAATGTGGCGTTTTTCGGGTTGTGCTGCTAAAGCTGCCTTGATAGCTGCATTATTTCCTTCAGTACCACAACTGGTGAAGATAATTTCTGAATCCTCGGCTCCCAAAAGTGATGCAACTTGCGCCCTTGCTTCCTTAACTGCTTTCCCTACTTGTCCGCCAAAGCTGTGCATCGAAGAAGGATTACCGTAAAACTCGGTGAGATAGGGCAGCATCGCCTGTATAACTTGCTCATCTACCTTGGTTGTGGCATTGTTATCTAAATAAATTACACTCATGCTTCCAGACTCACCACATCTTGTTTACGCTGGGAAAATTGCTCGGAAAGTTTTTGAGATTCTCTATTTAAGCGGTCAACAGTCAACAGTCAACAGTTTTCTCTAACCCCTTGATATACTGGTCGTAAAATTCCAAAGCCACCTTCTCAATTACGTCGTAAGCTTCAACAGTCTGTAAACCAGCTTTTTGCAATTCTTCTTGAGGACAGTGACCAATTTTGGAAACCAGAACCGCTTTGCAATCGGAGATGGCTTGAATAATGTTGTCTAGAGTGGCTTCCTCGCCATATCCACTTTGGCAATAGTGGTCAATTTTGCGATGACCGACAAACTTAGCACTGGTACCATCCACTTCGTAAACCATAAACTCTTTAGCGTGACCGAAGTGCTGGTTAACCAAACCGCCGCCTTTGGTAGCGACTGCAACTAAGATTTTTGGTCTTTCCTGTAGGGATATTGTATGTAATGTCTCTACAGCTTTTTCTTTGACGGCTTTGATTTCTTTTTGAGACTTCTCAATCTCTGCATGGACTTCTTGGCGTTGCTCCAAATTGTATTCTGGAGCCATTTCCATAAATTTATCTTTGGTAAATTCTTGACTGCGGTCTTCGCCTAATAATCCTACCGCATCGGCGCGACATTGGCGACAATGGCGCATCATTTTCATATTACCAGAACAGTTATCTTGTACTGTTTTCAGTTCTTTAGGATTCGGGCCGCGTTGACCAGTTAAACCAAAGTGAGTACCGTGTTCTGGGGCAGAAATCAAGGGCATAATATTATGCAGGAATGCACCCTTGGAACGAATGACTTCGTTGACCTCTACCAAATGTTCATCGTTAATTCCCGGAATCATCACCGAGTTAACTTTGCACAGAATATCTGCTTCTTGGAGGGCTTGCAATCCTTCCATCTGCTTTTCGTGCAGAATGCGGACACCTTCAATACCTCTGTAGCGTTTGCGATTGTAGTGAACCCAAGGATAAATCTTCGCCCCGATTTCTGGGTCTACCATATTAATAGTTATGGTGACATGATCGATATTCAGTTGTTTAATCCGCTCAACGTAATCGGGAAGCATCAATCCGTTGGTTGACAAGCAAAGTTTAATATCTGGTGCTTTCTCGGCAATTAACTCGAAGGTACGGAAGGTTTTTTCTGGGTTCGCTAGGGGATCTCCTGGCCCTGCAATTCCCAAAACTGTCATTTGGGGAATTTTGCCAGCAATTACTAAAACTTTGTGTGCGGCTTCTTCTGGTGTGAGCAATTCGCTAACCACACCAGGACGGCTTTCATTTGCACAGTCATATTTGCGGTTGCAATAGTTGCATTGGATGTTGCAAGCTGGTGCTACTGCAACGTGCATCCTAGCGTAGTGGTGGTGTGCTTCTTCGCTATAGCAAGGATGTTTCTCAATCCGCGCTTTGATTTTTTCATCTAAACTTGTTGTGGCATCAGTTTTACTGCTGCAACCACAACTACCCGATTTGGCTTTAGTTTTGGTTTCCGTGGTTGGAGAAGTTAGAAGCCCTGTAGGTGGTGGTGTCATTGAATTTCGCTGCCTTTAGAATATGGGACTGGCATTATAGAAGATGCTTTTGCTCAATCTCAGCCAGAAATTAAAGTCGCGTTGTACTCTGAAAACCTGCCTACGTTGGTTAGATAAACCTTGACTTTCGGCTAGTTTGTCCACTTTTGGGACTTGGGTAAAATTCGGGTTTAAAGCTGCGACTTATATTCATAGAGATGATTGCTACAAACTTTGATAGTTATCACTGTTGAGTTTTTTTTTAGGACATTAAGTGTTTAGCAATACATTTCTGTTAGTGCCTTAGGTGTTGAGCGCTACATGTCTTATTTATAGCAGTCACCTGAAAGTCGGAAATTGCTGGTGTTTTTTATAATTTATTAGATTGATTAAGCTTGTACTCAAAAATTGAAAGCGATAGTTACCAAGCTTTTGGAAGCTTTGAGAAAAAGTTTTTAGGTATAGGTACTAGTATTTTTTGCCCAGGGTACGAGTATTTATGATGAAGGGGTTCAAGTATTTTTGTACTCGTCTTGAACCTAATACTAGCAATAGTTTGAGTGTAATTTGAGTTGTTTTTTGGTATTGATCAATCTGTACTCAGATCGTCTGCGATCGCTCTCCAAATTCCTATTTACTTAGGCAGTTTTGGGATAAATAGCTGGAGCAGTTAACTAAACACTACCCCAGCCGTTAAGCGAAATTCAATTCCGTATCTAAAGTAACACTTTTTCGATGGTAAAAACTAATTGTAAAATAACTTCATCTAAAATCGTGTCTACATATACAGACGGACTAACTCCCTCAAATTCAGGATACTGTTAGCAAATCATAGGTCTGATCCCTCAGCATAACGATTTTATAGGCTTTGGCAGCATCATTCTGGCTAACTAATTAGTCAGACAACTGTATTAGATAAAAGCAAAGGCTAATTTTTTCTGAAGCTTAGCAATAAAAGACTAGTACTGTAGCTGGATATACAGAAAAATTATTTTCAATAAATTTCACTTACGAGTACACATGAGTACAGATGAGTACACATTAAAATATGCAAAAATTTATGACAAGAATACCTGCAAATCCCGCTTAGTACAAAGTTTAGGCTTTGGTCAACAACTACTCAATTTCTAGCTTGATAAATACCAGTACCCCTAATCTCAAAATACTAGTACCCTAACGGGAAAAAAACTTTTTTCAGCTTGTAAATTCTGATGCAATAGGGATTAATACTAATTGAGTACAAGCTAATACATGCACTAATGTAGTTAGAGCTACCTGATATAAGTAACATAGGCATGGGGCATTGGGCATTGGGCATTGGGCATTAGTAATTTGTCCTCCTCATCTCCCATATGCGCACTGGCTTTATAAACCCTCGATAAACTCCAATTACTATAGGACTTATACCAATTCTTTATGAAGCTGCATAGAATTCGATCCCCCCTAGCCCCCCTTAAAAAAGGGGGGGAAAGAATTAAAGTCCCCCTTAAAAAGGGGGATTTAGGGGGATCATGATATGTGCAACTTCACATTAAATTGGTATTACGCAAAAAACCTCTCAAACTCGTATTTCTCTGTGTCCTCTGCGTCCTGGAGCGGTTACTTTTTCCGTCACCCATCCGTAAGTCCTGTACTATTGCAACTTTGCAATGGTAATTAATAATTGCTCAATCAGCATTTGTTGGAGCAAATAATAATTAAAAATTAATTAAAATATTCCCAAAGGTTGTTTTGCTCATGTTCCTTAACAGTTTTGATTTTCCATCTCAAATACTTTTTGATTACCCATCTACACTGGAGGAGACCGCCATGCTATCAATATTAATTGCGGGTATCACTTTGATAGTTATTCCCGCAGTTGTCAATACCTATTTTGGCTATTTATTGCTACGAGCGAAAAAATAAATTGCAATTAATTTAGAATACCAATTTTCAAAAGCACACCCCGCAGTTCTCACAAGCAGTAGGGGCGGGTTAAGCGAAATAGTTGTGAATGATTGAATAATATCTGTGAACCCGCCCCTACGAACTCTGGACACAGAGAAAGCTTAATTTTAAAAAAATTGGTGAGAAATTCAGCACACCTGTTATTGCACTCAGGAACTCAAAAGCGAAAATTCAAACTGCTATAAGAGGCGTTTTTTATATGAATGCGATCGCTATTAACGACACTACACTAAGGGATGGAGAACAAGCGGCGGGTGTTGCCTTTAATATTGAGGAGAAAGTAGCGATCGCAAAATTATTGGACGCTATTGGTGTAAGTGAATTAGAAGTTGGTATCCCAGCAATGGGTGAAGTGGAAACACAAGCGATCGCTGCAATTTCTAACTTAGGTTTAAAGGCGCAACTTTTAGGCTGGAATCGGGCTAACATCTCAGATATTCAGGCTTCTATCAACTGTGGTTTGCAGCGCGTACATATATCTGTTCCCGTTTCGGAAATTCAAATTGCGGCCAAGTTTCACGGACAATGGCGCTTGATGTTGCAAAAACTCAAAGATGCAATTAGCTTTGCACGCGATCGCGGTCTTTGGGTAGCAGTAGGCGGCGAAGATTCCTCTAGAGCCAATGAAAGTTTCCTCTTAGATGTCGCCATTTATGCCCAAGAGTGGGGCGCGTCTAGATTTCGCTTTTGCGATACCGTGGGAATTCTCGACCCCTTTACTACATACACCAAAGTCAAGCAATTGGTAATGTATTTATCCATTCCCCTAGAAATGCACACCCATAATGACTTTGGATTAGCAACAGCCAACGCCTTAGCTGGGCTGAAAGCTGGAGCCTTATCGGTGAATACAACCGTTAACGGCTTGGGAGAAAGGGCTGGTAATGCGGCTTTAGAAGAAGTTGTGATGGCACTCAAACGCATCCAAGGGATCGATTTAGGAATTGATACAACTCGGTTGTTAGAACTGTCTCGAATGGTAGCAACTGCATCAGGTTGTCAAGTACCCCCTTGGAAAGCGATCGTTGGGGAAAATACCTTTGCCCATGAATCTGGTATACACGCTCATGGTGTGTTGCAAAACCCCGTCACTTACGAACCATTTGCACCGGAAGAAGTAGGCTGGGAAAGGCGTTTGGTTGTCGGTAAACATTCAGGGCGGCACTTGGTAGCTAAATTGTTACAACAACAGGGTATCAATTTAAACCCCGATGAAACCCAATCCATTTTAGACGCAGTACGACAACAGTCAGTAGAAAACAAACGCAGCCTCGATATACAAGAACTATTGAGTTTAGTCTCGTCCCAGAGGTAATTTTATGCAATTAGATGAATTAGAACTCGACTTACCACCAGCCTTTGAAATCGGTTCAAAAGTCAGAACTCGCAAGTTGATCCGCAACGATGGCACATACCCCGGTCAAGAAATTGGTGCAACACTAGCAAAAAAGGGAGACATCGGCTACATCATCAGTATTGGCACGTTTTTGCAAAATTCCTATATTTATGCTGTGCATTTTATCGAAAAAGGCTTGATCGTCGGTTGTCGCAAAAAAGAATTAGAAGCTGTTGAGGAAATCAAATGAAAGTTATGCTGCGTCAAAATGCTGCTGGACAGTTAGTAGTTTATGTTGCCAAAAAAGACCTGGAAGAAGAAGTGGTAAGTCAAACAGTGGTATCTGAGGGAAAGATTTTTACCTTAGCAAATGGTTGGGAATTAGCAATTCCAAATTTACCAGAACCCTTACGATTACCGCAGACTATAGAAGCTAAAAGGCTGTCTTAAAGGAGAAATTTATTTACAGCAGTTTTCACGTATTTGAACCACACTTTCAGGGCACAGCAGTGCTCATACGTGTCAACTTAAGCTACAAATAGCTTTACTCTAAGCTTCCTCGCCCGCCTGAGAATGAATTCTCAGGCTAATAGCCCAAGTAGGGGCGGGTTAAGTGAGATAGTCGTGAATTATTGGAGCATATCTGTGAACCCGCCCCTACTGAAGTAGACTCAAAATTTCGCGGGTATTTAGTCATCTTCAGATGACTTTCGCTATTAGCAAGGAACTTCAGTTCCTTGCGGTAAGGCGATTTCGCGTTAAGTTGACACCACTGAGCAGTGCGGTGCCCCTACTTAATCAAAATCTTCAACGATTTGGATATACATGGCGCATTTCAAAACGACACTGTTCCCAAAGGGGTAACAATGCTTGCTTGGCGGCGTTCATCTGCTGTTGTGAGCAGTTAATTTTGCCGTTTTCGATCATCCAGATAAATATCCGAGTTATTAAATCGGCATTTAAACTGGTTTCGTATTCATGATTATTTATCCTTGTCACTTGTTCATCTAAGCAAATTATCGCATTTTTCAATGTCCAGTTTTTCTCAGATATTGATTTGCCGTTATCACTTTTATCTTGTCCATTCTGCCAATCTATTCTCTGCAAATTTCCCATAATATAATCCATTCCACTTATGCCAGAGTCAGTATTACGCACTAAATCTGTAAATGTTTTATAATATGAGCGTAATTGGAAAGTAGCAATATTTGGTCTATATAATAAATTGAGCCAAGATTGGATATCACACAGATAGGGTAATAAATCTTTGATATCATCAATTTCTGCAAGGGATGGATGCTGCGGTTGTTCAGTTTTTATGGCTGCGAGGATTTCGCCTCCAGAGAATTGAGTCTGCTGTGAGTAATAATTAATCACTTGCGGAATGTATTTCTCTAATAACCATTTTTTAGTATATTTAGCTGTCCAAGTTCCCCGTGAACCTATATCTTGTTGCCAAGTAGTTAGTTGTTTTCTCTCCAGAGATTGTAAATGTATTGCTTTTATTTCATAGATAATGCTAATTTTACTATGGGGCAATACAGAGGCATGACCGCTAGCTTTGGCAGCAATAAATGCATGATCGCGAATGCCTCTGCTAAGGCGAATTGAGAAATTTTCTTGATGAAATAAGTGCCATGCTGATTTTCCTTTGCTATAGTCGAATTCCTGGGCAAATTTATACATTAGCTCCCAGATTTTTGGCTTGACAGCACAAATTTCAAAACCCCGAATACCGTCAAATTCGACAAATGCAAATTCCCAAGTTTCTAAGGTATTTTCAAAATTTATAATTGCCTTCTTGTATTGCTGGCAAATTTCATCAATACATAAACATAAGTCTATTGTTTCCACTTCTGATAAAATTAATGTAGTTTGCCCTAAAGTTACTTCAAAGGCATTTTTATCTAACTGTCTGAGAAAAGGACGACATTGCCAATGGGGCTGAGTTTTCAGTCCAATCATCAGGCTACCTAAAATATGTTGATGATTGAGGCTAATTTTGATGCCTCGAAAAATGATGTTACTAAATTCTATTTCACAATCACCTTGACTAAATGCTTGGGGTAGGTGACATTTGATTGCTACTTTCTGCTTAACTACAATCAAGAGGTTGTCTTCTTTTGTAATTTCTGGCTGAAAATCACATTTTGTGAATAAATCTTGCAAGTAGGTATAATGTCTGAGATGTTTCTCTAACAAATTATGATGTTTAAATGCAAATAAGTTATCTGTATGCTTATTGATAGAATTTAAATGGTAAAAATTTAGGTTTTGATAAAAATTAACTGCTAATTCTTGGTTCCTTAAGGCATCGACTGTGAGATCAAACAAACAATATTCTCGGCGGTAGCGCCAGTATTGGAAAACTTTAATTTGATAGCCGTTGGTGACGATAAAAAATAGTGGTTTTAAAGTAATATTGGCTAGTCGAGATTGCACAAAGCTGGGAGACAAGTTAGTTTCAAGAGGGTTTTGCAGGGCAATAATTACCAGTGAGGGTTCTGCATGGTGTTGGGCAAAATTATCTGTTGTAAAATGAACTTGGTCAATTTCTAATTCACTGTTACCCTTCGCTGCTTGATATCCATTACCAGTAAATTTACTTTGACAACATCTTTCTGGATATCCGAGATATTGAAACAGCGGTAAAATAAATTTAGTTTCTACGTCATCTACATTTTGTAAAATGTGATAGTCAAAACCTTGTATCCATTTGATAAATTGTTGAATCGGTTCGGAAATTGACATTTGCTAATCTATAAATTTGCAGAGATATTGTTGTCTAATTAGCAATTTATCAAGTCAGTTTGGCTGGTGTAGTGATGGCGAATACTTTAGAGATTGACAATTAAAAAACATCCCGATCATAAATTTGTTTATCCTAGCACTCGTCAGTCTGGGGAGACCCCGCCCCTAGGATTTGGGTTTGGTATAAGCTGTAACTTCAAAAAAGCGGTTGAACCGAATCAATAGCTGTTCGCCAACGCCTAGTCCTCAAGAGACGTAATACTACTACTTAAAAAAGCCGTGAAGACCGATCCAGCTATTTGTCACCATCTTCTTACAATGATTTTATAAGAACTAATTTGATTCTCTTGGCCATGTACACTTTCCTAGGGCGGATCAACCGTCTGGCGAGTGTGAGTTATCCTTATCCTCTCTGTGTCTTTTGTGGTGTCTCCACAAGCCTATGCAACCTACTAATCCCAACCAATTTACAGAAAAAGCCTGGGAAGCGATCGCCCATACCCCGGATATTGTCAAACAATATCAGCAACAACAGATTGAAAGCGAACACCTGATGAAGGCGCTGCTGGAACAGGAAGGTCTGGCTAGTGCTGTATTGACAAAAGCGGGTGTTAATCTCCAAAAAGTCCGCGATCGCGCCGAACAATTTATTCAACGTCAGCCCAAGGTATCCGGTAGCAGCACTTCTGTCTACTTGGGGCGCAGCTTGGATACTCTTTTAGACCGGGCGGAAGGTTATCGCAAGGAATTTAAGGACGAATATATTTCTATTGAGCATTTATTGCTGGCTTATGCCAAAGATGACCGCTTTGGTAAAGGTCTATTCCAAGAATTTGGTTTAGACGAAAGCAAGCTGAAAAATATTATTAAACAAATTCGGGGGAGCCAGACAGTGACCGACCAAAATCCAGAAGGTAAATACCAATCCCTGGAAAAATATGGGCGTGACCTGACGGAAGCAGCGCGTAAAGGTCAACTCGATCCGGTGATTGGGCGGGATGATGAAATTCGCCGCACTATCCAAATCCTCTCCCGTCGTACCAAGAATAACCCCGTACTAATTGGTGAACCGGGTGTGGGTAAAACTGCGATCGCCGAAGGACTCGCACAACGGATTCTCGCTGGTGATGTCCCCCAATCCCTCAAAGACCGCAAGCTGATAGCCTTAGATATGGGTGCTTTGATTGCTGGGGCGAAATTCCGGGGTGAATTTGAAGAACGTCTCAAAGCAGTATTAAAAGAAGTTACTGAATCCGGCGGCAATATTGTTTTATTTATTGATGAAATTCATACTGTTGTTGGCGCTGGTGCAACTCAAGGCGCAATGGATGCGGGGAATTTGCTCAAACCCATGTTAGCCAGAGGTGAGTTGCGCTGTATTGGGGCGACGACTTTGGATGAATATCGTAAATATATCGAGAAAGATGCGGCTTTAGAAAGACGCTTCCAGCAAGTTTATGTGGATCAGCCCAGCGTGGAAGATACAATCTCTATCTTACGGGGGTTGAAAGAACGGTATGAAGTCCATCATGGGGTAAAAATTTCCGATAGTTCCTTAGTGGCTGCGGCGACATTATCTAGTCGTTATATTAGCGATCGCTTCCTCCCAGATAAAGCCATCGACTTAGTAGACGAAGCCGCTGCTAGGTTGAAAATGGAAATTACCTCTAAACCAGAAGAACTGGACGAAATCGATCGCAAGATTCTGCAACTGGAAATGGAGAAGCTATCTTTGCAAAAAGAAAGCGATATTGCTTCCCGTGAACGTCTGGAGAGATTAGAGAAAGAACTTGCAGATCTCAAAGAACAACAAAGAACTCTGAACGCGCAATGGCAATCGGAAAAAGATATCATCAATAAAATTCAGGCTGTCAAGGAAGAAATTGACCGCGTGAATCTGGAAATTCAGCAAGCAGAAAGAAATTACGACCTCAACCGGGCGGCGGAATTAAAATATGGCAAGTTAACCGATTTACATCGCAGGTTGGAAGCGGCGGAAACTGAACTGACACAAGCCCAAGGTACAGGAAAATCACTGCTGCGGGAAGAAGTCACCGAAGCCGATATTGCGGAAATTATTTCTAAGTGGACAGGAATTCCCATCAGTAAATTGGTGGAATCAGAAAAAGAAAAACTGCTGCAATTAGAAGATGAACTCCACCACCGGGTAATTGGACAAGATGAAGCAGTTACCGCCGTCGCCGATGCAATTCAGCGATCGCGCGCTGGTTTAGCAGATCCTAACCGTCCAATTGCTAGCTTTATTTTCCTCGGTCCCACAGGGGTGGGTAAAACCGAGTTAGCCAAAACCCTAGCCGCATATATGTTCGACACTGAAGAAGCTTTGGTGCGCATTGATATGTCGGAGTACATGGAGAAACACGCAGTTTCCCGATTAATTGGTGCGCCTCCGGGATATGTTGGTTACGAAGAAGGCGGACAACTCACAGAAGCAATTCGCCGTCGTCCTTATGCAGTAATTCTCTTTGACGAAATTGAGAAAGCACATCCCGATGTGTTTAATGTCTTGCTGCAAATTCTCGATGATGGTCGCGTCACCGATGCCCAAGGGCATACGGTAGACTTCAAGAATGCGATTATTATCATGACCAGTAATATTGGTTCCCAGTACATTCTTGATGTTGCTGGGGATGATAGCCGCTACGACGAAATGCGCCATCGCGTCATGGAAGCCATGCGCAATAACTTCCGTCCCGAGTTCCTCAACCGCATTGACGAATTTATTATCTTCCACAGCTTGCAGAAGCGGGAATTGCGGCAGATTGTACTGTTACAAGCAGATAGATTGCGTCAAAGATTGAGCGATCGCAAGATGTCTCTGCGACTCTCGGATGCTGCTCTTGACTTTTTAGCCGAAGTGGGATACGATCCTGTGTTTGGAGCGCGTCCACTGAAACGAGCAATTCAACGAGAACTAGAAACTCAAATTGCCAAAGCTATCTTGCGCGGTGAATTTCACGATGGCGACTCAATTTTTGTCGATGTGCAAAATGAACGCCTATCTTTCAGCCGTTTGCCGGTTGAGGTGTTTAGTAGTTAATTTGGTTAGTCTCACGCAAAGACGCAAAGTAAAGAGCGTCTTTGCGTTTTGGCGCGCAAATGTGGTGGAAAGTGGGATCTAATGGTTAGTACTAGGTGGTGCTAACACAGTATTTAGCTGTGCGGGTGGGTCATTTAACGAGAGAGTTAATTGAGGTGTGGGAATATGATGGTCACTGCGGGTAGGTGTAACTGCTGTACCGACAGCAAAAAACTCAATGACATGGGAACTCCAAGAATATTGATGCTCATGAATATTCGCACCGATAATACCTTGGGCTTGTAGTTGAGATGCTTCAACTTGCATTCTCTCCATCGCTAATTCTCGTGCATCATATAATGCTTGGGTAAAATTGGTCATCTCTACATTTTTGCCAATATTTCTAAACCATTGTCCCAAGCCTTGAAAAGCAACATGATAGACGCAGTTACCCATGACTAAGCCCAGAGGACGATAGCCAGCTTTCAGAAGTGTCCAAAAATCTTGACCGGATAGGTCGCTGGTAAAAGGTTTGTTGGCAAAGGTACGATAAGACATTGAGGTATTAGTTGCTTTGACTGCTGTACCAATCGCCACAAACTCCGCCATATTCGGTTCCCAAGTCATGTGTTTAGCACTCAGACGCACCCCAATAATACCATCTGCGTCTAAGGCTTCGGCTTCTTCTTGCATCCGACTCATTGCTAATTCCCGAGCATGATACATCGCTTGGGAAAGAACAGTCATTTCCATATTCTGGTTAATGTTAGCCCATTGAAAGCCAATGTGATACATCGAACAGCCAACTACTAACCCCAACGGTTCAAAACCAGCTTCTTTCACCAACAGAAACTCATTTACTGAGAGGTCACTGGTAAACAAATTACTTTGCTTACCGCCCTTTTGCATCATTTTTAACCGTTCACGGGCGTGTTCTGGTAGATCAGCGGCGATCGCTGGATTATGATGGGGTTGAGGAACTTGGTTTGTCATAATTAAATTTATCGTTGAGAAAGTGGGTAGAAAATTAGAGTTTTACTAACTGGGTTTTCTGGTGGCAATTCATCTTCAACAATGGCAGTCCCAATGGCAACAAAATTAGTGAGGATGTCACGGAAGGGGCCGTTATTGGCGAAAATGTTGTTGAACACCGAGACAATAATATTGATAGCGAAGCTAAGGAATAACAACACAAAACACAAAGCCGCCGCAGTCCCATGACCGGCAATCATTGCGCCAAAACAAGCAATAAACAGTCCGAGAGTAAAAAAACCTAAAAAACAGCCCAAAGGTGACTGAGGCTGATAGGTAATAATTTCTTCACTCTTTTCAATATGCATTCCGACTGCACCCTGAGCCGACAATTGACTGATTTCTGCGGAAAGTCGCATCAGGGCTAATTCCCGTGCATCTTGAAAGCCTTGAGTAAACTGGGTTAATTCTTGGTTACGCCTGCCTTGACCAAATAAACGATTCCAGGCAGAGTTATTCATTAAGGCGCGGGTAGTGCGATCGCTATGCACATAATAAGAACAAGCACCAAATACTAAACCCTTTGGCCAATAACCAGCTTGACGCAGTTGCCAAAATTCCTGTCCACTCAAATCACTGGTAAATGGTTTATTTGTTGGTGGACGGTTAGGTATGCGAATTGCTGTCCCAATAGCCGTAAATTCCACCATCCCTATACCCCATACTTGACGACGCTGATGGAGACGTACTCCAATAATGCCATGTGCGCCTAACATTGCTGCTTCTGCTTGCATCCGACTCACAGCCAGTTCTCGTACAGCTATCTGGGCTTGAGTTAAAGCTTCTACCTCTCCTGTTCGGTTACGATAGCCCCAGAAATAACCATAAAATCCGACTTTATAAAAGCTAGTTCCCATCACTAACCCGATAGGTTCACAACCAGCCTCGCGGGTAAGTAAATATTCGTTGGTACTTAAATCGCTGGTGAAGAAAGATTTGCCAGATTTTTGATGAATATTTTTGTGTTGCTTGAGCCGATGACTAGGAATCGTAAACGCAGTTGTGGTAACGTGAGAACTCTGTCGAGAGATAAAACCTACTCCCGACTTAGTAGCAGTCCCCATTTTTTTAGCGAGTTTTGCGAATAATCCCATACATAGCAGTCCGATTTAATTAGGTAGAGCTTTTAGCCCAAAATAAACTTACTCAAAGCGGCGCGCATCTCAGTATTGCGAGATGATACTTGAACTAATGCGGCCGCTACTGCTTGACTCCATTCTGTAACTGATACTTCAGTAGTTTTAATTTTGACACCGCCTACTAATTTCATAACTTTAGCTGTTATACTTCCATAGCGATCGCGGTTGATTTGGTAGTGATAATCATCAAAGCAGAGGGTAACTGTTGTCACCGCACCGAAACCAAACCATTGACGTTGTACTTGTGTATTTTGAGGCAAAGCGCGTTGTAACTTGAAAGCTAGTAATTTTAAGATATCTCCTGTTTCCTGGCGTTCAATTGTCAGCGCAGCACAAAGAATCTCTACTTCTAGCTCTTGGTCGAAATTATCTGTCATTGAGCAAGTGTTTTTTACTAACTGCAATGCAACCAATTTAACTCTCACACAGTTAAATTGGGGTAATCTAACCTGAGTTTCGGATCAACTCAAACCCTGATTCTCTGGTAGTCTGTCAATTTTGTTTTGAGGAATTTTTGGTAGTGTGTTCGCGTAGCGTGTCCGTTGGCACAGCCTCCCGCAGGGAAGGACAAACGTCTCGCTCACGCGGGCTTTCCGTCCCGCACTACTAGTCACGGCAGAATTAGAAATTGTTGTGAGAATTTTGCTGGCTGCACTGTTTACTACCCGACATTCATCTGCGTCCGTAGAAGGTTAAAATACAGAAATTATTCGGCGTGGGCGTTTATGCTGGGTCAGTTACTTGACGGACGTTACAGAATTATCCAGGAATTAGGGGCTGGTGGCTTCGGTCAAACCTTCATCGCCGAAGATATCAAACTGTACAATAATCAGTGCGTCGTCAAACTACTCAAGCCACTAGCAACTGATCCCATGACTTTGCAGGTAGCCAGACGCTTATTCGACTCAGAAGCGCAACTGTTGCACAAGTTAGGTACTCACGACCAAATACCCCAATTACTGGCGCATTTTGAAGAAAATAACGAATTTTATCTAGTTCAGCAGTTTATTGCGGGACATCCTTTAAGTGATGAACTCACACCGGGAAAGCAGTTAAGTGAAGCGTATGCGATCGCTCTTTTACAAAATATCCTCCAACCTTTATCCTTTGTCCATCAAAATAACGTCATCCACCGGGATATCAAACCGCCTAACTTAATTCGTCGCCAAGGTGACGGTAAAATTGTCCTGATTGACTTTGGGGCGGTGAAACAAATCGGCACTCAGGTAGTCAATGCTCAAGGACAAACTCGAATGACTGTGAGTATTGGCACTCCTGGCTATATGCCCAGCGAACAGGGTCGGGGTAGCCCCAGATTCAGCAGTGATATTTATGCTGTGGGGATGATTGGCATTCAAGCTTTGACAGGATTAATGCCCCACCAATTACAAGAAGATGGGGAGACAGCAGAAATTCTTTGGCGTCACCTAGTAGCAGTCAGTCCACAGTTAGCAGATGTCTTAGATCGGATGATTCGCTATGACTTTCGTCAGCGATATCAGTCAGCAGCAGAGGTTTTAGCTGCGGTGCAACAGTTGGCGAATCCTTACATTGCACCAACCCAGCAGGTAACTACTCCATCTTACAGTCCCACACCACAGCCCACCAATCCCCAACCACCGCTATACTCCCCACCACCCCCAGTTCCCCCCCAATATCGTCAAGAAATTCCCGCACCAGTGCCACCTGCAACCCCCGCAACAGCACCAACCCAACTCAAGCAAGTGGGATGGCGCTTTTATTTCCTGTGGGTGTTAGCGAATATTGGGGGCTATGTTGGCGGATTTGTCCTAGCGCTAGGTGTCTACTCTATTGTGGGATACTTACTAGCTTTTAGCTTTTGGGCATTGCTAGTGGGTATTTTGCAATGGTTGGTGCTGCGGCGACAAATTTCTCTATCTTTCTGGTGGGTGATGGTGACTACCCTAGCATTTCCCTTGACTTACCTATTCACTGGGGCAAATTCATTTGCAGCGTTTGTTAATTTACATGGATTGGTAGTTGGCATCGGGCAATGGTTCTTGCTGCGACGGCTAGTGAACAAAGCTGGTTGGTGGGTGGTGGTAAATGCTCTCTTTGCTGGGTTGGGCGGTATTACTTCCGGGGCAGTATTAGTTTGGTTACTACGCCAGCCCAAAAGTCAAAGTAACGGCTAAATTTTTGCTTCCTCTACCCCACACAGTCTGGCGATGCATTTCTAAAAAAGGTCAGAACGCGCCCGTTAATATATAGTGTAATACGAATAGATTCCATGTAACTGGAGTTTAGACTAAGCTATGCAAAACGACCCAGCAGGGCTGAGTTAATCACAGACTTAGCGAAATTATGAATAATCTTTAGTATTAAACCGCAACTGATGGCTCTTTACGTGGTCGTGTTACGGTTTTTTTAACAATCGGGCATCGGTTTTTACGGTGACGCTTTTTTCCGGGTTCCCAACCAGGGGACTTTCCGCGAGGTTTGGGTGGAAGGGCTGGAGTACCAATGGTGGCGAAAACTCCACCCATAGCTTGAGCAACTCTTCCAGGGGTCAAATTCCCCTGAGACTTCTGCCAAGGTAGAGGATTGTCAGTCACGATATCACGGGCTAACCACAATTCCCAAGTCATCACAGGCATGAGGTCACTCCATCTTTCACTTTGCTTGGGAGTGCTCAACTGTGGCACTGTCCAATGTAGACGTTGCTTTAAAAAGCGATACCAATGGTCAATGGTAAAGCGACGCAAGTAAAGACACCAAACTTCCTCTAGTGGTGGCATTTCTTCTCCAACCCAAGCTAACCACAAAGGTTTGGACACTCGTTCATTGCCTTGTGTGTCGAGACGTTCAACCCTGATGAGTAACATCGGACGCGCCGCCGCCTTACGGAAATGTAAATTCTTCCAAAGGCTAATCCTTACCCGTTGTAGTTTCGGATCATCCAATTCTAAAACAGATTCTGCATCACTCCATGTTGTGGGTTCATTAAGTTTGAATTTAGACCCGTGTTTCTTGGGACGTCCCTTACCCGAATAAGCTTCAGGCTGACCCCATAAACAAAGATTTGAGCGCAATCGTACCAAAATATCTGCGGGAATACTGGCAGTTTTTAAGACAAAAGGCGCACACCCATATTCACTATCCCAAACTGAAATCGGTCTAACAGGTAAATATTTACACACCTGTTTTAGTTGCCAAATCGCTTTTGAGATTGGACTTTCCCCACTTGTGATCCGTTCATGTCTCAAAGGTAGTGCCCAACTACCTGATTTTTCAGGTATCCAGGCAATTGTGCTATATCCTTGACCAATGGTAATCGGTTTATTTCCTGCTATGGATGCGCCACTATGCTCATAAGTCCTCTCTTGTAACGTTACTGCATCTGGGCGTGACCAGTTTGTATGATCTCCTGCTAACAATGGTCGTTCCTCTGCTGGGATATGTTTGATATATAGCTGCATCAATTTCTGTCTCTGTGGTCTGCTATCTTGTAAGGCTTCATAGATGCTTGGCCACTTGCGTCTAAATACTGGTGATAAGGATAAATCTGCTAAGGAATAAACATTGCGGGTTAGCAATATCGCATCTGTTAATTCAAAGGTCGCATCTTTGGCTCTACCTAAATATTTGTAAGCTACTTGACGAAACTCTTCAAGTCTGGCATTTTTCATGTTGGCAGGTGAGTAATGGTAGTTCTTTTCTCACCTTCTACCAAAAGGGGGACTGTATTCAATCAGACACCCCTTTTTGTTGCTCATTATCTGATAATGATAATCGAATAAGGGGGGTGGGAGAGAAACGAGCGACGCTCGTTTCTCTCCCACCATTTTCATGATTATCATTATTGTATTATTTTCTCGGCAAGCATACTACACAAAAATTGTTCAAGGTCGCCGATGCTTTGAGACTGACAAGATAATATTTTTAACCTCTAATTCCATTTGGTTTGCGTTCTCTCATATCGCTTTTAGTCTAAACTCCAGCATGTAACAAATTTCTTGATTCCGCAAACAACGCTAAATCATGGGCTAATTGCGAATTATTTTTAATAATTTCGAGTTTTGTAACTCAACTTTACATACTCTAGCAAAATTATAAATATTTATTACACAAACCAGTAGCTAAAAGATTCATTAATCACAATTAAATAGCAAATATACTCAGGCATAGAAGCATCTAACATCAAATTAAGGTGCTTGATATTGAGGGGTTAGTAACATCCAACCCTCTGTAATCTTCCACTTACAAGAGGTAAAATCAGCCGACATCTTCACAGAAACTACTGAAAATTCTCGAATGCTTGTTTATACCAACCGGAATTAACTTGTGTGCCAATGTATGTTTTAGTATATGTAAAAATCACAACCAGAGGAGCTATAGCTTTATGTCACTACAACAGGTGAATGCTTTTTATGACTTGCTGGTATCAGAACCAGCAATTTATGACCAATATCAAAATAAATGCTGTAATCGAGGATTTTTCGGAACTTACCACTGGGATAAAGGAAAGATTGTCAGATTTGCTGCTACTCATGGCTATAATTTCGATGAAAGTGACCTAGACCAAGTTTGGTTTCAAGACGAGTCAAATGTTAGCCAAAATAGCTTTAACGTAGCAAAATCTGGCAATTTATCTTAAAAAAAACGCTTTCATACAGTTTATTTTATATTTTTATCATCTAGTTGAATCAAGCCCGCACAGGCGGGCTTGTTTTGTTTACTGCAAGATTTAAAATGACGAACCGGGCTGCTTTAAGAACTCTATTTCTTCGGGAGTTGAAGGGCGTCCTAAAATGCTATTGCGATGGGGAAACCGCCCAAAACGCTCAATTATTTCCATATGTTTAAAAGCAGACTTAATGGCGATCGCACTTTCACGATCGTGACTGATTTGCTGAAATAGCTTCACACATCGCCGCTGATCCTCCAGGTTTTCGCTATGTTCAAACGGTAAGTAAATAAACCAGCGTTGTACAGGCAAAAATTCCCGGTCATAACCTTTAGCTACAGCTTGCTGCGCTGCTGAAAGTGCTTCCCAGTCAGTCGCAAAAGCTTGGGGAGTACCGCGAAACATATTACGGGGAAATTGATCTAGCAGCAGAATCAATGCTAGACAGCTTTCTGGAGAATCCACCCAATCATCTAATAATCCCCCGGCGGCCTTGTGGTAATCTTCCAGAAACCGATTTGTCAATTCCCGATCGCCATCCGGTGTTTTTTTAAACCAAAAATCCCTAGGTTTCCCGTAACTTGGTTCGTCGGTATGACCAAACCAGAATTCTAAAATCGCTTTTGCCTGTGACATTGCCGTTATTGACCCTTACAAAGCACTTGTCGCATTTTACGCATATTCGCTGGCAACTCAAAGTTCATTGCTTGTTGAATAATAATCGAGGGGATCAGCAGATTTGGGGTAGCCCGGACATTATAAGCCAGTATTGTGCCATTAGCGCAATCTTGCAGTTCTAAATTAGCTTTAAAATCCTCAAAAGTCCCTTTTTCCATGCGAAATTGAATTTGTTGTCCCAGCACTTCCACAACATTCAAGTAAATTTCTACCTGGGCTGTGAAAAAGAAAAAAGCTTTTTGTGCTGCTTGATACAGACGTTTAGCTTCTCCTTTTGACAACACCTCACTGCGAGTAATGTCAGGAAAATATTGTACCCAACGGGGATAGTCAGTCAATTGCTGCCATACTTGCGATCGCACTAGTGGCACATACATCCAAGCGGTGACAGCACCACCCCAAGCTGTGTGCGATTCTGTCTTTACCAAAATTTCCCCTTCCATGAGCAATTTTTGCTCGTTTTGACTCCAAGGCATATCCGAACCTTTAATAAGTGAGTCTGAGATATGAGACGCAGACATATTGATTTTTGTTACTCCTCAAATCATCCACCTAAGATGGTTTAAACTGCCAACCATTTCACCCCTTCGGCTTGGTGCAGTCGCTCATAGAGAGCCACCGCCTCAATGGCTTGAGTCTAACCCATTAAATTCTAGTTCCACTTCTCCAGATAAAATTTCCGGAAATAGTGATTTTCGGTAAATATTTGATGAATATACGGAAAAATATCTGCTTATTATGAAAGAAATTTAAAGAAAAAATTAGGCTACGTTTTCAGTAGTCAGAAATTCAGCTAAAAAACTGAATTTCTACAAGATAGAATGGCACAAACATTATCAAATATGCAAGTTAGATTAGTAAATTATTGAGGTCAGAGGCAAAATAAGTGAGTCAGTCTTCTTTAAATCGTAGATTAACCCAACTTTTCGGTATCCTACTTGGCATAGGTATAGCCGTATTGTTACTGAGAGGTTTTGGTATTCTCACTTTTCTTCCTGGTGGCATTATTTTGCTACCCTTACTCGCAGCGATCGCCGTTGCCATTCTCAGTTACGTGCAGAAGACCTGGTGGCGTTTTTAAGAGGGGAGAGGGGGTAGGGGAGTAGGGGGGACAAGGGGGACAAGGAGGACAAGGGAGATTAATAAGAAATGCCCAATGCCCGATGCCCAATGCCCAATGCCCAATGACAATTAAAAATATTGTCGAGCTGATGGCACAGTGTGGGCAGGGGTATATATTATAGTGAAGCAAAATCAGTAATTTTCTGGAGGAAAAGAAAATGCAAAAATATGTATGTACTGTGTGTAACCATGAATACGATCCAGAAGAAGGAGATCCAGAAGGTGGGATAGCACCAGGAACAGCTTTTGAAGATATCCCAGACGATTGGGTATGTCCGGTTTGTGGGGCGGGAAAAGATCAGTTTGAACCCGTAGATTAAAGTTAACAGCTAACCTATCAAGGTATAAGTCTACCACATTAATGATGATAGATACTGAGTGGTTCATCGTCTAAGTGATGAAGATTTGCTTTGGGTTAGATCCCCGATTTCTGAAAGCAGTCGGGGATCTTGCCGCCCATTATCATTAATGTGGCAGAGTAGTAGATGCTATTGAGATATTTTTAAACTTGTTGCCATTGAAAATTGTTGTTATTGGGGGTGGGGCTGCGGGATTTTTTGGTGCGATCGCAACTGCCCAAGTTAATCCTGATGCCCAAGTTACTTTAGTTGAAGCTAGTCGTCAACCACTGGCGAAGGTGCGGATTTCTGGCGGGGGACGCTGTAATGTGACTCATGCTTGTTTTGAGGCTCAAAGGTTAGTGCAAAATTACCCCAGAGGTGGAAAAGCGCTGCTGGGTGCTTTTACTCGCTTTCAAGCTCAAGATACCATAGCTTGGTTTGCTACTCAGGGAGTCAAACTCAAAACTGAAGCTGATGGGCGGATGTTTCCCATCACTGATAATTCGGAAACAATTGTTGAGTGTCTGATGAATGAGGCGCACGCAGCTGGGGTAGAATTGATCATTGGCACACCTGTGGTAGCAGTCAAACGAAACACCCAGACAGCAGGATTTGAGATAGTTCTGAAGTCGAAAGAGATTTTACAGTGCGATCGTCTTTTGCTGGCTACAGGTAGCAGCATAGCAGGTTATAAAATTGCTCAGGATTTAGGACATCACATCGAACCGCCTGTACCTTCTTTATTTACCTTCAACATTGCCGATCCCAAATTACGCGCCTTAGCTGGAATTAGTGTCAACCCGGTAAAATTGCGCTTGTCGATCAATAGCAAACCGCAACTCGAACAAACAGGCGCATTATTAATCACCCATTGGGGTTTAAGTGGCCCATCTGTGCTGAAACTTTCGGCTTGGGGTGCGAGAGTTTTACATGACAGCCGCTATCAGGCGAAATTATTGATTAATTGGCTACCCGACTTCCAGCTAGAACAAGTGCGGCAAAATATCTTAGCTGTCAAGGCTGAATGGGGAAGACGACCGATCGCACTCCATCGCGGTGTAGACTTACCCCATCGTCTCTGGCAATACATTCTCACCCGTGTTGGCATCACCACAGAAGACCGCTGGGCAGAATTACCTAACAAAATGCTGAATAAATTGCTAGCCGAATTGACTCAGGGAGAATACTCAATTAGTGGGAAAGGCGCTTTTAAAGAAGAATTTGTTACCTGTGGCGGGGTGAATCTCAAAGAAGTCAATTTTAAAACAATGGAAAGTAAATTGGTTCCTGGTTTATATTTTGCCGGCGAAATCTTAGATATTGATGGCGTGACTGGCGGGTTTAACTTCCAAAGTGCTTGGACTACTGCTTATTTAGCTGGTAGTGCGATGGGAACTTCTTCTGTAGGCGCCAGTAGTGTGACAAACTAACTTTGAGCGGTGAAGGGGGAAGGGGGAAAGGGGAAGGGGAAATAAAAAAACCTTTTACCCTTACCCTTTAACCTTTTCCCCAAATCAAGTTTTACCTTTCCCCTTTCCAGAATCGCCTTTTTCTTTCTTCTCCTGCAAACTGCCAACTTTAATCAACACAGAGATATACTGTTGTGTCATCCAAATTAAAGCTTCTAAGCTAGAGTTACCTTGGTCAATGCGGACTTTAGCTTGTAAACCAATTAAGAAGATTTGCATTGTCAGCAACAAAGCAATAATTTTGTTGATAATATTTTGACCCTTACCTTTCATTGGTTTTTCCCCAAAGATTTGATAGCTACAGCTTCTCTTTGGGGTTGCATCCACAAGCAAATACCCCAATCTCGGTGAAAATACCTTAGAATCTGGATTTAATAGCTTTGGGGTGGTAGTCCTAAATTGGGGTAGCCCTAAACTTCTTGTTAATTTTTTGGATGCAATGCCGCGAATTACTTACGGTGCTGAACCTAAAAAGCGAGTCAAGCGTCTGTTAGAGGCGTTGCTTTGTTTCGCGACTGGAGAATTTGCGGAAGGTAAATTTAAGATTGAGCATGACTGGAAAGAAGAAGACAGTGCTAATCCTAAGCTGACTATTAAGACAACGCTGGTAGGTTTGGAGGCGTTGACTTGTGCAGTCCGGAACCCCACCCCTAACCCCTCCCCGCAAGCGAGGAGGGGGAAAAGAGAAGTAGAAAAAGCTAAACGGGAAATTCGAGAAGCGCTGAATTTGCTGAAGAATTTTGTGAAAATTCTGGAAGATAACCGGATTCAAACCCAAGGTTCTGATGATTGGCATTTTACTTTAAAGCTATGGTCAAGAGATAAAGAAAAAAACCTGAAACAATTTGATGAGGTATGGGAAAGCAATAAACCAAATAAATCTAAAGAACTAGAAGCGAATTTCACTGAAGATGAGGGTATTGCTGTTGTACCCCAAACTAAACTGACGATATTTCAAGCGCCACCTTTACCTACACACTTTGTTGAACGCCCAGAATACAGCGATGATTTAAAGACTCGCCTCCTCACAGAAGATAATCGCACTTTGGTAATTACGGCGATTCACGGCTTGGGTTCTGTGGGTAAATCGACCTTAGCCGCAGCTTTAGCAGTAGATGCAGAAATCCAAACTCGGTTTTGTGATGGTATTTTGTGGGCTACATTAGGTCAACAGCCTGATGTGCTGTCTTTAATTAGTGGCTGGGTGCAAGCGTTAGGAGACTATAGCTTTAAACCTACCAGTATAGAAGCTACTTCTACTCATTTACGGACGCTGCTTTATGACAAAGCCGTGTTGCTAGTGGTGGATGATGCTTGGAATACGCAAGATGCACAAGCGTTTAATGTGGGTGGGGTGCGGTGTCAGGTTGTAGTAACAACTCGTGAAGCAGCAATTGCTGATGCCTTGGCAGCTAGTACCTACAGCCTGGATATCATGACACCAACTCAGGCGATGGCATTGCTGACGAAGAAATTAAGACGCGAAATTACAGGTGCAGAAAGTAAGTCAGCAAAAAATTTAGCTAAAGGCGTTGGTTATCTCCCCCTAGCGTTGGAACTTGCCGCAGCCCAAGTTGCAGATGGTACAGCTTGGAAAGTTCTGTTACAAGATATTCAACGAGAAATTGCTAGGTTAAAAACATTTGACAGACCAGGTGCTAGGGACACTACTGATGAAGCTAGTTTAAAACGCCTCAGCTTAACGGCATCCTTGAATTTGAGTATTAAGCGACTACCAGAAGAGGAAAGAGAATATTTTACTTGGCTTGGAGTGTTACCAGAAGATGTAACTATTACTCCTAAAATGACGGCGACGCTTTGGGATCTGGCAGATGATCGCGATGCATCAGAAGCATTGGAATATTTACGCAGTAAAGCGTTACTATTACTTGGTGTAAAGCTAGCTGATGGAACGCTGACCTATCGTTTGCATGATTTATTCCACGATTTAGCACGTAATTTGTTAACTGCGCCAGCAACACCAAAGCGTCGCGGTGATTTACCAGGATTAGGTATTTCCCTTGTCAATGCTCACGCCGCTTTGTTGGAGAAATATCGGCAGAAAACCCAAAATAATTTATGGCATACCTTGCCCAATGATGATTACATTTATCAGCATTTAGTTTGGCATTTGGAAAAGGCTGAACAGATAGAACAGATTCACTCCTTATTGCGGGAAGAGTCTGCAACTGGAAACAATGGTTGGTATGAAGTACGAGAACAATTGGCACAAACTGGCGGTTACATCACAGATATTTCTCGTGCCTGGGAACTAGCACAAGCAAATTCGACTGAATCAACACTAGGCTTGCAGTATCGTTATGTTTTGATTACTGCATCCCTGAATAGTTTGGCAGCTAATTTACCAATAAATCTGTTGATGGCGTTGGTCAAAAAAAAGAAGTGGACTCCTGAACAAGGACTGGCTTATGCCCTGCAAAAACCAGAACCACAGGAAAAAGTCAAATCGTTGACAGTACTAGTCAATTATTTGCCACCAAATCTTCAAGAATTAGCGCTGCAAAAAGCCCTTGCTGCTGCCAGGACGATTCAGTCTGAAAAATATCACGCCGATGCCTTAAGCGCATTAGCTGACAAACTACCATTAGATCTGTTGCCACAAGCACTTGCCGCAGCAAAGGCGATTCAGTCTGAAAAATATCGCGCCGAAGTCTTGTTTGGATTAGCGAACAAACTACCATCAGATTTGTTGCCACAAGTCCTAGAGGCAGCTAGCGTGATTGAGGATGAAGAGTATCGCACGCTTACCCTGTTTGGATTAGCAGACAAACTACCACCAGAGTTTTTGCCACAAGCCTTAGAGGTAGCTAGGAGGATTGAGGATCAGAGGTATTACGCCCTTGCCTTAAGTACATTAACTGACAAACTGCCCTCAGTTTTACCACAAGCTCTAAAGGCAGTAAGGGCTATTTGGTATGAGGAGTATCGCGCTGAAATCCTGGGGATATTAGCTAATAAACTGCCACCAGAGTTTTTGCCACAAGTCCTAGATGCGGCGAGGGCTATTCAGGATGAATTTTATCGCGTCAAAGTCCTGAGCGTATTGGTAGAGAAAATGCCAGAATTGTTGCCAGAAAAACTCACTGCTGCCAGAGCAATTAAAGATGAGTATGATCGCGCCGAAGTTCTGTCTACATTAAGCGATGAACTATTACCGGAATTTCTGCCACAAGTTCTAGAGGAGGCAACAGCAATTGATGATGAGTTTTATCGCGCTAAAGTCCTGATAGCATTAGCCGACAAACTACCACTAGAGTTGTTGTCACAATTACTAGAGGCGGCAAAGGCGATTCAAGATGAGTTTTATTGTGCTTATGCTGTAAGTGGATTAGCCGCCAAACTGCCACCAGAGTTGTTGCCACAATTACTAGAAGCGGTAAGGAAAATTCAGGATGAGTATTATCGTGCCTGTGCCCTAAGAGCATTAAGCGATCAACTACCATCAGAGTTTTTGTCACAAGTACTAGAAGCGGCAAAGTCGATTGAGTCTAAGAGCAATCACGCTAATTTACTGATATCATTAGCCGACAAACTACCACCAGAGTTGTTGTCACAAGTAGTAGAACTAGCAACGACAATTCAGGATGAGTTTTATCGTACCAAAGTCCTGATTGCATTAAGCGATCAACTACCACTAGAGTTGTTGCTAAAACTCTTAGAGGCTGCAAGGTTGATTCAGGATAAGAGCGATCAAGCCGAAGCCCTGATTGCATTAGCTGACAAACTGCCAGCAGATTTGTTGGCAGAAGCACTCGCCGCCGCTAGGGCAATTCAGTCTGAGTGGGATCACGCCAATTTCGTGATAGCATTAGCCGACAAAGTGCCACCAGAGTTATTGCCAGAAGTCCTTGCTGCTGCCAGGGCGATTCAGGATGAGTATTCTCGTGTCTATGCCTTGAGTGCCTTAGCAGAGAAACTGCCACCAGAGTTATCGCCAGAAGCCTTTGCTGCTGCCAGGGCGATTCAGTCTAAGTCTCCTCGTGTCTATACCTTGAGTGACTTAGCTGGCAAACTGCCACCCGAGTTATTGCCAGAAATCCTTGCTGCTGCCAGGGTGATTCCGCAAGAGGATTTCCTTGCCGATGCCTTAAGTGCCTTAGCTGATAAACTGCCACCCGAGTTATTGCCAGAAGCCCTTGCTGCTGCCAGGGCGATTAAGTCTGAGGATTCTCGTGCCAAAGCCTTGAGTGCCTTAGCTGACAAACTGCCAGATATCTTGCCAGAAGCCTTTGCTGCTGCCAGGGCGATTAAGTCTGAGGATTCTCGTGCCAAAGCCTTGAGTGCCTTAGCTGACAAACAACTGCCACCCGAGTTATTGCCAGAAGCCCTTGCTGCTGCCAGGGCGCTTCAGGATGAGTCTGCACATGCCGATGCCTTGAGAGCCTTAGCTGACAAACTGCCAGATATCTTGCCAGAAGCCCTTGCTGCTGCCAAGGCGATTCAGGATGAGTCTGCACATGCCGATGCCTTGAGAGCCTTAGCTGACAAACTGCCAGATATCTTGCCAGAAGCTCTTGCTGCTGCTAGGGCAATTCAGGATGAGGATTCTCGTGCCAAAGCCTTGAGAGCCTTAGCTGACAAACTGCCAGATATCTTGCCAGAAGCTCTTGCTGCTGCTAGGGCAATTCAGGATGAGGATTCTCGTGCCAAAGCCTTGAGTGCTTTAGCTGACAGTTTGTCACAAATGCCATCTACCAAACTTTTACCCCTTTGGCAAAATACACTTTATGAGCTATCGCTTCGTACTCGCCCTGTTGTGCTGCAAGATATTAAGGCATTGTTTCCAGTTATCTTTGCATTAGGTGGTGAAGTTGCAACGGCAGAAGTTGCCCGTGCGATCGCAGATGTAGCGCGATGGTGGAAATAATTTGTAATTCATAATACCCTGCGACAAGGCTTGTAAACAAAGCGATCGCTCCCCGTCTTCTGAAAAACCAATTGGCAAGCGAAGATATATTTTTAGTCTAACAAACTGAGGGAGGCGATCGCTTCTTACTCAGACGCGATCGCTTATCACTTAGAGGCGATCGCTTCTTACTCACAGGCGATCGCTTTTTACTCAGACGCGATCGCTGATCACTCACAGGCGATCGCTTATCACTCAGACGCGATCGCTTATCACTCACAGGCGATCGCTTATCACTCACAGGCGATCGCTTCTTACTTAGACGCGATCGCTTATCACTCACAGGCGATCACTTATGACTCAAATGCGATCGCTTGTTAGGGAACTCCAAAAAATCAATTATCCGACTTGTAGGGAACACCTACAAACTTTCGGTATACCGATATTTTATCGGAGCCGTGCCCCTACCCCCGTGGGTATTTTTCTAATTGGAAGTCCCAGACTCAGATGCGATCGCCTCTTAAACTGCGTCTACAAAACTCTAGTTTTTTCTTGAGAGGGTTTTTGCTCCCAATTTTATCTCTTCTCCGTTTTTTATTCCCCGTGTAAATTATCTAATTTAGCATTAGTGATTTAATTCGGCAAAATTACTTAAATTTACCAAAAATATTCTCATAAATCATCTAATTATTTAGGAATTTTACCGATACAAAATCTAAGTTAACTGAGGCAAGCTAGCATTATAAGTATTTTACAAAAGTACAGATATGACTCGTCAAAAACGCACATCCCGTATTTTAGAAAAAGCTAAATTCAGAGTAGCTAGCTTCCAAGCCATTGATCCAAACCTGAAGTTTGATGAGCAATACAATTTGCAAAACCTGACTCAAACAATTGAAGAGTTTAGCAATGTGCTTGATGCTTATAATGCTGCTTTAGCTTTGGTAGACTCTTCTAAAACTAAAGTTGATACAATGGAAAAAACCTTGCGCCGTCTTTCAGACAAAATGCTCAAAGGAGTTGGTTTCAAATACGGCACAGATAGCAATGAATATGAGCTAGCGGGTGGTGTTACTGAGAGTGAACGTACCCGCAAAGGCCGGATAACTCGCTTGAAAAATCAGGCAGAGTCAGCAGCTAACAGCAATTCTCAAACAGAATAGGGCATTGGGCATTGGGCATTGGGCATTGGGCATTGGTAATTTCTTCCCCATGCTTCATGCCCCAATTCCTCTATTTTCAAGCTAGACGGTCATGTGATTTTTCACACAACGAGGGCATGAAAATATCAGTCTCCGCGTCCCCGCGTCTCCCCATCTCCGCGTCTATTTTCAAGACAGGGTGGGCAATGCCCTACTTAATCTTCACCGTTGACTTGTTGGATAAAGCAACTAGTTGATAGAGCTTTTCTTCAAACTTCTCCTGACAAGCAGACCAATCAAATTCTAAGATCGAAGGTCGAGCGTTCTGGGTCATTTCTGCTTTGAGTTCGGGATTTTCCAAAATAGCAATGACTTTTTGCGCCAAATCTTCCGGGTTGTTGGGTTCAGAAACAAAGCCGTTGATTCCAGAGAAAACTTGTTCTGGATTTCCCCCAGCGTTGGCTGCGACAACAGGGGTTCCAGATGCTAAAGCTTCCATATTAGTAGTACAGAAGTTTTCGGTTACAGAAGGATTCACAAAAATGTCTGCTCTGGCAAACCAACCCAAAAGTTCTGTTCCGTGAGACTCACCCCACACAGTAATACCAGATTTAAACTTTTGCGCACCACGACGAATTTCCTGATCCAAAGGACCGCTACCGACAATCACTAAATGCACATCCGGAATTTTAGCCGCAATTAAGGGGAATGCATCTATCAATTGGGTGACGTTCTTTTCGGCAGTGATGCGTCCGACAAACAGCAGGGTTGGTCTGTGGTCATTGGGTATGGGGTCGTAAGAAATATTACGGGGATGAAATCTTTCGCAATCGATACCTTGATAAGGGACGTATTCACTACGTTGGCATTTGAGGCTATCATATTTCCTCAACAGTTCCCGAGATGGAAATAAATTGAAATTATAAGCATCACTGACTTGCTTAACTATCAAGGGAAGAATTGGACGCAGTAAACTAAAGAGGAAATTTCCTAAGTAATATTTGATATAGGCGATGATATCTGTATGGAATACTGAGATAATGGGAGTACCAGTTTGCTTGGCATATTTAACTCCCACAGCGCGACCGTAACCTTGCAAGAAAGCTGAGTAAGCTCCTCTCATTTGGGCTGATTCTTCCACAACAATGATATCAGGTTGGAAGTTGAGGAGTAATTTAGTATCGCTCCAATGTCTGTAACTTAAAGGCTGGGGTAAAGATTTGTAGAAAATCAGGGGTTGGGTGGGGAATGCGTAGGCAGAAAAGTTAGGATAAGTTTGTAACTCTTCTAATCCCGCCATAGGACGATTGCCTACTTGTTTGGGGTATTGATCGTTAATTTCCGGATGAATCAGAAAGACTTCATGTCCTTGTTGTAATAACCACCGCACGCGCTGGTGTACTGCAACTGAAACTCCTGTAAGAAACGGAGCATATAATCCGGTGAATAAAGCGACCCGCAGAGGTTGTTTTTTCATGTTGAAAGAAAAGATTTCATGAAAGGGCTGGTTTAGGATTTACGCAGCTGAGATTTCATGAATGTTGACAGTTGACAGTTGACTGTTGACTGTTGACTGTTGACTGTTGACTACTTAAAGAGAAAGTTTGCGATCGCTTGGTTGATCTAAAATTTGGTAGGGGCGGTAGTCTTGGAGTTGCAGATTCCAGGGGCCTTTGATTTCATAGGTAATTCCCCGCCATTTGACTGTTGGCATCCACAGGGATGATAGCATTGCTAAACCATAAACCCATTGGGTGAAGGGAAGGGCAAAAAAGATTTTCCCGATGGCGGTAGTTGAGAGTTTGGTTAGCGGTTCACCATGACGGCGAATTACTTGCTGTATTTCTGTTTCTAGCACAAGTATCAGCAAGAGTAATGCCAGCATATAGCCGCCATAGCAACTCAGGCAGAAAATAGCAGTATGCCATTGTTGGCTGAATAAAGCCGCTAAAAATAAGAGAGCGATCGCACTGGGAAGGAGTATAGTTAAAATCGTGTCACCAACTACAGCCAACCACCAAGGATGATACAAGCGAGATGCGAGTAATTGCCGTTGCAGCCAGTATCGTAAGCTTGGTAAATCAGACTCTTCTCGATTGAGCATCAATAAAGAAGGTACAAATTTTACCTGAAACTTATTTTTACCCAAGACGCTACGCATCATGGTATCTTCGCCAAAAGCTTTACTCCATTTATCTACGAGTCCGGTTTGGTGCAGCACTGAGGTTTTGACAGCCAGAGTTCCACCCCAAGGAATCCCATAAAGATACATCTGCACAACTGCCGATACATTCCAAATGTACCGCACTAAAGACCCCCAATATTTACCTGTAGGTAAGTACCAACGGTTACCTGTTGTCGCTCCAATTTGCGGATTAGCTAAGGGACTAACTAATTCCCGCAGCCAATGAGGATGAACAACAGTATCAGCATCTACTAAGGCAATAACTTGATAAGACTCGTCTAACTCTGACACTGCCTGCACCAGAGAACTGCATTTTAGGCTACAATTTTTGCGGATAAATCGCAAAGGGCTAATTTGAACATTAGTTGCACCTAGCTCTTGGATCGTCTCAGTAGCAACTTTCCAAGCCGGATCTTCTTGGCGATCGACAATTAGCTTTAAATCATACTGGGGATAGTTCTGATTTAATAAAGCACGCAAACAGTTAGGCAGAAAAGGATCTGCACCCCTCAAGCAAAGAACAATCGCAGTTTTTGGTAACTTCTCATCTGGTAATAATCTGCCCTGGTGAAAACGCAGATTCCATAAGAAAATCAGAATTAACAAAACTTGAATGGCCAGCCAGCCCAGTAACACCTGAGAAAGCAACACCGCCCAATCGTTCATGCTGTATCACCTATTAAATTCCATGAAAGTGCTGGTTTTAGGATTTACGCAGCAGATTTCATGGGCATGGGGCATGGGGCATTGGGCATTGGGCATGGGGCATTTATCTTCCTTGTCCCCCTTCTCCCCCTTGTCCCCCTTGTCCTCCTTGTCCCCCTGTCCCCTGCTCCCCTGCTCCCCTGCCCCCCATCCCCCCTGCCCTTCTAAATGGCTTATACTCCTCTAGCCGCACATTCCAAGGGCCCTGAATGCGATAACTGACACCACGCCATTTAACAGTAGACATCCCCAAAGTAGACAATAGCCCTAACCCATATATCCATTGAGTTAGGGGGATACCAATTAGCAGTTTGAGGATTGTGGAAAATGAAATCCGTGCGATTGGTTGCAGGCGATCGCGCGTTATTTGTTGTACGCCTTGCTCTAAAATTAACATCAGCCAGAGTAATCCTACTGTATAGCTGATGTAACATCCCGACAACAGGGCAAAATTTTCCCAATGGGAAGTGAACAACTCCCAGAGCAAACACATCAACACCAAAGTAGGTATTAAAATGCTGGAAATGGTATCGCCAATAATCGCTGATGGTTGGGGATGATAAAGTCGAGAAGATATGAGTTGACGCTGAATTTGGTCTTTTAAACTCGGTAAATCGCTCTCTTCCCGATTTACCATGAATAAGGAAGGTACAAACTTAACCTTGAACTTATGTTTGCGTAAGACGCTACCAATCAAAATGTCTTCGCAAAGCGCTACACTCCACTTATTTAACAGTCCTGTTTGGTGAATTACTTCTGTTTTGATTGCCAAACTTCCACCCCAAGGCATTCTAAACAGATACTTCTGTATAACTAAGGATACATTAGCTATGTAAGGTATTAAAGACCACCATTTTTTACCTCTAGGTAAGTACCAACAGCTACCAGTGGTCGCGCCTACTTTAGGATCAGCTAAAGGATGGACTAATTCCCGCAGCCAATTGGGATGGACTACAGTATGGCTATCTGCCAAAGCAACGACTTTGTAGGAATCATCCAATTCTGAGACAGCTTGTACCAGGGAACTGCACTTGAGACTACAATTATTGCGTACATTTCGCAAAGGGCTAATTTCAACGTTAGTTACTCCTAGCCCTTGGACTGTATCAATCGCAATATTCCAAGATGGATCATCCTGATGATCGACTACAATCTTCAGTTCATATTCGGGATAATTTTGTCGTGACAGCGCCCGTAAGCATTGTCTCAGATAAGGATCAGCTCCACGCAGACAGAGAATCACCGCAGTTTTGGGTAACTGGTCATCTGGTAACAAGTTTTTCTGATTTGAATACAGAGACAGTAGAAATACTAGGGTTAAAACTACTTGAATAGCTAGCCAACCCAGCAACGAGTTACACAGAAACTTCTCTACATCTGACATGAATTTTAGAGCCTCCCTCCCAGCCTTGACGACAATTTATCCGGCGCTGTTTTATGGATCAAGGGAATACTTCACAGTAATATTGATGGTAGTATTTTTATTCAGTGCAAAACTAGCGTCACGAAATTTAGGTGTACCAGTTTGCACAGATACAGTAGGGTTTCGAGAAATACCAAAACCTTCTGTAGGAATACCGAAAAAGTCACGATTGAGTTTGCGATCGCCATTTTGATCGTCAACAATAGCCACAGCATAATTTCCAGGTTTCAAGCCCACAAACTGGTGTTTTAAACTGCCACCTGTAATTTTCTGGCAAGCACTTTTTAACACATCACTAGTACTTAAAGGAAATCCCTTGGCTTTGTCTTGAGAGTAAACACCTATGCAAACTTCACCCTTTTGGCTGCGGATACCATTGACGACAACAGTTAGCGTTTCCGCCGGTGCAGCATTCACAACTTGCATCGAGCTGATGCTAGCGAAAGTCGCAATAATTAAAGCCGAAATTTTCGATAACTTCAACATCCTATTCTCCTACAAATACTAAATTTATGGGGCATTGGGCATCCCTTCTCTGCGAGACGCTTCGCGAACGGCTTCGCTCAGGGCAAGTGGGCATTGAGAATTTGTCCCCCTCATCCCCTTTCATGCATGATGATGAAAACTTTTTCCTTCCTTCTGCCTTCTGCCCCTTGCCTTCTGCCTTATTTGCCAATTTACCCAGTAAGTTCGAGCTACTAACAGTAAATCTTTGAGCAACAAATATTCAGTCCCATACAAACGTTTGGGTACACTGAATAAGCAAGATAACTTTACTTGCCAATTTAAATTAGCCTGCCAAATTGACAGCAAAATCTCTCCTAAGATTCGCCAATGTGGTAACAAAATCTTACTTTGATTAGACGAATCAAACCACACAGCATAACCATAGAAATCAGGCAAATTCCTTAATGACTTTTGATGATTATTGTGAGTAGTCAACAAATAATTTGGCAAGAACATACTCAATGATTGTTGAGGATGAGTTCTCGGAAAAAACAGATATTCGGGAATTTCATAAAATCGACCAAGTAAACTCAGTCTCAGCAAGAAAATTGCATCAGCCGCAGCACAGCCACTGAGAGGCGGTGTTTTTCTAATAGCGTCAGCGCGAATTACCCCATAGATTTGATAGCAATAATGCTTAGTCAGTAGTTCTTGAAAACGCTCTTGTGGTTTTGGTGAATCAGTTTTAAACTTGATATCGTAGTTTTGCAGAAATTTTCCCTGTTCATCAATGTGATATACATGGGAATGACACAAAACTACACTAGAGTCTTGAACGAGTATTTCTATGCATTTTTCCAGAAAATCTGGAGCGTGTAAATCGTCATAGGCTATCCATTTAAAATATTCGCCTGTAGACAATTGAAAAACCCGATTAAAATTCCGAGCGCAACCGATATTATTTTCATTGCGGTAATAACGAATGCGTTCGTCTTTAGCCGCATAGGCTCGACAGATTTCTTCAGTTTTATCTGTAGATGCATTATCGCAAATAATTAACTCAAAATCTGTAAATGTCTGAGCCAAAATTGAATCTATAGATTCACGGATAAATTTTTCCCCATTATATACAGGGAGTCCAACACTTAACCGCCGCAGATGATTCCTCATAAACAAACAACTCTTTTAGTAGTTATGAGTGCTGAATCTTGAAAAATATTGAGAGGTTGTTTTAAAAGTCATGATTGATGTATCAAATATTTTTACCCCACCCTAACCCTCCCCGATGTATTGGGGAGGGAACTGGATTTTTCTTGTTTCCCCCCTTTATAAGGGGGGATTAAGGGGGGTAATAATGTGATGAAGATACAGCAAACCACTTTTAAAACATCTTCTTAGGCTAGAGAATGTACAGATATAGTCATAGTAAAACTTTCCCTCTTCTTTTCTCTGTGTTCTCTGCGCCTCTGCGGTTAAAAATTCATTTTTATAACCACAAAGATGCAGATGTCACAGAAATAAGAAATTAGATAAGCTATTAGGCTTTTAAATTGCACAGTCCCTCATGAAGTTCGTTAACAGTCAACAATCAACCGTCAACCGTCAACCGTCAACCGTCAACCGTCAACCGTCAACCGTCAACCGTCAAAACCGCTATTTTTCACAACTGAAATAGGATTGCTCTACTTCATCAAGATTTGAATGTCCGTTTTTTCCAGCCATTCTTTTGTAATTTGCAATCCTTCTTCTAGCCCAACTTTTGGGGTATAATTTAATAAACTTTCGGCTTTAGCAATCGAACAAGCATAGGGACGAGTCATAAAATCTATCGACTCTGGCAGAATATCAGCTTTTTTGCGAAACAGCTTTTGTCCTTGGACACGCAGTTTAAGAAATAGTTTGATTTCATCTTTTCCTAAAGACATAGGCGCAGGTGAATCAGATATTTCTGCTAAACGAGTAAAATACTCTTTCCAAGAAGTGTTTCCTCCATCTGTAATATTAAATATTTCTCCGTAGGTTTCTTTTTCGCTAGCCAGGAAGATAGCATCAATCAAATTATCGACATAGACATGGTTCATAACCCCATGTTCATCACTAGCATAAGCAAACAATTTTTGGCGCATAAAATGAACCGGACGGATTACCCAAGGGATACATCCAGGCCCATAAACATCACCAGCGCGAATCACAATAACGCCAAAATCTGCGGGATTATTTAGTAGTAGTACTGCCAGTTCTGCGGCAATTTTAGTTTTACAGTAGGGGTTACTTTCATCAGCTAGCGGCTCAGATTCAGTCACGCGATCGCTATAATTAAACCCATAAACCAATATACTAGAAAGATGCACAAAAGTTTTCACACCAGCACTTTTAGCTGCTTTCGCCATAGTGATGGTTCCGTCAACATTCACCTGTTGAAAATCTTTGAGTGCGCCAGCTTCTTGAGCAAGTTGAGCTGTATGTAAAACGATGTCTACTCCCTCACAAGCTTTTTGGGCAATCTTAGCATCGTTAATATTACCAACAATCACCTCAACGCCCAGGTTTTGCGCTTTTTTATCCTGAACAGCAGAACTTTGCAGCCCTTTAACTTTCATTCCCTTAGCAATAGCTAATTCAGCCGCACGCCAGCCGATAAATTCGTCAATTCCAGTAATCAGAAGAGTTTTGTTTTCGAGGTTCATAAAGCAGAGATGATTGATGTATTTGAAGCGGTGATCATCCGCACACTGAGCGTTCGCGTAGCGTCTCGCAGAGAAGTCGAAGTGTGCGGATTAACCTTGATTTAGAAAATATCAGCCGGGTCTGCGGAACGCAGTTTATTAATAGCTAGCGACCCTGAAGTCATACACATTAAAATTGCCGAAATTAAGACCAGTAATACATTATTAAGATTCATCATAATCGGCAACTTTGTGGCTTTCATGGCAAAATCATAGAGAAGCACGGATAAGAAAAATCCGGGAATAAAACTGACAATTGCCAATATTAAAGCTTGTTGAAAGACCACATTTAATAAATAATTATTGGCATAACCCATAGCTTTTAATGTCGCATAAGCCACGAATTGAGTTGCAATGTTGCTGTAAAGAATTTGATAAACAATTACTACACCGACAACCGAAGCCATTGTTAGCATCAAGTTAAGAATAAACCCAATTGGTGTTCTGACAGCCCAATATTGTTTTTCAAAATCAATAAACCCCTGATATGTAAAAATTTGGACATCATTAGGTAAGGAAGCTTCTAAACTTTTCAAAACCTTCTCCGGATCTGTACCCGGTTTTAAAGTAATGACACCCATGTCGATCATTTCTGCGGGGCGGGTATTAGGATTGATGCGCAGAAAAGTTGAGTCGCTGACAATTAAATTACCATCTACACCAAAAGAAGGCCCCAAACTGAATAAGCCCGCAACTCTAACGCGATAACCAATTAATGAATTAAAGGGAAATATTTCAACTGTCTGTTCAGTTTCACCCTGATTGAATCTTTCTGCAATCGGCCCAAATTCTGAACGTGAATCTCTATCGAAAAGCATCATATCCGGAATTTTGAGTTTATCTAAATTTTGTTCAACTTCCGGAATATTTAAAACTGATCTGCCAGGATCGAAACCAATAACATAGATGGAATATTTTTCACTAGTTACAGGGTTCTTTAATTTAGCAAACTGCACATAGATAGGGCTAACCGACTCGACACCATCAAACCCCAAGGCTTGATATAAACGAGTCCGAGAAAAGCTTTGATTTGAAGTCAAAGATTTGTATTGAGAACTAACTACAAACAAATCTCCACGCAGACTTTGATGTACTGCGGTAGCACTAGAATAAAGTGCGTCTTGAAAGCCTAGCTGAATAAACATCAGCAGTACAATAAAAGCAATCCCCGCTACAGCTACCAGAAAACGAACTTTTTGCTGGACTAGCTGTAGCCATGCTAAAGGAATTTTAAAATTCATTTGTTAGTTGTTAGTTGTTAGTTGTTAGTTGTCAGTTGTCAGTTGTCAGTTGTCATTCGTCATTTGTCCAACAACTAATGACAATTGACCATTGACTAATGACTAATGACCATTGACTAAATATGAATTGCCACATCCACTTGTAAGTTAGTCAGGCGTGAGACGCGGGCGCTATCTGCGGGATTGTCAATGCAGATTTTTACTTCTATAATTTTACGATCGGTGTCTGCTCCAGGGTTGAGGCTGAAGATGCTTTGCTTGTCAACTTGCCAACCAACTTCTTCTACGGTTCCTTGCAATTTGCCGACAAGCGCTGGGCTAGTAATGGTCACTTTTTGACCTTTACGCACTTTTTGAATATCGGTTTGGTATACTTCTGCAACCACATACATTTGCGAGATGTTACCTATCTCAGCAAAGCCGGAAGTAGCAATTACTTCGCCGGTTCTGGCGTGAATTTTTAAAATTGTGCCGTCAATGGGAGATTTGATGTAGGTTAAATCTAAGTCGGCTTTTGCTTGTTTAACAGCCGTTGTAGCACTTCTGACTTGGGTTTGTGCTACTTCCACATCTACAGGACGTACTTCTTTCACACTACTGAGTTGTGATTGTGCTTGTTTAATTTGGCTTTGCAGTGTGTCTTGAGTACGCTTTTTGGTGGCTTCGGCTTCTAGTAGCTGCTGTTGTGCGGTTTTGAGTTGTAGCGCCTTGGTATCTCCTACGGAAGCCGCGATCGCACCTTGTTTATATAATTGCTGATAGCGATCGTTTTCAGTTTTAGCATTTTCTACCTGAGCCTGGAGACGGGCAATTGTTGCTTCTTGGGTGGCAACATCTCCTTTTAATTGGGATTCTAAACTCGCGATTGTCGCTGTTTGAGCGTCAATATCTCCAGTTTTCGCACCAGATTTTACTTGAGCTAATTGGGCTTTGGCAACTTGCAGTTTGTCTAAAGCTTGTTGCAAAGCAGCTGTAGCCCGATTGTAGTCTTCCAGGTAAGCCAATATTTGTCCAGCCTGTACCTTGTCTCCTTCCTTAACTAACAGTTTTTCAACTCGAACACCGTTAATGGAATTGGGTGCAGACAAATAAGTAATTTCGCCTTGAGGTTGTAAACGTCCTAAAGCAGTGATTGCAACTTTCGCAGGCGCAACCTTTGGGGGAGTTGTTGGGCGAGTGTAATAATTAGAGCGATAGAACAATCTTGATAAACCGAAAAAAGATGCTAGCCCAGTAGCGAAGATGACAGAAACTCCTAAAACTATTTGCCACTTTTGTACGGACTTTTTGAATAATGGGCTTTCTTTGTTGACTGCCATATTTTCATTCCAATTGTGCTATACCAGCGGATAATTTAACCGGATATTTCAGTTGATTACAGTAGGCTTATCCCAACTTTTTTGACTTGCAGAAATGGGATAATTATGATTACTTGTATGTGATTTTTTACACTTTTTTAGCTAGATTAGATTACTTGTTGTCAGCCTAAATTGTTGATGCAGAGGCATTGGAAATTAACTGCCAAGTGCGCCAAGTGCGCCAAGCAGGAGATAGGTGTTCATCAAAGCGAAAAGTTCGGGAGCATCCCAATTTCGGAAAAAAGACAGTAGTGGGAGCATCTTGCTCCCTACTTTATTGTCCCAGCGGGCAAGATGCCCGCACTACAAAATCAAATAAATTTACACATTTGGGATGCTCTCAAAAGTTCTAGATAACTGGTATTTGTACTACTACTAAGCATCCTTAGTTTTATCTTCTACAGTCATTGAATTAGGGATTCTAAGAATTAATTAGCGCTAGCAATACAACGAAGTCTCCAAAATAATGTAGCGCGGATCTAGATGATTTGAAAAAACTAGGATAAAGCTTTGTTAAAGTATTGCAAAAAGCTTTTAGCTTGTCAACCAGTTTTTGCTGTTTCAGTTTTTAGGGAATCACCATAATATCTCTCATAAAATGGTGAGGAAATGTTTAATATAAACTAAGTAATTTTCCTCATTTGATTCTCAAATATTATGGTTCATCAACTGATTTTACTATTATCAACGCATTATGTTGATCTCAGTTGTGTACCATAAGACATTCTCAGGAAGTTGGGGAAGGGGGAAGGGGGAAGGAGGACAAGGGGAAATGACAACTGACTGTTGACTGTTGACTGTTGACTGTTGACTGTTGACCGTTGACTGTTGACTGTTGATATCTTAATGCTATGGTTAGTGTTTTAACTGGCTGCACTGAAATACAGTAATTATGCCTATTGTGCCCATAAATCAAATTCTCGTTGGTCGTAACCGCCGTCCAATTAAGGGTGAGAAGGTTGATGAATTGAAGGAATCAATTAAGGCTAATGGTCTTTTGAACCCGATTACGGTGGATCAAAAGCTGAATTTGATTGCGGGATTGCATCGGTTGACGGCTTGTAAGCTGTTGGGGCTGGATGCGATTGAGTGTAATATTGTTACCTACCAATATGCTGAACAAGCGCGGTTGGCTGAGATTGATGAGAATTTGATCCGCAATGAGCTAGAACCCTTAGAGCGCTCGGAGTTGTGGTTGGAGCGCGATCGCATTTTGTCACGCATGGGACTGCGGGCGAAGGTGGGAGATAATCAACATACTGTTAAAGGTGGTGAAATGATTTCACTACCTCTAAAAAGAACTTGGGAGTTAGCGAAAGAAGCTGGCTATTCTGAGCGGACTTTTCAGCATGGAAAGCAGATTGCTAAAGGAATTCACCCTGATGTTAAACAAATGATTCAGGGAACTGCGATCGCCCAAAGTCCCACAGCCTTATTAAAAATAGCTAGAGCTGGTAGTCAAGAACTCGCTGTAGCCGAAGCAGCACAACAGGCTCTAGAATTAGCCCAGGCGCAAGGAGATATCAGGGAAGTTGAACGCCAAGCCAAACTATTGGCACAGACGAAGAATCAGCAAAAGGAATTGCAAATTATAGCATATAACAGTGCTTTGGCAGAAAAAGAAGCAAAGTTATTGCACAAGAAAAGCCAGCGTCAGCCAGAGGCGACAGGGGAAAAATTACCATTTGCACCAGCGACAAAGGTCACAGTGGGCGAGGAATGGATTCTGGGGCGGCATTTGGTGTATTGTGGTGATACGGCGCAGCAAGAGTTCATGAACCTGCTACCCTCAGATGCAACAGTGGCGATCGCCACTGTTTCCTCAATTTGGAATCATAATTATTTGGTTGGGGAGGCGCGGGTTGTCGCGGTATTGCGATCGCAAGGGCAAATTTACGAATTCTACAGGCACAATCAAATGCCTTTTCAATACGAATTAGTCCTAGGTAACATCTATGTAGGGATTTTTTCTCATCATTCTTTATCCCAGCCACAGACAGCAATTAATGTTGAAGGTATAGAGGGAATTGTCAATTACTTACTTAATTTATATACCAGTCCCAATAATTTTGTAATTGCGCCGTTTATGGGAAATGGTGAAGTTTTGATTGCTTGTGAACGCATGGGGCGAATTTGTTTTATTGGCGACGAGCAGCCGGAGTTAGTCAGCCGGGGAATTGGGCGATGGGAGAAATGGACAGGAAAGCAATGTCAAAAAATGCGGTAATCAAAGACGCGGTATGTCGCTTCGCTCCAATTCGTAATTGATAAGTAGGTCAACCAAAAAAAACGTAAGATGTCATTGCGAGGAACGAAGCAATCCCAGTCTTTGCGATTGCTTCGTTCCTCTCTACGAGACGCTACGCGCTAAGCGAAGCTATGCCGAAGGCTTTACGCAATGACACAACATATTATATTTATTTAGGTTGAGCTACTTAATTCGTAATTCGTAATTGTTACCCCACGATTAAAATCGGGGGCTTGAATAATGATGCTACACATTTTCATATTTTCCATAACTGTAGTTAGGGGCTTGTTACTCGAATTACGAATTACGAATTACGAATTACGAATTACGAATTACGAATTACGAATTACGAATTACGAATTACGAATTACGAATTACGAATTACGAATTACGAATTATTTGTTCAAGAACTTTTACTATTATTATCTGATGCTTGTTGTGCAACATTTTTCATGCGGCTCGACCTCATTTTGCGGACGCGATCGCTATCTCGAACACCACCTGCTGTTTCATATTGAGGGCTATCTTTGCCATACTTAATAGCAATTAACATTAGCATCTTTTGAGAAAGTTTAGCCAAATTTTTCTCCATCTCTTCAACTTCAGTTAAAGAAGAATCAACTAAAGACAGAGCATTATTATGAACCTCAAGTTTATTACGTAACTGCTCCATTGACTCTAGCAGTTTTTCCAGACTATAATCATCATCCAGTTTCAGAGTTGGATCGACCAATTTCATCCCGGCCGCTCTTGACTCAACTTTTTCTAAAACGCTGGATTTACGTTTTTTGCGACTCATGCAATTTGCCCTTTTAAAATAATTCTAAACATAGCTTGCCTTAATTAAATCGAAATCTGGTTCAGCATAAATAGCAATTTTTGAACGTACAATTTTTCAGCTAATATCAGTAATATTTCGGTATCTAATTACTCATCTTAAGAAGGCAAGAGGCAAAAACAAGAGGTAGGAAACATTAGAGGGTGTTTGAAAAGTTGTTAGCTGTGATTTTAATCACGTTATTACCCCCCTTAATCCCCCCTTGTAAAGGGCTACGGTGTATACACAAGTCTTAAAATTCCCCCTAGTACTTGGTTTCGTCATCTAGCTTTAGGTTGTGCGATCGCTCTGGAAGCCTGTCATTGCGAGGAGGAACGACGAAGCAATCGCAAAAACCACGGGATTATGTGATTACTTCGCTCCGCTATCGCTGCGCTCGTAATGACATTTTAAGGGGTCTATAACTCCTGAAACTATTGCAGATAGTACTTGTGTGTACACCGTAGCTTGTAAAGGGGGGAAACAAGAAAAATCCAGTTCCCTCCCCTTTACAAGGGGAGGGTTAGGGTGGGGTAAAAAATATTTGATACATCAATCATGACTTTTCAAACATCCTCTGAGGAAAGCCACTATTGAGTTGAGGAAAGCCGCTGTTGAGTTGAGGAAAGCCACTGTTGAGTTGAGGATAGCCACTACTGAGTTGAGCAAAGCCGCTACTGAGTTGAGAATAGCCGCTATTGAGTTGAGAATAGCCGCTACTGAGTTGAGGAAAGCCGCTATTGAGTTGAGGAAAGCCACTACTGAGTTGAGGAAAGCCACTATTGAGTTGAGAATAGCCGCTACTGAGTTGAGAATAGCCGCTACTGAGTTGAGAATAGCCGCTACTGAGTTGAGAATAGCCACTATTGACTTAACGATAGTGGCTTCTGTTGTTGGTTGGCGAGTTTGCGATGCCTACGGCGGGCTTCGCCTACGCAAATAAATAGTTACACAAAATTAATTACACAACGTCAGACAGATTGTAGGGGCATGGCACTGCCATGCCCTCTAGAATATAAGGAAACGCGATCGCCTAGCATTTTTACGGAATTTAGGCTAAAAAGTTTGTATTCTCTCAAATAACCTTCCACGCCCACACAGCCGACTATGGAATTAAATCTCCGCTTCCCAGAGAATAATCAAGTCATTGTAACATTTGATGGGCAAGACACTGAGAGGCTGGATTTTGCCTCACCGTTGAGTGCAGCAGACAGAGAAGAGATTCGCTGGTATTTAGAAACTTATGCAGCACGTTACACCACGGATGTAGACGATAAACGGGCGGAAGGGATAGCAAAAAAATTCCGGCAATGGGGCGAAGATTTATTTAATGCGGTTTTTCAAAATCGGGCTGCTCAACGGCTGTTTAATTATTTTCAAGATGAAAATCAACCAGGACGCTTATTAACAATCAGCGCTAGTCATCCAGCAATTTTATCGCTGCCTTGGGAATTGTTATGCGACCCACAAGGTACTTATTTGTTTCACGAAAATCCCCGCATTTCTATTCGTCGCCGCTTGGCTGGTGCAGGGGGTGGACGCAGGCCGTTTAGAGTGCAAGTCAAAGACCGATTGCGGTTATTGTTTGTCGTCAGTCGTCCCAGTGATGCGGGATTTATTGACCCCCGTGGTGAAGCAATGGCAGTGTTGAACGCCATTCAACAAGCAGCAGCCGGAAGAGTTGAGGTAGAGTTTTTGCGTCCAGCCACCTTAGATAATTTAGTAGCGCGGCTAGAAGACTCCCGCCAACCCCCTGTTGATATTGTGCATTTTGACGGTCATGGAGTATTTGATTTAGATGGGCGTTTCCAAGAACAGGCTAAACATAGCGACCCGGTGGGACTAACTAAAGGCGGGAACGAGAACGGCGCTAATATAGGTTATTTGTTATTTGAGGATAAAGAAGGGAAAAAAGCCCTGATTACTGCCGAAACCTTGGGTGATATGCTGAATCGGCAAAAAGTGGGGTTAATTGTTTTGTCTGCCTGTCAGTCGGCGGCGATGGGTGGGGAAGATGGAGAGGATGCAATGGGTAGTGTAGCCGCTAGGTTAACCCACGCAGGTATTCCCACAGTCTTGGCAATGACTTATTCGGTATTAGTGACAACTACCCAACAACTGTTTGCTAAATTTTATCAGGGTTTAGTATCTGGTGCAGGTACGGGTGAAGCATTAGATAATGCGCGGCGAGACTTGTATCTCAACCAACAACGGGGAGAACGGCAACGGGGCGAGGAAAGAGTACAGTTAAAATTGCAAGATTGGTTTTTACCTGCGTTGTATCAAGCGGCTGGGGATACCCCATTATTGCAGCCAGACTTGAACAACCAAGAAAGCGGCGAGACACCAAAATGGGGAAACTTGCCAGATTTACAAGAAGCAGGATTCTTTGGTCGTAGCCGGGAATTATGGCAGATAGAACGGTGCTTTGTGCAGGGAACGCGCCGCCTCACAGTATCGGGTTTCGGTGGACAGGGAAAAACCTATCTTGTCCAGGAAGCAGGACGCTGGTTACACCGCACGGGGATGTTTGAGAAAGTTTGTTTTGTTGATTATGCTGCCTTTGGTGGTGTGGATGCTGTAGGCTGGGCAGTTAGCACCCTGGCGACAGTGTTAGAGCAGAGTTTAATTGATGGGGCGGCGGCAACTCAGGCGTTGCGTAAGCAAGCCACATTGCTGATTTTAGATAACTTAGAAACCTTGCCAGCAGAAACTCTCCGGGAACTGTTAACCGTGGCAAAACAGTGGTCTGAAGTTGGGGAATGTCGGGTATTACTCACCACTCGCACACCAGATTTTCACCATCCTGATTATCCCACACAAGGCAGTCGCAAACATATCTCCTTATCTTTGCGAGGTTTGGGGCAAGAAGATGCCCTAGCGTATTTCCAGAGTTTGATTAAACTGACGCTAGCACCCAAATTTGAGCCACCTAAACGGGGCGTATTATTGGAATTATTTAAACTGGTGGATTTTCATCCCCTGTCGATTGGTTTGTTAGCAAAACAGTTGGAAAGTCGCCGTCCGGCAGAGTTGGGACAACGCTTAGAAACCTTGATTGCCCAAACACCAGATAATCCCCTATTGGCATCGTTAAATTTATCTTTGGAACGCTTGGATGCTGAAGCAATGCAGTTGTTGCCTCGCTTAGGCGTGTTTCAGGGCGGGGCGTTTGAATTTAATTTGCTGGATATTACAGAAATTTCTGAGTCACAGTGGCAAACTTTGCGCCCAGCATTAGAAGCCACTGGTTTAATTCAGCCCGAATATCTGCCTGGTGTTGGTCGGCCTTTTCTCAAATTTCACCCCACCTTAGCCCCTGCCTTGTGGCCGCGCTTATCCCCAGAAGCACAGACAGAACTGCTTGCCCGTTATCAAGAGTGGTATTATCAACTTTCTGACGATTTGTATTTTGAAGATAGGAAAAACCCTCATTTTGCCCGTGCCATTACCCAACGGGAATTGCCGAATTTACTTTATGCAGTTAATGGCGCGTTGAATGCAGGTGCAGAATGGGCAGTAGAGTTTGTTGAGCAGGTAAACTGGTTTCTCGTTTACTTTGGACTTAACCGCGATCGCACTAGACTAAATCAACGGATTGCTGAGTTAACTGGAGAAGTAGGTTCCGATACATGGTTTCTCAGCCGTACAAGTTCAGGTAGGCAATTATTCAATGCAGGTCGCTATCAACAAGCAGCGCAGGTGTTTAGTGAGATACTGGCAGAGTTGGGCGAGCAACCAAGTCATAAACGCTGTGTTACTTTGGGTATGCTGGGGCGGTGCTTTGCAAACCAAAGACAAACAGCACAAGCAGCAGAAATTTACCACCAGGGGTTGGCAGTGGCGCAGCAGTTGGAACAGTCTGATTATGTAAAGCAACTGATGGGAATTTTGCAGACTGACTTGGCAAATGCGCTGAGGAATATGGGAGATTATGGTGAGGCACGCATTGCTTATGAAGCAGGATTAGCTATTGATAAAGAACTTGGAAACCTTAGTGGGGCTGCGGTATCAAATTTTCAACTCGGCACTCTAGCCATGCTGCAAGGCAACATCCCAGAAGCAGAACAGCGTTACCGTGAAGCACTGACTACTTTCCAGCAACTCAACGAACCAGCACAACAAGCCACGGTTTGGCATCAACTGGGTATGGTGTACGCAAAAGGTGAGCAGTGGGACGCTGCGGAAGATGCCTACCGAAACTCAGCACAAATTAACGAATTTCTAGGAAATCTGGCAGATGCAGTAGGTACTTGGGGTCAATTAGGTAACCTCAATGCACTTGTTGGCAAACTGGGAGAGGCAGAAGCTTGGTTTCGTAAGGCTTTGAAGCAATTTCAACAATTAGAAGACCAAGCAAATGCATCTCAAACATTAAGGAACCTCGCTTTCATACTACAAAACCAACTCCACCGCCTCAGCGAAGCCCGACAATTGGCAGAAGAAGCATTAGCTATCGACAAAACCTTCGACCCGGCTGCGGCTGAGATTTGGAAAATCTATGACCTCTTGGCATATATTGCCGACAAGCAGGGCTACAGCACCCAAGCTAAAGAATATCGTCACCAAGCAAGGCAAGCAAAAGCAGCGTTTGCGGGGATACAGTATGAGTTGCGGCAATATGGGCAGTTTATTGCAAGGGTAGTAGCTGCTGTGGATAATGCAGAAATCAGGGAACAGTTAGAAATTGAGATGGAAAATTTTGCAGAAGTGTGGCAAAATCTCGTTGCTGCTATCCGTCGTATCTTAGCCGGCGAGCGAGATGAGAATATACTGTGCGAGCAGTTATATTCGGAACATTCTATGATTATCTCCGCTATCCTGCGGGGTATTGCTGACCCTCAATCCCTTGCGGCATTGTTGGCAGAGTGATATTAATTCGTAATTCGTAATTCGTAATTCGTAATTTGCAGTAAATGTAGGGTGTGTTGTCGCCAAGCGGCGCACCGTCAAGAATCTAATACCAATTCAAATATAGCGCTTCTGGTGTTGGATACAAGACAAAATTATATCGTCGCCTGTAGGGGCATCGGCACTGCCGTGCCCTTAAGAGTGTGTAGACTCAACCGATAACCGCTATCATGTTTGCGACACATCAATTATTCTAGGCAATGCCTTGCCCATTGGTGTCAACTTAAGCTTAGATGTATACAGCGTAAGTCTTTGAGCTTATCTCTCTTAGCACCATAAACTTTCTATCCCCCCTAACCCCCCTTAAAAAAGGGGGGAAAAGAATCAAAGTCCCCCTTTTTAAGGGGGATTTAGGGGGATCAAATATCTTGAGCAACAAAGCCTTTCGCGTTAAGTTGACACCAATGCGGCATAACACACCCTACTGGACTTGGAGTACTCTTACTCTCTGCGCCTTTGCGCCTCTGCGTGAGACAAAATTCATTTATTATCCACTTCCGAAGAATAATCTTCACAAAAAGCTTTCAATCCAATATGAATAATAATCACCGTTACTGCAACAACTAAAGGAGATAACACATCCCCCGAAAAACCCATCCCTACCAACACCCCACCCAAGCGTTCCACAGCATCCTTATTATCCAAATCACCCCATTTCTGCCACTGCTTATTCAGCATTCCCCCTTCTTGGCATAAATCACTTTTAGCCGCTCGTCCAAATTTCTGCAAAAAACTCTGAGAATTTTCTTGTGTAAGATTTGTAATTGCTGCGGTTTGTTTTACCAGCAATTTTTCATCTGATATTTCATCCTCTCCTTGTTTTAGCGCTGAATCTGCGACATAGCGCAGTTCTATTAACTGGCGGTCAATTTCCGCAGAGAGGGCAGTAATTTCTTCGGGGGTAAAGATGCTGTTCATTACTGATCTTCAAGAGAATTCTGTTAAAAATAATCATAGATAGTATATGCCATGCACGCCAAAACTGCTGTATGAGTCGTCCCCGAATCATTCAACCCAATCAAAGCTCTACATTAAGCTAAAACACATCTAATTTGCCTATTAAATTTCATCTAACTCTTGTGGGGTGGGCATCTTGCCCGCCCTGATTATGCAAAATAAACGCCGATTCGCTTACCTATCTTCAGTAGCCCCACAACGTTTTGATCCCCCTAAATCCCCCTTAAAAAGGGGGACTTTGATTCTTTTCCCCCCCTTTTTTAAGCTACGGTGTATACACAAGTCAAAAATTTCACGCTGAACCTATTCCCGCCTAGGAATGAATTCCCAGGCTAATAGCGAAAGTCCGTTGAAACGGACTGAAGATTGTAGGAATTTATCATCTAGTCCTCTTGAGAGGACTTGTGCTATTAGACTCGGAATTCATTCCGAGGCGGGATGGATAAACTCCGCCAAGATTTGTGTATACACCGTAGCGGCAATAGCTGCGGGGAGTGTCAATCAACAAATCTCCGCATCAGAGCCTTCCTTCGTCTCCGTATCCACCTTCTGGCTTTCACCCATAAACTCAATTCTAAAATTGTATTTCTCACATCAAATAATTGAGAAATTTCTCATCACTCGCTCAATTAATAAACCAAATAAAAAATCTCTTCCCCATTACCCATTCCCCATTCCCCATTACCCAGTCCCCATTCCCCATCTGTTTATCATGCACCTTTATCAAAATTAAGATTTGCTTGATAAAGCACTTATTATTTGTTTAAGTTGAATTATCTTGATAAAACATCAAAAAAATTTGGGTAAATATGATGTTATGTTGAGAAAAATACGGTTATTGCTTCATCCAATCTTTGTACTAATTACAACGTAATCTATTTAACTGATTTATTACGGTAATTATTGTAATTATTATTTAATCGATATCTAGCCAGTAGGCAAAGGAATATGAGGTTGCTAATCGAAGCTAAAGCTGATACCTGTGCTTTGGTCTTAATCAAATCTTTTTGTCAGCAACACTCAATTTTTTTTCTTAAATTCCTTTAAACTAACGATTCGCATTATGCAAATTGTGCTAGTGTTTGTATTAATTCAAGTCTTTCAAAGCGGCAGGTAAATTAGTGATTTTCTTGGGAGTATAAAAGAAAAAACTAAAGCCAGCAGCATTGTTACTACCTTACAAAGGCTCGATTAATGTTTAAATTACTGCATAAATTCGGAGTAAAAGTGAGGTTTTTTCTGTAACGAACTTGTCAACTTCTATCGGGCGAATTGCATAAAATACATTATCCTGGAAGCTGAAACTGGCTATGACATTTATCAAGATACAGAACGTTGTCATTAACACCAGCTATGTGGCTGCAATAAACTTAGATAGTCAAACTAGTTTGGGAGAAAAAAGCGTTTCTGTCCTAATAGCTACTCCTAAGTTTCCCTTGCTCCAGTGGGATGCAGTTGCCCAAAATCTCTATCACTACGAATGGCTCGAATTTACAGGTCAAGCTGCTACAGCGCTTCACGACTATTTTACTAATTTCAACAACGTCATTGACCTACTGCCACAATATCAAGAGTCGGGCGTTGTCTAGGATTTTTTCCCAATCACTGCTTAATAAAGTGTGAAGGATGAAGTATGAAATATCAATCACCCTTGAGCCTTTATCCTCGCCTACGGCAACCCGCTCCGCGTCTACATTCTTTACATTGTGTGTGGTGTTAATTCGCAGAAAAGCATTTAGCTTTTGCGGATAGGATAGCTAGCTGCTTATTAAAACAGATAGCTTTCATTATTGCACAGCAACAGAAATTACTGTGGCTTGGCAATTCAAAGTCCTCCAGATTCGTTATTTCTATGTCTGCTTATTCCATTGATACTGCCTTGGCTGATTTGGAATCCCAGATCAACAGCTGTGAAAAGACTTTGATTAAGTTTATAGAGGAGAAAAAAGTGAAGACTGATAAACCAATTTCCATTAACAAGATTAACAGACAATTACAACAAAATCCTATAGCCATTATTGGGATGGCATCTTTATTTCCCAAGGCGCGAAATTTACGGGAATATTGGCGGAATATTGTTAACAAAGCTGACTGTATTACTGATGTTCCCGAAACCCATTGGAGCGTTAAAGATTACTACGATCCCAATCCGAGAACAACTGAAGATAAAACCTATTGTAAAAGAGGTGGGTTTATTCCTGAGGTTGATTTTAACCCAATGGAATTCGGGATTCCCCCCAGCATTTTAGAAGTTACAGATGTATCGCAACTATTAAGTTTAGTAGTTGCGAAAGAAGCAATGGAAGATGCTGGCTATGGTGAAACCCGTGAGTTTAGCCGCGAGACGATTGGGGTTATCTTAGGCGTGGCGATGGCTAAGCAATTAGGAATGCCACTTTCGGCGCGGTTAGAATATCCTGTTTGGGAAAAAGCGCTAAAAAGCAGCGGTTTATCTGATGAAGATACCGCACAAATTATAGAAAAAATTAAAAGCGCTTATGTCAAATGGGATGAAAATGCCTTCCCAGGGATGTTAGCGAACGTTGTCGCCGGCAGAATTGCCAACCGTCTGAATTTTGGCGGCATGAATTGTGTCGTTGACGCAGCTTGTGCTAGTTCCTTCGGCGCTTTGAAAATGGCGATTAGCGAACTCGTTGAGTATCGCAGCGATATGATGCTAACTGGTGGTGTGGACACAGATAACACCATCATGGCTTACATCTCCTTCAGCAAAACCCCGGCTGTTTCTCCCAGTGAGAGTGTCAAACCTTTCGATGCTAAGTCCGATGGGATGATGCTGGGTGAAGGTATCGGCATGATTGTCCTCAAGCGTCTAGAAGATGCAGAACGGGACAACGATAAAATCTATGCAGTCATCAAAGGTATCGGTACTTCTAGCGATGGACGCTATAAGAGTATTTATGCTCCCCGCAAAGAAGGTCAAGTCAAAGCCTTAGAACGTGCTTATGAAGATGCAGGCTTTTCTCCCGCTACTGTAGGCTTGATGGAAGCACATGGCACAGGTACAATGGCTGGTGACCCCACAGAATTCGGTTCTTTAAGAGATTTCTTTGGGGAACATGACTCGAAGAAACAGCACATTGCACTTGGTAGTGTGAAATCCCAAATTGGACATACAAAAGCTGCTGCGGGTGCAGCAAGTTTAATTAAAACTGCTTTGGCGCTACACCACAAGATATTGCCGCCAACAATTAACATTACCGAGCCAAACCCCAAACTCAACATTAAAAATTCGGCATTCTATTTAAATACAGAAACCAGACCTTGGATTAAGGCGGAAGGCGACGCACCAAGACGTGCGGGTGTAAGTTCCTTTGGTTTTGGTGGGACAAATTACCACGTTGTTTTGGAAGAATACGAAGCCGAACAAAATAAGCCTTACCGTTTACATAATGCACCTGCGGAAATTCTGCTGTTTGCTGGAACTTCTGCGCAATTGGTAACCAAGTGCGAAGAAACTTTGGCTAAGTTGCAGTCAAAGGACGGCGAAAGACATTATGCACAATTAGTTCAAGATTGCACAGCACAAGAAATTCCCCAAGCGGCGGCGAGAGTTGGGTTTGTAGCTGAAAATCTGCAAGAAGCCTGCAAGTTAATGCAAATTAGTCTTGACTGGCTCAAACACAAAGGTTCTGCTATCTCTTGGGAACATCCCCAAGGAATTTACTTCCGTTCTGCGGGGATGAATTTGGCTGGTAAAGTCGTCTCCCTATTCTCTGGACAAGGTTCTCAATACTTAGAGATGGGGCGGGAATTGGTGATGAATTTCCCCCAAATGCGCCGTCTTTACAGCAAAATGGACAGTTTGTTGCTGAAAGATAATTTGCGCCCATTGTCAGAAATTGTCTTCCCCAACCCAGTATTTGAAGAAGCAGAAAAGAATGCTCAAGTAGCCGCCTTACAACGCACAGAATATGCACAACCGGCAATTGGGGTATTGAGTGCGGGACTGTATACCATACTGCAACAAGCTGGTTTTAAATCAGATTTTGTCGCCGGACACAGCTTTGGGGAACTGACAGCTTTATGGGCTGCGGGTGTGTTGAGCGAGCAAGATTACTTATTCTTAGTGAAAGCTAGGGGTCAAGCAATGGCTGCTCCCGAAGATCCAGACCACGATCGCGGTAGTATGTTGGCAGTGAAAGAAGAAATTGCCAAAGTAGAAGCGATTGTTAGACATTATCCTCAAGTAGCGATCGCTAATATTAATTCTCCCACCCAAGTTGTCTTAGCTGGCCCCACCGCCGAAATCGCTAAAGTTCGCCAAGTACTACAAGATAAAGGCTGTGCGGCTGTATTGCTTCCTGTATCCGCAGCTTTCCACACCCCATTGATTGCTTTTGCGCAGAAATCCTTTGCGATTGCAACTAAGTCTGTCAAATTCCAAGCACCCCAAGTTCCAGTTTTCAGTAACGTTACTGGGCAAAAGTATCCCCAAGAATCCCCATCAATTCAAAAAATCCTGGAAACTCACCTATCTAACTCGGTGCTGTTTAAGCAGGAAATTGAGAATATTTACGCCGCTGGTGGTTACTGCTTTGTCGAATTTGGCCCCCGCAGAATCCTTTCTAACTTAGTCAAAGATATTTTAGGCGATCGCCCGCATCTTACCATTTCCTTGAACCCCAGCACCCAAAAGAATAGCGATCGCTCTTTAAGAGAAGCCGCTGTTCAGTTGCGTGTAGTTGGCTTGAGTTTGAAAAATCTCGACCCTTATCAACTCCCACCCGCCTTACCCGCACCCGAAAATGAGAAGAAAAAGGCGTTAACTGTCAAGTTAAACGGCATTAATTATGTGTCGGAAAAAACCAAAAACGCCTTTCCCCAAGCTTTGCAAAATGGACATAAAGTCAAATTAGCTAGCACCCCAGAACCCACAATTACCAGCATCCCCGAATTCTCTGCACCTGCACCTAAAGTTAACAACATTCCCGAAATCTCTGCACCTTCACCTGCACCTGTGAACATAGAACCTGTAAATCCTACACCCATTCACACCAACGGACATAAGAAAACCGCTCCTGCACCTACCCCAGTCATGAACGGCGTGACTTATTCCCCAGAACCAAAGCCTCAAATGAATCCTGCGACCCTTTTAGAAATACCAGCCCAGGAATCAAAGATGCAAACACCAGAAAAACCTGTAAATCATCAAAGAGTTCTCGAAAGTTTAGAATATCTCCTGTCACAGTTTCAGAACAATCAAAGCGAAAATTTACAAGTTCACGAGCATTATCTCAATCATCAGATGGAATATGCCAAAACATTTTTCCAACTGATGCAACAACAAAACGCCTTACTCGCTCAAGCTAAAACCACTGCGGAAACCGCCAAACTCAAGCAAGTTGTCATGGAAAGCTTAGAGCGTAGCATGATGCAGTTTCATTCCCAACAAGGTGAAACCCTACGCATTCACGAACAGTATCTGCAAGAGCAAATCGAATATACCAAAAACTTTTTCCAACTAATTCAGCAAGAGTATTCACACTTCGTTTCTGGCGAAGAAATCACCCTACCCCAGGTAACATTACCCTTCGCCAGCGAACCCGTTACCGAAGCACCCGTTCCACCCACCGCCAAAATTGTTGAAACGCTTACAACACCTCTAGTTGAACCGACAATTGAGCCTGTAGTCAAAAATGGCTCCACTCCCAAAATTGTCGAACCTCAACCTGAGCCTGTAGCCGAAATTCCTGCGCCTCCAGTTGTGGAAATTCCCCCTCAACCTGTAGTTGAGATTCCCGCACCTGTAGCTGAAGTTGTCAGCTTCACCCCTGCACCTGCACCTGTAACTGTCTCCAGCACCATCGATTTATCTCAATTGGGTACTAACCTGTTAACCATCACCAGCGAAAAGACAGGCTACCCCATCGAAATGTTAGAGATGGACATGGACATGGAGGCAGACTTAGGGATTGACTCCATCAAACGGGTAGAAATCTTAGGCGGATTGCAAGAATTATACCCCGATTTACCCAAGCCAAACTTGGAAGAACTAGCAGAGAAACGTACAATTGGACAAGTTGTCGAGTATCTGCAAACCCACGCATCTGGCAATGTCTCAGTAGCTGTACAGAGCAATTCAGTACAAATAACCACGGAAATTCCTCAAGGAGTCACCGCAGTCACAACTGTAATTACTACTCCTGAGCCAGTAGCGCCAGTCACCGCAGTCACAACTGTAATTACTGCACCTGAGCCAGTAGCACCAGTCACCGTAGTAGAAACTGTAATTACTGCACCTGAAGCAGTCGCCTTCGTCCCCGAAGTAGAAACCACAACTAGCGCTAACTACGCAGACATCGGTCAAACCCTACTCAACATCACCAGTGAAAAAACTGGTTACCCAGTAGAGATGCTAGAACTGGAAATGGACATGGAAGCCGACTTAGGAATCGACTCCATCAAACGAGTAGAAATCCTGGGTGCGATGCAAGAAATGTACCCCGACTTACCCAAGCCAGATATCGAAGAACTCGGCGACTTACGCACCATCGGCCAAATAGTTGATTATCTCCAGAAGCTGGCTGGAGGTGAAAAAAAAAAGCATGAGTTTGAGTTTGACGACGAGCCGATAATCGATGTAGAACATAACGTTCAACGTCTACCCGCCAAACTCAAATACCTTCCCCAACCAGATTACTTAGACTTCAACTTACCAGAGGGACACATCGCCTTAATTACCGATGATGGTTCCCTCACCACCTCAGTGGTAGTGCAATCCCTAGTTGATAAAGGTTGGAAAGTCGTAGTTTTAAGCTTCCCCCAATCGATTGTTCCCCAACAAGCACTCTTACCCCCAGGCGTTACCCGGATTACCCTAGCCGATTTAAGCGAACAACTACTACAAGATAAATTATCTGCCATTGCAACTACCATCGGCAACATTGGGGCCTTCATCCATATACATCCAGTATTCCAAGCCAGTCACACAAAGACACTTCCTTATATTGAACAAGAAAAGGCGATCGTCAAACAGGTCTTCTTCATGGCTAAACACCTGAAAAAATCCCTCAACGAAGCCGCACGTTACGGACGCAGTAGTTTTATCACAGTAGCTCGTTTAGATGGAGCCTTCGGGTTTGAGCATAACACCAACTTTGGAGTCATCGGCGCCGGTTTAGCTGGCTTAACCAAAACAATGCGATGGGAATGGCCCAAAGTATACACCAGAGCAATTGATATTAGTCCCGCTCTCGATGCTCAACAATCAGCGCAACACATCATTGCTGAATTACACGACTCTAATCTTTATCTCAGTGAAGTTGGCTACGGCGCTCAGGGAAGAGTTACCCTAATCACTTCATCTGAGAAGTAAAAGGACAAGGGAGACAAGGGGGACAAGGGAAGGGGGACAAGGAGGAATAAAAATTACTTATTTCTTCTTCTCCCTCCTCCAAAAAACTCTCTAAAACTCTTCTTTCTCTGCGCCCTTGGCGTTCTTGGCGGTTCGTTTAAAAATCTTCTTATCTCACGCAAAGGCGCAAAGACGCAAAGAAATTGTAATAACTTATCTCCCTCCTCCAAAAAACTCTCTAAAACTTCTCTTCCTCCGCGCCCTCTGCGGTTCATTTAAAAATATTTTTTTCTCACGCAGAGACGCAGAGGCGCAGAGAAGAAAACAAATCTAATTATCGGCATTTAAAAATCACATGGCAACACAAACACCTATTCGCCCCTCATCAGTTTTTCTTGTTAGCGGTGGAGCCAAAGGTATCACCGCCGAATGCACCATTGAACTCGCTAAAAAACAACCTTGTAAATTCATCCTTTTAGGACGTTCCGAACTATTAGCAACCGAACCAGATTACGCGCAAAATTGCTTTGAAGAAGCCGCATTAAAAAAACGCATCATGGAAAATCTTCTCGCCCAAGGTGAGAAACCCACACCCATGAATGTGCAAAAAATCTATCACAAAATTAACTCCAGCCGCGAAATCAAAAAAACCCTCGCCGCCATTCAACAAACAGGCGCTACCGCCGAATATCTCAGCGTCGATGTCACCGACACCCAAGCATTAAAGACACAACTCGCAGCTACTGTCAACCGCATGGGGCCAATTACCGGCATCATACATGGCGCAGGGAACTTAGCTGACAAATTAATTGAAAAGAAAACAGAACAGGATTTTGAAAAAGTTTACACCGCCAAAGTACAAGGCTTAGAAAACCTGTTAGATTGCGTCCCCGCTGAACAACTCCAGCATTTAGTGTTGTTCTCCTCCATCACAGGATTTTACGGCAATATCGGCCAGTCCGATTATGCGATCGCAAATGAGATCCTCAACAAATCAGCCCACTTGATGAAACAGTACTACCCCAACTGTCATGTTGTGGCGATTAATTGGGGTGGCTGGGATAGTGGAATGGTAACCCCAGAACTCAAAAAAGCTTTTGCAGAACGGGGAATTGACATTATCCCGGTGGAAGTGGGGACAAAAATGTTAGTCAAAGAACTACATCCCAAGCATCACGACACCACCCAACTAGTAATTGGTAGCCCGCTAATTCCACCACCTCCACCTTTAGATTCAGAACTGAAAACTCATTATATCCGTCGCCGCATCACAGTTGAAGCCAATCCTTTTTTAATGGATCATGTAATTGCTGGTTATCCAGTAGTTCCAGCTACCTGTGCAATGTCATGGATGATTAATGGTTGTGAAGAAGTTTATCCTGGTTATAGATATTTCAGTTGCAAAGATTTTAAAGTTCTCAAGGGAATTACCTTTAATGAATCGGTAGCCAGCGAACATATTTTGCAACTGAAAGAAATTGCTAAAGCTGATGGTGAGTTCATTGAATTTCAAACAACTATCTTCAGTAAAACTCCCGCTGGCAAAACTCATTATCATTTCACTTCTACTATCAAACTGGTGCGAAAATTACCTGATGCACCTATGTATGAGGGCATGAATTTAGCTGAGGATAATCTGATTACCACGATTGGTAAAGATTTCTATCAAAATGGCCCATCTACATTATTTCATGGCCCGTGTTTTCAGAAAATCCAGAGGGTTTTAAATATTAGCGCCGAAAAAATTACTACGGAATGTTTTTGGGAACAAATTACCGAACAACAACAAGGACAGTTCCCAATTCATTGGCACAATCCTTATGCAACTGATTTGAGTACACAACCTTTATGGGTTTGGTTAAGTCATTTTCATGAAGAAGTTTGTTTACCTGGACAATTAACAACATCGGAACAGTATAGAGCAATACCAGTCAATGAAACCTTTTATGTTTCTACTGATATTAAGGAGAAAAAAGGTACTGGTTTAACTGCTGATTTTATCCTTCATGATCGCGAAGGAAAATTATACGCACAAATCTTAGGTGCTAAGGCTGTTGTTGTGCCAATGAGTTTGCTACAGCCTAAGTAATTAAAAACCTTAAATTGCGCGTAGGTTGGGTTGAGGAACGTAGACGCGGAGTGGCTTCCCGTAGGGAAACCCAACATTATCTCGGTGTTGGGTTTCCCAAAGCCTCAACCCAACCTACAATTATCCTTAACACCAATATAAATTCCATTTGGTTTAGTTTAAAGCGTAAATCTTGTGATGTTTGGGGAATCTAATTGATGCGGTTGTTGATTTTTTAACGAACCGCCAAGTACGCCAAGTACGCCAAGGGGAGAGATTAAAGAATAGAGAAAATATCCCCTTTTATTTAATACCCCAACGAGGATATCAGTAGTGGAAAAAATAGCAATTATCGGATTATCATGCCTGTTTCCTGATGCTAATAATCCTGAGCAGTTTTGGCAGAATCTTACAAATGAGAAAGATGCAACTTCAACTACTACTGTTGCAGATTTGGATGTAGATCCCACAATATTTTACGATCCAATTAAAGGAAAACCGGAAAAAATCTATTTTCTCCAAGGTGGATTTATTCGGAATTTTGAATTTGATCCAAGCGAATACAATTTACCTGCTGAGTTAGTAGAAAGTTTGGATAATTCCTTTAAATGGTCGCTGTATGCAGCTAAACAAGCCATTCAGCACAGCGGTTATTGGGGAAATCGGCAAGTTCTCTCAAAATGTGGGGTAATTCTAGGGACTTTATCTTTACCCACAAAGATGTCTAATCAATTGTTTGCTCCAATATATCAGCAAACGATTCAACCTGCGATCGCAGAACTTTTACAAGATGAAAATTTCCGGTTGGCTGCGTTACCAACTACAACGAAGCCTTCCCCATATAATGCAATGATAACCGGCTTTCCCGCCGCGCTGGTCTCTCAAGCATTTTCTTTATCCAGTAATCATTTCTGTATAGACGCTGCTTGTTCATCCTCATTTTATGCGATTAAGCTGGCATCTTACTATTTGCAAACACGCAAAGCTGATGTGATGTTAGCCGGGGCGATTAGTTGTGTAGATCCGCTATTTTTACGGATGTTATTTTCCGGTATTCAAGGTTATCCCGAAAATGGCATTAGCCGTCCTTTAGATAAGTCTTCTCGCGGTTTAGTTACCGCTGATGGGATTGGGATGGTAATGCTAAAGCGTTACAGCGATGCTGTCAGAGATGGTGATAAAATTCTCGCCACAATTGCGGGGAATGGACTATCTAATGATGGTAAAGGTAAGCATTTATTAAGTCCCAATTCCAAAGGGCAAATTCTCGCTTTTGAACGGGCGTACAAGGAAGCACAACTTAGCCCCAAAGAAATTGATTATATGGAGTGTCATGCTACAGGGACATTATTAGGAGACACCACAGAATTTAACTCTATAGAAACTTTTTTTGGTGAACACCAAGCATCGCCTTTGGTTGGTTCTACCAAAGCTAATGTCGGTCACTTATTAGTAGCGGCTGGTATGGTTGGTTTGGCGAAGACAATTTATAGTTTGAATGCTGGTGTGATTCCCCCAACGATTAATGTCAGTGAACCGATTGGTTCAGAGAATAGTATCATTTCTAGCCAAAATATTGTGAGAACGGCGACAACATGGCCAAATAATTCGCCTGTGAAACGTGCAGCTTTAAGTGCATTTGGTTTTGGCGGAACCAACTCACATCTGATTCTAGAAAAGAAAGATGAAGAATGAAGTCATTCTTTCAAAGTGACTCCTAAAACTTGTTTTTTCTCTGCGTTCTCTGTCTTGAAAAGTTTCCTACGCCGGGGAACCCGGCTTTCCTGCGGAACGCTCACGCGAACGAGGAACTTTTCGCTGCGTCCTCTGCGGTTCAAAAATAATTTATCTAACCACAGAGGCACAGAGTACACAGAGATTAAGAGGTTAAAAAGAAATTTCCCAAATAGGATTCTGATATTCTCTGCTTGAGACTTACAGATCATTCTATTCACGACATATCTGATATCGCGTAATTAAACAATGTTTGAACAAGAAATACAATCAGGCAAAATTGCCATTGTCGGCATGGATGCCTTTTTTGGTGAATGTAAAGATTTAGATGCTTTTGAACGTAGTATTTATGACGGCAAACAGCATTTTATTCCTCTACCTTCTCAAAGATGGTATGGCATAGATGGCAAAGAAGATTTACTCAAAGAATACGGTTTACCTGATGGTAAAGCACCGATAGGGGCATACATTCAAGAATTTGCCCTTGATACTTTAGCTTACAAAATCCCCCCAAATGAAGTAGAACAACTGAATCCGCAACAACTTTTACTGTTAACAGTTGCAGATGGTGCATTGAAAGATGCCGGGATTCAAGAAGGGGGAAATGTTGCTGTCATTATAGCAGCAGAAGCAGATTTGTCTGTTCATCAACTACAACAACGCTGGAATTTATCGTGGCAAATTAAAGATGGTTTGAATGCTGCGGAAATTGCTTTACCTGCGGATAAAATTTCTCAGTTGGAAACTATTGTTAAAGATAGTGTTCACCATCAAGTAGATATTGGTGAATATCTGAGTTACATCGCCAATATTATGGCGAGTCGCATTTCTGCGCTGTGGAATTTCACTGGACCATCTTTTACGATGACGGCGGTGGAAACCTCTGCTTTCAAGGCTTTGGAAGTAGCACAAATGCTACTTATGACTGGGGAAGTGGACGCTGTTGTAGTTGGGGCTGTGGATTTGGCTGGCGGGATAGAAAATGTTCTGTTGCGTAGCCAATGGGGAACAGTGAACACTGGTGCTAATACCTTAAGCTACGACCAAAATGCTAATGGCTGGACAGTTGGCGAAGGTGCAGGTGCAGTTGTTCTCAAGCGTTATGATACAGCCAAACAAAATGGCGATCGCATTTATGCTGCGATTGATGCGATTAGTATCGGTCAAGCTGCTTCTACTTCTATAGATGCGGGGACGATTAACCAAGTCTGTCAGCAAGCTTTCCAAATGGCGGGGATTCAGCCGACAGCAGTTAACTATGTAGAAGTGGTTGCGAGTGGTTTCCCCCAAGAAGATGAGGCGGAAATTGCAGGGATGCTTCAGGCTTATCCCTCTGTGGGTGATGGTTTACATTGTGCGATTGGTAGTGTGAAGTCCAATATTGGGCACACTTATGTAGCATCGGGAATTGCTAGTTTAATCAAAACGGCTTTGTGTCTCTATCACAACTATATTCCTGCTACTCCCAACTGGTCTGGGGTGAAAACGCCCCAAGTATGGCAAGGTAGTCCTTTCTTTGTGGCTACGGAATCAAGACCTTGGTTCCTCCATAAAGATAGTACCCACAGAATTGCTGCCATTAATGGTATCGGTTGTGATGGGACTTGCGCCCATGTCATCTTGTCCGATGAACCAGACCAAATCAATCACAGCAGTAGGTATTTACAACAACGGCCGTTTCATCTGTTCCCTGTAGCAGGTGATGACCGTTTGGCTTTACTGAATCTGTTAGATAATTTGCAACAAGAGATTGAGAATTCTGAGTCTCTAGCTGATGCTGCTAGTCAGAATTTTGTTAAATTTCAGCAGCATTCCACAGCCAAGTACACCTTAGCCATTACTGGACGCAACAAAAAGGAATTACTCAAAGAAATCGCCTCAGCCCAAAAAGGTGTAAATACTGCCTTTGAAAAGGGTAGTGATTGGCAAACACCTATAGGTAGTTACTTCACCGCAAAACCTTTGGGTAAAGAGGGTGAGGTTGCTTATGTGTATCCAGCGGCGGTGAATTCCTATGTGGGTATTGGTCGGACTCTCTTCCGGCTGTTCCCTAACCTGCAAAATGAACCCTTCGTGAAGAGTCTGTATAAACGAGTTTCGGATGTCGAGAAACTGGTTTTTCCCAGAAGCTTACATAAGTTGTCTACCAGAGAACTAGAAACCCTGGAGAAGAAATTGCTAGATGATTCCCTAGCAATGTTTGAAGCGGAAATGTTCTTCACTAGGCTAATCACCACAGTAATCCGCGATCGCTTTCAAGTCAAACCCAAATATGTGTTTGGCTATAGCCTGGGCGAAACTAGTATGATGGTTGCCCAAGGTGTGTGGAGTGATTTCTTTGCTGGAAGTAACAGCTTTAACTCCTCGGCTTTATTTGGTGATAGGTTATCGGGGCCAAAAAATTCTGTGCGTGAGTATTGGAACCTACCACCAGCCACCGATGCTTCTGACAATAACTTCTGGGCTAACTATGTACTCATGACTACCCCAGAGAAAGTCACAGAATGCCTCAAAAATGAGAGTCGCGTTTATTTAACGCAGATTAATACACCAGAAGAAGTATTAATCGCCGGTGAACCAGCAGCTTGTCAGCGAGTGATTAAAACCCTTGGCTGCAATGCTTTCCCAGCTCCCTTCGACCATGTCATCCACTGTGAAACCATGCAATCGGAGTACACAGAGTTAGTAAAACTCAACACTTTACCAACTCAGGATATTCCCGGAATTACATTTTATTCTGCTGCTGGATATAAACCTATCACCCTTAACAGTGAAGTAGTAGCCCACAGTATCGCTACTGGACTCAGCCAACAACTAGATTTTCCCCGCTTAGTTAACCGCGTTTACGCCGATGGAGTCAAAATCTTTATCGAAGCTGGTGCTGGCGGTGTCTGTTCTCGCTGGGTAGGTAAAATTCTCGAAGGACAAGAACACATCACCGTTTCTCTCAATCGTAGAGGTATGGATGACCATACTTCCATAGTCAAAGCCCTAGCTAAATTACTCAGCCATCAAGTTGAGTTAGACATCTCATCTCTTTACAACATCACTCAAGAAACTGGGAAACAAAGTAAATTAACCCAACGAAATATTACATTGGGCGGTAACTCAATTATTGCCACAATTTTGAGTGAAGAGAATCGCCAAATTTTCCAAAATTTAGCTAACAAACCACAAACCAACTCCACTACAGTTGATTATTCCAGAGCAAATTCAGTAATCAATTCACTGAATACTCCAGTCGTAATTGCTACCAATAATCAACCTAGCGATGATATTTTACTGCCAACAAATCAGCCAGAAGCAATCGCCGAGAAAAATATCATGGAACACGGTTTAGTCTCAACGAAAGAATTAAAATCCTTTGAGATAACTACCACTCCCCAACAATCAACTCAGCCCAGCTTTTCTCCACAAAATATAACTCGCAAATCCGGTCAAACTATCCGTATGCTCGATTTAAATAAGACTCAATATCAAAAGCTCAACGCTAACAATGCCAATGTAACTAAAGCTCATACTGCTTTCTTAAAGTCTAGACAAGATTTTAGCAAGCAAATGAGCGAAATTATTCAATTGCAATTAGCTTGCGCCCAAAATTTACTGAATGAAGAATCCTAAGAATTAAGTATGAAGTTTGAAGGATGAAGTATGAAATTACTCTATCATCTCTCTTCACTCTGTGTCCTCTGCGTCCTTGGCGGTTCGTTAAAAAATAATCCTTGCAACTCAGCTAAAATTTAACGAACTTTCCAAAACCCAGTAACACTCACGATAGACAAATCAAAATTGGTATTACCTCTTATTTCACCCTTCATCCTTCACCCTTTACCTTTTATAAACCATTGCTTATAAATCGAGGGATAACTAGCGTGACCACTGTAGATACGCCACTAAGTCAACACGAAAACGGACTAGGATTTACCTGCTATTCCTATGGACAAAATCTCATCTGGAAAGGTTCCCTAGATTGCATATCTTTTGATCAACAAGGCATAGTAGATAAATTTCTCAACTTAGAACAACCCTGTTATATAGTCAACGTTTCAGGGAAAATTGGTGTTACTAATGTTGGGTATTTATGCCCAGTTGATAGCACTGTCACCGCACCAGTAGAACTTTTAGCATCCATCCCCCCAATTAAAATTCAACAATTAGGCGACCCCAGTTTTCTCTCCTTTTATGGAGTGAAATATGCCTATGCAACTGGTGCAATGGCTGGCGGTATTGCTTCCGAAGAAATGGTCATCGCCCTCGGAAAAGAGAAAATTTTAAGTTCCTTTGGTGCAGGCGGTTTAAGTCCAGAAAGATTAGAAGCCGCTATCAACAAAATACAACAAGCCTTACCACAAGGCCCCTATGCTTTTAATTTAATTCACAGCCCCAATGAACCGATGATTGAACGTCGGGCTGTGGATTTATTCCTTAAATATGGTGTGAAAGTAGTCGAAGCATCAGCATTTTTGGACTTAACTCCCAACATTGTTTATTACCGGGTTGCAGGATTAAGTTTGAATGCAGCCAATCAAATTGAAATCAAAAATAAAGTCATTGCCAAAATTTCTCGGAGAGAAGTAGCCAGCAAATTTCTCCAACCACCACCAGCCAGAATCCTCAAAGAACTTGTACAACAGGGATTAATTACTGAGTTACAAGCAACTCTGGCTGCTCAAGTTCCAATGGCGGATGATATTACTGTAGAAGCCGATTCTGGTGGTCATACAGATAATCGTCCCCTGGTTTGTCTGTTACCTTCCATTATGGCTTTGAGAGATGAAATTCAAGAACAATATCATTACTCAAAACCAATTAGAGTGGGAGTAGCCGGCGGAATTGCTACACCACAATCAACTTTAGCTGCTTTTATGATGGGTGCAGCTTATGTAGTCACAGGTTCCATTAATCAATCTTGTGTGGAATCTGGTGCGTGTGAACATACCAAAAAATTACTCGCGCAAGCAGAAATGGCTGATGTCATGATGGCTCCCGCAGCTGATATGTTTGAAATGGGAGTCAAATTACAAGTCCTCAAACGGGGCACAATGTTCCCCATGCGGGCGCAAAAATTGTATGAGTTATATCGCGCTTATGACTCAATTGAAGCCATTCCCCTAGCGGAAAGAGAGAAATTAGAAAAACAAGTTTTCCGCAAGACAATTGCTGAAGTTTGGGAAGGAACTGCTGCTTATTTATCCCAAAAAAATCCCGAAAAATTGGGTAAAGCAGTAAATAATCCTAAATTAAAAATGGCATTGATTTTCCGGTGGTATTTAGGATTATCTTCCCGTTGGTCTAATTCTGGTGAAAAAGGACGAGAAGTTGATTATCAAATTTGGTGCGGCCCGGCGATGGGTAGCTTCAACGACTGGGTGCGCGGTACTTATCTAGCTGAACCCCAAAACCGCAAAGTTGTTGATGTTGCTAATCACCTAATGACCGGAGCAGCATTTTTATATCGCATACAAAGTTTGAAATTTCAAGGTTTGCAAATTCCCGATTACTACAGTCAGTATCGCCCAGCTAGTTCTACATTGGAGATGTAAAAATGAATTCAAAACATTCTTTTAGTGCAGCAGATATTCAAGCATGGCTGGTGTCTAATCTGGCTGAATTGATAGGGGTAGAAACTGATGAGATAGATATCCAAGAGAACTTGGAAAACTATGGTTTGGATTCAGCCCAGGCAATGATTCTCGTCAGCAAATTGGAGAAAATGCTGGGATTCCAACCCTCTCCTTTGCTGTTGTGGCATTACCCAAATATTGCGTCACTTTCTCAGCGTTTAGCTGAAGATTTACCGGAAGATTCAGTAATTCAAGATACAACTTCTGCTACTGCTAATACTCCTATCCCAGCTTTAGATTTAAATGCTGAGGTAGTTCTTGACCCCACCATTCGTCCTGACGCTTTACCGCCAGTTGCAATTACTGAACCAAAACACATCTTTTTAACTGGTGGTACAGGCTATTTAGGAGCATTTATCATCCGGGAACTGCTACAGCAAACTAATGCAGATATCTACTGCTTAGTGCGGGCTGCTAATGCTCAAGAAGGTAAGAGTAAATTAGTCAAGAATCTCGAAACTTACGCACTTTGGGATGATTCATACCAGCCGAGAATTGTCCCAGTTGTGGGTGATTTAGCTCTACCATTGTTGGGTATGGGCGCGGAACAGTTTCAAATTTTAGCTGCCAATATTGATACTATCTATCATAGTGGTGCTTTGCTGAATTATGTTTTTCCCTATTCAGCATTGAAAGCTGCCAATGTGTTAGGTACTCAAGAAGTATTGAGATTAGCTAGCCAAATCAAACTCAAGCCTGTACATTACGTTTCTAGTGTAGCGGTGTTTGAATCACCTGCTTATGCTGGTAAGGTGGTGAAAGAACAAGATGACTTTAATCATTGGGAAGGGATTTTCTTAGGTTATTCCCAAACAAAATGGGTAGCTGAGAAGTTAGTTAAACTTGCTCGTGACCGAGGTTTACCTGTAACTATCCACAGACCACCATTAATTTCTGGAGATAGCCAAACAGGAATTTGTAACACCCATGATTTTATTAACTTGATGGTCAAAGGCTGTCTGCAAATGGGATATTTCCCAGATGTGGAATATATGATGGATATGTCTCCTGTAGATTATGTCAGCAAAGCCATTGTTTATCTCTCAATGCAGCCTTCATCTATTGGTAAAGCATTCCACTTGCAACATCCCCAACCAGCGCCATTGAGTACTTTAATTAAATGGGTACAATCCTTTGGTTATCCTGTTAAGGCGATTCCTTACGAACAATGGCAATCAGAGTTAATTAATAATGTCTCTTCTGTGGACAATCCTTTATATACTCTGCGACCATTTTTGTTAGAACGCTGGTCTGATGAGCAATTAACAATTCCTGATTTGTATCTACAAGCAAGAAGACCACACATTAGCTGTCAGGAGACTCTACAAGCACTCGCAGGTAGTTCGATTGTTTGTCCGCCAATCAGTTCGGAAATGTTTATGACTTATACTGCGTATTTAATTCAGACTGGTTTTCTGAATGTTGCGTAGTCGCTAGCTAATAGCCGACACCCTCAAGGGTGCGGCTATACGAACAAAGCCTGCAAAAGCAGATTCATATTCTTACAGCCCGCGAAAGCGGGCTTTGTTTATTTAGCCCCAGGCTTCTAGCCTGCGGGCGGTTTTGGGGTGATTCCAATTAAATAATTGCAACATATAAATTGTTGTCAAGGGCGGGGCGTCAAGGGCGGGGAGACCCTACAGTTATTTTGCGAAAATGGTATTATTCTGGCAACTTGTCTATCATTTCGTGTAGTTCTTCTTTTGCTTGCTTGGCAAATTGAACACTCGTAATAGTGGCTAAAACTCCGCCTCCCGCAGTCAGACTTGCTTCTGAAACTTTATCGAAGTAGAGAAGCCCAACACCAAATAAAGTCATTAAGGCAGATGCAGTAGTTACACCAAGTGCAAGATTGTAGCTTTGACGCACTTGCCGCAACAATTCGCGGATTATTTCTTCTTTAAGATCGCTATAATTATCATTAATTTGTGGTTTTTTAAAAAGCTGGAACTGCATCGCTAACCTCTGAAATGCTGTGTTGTTCTGTTTTGATATTGGTATCCTAGCTGAGTAAAAAATATATATCGAGGGCAGATAGGTTTAGTTTGTCTTGATTTTTGCCCTGTTATTTAGGGCAGATAGGTAAGGTAAAAAAATCTATCTGCCCTAGACTGTAAACGTGAAAATTCGTTATTGTTTGAATATCAGTATGCTTTGTTAAATTTTGACGATGCGTGAATCTCATAAAGTTCAATCGAGCGAACAAGGAAAAGCCAAACTCAAACAAGCTTACAAATATGCCAACCTGACTCAAGAAGTACTAGCACAGCAAGCAAATGTATCTGTTGATACGGTTAAACGCTTACTTGGTACTAAAGATTGCCCTAATGGAGTTGAACGTTGGGCAGTAAAAAGTATTGCCACAGTTTTAAATCTTAAACCTACCGATATCATTGACCCTAAAAGCTGGTATGAACAACAGCAATTACCACCAGAATTTGAACGCATAATTCTAGATAAAACTGAATCATTTTGTGGACGTGAGTTTGTATTTGATACAATAGAAAATTTCTTCAGCAGAAACACTAACGGCTATTTTACAGTAGTAGGTGATGCTGGGATGGGTAAAAGTGCGATCGCAGCACAATATATTATCGAGCATCCTGAAGCAATTTGCTTTTTCAATATTCGTGCTGAGGGGATGAATCGCCCGGAATTATTCCTGAAAAAAATTCGCCAACAATTGATGAATCGTTACCAGTTAAATGATACGGCCGATGCTGATTTATCAACGTTATTGATTAAAGCTAAGGAAAAAACATCTGCTAGCGAACGCTTGGTAATTGTTGTTGATGCGCTGGATGAAGTTGACCAGGAATCAGCCGGAAACCTTTTATATTTACCTACCATTCTTCCAGAAGGCGTTTACTTTCTGCTGACTAGAAGACCATATAACCAGAATGAAAAAAGATTAAGTATTTCACCCAGCATTCCCACTGAGCAATTAGATCTAAGAGAAAAATATCAAGAGAGTTGTCAGGATGTAAATCAGTATATTAGCAGATTCCTAGAAAATGAAAAATATAAACAAGGATTGATTCAGTGGATTCAAAAGCAAAATCATTTAACTACTGATAATTTTGTGGAAGAAATTATCACAAAAAGTGAAAATAATTTCATGTATTTGCGCTGTGTTTTGCCAGCCATAGCTGAAGGGTTTTACGATAATAAACCTCTCGATGAATTACCTATAGGTTTACAAGGATATTATGAAAACCATTGGCAAATAATGGGCATGACAACTAAGCCATTACCAAAAGATAAAATAAAGATTGTCTATGTAATGTGTGCCCTAAGAAGTGCTGCTTCGCGTGGAGTAATTGCCAAATATTCTAAGAAGAATGAGTTGACTGTGCAAGAAGTTCTTGATGGTTGGGCACAGTTTTTACAGAAACAGGAAAATTATCAACCACCACGTTACAGATTTTATCATGAAAGTTTCCGCGATTTTTTGCATCGCCAGGATGTTGTGCAAGCAGCAGGAGTAAATCTACCTGATATCAGCGCCGAAGTTGCCGATATTATGACAGAAGGACTTCATGGTTATGAGTAATATTCGTACCTGGTTAGCTGAACTATCATCAGAAGAAATAGAACATTTTTTAGGTGAAGTTCCACGCTTGTGGTTAGAAGGTAGACGAATTAAGAAATTATGTTGTCTATTGACTGATTTTAACTTTATAGAAGCAAAAATTAATCATCCTAATTTTGGTATACAAGCGCTGATTGAAGATTATGATTTGATTGAAAAAACAGAATTATTAACTCACCGAGAATATAACGACTACAGTGTAAAAGGGCTGAAATTAATTCAAGGGGCTTTACAACTATCTGCACATATTTTAAATGAGGATAAAACGCAACTAGCAGCGCAATTATGGGGACGTTTACAATCTTTTAAAACTAGAGAAATTGGGGTATTGTTGCAGCAAGCAAAGCAGATGAAAGCTTCACCTTGGTTACGTCCTCTATCTGTCAGCTTTATGCCTCCAGGAGGAAGATTATTACGTACTCTTTCAGGGCACACTGGCTTGGTAAGTGATGTGGCTGTAACACCTGATGGCAAGAGAGTGATTTCCGCTTCGGAGGACTACACTCTCAAACTATGGAATTTGGAAACAGGAACCGAACTTTTGACCCTCAAAGGTCATCAAGGATTAGTGCAAAGTTTAGCCGTGACACCGAATGGTAAGCAAATTATTTCTGGTTCTACTGACCAGACTCTAAAAGTATGGGACTTAGAAACGGGAACACAGCTTTTTACCCTCAAAGGTCATACAAGTTCAGTAGATACTTTAACGGTGATGCCTGATGGTAAGAAAGTAGTTTCTGGTTCACATGATAATACTATAAAATTCTGGGATTTGGAAAATAAAAAAGAAATTTTTACTCTAATAGGTCATACAGAGAGAGTAGCAGATATTGCAATAACCCCAGATGGTAAATGGGTGATTTCTGCTTCTGCTGATAAAACTCTAAAAATGTGGAATATTGCAACTGGGAAACTAATCTTTACGCTAAATGGTCATACTGCATGGGTTGAATCAGTGACAGTAACACCAGATGGGAAACGTTTAATTTCTGGTTCGCATGATAACACTATCAAAATTTGGGATTTGGAAACACAAAGGGAGCTTATTACTTGCACGGGTCATGGACACTCAGTTGAATCTTTAGCAGTAACGCCAGATGGGAAACTCTTAGTCTCCAGTTCACGTATTGTTATTAAAGTTTGGGATATAGAAACTGGAGAGGAAATTTTATCCCTTATCGGTCATAGTGATTGGGTAGGAACTGTAACTATTTCCCCAGATAGCAAACTGTTAATTTCAGGTTCATATGACCAGACTATAAAAATCTGGAGTTTAGTAACAGGAGACGAAGTTTATAGCCTCAATGGTCACGTTGACTCTATAAATGTTTTGGCTGTTACACCAAATGCTAAATTGGTAATTTCCGGGTCATATGACCATACTATTAAAATATGGCATCTAGAAAATGCAAAATTAATTTATACCCTTCAAGGTCATACTGATAATATAACTGCCTTGGTAGTGACACCGGATAGTAAAAAAGTGATTTCTGTTTCATCAGATAATACTATTAAAATCTGGGAAATCAAAACAGGGAAAGAACTTTTTACTCTAAAATCTGATAGTAATCTTTTAGAATCTGTAACAATTACACCAGATGGTAAAAAGATAATTGTTGGTTTATCTCAGGGTCTTATTGAAGTTTGGAGCCTAAGAAAAAGAGAAAAAATTGCTACTTTAAAAGGTAGTACAAGGTTAATAGATCCTATAACTGTAACGCCTAATGGTGAAAAGATTATCACTGGAGCAGTATGTAATAACAATTATAATATTGGCAATTGTAAAGTTTTTAATTTTAAAACAGGAAGAGAAAATTTAACTCTAAAAGGCCATACACACTCAATTGAATCTTTTGCAGTGACACCGGATAGTAAGCATCTGATATCTGCTTCTTGGGACAATACTGTTAAAATTTGGGATCTAGAAACAGGAGAAGAACTTTTTACCTTTACTGGTCATACTTTTTGGGTACAAGGTGTAGCAGTGACACAAGATGGCAAGTGGGTAATTTCTGCATCGTCTGACAATACTCTTAAGGTGTGGAATTTACTAACTCATGAAATAATTGCCAGTTTTATTGCAGATGGAGAGTTACTTTGCTGTGCCGTCGCCCCAGATGGCGTAACAATTGTTGCAGGTGAAGCATCTGGACGCTTGCATTTCCTCCGCCTGGAAGGTGTGGAGAAGTAACTATGAATACATCACCTTCCAAAATATCCATAAATTTCACGTTATACTCAACCGAATTTAAACAAATAATTCTTGAAAAAAGCCAAGATTTTGTAGGTCGCACTTTTATCTTCACCTCTATTAACGACTTTTTACAGCGTCACAACCGAGGCTACTTTATCATTATTGGCTCACCTGGTAGCGGTAAAAGTGCCATCCTCGCCAAGTATGCGATCGCAAATCCTGATGTTGTCTATTACAACGCCCAAATTGAAGGCAAAAGTCGCGCTGAAGAATTTCTGAAAGATGTTTGCACGCAATTAATCAAAAGAATTGCCAATGAGGGAGATGAAATAGAGGTTCCTGATAACGCAACTGAGGGGAGTTGGTTTCTCTCACTGCAACTTCAGAAAATTAGCGACGAATTAAAATATAATCAAAAATTGATAATTGCTATTGATGCATTAGACGCTATTGAACGTCACAGTCAACCTCCTGGTTCAAATTTGTTTTATCTTCCTAGGTATCTCCCTCAAGGTGTTTATTTTCTTCTCACCCGCCGTCCCTTTCCTAAAGAAAAATCTGGTTTATTAATTGAAACGCCTACCCAAATACTTGATTTAGCAGCATACCCAGAACAAAACCGTCAAAATGTGCAAGCATACATTCGGCAATACCTAATATCAAATCCAATTGAATACTTATCATTAGGACTGACGCACAGACGAGGGGACACGGAGTCATTAGAAGGACTTGACATACCCCATCACTTTGTAGAGGGTGAACAGTTACAGGAAGAATTTATTTCACGTCTCACAGATGAAACCGAAAACAATTTTATGTTTCTCAGCCAGATTCTACCCTCCATTACTGAAGGTTTTTACTCTCAACCATTCCAGCGCCAACCACTTCCGCCTGGTTTAGAAGCTTACTATCAACAGCATTGGTTGAAGATGACGGCTGAAGGTTTGTCTGATGTGGCGTTGAAGGTAATTCGCGTTCTTACCCATCTTAAAAATGGTGAATCTTTATCAACACAAGCGATCGCACAAACTATACATGAAGATGCATACGATATTGCAGAAGTGCTGGAAGATTGGTTTGAGTTCTTGGTGCCACAGAGAATAGACACAAAAACGCATTACAGTTTCTACCATTCCAGCTTTCGTAATTGGTTGGCAGAAAGGCTTAGTAACAAAGAAATAGAGTAATTAAAAGATCTCTTACAAAAGTCCCCTAACACCCCACCCCTAACCCTAGACTGTAGCCAGGGAGGAGAGACTTTGACTGTTGTCGAAAGCGGGGTGGGGTTCTTTTTTTCAATTGATGCAAGAAGTCTATTGATTAAACAGCAGAAACACTGTTTGACCTAAACCCACAATCACACCCAAAACACCACCTAAAGTCACAATTGCTTGCAATTCATTTTTAACAATTCCTTCAATCGCCGCTTCTAAATCAGCCGGGGAAGTTGATTTTACGCGGTCAACAATTACCTGATCTATAGATAAAATTGGAATTACCTGAGCCACAATTGCTTCTAAATCTTTCTCTAAATATCGCTCCAAAATTAAAGCTAATTCTTGACTCACAACTTCTAAGGAACTACTAACTACAGGTGAGGCGCTAAGACGATTTAGCAGCAGGGAAGCAATATTTTCCCAGTCAACAGAGTCAGTTAATCCTTGTAACACATCACTACCACTTGTTTGTAGGTAGTGGCGGACGCTTTCTCTAGTAGTTTTGCGCAGTTGTCTGACTGTTCCCACAGGTAAGTTTTGCAAGGATAAATTTTGCAATAATTTCTTGACGCGATCGCGGATTCGCAATTCTTGAATCAATTCTTTTAACCTAGCATTACTAGCCTCTTTTTCATCTAAGCAAAAAGCTCTGAGTCTGGTGAGAGTATTGCGTAAACCAAACAAATTGGCCACTACCCAATAAGTACCACTGGTCTTTTCCCGAAAGGTTTCATCAATTGTTTGAATCGTGCGGTCGGTCAAAAAATCAACTATGGTTTGTCGCAGCACATCTGGCGGTAAAACTACTTCTAATAGCCAATCAGCCAGTCTTGTTGACTGTTCTTCACTCAGTTGAAGTTCCAACAGTATTTGGTCAAAAATTTGATTGATTTGTACTTCTAAAAAGTCTTCCTGCCGAGCTAAAACCTTCAACAGACGTGGCAAGGATTCTCCTAATAAATCACGCAAAATCCCGCCCACAATTTTGGCGCTTTTCTGATTTTTCTCCTCTGATTTAACTTGGTCAATGGCTAATTTTAACAACCAGAGAATTGCTGCTTGTACCCGTTCTGTTTGCAAGAGACGACGTGCGAGATTTTGCAATTCTTCTGGTGTCAAAAGTGACCCCATGATTGTATTAGAAATTTTCAGCGCTAAACGTTCCTGGTTGCGGGGAATCAATCCAGGCGTAAACGGCAATCTTTGCTTACCGATATAAATTGCTCGGTAAGGCCGAAATAACATTTTGATGGCTATATCATTTGTGAAATAGCCGATAATACCACCTATCACTGGGGGTGATAGATAAAGCCACAGATGAGACCAATCCACAGAATTTTGGACTTACCAATTTTGGATTTTATTTACTGACTACTAGCACTCCCATCATACCGTTCGCAATGGGGTAGTGTGTGGCCGCAGCAAAACCAACTTGATCGGCTAATTCTACTTGCTCTTTGCCTATGGGAAACCTATCTAAGCTGGGGCTGATGTAGGCGTATTCTTCTTTTACGCCCAACTGAGTCGCTATTGGGACAACAATATTCTCTAAATACCATTGCTGAAACGATCGCAATTGCGGATTAAGCGGCCGATGAAAATCTAAAATGGCGGCTTTCGCGCCAGGCTTGAGAACCCGGTGCAACTCTTGGAGGCTGCGAGGAATATCTTTAACATTTCTTAAACCATAGCCCATTGTTGCTGCGTCAAATTGGTTGTTGTCAAAGGGTAAATCCAGTACATCGGCTTCAACCCAGGTAATAGTTGGTTGGTCGGTATACTGTCTTTGGGAGCGTTCTTGAGCCATCGCTAGCAGGTTAGCAGAGAAATCTAGTCCATACACATGTCCTGTCGCCCCTACACGCCTTGCTAACCCTAAGGTGATATCGCCACTTCCGCAACACAAATCTAGGCAAGTATCACCAAGCTGAGGGTTGCTCCATTTGATTGCCATTTCCTTCCAAATTCGGTGCTGTCCCAAACTCAACCAATCATTCAACTGGTCATAAACAGGAGCAATCCGATCAAAAATCGCGCGAATTTCGTGAGTCATTGGTCAACTGAAGTATGAACTATGAAGTATGAAGTATGAAATGACCCTAGCCATCAAGGGATGGGAGATCAATCACTCCAAAAACTCACGGCAGTTGCTCCTGGGGCATATATCCATTTTTTCATCCTAGCCTGCGCGTCTACATCCTTTAGACAGGGTAGCATTTAGCGTTCCCCAGTCTAAAGCTGAAATTTTGACGGCAACTATTGACTTTGGATTCAATATATGTTCATGAGCAATTACTGCTAGTCAGAGCGATCGCTACCAATTGACCTGATAAATGAATGAGCTTTAATTCATCTTCTCGCAAAGTATGTGGTTGTTTCCACTGTAGAGACAACAATCCCATGACTTTGTTGCGGTAACTAATTGGAATTACCAAGTGTGCTTGGACACCAGAATTTTGGTAGTGTTCAACACTAGATAATTTTTGGTCTTTCAGGACATTTAAGCAGATTTGCACTTGCTCTGTAGCGATCGCCAAGCTCACCAATGGATCTTGCGCTAGCCAGTTTTCCACAGTACCGCCGTAACCGTAAGATCCTTGTGTAGCAGTGAGAGTATTGCCTTCAACTAGTTGCAGAATACAGCCATCAGCCCCAAAACTGTTACTAAAAGCCGTAGCAATCGGTGTGAGAGTTGCTTCTAAACTATTAGCTGCTTGGGTTACCTCTACCAAAACAGTCAGTAGTGCCATTTGAGCGTTAGCACAGCGTAATTCTTCTGTGCGTTGCTTGAGCAAATCGTAGGTTTCTGCTGCCCTCTGGACTACAGCCTTGAGTTCTCCAGGGTCCCAAGGTTTAGTGATATATTTATAAACTTGCCCAGCATTAATTGCTTCTACCAAATCTTCAATATCTGTAAAACCAGTCAAGATAATTCTGACTGTATCCGGGAATTGAGGTACAGTCTTGCTGAGAAATTCCGTACCTTTCATTTCTGGCATCCTTTGATCGGAGATGATCACAGCCACCTCCCCTTCCAGAGCCAACATTTGTAGGGCATTCATGCCGCTATCAGCTTTCAGCACATGAAAATCCCGGCGAAAAGTGCGATACAGCAGATCTAGATTATCTGGTTCATCATCCACTACAAGGATTTTCAGCTTTTTCGGTCTTTCTAAAGTTTTTAATTGACGACGTTCTGTATTAATTTCCAGACTGGGATTATTCACAAAGTTAATTCCTTTAAATAATTACTATCTTGTTATATTCCATACCAAGTCTAGTCGATAATAAATTACCAGCCTTGCGAAAATTTGCGGATGTAGCTCAATATATAGGCAACTGGGTATTGGGCATTTGTCAATAGTCAATGGTCAATAGTCAATGGTCATTTGTCCTCCTTGTCCCCCTTCTTTGCCTTGTCCCCTCCATCCCCCATCCACCTACATTCCTGCATTGCCGCACCGGGGTTTTTGGGCTTTTTTCCTATAGAATAAGACTTGCTGATCGGGTATTAATTATTTGCTGCGTATGACTAACCTCCCACCCAATCCGGAAAATCCTGATAACGCTGATTTAGATACCGCCCAAGAGTTGCTGCGGAAGTTAAGGCAAAAGCAAGGTAACTGGGTGGAATGGGGTCAAGCGATCGCCAATTTGCAAAAATCAGGTTACAATCCCCAAGATATTTTTGAAGCCACTGGATTTGAGCCTGTTCAACAAAATCAAGTGGTTGTTGGTTCTCAAGTTTACAATTCTTTAGAACAAGGTGGTGCCTCAGAGGCAACGCGATCGCATTACGCCACACGCGGCAGTGATATTTTATATGAGTTACGCTTGCTCACCCACGAAGAACGAGCTGCTGCGGCTGACTTGACTTTCCAGCACAAACTGGATATGGATGAAGCACGAGATATTGCCAAAGCGATTAAAGAGTACTCCCGTTTCCGTACCTTGCCAGAAGGATTTTCCGCCCATCCGGGAGATGCTGTTGCCTATAATGTATGGAAACTAGCAAGGCAAAACACAGATTTGCAAGAGCGATCGCGCCTGATTGCTAAAGGTTTGCGGTTTGCTCACACGCAAGCAGCTAGGAAACAAATAGAACAGTTACTTACAGATTTTACTGTAGTTCCCAAACGTCCGGCTCCATTGCTTCCCTTTTATCGCCTAGAGTCTGAAGACGAATTACCTAGGATTGTCCCTGTAGTTGGAGAGTTACCATTAACACCAAACGATTTAAAATCTGTGCCCTTAGTGACAGAAATTGAACCATTTCGCATGGTCAAGTTTACAGGTGAGCAAGCTTGGGTACCATTACCAGGTTGGCAAGTGCTTTTAAGTGCGGAAGACCCAGTAGTGATTTTAGCTAATAGCGATCGCCTGCCCAACCAAACACAGAGTCAGCTAGGAAAAGTATTGGTGATTGTAGATCGCGCCCAACGTGAATGGGATGCATCTAGTTACTTTGTAGTAGATAATTCTGGTGAACTTGATATTCAGTGGTTTGAAACTGCTTCCGAAATCCCCTTATTAGGAAAAGTAATTATCATCTTGCGTCCTAAGAAAATCCTTGATGAAGAAATTACCAAAGATTCCTGGCAAATTGACGAATAAAGATTGAATACGGGTTCAAATTACCCCAAATAGATATATTAATTCAAAGTTAGCCTCCTGAGCGATCGGTGGGGTAATTTTTTTGTCTATTTTCGACAAGTAAAGTGAAGCCAAGGTTGGGCGGCGATCGCCCACATCAAAATAGAGAGAAAATCTGCAATTTACGACTTAAAAATTAGTAAATGATAGAAATCATGGCTCATCAATTCTTTATTGGTCAAATTCAGCAGATTTATTTTTTGAGAAATGTGTGATTAGAAAAATAAATCAGGGAACACTGAATCTAGAAGTTTAAGTTTTGATAAAATTTATGAGAATAAAAGATGATGAAACCTCAAGCCAATTAGACCTGCAAGAGTGTCAAACACACTTAAAGCTGGCAGTTAAGTATCAAAAAATCTTGGGTAGAATTATAGCAAAGATTCGCGCATCAATCAATTTAGAATCCCTTTTTTCAACTACTTGTCAAGATATTTGTCGGCAATTGCAGATTGAGCGAGTAGCAATCTACCGCTTTAATGCAGACTGGAGTGGTAGTTTCATCAATCGTTTTGGTTTTGCAGAATCTCCCTGGAATACACTGACAGCCTTTGGAGAGGAATTAGTGTGGCAAGATTCATATTTGCAAGAAACCCAAGGAGGACGATATCGCACAAATGAGCCATTTGCTGTGGCTGACATTTACGAAGCAGGACATGCTCGTTGTCATATTGAAGTGTTAGAACAGTTTCAGATTCGGGCGTATGCGATCGCCCCGATTTTTGTAGGAGCAAAATTATGGGGAATGCTTGCAGCCTATCAACATTCTGCTCCCCAAAATTGGTATGCTCACGAAGTGGAATTCATAGCACAAGCTGCAAGTCATCTGGGTCTAGCATTGCAGCAAGCAGAAATTTTAGAACAAAGCAAACAACAAACCGCCCAACTGCAAGATGCGATCGCCCGACAACGAGCTTTGGCAGAAGTGGTGGGGAATATTCGCTCATCTGTAAACACCGAAATTATTCTCGACACCGCTTGTCAGGAAATATGTAAACTCCTGAAGCTAGAGCGGGCAGCGATTTACCGCTTTAATGAAGATTGGAGTGGCGAATTTGTCAGTCAATTTGGCATCGTAGAAGCGAAGTGGGATAGAATCAACCCCTTTGGCAAAAATTTGGTTTGGGAAGATACCCATCTACAAGAAACCAAAGGTGGGCGATATCGCAATAACGAAAGTTTTGCCGTCAACGACATCTACCAAGCCGGACACACCCGCTGTCACGTTGATATTCTCGAGCAATTCAAGATTCGGGCTTATGCTTTAGTACCCATCTTCATTGGGCCAAAACTATGGGGACTGCTAGCAGCTTATCAACACTCAGCACCGCGTCAATGGGCAAATTATGAAGTTGAATTTCTCGAACAAGTCGGGGCACAATTGGGAGTGGCAATTCAGCAAGCCGAGAATTTGGCTCAGTCGAAACAACAAGCTTCTGCCCTCAAAGATGCGATCGCCCGCCAACGCGCACTTACAGAAGTAGTTGGGAAAATTCGCTCTTCCCTAGATATTGATTTAATTCTCAAAACTACTTGCCAGGAAGTGTGTAAACTACTGAAAGTTGAGCGAGTCGCCGTTTATCGCTTTCATCCAGACTGGAGTGGCGAATTTGTCAGTCATTTCGGCATGGTTGAGGCACAGTGGGACAGCATCAATCCCTTTGGCAGAAATCTCGTTTGGGATGATACCTACCTACAAGAAAGCAAAGGCGGACGCTACCGCAACAACGAAAATTTTGCTGTCAACGATGTTTATCAAGCTGGACACTCACGCTGTCACCTAGAGATTTTGGAGCAGTTCAAAATTCGGGCTTACGTGTTAACGCCAATTTTTGTTGGCCGGAACCTGTGGGGATTGCTAGCTGCTTATCAACATTCTGCGCCACGCCAGTGGGATGCTGTGGAAGTTGAATTTTTGGGACAGGTTGCTAGTCAACTGGGAGTAGCACTGCAAAGTTCGCAAATGATGACGCAAATCCAAACTCGTGCTGATGAAATGCACAAATCGGCTGAACAGCGGCGAATTTTATTTGATCTGGTCGTCAAAATTCGGGAATCCTTGGACTTAGAAACAATATTTTCCACCATAGTACAGGAAGTAAGGCGATCGCTCACAGGCGATCGCGTCGGCATCTTCCGTTTTGACTCTGATGTTAATTTTTGTAGTGGTGAATTTATCGCTGAAGACGTGCTACCCCAGTTCAATTCTGCCCTCGCTGTCAAGATGCAAGACTATTGCTTCGGCGATCAGTTCGCACCGCAATATCGTCAAGGGCAAATGCAAGTAATATCTGATGTCAACAGCATTGACTCCAAAGTGCCCCATCTGGATGTAATTGAGCGATTCCAAGTTAAAGCAGAGATTATTGTCCCCCTAATGGAAGGTGACGAGCTATGGGGTTTATTGTGCATTCACCAATGCACCCATGCACGTAATTGGGAACAAGCAGAATGGGAATTTGCCAGCCAAGTGGCAGCTCAAATCAGTGTGGCACTACGTCAAGCCAACTTATTCCAACAATCGAGTTTATTGGGTCAAACCCGTGAAGAAGCAAATCAACTCGCCCAGGCACTAAATGAGCTGCGCACAGCTCAAATGCAAATTATCCATGCTGAAAAAATGGCTAGTTTGGGACAATTAGTAGCCGGAGTAGCCCACGAAATTAATAATCCGATTAATTTCATCCACGGCAACTTGGAACACGCCCATCAATACACCCAAGAGTTGCTGCGCTGTGTGGAACTTTATCGGCAACATCATCCCTATGCGGCATCAGAGATACAAGAGTTTTGGCGCAAAGCCGAGATAGAGTTTTTATTTGACGACTTACCTAAATTATTCCAGTCCATGCAGGTCGGCACCGATCGCATTCGCGACATTGTCACCTCTTTACGGAATTTTTCCCGCCTAGATGAAGCCGAATTGAAACAAGCAAATATTCATGAAGGTATAGATAGTACGTTAATGATTTTGCAACATCGCTTGAAGCCCTCAACCGATAAGCAGACCATTCATGTGAGTAGAGAATATGATTCCTTACCTCTGGTCGAATGTTATCCCGGTCAATTGAATCAGGTATTTATGAATTTGCTGTCCAACGCCATTGATGCTTTGGAAGAACGAAACGCGCGGCTATCTCCTGAGGTGGTTGCTGCCAAACCCAGCGCCATCCGCATTTCTACCTCTGTGTTTAATAAAGATTGGATATCTATTCGGATTGCTGACAACGGACTTGGTATGGATGAAAAAGTACTATCACGGCTGTTCGATCCATTTTTTACCACCAAAGCTGTTGGCAAAGGCACAGGGCTAGGACTTTCTATTAGTTATCAGATTGTGACTGAGAAACATCATGGCAAAATCTACTGCCAATCTGAACTTGGCAAAGGTACAGACTTTGTGGTTGAGCTGCCAATTCGTCAGGAGATAACTAAAAAACCACTAGTCAAAGTCAACTTATCAGATCAGGAATAAGCAAAAATACAAATTGACAGACAGAACTTATGCACTCAGATCTGCCAACTCCCTTGACAAGGAGGCTTTAGAGGTTCCCCCCTTTTTGAGGAGGGGGGATCAGGGTTTCAGGTTGAGAGTGCGTAAGTCCGATAATATTTGTTTCGCGATCGCTTTGGTCTGTTTCTACAACCAAGACAAATCTTCGACAGCCGTTACATAAATCCCTGGGGACTGCCTCACAAATTAGGAATTACGCGAAAGGTACTAGTACCGCTGCGCAAAAGTCAAAAGGAGCCAGTGCGTTGCGCGGGTCTCCCGCGTTGTAGCAACTGGCGTTCAAAAGTCAAAATTAAGACAGAGTTGGCATTTCGTTCGTTGACAATGGTTGGTTTATTTACGCCGTGCTGTACTAGTTACAGACTCATTCTTTTGTGAGTTCGTCAAATTCACATTAAATTTATAAAAATTTAGGTAATCACGCTCTAGGCTTGCTTAAACGTGATTTGTCATGATGTATTTAATAATTATTTATGCAAAGTTAATTCAATTTCCAGCTTTGCCCAATCAACCTGGAAATTGAATTGTATCGTTCATTTGAATTGCATAGATAGTTATTCATTCTGAAATAACTTTACCGTTTTAGTAACCGACACAGATGTTTTAATCCATAGAGAGCAAGTACAATATCGCCCTAATAGTAGTATTTGTCCAGAGGATTTTTGATGGTTTTTTAGTCAGGATTTTAGCCTTTTAGTAAACAACTAAATTCCTGATCATAAAATATGTTTCATCCGTCATAACTTTGTCTTAAATAAAAATTACATTCTCAGCAATTCTGTCGATCTACAATCTTTGGAAACCATTTAACCATGTTTGAAAATTCCGAAAATCATATCGACTACTCTTCAGCACAATTGAATAATACTTTAAATTATCTAGATAATAATTCGGTTAATCCTTGCCTACAGGATTGGAAAAATTTGGATTCACAGCAACTTTTGTCATTAGCAGGTGAGACTCTCATTGACGCATGGAAAAACCCCACCAATCCAAACCTAGCATTAATTTACGCAGCTGGGAGTATCTTCAAAAGCAACTTTGTAGAAGCATCTCAGATTGCCTTCGGAGATACCTTTGATATTCACAAAGCAGAAGCATTAGGTGTTGAGATATTCGGTGGACACTATGGTGTATTACCAGATGTACAATTTCTCTCTAATACTCAAATCAATGGTGCTTTCGGTGCATATGCAAAAAGTACCAACACCATCTACATTAACAGTGATTTTCTTACACAGAATTCAACAAACCCAAATGCTGTAGGTAAAGTTCTTGTTGAAGAACAAGGACACTTCCTCGATGCTTACGCCAACAGAGTTGACTCCCCTGGCGATGAAGGTGAGATATTAGCAGAATTGATTTCAGGTAACCAACTGAGTGCAGATAAGCTTAGTCAGCTTCGTCGTGAAGATGATACCAAAACCATTGTTGTTGATGGAAGCCGATTGCTAGTTGAACAATCAACCATAATACCCACAATTACCATCAGCGCCACAGATAATAATGCTGGCGAAACCTTAGCCACAGCAGTCGCAAACCCCGGTCAATTTACCCTGACTCGTACAGACAATATTGATTCAGCACTAACAGTCAATTACACAGTCGGTGGAACAGCAACCAATGGTACAGATTACAACGCACTCACCAACAGCGTCACCTTTGCAGCTGGTTCATCCACAGCCAATGTTAATATTATTCCCATTGATGATGTCCTCCTGGAAAACACCGAGACAGTAATACTCACCTTAGCAACTGGTACAGATTACAATTTGGGTACAGCCAAAGCTGCTACTGTTAACATTGTAGACAACGATAAACCGACAATTACTATCAGCGCCACAGATAACAATGCAGGTGAAACTTTAGCTGGACAATTAACAAACCCCGGTAGATTTACCCTGACTCGTACAGTTAATACGGCTTCAGCACTGACAGTCAATTACACAATTACCGGCACAGCAACTAATGGTACAGATTACAACTCCTTAACCAACAGCGTTACCTTTGCGGCGGGTTCATCCACAGCTTTTATTGATATCACTCCCATTGATGATTTGGAATTCGAGGGTAATGAAACAGTTGTACTCACCTTAGCAACTAGTACTAATTACAATTTGGGTACAGCTAAGACAGCTACACTCAACATTGTAGACAACGATAAACCGACAGTTACCATCAGCGCCACAGATAACAATGCAGGTGAAACCTTAACCACAGAAGTCGCAAACCCCGGTCAATTTACCCTGACGCGCACAGGGAATACAGCTTCAGCACTGACAGTCAATTACACAGTTGCGGGGACAGCAACCAATGGTACAGATTACAACGCACTCACCAATAGCGTCACCTTTGCAGCTGGTTCATCCACAGCCAATGTTGATATTATTCCCATTGATGATGTCGCTTTGGAAAACACTGAGACAGTGGTGGTGACCTTAGCAATCGGTGCGAATTACAATTTGGGTGCAGTCAATACTGATACTGTTAACATTGCAGACAACGATAAACCCACCATTTCTATCAGCGCCACAGATAACAATGCGGGTGAAACCTTAGCCACACAAGTCGCAAACCCCGGTCAATTTACTCTAACTCGCACAGGAAATATTAATTCCGCACTGACAGTTAATTACACAGTTGCGGGAACAGCAACCAATGGTACAGATTACAACGCACTCACCAACAGCGTCACCTTTGCAGCTGGTTCATCCACAGCAAACATTGATATTACTCTGATTGATGATTTGGAATTCGAGGGTAATGAAACCGTTGTCCTGAGTCTAGCAACTAGTGCGGATTACGATTTGGGTACAGTCAATACTGCTACAGCCAACATTGCTGATAACGATAAACCGACAATTACCATCAGCGCCACAGATAACAATGCTGGCGAAACCTCAGCCACAGCAGTCGCAAACCCCGGTCAATTTACCCTGACTCGTACAGGAAATACTGATTCGGCACTAACAGTAAATTACACAATTACGGGAACAGCAACCAATGGTACAGATTACAATGCACTCAGCAACAGCGTCACCTTTGCAGCTGGTTCATCCACAGCCAATGTTGATATTATTCCCATTGATGATGTCCTCCTGGAAAACACTGAGACAGTTGTACTCACCTTAGCAACTGCTACTGATTACATTTTGGGTACAGCTAAGGCTGCTACACTCAACATTGTCGATAACGATAAATCCACAATTACTATCAGCGCTACAGATAACAATGCTGGCGAAACCATCACTGGACAAACCGCAAACCCTGGTAGATTTACCCTGACTCGTACAGTCAATACGGCTTCAGCACTGACAGTCAATTACACAATTACCGGCACAGCAACTAATGGTACAGATTACAACTCCTTAACCAACAGCGTTACCTTTGCAGCTGGTTCATCCACAGCTTTTATTGATATCACTCCCATTGATGATTTGGAATTTGAGGGTAATGAAACAGTTGTACTCACCTTAGCAACTAGTACTAATTACAATTTGGGTACAGCTAAGACGGCTACACTCAACATTGTCGATAACGATAAACCGACAATTTCTATCAGCGCCACAGATGACAATGCTAGCGAAACCTTAACCACAGAAGTCGCAAACCCCGGTCAATTTACCCTGACGCGCACAGGAAATACGGCTTCAGCACTGACAGTCAATTACACAGTTGCGGGAACAGCAACCAATGGTACAGATTACAACCCATTAACCAACAGCGTCACCTTTGCGGCTGGTTCATCCACAGCAATAATTAATATTACTCCGATTGATGATCTCGCCAATGAAAACACTGAGACAGTAGTACTCACCTTAGCAACTGGTACAAACTACAATCTGGGTACAGCCAATACTGCGACTGTCAACATTGCAGATAACGATACGCCCACAGTTACCATCAGCGCTACAGATGACAATGCTGGGGAAACCTTAGCCACACAAGTTGCAAATCCCGGTCAATTTACCCTGACGCGCACAGGAAATATTGATTCAGCACTGACAGTCAATTACACAGTTGCGGGCACAGCAACCAATGCTACAGATTACAATCAATTAACCAATAGCGTCACCTTTGCGGCTGGTTCATCCACAGCAATTATTAATCTTGCTCCCATTGACGATCTCGAATTCGAGGGTAATGAAACAGTTGTACTGACCTTAGCAACTGATGCGAATTACAATTTGGGTACGGTGAATACGGCTAGTGTCAATATTGTAGACAACGATAAACCCACAATTACCATCAGCGCCACAGATAACAGTGCAGGTGAAACTTTAGCTGGACAATTAACAAACCCCGGTAAATTTACCCTGACTCGTACAGGAAATACTGATTCAGCACTGACAGTCAATTACACAATTACGGGAACAGCAACCAATGGTACAGATTACAATGCACTCAGCAACAGCGTCACCTTTGCAGCTGGTTCATCCACAGCCAATGTTGATATTATTCCCATTGATGATGTCCTCCTTGAAAACACTGAGACAGTTGTACTCACCTTAGCAACTGGTACTGATTACATTTTAGGTACAGCCAAAGCTGCTACTGTCAGCATTGTAGATAACGATAAACCCACAATTACCATCAGTGCCACAGATACCACTGCTGGCGAAACCTTAACTGGACAAACCGCAAATCCCGGTAGATTTACCCTAACCCGCACAGTCAATACGACTAACGCAGTCACAGTCTATTACACAGTCACGGGGACAGCAACCAATGGTACAGATTACAACTCTTTAACCAACAGTGTCACCTTTGCGGCTGGTTCATCCACAGCCAACATTGATATTAATCCCATTGATGATTTGGAATTCGAGGGTAGTGAAACAGTTGTCCTGACCTTAGCAACTGATGCGAATTACAATTTGGGTACAGTCAAGACTGCTACACTCAACATTGTAGACAACGATAAACCGACAGTTACCATCAGCGCCACAGATATTAATGCAGGTGAAACTCTAGCCGGACAAACGACAAACCCAGGTCAATTTACTTTTAGTCGTACCGGAGTTACGACACAAGCATTAACTGTGAATTATACGGTACAAGGAACAGGGACTAATGGTACTGATTACGATACATTAACTGGTTCTGTTATCATTCCTGTGGGACAAAGTAGCGTCACGCTTCCCATTAATGTTAAGGATGATTTAATCACTGAAGGTGATGAAACTATTGTTCTCAGTTTACAAGCGAATAATAGCTATGGTTTAGGAAATAACACTCAAGCTATTGTCCGAATTGCTGATAGTAATTTGGGAAATAATCTCAAATTTGATGGTGTGGATGATTATGTTAATGTCCCCGCTACAAGTTTTGGTGGTTCTGTGACAGTGGAAGCATGGGTTTATGTTGATCAACATCAACTTTGGTCACGGATTATTGACTTAGGGAATGGAGCCAATAATAACAATATTATCCTTGGGTATGTTGAAAATTCTGGTAAGATGTTCTGGGAAAGTTTCCAAGGAGCAAATACTCAAAAAATTATCACCAATGATGTATTCCCCACGCAACAATGGGTACATGTTGCTGCTGTTAATGATGGACAAGGGAACGGATACATTTATTGGAATGGAGAACTAAAAGCTTCAGGAAATGTTTTAGCTCCTTTAAATGTTACCCGAACTAATAACTATATAGGGCGCAGTAATTGGAGTGCTGATGCTTATCTTAAGGGACAGATAGATGATGTCAGAATTTGGAATACAGCCCGAACTCAAGCTGATATCAAAAATTATCTGAATCATGAATTAAATGGCAATGAAGCAGGATTAGTAGGTAATTGGAAATTCAATGAGAGCGCAGGAAATGTAGCTATTGATTCTAGTTTTGTCCAGCGCAATGGCACATTAGTAAATAATCCCACTTGGGTAAATCCAAATCAGGGTTTACCTGTTAATCCAAAACAATGGAATGTCAGTTTCATCAATCGGAACGATACAAATTATTCGGCCGTTAATAGTTACGACTTCAATCATCCTGTTGCCACTGTAAATTTGGGTTGGCAGAATGGATTTGTTTATGAATCTACACCGTTTGAAACGTTGACGGTTGATTCGAGAGCTAATGTTGCTCCTATTGGACAACCAAAAGTTAATTCTTCAGTCTTAGAAGCGGGTGTACGTTATCGAATTGAAGCATCTGGTAGTTGGAATCCAGCTACTAATTTAAGTGGATGGCAAGCAGATGCGCGTTTTTATAGTCAGAATAACTGGAGTAGCGTTGCAGGAGATTCAATACCACCAGATATAGGTTTATTCTCTGATCTGCTTGGTGGAGGAAATGACGACTTCTGGGGAGAATATCGAGCGGATCATGTTTATACTTATGAAGTTCTAGGAAATGGTCAACGAGTTGATTTCTACGTCAATGACAGTGATTATTTGAATAATCAAGGCTCATACACTGTCAAAATCTATCGTCAATCTGCTGCACAACCAACTGGTAATACTATCCTTTTGAATGCGAAATTTGGAGAAAGAAATCCAGCACCAAATGTTCAAAGCGATAACTTTGTAATGCAAGCGTGGACAACTACCCGTTTAGAAAACGGAAAAACCTATCAAGTTACTACTCAATCTGATGATGGTACACGCTTCTTTGTCAAGAATTTAGTGACAGGTGAGATCACCTATCTTGGTTCAGACTGGCGTATTCGTAGCGATCAAGAACCAAGTACGACATTATACTTTAATGTCAATCAAACTGGAGATTATGACTTCTATATTCAAGGTTATGACCATTTAGGATGGTCAGCCTTTAATGTCGAGTTAAAAGAAACTCCTGCAAACAGCAAACCCAATCATTTAGGTTTAGTTACCGACTTTAATAAAGACGGTACAAATGATATCCTGTGGCGGAATCTATCCAATGGAGAATTTGGTGCTTGGGCAATGAATGGCACTACAGGTAATTGGATAGATATTGATGATGGGTTTGATAAAAATGATGGAGCTTGGAATTTTGTAGGAACAGGAGATTTCAATAACGATGGTAACACGGATATTATTCAGCGTTATCATTGGGTAGGTTCTCCTGGTTATACTCGTATTTGGTTGATGAATGGTAATCAGCACGTTCAGACTATCGAGATTGAAGCAATAAATAGTAATGACTGGCATATTGCCGGAACAGGCGATTTTAACCAAGATGGTAATGTAGATATTCTCTTGCGTAACTATGTAACAGGTGCTAATCACGTTTGGATGATGCAAGGATATAACGTGATCAATCGAGTTGATTTAGACTCAATGGCTGATCTAAATCAACGCATCGTCGGAACAGGTGACTTTAACAGTGATGGCAAGATTGATATTCTCTGGCGTAATGCAGCTACAGGGGATAATTCCATTTGGTTGATGAATGGTGTAAATCGTACTAGTATCGCCACCATTGAGAAAGTTGCCGATCTCAACTGGCATATTATGGGCGCAGGAGATTTTAACAATGATGCTAAATCTGATATTATCTGGCGTAATTATGCCAATGGTCAAAACGTCGTCTGGTTGATGAATGGTACTACCCACACCAGCGATTTGGATATTCAAGATACAGCCGATCGCAATTGGACTATTGTTGGTAAATCCGATCCTGTTGGCATTTGGACAGCCGAATATTTTGGTAATAAAGATTTGTCAGGTACGCCTACCTATGCTGAAGGTTTTACCGATGTCACTGGTAATTTTAGTCGGAACTGGGGTTCAGGTGCGCCTCCCAATACTCCTGTTGATGCCTTTTCAGCACGATTCAAAAGTGAACGTTATTTAGCTGCGGGACTCTATAAAATTAATCTGAGTTCAGATGATGGAGTCAGGGTTTGGATTGGCAATGAATTAATTATTGATCAGTGGGTAGATCAAACTGTTAATTTATCAGATTATTTCACATCCTCTGGTGGTTATTATCCCGTTACCATTGAATACAAAGAAAATGGAGGAGCCGCTCAACTAAATTATGAAATTGTCAAGTATCAACCCTATGACAACTTTGGCAATCCTGATGGCATAGTTAACTCATGGAATGCCACCTTTTTCCACTGGAATGGGCAAGGAAATCCAATTATGGATGATGCTCATAAAATTGGCACAGTGAACCTAGGTGGAAATGTCCGTGGTGATGGACAATGGGGGATGAATTCACAAAATTGGGGTAGTGGTTCACCTGCGCCCAATGTTCCTACTGATTTCTTTGCGATGCACGCTTATACTCGCAAGAACTTAGAAGCAGGACATACCTATGAAGTTTGGGTACGTTCAGATGATGGTTATCAAATATTTGCTCATAAACTGGGCGGTGGTGCGTTTAATATTACTCCTGATGCTTTAAATGGTGTATGGCAACCTGGTGCTTATGGTAATGCGGTGAAGTGGACATTTGTTGCACCAGAATCAGGCACATTTGACTTCAAGATTAATATGTTTGAAAGTGTCGGAGATGCTTATGTCGATTTGGTGTTGAAAGATGTGACAGCACCAGCTTATAGTCCTATGCTCACAACTCAGGGAGCGCAATATTTTAAAGATCGTCCTCAGTTTTATACAACTGGAAACATATTTGCCCAATCAGGCTATGGATCAAGCCTTGTGAATGCTACTGGTTCAACAGAAGGAAATTGTACTTGGTACGCTTATGGTCGTGTCAAAGAATTGGGTGGCAGTACTGCTGCACTTAATTCGATGTCTGGTAATGCTAATCAGTGGCATAATCAGCTTTCCAATGGAGCAACCATTGTAAGTAGCAATGATGTACAATTTGGTGACATTGCACAATGGACAAGATGGTATACAGATTCTAGTGGTGTCCAGCGTCAAATGAATCATGTGGCTGTGGTTGAGCGTGTATATATTGATGGCTCTGGTGTAAAAAGAGTTGTAGTTTCAGAGTCTCACTATAGTACAAATTATGATGGTGGAGGATCTGGGACACTACATCGTATTTTTGACTACCTTGCAACTAATCCTGATAGGTATATTAGAGTCCCTAGAGCTTAATGCTTAAAGGTTAGGTGACATAGGGAGAAAACGCGCGATCGCTCTTGTATCCTGAATAAATGTAAGGGTTTAGCATTGCTAAACCCCTACCCCTATCCTGTGGTTTTGGGTCATAGAATTTAAAGAGCGATCGCCAAAGTAATTACCCAGAGTGCGATCGCTTTCCCATTCTCATACATATTCAAGTGCGATCGCCTCTGTAATTACCCAGAGTGCGTTGGCGCAGCCTGCCGCAGGCATCGCTCTTTTGTGGTTGTAGATGAAAGTGCGTTGGCGCAGCCCGCCGCAGGCATCGCTCTTTATGAATCAGTTAAAATTAAATCAATCGTTCTCTCGCTCTCGGAACATATTAATTATGAGATGGGAAGAAGTTTGTGAAAATAAAAATTTACAAGATTTACCCTTCAAAATCGAATTAAATAAATGGGGTCAAATTGTCATGAGTCCCGTAAAAATTAAACATTCTTTTTACCAAGGGAGAATCCAACGTTTATTAGAATCTCTACTGAATACCGGAGAAGTTATGCCAGAATGCGCTATAGATACGTCAGATGGGGTTAAAGTTGCTGATGTTGTTTGGTGTTCAGAGGAACGATTTACGCAAATTGAAAATGAAGTTTCAGCGTCGATTGCACCAGAAATCTGTGTAGAAGTTAAATCCAGTGGTAACAGTTTGGAAGAAATGGAATTTAAACAAAAATTATATTTAGAAGCTAAAGCTATAGAAGTATGGTTATGTAATGAACAAGGTGAAATGAAATTCTATAATGAACAAGGTGAATTAGAACAATCTTTATTAGTCCCTAAATTTCCTAAGCAAATTCAACGGTAAGTAATTAATCTGAGTGCTATTGCGTTAGTCTAACAACAAGGCGCTACAGGTCTATGGTTTTTTAATGTCATAGATTATGAAGTGCGTTAGCGCAGCCCAACCCAGGCATCGCCAAAATAACTACCCAAAGTGCGATGTCTAACGACAAGCCGCTACGCATTTACGCTGTTTCATTGTCTTATTTCAAAGAGCGCAATTTCATAGTACGATCGCTCGTCTATCGTCAATGAATTTAGGGGTAAAGCGCATTGCTAAACCCCAACCTATATGCTGAGGTTTTGGGTTATAGAATTTAAAGAGCGATCGCCTTTATGACTACCCACAGTGCGTTGGCGCAGCCCCCACAGGCATCGCTTTGTTAGCACTCCAATAAATTAAATCCTTTGTCGTCTCTCAACTTTCGGTCAAATGTTGCTGTCGTGGTACAACCAGATTGTTGAGCAACTGCACCAATCAAATAGTGGGAAAAATCTGCGCTTCCTTGCTTAAAACGCTGTAATGCTTGATAAACTACAGAGCGATTTTCTAACTCAAAAACTGCACATTGCAGCATCATCTCTATAGTCTCACTGATTTCTTCTCTACTAAATTGATAAGGCTTACCGCGCAAAACCCAAACTAATTCACACAGAACTATATTAGCAATAAAACACTGCTCTTTTCCTTCAATAATCTCAACAGCTTGCTCCCACTGCTGCTCATTATCTTTTGTCAGGTAGCGCACTAAAATATTTGTATCAACCCCAATCACTTACACCTTCTCTGATTGCTGTTTCCATTTCCTCTAAAGTGGCGCTTTTCATCCCTGGACGATGTAAAATCCCTGATAAGTTTTGAACAGGGATATTCAAGGGAATAAGTGTCACAATCCCATTTTCATCAATCACAAAATCAACCTTGCTACCTGTGTCTAAATTTAGGTAATCTCTAATTTCTTTAGGAATAGTTACTTGTCCTTTCGTCGTGATGGTTGCAGTAGTCATTACTTAAACTCCTTACTTGAGTTCCTTACTTCATCGTAACATGGAATGAAGGAAGCATAGATATTATCTGATGGATATGATGGGAGAGCGATTGCCAAAGTAACTACCCACAGTGCGTTGGCACAGCCCGCCTCAGGCATCGCTCTTTCGCTGAAAATACTAAAAGCGATCGCTTATTCTAAGGATAGGTATAGCCATTAATCTGAACCCCACCATAGAGACCTGGTGTTGGGCGAGGAAGAGAAATGCGAGATTGGGGTAGTTGAGTACCATAATTACCATATACTGCGGGAGTTGAGGGGTTGACAACACCAGGTATTGAAGTTGGCGCAGAATATGGTGAAATATTGTTGCTGACAGCAGAAGTAACAGTTGGTGTCACTGTTGTTGCTGGTATTCCATTAGGTAATGGCTGACTATTGTTGAAGTTAGGGTAAGAATTTTGGTTTGTTGCAGTTGGTTGAGTGTAACTTGTGACCGTATTTAAGTTATTGTTAGGCGCTACATTTTGAGTGGGTAAGCTATTAGTTGATGGCATCGTTGCTCCGTTATATGAAGCAGCCCCCATAATATTTGTCTGGTTAGAAGAATTTTGGTTTATTGATGCTACTCCAGTATCAGAACTAGTCCCCATAATGTTTGTGGGGCTAGAAACTGTAGTATTGAAATCAGAAATATTCTGGTTTGATGATTGATTGATAGCAGCTTCTAAGGGACTGATATTAGCAGAATTTTGAGTTTTCTTGCTTTGATTTGCTAATCCTATTCCTGAGTTAACAATGGGTGTTGTTGCAGTTTCTATTTCTGCTGAGGAATTAGTTGAAGATTTAGTATCTAACAATGGGCTATTACTATAACCCGATCGCAATAAATTGTCTGCTTGTACCACAAAGGGGTTGTTATCCTTAAAAGTAGATGTGCCATTAACTGTTCCCAAGCTAGGATTTGATTTGGCAACATTGGTAGCAGAGGGTTGTTGGCTAATAACATCATCAAATAAGCTTTGGTTGTTCTTGGCGTGGGAATTTTCTTCAGGTATACTTAATCCGGCTGCCAAATTTGCTTGTTCTATGTCTTGAGTCAGGACTGGTAAATTATCAATATCTGCGATCGCAGCTCTGTCTTCAATTGAAAGTGAGGATTCAGTAACCTTGGGGGAATTAGCTTCTTGATTCTGCTGTTGAGTAAACACATCTGGATCTGACAGAAATTCCCACGTTACCAGCCCCAGCACAGATAAAATAATTGCTGTCACCCAAAAGCTAGGTCGCCCTAAATTCAATAGTCTGGCTTTAAGATAACGTAAGTAGGCGGGGGGATAATGAAGATTTGACATAGGTTTGGGTATGAGGAATTTACTTAGAGGTGATAATAAGTTACGTAATTTCCGAATACAGAGATGACTAAAAAGTTTCTGCTGAGAAAAATTTTCAAATAAAATTTAAGGTTGATTTCATCCTAACTGCTCAATCTTCATGAGTCATTAGTGATGGACAATTATTAGTGAAAAATTTACTTTTTGCTAATTAGTTTATTGTGTATGGCTTTGCTGGGGGAATAAGATAACTATTTTTCAGCGATGGTCACTTTGGATATCATCAGGAATTGAAAGCTAGTCTAAGTTTATGGTTGTAGCTATTTTCTAGTTACTCAACTGTGCGTTGCCATTGTCGATATGCCTATAAAGGCGCTGCCAGCCTTGTTCTTGCATCGCATAGTATTATTTACCAGGAGACTACAGCAATGATGAAAGCTGAAGATATCATGACCAAGAACGTAGTGACCATTCGTGGTTCAGCGACTGTTGCTGAAGCGGTGGGACTAATGAAGGAAAAAGGATTGCGTGCTTTGGTTGTGGATCGTCGTCATGAGCATGATGCCTATGGCATAGTCACTGAAACGGATATTGTCTATAAGGTAACAGCCTACGGTAAAGACCCAAAGCAAGTACGAATTTACGAAATCATGAGCAAGCCTTGCATTGTCGTCAATCCTGAGTTGAGTGTGGAATATGTAGCGCGGTTGTTTGCTAATACTGGGATTCGTAGGGCACCTGTGATTAAAGGTAAGCTGTTAGGGATTATTTCAGTGACCGATATTTTGACAAAAAGCGACTTTGTTGAGGCTCCCAAAAGCTTACTGCTAGACGAGAGAATTCAAAAAGCGATCGCACAAGCCCGTGCTATTTGTACCGAACAAGGAGCCTATTCTAAAGCCTGCGCCGCCGCTTGGGATGAAGTTGAAGAACTCCAAGCAGAAGCAGCCCATCAAAAAGCTGAAGGTATGGAGTCAGCCAAACTCTCTTTTGAAGAATACTGTAAAGACAACCCAGAAGCCCCGGAATGTCGGCAGTATAGTTCTTGAGGGATGAGGGAATGGGGGCAGGGGGGCAGGGGGGGCAGGGGGGACAAGGAGGACAAGGGGGACAAATGCCCCATGCCCAATGCCCCATGCCCAATGCCCAATGCCCAATGCCCTTTATCTTTGCGCCACTCGCATCAATAAAAATAGCCCTGTTCCCAAGCCGATAAAGTTAGGTAGCCACGCCCCCATAAAGGGAGAGAGGATATTCGCCTGTCCTAAGGCTCCAGTAATAAAGCTGAGGAAGTAATATGAGAAAATGACAATGACACTAATCCCAAAACTTGTGCCGCGTCCAGTGCGCTGGGGTATGCTTCCCATCGCTGCGCCTACTAAGCCAAACACTACACAGACAAATGGTAAGGCGATTTTTTGTTGAATTCGGACTTCCAGTTTACGGATTTTTTGGCGATCGCCACCGAGACGTTCTACAGCTAGTTGTTCTATGGCTTCGGAAATATTCATCTCGCCGTAGTCGCGGCTTTTTTCTGCCAAACTTAATGCTGTGCGGGGAAGGCGCAGTTGTTGGTGTTCAAATCGCAGAATGTTGCGATAGGAGCGATCGGGCGATACTAAATAGATGGTGCCGTTATAAAAATCCCAAACGTTTTGTGATGCGTTCCATTGCCCTGATTCTGCTACGACAATTTGATTGAGATTTTTTTCCGAACGGTCAATAATTGTCAAACCTGTCATACGCTTACCATCAAATTGGTCAGCGTAAAACAAGCGTGTCAATATTCTATTTGTCGTCCCATCCTCCCCCTTGACATCTCGATATTCCGGATAGAAAATGTTTTGTTGTTTTAAAATTGGTTTATCTGACTTTAAGGCGTTGTTTAAAGTCATATTTGCTTGATAACTTGCAGCTGGTGCTATATGCTCGTTAAACACAAATGTCAGCCCTGTGACGACTAAACTTAACATCACAGCAGTAAAAACCATCCGATAAACACTTACCCCACAGCCCCGCAGGGCAATGAGTTCACTCTCGCTAGAAAGACGACTGTAAGTCATCAAAGTAGCTAACAAAGTGGACATAGGAAAGGCTAAAACAATGAAAGTTGGCAGTTTTAAAACAAAAACTTGCAGCGCAATATCTATCGGTAGCCCAGATTCTACGATTTTTCTGACTAAGTCAAATACGGCATCAATTGTCACCCCAATTGATGAAAAAGCTCCCACCCCAAATAAAAACGGCGGTAGTAATTCGCTGGTTAGGTAGCGATCCATGATCGTAAAAGGCATCAGCGAATTGAGGGTGTAATAAGATGTGAGCTTTTTTGTAATCATACACTAACTTAAAAAGTAAATATCTAGAACCCAGACACAGCCAAACCTTGAAAGTAAATTTAATCAGGAAAATAAATTATCAGTCGCTGGAAATAAAGATAAAACCTCTGGATTAAATGGTAATAATAAAGGTGTAACAATCTCCAGAGAAATTATTAATTAATCAATTTGGTTTTAAACTTGGAAATTATCGCCTAAGTAATATTGACGCACTAGCGGGTTATTATAAAGTTCATTGGCATTACCAAAAGCGAGAATTTGTCCCTCGCGCATGATATAGGCGCGATCAGTAATAGCCAAAGTTTCGCGGACATTGTGATCTGTTATTAAGATACCCATACCGCGATCGCGAAGTCGCGCTACAATCTGTTGAATCTCCGAAACTGCAATTGGATCGACTCCAGCAAATGGTTCATCCAAAAGTAAAAATTTTGGCCCTTCTCTACCAGAAGCTAAAGCTCTAGCTAATTCCGTCCGGCGGCGTTCACCACCAGAAAGTTGAATTCCTTTACTGTTAGCTACTTTTTCCAAACGAAACTCCCGCAGTAAATTTTGGGTTCGCCCTGACCATTCCCACTGTGGTACATTGGTTTGCTCTAGTACTAAGAGTATGTTATCGCGTACCGAAAGCTGGCGAAAAACACTTGCTTCCTGCGCTAGATAGCCAATACCCAACCTTGCCCGCTTGTGCATTGGCATTGCGGTAATATCGAGATTATCTAGCCAGACTTTTCCCTGATTGGGTTTTTCTAACCCTGTGGCGATATAAAAGGTTGTCGTTTTACCTGCGCCATTCGGCCCTAATAAACCAACAACTTCTCCTTGAGCTACAGAAAGGTTAACACGATTGACAATCTGCCGCTTACCGTAAGATTTGTGGATATTCTCCAAAATAATTTTCACTTTCTTGATGCCCCTCTCTGTTACTGCTAATTAGAACCTTTGAGATCTGGTGTCTTTGGGGCAGGTTTTGCAGATTGTCCGCCAAGTTCTCCATCCTGTACCATATAAATAGACTCTACCTGACGGTTAGATTCGGGCAAAGCCACAAATCGTCCTTCGTCAATCAGATAAGTTACTTTCTCTGCGCGGATACTATTGCCGCCCTGTTGCAAAATATAGACATTCCCACTAAAATCAATCCGGCGTTCCTTGCTAAAATATTGTGCTTGAGTAGCTGTTGCCTGAATCTGGCGTGCCGGATATAACATTTGCACATTGCCGCGAGCAGTTACCACTTGGCTTTTGGCATCATATTCTTGGACATCCGAGCGAATTGTCAAAGGGCGATTTCCCCCAGATGTTTGTGCCGTAACACTTTGCACTTGGGGAGGAATCACCATTGCACCCAAGAGAGTCACTGGTAACACCAAGCTTAAGGCACAGCGACGTATTTGCGCTTTGGTCAATCGATAGGAGGACATCATAGCAATTTACAATTTAGAATTTCAGCTTGTATTTTAATTATCTCAACTACTCTATCCAAACGTGAAAAATCCCATCTGGACTAATTTCAGATAAATACTGATGCTATAGACGCTTATCCCCACCTCAAGGTTTCGCATCAGTTCGTAGTCAGGACTTTAGTCGGTGAATTTTTAAGCACGCTTTGTGCTTACTACGAACTGATTGTGCCTAATTACATCGAACCCAAAACCACACCCCAGAAATAATCCTCGAAATGGCCTTTACCCTTGTCGATGTAATATTTTTTTGCCCAAGAGTAGACATCCATGCTGAAACGTCCAGTATCTTTTGACCACAATAAACCTCTTTTAATTGAGATATTCCCCAGTATGGTGATCCAATGATTCGGGTAAGGCAAAAATGGCTGATTACCAGTGTCAAGTAAACCATCAGCAGTAATTAAAGCAAAAGCTACACCACCAGAGGCGATCGCTTGTGTCGCTGTATTCAAAGCTTCAGTTTCACCATATATATATGTATGGATGTACTTGACTTGGCGATAGTTTAAAACTTCCTGTGTCCAGCCTTTCATTTCCCAAGATTTAGTCATACCAGCTAAATTGCGGAGAATATCCGGTGCATCTGGTTCCACAGGAAAAATCAGATTTTCCGATTCTCGTAATGTTGCCAAAACCATCCAATCTGCTTGACTCATCCTTAGTCTACCTTGAGAGCGCCGCAGCCTCTCAGTTGCTTGAATGCGTTTAGTTTGTCCTGCAAAACCCCCAGTTTCAAACAGACTGCGGCAAATTTGCACATATCTGAGTGGTTGTTTGCGAATCAGTTCAAACAAAATTGATGCAGGGCCACAAAATGGTTGTCCCCCCTGATTAACTTGAAAAGGATCGTTGAGGCGGATTTTAATTTCCGCCAGCACTTGCTTTTTATCCAAATTTGCCCACACACTGGGGGAATTGGATTTTTCAAAGTCTGCAAGGGCGGCAATAATTGATGTATCTAAAGGTTGGGAAGTCATAATTTTTTGTGCAAAATAGGTTATTGGTTAGTAATTTTCGGAGAATTTGGATAAAAATTATACCGTAAATTTTGATTTATTCACGCAACTTAGTGAGCAAGAAGGCGATCGCTTAAAATCAGGTTTTGCAGACAAATCCCAAAAACTCGCACATTGTACAGGTGAATTACTCTTGAGTAATTTCCACAGGTTGAGATGATGCAAATTTGCAATCAAAGGTTGTATTTGCGATCGCGAGTAGAACACAATAGCCCAAAGCTGACTAGATAATTTACTTTTTTGTCTTCCCGAAGCCGTTTTTCATCTATTTTTCATCTAATTTCAGTCTCATCATTTTTTTGTACCTTTTTTTACTGCATCCAACTCACATTAAATTCATCACAATTTAGGTAATCACGCTATAGCCACGCTTCAACTTAACTTGTCATGATGTATTTGATAGATATTTTAGCCAATTTAATTGCATATAAACTTCGCTAAATCATGCTTTAAATAAAGTATGAAATACTCAGTCATAGATTGACTTTGGCAAGTTTAATGTTTCAGAAATTCTGTTTATTTTCAATATTCCGAACTAACTGAACTATGTTTGACAATCCTGAAGTTAACATCAATTCTTCGTTGCCAGAATTAGATAATAATTCGCTAAATCCTTTACAAGCTGATTGGCAAGGATTCAGTTCACAGCAACTTTTATCATTAGCCGGTGAGACTCTCATCCAAGCATGGCAAAACGAAATTAACCCAACCAACGCATTATTTTACGCTGCTGGGAGTATTTTTAAAACTAACTTTGCTGAAGTAGCTCAGATTGCTTTCGGAGAATCTTTTGATGTTAATAAAGCAGCAGCATTAGGTGCTGAGATATTGAGTGAAAGCTATGGTGTATTGCCAGATGTGCAATTTCTCTCTAATGCTCAGATGAATGGTGCTTTAGGTGCATATGCTAAAGATACAAACACCATATATATTAATAGTGTTTTTCTCGCGCAGAATGCAGATAACCCAACCGCTATAGGCAAAGTCCTTGTAGAAGAAGAAGGACACTTTTTAGATGCTTACGCTAATTCTATTGACTCCCCTGGCGATGAAGGTGAGATATTAGCTGAATTGATTTCAGGTAACCAACTGAGTGCAGAGCAGATTATTAAGCTTCGTGCTGAAGATGATACGACAACAATTTTTATTGATGGACACTCATTGGTAGTTGAACAGTCAACTCTCATACCCACAATTACCATCAGCGCCACAGATAACAATGCAGGTGAAACCTTAGCCACACAAACAACAAATCCCGGTCAATTTACTCTGACACGCACAGGAAATACGGCTTCTGCACTAACAGTAAATTACACAATTGCAGGGACAGCAACCAATGGTACAGATTACAACAAATTAACCAACAGCGTTACCTTTGCGGCTGGTTCAGCCACAGCTTTAATTAATCTTACTCCCATTGATGATGTCGCATTTGAGGGGAATGAGACAGTTATACTCTCCTTAGCAACGGCTACAAATTACAATTTGGGTACGGTGAATACTGCTACTGTCAACATTGCAGACAACGATAAACCCACAATTACCATCAGCGCCACAGATAACAATGCTGGCGAAACCTTAGCCCCACAAACAACAAATCCCGGTCAATTTACTCTGACACGCACAGGAAATACGGCTTCTGCACTAACAGTAAATTACACAATTGGAGGGACAGCAACCAATGGTACAGATTACAACAAATTAACCAACAGCGTTACCTTTGCGGCTGGTTCAGCCACAGCTTTAATTAATCTTACTCCCATTGATGATGTCGCATTTGAGGGGAATGAGACAGTTATACTCTCCTTAGCAACGGCTACAAATTACAATTTGGGTACGGTGAATACTGCTACTGTCAACATTGCAGACAACGATAAACCCACAATTACCATCAGCGCCACAGATAACAATGCTGGCGAAACCTTAGCCCCACAAACAACAAATCCCGGTCAATTTACTCTGACACGCACAGGAAATACGGCTTCTGCACTAACAGTAAATTACACAATTGCAGGGACAGCAACCAATGGTACAGATTACAACAAATTAACCAACAGCGTTACCTTTGCGGCTGGTTCAGCCACAGCTTTAATTAATCTTACTCCCATTGATGATGTCGCATTTGAGGGGAATGAGACAGTTATACTCTCCTTAGCAACGGCTACAAATTACAATTTGGGTACAGCCAAGACTGCTACTGTCAACATTGCAGACAACGATAAAACCACAATTACCATCAGCGCCACAGATAACAATGCTGGTGAAACCTTAGCTGCACAAACAACAAACCCCGGTCAATTTACTCTGACACGCACAGGAAATACGGCTTCTGCACTAACAGTAAATTACACAATTGCAGGGACAGCAACCAATGGTACAGATTACAACAAATTAACCAACAGCGTTACCTTTGCGGCTGGTTCAGCCACAGCTTTAATTAATCTTACTCCCATTGATGATGTCGCATTGGAGGACGGTGAGACAGTTGTACTCACATTAGCAACTAGTGCGAATTACAATTTGGGTACGGTGAATACTGCTACTGTCAATATTGCAGATAACGATACACCTACAATTACCATCAGCGCCACAGATAGCAATGCTGAAGAAATCTTAGTCGGACAACCGACAAATCCTGGTCAATTTACCCTGACTCGCATCGGAAATACGGCTTCAGCAGTGACAGTAAATTACACAATTGCAGGGACAGCAATTAATGGCACAGATTACAACAAATTAACCAACAGCGTCACCTTTGCGGCGGGTTCATCCACAGCATTAATTAATATTAATAGCATAGACGATCCCGAATTTGAGGGGAATGAGACAGTTGTACTCTCCTTAGCAACTGGTACAAATTACAAGTTGGGTACGTTAAATACTGCTACTGTCAACATTGTAGACAACAACGATAAACCGACAATTTCCATTAGCGCCACAGATAGCGATGCTGGCGAAATCTTAGCTGGACAACCGACAAATCCTGGTCAATTTACCCTCAACCGCACAGGAAATACGGCTTCTGTACTAACAGTAAATTACACAATTGCAGGGACAGCAATTAATGGTACAGATTACAATAAATTAACCAACAGCATCACCTTTGCGGCTGGTTCATCCACAGCGTTAATTAACATTACTCCTATTGATGATGGGGAATTCGAGGGAAATGAGACAGTTGTACTCAACTTAGCAACTGGTACGAATTACAATTTGGGTACGGTGAATACTTCTACTGTCAATATTGCAGATAACGATAAACCCACAGTTACCATCAGCGCCACAGATATTAATGCAGGTGAAACTCTAGCCGGACAACCGACAAACCCCGGTCAATTTACTTTTAGTCGTACCGGAATTACGACACAAGCATTAACAGTTAATTATACGGTACAAGGAACAGCAACTAATGGTACTGATTACGATACCTTAAGTGGTTATGTTGTAATTCCTGTGGGACAAAGTAGCGTCACGCTTCCCATTAATGTTAAGGATGATTTAATCACTGAAGGTGATGAAACTATTGTTCTCAGTTTACAAGCGAATAATAGCTATGGCTTAGGAAATAACACTGAGGCTATTGTCCGAATTGCTGATAGTAATTTGGGAGGAAATGTCAAATTTGATGGTGTGGATGATTATCTTAGTATCTCCCTGGATGAGCCAGAAACAGAAATTACCCATGAGTTTCGCTTTAAAACCAGCGATCCAAATGCAGGATTATTTGCTGTAGTTGATGGTGACTTAGGCGCTGGTGGACACGATCGCCATATTTACTTAACAGGCGGAAATATTAAGGCGCGTCTTTGGAACACAGAAGAAATTCAGAGTAAGGGATTATATTTAGCAGACGGAAATTGGCATCACGTAGCTTATACTATTGGCGCTGCTATTGGTGGACAAAAATTATATATTGATGGTCAATTAGTAGCTTCTGGCAGTAAGACTAAATCTGATTTTGATTGGCAAAAAAAGATTAATATTGGCTTCTCAAATGATGCAGTCAATAAATACCTCAACGGCAATATAGACGAGGTTCGCATTTGGAATAAAACACGTAATTTAGATGAAATTCGTGGTTACATGAATCACGAATTAAACGGTAATGAAACTGGATTAATTGGCTATTGGAAGTTAAATGATGCAACTGGAAATATTGCTGTTGATTCTAGCAGTGCTAAACGAAATGCAGAATTGCGCAATAATCCGACTTGGGTAAATCCAAATCTAAGTCTACCTTCTAATCTTAATCAATGGAATGTCAGCTTCATTAATCGCAATTCTAGCAATGTAGCTGATTACAACAGCTATGATTTTACCCGTCCCGATGCAACTGTCAAACTTGACAGATTTAACCTAAATAGCAACCTCAAATTTGATGGTGTGGATGATTATGTCAATATTTCCGCTACAAGTTTTGGTGGTGCTGTAACCGTTGAAGCATGGGTTTATGTGGATAAACATCAAGGTTGGTCACGCATTATCGACTTGGGTAATGGAGCCAATAATAACAATATCATCCTTGGGTATGTAGAAAATTCCGGTAAGATGTTCTGGGAAACTTACCAGGGAGCAAATACTCAAAAACTGATCACCAATGATATATTCCCAGAAAAACAATGGGTTCATGTTGCTGCGGTTAATGACGGACAGGGGAAAGGATACATTTATTGGAATGGAGAATTAAAAGCATCAGGTAATGTTTTCGCTCCCTTAAATGTTACCCGTAGTACGTCTTATATCGGGCGTAGTAATTGGAGTGCAGATGCATATTTCAACGGCAAAATGGATGATGTTCGCATCTGGAATGCGGTACGAACTCAAGCGGATATTCAGACTTATCTGAACCGCGAATTAAATGGTAATGAAGCGGGATTAATTCGCTACTGGACATTAAATGAAACAACAGGAAATATTGCTGTTGATTCCAGTATTAATAAACAAAATGGAGAATTACGCAATAATCCCATTAGGATTACTAACAATTCAGTTGCGCTAAAAGTTAACTATGGAGAAGGAAGTCCAGCAGCAAATGTGCAAAGCGATTACTTTGCAATGCAAGCGTGGACAACTACCCGTTTAGATGCTGGTAAGATTTACCAAGTTACTACTCAGTCGGATGATGGGACTCGCTTTTTCCTGAAAAATGTAGCTAATGGTCAGATCACTAACATTGCTGGAGATTGGCGGATTAGGAATGTTGGTGAATCTGCAAGTACCTATTTCTTCAATGTGGCGCAGTCTGGTGACTACGATTTTTACGTTCAGTATTACGAAAATTTGGGTGGTGCAGCAGTTAATGTCGATGTAAAAGAAGCACCAACTAATATTCAGTTTGATAGCTCTCAGGGTATCTTTATTGATCAGAATAGTTCCTATCGTGCTGAATATTACAACAATATCTCTCTTAGTGGAACACCTACTTTCACTCAAAACGAGAGTAATATTAACCACGATTGGGGATTAGGTAGTCCCGCCACTGGTATAGGTGCTGATAACTTCTCTGTGCGCTGGACAGGTAAAAACTATTTCCAAGGGGGACTATATAATTTAATCAGTCAAGCTGATGATGGAATTCGCATTTTTGTTGATGGAGTCAAGGTATTAGATAAATGGGTTGATCAACCCTATATTCGCAATGATTCTTATGTACAAATTTCTCCTGGAGAACATCAGGTTGTAGTTGAATATTTTGAGCATGGTGGCAATGCTATTCATAATTTGCGTTGGGAACGCTTAAGAGATTTAAATGATTGGCAAACGGGTGTTTTGCCGATTAATACGTTCCAAGCAGAGTATTTCAATAACCGTTCTTTGAGTGGTAATCCTAGTTTTAAACAGGTTGAAGATCGAATTTACCATCAATGGGGAACGGGTGGCCCTGGTAATGGCGTAGCAAATGATAATTTCTCAGCGCGTTGGACAGGATTATACAATTTTGCAGCAGGATCTTATTTCTTCCGTGCCATTGCTGATGATGGTGTCCGTTTATGGATTGATGACAATTTAGTAATTGATGCTTGGAAGGATCAAGGCGCAACAAATTATGGATTTAATCGTTTTTTGAGTGACGGATTACATCGAATTAAAGTTGAATATTACGAAAATGGTGCAGATGCTATTACTAATGTTTGGTGGGAGCAAAGCACCCAAACTGGACAATGGAATGCTGAATATTTCAACAACCGTGATTTAAGTGGTAATCCTACTTTTACCCGTGCCGAAGGCGAAAGTATTACTCCAATCAAAGCACTTAGTAATAATATCGTTTCTCAGCCTTTATACAATGAATTAGGCAGCAAAATTGATTACTTTTGGGGTGTAGGTGGGCCTGGTAATGGTGTAGGAAATGATGGCTTCTCCGCGCGTTGGGCAGGAGTTTTCCAGTTCGATGAAGGTAACTATTTATTCCGCGCTAATGCAGACGATGGAATCAGAATTTGGGTAGACGATCAGCTGGTTGTGAATGGATGGAAGGATCAGGGTTTTGCTGCCTATGGGGCTAATCGTTATCTCACCGCAGGACAACATAAGGTGAAGGTGGAATACTACGAAAATGGTGGGGATGCTGCTGTTAAAACATGGTGGGAAAAGGTTGGTGCAACAGGACTATGGACTGGTCAATATTTCAATAATACCGATTTAAGTGGAACTCCTGTATTTACTAACCCTGCTGAAGCAAGTCTTAGATATGATTGGGGTTCAGGTAGTCCAGGAAATGGTGTGAATAATGATAATTTCTCGGCACGTTGGATAGGGGTATTTAATTTTGAAGAGGATAATTATCGCTTCAGTAATAGTGTCGATGATGGAATGAAAATTTGGATTGACGATCAATTAATCCACGATACTTGGAATGGTCGAAATGCGGTTAATTATAGTGTGGATCGGTTCTTAACGAAAGGCGATCACAAGATTCAAGTTGAATATCGAGAATTTGGTGGTTTAGCTATTTCCAAAATCTGGTGGGATCGGATTGTTCAAGCCCCTGTTTATACGCCTCCTGCATTACCAGCCCCAACTCCAGTACGCGATACTTACACAGTAAAACCCAATGATACGCTTTGGGGTATTGCACAAAGCTACTACGGCGATGGAAGTAAATGGACTCAGATTCAACGGGCGGATGGATCTACCTATACCTCTGAACAAGCAAAGTATTTACAAATTGGTGCAGTAGTTTATATCCCGAAAGGAACTAGCACCCCTGCTTTACCTAATCGTATTTCTTACACAGTACAACCCAATGATACGCTTTGGGGTATTGCTCAAAGTTTCTTAGGGGATGGTACGCGCTGGACAACAATTCAACGGGGGGATGGTTCAACCTATACTTCTGAACAAGCACGGTATTTACAAATTGGTGCAGTAGTTTATATTCCCCAAGCGAATACAGAGAATACTGCAAGTGTCAGCCCCGTGGCAAACCTGCCAAGTTATATTATCAAATCGGGTGACACACTTTGGGATATTGCTTCTCAATATATGGGAAGTGGTGCAAAATGGACTTCGATTTTAAAAGCTAATGGTACAAGCTTTACGGAAGCAGAAGCCAGAAGGCTACAAATTGGTACGATAGTTTATTTCCCACCCAATACTAATACTAGTAAACCAGTTGGCGCTTCTCCTGTTGTCAATTTACCCAGTTATGTAATTCAGTCCGGTGACACCCTTTGGGATGTTGCACAGCGTTATTTGGGTAATGGTACTCGCTGGACTTCGATTTTGAAGCAAAATGGTACGCAGTTTAGTGATGCAGAAGCGCGACAATTACAAGCGGGTACTGTAGTTTATTTCCCTGCGGGTACGGATACTTCTCGTCCGATTGTTTCTAATCCTTCAACTCCTAGGATCAATAATCCTGTTGATAATCCTTCTGTGAATCCACCTATACAAGAGCCGATTAGTGGTAATCCAGGTAGTGGTAATCCCGATAAAGGTTATTACAATGGAGATTCTACTCCTTATAATCAAGTCGCGAATTTTATTGAGAGAGCTAAACAAGGTTATGAGTCTGAGAAACCTTGGGATTTAGACTTTATTAAAAAAGCTCGATTAAGCGGACTTAAGATTTCTTTATATGGACTGGCAAATACTTGGGATAGTTGGGGTTGGGATGATGCAGCTCAATTACTTCGCCATTTTTTGGATAACAATGGTGACACATGGTATGCAAACGCTGGCTCAAGTGTCTCAATAGATGAATTAATTCGGGAATCTGGAAACTTTAGAGAAATTCTATTTCAGAATGCTATTAAAGATGCAGTTCAAAGAAGTAAGTCTTATATTGCATCAGATTATTCTGGTGGAAATCTAGAACAACAATGGGGAAATGCGGTAGGACACTTTGATCTGTGGGATGATGGAGGAAATTGGTCTGAAGCTCTTGGAGGTTTTAGTTACAGATATAGTGCAGGATTTACAAAGGTTTCTTCCAATATAATCAGTATCAACGTGAAATTTTACGTTGCTGACATATATGATTTTGAGAACGATTCATGGGCAGGTTGGATTTTAGAAGCAATCAACGAACTTCATAAAGCAGGCTATGCAAAAAACTTTGCTGTATCTGGTGAATCTCGTGAATATACATGGCTTTATTCAATCGATAGTGGATTCCTAGATAGTATAGGTGGTGTTTGGAATGACACTTTCGTTTAATTTTTTCATGTCATAGATGAACTGCGATCGCCTTTATCACTACCTACAATGCGATCGCCTTTCCATTTTCATACATAATCAAGTGCGATCGCCTTTAGGACTACCCACAGTGCGATCGCTTTCCATTCTCATACATATTCAACTGCGATCGCCTTTGTCATTACCCAGAGCGTGATCGCCTTTGTGTGATGGTGGATGAAAGTGCGATCGCTCTTGTTTACCAAAACCCTGTAATATCATTTCATGATTGACCATGACCAATTATTTAAAAAGCTTTTAGAAAACTTCTTTCCTGAGTTCATCGAGCTATTTTTCCCCGATATCACTAACTATTGGGAACGCGACAGTATCGAATTTATACCCCAAGAGGTATTTACAGATATCACTGTGGGAACCAAGAAAATCGTTGATTTAGTTGTCCGCGCATCTTTTTGTGATCGAGATTCATTATTTATCATCCATACCGAACATCAATCATCCAGTGAATCTGATTTTAATGCGCGGATGTTTACCTATTTTGCACGTCTCCACGAAAAATATGCTTTGCCAATTTACCCGATTGTCTTATATTCCCACGACTCACCCCTAACCCGCGAACCAAACATTTACACCGTTGAGTTTCCCGGTTGGAAAGTCCTAGAATTTAACTACAGGGTAATTCAATTAAACCAATTTAATTGGCGGGATTTTGTCAATACACCCAATCCAGTTGCAAGTGCTTTAATATCAAAAATGCGGATGGACAAACAAGAACGTCCCACCGTGAAATTATTGTCATTACAGTTACTTGTGAGTTTGGGACTAAATCCCGCACAAATTGAGCTAATTTCCCAATTTGTCGATGTTTACCTAGAATTAAACACCCTGGAAGAAGCCATTTTCCAATCACAACTTGCTACCATTGAACCAGCACAGGAGGAAGAAGTTATGGAGATTGTCACAAGTTGGCAACGTCGAGGAAGGGAAGAAGGACGAGAACAGGGAAAACAATTAGAAGCATGTACGATGGTTCTGCGACAACTCAATCGTCGTGTCGGTGCGTTAACTCCCCAGTTACAGGATCGGATTCAACAGCTATCAACCCCTCAGTTAGAAGATTTGGGTGAAGCTTTGTTAGATTTTAGCATGATCGCCGACTTAGAAAACTGGTTGATTGCCCATGAAAATTGAGGATAAGTAAGAGCGTTGGCGTAGCCCGCCGCAGGCATCGCTTGGACAATCTCATACATAATCAAGTATGTTGGCGCAGCCCAACCCAGGCATCGCTTTCCCTAAAAATGCAGCTATTCCACTAAATTAATTTAAAAACTTCTCCACACACCTAATAAATATTTCCACACCCATTGGTAATGCAGTTTCATCAAAATCAAACCGGGGATGATGATGAGGATAAGCCAAATCTTTGGCGGGATTGGCAGAACCTAAAAAGAAATAACACCCAGGAACTTCTTGCAAGAAAAATGACATATCTTCACCGCCCATAGTTTGGCATTCTGGCACAATTCCCATCGGCGTTTCTACCACTTCTTGTGCTAGTGATCGCACTAATTCTGCAATGCCTGCATCATTAATTACTGGGGGATAAAGTGACACATATTCTAAGTCATAACTTGCGCCATGACTCTGGCACACTCCGGCAATTATCTGCTCAATCCGCTGGTGAAAATAACCTGCAAAAGCTGGGTTAAAATACCTGACTGTGCCTTTCATATTTGCTGTGTCAGCAATCACATTATGTGCTGTACCCGCATGAAGCGCACCTACAGTTACCACTGCTGAATCAATGGGATTCACGTTTCGTGCTACGATTGTTTGCAAAGCGTTGACAATTTGGGCGGCAACGACAATCGAATCCACAGTTTGATGTGGTATTGCCCCATGTCCACCTTTGCCGAAAATTGTGCAGTTGAATAATTCTACAGCTGCCATTAACGCTCCAGGCCGAACGCCGACTGTTCCCAAGCCTAGGTTATTCCACAGGTGTAAGCCAATAATTGCATCGACATCGGGGTTTTTCAGTACCCCAGCCTCAATCATCGGTTTTGCACCTCCTGGCCCTTCTTCTGCTGGCTGGAAGATAATTTTTACAGTGCCAGCAAAATCGTCGCGATGCTGCTGGAGATAGTAAGCTGTACCTAGGGCGATCGCAGTATGTCCGTCATGTCCACAAGCGTGCATTACGCCATCATGCTGGGAACAATAAGCCACTTGGTTGAGTTCTTGAATTGGCAAAGCATCCATATCAGCCCGAATTGCCAAAACCTTACCATTGCTGAGTTTGTTACCTTTGATAATCGCCACAATTCCAGTTTGGGCAATACCAGTTTGATGCTCAATTCCCCATTCTTGCAACTTCTGTGCGATAAACTCAGCTGTGAGTTTTTCTTTAAAACCCAACTCTGGTTTTTGATGTAGTCGCCGCCGCCATTCTACCAGTTGCGGAAGCAATGAACGGATCGAGAGTCGGACATGAGATAAGTCAACAGACGCAGGATTTGGGAAGGTGGAAACCATCTGAAGGATGAAGGATGAAGGATGAAGGATGAAAGATGAACTTACATAACTTTATTATTAACGTGATTTTTTAGTCTTTGTCTTTTACTCTTGAGATTTTGTTGATTTCTGGAATGATTCCTAAATCTAAATTTGACGCAACTTGGGCTAATTTGTCTAAGTCAGCGAGGTTATCTAAATGGGGTAAGCAACCTAAAACTGGGGTATTGGTGAGTGATTGAATCAAATCTTGTGGCGTTAAGTCGGCTATTTCTGCCTCAGAACGGGGTTGTACGCAGTTGAGAACAATTCCTTTGAGATTTACCCGCGCTTGTCTAGCTAATGCTACATTAGCCACTGCTTGCGCGATCGCTCCTAACCTGACAGGAACTACTAGAACCGTTGGTAAATGCCAGTCTCCAGCTAAGTCTGCTACCGTCAATTCATCTGTGATGGGTGAGCCTAAGCCCCCTAAAGATTCTACCAGGACAAAATCCCGCTGCGATCGCAATTTAGACAGAGCTTGCCAAACTACAGCTAAATCCACTTGGCGATTTTCCTTGGCGGCGGCGATCGGCGGCGCTAAAGGTGCTTGAAAATACAACGGTGTAATTTCTTCAGATGTTTGTTGTAGGGAAAACAGCTTTTGATACCATTCGCGATCGCCTTCTCCTGATTGAATCGGTTTCATAATTCCCCAATTGCGCTCAGGAAAATATTTTTGCCAATAGGCTGCTAATGCTGTTGTTAAAACAGTTTTCCCCGCTTCAGTATCAGTACCTGTAATTAGTAGTGTGTTCAACAATTTGTTTCTGGAAAAGTCAATTATCAGCTTGTGTACTAATTGCTCATCATACTTATAATTCTGTTTATTTACAATTGATTTATTATTGTAAATTTTAATAGCTAACATTTATTAAAGATAAAGGATGAAGTGAGAATTGGTACAAGCTTGCCCTACGTCCCGCTACGCTAACGCCCAAGGTGGGCGAAAAAAATTAAGTTTTTCCTTAATTTCTGCCCCATCCCACCCTTCAGGAATTAACGCATTCAAGAAATTTATTTTTGACTTTTGACTTCCGTTCATCGGTTGGGTGGGGTAATTTCATACTTCAGTTGACTTCAACCCAACTATCTATATAGTTTAAACCTTCAGGCATCATCCGCCCTTTTTCTCGAAAGCGACGGTATATTTTTTAAGGATCGCGATTGTTGAATCGCTCGATTACCATGAATAACATTTTGCCTCCTTAGCCATCTTTAAAAAACACAATGTCTTGGTATTCAGTGGAATTCCTGTTTAAGTTCCTGGGCTATTAGTGGGATTAGGTACGTTAGTTGGTTGTTCAGTGGCAGTGGGTGTGGGTGTGGGGCTTGGTGTGGGGCTTGGTGTGGGAGTTGGTGTGGGAGTTGGTGTGGGGCTTGGTGTAGGAGTTGGTGTGGGAGTTGGTGTGGGAGTTGGTGTGGGGCTAGGTGTAGGAGTCTCCTGGATGGATTTTTCTAATCCAACATTGAGAGTGTAATCACTCTCGGCAATTCCTGGTTCTAGACTTAATTGAATAGTGTATCTACCTGTTCGCGGTAATTTGCCATCATAGGATGTAACTTGATTAGCCAAATTATCAATGGGTTGTTTATTCCTATCTAAAATTGCTAGAACAATGCCATTACCTTGCTCCAGCGCCGCAGTTAATCTTTGCCCTTTTTGTCCAGAAAAACTGTACTGAACTATTTGATTTTCTTTCAGCGTATTTTCTACTTTAGCTGTATTGGATGCTCCAAAATTAAGGCGCTTACTCAAAACAACAGGTTCAGCATTAGTCGGTGTCGGTGAGGGTGTTAATGTCGTACCACCAGAAACAACTGGTGAAGGGAAAGTTTGTGGTGGTGTTTCTGGTGGTGTTTGCGGCGACTGACTGCGAATAGAACTCACCAACGCCCAAGAACCAACTCCTGCTAAAATAACTACAGCACTGCCAATAGCCCCAACTGCTAGTGGATTATCTAAGACAGAATTACTATTGCTGGGTGGAATTGCTGGTCTAGGCTTATTGGGTGAAGGTGAAGGTGCTGGCTGAGGCTGACGACCACCAACAGCAAGGGTTTGGAGATTGGAGACATTATTGGGGATAGGGACATTGGGTTGATCGATCGCTTGCAATGCTTGGATCACCTCAGTTGCACTTTGGTAGCGATCGCTTGGTCGATAATTCAACATCCGATTAATCACTTCGGCAAATCGGGGATTAACTCTCGCCCATTGTTGCCAATTCCATGTTAGTTGATTGTCATCAAATAAATCTCTTGGTTCTCTACCAGTCAGCAAAACGAGCGCAGTCACAGCGAGTGCATATAAATCACTATTAGGGTAAGCTTGCCCTGTTTGCATTTGTTCGCTGGGAGAATAACCTGATTTCCCCACAGTAGTGACGGGCGCGGTGCTATTGGGAGATTGCAATCGAGTTGCTAATTCTTTCACTACCCCAAAATCAATTAATACTGGTTTAGCATCACTATCTCGTAAAATAATATTCTCTGGTGAAATATCTCGGTGAATAATTCCCCGACTGTGAATATGCTCCAATACAGGTAACAAAGAGCGCATCAACAGTAACACTTCTGGTTCTGTTAAAGTTTGACCAGTAGCTTGGCGTTCCGCAAGTATAGTCCGGTAAGTCTTACCTGGAACATAATCTTCCACCAAAAATAAACGCTGATCTTGTTCAAATCTTTCTCGGAATTTTGGTATTTGCGGATGTTCAATTTGATACAAAATTGCCGCTTCTCGGTGAAAAAGTTCTTGTGTCTTCTCCCACACAGAAGTTCCAGTAGTTGTCGGAATTAATTCTTTAATCGCGCAAAGTTCATTAAATCGCCGCTGATCTTCCGCCAAATAAGTTCTGCCAAATCCTCCTTGTCCGAGGATTTGAATCATGCGGTAACGGTTTTGCAGGATAGTGCCAACAGTAATAGGTGGTTGCATAATTGTTTAATTAAGGGGCATTGGGCATGGGGTATTGGGCATTGGGCATTGGGCATTGGGCATTGGGCATTGGGCATTGGGCATGGGGCATTGGGCATTGGGCATTGGGCATTGGGCATTAGGCATTTCTGATTTATCTCCCTTGTCCTCCTTGTCTCCCTTGTCCTCCTTGTCCCCCTCATCTCCCGGTGAGTTTCGACTTCTCTGCGAGACGCTACGCGAACACTCAACTACCGCGAAGTCGAACCACATCTCCCTCATCCACAAAGCTTTTTGCATTCACAACTGGCTGCTGTATGATTTATCACTACCATTGTTTTTAATTCGGTAAATCAGTATCATATAAGACTTGTTATTTACTTAAGTGTTGATTTATTCGTGTGCGACTATATAATATCTCGGAGCAATTGCGCTGAAACTGTAAAAAGTTTGTAGCTAATTCCCAAAATAGGTGCGTATAAGTAGCAATCTCCCAAAAAAATCTCAGATGTGAGGTTTTGCTGACTGCAAGCAAAAATCCGAATAATGGCTCTAGTTATTCGAGTGCTTGTTCAGTTAAGCTATCAATGGTTTGTTTACCAAACGTACTCAAAAATTTGCAAATCATAATTTTTAGGAGAAATGTTTTAACTTTTACAGATATTTTTTTACACTATTCCGGTTAAATTTGCTAAATTGCTGATGTTAAGATTGCCATGAATGCACATCGAGGATCTGCTGTGCTCAGTTCTGCAACTTTATCTAAAGTGCAGCCAGCTGCAACAGGAATAACTGAAAATAATCGCCTGCGGCTGTTTTCTGGTTCTGCCAATGTACAACTGTCTCAAGAAGTCGCTCGCTACCTGGGCATGGACTTAGGTCCAATGATCCGTAAAAGGTTTGCGGACGGCGAACTCTATATCCAAATCCAGGAGTCTATCCGGGGTTGTGATGTCTATCTCATCCAGCCATCCTGTCAGCCCGTTAACGATCATTTAATGGAATTGCTGATTATGATTGATGCCTGTCGTCGAGCTTCTGCTCGCCAGGTGACAGCAGTAATTCCGTACTATGGCTATGCGCGGGCTGATCGCAAAACAGCAGGACGAGAATCAATCACTGCGAAGTTGGTTGCTAACCTCATCACTCAAGCAGGAGCCAACCGTGTTTTGGCAATGGATTTGCACTCAGCCCAAATTCAGGGATATTTCGACATACCTTTTGATCATGTTTATGGTTCGCCAGTTTTACTAGATTATCTGGCCAGTAAACAGCTATCAGATCTTGTAGTTGTCTCTCCTGATGTTGGCGGTGTAGCCAGAGCCAGAGCATTTGCCAAAAAGCTGGGTGATGCTCCGTTGGCGATTATTGATAAACGTCGTCAGGCTCACAATATCGCCGAAGTATTAAATGTAATTGGTGATGTGAGGGGTAAAACAGCAGTCTTAGTGGACGATATGATCGACACTGGAGGCACAATTGCTGCCGGAGCAAGGTTGCTACGTGAAGAAGGAGCGCGTCAGGTCTATGCCTGTGCAACTCATGCAGTGTTCTCGCCACCTGCTGTTGAGCGGTTGTCTAGTGGCTTGTTTGAGGAAGTAATCGTCACCAACACGATTCCCATTCCAGAAAGCAATCGTTTTCCGCAACTCGTAGTGCTTTCAGTGGCTAATCTACTCGGAGAAACCATCTGGCGGATTCACGAAGATACTTCAGTAAGTAGTATGTTCCGCTAGCAAAAAAACGACTGTTACATCCGTTACAGTTCTGCGTAAATAACTATGAAGTACGAAGTATGAAGTAGGAAATTTTTCTCGCTTCATTCTTCAACCTTCATGTCGAGGGGAATCTCAGCAGAGGCGTTCTAATTCTGCGGCGATCGCTCTTTGTCCCATATTGTGGAAGTATATGAATAGCGAAACAGTAACCTTGCAATCTTTGTATACGGTTACAGATCAAGAACTACTGCTGATGAGTTCGCAAAACCCAGAACTGCGGTTTGAACGCAATGCTGATGGAACTATAGATACTATGCCACCAACTGGAGGAATTTCTGGGAATCGGGAAGCCAAAGCCGTAGCTTATTTATTAAATTGGGTAGAAAGTCAGGATTTAGGCGAAGTTTTTAGTGCCAGTACAGGTTTTAGATTACCAAATACGGCTGTACGTTCTCCTGATGCTGCTTTTGTCGCTAAAGGACGCTTACCAATCGGTTGGGATGAGCAAGAAGATCAGTTTATCAACTTAGCACCGGATTTCGTGATTGAAATTCGTTCTCAAAATGACAGCCTAGAAAAACTCAAAGCCAAGATGGCAGAATATATTGCCAATGGCGTGCGCTTAGGATGGTTAATTGACCGTCAAAATCAGCAAGCTTTAGTTTACCGTCAAGATGGCTCAATTACTCAATATCCAGCCACAGCCACTTTGAGTGGGGAAGATGTTGTACCTGGATTTACGTTGTTGTTAAAAAAATTATTGTAATTACAAATCTTAACTACTATTCAAGATTACCAATCCGGTTAAAAGGGTAAAATCTTTTGCTGACTTTACCAACAATCAATTCACGAGGTACAACTCCCCAGCAACGTCCATCATAGGAACTGTTGCGATTATCACCTAATGCTAGATAGGATGCAGGTGGTATAGTGACTGGTTTTGCTAGGTAAGGTGGCTGAATTCCTGATGTGCAAACATCAATTACAGTTCTCTGATTAGAACTCAAGTACTTATTTTCTGGTAAAGGTTGGTTGTTAATATAAACTTGCCCATTCTTCAATTCTACTTTTTCACCAGGTAGCCCAACTATACGCTTAATAAACGCATCCTGGTATCCTTCCTTTTGTAGCGCTTCAGTAGGCGAAAATACTACAATGTCGCCGCGTTTGGGATCTTCAAAGCGATAACTGAGCTTATCAACTAAAATTTTATCTGCCTCCCATTGGTTTGGTGAACCGTGCAGAGTTGGTTCCATAGCGCCTGAAGGTATCCATCTAGCTTCCATTACATATTTTCTCAAAGAAAATCCAGTGCTTATAAATAATAAATCTGATACTGCTATGAGTATGGCAATAATTAATGCCCAATTTTTTGACCTTTGACGATGCACTGGGGAAAACACATATGCTAGATATGAAATCACAGCATAAATAATCGGTGAGAGAAATTGTGAGATACCTGAAAAAACAATGATCAAGATAACTGCGAATATGCCAAATAACCACTTACCAATGTAGAAGTGACCGATTCCTAAAAATAGCTGCGAAAGAAACATAGCTAGCCAAGGGTCTTTACTTTGCTGGCGTAAGTCCTCGAATTCTCGAGTATTCTTACTTTTGGCAGCACTATAAGCATCGAAAAGATTCCACAACCAGACAAACCCAAGAGTAACTAAAAGACCAACACCAATTATCAAATTACCTTTGGAACTGACTATCGAGCATAATGCAGTTATATATAAAGCAATATAAATAAATATCAGGAAATATCCCTGATTTTTTTGTCCTGAATATATTTGTCCTAACCCAGGAAATATTTTGGATAAATTTACGGCTAGCCAAGGTTCTTTAGACATATCAAATCACTCTTCTGTGAGGATGATGTAAAACAAAGATTTTATAAGTAATCATATTTTATAGCTATAAGAGTCATATTTGATTTTTGAAATAATACGTAGGGGAGCCACTGCGTTGGACGGGTTCCCCGGCATAAAGCAAGTGGCGTTGGGCATTGTCCACTCTACAAATACTTCAGATTCAGCAATAGCAAATTTGAGGGGCAAAGATATTGCAGAAGGGTTTACTTTGCTTTTCAAAAGTTAATATAATTTTGCAGTGTTACAAGCTTTATCCATTATTTGCTTTGCTAATGGATGATAACCATTGTGATTTAAAAACGCTAAAGGTGATTCTTTTACTTGATAGCTAATAGCTTCACCTGTAGTTACCAACCTAGCGAAGTGTTCACAATTCCATCCTAAAACCCCATAATGCCAGTCCTTGAAAAGTTCATAAGCAATTAAGCATCGAGCAAGCACTTTCTTTCTATCTAATAAAATTACATGTTGTGTTCTTTGAGCCTGGTGTGGAATTGGAAATACAGCAAATCCGTTTCCACCAAAGTTAAAAGCGTGAGTTTTAGAGATAGTTATGTGATAGTGCAATGTAGAACTTTTTCGATGATCTTTGTGATGTATGAGTAATCCAGCATTGGGGCTGTCATAGTCTACATGTGCAGTAAATTCCTTAATAATACGGTCTGTGGATGTAGAATTAACGATTTTGATAGTAGGAAAGTTAACATTAGCGCTTTGAAGACTTTGAATATTCAAAAGTGAAAGCCACTCCTCAATTGACTGAGGGCGATTTTCTGGCTTCACCTCCATACCCTTGAGAATTGCCTGATTAACTCTATCGCTGATACCAGGATTGATAATTTTTGGTTCTTCTAACGGCGCACCAATTGCTCTGATTGGAGCCATTGTTGGTACTTCTCCCGTTACCAAACAATACAGCGTTGCAGCCAAAGCATAAACATCTGTAAAAGCACCTCGTTTTGCTCGCTTATCATATTGCTCAATTGGCGAAAAGCCATCAGCTAGCATTTGTGTATGAGTCTGAGTCAAATTTTGAGAAAATTCCCGCGCAATCCCAAAATCAATTAATACCGCCTCTGATTTATCAGCACGCAACATAATATTTTGCGGTTTTACATCCCGATGCAGCAAGCCGTTATTGTGAACTACGGTTAGCGCCTCACCAATTTGCTGAATATATCGTAATGCTTCCGCCTCTGGTAAAATACCTTGATTCTCAACTCGATAAGCTAAATTGTCGCCATCAATGTATTCCATGACAATGCACCACAGGTTATCCTCTTGGATTACCTCATCTATTTGCACAATATGGGGATGACTGCATTTAGCTAGTTTTATAGCTTCATTCAAAAAATCTTGCTGAAACCTGGTAAAGTCGGGACGGCGTTGTACTTGATCGTTCAATGTTTTAATTACAATGTAGCGACCATTATTATCTCTAGCGCGGTAAGTAATACCAAAGCCACCTTCGCCTAATTCTGTTTCTATCGTATACTTACCACACTGCAACTGCTGTCCAGTTTTCCAAACCATAATGACAAATTTCCTGCCAAAAATTTATGTCAATTTTGGCACAACGGTAATTGGCAAATTGGAAATTTGAAGTAATGGGTGAAAAAGTCCCCGGAATTGTGACGATTACGCTAGAATTGTTAAAGCTTCTTTACAGAGTTTGTACTTTATCCGCAATTCTGCTAAAACAGCCTAGCATCCTAACATTTAAGATGTACATCTGAAAACCCCCTCTAGAGTTCACAAAAGCTTCTATGACGCTCCCAATTCGTAACGTCGCCATTATTGCCCACGTAGACCACGGCAAAACCACCCTGGTTGATGCACTCCTCAAACAATCCGGCATTTTCCGAGAAGGTGAAGACGTTCCGGATTGTGTCATGGATTCCAACGCCCTGGAACGAGAACGGGGAATTACAATTCTCTCTAAAAATACAGCGGTTCGTTACAAAGACACGCTAATCAATATTGTTGATACCCCAGGTCACGCTGACTTTGGTGGTGAAGTTGAACGCGTACTCGGCATGGTTGACGGATGTCTGCTGATTGTCGATGCCAATGAAGGCCCCATGCCCCAAACACGCTTTGTACTCAAAAAAGCGTTAGAAAAAGGTCTGCGCCCCATCGTTGTTGTCAACAAAATCGACCGTGGCCAAGCTGACCCCCACGTTGCTGTTGATAAGGTTTTGGATCTGTTCTTGGAATTAGGGGCAGATGAAGACCAGTGTGATTTTACCTATCTGTTTGCCTCCGGTATGGGGGGTTATGCCAAGGAAAGCTTGGAAGCAGAATCGGTAGATATGCAACCCCTATTTAATGCAATTCTGCAACACGTTCCACCACCAGTTGGCGACGTTAACAAGCCCCTGCAATTGCAAGTCACAACCCTAGATTATTCTGAATATCTGGGACGAATTGTGATTGGCAGAATTCACAACGGCACTATCCGGGCTGGACAACAAGCCGCTTTAATTACAGAAAATGGCACAGTTGTCAAGTCTAAAATCACCAAGTTGATGGGCTTTGAAGGCTTGAAACGGGTGGAAATGGAAGAAGCCACCGCAGGTTATATTGTGGCGGTTGCTGGTTTCGCTGATGCTTACATTGGAGAAACAATTACTGACCCTAACGAACCACAAGCTTTGCCACTAATTAAAGTGGATGAACCAACCTTACAAATGACCTTCTGGGTAAATGATTCGCCCTTTGCAGGTCAAGAAGGAAAGTTGGTGACTTCACGCCAAGTGCGCGATCGCCTGTTCCGTGAACTGGAAACGAACGTTGCTTTGCGTGTCGAAGAAACAGATTCTCCCGATAAATTCCTCGTTTCCGGTCGTGGTGAACTTCACCTGGGTATCTTAATTGAAACCATGCGCCGGGAAGGCTTCGAGTTTCAGGTATCTCAGCCACAGGTAATTTACCGCGAAGTCAGCGGTCAACCTTGCGAACCTTACGAACTCCTGGTGTTGGACGTTCCAGCTGATGCAGTGGGTAGCTGTATTGAACGCCTAGGACAACGCAAAGGCGAAATGCAAGATATGCAACCAGGTAGTGGCGATCGCACTCAACTAGAGTTTGTAATTCCCGCCCGTGGTTTGATTGGTTTCCGTGGTGAATTCATGCGGATGACTCGCGGTGAAGGCATCATGAACCACAGCTTCTTGGATTACCGTCAACTGTCTGGCGACATTGAAGCCCGTAACAAAGGCGTTTTAATCTCCTTTGAAGAAGGCGTTTCTACCTTCTACGCCATGAAGAACGCGGAAGATAGAGGAGCATTCTTTATTACACCAGGTACTAAAGTTTACAGAGGTATGATTGTGGGTGAACACAATCGTCCCCAAGACTTAGAACTGAATGTTTGTAAAACCAAGCAGTTGACCAACCACCGCGCTGCTGGTGGCGATGAACTAGTGCAACTGCAAGCACCGATAGACATGAGTCTAGAACGTGCTTTGGAATACATTGGCCCCGATGAATTGGTGGAAGTTACACCCAAATCGATTCGTCTGCGGAAGATGTCGAAGAAGTTGGTAAAACGGTAAGTAAAGCCATAACTTAATTGATTTAGAAAGCCCACTTATGTGGGCTTTTTATTTTGTTGGTTACATCTGTGCGTGTCTTTTTTAAGTTGCTCAATTCCTCAAAACTATCTAGTGTTGTTTGTCGTACTTATATCCAAAAAGACAAATTTGTTTTTTATGAAGATTTATACAAATGTTCGTTATGTTCATTAGAGCATGAGGTTTTTACTGATATAAATATAATTGTCAGTATTATAAAAAAACTAACTAAACTTTTATTAGTACAGTATGACCGCAAATAGTATTAAATTTACGATCGCCTTCAACGACCCTGACTTAGATGCGGAAGAAAAGGACGAACAGGTTCAACGGCTAATAACTGAACTCAAACAAATTGAGGAGGTAGATGCAGTTGTTGGTCGTGTTCTTGACCCCAAACCACCAGAAGGCAACAAAGCATTAGGCGGGTTTCTGGTGGGTATGTTAATGGCTGAGGTAAATACAGCCAATGCGAAAAAGTTGGTGGGATTTCTGGGCGATCGCCTGGGGGGTAAACCGATTGAATTGTCAGTGGAAGCCAACGGCAAAAAACTGTCGGTGAAAGCACACAGTCGGGAAGAACTGGAAGCAGCCATCAAAGCAGCCCAAGATTTTATTGCAGCATAGACAGGAAAACATGGCAAAGGTAGCGTTACTGATTGGGGTCAGTGAGTATGAGCCGGGGCTAAATCCATTACCTGCGGCTGTCAAAGATATTGAGGCACTGCAACGGGTTTTGAAAGATTCGGAAATGGGCGGATTTGATGAGGTGAAAGCGCTTCCTAATCCTGACCGCCAGACAATGGAATCTGAGATTGAAAACTTGTTTGCGGGTCGTGATAAAGAGGATTTGGTGTTGCTATTTTTTTCTGGACACGGCATTAAAGATGATGGTAACAAGCTGTATTTTGCCACTCGGATAACTCGTAAGAATCTCAAAGGCGAGTTGATTCGGTCAACTGCTGTACCCGCCAACTTTGTTCAGGAAATTATGAACAATAGCCGTGCCAAACGGCAGACAATTATCTTAGACTGTTGCTTTAGCGGAGCCTTCGATCCTGCTTTACACACCAAAGATGATGGCTCAGTTGACTTGCAGAGCCTGGGGGCTGAAGGGCGGGTAGTACTGACTTCTTCTAGTTCAACCCAGTATTCCTTTGAGCAGCAGGGATCGGACTTATCGATTTACACCCGATATCTAGTTGAGGGGATTGAAACCGGAGCAGGCGATCGCAATGAGGATGGGTTTGTTTCGGTGCTGGAATTGCATGAGTATGCTGCTAGCAAAGTGCAGGAAACTGCCCCCAAGATGACCCCAAAGATTATCGTTCTTAAAGACAAGGGGTTTGAAATTGTTCTCTCCAAAGCACGAGTTACTGACCCTAAGTTGAGATATCGGAAAGCTGCTTCACGTTATGCAAATGCTGGAACGATTCGGCCTGCTGGTCGCGCTGTTTTGAATACACTGAGGCAGCAGTTAGGCTTGACTTCTGAAGAAGCTGCTGAAATTGAAACTGAGGTATTACGCCCTTATCAAGAGCGATTAGCGAATTTACAAACCTATCGGGAAGCTTTAATTGCAGAAGCAGAGCATGAATATCCTCTAAGTGAGGAAGCCTGTAAAGAAGTGAATATGCTGCAAGAGCTTCTGGGGTTAAGAGACGCTGATATTTTGGCAGTTAAGCAAGAAGTTGAGGCGCAGTTTGCCCAGAAGTCAGAGTCATACCAACAGAATTTAGCTCAATACAAGCAGGTATTCATAGAAGCAATTCAACGAGAATTTCCTTTAAACCAGCAAGCTCGTCAAAATTTAGAGAATTTGCAGAAGTCTTTAGGACTGAGAAATGAAGATATTACTCTTGTTGAACAACCTCTTCTTCAGCAAGCAGAAATCGAATATCAGGAAAAGCTGAGACAAGAACAAGAGCAGGCGGAATATGAAAATCAACTCCGTCGTTACGAGCAAAATTTTGCAAAGGCAGTTGAGGCAGAGTATCCACTAAAGCAAACAGTTTTGAATGACTTGAAGAACTTTCAGCAGCAACTAAACCTTAAGGATGAAGATGTTGCACGCGTTGAGCGAACAATTCGTGAACGAGCGGAAGCAGACCTTACAAAGAAACTGAATGAACAAAAGGCTGAGTATGAAAGCAAATTACGGCGCTATGAGCAAGAGTTTGCAAATGCTGTTCAGGCAGAATATCCACTAAGTGAAGTAGTTTGGTATCAACTTAAGAAACTTCAGCAGCAACTACACCTTAACGATGAAGATGTTGTATGCGTTGAACGAACAATTCGTCAACCAGCGGAAGCAAAGCTTACAAAGAAACTGAATGAACAAAAGGCTGAGTATGAAAGCAAATTGCAACGTTACGAGCTAGATTTTGCAAAGGCAGTTGAGGCAGGATATCCAAGCCAAGGAGTTTGGAGTAAATTTAAGAAACTTCAGCAGCAACTACACCTTAAGGACGAGGATGTTGCCCGTGTTGAGCAAGCGGCTCTTCGTGAACAACAGGAGAAACTGAAGCAACAAAAGGCTGAGTATGAAAGCAAATTGCGGCGCTATGAGCAAGAGTTTGCAAAAGCTGTTCAAGCAGAGTACCCGCCAAACCAGTATGTTGTGGATGGGCTGAAAAACTTTCAGCAGCAGCTAGGACTTAAGGATGAGGATGTTGCTCGAATTGAGCGACCCATTCGCGAGCGAGCAAAGGCAAAGCATCACAAGGAAAATAACATTAGTTGGGGAGACGACGTAATTGACGCTGACTTCACTGAGGACTACGTAAGTAATGCTGATGATGTAATTGACGCTGACTTCACAGAAACAGACAAAGATTTAGATCGACAACGACGTGCATATAATAACCACCAACTTGGGCAGTATTTGTACAATCAAGGGCACTTAGATGAGGCAATCGCAGCATATCGAGAAGCCATCCAATTTAGTCCCAATCAAATGGAGATTTACCTTAGTTTGGGGATGGCTCTCCAGGATCAAGGCAAGCTGGATGAGGCGATCACAGCGTATCGTAAAATTATTCAAATTGACCCGAACAACGCAAATGCTCACTATATCTTAGGGGCTGCTCTTGATATTCAAGGAAAGTTGGATGAGGCGATCGCAGCATATCGGAAAGCAATCCAAATTAACCCTAACATTGCAAATAATGCTCACAAATACTTAGGAGATGCTTTAAAGGCTCAAGGCAAACTAGATGAGGCAATCACAGCGTACCGTAAAGCAATCCTAATTGACCCGAATAATGCAAATACTCACAACGACTTAGCGATTGCTCTTTATAACCAAGGCAAACTAGATGAGGCGATCGCAGCGTACCGTAAAGCTATTCAAATCAACTCGAACAATGGAATATTTCACAGCAACTGTGCAATTGCTCACAATGATTTAGGGTTTGCTCTTTTCAACCAAGGCAAACTAGATGAGGCAATCGCAGAATATCGTAAAGCCATCGAACTTGACCCTAATTATGCAAATCCTCATAATAACTTAGGGGCTATTTTGCATCAACAAGGTAAACTAGATGAGGCGATCGCAGAATATCGCAAAGCTATCCAAATTGACCCAACTCTGTCGGCTGTTATCGAGAATTTGGAGGCTGCTTTGAAGGCTCAAGGAGAAAAGAAAAAGTTTTTAGGGCTTTTCTGATATATGAATGTAAAATCGTTCCTTTGCATATTTTCACACAAAGCGATCACCCTTAGTCAAATCTTTGAGTAACAATGAAGAGGACTGAAAAAGGATTATTCTCATGACTATTCGTGAAACTGCGATCGCCAAACCCTAGCATAGATTTACAGTGCGTAGGCGAGCTTTTCGTAGACATCGGACTTACGTAAATATCTCTGTTTCATAAAACGTATTGACAACGTAAATACACAATGTCTACTATGTAAGGTATGGATGTGTATTTCGTGCTAAATGGTATCACTTTCGTTTGGAACGAAGAAAAAGCTTGGATAAATCCCGGCAATCATCATGGCGTGACATTTCAGCAAGCCACATAGGTATTTTTCGATCCGTTTTTAGTAGTTGTTGATGCAAGTCGCAATGATGAAGAAAGAGATGCTGTTATTGGCTTAGACAGACGATGGAATCTTCTGTATGTCGTCTACATTGAACGTGAAAACGAAATAATTCGGATCATTTCATCTCGTAAAGCTACACGCAAGGAGCGAGAATATTATGAAAGCTGAAGCACTGAAAAAGCGACTCGATAAAAATCGTCCAATGACTACAATCACAATTCGCATTCCCGAAGATGTCATTGAAGATTTGAAAAGAATAGCACCATTACTGGGATTTTCTGGCTATCAGCCGTTAGTGCGTGCCTATATTGGGCAAGGGCTAAGAGTTGATCTGGAACGACTGGAAGGTGATACTATCTCAGCACTGATTGCTAGCTTGAAGCGTCACGGTGTTAGCGATGAGGTTATCCATGAAGCCCTGACTGAAGTTACTCAAAAATAGTGCAATTGCGATCGCTATACTCAAAAGGGAAGACTCGCTTTTTTGCTTGGTTACAACCTCAAAATTGACTGAAGAGGGCGGGGAAACCCCACCCCTACAATTTGGGATAATTTATTTTTTGCTATTTCCTTAGCTATTCGCCTGGGAATTGATTTTTAGGTGAGACTACTCTCCGCGATCGCTATAGCTATAAGTTGTGTAAACATCACGTCGGGTGCTATGAGATGGGTCTAAACCTTCATTGCGGGAACGACGACGCAAATCACCGACATCTGGTGTGATGCTGAACGCATCTTCAATACTAATTTGACCAGTTAGCATTAATTCACAAAGAGCATCATTCATGACTTTCATACCATCTTTGCTGCTAGCTTCCATCAGTTCATAGGCTTCTGCTTCTTCACCTTTGAGTAGGTAATCTTGCATTGTGGGTGTATTGAGCAAAATTTCCATTGCGGCTGTACGTCCACCATCGGTTGTAGTGAGCAAATTTTGATTAATCACAGCGACTATGGAATCGACAATTTGCACCCGCATGATTGCTTGCTCATCAGGATTATAGAGGTTGAGTAAGCGATTAATTGCCCGAATACTGTCTTTAGAGTGGAGTGTACCTAAAACTAAGTGACCAGTTTGTGCAGCTTTGAGGGCAGTATCAACAGTAATGCGATCGCGCATTTCTCCGATTAAAATCACATCAGGGTCTTCCCGCAATACTGACCGTAAAGCCTCGTGAAATTCATGGGTATGCAAACCTACTTCCCGTTGACTTATTAAGCAATTTTGGGAGGTATGCACATATTCAATTGGATCTTCAATTGTAACGATATGTTTTTGTGTTGTTTCGTTCAAATAGCGAATCATCGCCGCTATTGTAGTAGATTTTCCTGAGCCAGTCGCGCCTGTAACTAGTACTAATCCTTGTTTTTTATTAATAATATTTTTGAGGATGGATGGTAACCCTAAGTTATCAATACTGGGGACATGCAGGGTAATTAACCGCAGTACTATCGCACCGCCAGTTAAGGTTTCAAAACAGTTGACGCGACAGCGTAAGAATCCCGGATAAACTATTGCTGTATCTAGTTCTTTGGTTTTGGCAAATTGCTCTTTTCCTGAAGGAGTCAGCATCTCGTCTAAATATGCAGCAAAGATTGTTTGTGTGACTAACTCTCCTCGTTCATATACCTCCATCTGTCCCCGAATCCGAAATCGCGGTAATTCTCCGACGCGAATATGAATGTCAGAGGCTTGCTGGATATAAGCATCGCGTACCATTTGCTGAATCGAGACTAGCTTTTTGGGCGATCGCTGTGGGGCTGGTGGTGGTGGGGGCGGTGGAAGTTCGGAAATGAAAAACTCGGACTTCAGTGCGTTATTCATATAATTTTTGCTATCGCAAGTATCAGGTGATAAGTAACGGTTAAACTGAGCTTTGACTAGCAATTTTAGATTGAATAAAAGCCGATTTTGAGATGTTTTTGCTGCTTATTTCACACTTTAGGGATGAAAAAAATTCAAAATCTAAAATCGTTTGATGACACAAACTATCCAGTTAACCCCAGACGAAAAGATTAACCGACTTTTTTTAAGTCAACCGTATACTTACTTAGATTTTCTAATCTACAACTTGCTGAGGAAATATTTTTCTTTTTCAGATGGTCTTCATAAATTCTTTAGGTAAACCCGGAATTTTTATAAATTTTAGGCATGGTTGAGCTAGAACAGAAATTATGAAAATCATCACACCCATGATTAATTGGTTACAAACCCGCGCTTGTGCGCCTGCATACAGCGGTTGGGTATTAGCAGGAATTGCTATTTGTTTTTTTGGGGCTGCTATTAATACAATGGCTGGTTGGTTGTATGCAATCAGCGGTGTCAGTTTTGCCCTATTGATTGTCGCCGCTATTTTACCTGTGCGATCGCTTGTGGGTTTAACTGTCAAACGCCGTCCGATCTCGCCGATATCAGCGGGAGATGAATTAACTTTAGAAATAGAAATTTACAATCAGACACAGCAGTCTGTTAACTTGCTCAAGGTTGAGGATATACTGCCTTTCGTTTTAGGTAAACCAGTAGCAAAAGCTATAGAAACAATTCCCCCCAAAGCCACTTATCGTTGGGTCTACTACCAACCAACCCAGCGCCGGGGTGTGTATCGCTGGCAAACTGTTGAATTAGTCACCGGTGCGCCTTTAGGATTGTTTTGGTGTCGCCGTCAGCGTCAATCTCCGGCGACAGCGATTGTTTATCCTAGCGTGTTACCGCTGGCTTACTGCCCGCTAGTCGATGAAATGGGGCAGGAAGAAAGCTATACTAGCCATCTGCGTGGTAAACCCTTGCAGACAGAGACAACCGGACTAGTGCGATCGCTACGTCCTTACCGAATCGGCGATCCGATCCGTCTAATTCACTGGCGTACCAGCGCCCGCTACGGGGAATTACGAGTACGGGAGTTAGAAATAGTTACCAGTGGACAGGAAATCATTATTGCCCTTGATAGTACGGCTCAATGGGAAGCAGAAAACTTTGAACAAGCGGTAATCGCCGCCGCTTCACTATATTTTTATGCCCAACGTCAAAATATGCAGGTAAAACTATGGACAGCATTTACAGGTTTAATCAAAGGCGATCGCATAGTTCAAGAAGCCTTAGCCGCAACCACAGCCCAGGAAGATAGCAACACACCTGTGCCTGAAAGCTACCCAGTGATTTGGCTGACCCAAAACCCCAACAGCCTTTCTTCTCTTCCTTCAGGCAGTCGCTGGGTTTTGTGGCAAAATAGTTCTTCACCCGCAGAACCAGTAGGAGTTAATAGAGATTACCCCGGCATCATTGTGCAAAGCGAAGAAGCACTACAACCCCAGCTACAAAAATCATGGCGCTGATGAGAGATTTTGATTTTAATTTGTGCAATATTTCAATATGTGTCTAAACATTAAGTCTTGCTGATGACCCAGATTTTTTTGTTGCCAGCAAGCCAGACATATAAGCCTTTAAGCAAACCTCAGGTTAAATTTCAAATGTCAGGTTGAGGAAATATCCCAGCAATAGCCCTATGAGGCTGATGTACAATGCAAAGAAATATTTAAATTATGAGCTGCCGATCCAATGATCTCACCAGAAGTTAATACAAAATCCAGCGATAAAAACCTAGAAGCAATGCGGCATTTTTCCGAACAATATGCTAAGCGCACTGGAACATACTTCTGTTCTGAACCTTCAGTCACAGCAGTGGTGATCGAAGGGCTAGCCAAACATAAAGACGAGCTTGGCTCACCTTTGTGTCCCTGTCGCCACTACGAAGATAAAGAAGCTGAGGTCAGTGCTGCATATTGGAACTGTCCTTGTGTGCCCATGCGAGAACGCAAAGAATGTCATTGTATGCTGTTTCTTACCCCAGACAATGAGTTTGCTGGCGAACAGCAAGAAATCACCCTAGAAACAATCAAAGAAGTGCGAGAAAGCATGGCATGAGTGAGACCATGCCCCAAGAGTTTTGGCTAGGCGTAGAACAGTTCAATTCTGGACAGTTCTATGCCTGTCATGATACTTTGGAAGCTCTGTGGATTGAAGCCAGCGAGCCGGAAAAAAGCTTCTATCAAGGGATTCTGCAAATTGCTGTAGCGCTTTATCATTTAAGTAATCAAAACTGGCGAGGTGCTGTAATTTTACTGGGAGAAGGTAGTAATCGTCTGCGACGCTATCCATCGGATTATGCTGGCATCGATTTAGAAGCGCTATTAAACCAGACTGTGGCATTGTTACAAGCATTACAGCAAACAGGCCCACAAGATAAGATTGCATCTGATGATCTGGGTGAAGCTGACACCTTACCCTTGCCTAGAATTGAGCTAATTAATGAGACGTAATCCGTACTAGGGCTGAAGTATGAAGTATGAAGTAGTAGGGGCGGGTTTACCGATATCCACGTTGCGAAACAAAGATCCAAATAAACCCGCCCCTACATATCAACTCTGATCTAAATAAACCCGCCCCTACCATCCTTCATCCTAGCCTGCGCCAAGCCGCTCCGCGTCTACATCCTTCATCCTTTCTTTTGTCAAATTACGATCGCAAGTCGTTGACTGTTGTCGGGGCAGGTTTAACCGACATATTTGTTTTCTGTGTAAATCTCTCAAAGAACCCGTCCCTACAGACTGTTGAGTGTGAACTCTCAACAGTCAACAGTCAACAACAGCAAATATTTTTTTACTTGGAAGTCCCTTACCTTCCTGCTGTCATCTTCTGAGCCATCTGCAAGTGTTCAGCAACAATTGGTGTAATTTCACTAGCAAAAACTCTCAAATCTTTGTCTAGTCCTGTGTTCAGATAATTTTGGTATTCAGCCAAAGTTTTTTGATGAGCTTGAGTCTGTCCTTGCATATAAGCTTGGTCAAAACTGTTACCAGATAGGCTTTGCAGCTTGGTCAATAAGGCTTTATTTTCCGAACCAATATCTGTAGGTAGAGTGACACCTTTAGCTTTGGCGATCGCACCTAGTTTTTGACTCGAAGCTGTATGCTGTTGAATCATGTGCTGTGCAAAGTTACGAACCGATTTGTTTTGTGACTTTTGTAGTGCCAGCTGACTTGTTTGAATCTCAGTTAAGTCACTTTGGGCTGCTTGGTTCATGAACTCTATATCAGATGTGGTTACTGGAGTATTAGAATCCGTGGGCTGTGGACTAGAGGTGGAACTTGCTGTAGGAGTCGGCGTAGGCGTACTCTGAGTCAAAAGATGCTGATTGGAATTGTTGTGAGCCTGAGAATTTAAGCAAGCTTGTGCTAATCCCGGCAGACTAATGAAAGCACTGGCGCTAGCAATTCCGAGAAAGCTGCTAATAACCTTTTTCAGACTTTTTGTTTGATAAAGCATATTCAATGATAATGATTGGTTTGAATCTTGGAACAATCTTGGTGATTCCCAATCAAACCTGTCTTTGGTGAATTTGTGAAAAAATTTCTGGGATAAAAGTTTCACATGCTTACCATTGGGTATTTGTGACAGGTTCGATTTATGTTTATTTCTGATGACAAAGGTAACTATGAAGTGAGTGCAAAACTTCTGTCACAGGAATAGGCTTTGCTTCCATCTGTGGAGAGACTGTTAAACGACAAAGAATATCTCGAAAAAACTTGACTAGCTTTGACCAGACAGCTAATGATGGAAAAATAACCCCATGCCTGTTAGGCTGAATCTCAACTTCCCGGTAGTTGAGCGGAGTCGAAACTCGATTTCCACGAAGCCTCAGCCTCAGTCCCTAAATTAAAGGTAGCGGCGTGTACAGAGAATATTAATATACTGAAAATTAATAGACTATTTTTGTGCTAAAGATTAAAACTACGTATGCTAAAAACAAAACCATTCCAGACTGAACCAGTAGTGATTGCAGCGGTGGCTGAGTATTTCAAGGTGCTATCAGAGGTGAGTCGGCTACAGATTTTGATCTGTCTCAAGTCAGGCCCGATGAATGTGATGGAAATTGCAGATGCAACTGGTTTGGGACAGGCAAATCTATCTAAGCATCTGAAAGTATTAACTCAGGCTGGGGTTTTATCTCGTCAGCCCAAAGGGACTAGTGCTTTTTACGAGATTACTGATCCGATGATTTTTGAACTTTGTGAGATAGCTTGTAATCGAATTAGCGATCGCATTTTACAGCAGGCAGAAAGCCTGAAAGCTATGCGCAGCAATACAGCAGTTTTTTAACAAAAAAGCACCCTCACAAATAGGGTGCTGATCAGTATCAAACAGAGGAGAGACTTGGAAATTGCCAACTAGCTGGCGATGGTTGGTGCGGTGAGAGCGATCGCTTTAGGGTCATCAAATGCTAAATCTAAGGGGAAGTTGTGCGCATTACGCTCATGCATGACTTCAATCCCTAGGTTGGCTCTATTGAGTAGATCAGCCCAGGTGGGAATTGTCCGTCCTTCGCTATCCAACACAGAGTTGTTGAAATTGAAGCCATTCAAGTTAAATGACATGGTGCTAACACCAAGTGCTGCAAACCAAATACCAATTACAGGCCAAGCAGCGAGGAAGAAATGCAACGCACGGGAGTTATTAAAGCTGGCATATTGGAAGATTAACCGCCCAAAGTAACCATGTGCCGCTATGATGTTGTAGGTTTCTTCTTCTTGACCAAACTGGTATCCAGTATTTGCAGATTCTACTTCTGTTGTTTCCCGAACCAAAGTAGAAGTAACTAGAGAGCCGTGCATTGCCGAAAATAAAGCACCTCCAAAAACTCCCATTACCCCCAGCATATGAAACGGATGCATCAGAATGTTATGTTCTGGTGAGAACACAATCATAAAGTTGAAGGTTCCGGAAATCCCAAGCATCATCCCATCGGAAAAACTGCCTTGCCCAATCGGATAGATCAACAATACAGCTGTTGCTGCCGCCGCAGGTGCAGAAAATGCTACAGGAATCCAAGGACGCATCCCTAAGCGATAGCTGAGTTCCCATTGCCGACCCATATAGGCATAGACAGCAATCAGAAAGTGGAAAATAATCATCTCGTAAGGGCCACCATTGTAAAGCCATTCATCTAAAGAAGCGGCTTCCCAAATGGGGTATAAGTGCAAGCCAATCGCTGCTGAAGTAGGCACTACAGTCGCAGTGATGATGTTATTGCCATAGAGAAGTGAACCAGTTACAGGCTCCCGAATCCCATCTACATCTACGGGAGGCGCAGCAACAAACGCCAACACAAAAACAATCGCCGCAGTCAAGGCTGTGGGAATCATGATCGCTCCAAACCAACCCACATAAAGCCGATTTTCAGTACTGGTTACCCAGTTACAAAATCGATCCCATAAACCAGCGTTTCTGCGCTTTTCTAGAATTGTTGTCATTGTTCAATGAGTGCGAATGTATTGGTTAAATATCGCGCAGCAAGTTACCCTTGTTACACTAAAACTATATAACCATAAAGTTATATAATAGTCAAGCGCCAGACTGCTAAAACTAATCGGCTTTGAAATCCTGAAACTGAAGTCACTAATGTAGCTATGGAAAACGAGCCTGCAATTAACACAACCCAACCGTCAACAGTTGAGTATCGATTATTGCTCCAGCTTTATGTAAAAACTTGGTAGCTATCCCAACACAAGTGCCTGCTGTATCTTGGTCTTCCTTTTGTACTGCGGCGATCGCTTATTGGAATTGGTAGCGCTCCTGACTGAGTAAGTCTTGCCACATCTTTGCTGACTTGGTGGCTACAGATGCGACATCACAACTCAGGGGTGCTTGTTGAGCGTAGGTGCGATCGCTGTCGGTAAATTGTCAGATGTAGACCCAACTGAGATTTTTTAGCTGAACTTCACTAGACTTCAGATTTAATGGAGGTTAGCGGACTCGAACCGCTGACATCCTGCTTGCAAAGCAGGCGCTCTACCAACTGAGCTAAACCCCCGTAAAATAAAAAATGAGGTAATTAACATACCTCTACTATTGTAACTTATATATGGTTCCATTGGCAAAGGAATGAAACAAGAAAATCCCCTAGTTGTGGCAACACTTTATAAATTCGTCAGTTTGCCAGATTTTGCCGAAAAGCGAGACCCTTTGTTGTCTTACTGTCAACAGCAAGGTATTAAGGGCACAATTCTGTTAGCACAAGAAGGCATTAACGGTACAATTGTCGGTTCCCGTCAGGCTGTGGACTCAGTTCTGGAATTTATGCGTGGCGATCCGCGTTTAGCCGACTTAGAACACAAAGAGTCTTATACGGAAACTCTGCCGTTTGAGCGGATGAAGGTGCGGTTAAAATCAGAAATTGTGACTTTAGGATTGCCCGAAGTTGACCCCAATCAACAGGTTGGTACTTATGTCACTCCTCAAGAATGGAATGAGTTAATTTCTGACCCAGAAGTGGTTGTGATTGACACCCGCAACGATTATGAGGTGGTTATCGGTACTTTCAAGAATGCACAAAATCCTCAAACTCACTCATTTCGTGAGTTTCCCGATTTTGTTCGCCAGACCCTTGACCCCAGTAAACACAAAAAGATAGCGATGTTTTGTACTGGCGGTATCCGCTGCGAAAAAGCCTCATCTTTTATGATCTCTCAAGGCTTTGCCCAAGTGTATCACCTCAAAGGCGGCATTCTCAAATATTTAGAAGAAGTTCCTGCCGAAGAAAGCTTGTGGGAAGGGGAATGTTTTGTCTTTGATGAACGAGTTGCTGTCCGTCACGGCTTGGAAGCAGGTAGCTATGATATGTGTCAAAGTTGTGGTCGCCCGATTTCTGCGGCAGATAAGGCTTCACCTCAGTATGAGTCAGGTGTTTCTTGCCCCTACTGTTTTGATAACCTTACGGAAGAAAAAAGAGTACGTCAGCAGGAAAAAAGGCGACAGTTTCTCCTTCAAAGTAACCGCAAAAACCAATAATTACAACTTTTAGAGCAGAAAGCTAATGGGGCATTGGGCATGGGGCATTGGGCAGAAGTCATTTCTCCCCACACTCCCTCATGCCCCTGCGTCCTCACTAGGCGGCTTGGGGATTGAGGTGAAGCATCTGCCAGGTAGTATAAGTACCGATGGGACTCCAAAGCAAGTAGGGAACTAATAACAGCGCTGCCCAACCAGAAGTACTCAAGACTGCAAGTGTTAATAATAAACCGATAATGAAGCCTGTACCGCCAATAATCGTACCTATTTTTAGACTACGGAGGCGAAACATTACAGGCGTATAGGCAATAGTCACAATCTCTAGAAGTATGTATAAAGCCATGATTAACCAAGTGGCGTTGGTTCCTGGGTTTTTTTCCCAAATAATATAAGCTGACCAAGCACCGCAAATAAAAATTACAGTCCAGATAATCGGAATTGCTGCTTCAAAAGTTAACCATCTAGGCCTTTGCAATCGCTCAAACCACTTGCGATCGCTTGGTGTAATAAAATTAGCTGCTAGAGCAACTACGAAAGCTACACCCCCAATTACCATCCAAGATTTAATCATGCCGCCCTATCCTTTGCGATCGCTAGCAACTATTTAAATTTCACATATTCAAGTCTAATATTGGCAATTTAGCTGTGTTATCTCATCATCCTTGAGTTTGATTACTTGCCTTCAGTTTTTGAATATTTTCACGTTTTATGCCTATATTGGCAATTGTCTTTCCGTGGATGTGGTAGTGATTCCGTCTGGGGATGGGGGTATTAAGCAAGCTAGTAGACATATTCTTGATGATTACAGCCGGAGCTAATCAGATGGAAAGCAATATGCAAACTCAATCAGAAATGCGTTCGCTAGCATCAGAAGTTCAAGGAATCGCTAATAATATTCGCCTTACAGGCTGGATTACCTTTTGGTTACAGTTGGGAATGGCTGTGGTTTCTTTTTTGGCTTTGTTATTTGCTGCTACTGGTCGAGGCTTTGCGGATCAACCAAATGCAGGTCTTGGAGTAGGGATGTTTTGGGCTGCATCCGGAATTATCGTCCTATTATTTAGCGTTTATTGGGATTTTCGTTACACTCGCATCGGTAAGCGCTTAGGAAATCCCAATCCAGCACTTCATCCTAGTAAAGCAGATACAGTTAAAGTAATTCGGTTGGGAATTATTGCCGCTTTAATCGGCATACTGTTAACTATTTTAGGTGCTGGTTCAACGGTAGGAGTGTTAGTAGCAAAATCTATCTCCCAGCCTCCAGGAGTAGCCATCACCGATCCTTATAAAATTATCCGCGCCCTTGATGTGTTTGTAGCGCTGGCAAATATCAATGGAATTGCGGCTCATTTTGTTGGTACTGTATCTTCACTTTGGCTACTTGAGCGAGTCAATCAAAACTAATTAACAGGGAACAGGAAAATCTGCATAAATAAATTCTTCCCTTCCCCCTGGTTGGTGAGTTTCAACTACTGCGTAGTCGAGATTCAACTGCTGCGAACTCTAACCGCTGCCCCTTGCCTTTCTTCGGTCATGGTATAAGAAATATTCTCCCAGGAACTTGTAGTTACAATTGGTCATCCTAAAAATCACAGTTCCTGGGAAAATAAACATTTATGCCAGCGCGTAAGCCTCAATATCAATTACTGACACTTATATGCTTATTTTTATTAGGAGTTGCTCTATCTCAAACCTTGAGATCTGGAACTTTTCAGTCAAACGGAAACACTGATAATTCTAAAGTAGTTGCCCAAACTTCACCCACGCCAGCACCGCAAGAAATTGTGCAAGCGGGAGAAGTACGTGCTTTACCAGGATCGCTTGATAATATACCTGTATTTAACAGCAATAGCCCAGAATGGGTGAAAAATGAAGGTATTTTACTTTCTACATTTCCCCCAAACGGTAAAAAAGTCCCCGCCGCACATCTTAATTTTCCCTTTGAGGGACGCTTTGATTTATTTGCCCACCACTATACCCACACTCCTAAAGATTTACAGACTCTCTATGTGGGTGTAATTTTGCACAATCCTGGTAAGCAACCTGTGACAGTGGATGTTCTACAAGCAGCGAGTTATTTATTACAGGATGCGCCTTTTGTCACCTTAGCACCCTACATCGAAAATAATGATGGTAAAACTTACTCCGGGCCTGGTGCGCGTGCTGTGAGTGATGTGTTGCGGGGAGTTCGTCAAGCTGATTTCCCCGCAAAATTGATTATCCCGCCAGGACAAAACCGATTATTGCTAAATCATCCCATTCCGGTAAAAAATCTGGAAAAGCCTGTCAATGGTCGGTCTAGTTTTATGCGGCTGCGCAGTAGTAGTAAAGTTTATGCAGCTAGTTTGGCAATGTTTGCGAAGAAAAACCCAGATGGTAGCGATCGCCCTCCCACTTTAGCAGAATGGCAATCTTTACTCAATAATGGCAACTTTGCAGGCCCAAGAGATAAAACTCCTACTCCCCCCAATGCTACAGGCGGTGCGTTGATTTATGGACGTGTAGCAGGTGTATCTGGGGGTTCTCAGTGGCAAGCCCTACTTACAGATAACGCCAAAGCCCAAACTCTCACCCTCCGGGTTCGCAGTTCCTTCAACGGGGGGAACCCCCGCAACGGACTGCTCACCATTCCCCAGCGTGGTAAAGCAATTTCTTATGCCATAGACACCTTACGCGGTGGTCAACTAGGTAGCGGACAAATCCAAACCGCAAAGATGTTAGTACGCTATCCAGATACAGCCTATGAAGCCCACGGTAATTATGGGGTGGAATATAATCTCAGCTTACCCTTAAGTAATACCACTAAAGAAACCCAGAAAGTCACGGTGACATTAGAAACACCGTTAAAAGAAAATAAATTATCCCAAGGTGGTCTCCGCTTTCGCAAACCATCCTTAGATTTTCCCTTTTTCCGTGGTACAGTGCGGCTGCGCTATACCGATGACCAAGGTCAACAAAAAACCCGCTATGTGCATTTATGGCACAGAACAGGCCAAGTTTTAGAACCATTATTACAAGTAACGCTGCCACCTGGAACTAAACGCATGGTACAAGTAGATTTAATCTATCCACCAGATTCCACACCACCACAAGTGCTAAGTGTCAGAACATTGTGAAAGGGCATGGGGAAGAGATGGGGGAGATGGGGGGGAGAGGGGAGATGGAGAAGAAAACTCCCCACACTCCCTCATCTCCCCTGCCCCCCTGCCCCTTTTCCCCCTCTGCCCCTCTGCCCCCCTAGCCTCCTCCATTAATGAATTCATCTCAGTATTTATGGCTACCTGCACCCGTAGATTTAATTTTGTTACCGAACGATGTCCATGTTTGGCGTATAAACCTCAACCAACCAGAAGCAAAGGTGCAACAATTCGCAACAACCCTCTCTAGCGATGAATCGGCGCGTGCGCAAAGATTCTATTTTCCAGAACATCGTCAACGTTTCATTGCTGGGCGTGGTAGCTTGCGGACAATATTAAGTGCTTACTTGGGTCTTCCTCCCCAAGAAGTGCAATTTGATTATGAACCTCGTGGGAAACCATTCTTAGCGAGTAAATTTGCCGACAGTGGAATAACGTTTAATTTATCGCACTCCCAGAATTTAGCTTTGTGTGCAGTGAGTAAAAATCGGCAAGTAGGGATAGACTTAGAATACATTCGTCCGATGTCAGACTTGGAATCCCTGGCGCAACGGTTCTTTTTACCGAGAGAATACGAGTTAGTGCGATCGCTTCCTCCCGCACAAAAATCTTCAGTATTTTTCCGTTATTGGACTTGTAAAGAAGCTTACTTAAAAGCCACAGGTGAGGGCATAGCGCAGTTAGAGCAAATTGAAATTTCTCTCACTCCCACAGAACGAGCTAAGTTACAGACAGATCAAGACTGGAGCCTACTAGAATTAGTACCTGCCAATAATTATGCTGCTGCTGTGGCGGTAGCCGGTTTTGGTTGGGATTTGAAGTGCTGGGACTTTGGGGAATGAGGGAGGGAAGGGGGACAAGAAGAGAAGTCTGAGCGCCGGCGTCCGGCGTTAGCGCAGCGGTAGCGAGGTACGAGCGTCTGGCTTCTCCTAACGGAGACGCTGCGCGAACGCCAACGTCTTCGACGAACAGAACTTCGGGGAGACAAGGAGGACAAAGGACAAATGACAACTGACAACTGACAACTGACAACTAACAAGTTATTAGGGTAGAACTTTTGGGAAAAATGAACATGAGGCTGAGGTGAAGTAAGTAGTTAATGCTACCATCTGTCACTTCCACATCAGGTCATTGCTGAATTAAGTATTGTATCTGTTGATGTTTGCTCGTGGAGTTAACAAGCACAAAAAAGCGATGCAACCAGGTTCTACCCAGAGAAAATTCCCATTGATTCTAGATCGGACAGTATTGATAGCTGCGATCGCAATTCCGATCGTTCACTTTTGTCTGGCCAAATTAGCAGCATCGATGTCATATGACAATGGTGTCACACCTATTTGGCCTTCTTCTGGGGTTTATGTAGCGAGTATTTTGCTGCTGGGATATCGTGTTTTACCGGGGATATTTGTCAGTGAATTAATTATCAATATTTTACTGTTTTATAAAAATCCTTGGCTCGGCATTCTTGGTTCTATTGTCGGTGTAATTGAGCCATTAATCAACGCCTTTCTGATTAAACACTTTATCAAACATCATCATTTGCTCAACCGCTCTGGCGATGTATTTAAATTTCTGGGGCTGATTTTGGTTGCTCCTTTAGTAGGTGCTACTCTTGGGGTAAGCGTCCAATGTCTAGATGGAATTACACCGTGGGCAGCTTATAAAGAAGCATGGCGAATTTGGTATCCTGGTTCCATTGCCAGTGTGTTGATTATCGTCCCAGCAATCGTCACATGGTTTGAGAAACCTGAACAACAGACACAATTAAATTGGCAACAGATTAGTGAGTTAATAATATTGTTGCTATCGCTCATTGGAATCAGTTGGATTGCCTTCTCTGGTGGGTATCCTGTGGAATATATGCTGATTCCACCGTTGATTTGGTCAGCCTTTAGATTTGGACAACGAGAAGCTACACTGCTGATGACTATCGTAACTGCGATCGCAGTTTACGGCACTAGTCATGGTTACGGATCATTTGTCAGACAATCAATAAATGAGTCTTTGCTGCTGCTGCAATCTTTTATTTGCGTTGTTGCTTTAACGATTTTCGTAATTTGTGCCGTCGTTCAGGAAAATAGGAGAGCAGAAAGACACCTCAGAAAAGCAAAAGACGAATTAGAACACCGGGTAGAAGAACGCACTGCTGAACTTCAAGAAGCTAAACTTGCTGCTGATAGTGCTAATCAAGCCAAAAGTGAATTTCTAGCAAACATGAGTCACGAACTTCGTAGCCCACTCAACGGTATTTTGGGTTACGCGCAAATTCTCCAACGTTCCCAAATTTTCACAGCTAAAGAACGTAAAGGGATTGACATAATTTATCAGTGTGGTTCTCACCTGCTCACATTAATTAATGACATCCTCGATCTCTCCAAAATCGAAGCCCGAAAAATGGAAATCCAACCACAGGATTTTAATTTTCATAAGTTTCTCCAAGAGGTAGTAGAAATTTGTCAAATTCGGGCACAACAGAAAGGAATTGGCTTCATATATCAACCTAGTCCAAAGCTTCCTAATATTATTCATGCCGATGATAAACGTTTACGGCAAGTTTTGATTAACCTTTTAGGTAATGCCATCAAGTTTACCGATCGCGGCGGAGTAAAGTTTCAAGTAGAGGTCATAAAAGCTGGAAATTGGCAACTGAAATCTAGAATTACTCGTGTTCGCTTTCAAATTAAAGATACAGGTGTGGGCATGTCCCCAGAACAACTAACAAAAATTTTCTTGCCCTTTGAACAAGTTGGTAATACACAAAAGCAAGCAGAAGGTACAGGTTTAGGATTAGCTATTAGTCAAAAGATTATTGCCCTCATGGGTAGCAAAATAGAGGTAAAAAGTCATCCAGAGAAGGGTAGTATTTTCTGGTTTGATTTAGATTTAGCTGAAGCGGAAGAAAGGACATTAAACCAAACCATTCCGCAAAAAAGAACCATTATTGGCTTTCAAGGTCACAAACGGAAAATATTAATTGTTGATGATCGTTGGGAAAATTGTTCAGTGCTGGCGACTTTATTAGAAGCTGTCGGATTTGAAATTTTTGAAGCTTATAACGGCCAAGAGGGATTAAATAAAGCAATTGAATGTCAGCCAGATGTAATTATCACTGACTTAAAAATGCCGCTGATGGATGGTTTGACAATGACTAAAGAACTGCGCCAAAAACCTGAGCTAAAAAATACAATTGTTATAGTATCCTCTGCAAGTGTGTTTAACTTCCATCGCCAAGAAGCGCTAAATGCTGGTTGCAATGATTTTCTTCCTAAACCAATACAAATGGAAGAGTTATTTTGGCAACTACAAAATCATTTGCGATTAATTTGGAATTACGAAGAGGAAACAGCATTAAATAACAACCACCAAGAAACTTCAGAGGTATTAGTAAAAATGCAAGTTCCAACGCAAGCGGAACTTATCGCCTTGCAGAAAGCTGTACAAATTTGTGATGTTGCAAATATCCAAACAGAAACTAATCGCATCAAAAATTTAGATCGAAAGTATGCTGCTTTTGCCAATAAGATATTAGCCCTGGTTGACGAATTTGAAATTGAAGCAATTGCTGAGTTAATTGAAACACATGTTGGAAAATCTTAAAAATTATTATGCCACTTATTAAAACAAACTCTATTTTGGTTGTCGATGACAATACAAATAATATTCGTGTTTTGTTTGAGATTCTACATAATTCTGGTTTTCAAGTTTCTGTAGTTAAAAGTGGTGAAATGGCACTAGAGAAAGTGCCTTCTATTCAACCAGACTTAATTTTATTAGATGTGATGATGCCAGGAATTGATGGCTTTGAAACTTGTCATCGTCTCAAGTCTAACGAAAGCACCAAAGAAATTCCTATAATTTTTATGACTGCTTTAAGTGAAGTCGAAAATAAAGTTAAAGGATTACATTTAGGTGCAGTAGACTACATCACAAAACCAATTCAAGTTGAAGAAGTACTAGCCCGTGTCAACGTTCATTTATCATTACGAAATACCAAAATAGAGTTATTAGATGAAATCTCTGAACGCCGACAAGCAGAAATTAAACTTCAGCAAACTTTAAAAGATTTACAAGCAGCCCAAATCCAACTTATCCAAAGTGAAAAAATGTCTGGTTTAGGTCAAATGGTTGCAGGTGTAGCTCACGAAATCAATAACCCAGTCAACTTTATTTATGGTAATATTGATTATCTCGATGAATATACAAAAAATTTGCTCAGGATGCTCAATCTTTACCAGCAAATTTATTCCATGAATCAACCAGAAGTACAAGCACTAGCTGAAGAAATAGATTTAGAATTTTTAGTTAAAGATTTACAAAAACTTCTACCTTCAATGAAAATGGGTGCAGAAAGGATTCGTAACATTGTCCTATCACTGCGTAACTTTTCCCGCATGGATGAAGCAGAATTTAAAGCAGTGGACATTCATGAAGGAATCGAAAGTACACTGATGATTCTGCAATATCGCTTGAAAGATAGACCAGAACGTCCAGCAATTGAAGTAATTCGTGATTATGGTAAATTACCCCTAGTCGAATGCTATGCAGGACAACTTAATCAAGTTTTGATGAATATCTTAGCAAATGCAATTGATGCTTTAGAAGAAACTTGTAGCCATTACACCTATCAGGAGATGAAACAAAATCCTCATAAAATTATGATTCGGACTTTCCTAAGTGATTCACAATGGGTGACAATTGCGATCGCAGACAATGGCTTAGGAATCCCAGACAAAGTAAAAAACCGTATCTTTGACCCTTTCTTTACTACCAAACCTGTGGGTAAAGGAACAGGTTTAGGCTTGGCGATTAGCTATCAAATCATCACTCAAAAGCATGGTGGAAAATTAGATTGTCTTTCAACTCCAGGTCAAGGAACTGAGTTTATCATTAAAATCCCTGTGCAACAAAGAAATTAATTTGTTATTTGTCATTGGTCATTGGTCATTTGTAATTTTTCAATACTTTTATGTAACTTTTTTTAATTACGAATGATTTTAATTATACTGAGCAGGACTAGAGCAATTACCAAAGCTAGTGCCACATTTCTCAGTATAGGATTGTTCCAGTGCTTGATTGCGATCGCCAAAATTGCCCACACCGCTACTCCCGTATAAGCAATATCTCGGCGCTGGATGACAATGACGACAGCAATTGTAGCTGCTATCAACAACATAATTACAGTCCATACTTCGGCAGAAATACCCCATCCATTCCAATTCTGAGAATATAAAGCACAGGCAACATTGACAATTGTCGCTACACTAATCCAACTGAGATAAATGCTTATAGGGCTGTGAATACACCACTTTTTGCGCTGAGAGACAAACCTGTTGCCAATATCTAACCGCAAATAAATACCAATCAGCGGTAGCAAAATTAACAACATGGCGACAACAGAAAGGACAAACAACCGAGAGAGAAACAGGTATACCCAAATACTTTGAGCAATCGAGGCAATTACTAATAGATATCCTGTATTGCGTAAATCTGAATCATCTTTCTGACTGGGAAGAAATTGGTAAATTCCCAAAGCAAACAACCCCAGATAAATTAATCCCCAAATAGCGAATGCATAGTTAGCAGGAATAATTAAGACATCTTTGAACAAAGTATTGGAAATTTGCCCAATGCTGAGTCCATTCAGCGGAAAAACGTTCGATATCACATTGATAACGAAAGCAGCGATAATTGCCGCTAAGGTTGCAAGCTGGCGGAAAAAATCGCGGTTATCGCCTTGAGTTGACTGCTGCATGGGATACTTTTAGGTGATAGTTCCAATATGGATGTGCGATCGCTTTTACTGTCTTTACTTTATTTATTGCTAGCTTAAAATCTGGGCTAAATCCAACACAAATCCAGGTAGTACATCCTCTCCTGATAAGCTATGAGGCGATAGCAAAACTTCAACTTCCTGTCCTGGGCGGTAAATTTCTACACTTTGGTTATGCGGATCAATCAGCCAACCTAAACGCACGCCGTTGTCAATATACTCCTGCATTTTGCGTCGCAGTGTCTCTAGGCTGTCTGTAGCCGAGCGTAATTCTGCCACAAAATCCGGAGCCATTGGTAAAAATTTGGCTGGATCTGGGTTGAGGGCTATTAATCGTTCCCGACTCACCCAAGATGCGTCAGGCGATCGATTTGCACCGTTGGGGAGTTTGAAACCTGTGGAAGAGTCAAAAGTTAGTCCCGTACCATCAGCATCAGCCCAAAACTCTAACCGGGCTGTTAATTTTGAATTACGATTTCCGCTTTCCCATCCTGTTGGTGGCATAATAATCAATTCTCCCTCAGCCGTCCGTTCGATACGCAAATCTCGATTATTTTGACAGATTTGGAAGAACTGCTCATCTGTTAGCTCGATAGTAGGATGTAGGTTGAAGATTAGGTCATTCATAGTACTTCGTGGGTTGTGTGGAAACCCACTGCTTCTATATGCGGGAGGAAATACCAATCAAGCGCAGGGGTTGGATAAGTAGAGGAGTAGTACTTACCGAACTCTCCTGTATACCGGAGAACGCTTTGCTACGACTGTATGTATAGTTAGCCTAGCATTTACCAATCTCGATGGAGCAAGCGTCATGAGCGATCGCAGCATTCACAGCATTACCCAGGCCAATATCAATCGCCTCAGCCCACGTCTGATCACCCGCGATGTCGGCGAAGCGCAGCTTGGTGAGGATATTGACCCTTTCATCATCGTTTCGCTTTACGATATGACAGGCCCCACCTTTCCCCCACATCCACATGCAGGTTTTTCGGTGGCAACCTATATCCTACCGGAAAGCGCAATTGGTTTCATCAATCAGGACTCGATCGGCCATCGCAATCGGATCGCGCCGGGGTCGCTCCATTGGACAACCGCAGGATCTGGCGTTCTGCATGAAGAGCAGCCCGAACGCCCCGGTGCGATCGCTCGCGGGTTCCAGATCTGGATCGATCTCCCTAAACAAGACCGCCACATCGCGCCGGATGCGCGGCATCTTGCCGCAGATAATGTACCTACACTGATCAAAGATGGTGCAACGATCCGTGCTGTCTTGAGCGCGTCCAACGGACTGACATCGCCATTGACTGTACCAACACCAGTGCGATTGATCGACGTGACGCTGGAGCCTGATGCCGCTTTCGTCCAGACGCTTGATGAAAATGAAAACGCTTTCATCGTCATGCTCGGTGGCGAAGCCCATATGGGCGAAGCGATCGCGCGTACTGACGATATCATTCGCACCAAAGCGGGCGGCAAAGCCCTGCGTATCAATGCTGGAGCAGTGGGTGCGCGCTTCATATTGTTTGCAGGCGAGCCGCTACGCCAATCACGCGCCCAGCGAGGCCCCTTTATCGCCAGCGACACCAGCGAACTCAACGGTTTCATGAATGCTTATGCAGCCGGTCTCTTTGGGCAACTCACGCCCTTTGCCCAGCAGTCACCTCAGCCTAAATCCATATCCGAAGCTTGAGAGATGGATTTTGAAATTTGCTCCAGGGTTTGAGGGATGAGGGAAGGGGGACAAGGGACAAGGGAAGGGGGACAACTGACTTTTGACTCTTGACTCTTGACTCTTGCCCAATGCCCCATGCCCCATGCCCCATGCCCATTAACTAACCCTTAGACTTGAATTTGGGATAAGCAATGCGTTTATGATGGAATTGCTGCCAAACTTCTACGAAGATGTGAGCAATTTTGCCAACTTCGTCTTTGGTTAGCCCTGAATCTACAAGTTGATCGTCTTGCCACCGGGCACGGAGAATATTATTAACCATTGTTAAAGCTTGTTCTGCTGAAGCATCTTTGAGCGATCGCAGGGCTGCTTCACAAGAATCTGCTAACATGACAATTGCTGTTTCCCGCGATTGGGGAATCGGCCCGTCGTAGCGAAAATCAGCGTCGTCTACTTGTAAAGTAGGATTTTCCTGCGCCATTTGCTGCGCTTGGTGATGAAAATAAGCAATCAGCATTGTTCCCTGATGTTCTGGAATGAAAGCTTGAATTGCTGTGGGCAGGAGATGTTTTCGCGCCATCACTAATCCTTCAGAGACGTGCTTTTTGATAATCTCTGCACTCTTCCAAGGGTCATTAATTTCTGTTTCATGTTTATTGGGTCCCCCCATTTGGTTTTCAATAAAGCCGAGAGGGTCGTGCATTTTGCCAATGTCGTGGTATAATGTCCCGGCTCTTACTAGTTCGACATCACATCCCAGTTTTTTGGCAGCGGCTTCCGCCAAGGTGGCGACAAATAGGGTATGCTGAAAAGTTCCGGGAGCATTTGTCGCCAGTAGTTTTAATAAGGGACGGTTAGGATTGGCTAGTTCTGCTAACCGAATGGGGGTGACTAAATCAAAGAGTTTTTCTAAATAAGGACTCAAGCCCAAAGCTACAATACTCCATGCTAAGCCCAATAATCCAAATAACCCTGCATCTTTGAAGATGATATACCAAGACACTGGACTTCGTATAAGCGAGAGGATTAAGTAAATACCTCCCTGAGTGGAGGCGATCGCCAGTCCTAATAATGCCAATTCTTCGCGCGATCGCAGTCTTTTGGCCATCAAACTGCCGACTATTCCCCCAGCTGCACCAGCTATTAAAATAGTTTTACTGATTTCCATGCTAATGGGTAGCACTAGCAACAGTAGCCCGATAACTGTTACTCCTAAACTAGGGCCATAGAAACTGCCCAACAATAACCCAATAGCACTCCAGGTAGTATGTGACACACCCATCATTACCATCCCTGGCGTACTCAGGGTTAGCAGCAATATTAACACGCGATCGCGTTGTCGCAATTGACCCACAAGACTCCGTTCGACATAGACAAAAATGCCAATTGCTGTTGTGATTGCGCCTGTCAACTTCAGCAACTGGGGCCAGTTAATCTCTCGCCGATTCAGGTGATAATACTCCAGTACCTCAAAATGCCATTGGGTAATCTTCTCTCCTTTAGTGACAATTACCTGATTTTGCTGCACCTCAACCATGACTGGTTTTACCTCAGCAGATGCCTGTTTTTGCTGTTTTTGTGTTTTTTCTTCATCTTTTTTCAAATTCGGTTGCAGCACAGCCAACAACAGTTTGCTAGCCAAAGGTTGAGCTTCTGGCGGTTCTAATGTCTGCACTTGTAAGCTGACAGTATCCTTTAAAGTATTTGCTGGCAGACCCTGGGGGATACCTTGGGTGAGAATGCGTGCAGAAATCTGGCGGATTCCTGTTTGTATGTTTGCCCATTCTGTATCTGACAGATCCAAGAGTATCTTTGCTTCATATACTGCTTTTGATTTAGCAGTTTCTAGCTTTTGAAGTTGGATTTTGGCTTGGGCGAATTTTTGGCGTGCTTGCACAATTTCGTCCATCAGTGAGGACAAACCGTCTTCAGAATATCTAATTCGGTAAGTTTCTAGTTCCGTCACTACTTGCAAAAAGTCAGATGTTAAGGAGAGATTTGCTGGTTTTTCATTCTCCCAAATCGGCTTTGTAGACTCTTTGGCAATCTGGGGGATAGAAGTCTGTCTGCTAGTTTTTAACTGGCTCTGGCGACGAGATGGGTTGGTGGATGATTGTAAAGATGAGAATAATTTTTCCGTCTGGGAACTGCGCTTAGGGTTAAAAAGTTCTGCTTGCTGTTTTCTTTTCTTTTCTAAAGTTTGTAATATATCTTGCCATTCTCCTTGAGTGCAAGCCCGGAGATAACGTTGGCTAGGTATTTGTATATCCATCTGTGACCGAAAAGGAAAAGTTCCAGCCGTGTTACGGATTTTATCAGCATCATCTAAAAGTTTTTGTAAATTCTGGTCGATTTGTTCATTGATTTTTTCATCGACCATTAAGATTGGTAGAGAATTGTTACTGACTGCTTTGCGTTGGGCTGCTGTTTTTCTGGGATCTTCAATCTTGTCTGTGTATGGAGCTTTAATTGTCTGGGGTGCGATCGCCCCCTGTTTTAGCTGCGGTTGATTATATAGTTTATGCCCGATTACACCTGTAAGGGATACTACTGCGATCGCCAAAATTACAGTAGAACGATTTTGATGCACCCAGCTTAAACCGATTGTATTTATCACTCTCTGAGGTTTAACTGATTTGACGATTGACCTCAGTGCTATTCCTGGTTTTTGGCTAATTTCATTAGTTATTGATACATACAGGCGTAAGTTCTTAACTAGAGTTTTTTGCCATTGTTCCAGGCGTTTTTGGCTACTGCGATCGCTCACCACCCTCAGCAATTTTCCTCTACGACACAGTAGTTTGTACTGTCGCCGCCAAAGAGTTAATTGCTGGGCTAAAGAATTAAAAAATCGCTGATGTTTCATTACCTCTGCCTACAGTTGCTTACTTTGATACCTCAAAACAAGACAAACCTAGGGGAAGTCCAAGCAGGAGCAACCGAAGCTGCTCAGAACTTCGGAGGAGGGGTTTGCTTGCGGCTGATTTGCCACAATACCTACCTATAGAGTCAGGTTAAGAGTTTCTTTGGAAATTGTAGTATAAAGAACTACTAATTGTGGGTTTTTCTGGCTGCTGACTAGAATTGAAACTTGATATCTCCTCTACAATGCTGCTCAGTAGAAATAGCATTAACGCGACCTGATAACACGAGGAGCTGCAAAGACCCATAGAGGAGGCTGTACATGTCTCTGCAAATTAGAGTTGTAGCAATTACCGTCAGGAATAGCTGACCATAAAGGTAATGGTACTTCTGACTCAGGTATGAAATCTCCCTCTGTGCTTAACTGTCCCAAATGTTGGGCATGATTATACAACCCTGACCACACAGACACAAGTGCATCAGCTAATTCCACCATCAAAGAAAAATTACTCAGTTCCCTGGTTGCTGAATTGGCTTGCGAGTATGAGATCTGCCAACCTACGGGAATACCCGCAATGCTATTATATGCCCCCGATAAAGCACCAGTAATTGCACTTATATGATGTAAGTATAAACCCTTATGGTCTTGTCGCCACCTATCGCTGAGTTGATTAGCTCGCAAAACTGCTAAGCGGTAGTCTTCCAAGGTACACAGAAAGCAGTAAAATGCCATAGCAATACTTTTACTGAGCTTTTCTTCTTTACTCAATTCGATTTGCACCCTTTCTAAACTTGCGCCCTGTTGTAATAAAGTATTAATTTTTATTAATTGTTGTGGTAGAGATGTTGAGGTTTCACCAATAAAGGCGATCGCCTCGGGAATCAGGGTGCGGGAGTGGAGTTTTTCTGTCAGGATTTGCGTGATCGCATAACCTACTGCTAGTGTTCCATCTCGAATCACTGGGTCATCATCCCAGATTTTTAACACCAAGAGCAAGCTTTGTCTTAATTTCAAGGGATTTTCATGAAAAAAAAGTGCTACTGGTAAGGTAGCCAGTATCACTTTTAGCGAAATTTTCTCAGATGCTTGTGGCTTTTGCGCTCGCCAATCATCTAAATCTAATTTTCCCAGTCTGATTAAACTTTCCGTACCTCTGACTGCGATCGCATCGATGTCACAGCAGTTCTGAAATTCTTTGTCATGACTAGCGGCTAAACTTTGCCCAATTAATGCTCCGAGTAAAGTCCCGCGAAACCGACTAACAATAGAGTAGCGCATACATCAAACATAAAGTGTGAAGTTTCCAGGATGAAGAAATCAGGATGAATGATACAAAATCTGATCACCCTGAGTTCTTCATACTTCATACTTTAATCTTTTCTTAAGTGTTGCACTATTGCATGTAAACCTAATATGTAGCTTTGGACACCAAAGCCACTGATTTGCCCAATAGCTACGGGCGCTATATAAGAATGATGGCGAAATTCTTCCCGTCGGTAGATGTTACTCAAATGTACTTCTACTGTTGGTAAGCTCACACCTGCGATCGCATCCCGCAATGCCACACTTGTATGGGTGTAAGCCCCAGCATTAATCAAAATTCCCTGATGTTTCCCAAAGGCTTCATGAATAGTATCAACTAAAACGCCTTCATGATTTGACTGCACAGGATAAACTTCCACCTGTAGTTTGAGTCCTTCTGCTGCTAACAGGTGGTTAATTTCAGCCAGAGTAAATGAACCGTAAATTCCCGGTTCTCGCTGTCCTAGCAAATTCAGGTTTGGCCCATGCAGCACCAAAATACTTAAAGGCTGCAACGTCAAGTCCGGCACTTTCTCACTCTTAACGACGACGCGAACGATCATCTACTGGAATCGGAATTAGTTCTGGTTCCGGTTCAGCCTCCGGCCCTAGTAGGGCTTCAATCAACTTTCGCGCCAATTCTTTAAGCTTTTCCAGTACCTTTTCTATATAGTCCATTGAACTGACTGCTCCTGAGATACTACCTCAATTTTGACTAACAGCTACGCAGAAATTGGCGTACTTCCGCACCTCTGGCTGATGATTAGGCGATCGCACTCCCGAATTTCGGGGATGATCCACTTTATCAAATTTTGTGTTGTGATCTGCCTTACTTCTTAGAGTATCACATTCTGATAATCCTACGACAATCAAACTATCCCTTGGTTTAATATCAGGTATTGGCAAATATCTCTGTGAGTAAGTTCCTAGACAGGACTTAAGTCCTGTCTTTTGCAGCACAAAGCCTACTGACTACGAATCAAAAATTTGGCGATCGTTCACTAATCTTCAGCATCATTTTTTTTACTAGCGGTTGTCGCTGTCTTAGAAGTTGACTTAGAAGTTGACTTAGAAGTTGACTTAGATTTAGAAGTTGTGGATTTAGTGGACTTGCGAGTTGATTTGGTTGACGAAGTTTTGCCTGCCAATAATTGTAGTGCCTTATCCAATGTCATATTTTCCACAGATTCACCTTCGGGAATGCTGACATTGGTTTTGCCGTTCTTAATGTACGGCCCATAGGGGCCATCATAGATATTGACTGGTGTTCCCTCGTCTGGATGTGTACCCAATTCGCGCAAAGCCGCTTTGGATTTGCTAGTGCTGGAATTGCGTCCTTTTTTCGGTTCCGCCAACAACTCTAATGCGCGTTCTAGAGAAACTGTCAAGACATTATCAGCAGCTTTCAGGGAACGGTAATCTTTCCCTTCCTTACCTTGGTCATGAACAATGTAAGGGCCAAAGCGCCCCAAACTAGCTTGAATTTTTCCTCCTGTTTCCGGATGCACTCCTAATGTCCGGGGTAATGCTAACAGTCCCACAGCGGTTTCCAGAGTGACGTTTTCTGGCGTTACACCTTTGGGTAAGGAAGCTTGTTTGGGTTTGGGGTTTTCATCGGTCTTATCACCCAATTGGACGTAGGGGCCATAGGCGCCAATCTTGACATAAATTGGTTCACCAGTGTCGGGATGGCGACCGAGTTGGTCAGGCCCGGAGGTTTTTTGTCGCAGTAGTACTTCTACTTGTTTGGGGTCAAGGTCGGCTGGGGTTAGGTCTTTGGGAATGGAAGCTGTCACCACACCTTCACCATTTTCTACTTCGATGTAAGGGCCATATTTACCGATGCGGACTTTGGCTGGTAAATTTTCTAGTTCTACCGTCCTGGCTTTCTTTTCATCAATTTGGGGTTCTCGTTCTTTGACTAAAGTTTCTAGACCTTTATCGCCGAGGTAAAATTCCCGTAAGTAGGGAAGCCAGTTAACTTCTCCTGTGGCGATGTCATCCAGCGTTTGCTCCATTTTGGAGGTAAAGCTGGGATCGACCACATCGGGAAAGTGTTTTTCGAGTAAGTCAGTCACAGCAAAAGCCGTGAAAGTAGGCACAAGAGCATTATTGACTAATTGGGCATAACCTTTATCGATGATTGTGCCAATAATACTGGCGTAGGTACTAGGACGACCAATACCTTCACTTTCTAAGGTTTTCACCAGAGTAGCTTCACTGTACCTAGCTGGCGGTTGCGTTTCGTGACCAATTGCTTCCACTTCTTGACAATCTGGATGATCGCCTACTTTCAAACTTGGCAAAATTACTTCCTGGTCTTCCAATGCAGCTTCGGGATCGTCGGAACCTTCCACATAGGCGCGTAAATAGCCAGGAAAATCAATTCTTTTCCCAGAAGCACGGAAACCAGCATCTTCTACTTGCAATTGCACAGTAACTTGGGTTTGGCGGGAGTCAGCCATTTGACAGGCGACGGTGCGCTTCCAAATTAAATCGTAGACAGCCAATTCTCGACCGCCCAAACCAGTTTCTTGGGGCGTGCGGAAAGTGCTACCCGCCGGACGAATTGCTTCGTGTGCTTCCTGTGCGCCTTTAGATTTGGTGGTGTATTGCCGAGGTTGGGGGCTGAGATATTGTTTACCATAGCGTTGTTCCACACAGCTACGAGCAGCTGCGATCGCTTGGTCAGACAAATGTACCGAATCTGTCCGCATGTAGGTAATATACCCTTGCTCGTACAAATTCTGAGCTACCCGCATCGTATCTCGAGCTGAAAGGCGCAATTTCCGGTTAGATTCTTGTTGCAGAGTCGAAGTTGTAAACGGTGGCGCTGGTTTGCGCGTCACTGGGCGTTCTTCTACCTCTTTTACATTCCAGGTTTTACCAGTCAGGCGTTCTTTGAGTGCAACTGCATCCGCTTCCCTCAGCAAAACCACATTGCGTCCAGCCGCGATTTGTCCGGTCGCCGGGTCAAAATCGCTGCCATTAGCTATTTTGGTTCCTCCTAGGGTCACCAACTGGGCGGTAAACGGAGATTTTTCCTGCTCTAGGTAAGCTTTTAAATCCCAATAACTACCCTCACGAAAGGCGCGGCGTTGACGTTCCTTGGTCACCAATAGCCTCACGGCTACAGATTGGACGCGTCCAGCAGATAATCCCCAGGCGATTTTTTTCCACAGCAGCGGAGACAGGGTATAACCGACCAACCGATCCAAAATCCGGCGCGTTTCTTGGGCGCGAACCAACTGCTCATCGATATTACGGCAGTTTTTCAGAGCCTTTTTGATCGCTTCGGAGGTAATTTCGTGAAACACCATCCGCTTAGTCGGTACTTTGGGCTTGAGCAACTGGTATAAATGCCAACTAATGCTCTCACCTTCCCGGTCTTCGTCAGTAGCCAGAATCAACTCATCAGCCTCTTTGAGAGCATCTTTGAGCTGAGTGACAACTTTCTTTTTGTCTTTCGGGACAACATACACCGGTTCAAAGTCGGCGTCTACATTTACCCCCAACTGCGCCCATCTTTCTGCTTTGACAGCGGTGGGAATTTCGCTAGCCGATTGGGGTAGGTCACGGACATGACCCATCGACGCTTCCACCCGATAGCTTGATGGTAGGTAGTTGCGAATAGTACGAGCTTTGGTCGGAGATTCGACGATGACGAGAGTTGACATGGAAATTTTAAAAAAAAGAATAGCTGCTCAGCTAAACAAGCAAATTTAGACGATTTCGGCGAGATGTCAAATTAAAACGTCGCGCTTTTTGATGTGAGTTGATCCTCACACAAAATGCCCATGAGGGTAAAAATCCGCTACAGTTTGGGCATAGTCCTTTCCAGATAATAAGGGAGGAAAACGCCGGCTGTGAATTTCCAGCTATTTCAATCTTTAACTTATCTCAGCAAAATTGGCGACTACAGTTTTCAAAATACCCCCCAAGTGTAATACAACGATACGTCCTGTTTTTTGGAGAGATTCGGCGATCGCGAGCTAAGGGGAAGACAACAGAGAAGTCTCTTGCATGATTCCCCCTTGTCCCCTTTCCCTTGTCCTCCTTGTCTCCCTTGTCCCCCTCTTCCCCCGGTTAGTGAGATTCAACTACCGCGAAGCGATGCACTGAGAAGCTCACAGAAGTGTCGAACCACATCCTCCTCATTTCCCTATTTCAAAGAAGGTTGTGCCAAAATTAAATCAAATTTGAGAGAAAAAGCGAAGTGGGGTTGATACCTACTGCTAGGAGGCAAAAGTATGCAACCAATCCGTCAAGGTGATGTCATTTTACAACCTGTGGAACAAGTCGAGGGAGAAAGATTACCTCACTTGACTTTGGCAGAAGGTGAGGTAACTGGACATAAGCATCGGATTACTGAGGGCAAAGCAAAATTATTCTTAAAGAATGATGCTCTCTACCTGCGTGTGTATTCCCGGACTGCTTTGCTTGCTCATGAGGAACATCAGGCGATCGCAGTTCCCCAAGGTCATTGGATGGTGAGAATTCAAAGAGAATACGAGCCTGAAGGGTGGCGCTATGTCGCTGATTGAAAAGTTAACGCCCCAACAAGAAGCTTTAATTCCAGTTTATCGGAAAAAATGGCGAAATATTGCACTTTCAACTGAGCGAATTGATCGTGAAAAAGCTGCGTCAGCAGTAAAAGCAGCCTACATAGCAATTGGTAAGAATGCTCCTAACATTATTTTTTATGAAAGTCCTTATGTAGCTCTAAAATCTACTATCTTTGACAAGCTTGAGTCCTTGAAGCAGGAATTAAATAACAAAGTTGTTAGCCAATTAAATAATTCATCAATTAGTAACCTAAAAAGGCTGCAACGGGAGTTGCTAGAAAAGCCACTAGAGCAATTGGGAAGACAAACTTCGTTCTTCAGCGATCTGAGTTATTCAATATATCCTCAAGTTTTTCAGGATATCAAAATCGATGAAGAACTATACGATGAACTGGTGTATGGTAAATTGAATAACAATTTTTCCGACATTTTAGGTTTTAGGCTAAGTTTGATACTAGAAAATTACATCAAAATATATCTGAATGAACAACTACAAAGTGAAGATTGGCAACAAATAAACCTGCAACTCGGAAGTCGGCTATCATCTTCTCTCCAAGCCAGTTTATACTCTTACATAAATAATTTCTTTGGGCTATGTTTTCAGCCAGAAGAAGAGTGTAAAATTAACAGCTTTAGGGATTTTATTATTGCTTGTGTATGGTTTTCGGAAATTCTACCAGAATGGTTAATATATCAATCTTTAATTAAAGAGTGTGGATGGATTTTTGCTTTTGATAAGGCTGTAATTATCTGCGATCGCCCGCTTCAACTCCGCTTCGATAATCAAAATCGCCTCCACGCAGAAGGTGAACCAGCCATACAGTATGCTGATGGATTTAGCCTCTACTCTTATCACGGTGTCACCTTACCGGAAGAATACGGTAAACTCAACCCGCAACAATGGCGATCGCAATGGTTATTAACAGAAGATAATGCCGAACTACGGCGAGTGTTAATTCAAGGTATTGGTTACGCCCGAATTTGCCAAGAATTACAAGCCATTGAATTAGATAGTTGGGCAGAATATACGCTATTAAAAATTGATGCTGATGTTGATGAAGAACCAATTTACTTATTAAAAATGACTTGTCCCAGTACTGGATTCATACACGCTTTGCGAGTTCCACCTGAGATGAAATCAGCCCATGAGGCTATTTGCTGGGTAAATTGGGGTATTCCCCCAGAGGAATTTGCTATCCAAACCTGAAAGCTGACCAATATAGTAGACAAAATTACAAAAAATACCGTATTCTAGCACACATTATGACAAATGGATAAGATTTATCGCCTAGCTAGAGAAAAGTTGTGTTAGCATAAAATTGGAGAAGTTAAATTCGGTGATAAGGATCTTGTTTTTAGTCATAATTGCAAGCTGCTCTCCGGATAAGCATCTCTGCATCAATGGATTCTGGAGAGTTTCATGTCTATCTACGTAGGGAACCTATCCTACAGCGTCACACAAGACGACCTCACTAAGGTATTTTCTGAGTACGGTTCTGTTAAGCGAGTTCAATTACCCACAGATCGGGAAACTGGTCGCGCGCGGGGCTTTGGTTTCGTGGAAATGGAAACATCAGCCGCAGAAGATGCAGCTATTCAAGCTCTGGATGGTGCCGAATGGATGGGGCGTGTAATGAAAGTTAATAAAGCTAGACCACGGGAGGAGAAAAGTACTCGCTCTGGCGGTGGCAATTGGGGAAGAAATGCCAGTGGATACTCCAGACATTATTAAGTCTTGAGGGTATGCATCAAGGCAAAGCGTTAAAAAACATTACCTAAACAACAATTATTCCATAATTAGCAGATTCAGTAGCTCACTGGACTGCTGGTTGATATATTAAGCAGTTCAGCTTTATATTTGAACTGCTTATTTTTCAATGAATGATATCATGTTCACTTGATTGCTTATACAACGTCATTGCGAGCGGAGCGAAGCAATCGCAAAGGCTGGGATTGCTTCGCTGCGCAGGCAATGACAGGTTGCAAATATACCAGTTCCATCCACATGATTGTGAGGGATGTCTGCTGACAAGAGGCTAATCTATGGAAACAGATAGAAAGGTTTATGGAACTTTAGTTCAGAACAATAGATAGAATGAACAAAGTTAGCCTTGATGTCTAATCGCCAAAACCTATACAACTCATGGATTTTGCTAATCTTGCATCCCAGTTAAATGCTGGAACGATTTTACCAGAGGGGATTGTCATTCTCACCCTCTTGGGGGTTTTGATTGTTGATTTGATTTTGGGGCGTACATCTTCACGCTGGATTGGGTATCTAGCGATCGCAGGTTTACTAGCTGCGACTGTCGCCCTGTACTTTCAATGGGATGCTACCAATCCCATCTCCTTTAGCGGTGGCTTTAACAGTGACGACCTCAGTATCGTCTTTCGCGGTATTATTGCCTTATCTGCGGCTGTTACCATCTTAATGTCCATTCGCTATGTGGAGCAGAGTGGCACTGCTTTAGCAGAATTCATTGCGATTTTGTTAACCGCTACCCTAGGAGGAATGTTCTTATCCGGGGCTAGTGAGTTAGTGATGATTTTCATCTCCCTAGAAACCCTGAGTATTTCCTCTTATTTGTTAACAGGTTATACCAAGCGTGACCCACGCTCGAATGAAGCGGCGCTGAAATATCTGTTGATTGGTGCTTCCAGTACAGCAGTATTTTTATATGGCGTGTCGCTGCTGTACGGGTTATCGGGTGGACAAACAGAATTGAGTGCGATCGCCAATGGCATAGCCAAAGCTAATATCGGTCAGTCATTGGGTATAGTAATTTCCCTTGTGTTTGTGATTGCCGGCATTGGCTTCAAAATTTCTGCTGCACCCTTCCACCAATGGACTCCAGACGTTTACGAAGGCGCTCCCACCCCAGTGATTGCCTTTTTATCTGTAGGCTCCAAAGCAGCAGGTTTTGCCCTAGCTATCCGCTTACTCACCACAGTCTTTCCCCTAGTAGCTGATGAGTGGAGATTCGTCTTCACTGCTCTTGCCGTTCTCAGCATGATACTGGGTAACGTAGTTGCCCTAGCACAAACCAGCATGAAACGGATGCTAGCTTATTCATCCATTGCCCAAGCAGGGTTTGTGATGATTGGCTTGATTGCTGGTACTGATGCCGGATATGCCAGTATGATATTTTACTTACTGGTCTATCTGTTCATGAACCTGTGTGGCTTCACCTGCATCATTCTGTTTTCTCTACGGACAGGAACAGACCAAATTGCCGAATACTCTGGCTTATATCAAAAAGATCCACTTCTCACATTGGGCTTGAGTATCTCCCTGCTGTCTTTGGGTGGTATTCCACCACTAGCTGGGTTTTTTGGCAAAATTTACTTGTTCTGGGCAGGTTGGCAAGCAGGTCTTTACTGGCTAGTCCTGTTAGGCTTAGTTACCAGTGTTGTCTCCATCTACTACTACATTCGTGTAGTCAAGATGATGGTAGTCAAAGAACCCCACGAAATGTCTGACGTAGTCAAGAATTATCCCGCAATACGTTGGAATTTACCTGGATTTAGACCTTTGCAGGTGGGGTTGATAGTAACTTTAATTGCTACCTCCATCGCCGGGATTTTGTCAAATCCTCTGTTTACCTTAGCTAATAATTCAGTTGCTCATACTGCTATATTGCAAGCAACTAATGTTGTTAGCACTCAGGCAAGTGCCGTTAACACCGAGCATTCAGACAGCTTGTAAATTAGTCAATAGGTAATAGGTAATTAAAAACAGCAATTACCTATTACCTAAATTCATCATCAATCGGCAGAGTAATTACAAATTCTGCACCTTCACCGGGGATTGAATTAACCTCTATACTTCCCCCGTGTTTCTCAACAATGATTTGCTGAGTAATTGCTAAGCCTAAGCCTGTACCTTTACCTACAACTTTAGTTGTGAATAAATGATCAAATATTTGTGATTTGATTTCCTCAGGAATACCTAAACCATTATCTTTAATCATAATTAAAATATTATTTTCATCTTCATTTAACTTAGTTTTAATTTTAATAAAATTGGGATTAGCTATAATTTCTTTATAGCTACGCCCGACATTAGACTCTTCTAAAGCATCAATAGCATTAGTTAAAAGATTCATAAATACTTGATTTAATTGACCAGGAAAGCATTCTACCTCAGGTAAATCATCGTAATCTCGGATAATTTCAATTGCTGGGTGAGTATTAGAAGCTTTCAATCTATGTTTAAGAATTAAAATAGTACTGTCGATACCATCGTGAATATTAAAAGGAATTTTCACCATGTTATCAGCACGAGCAAAGGTGCGTAGAGAATTACTAATATCGCCGATCCGCTCTATTCCTTCTTGCATGGAATGGAGGATGTGCGGGAAGTCTTTGAGGAGATATTCAAAATCAATTTTGGCTGCATGTTGGGCGATTTCTGTTGCGGAAGCCTGATTTTTATAAAGATGGATGTGATCGATCAAGTCTTGCATATATTTCTGTGCATAGGTGAGATTACCTTGTACAAAGCTAGTAGGGTTATTAATTTCATGAGCAATTCCTGCTACCAACTGACCTAAAGAAGACATTTTTTCACTTTGTACCAACCGCTGTTGAGATTGTTTTAGCTGCTCAACAGTAGCAGTTAACTCTGCTGCGCGTTGTTCTAGCTTTTGGTTGAGTTGACATAGTTTTAAATGAAGATTAATCCTAGCTCGTACATCTTCTGGTTGAAATGGCTTGGTAATGTAATCTACTGCACCGAGAGTTAAACCTTTAACTTTATCTACCACATCTGATAGCGCCGTCATAAAAATAACTGGGATATCTTGGGTAGCCTTGTTTTCTTTTAAGCGACGACAAGTTTCAAAGCCATCAATTCCCGGCATCATGACATCTAATAGAATTAGGTCAGGAGACACTACTTGCAATTTCTCTAAAGCACTTTCGCCACTTTTGGCAACTAAAACGCGAAAACCTGATGCTTGTAAAAACTCAAACAGTACCTTGGCATTTGTTGGGTTATCATCAACAATCATAATGAGGTTTTGTTTATCATTAACCATATTTACGGTTGTCAAATATACTGTTTCATTAACTTGAGAATGGCTTCTTCATCGAGATTTTGAGTTAGTTCCAAAAGCTTGGTACTAAAGGCTAGATATTTAATATCTAACTGCTGTAGTCGTTGCGCTTCCTGTTCAACTCCTGCAATATCGCCAATGGTGGCAGCAGTCCAGAGATTTTGTAATTCCTCTGTAGGTGGAACGATGAACTCGCAAGCAAGATTATTTGCTGCTGGTGGTGGGACAGTTGCACTACCTGATTGATAAATCCAAGTTAAGCCTAAATGCTTCTGAATCTGTGTTAACAGTTGCTCTGACTGCACAGGCTTGGGAAGAAAATCATTGCAGCCAAAATTATAACTTTGTTGTTGATCAAAATTGAAGACATTCGCAGAGGAAGCAATGACGATCAATTGGGAAAATTCTGCTTGGGAACGTAACTTTTGTACCATCTCCCAACCATTGAGTATAGGCATAACTATGTCAGTGATGATTAACTCAGGCTGCCAAGCCAAGGCTTTTGCTAATCCTTCTTGTCCGTTGACTGCTTCCATTAGTACAAAACCAAGGGGTTCTAACAGATTAACAATCACAGAGCGATTTTCCCATCGATCATCAACAACCAGCACCTTAATGGGATTTCCTTCATAGCCAATAATGTTATGGGTAGGCTTGCTAGAAGTTGAATTAATCCATTGTTGTGAGACTTGTAAATCTACATCAAACCAAAACTTGCTACCTTCCCCCAAAGCACTTTCTACTTTGATTTCACTGCCCATCATTTGCACGATTTTCTGGCTAATAGCTAGTCCGAGTCCAGTTCCCTCTACCATTCGCTGCTTATTTCCCACCTGTTCAAAGGGTAGGAATATTTTTTGTAATTGCTCTGGACTCATGCCAACGCCTGTATCCTCAATTTGAAATATAATTTTTATTATAGGTAATTGTTCCGGTTGGTTATGACCTACAGCCTCCTTTTTGACCTGATTTGAAGAATCTTCAAAATTGGGCGAATTATCCCACACACCAACTTTGAATATGACTTCACCGCAATCTGTAAATTTAATCGCGTTACTTAATAAGTTCAGTAGCACTTGGCGTAAACGTTTTTCATCAGCTAATACGGCGGTGGGGAGTTGATTAAGTTCCTGGTAAGTAAAAGAAATTTCTTTTTGCTCAGCTTTGATCTGGCAGATTTGAAAAATACTGTTGAGGAAGTTATTCAAGTGGAAATCGTGGGGAAATAATTCTAGTTTTCGGGCTTCAATTTTTGATAAGTCGAGAATATCGTTGATCAAAGTCAGTAGATGGGAACCACACTGGTAAATAATGCTGATAGCATTCTTTTGTTTGGAATTCAAATTTTGGTCAAGCTCAAGTATTTGTGCATATCCTAAGATACCGTTGAGTGGTGTGCGCAGTTCGTGGCTCATATTTGCCAGAAATTCACTTTTAGCTGTGTTCGCACTATCAGCAATTTCTTTTGCTGTTTTTAACTCGCTAGTACGTTCTTCAACTCTGGTTTCTAGTTCTAAGAAAGATGCTTGCAACTGTGCAGCCATCTGATTAAAAGATTGGGCTAGACTTTCTAGTTCATCTATACCCTTAATTTCAACTTTTTGGTCTAATTCTCCAGAAGCGATCGCCATACTTGCAGCCTGCAAGCGTAGAATTGGTTTGGTAATCCAACGCGATGTCAACATTCCTACCAAAATAGCTACTGCTAATGCTGCTAAACACAAGAGTATACTAATACGGGTATTAGCATCGATTTGTGCCATAAAGTCGGATTTTGGCACTACAACAATAACTAGCCAATCCAAGCCAAATTTGTCTCGCCAAGGGGTAATTTGGACAAATTGCCGTTCGCCTTTGAGGGGAAAGTCAAGTTCTTGACTATCTTTAATTTCTCTAAAACTGCCAAATTTTTGCTTTAAATATTGTGCTGTTCCTTTAATTAAATCATCTTTACTGTTTAATGCTGAAAGCCGTTTTGCTTGACCATTAATAATATTATATGGTAGCTCATGATTAGAAGCAGCAACTATTAAACCAGAACGTTCTAAAATTAATATTTTCCCTTTTGCTCCTACCTGTAAATTTGCTAAAAACTTACTAATTTGTGACAAGATTAAATCAATGCCAATTACCCCAATCAGCTTATTATCTTCATCATAAAGCGGAAAACTGGAGGATATCGAGAAAATTTCTGGTTTATCTTCCCATTGATAAATTTGAGTCCATAAGGGTTTACCCATTTTGATGGCATCTGCATACCAAGCTTCTAAGCGAGGATCGTAATTTTTAACGGCTGTTAGCTGCTGACGATTTCCTTGGGAATCTGTAGTATAAACATAAAGTTTACCAAGCCTTTGCTTTTCGGAAACTTCATTAATTAAAAGATTCCCATTATCTAAACGTTCAATACCAATAAATTCGCCTTTGGGATTGGCAAAGTTAATATAGCCAATATTAAGCACTTGCATTTGCTGACAAAAATAATGTCCTGTGCTTTGTAGATTAGTTAAATCTATCAGCTTTAACTTGATAGCATCGGTATTAATCTGATTAATCTGTGGAGGCGTTGCTAAATATGTATCCAGGTGCTGAACGACAAGTCCATTGATTTTTTGCATTAATTGATTAGCTAGATCATTGACTACCCTCTCTCCATTTTTCCAGGAAAGATAGCCTACTAGTCCCACAGCAGTAAATATCTGGATAACAAAGGGGAGAATCAGGATAAACCTGAATGATACTTTTTTATAATTTTTGAGATTGTAATTGCTCATAAATAGCAGTTTTATATTATTTTAATCTGTTGCTGCTTCAGGCACATGTAAAAATAATATTTTTTACTGACTTAACAAAAAATCAGTAAAAATATCCTGATAATTACTATCAGCAATTTTTGGAATAATTAAAGGCTGAGCAAAATATGTGTAATCAAAAAATACAAGAGATTATTTTTTATTAGTAAATTCGGGGATGAATTTTTGGGAATTACACATAAAAAAGCATAAATATAGAAAACAATAGAGAAATTACGTAAGTAATGTAGGAGTGATACAAATAGATTTACTGGGAAAAGTTTAGATTTTTTTAAGTGTAGCGATCGCACAATTTATTTAACACACTCAGTCCCCAGCTTTATTGAGGGTATTATATATGAATCATATTTGATTTGAGAAATATACTTAGGGTACGTTATAACTAATAACAATTCAATAAATGATTTTGACATAATGGATTGTCGCAAAGGCGGGGAAACCCCACCCCTACAGATGCATCTGTCTCATTCTTTTTTCAAATTGGTATAAAGTCCATAACCCACCCTTATATATGTAGCAACCGAGCTTTTAGTTTGTGGGTGATAGGACTTGTGTATACACTGTAGTCTTGTAGTCAGGGAAAATTCAATATCACGCCACTTGCGACAAAGCTCTTAACCCGCTCTTAACCCACGCAACGCAGTGGCTCCAAAATCTCCGAATTTTAGATTTTAAATTGAGATATAGTAATCAGTTCACTCAATTTCTACTTAATTTTCTGTTTAATAAATGTCACAACTTGATTTAGCTGTTTCTTTAACCCATCAATTTCTACTTGCATCTTGGCAATTTTGTCATTGAGCATCTGAATTTCCGCAGCAGAAGCAGACTCCGCAACAGGAGATTGAACTGCGCCATTACCACTATTAGAAGTTGCTACTGTACCATTCGTGTTATTAGCGGCTATTGCTGAGCCATTGTTAACAGGAAAACTGACTCCGATCAAAGTTTGATCTGGGCGTATCTGTTTCGCTTTCGCCATTGCTGATTTAATGGCCCCAATTAGTTGCTTCTGATCAAAGGGCTTCCCAAGAAATTCAAAATATTCAAAGGGTTCTGAGATTTTCTCCGTCACCTCTTCTTTCCGCCCAGACATCAGCACTAAAGGAATTTTCCTTAACTCAGGCTGAGCTTGAATGTGTTGGAAAACGTCCCAACCACTCATTTTAGGTAAAAGAAAATCCAACATGATCAAGCTAAATTTGTCTTGAAGGATGTAATTGAGTCCTTCCATACCGTCTTTTGCTTCTACAACCTCAAAATTGCCAGGAGGCAACATTTCTCGTACTTTTACTCTGACAACTGTGGTGTCATCAATAACTAGGATCTTGTTACTTGCCACGACTGATTACTCTAATAAAAACTATAGGTGGAGATGGCGATATTGCCGATTGACCGTGAGAATTATCCCACTATATCTAAAATTTATCTTGATTGGGGGATAGTATATTTCGGTATAAGTGATGTTACTGGAAGTGTTTTAAGAAACTTCTGCTTTTATTTTTGGCAAATTGTGTCATGGTGATATTTAAGGCTTTCACCTGGCCTTAAAGTATAGAAAACCTGCCCTACAGTACCTTCTCTTCTCGCTTGGATGTCTATGACTTCGTCACAACAAGCCCAACTCAAGTCAGAAATTATGGCAATGCCTAGCTGGTTGCGTCGCTCTATCGGCAAAGCTAGTGAAATCTCTACCGTACAACGCATTATCAAGCAGCGCCAAATTCATACAATTTGCGAAGAAGGACGCTGTCCTAATCGGGGGGAATGCTATGCCCAAAAGACAGCTACTTTTTTACTAATGGGCCCTACTTGTACACGTTCTTGTGCATTTTGTCAAGTAGATAAAGGTCATGCTCCCATGCCTGTTGACACAGAAGAACCACAAAAGGTGGCTCAAGCCGTGCAGCTTTTGGGATTACGTTATGTAGTGCTGACTTCTGTCGCCCGTGATGACTTAGCAGATCAGGGAGCGGGACATTTTGTCCAAACGATGGAAACTATCCGCCAGTTGAACCCAGAAACTCAAATTGAAGTGCTGACGCCAGATTTTTGGGGTGGTGTGGGGGCTGGGGAAGAAGGTCAACGCCAACGGATAGCGATGATTGTTAAAGCGAAGCCAGCCTGTTTTAACCATAATATTGAAACAGTGCGACGCTTAAGTGGGCCAGTGCGCCGGGGAGCGAAGTACGATCGCTCGCTGCATGTACTTTCACTGATCAAAGAGCTAGATTCCTCCATCCCCACCAAATCAGGTTTGATGCTGGGACATGGCGAAACCTTTGATGAAGTCATCGAAACAATGACAGATTTAAGAGCAGTAAAATGCGATCGCCTCACCATCGGGCAATATATGCGACCTTCCTTAGAACATCTGCCAGTCCAAAAATACTGGACTCCAGAGGAATTTGATCAACTCGGCAGCATAGCATGGAAAATGGGATTCAGCCATGTCCGTTCCGGGCCTCTGGTTCGCAGTTCCTACCATGCAGGGGAGGAGGGATGAGGGGACAAGGGAGGGGGGACAAGGAGAGAAGTCTGAGCGGAGGCTTCCTCCGCTCAGAACTTCGGAGGGACAAGGAGGACAAGGGAGATAAATAAGAAATGCCCAATGCCCAATGCCCAATGCCCAATGCCCAAAATACACAAATATTTTTAAAGAAAGTGGGCAATGGGGACATCTGTTTGGTATGTCTTAAAAAGTCCTGAAATTTAGGAGAACAGATTAATGGCTGATAAAACGGCTAATTCCCCAGTTGCTGACAGTGGCGCTAAACCTCCGTATCCCTTCCGTACTGGTTGGGCATTGTTTTTGTTAGCGATCAACTTCTTAGTTGCCGCTTACTATTTCAATATCATCCAGTAATTAGAAGCTGAGAGGTGCTGCTCAAATCGTGCCTTTGAATAAACCTTTGGGACGAATGAGCAGCACCAAAATCATGATTAATAGCGCTACACCTTGTTTATACTGAGAACCTAGCCAAGGGGTGCTGACTTCTTGAGCTATGCCAATGATAAAAGCTGCGGCGATCGCACCATAAGGATTTCCAATTCCCCCCAATATTACGGAAGCAAATAAGGGCAATATCAAAAACCATCCCATATTCGGGCGCACAGCCGTAATTAGCCCGTACATACTGCCCCCTAAGGATGTGAGTGTGCCAGCAATTAGCCAAGTCCAGAAAATCACTTGGTCTACATTAATACCAGAAACTCTTGCTAAATCCAGATCGTCAGCGACGGCTCGCATTGCTTTGCCAATTTTCGTGTTTTGTAAGAGGTAGTGCAGCGCCAAAATAGCCACTACTGCTAAACCCAATACCAACAATTGATTTTGCGGCACTTTTAAACCCAAAACGTCTAAAGCTGGGGTCACAGGGAGATTGTAATTTTGGTTCTTACCACCCCAGATGAGAATAATGCCATTACGTAAGAATAAGGCCAATCCGATAGATATAATAATCAACGTAGTGGAAGTAGCACGAAGATTGCGCATTCTTGACCACAGCAATTTTTCGGATAACAGCATTGTCACTACTGTTCCCAGCGCGGCTAGTATCATTGAAAACCAAATATTTATACCTGTGGTATTCACTAACAGGGTTAGGTAGGCTCCCAAAGTCAGAAAATCACCGTGGGCAAAATTTGACAACCGTAAAATCCCATAGGTAAGGGTAAGTCCGACTGCGGCTAGGGCAATAATACTGCCTACCGCAATGCCATTGATAATCAATTGAGCAATTTGTGTATCCATAAGTCTTAAGTTGATCTTAAGAAATTCCAAGCTGAGTGATTTCGTACATTAAATTGTGGGATCTTCGTCACATTCGACACTATTAGGCACTATAGGTTATGCTTTATAAATAAAAACAAATGTGCGCTAGTATACATGAAATCCTGTTCGCACTCTTGTGCGAAGCTAAACTTGTTCAGCGGTCTAGTTGACCATGCAGCAGTATTCAAGCTTACCAGAACAGAACTGTCAGATAGATGCAACTCCAACACTTTTGACCACAATCCAGCAACTTCGAGCGGAGTTGTGGCTAGAGAGCAGCTTGAACCAGTTGCAAAGCGATTTTAATGATTGCCTGCTTTCTGCTTGTACTACTTTGCCACAGCAAAGAAGCTCAGAAGCAGAAATTTTCCAAATTTTGGTCAACGATCTCAACCATGCTTTGAACAGCAGTAAGGTGGCGATCGCTCTGTTCCAACCACAAGAAATAACTGGTAAAGTCTGTTATGTTTCTCCTTCGCCAGAGAGGCACTCACAACTTCCACACCTAGAAGCTGTCTCCAAAAAAGGCAGAAAGCTTCGCTTGAAATTAGACGAGCCAATAGAGCTTGAAGATTTGCAGCACCTAGAGCATCAAGAAACGCCAAGTGCTTGGCAGTTGAGCGATGATTCTGGTGGGATGATAGCTTGGCTAATTATTGCTACGGCTCCTAAGAGATTGGATGGAGATTCCGCCAAAGGATTAGAAGCGCAAATGAAAACGCAATTAGTAGCACGGGCTGTGAAGTACTGCAATGTCGCCTTAGCAAAGCTCAGACAATTTCAATCTTGCCAGCAAAAGTCCCAATATTTGAGTAGTTCTAATCGGGAACTGGAGCGTACCAATCAACTGAAAAACCAGTTTTTGGCTAATACCAGTCACGAAATCCGCACGCCTTTGAGTTCGATCATCGGTTTTACGCACCTGCTGTTAGCTCAAGGCTACGATCCCACAAAAGACCGTCATCAAGAATATTTAAATATTATTCAATCCAGCGGTAAGCATTTGCTAGCGCTGATCAATGATATTTTGGATCTCTCTAAAATTGAAGCCAATCAGCTAGAAGTAGAGTGGGGAATCGTGAATGTGCCCACACTATGCCGTAATGTGATGGCATTAGTGAAAGAAAAAGCTGCCAATAAGGGTTTAAAACTGCTTTTTGATATCGACCCCAATGTGACAACTCTAGTAGCTGACTCTTTAAGGTTGAAACAAATGCTGTTGAATTTACTCTTCAACGCTCTCAAGTTTACAACTACAGGCAGCGTTGGTTTAAGGGTTGTGGCTAAAGGTAGTTTTGTACATTTTACCGTTTGGGATACTGGCACTGGTATCTCCCAAGCAGACCAGGCTCAACTGTTTCAACCGTACTTCCAAATTGCTAACTCCACAGTGGCTCGTCATGAAGGTACTGGTTTGGGTTTAGCTGTGACGCGCAAACTCGCAGAAATTCACGGTGGTTCTGTGGAAGTTGAATCTGAGGTAAATCGTGGCTCGCGATTTACTATCGTACTTCCCCTAAATCCCGTTGGAGATTTAGAAGGAATTGAAGGTGAAGTTGCTGACTTATCTTCCTTACCGCCTATAGTTCACGCTCCTAGTTCTTTTATAGAAATTTTGCTCGTAGAAAATGACTTAAACAATGCCAAATTGATGCAAATTTATTTAGAAAAATTGGGTTATCAGGTAACTTGGGCGAAGAATGCTGCCGAGATGTGGGAATCTCTGCAAAATATCAACCCAGCAGTGATTTTAATGGATGTGAATTTGCCGGATGATAATGGTCTGAACTTAGTGCGGCAACTGAGAGAAAATCAGCAGTACAGCCAGACTCCAGTAATTGCGCAAACAGCAATGGCGATGAGTGGCGATCGCGAAACTTGTTTAGCTGCTGGTATCAATGACTATATTTCTAAACCGATTGATTTACCTCTGTTAGCTAGTCTGGTGGCAAAATATAGCAACTCTGAGTAATTCGTAATTCGTAATTCGTAATTCGTAATTAATTGCTAATTAACTCGCAATTTGGAGTTGATGCTTTTGCTCAAACAAGGGACTCGGCTGGAGTTGTATTTTCTGCTCTAGAATGAGTTGGGAATTGACATATTCCATAACTAAAGGATGTAGCGAAAATCTAGCCCCCTTGGTTTCAATGAGCGATCGCGCTTGCAATGACTCCAGTACTTCCAATAAGATTTGGGGTGAGATGGAAGATGCTAGTTGCGATCGCAATTCGGCAAATGAAATCGCTTGGCAATGGGATGCTAAGGATTTGAGAATTTCCTGCGCCATATCTGATAAGCATTGCCATTGCTGTTCTAACAAGTTGGACACTTCACCAAAAACAGGGGTTTGTTGCTGCAAAAATTCACTGATATTGCCAGCAAATAAATTTTGAATGGTGGTGGAAGCAAGATTTAAGGACAGGGGATGGCCTGCGTAAGACTCTACTAATTTGTGCCAATCGTCTGGGGTTCCCGCAAAAGCGCCTTTGGCGTGGAAAAGTTCCTGAACATCTGGCATTTGCAAGCCGTTGAGATGAAAGACTCGCACTGGGAGGATTTCACCTTCCAAAGGTATAATCTCTTTCGGCTTCTTACGACTTGTGAGGATGAGACAGCTTTGATGGGCTGTTTCTCCCACCCGCTTAAAAAATTCCCGATACTCTTGATCTCCTTTTTGCGGAAACCAGATGCAACTTTTGCAAGGAGACTTTTGATTTGCACATTCTTGCAACACAGCATCAGCCCCATCTAACACCAGCAGACAACGGTGGCGTTGTAAATAATCAATAAACCATGACATTCTACCATGTAAGTTATCTGGTAAATTGGTGTCTTGTCCGTTGGATAGGAAGGCGATCAGGTCAGATAATAAATCTTTGAGAGGACGACGAGGTGAGAGCGATCGCCAAATCACGAAATCAAACTGATCCTGAAGCTGTTGAGTGAGTTTTACGGAAAACCAGGTTTTACCGATACCACCCATACCCAATAGAGTAAGGAGACGGCATGGTATTGCCTTATTTGTAGGAGACTCATTTAAAATCCACTGTTTCAAAGTTGCCAGTTCTTCAGTGCGTCCACGAAACAGAGAGACATCTGGTGCTTCTCCCCATGAGAGCGAATTTTGGATTTCTCTGTTATTGTTCTGGAGATTGCGATCGGGATGAGCAAATTGATAGTCTTCGGATTCAAGTTGCAGGTTAAATGCGCTGAAACAGTACTTTAGGGTTTGCTTATCTACCCCCGCTTCACAAGCAAATACCTTTGCTACCGTATCTGGATCTAACCTCATGCGAAAGCCCAAGGTTTCACGGCTATAACGGTTACCGAAATTTTCATTATTTTCTGATTGCGATTTTGCATGTTGGAGTTTTTGTAATCCTTGGGGAGTTAGGATTACACCACGTCTCCGGCTCCTTTGTTGGAATTTCATTGGAACACCGATGATAAATGTATTTTTTATGGATAGGCATGATCGTTTGTAATGCATTCCCAAGATGCACCAGCAAACAGCAGATGAGCAACACAAATCAGCAGTAAATAACTCAAGCTACTAAACCTACAAAGTTATCTACCACTCAATAAAGTTTTGATTGTAAAAAATGCACCCATTGAAAGGATTTTTTTAAATAATTTTTCCACAGAACACAGATGCAGCGCACCAATTCAGACTACAAGCACTTCAGAACTTAAAGACTGGATGAAGCAGATTGATCCAGCTAAATTTATGTTACCTGCTTTATTGCCGCATAGACATTAAGTAATTTTACGGAATGTGATTAAGTAGGCGATCGCAAATTGCTCAATTTTTAAGTCAGTTGCATAGCTGAGACTGGTTAAAACCACAGAGAAGTGTGTCACTTTGACTATATGGTTATGGTATTTGTTTTTTCCCATCAGTAGTTCAGGAAAAATCAGGAATATGAAAATTCAGTTAAATTCAGTTAAATTCAGGATACGGAAAAGTTGGGAGCATCCCAAATGTATAAATTGATTTTTTTGTAGTGATGGCTTCCTTGGCGCTTTTTTGAGCTTAGGGAGCAAGATGCTCCCACTACAAATTTATCTGTGTCCGAATGCGATCGCCTTTTTCTGTTGTTGTATTTTCGGAAAACAGCTTGCTCGGCTCAGGTAGACAGACAATCCAGTACCATATATATATTTGCTGCGGGCTACCCCACTGGTGAACAGCCATGTCAGAAACAATCCTACCTGTACCTTTAATTGAACTTCCACCCACCGAAGCAGAACTTCCCTATGATGATGGTGTGCCAATGGAAAGCGCACGGCACAAAACCCAGATGGATTTGCTGATAGATGCCTTAATCCCTTGGTTGTCACAACGAGAAGATGGGTTTGTCGGTGGGAATATGTTTGTCTACTACAGTCTGGCGCAGGTGCGAAACCAAGACTTTAGAGACCCAGACTTTTTTGTAGTGTTGGGTGTCCCCAAAGGTGAACGCAAAAGTTGGGTAGTTTGGGAAGAAGGGAAAGCACCGGATGTGGTGATTGAGTTGCTTTCCGAAAGTACAGCCGCAGCAGATAAAAACGAGAAAAAGCTGATTTATCAAAATCAAATGCGCGTGCCAGAATATTTCTGGTATGACCCGTTTAACCCAGATGATTGGGTAGGTTTTTCGATTCAACAGAGAGTTTATCAACCCCTGGTTGCTAATAAAGGCAATCAATTGGTGAGTGAATCCTTAGGGTTGGCGTTGCAGCGTTGGCAGGGTAATTATAAAGGGATTGAGGCGACTTGGTTACGCTGGGCGACTTTGGACGGAGAATTACTGCCAACCCCTGAAGAACAGGAATATCAACGGGCTGAACAGGAACGCCAACGAGCCGAACAAGAACGCCAACGAGCAGATAGAGCGGAGGCGCAGTTGTTACACACAGCACGTAATTTACTGGCTGGTGGGATGACCGTGGAACAGGTGGCGCGGGTTACAGGTTTGGATGTAGCGGTAGTTGAGCAATTGATTCCAACGTCTGAAGCGTGAATAAAAATGACATTACTGGGCCATCGCTGTTGGTGTAATGGGGGAATTGGGAAGCGATCGCCAATCTGGAGCATTGCTTTGGGGACTTAAATACAAGAAGCTTTGAAGTTATTTCTTAAGTTCGTTAACTTCGGTTGTGAAAACTGGATTCAAATGTATCGGCGATCGCACCATTAATACCAACGTCTGAAGCGTGAATAAAAATGATACTACTGGGCGATCGCAGTTGGTGGGATGTTGGAATTGAGAAGCGATCGCCAATCCGGAGCATTGCTTTGGGAACTTAAAGACAAGAAGCTCTGAAGTTATTTCTTAAGTTCGTTAACTTCGGTTGTGAAAACTGGATTTAAATGTATTGCTGATCGCACCATTAATACCAACTTCTGAAGCGTGAATAAAAATGATATTACTGGGCGATCGCTGTTGATGGGATGGGAGAGTTGGGAAGCGATCGCCAATCACTACCAAACTTACTTCTTTACTTCTTAAGTCCCTAAAATTCGGTTGTCAAAACTCGATTTAAATGTAGAGGCGATCACACCATTGATACCAAAATCTGAGGCGATCGCTGTTAGTGGGATGTTGGAATTGAGAAGCGATCGCCAATCTGGAGCATTGCTTTGGGGATTTAAAGACAAGAAGAGCTTAAGTTAGTTTTTAAGTTCGTTAACTTCGGTTGTGAAAACTGGATTTAAATATATTGGCGATCGCACAACTAATCCTAGTTAGTTCTTAAGTTCGTTAACTTCGGTTGAGTTAGCTGCTTTCAATCAACTATAGTTTATTTTGTAATAGATAGATTAACCCATTTGCAATGAGCTAATCCATTCTTGATTATAAGATGAATTATGAACACGCAACAATCGCAAAAATCGGCAATCAATTACTTTGTTTTAGGAAATGTTCACTGTCAAGCATTCGATGATTTTCGTGATGCTGTCAACATTCAGAAAGGAACTACAATTCATGATCAGATTAGCTTTGACTGCCTAGTTATAGATGTATCATATCATGGTGCTAATTCAATAACACTTGTAAATCAACATCTTGATATAGGTCTACCTATATTATTATGTAATATCAGTGAGCAGCATTGGCGAGAGCTAGGAACACTGACTGGCTTTTTCACACTTGGTGGAAGTCAAGCGTGCTTAATCATTCGGCAAACTGATGAAGCAGAACGACTTCATTACACTTTTATAGATTTGCCAGATTCTTCCAATCCAAAATTACGCCTACAGGCTGCTCCAATAAAGTCTGAAGTTTCTGAAAGCTCACAGGCAAATGTACAAAATTACCATGAATCATCAAGTGACCAAGATCCAGATATTGCCTTTTTCAGTTCAAATTTTCAGTCACCAGAACGTGAGTCCGAAAAAAACCAATCTTTTCAGACTTTAGTTGAAACCAATCTTCTTCGCACCAAAGCTCTTCCATCCAAAGTATCTGATGTTCCACCTGATTTGAAGTTTGTAACCTATACTTTCTCTCAATCAGTTCCACTACATCTTGGAAAACCAAACAACAACAATGGAGATCAAGTAGCCACCACTACTCATTCTTGGATATGGACTGTCTATTACAATAATTATGGTAATGAACTGTTCCAATATATTCATCTTCAGACATCAGCCACAGTTTCTCCTGGTAGTTTAGCTGTCAATAATGATGAAGAGCGTGCCTGGTCACAAAGCTATTTTGCATTGAGTATCAAACCACAAAGCGATCAAATTTTTTGGTTTCAATCCAGTCCTGAAACGATCAACAATTCAACAACTGTAACTGATTCTACTTCATTTACCATAAATTTCGATATTAGCGAGAGTCCATCTGGGGGTGGATCTTTTACCGCAGACAAATCAACAACACGGGACATAACGGATTGGAAAATAGTCGAGACAACTGCTGGCTCATGTGGCGCATGGCAATATTCTCAACAAAATCCGTACGATGCCACACAAAATAACTTGCAAGATCGCTTTACATTTTGGGGGCATGTTAAAGAGCTTCCTAATCTTTCTTTATATACCTTACAGTCACACACACAAATAGTTTGGCGCACTACTTTACCCACTCGTGGTTATGCACGTTTTGATTATAGAGCCGATTGGAAATTTGTTGATTCATGGAGTACAGATTGTGCATTAGGGCTTTGCTCGACTATTCATACTGTTTATGGATGGCATTGGTGGTGGGATGTACCTGGCTACTTTAATATTGACATTGGCAAAGTAATTGATGGAAACAGCCCCAATGTTCCCGACCCAGACGATTTATTTACTGTCGAATTAACCGAGGATGCAGAAGGTGAACCACTAGCGAAAGTATCGCCTCCAAGAGATGCCAAGCGCGGGGCTAAATTTGTCATTGTTGAGGAAGATGAACCACTAAAGAAAGTATCGCCTCCAAGAGATGCCAAGCGCGGGGCTAAATTTGTCATTGTTGAGGAAGATGAACTACTAAAGAAAGTGTCGCCGCCACGAGATGCCAAGCGCGGGGCTAAATTTTAGGACTTACGCACAGCCTCTATTTGTAGTGGACTGTTTCAGCTAAAATAGTGCATTAAAGAATTAACTTTGAGTCCAAAAAATAGAGCTTTTTGCTGATTTTCCATTGCCTCATTTTAGCTGTGTCAGTCCTGTAGCATAACTCACTAGTACCGCTATGTATAGTGCCGCTGCGTAAGTCCTGATTTGTCATTGTTGAGGAAGATGAACCGCTAGCGAAAGTACCGCCTCCACGGGATGGCTTGGGGTAAAGCAAAGTTTTGATGCAGAATTAGGAAGAGCAGGATATACAAGTGATCAGTCTAGATATTTACAAAGATGATCTCGTCGGAAATTGGGTGTTAGAGGGTGCAGAGTGGCATTGTGGTAGGTCTAGGATATCACCCTTCCTGCACCCAGCTTTGGAATATAGGGGTATCACAACCGCTGCTTATTCCGCCTTCTGGGTATGTGAAAGGCTCTCTGAAACTCAGTTATCACCTTCACTCTCTCAAATAGCTACCGTATCTCCAGCGAACTTTCAACAGCAATTAAATTATTTATATGAATGGCCGTTGGAATTTATTCTAATTTTGATTGATCGCCATAGTCAAGAAGTCACTTTAAGAGCTGGTCGCTGGGGAACTGCACCAGTATATATTGTTGCAGCTGATAATAGCCTTCATGTACATTGGAATCCAGTTCACTTATATGGTTTAATCAACCAAAAACTTGACTTGGCTCTAGCCGCACAGTTTCTAGTGAATTGTAGTATTCCATATTGCCATCAAACACTGTTCTCCGGCATCTTTCTTCTGACTGAACGAAGCTGTGCAATTTGGCGACCAAAACAGAGCAAATCTTTCCACTTAATATATCCAGATTCAATACCATCACCGAAGCCAAGACCTGTCAAAGTTGGAGTCGATGTGGTAGAGGCTTTACGTGTCATTTTAAGTTCCTCCATGCGTCGCTGGTTACATACTGGTACACAAAATATGCACGCTGAGTTGAGTGGCGGACTTGATTCTAGTCTTGTGGCTATTGTTGGAACGACTCTTGTTTCTGAAGATGTATATACCTATGGGCTTGAAATACAAGGTGAATTTGCCAAAGGACAAATCCACCGTCGTAATGCACTTGTACAAAAATATCACTTTCAAGATTTTGCAGTACCAGTGGATAATTATTTACCCTTAGCTATGCAGGGAAGTTTTGCACAAGACAAAACCGTTTTTCCATGGCAAGAGTGTTATAGGGAAGGTTTTGGCAAGCTACTCGACAATGTTGTGGCTAAGGGTGGGCATACTGTATTTACCGGGAGTGGTGGAGACGAATTAATGTACCCACACTGGAGAGAGCTTAAACCTCAAGAGCAAGAAGCCTATTACCATCAAGTCAAGCCAACATCTGATTCTTTTCCAACCTATCTAACTCAACAAGCACGAGAAGCTTATTTGGATAAAGTCGATCAGTACTACCAAGCACCAACAGCAGGTGTCCCAGCTTCCTTTTTTACTGCAAATGCTGCTGCTGCTCCACTTTATTTGGAGCGTGGACTTTGGCCTGTTAACCCACTGATGACACCGGAGTTGTATTGGTTCTGTCAAAGCTTACCCTTAAAGTTGAGAGCGAACAGATCGTTGCATCGCTTAGTTCTGACACGATTAGGATGTCCACAACACGTTGCTTATCCTACAGAAACAGAGGATTTCAGTACGGTCTTAAGCAATGCGATGAAATTAGCATCTGAAACTCTGTTTGACACTCTATTTACTGAACCAAGAATTGCGGAACTTGGATTGGTGAAAGCCGATATGCTGCGTACCGAGCAACAAAAATTCATGCACGACATCACGTTCCGTAAATCCAGTATGTTGTACGCTGCTGCGATACTAGAATTGAGTGTTCAGGCAATCCAATCAGCAAAAAGACCGTGATATACTTCTCGACTACACGAAGTTTTACCAATAACCTCAGTAAAATCATCATTCCAGCTAAAATGCTCTGACCAAAGCTGCTGACGAGGATGAAAGAGCACAACCTCTTGTTGGGTTTGTGGATCGCAATGGCTAGTTTTAGTGTGCTTTCGACTATTACAGTCAAAACACGACCAAGCTAAATTTTCTGCGATCGTTTCTCCTGACCGGGTTTGATATGTTCTCGTAGGTGATCGTTCCTTGATTAGCCTCTTTTGAAGTAGTGCGATCGCTTTTGCTAAGTAGCTCAACCTAATTAAACGTCAAATGTCATTACGAGCGGAACGCAGTGAAGCGAAGTAATCGCCAAGACTCTATTTTAAGTTTTTCAATGTTGACCTACTTAGTAGGGCGATAATGAATAGGTGATGTTTTCCTGGTCAGAATGTAGTAGCAATGACTGAGTTACTTGAACGTGCGATCGCCAAGTTGAAAACCCTACCAGCTAGTGAGCAAGACGCGATCGCATTTCTTCTAGTTACTAACTGTCTCTGTTAAAGTGCGATCGCTATTGCTAGTAGAGCGATAATGGATAGATGATGTTTTCCTTGTCAGAGTGTGATAGCAATGACTGAGTTACTTGAACGTGCGATCGCCAAGTTAAAAACCTTACCTGCCAGTGAGCAAGATGCGATCGCGGCGATGATTCTGGAAGAACTTGAAGACGATCAGCGCTGGGATGAATCATTCTCTCGTTCCCCAGATATTTTGGCTAAACTTGCGGCTAATGCAATGGCTGAGTATCACGCAGGCAAAACTCAAGAACTCGATCCAGAAACATTGTGAAGTCACGCACTACAATCGAGTTCCGTAAATTGTTTGCCGATCTACCCGAAGCAGTTCAAGAGCAAACACGGGTGGCATATCGCCAGTTTAAAGAAGATCCAAGTTATCCGAGTCTGCGCTTCAAGAAAGTGCATCCAGAGTTACCAATTTACTCTGCCCGAATTAGCAAAAACTATCGAGCGGTTGGTCAGTTGGATGGAGACACCGTAATCTGGTTTTGGGTTGGTTCACATACAGAATACGATAGGTTGCTAGAACAGTTGTAGCGGCACAGTGGCGATGTCTACGAAAAGCTCGCCTACGCATTTCTTCTCGTTACCAAAAAGGGGAAAAGGGGAAGGGGGAAGGGGGAAAGGAAAGGATAAAGAACTTTTCCCCACAAGGTACAAAGCCCCTATCTTAATTGGGGAGAATAAAAAAGAAGATTTTTAAGACACGTAGTGCGATAAAAATCAGTGCGGAGCCGGAGCCGCTCCGCCTCCGGTCCATATTTGAAACCCCTGCTTTTAAGTATGGGGAACCCTAAGACCCCTTTCCCCTTTCCCCCTTTCCCTTTCTTCATTGACTGTCTTTGTTAAAGTGCGATGGCCATCAAGCGCATCATTTCTCGTGCTTGGCGATCGCGTGCAGCAGGGGCAAAAAATATACTGCATCGACCTGCAATTGAGTTGCATCGACCTGCAATTGAGTTGCATCGCCCTGCAATTGAGTTGCATCGACTTGCAATTGAGTTGCATCGACCTGCAATTGAGTTGCATCGACCTGCAATTGAGTTGCATCGACCTGCAATTGAGTTGCATCAACCTGCAATTGAGTTGCATCAACCTGCAATTGAATCACTCCAATTTCAGTGCGATTGTAGCCAAAATCGCTGTTGATATATCTCAATAAATCCTCCCACTCTCAATTCGTTTATCATCAACTTCTCTAACTTTTTCTCGATTGACAAACTCTTCAAACAAGCTAAAAAAGCGCTCGACAGCACTGCGTTCATCTGCGGAATGGAAAAGCAAAATACTTGCCCATAATTGTCCTGTTTCTACCTGAAACTTCTGGCGTATCCATTGCAAAAACTCTTGAAATTCATTCTCTTGTTCCGTCAACGGTACGCCAAGTTCGCGCCTAGCAAAATAGTATCCATCCAAAAATGCCTGAAGACTAAAAATTGAATGCCTGCCCAAATACATAGCAGGTCTTTTTTTTATCTTTTGTAGCAAATCGTAAAAATTATCCATATCTAACTCGCAATAAGGGAACTCCAAAAAATAAATTATTCCGTTAAAGTCGTTGACTGTTGACTGTTGACTGTTAACCGTGAACCGTCAACCGTTAACTGTGAACAATAGCAATGGAATATTTTTTTACTTGGAAGTCCCTAAGTTAACGCTAAAACATCTTTTCTGTTACCTGAAATTCTTTACCAACTTCCAAAATAGGTGAATAGAGATTTTGCATCCAAAGCGAACGAAGAATTCCTTGTGGGTGAATGTTGTCAACCACAATTTCCTGTCCTTCAATTTCAATTAGAATTCCTTCATTATGTCCAGTCGTGGCAAGTAGTTCACCTACACTATCATCATAAATACGCCCGTATAGCGGATCTTGTGAACCTGTATCCAGCTTGATATGCTTTCCCTGAATTCCTTGTTCTCGTAAAAATTCTTTGATGGCTCTAGCACAGGGAATACAATCAAAAATTCCAAACCCACTGGCGATCCTAACAACTTCTTGAAAGACCGGATCGTTACTACTGAGCATTATCAAAACAATACAAAATTACTGCGATCGCGTAAACACGTATTACAAACAACCGTCACAGATACCCGACAGCGTTGAATTCGAGGATTTCTGCCTCAAATCTTACCACATCATCACATACCGGGATTTGCCGCCGTGCGATCCTGAATTGCCATGACTGTATCCAGCCTAACAGGTGAACTATGAGCATAGGTAGTGTGCGATCGCTCATCAGATATACTCATATTGAACTGAAAAAATAAGCCCCTCAACCCTCTCGCACCATCCAGACGAGAAAGCCCAAAATCTGGTCAACTGGAGGGAGTGCATAATCCATTAAATCGATTGTTACCGTTGACTCTTCCAATTTCAAAAACCGCCATTGGGTTCCATTACTAACCGCTCCATAAATTGTGGGAATATTCACCTGATTAGCTTGGTTGAATAATTGAGCCGCGATCATTTCCGCAATACATTGTCCCAAGCCTTCATTGAGGTTATCTCGTTTCGCTTCGCCCACAATCACAACAGGCGCTTCAATCTCTAGTTGTTCTGGAGAACGGCTGATGAGATAATCTATGTAGCCAGTCAAGCCTTTGTCTGCATCTACTGTAAAATCTCGCCCAGAAAACAAACTCACCTGGTTATTAACAATCCGTCTCACCTCTTGCAGAATCGGGTAAATAATTCCCTCAGACTTTGCTTTTTCCGAACCAACCGCGATCGCCCAAGGTAAATCTTCCAACATCACTTGTAAGCGAGAACTAGGTACCATCGCTTCTATCGCCGGTAAAAACCGTCCGGTTTCAACTGTGGTTAAACCAAACTCTTTTTTGACCTTCGCTAAGGTAAAACTACTGTATGGCATAGTTGTCACTGGTCATTTGTGATTTATTATTCCTCATTTAAGAGCGTCTTCCTCAAACTTCATTCCTAATTCTCTATCAATAGGCTACTCGCTTGTAAATTGTTACCAATGACTAAAATAGAATTTGTTGGGTGCTATAGGATTGCGGTAGGACTGGAAAATGACACAGAAAGAAAAACTTGAGCAACTAAAAGCTATCTTCGCCGAAATGGAGCAAGCGCTAATTGCTTACTCTGGGGGTGTGGATAGTACATTGGTTGCCAAGATTGCTTATGATGTTTTAGGCGATCGCGCTTTGGCTGTGACGGCTGTTTCACCGTCGCTATTGCCGGAAGAATTGGAAGATGCGAAAATTCAAGCGGCAACGATTGGGATTCCTCATCAAATTGTCCAGACAAACGAAATGGACAATCCCAATTACACTTCTAACCCTGTGAACCGCTGCTATTTTTGCAAAAGCGAATTACACGACACTCTCAAACCTTTAGCGAGAGAGTTGGGTTATCCCTATGTGGTGGATGGAGTTAACGCCGATGATTTACACGATTATCGCCCAGGAATTCAAGCCGCAAAAGAAAGAGGTGCGCGATCGCCTTTAGCGGAAGTCGGTGTGAGTAAAATGGAAGTGCGCCAACTTTCACAAGAACTGAGTTTACCTTGGTGGGATAAACCAGCTCAACCTTGTCTGAGTTCCCGCTTTCCCTATGGTGAAGAGATTACTGTTGCTAAGTTACAACGTGTCGGTAGGGCAGAAATTTACCTGCGAAAGCTGGGTTTAAAGAATTTGCGGGTGCGTTCCGAAGGCGATACAGCACGGATTGAATTACCGCCCGAACAAATCAAAGAGTTTGTGTTGACGACGGATTTACCGCAAGTAGTATCTGCTTTTCAAGAGTTTGGCTTTATATATGTAACATTAGATCTGGAAGGTTATCGTAGTGGCAAATTGAATCAGGTTTTATCGCCACAAGCCTTAAGCGTGAAAGCATAGATTTTGCTTTTGACTTCTTTTACTAAGTAAGCCGAAGATGACACTTGAAACTCTTACAAATGACAAATGACAAATGACAAACCCCGCCAGTAGTTTCAGTGCTTCGCCCTACTTAATTAATTTCCGCCTCCACAGGAATCAGAACGCACCCGTTAATCTTCCAGGTGGTATCAAGCTGCTTTTCCATGAGATACAATGCCCTGACAGGAACCCCATCAGGGCCAAGCAGCAGTACTAGTTGAGTGATCTTTCCGTGGATGGTTGTGATTTTCTCAAAGAAGACAGAACGCGGACGATACACGGACGGATAACCCAGCCGCACCATCTGCATAAAGTTGTCTGGGTTGCGGAATTGTGCTTGGATTTCCGGGCTGGCAAGGGCAAAAGCACCTGCGGTATCATCTTTTTGAAAGGCTTCTAATTGACTTTCGATTGTCTGACGTATGGCGATGGTATCACTATCAGTGATTTTCATAAATCTAAAATGGCGATCGCGATCGCTCAATTATGGCGCTGAGTCAACTTTAATTCTATTTCCTCTAGTGCTGCTCCCCAAACTTCATACCCTTCTGCCGACAAATGTAACCCATCTGTAGTTAACTCTAGGCGCAAATTGCCTTCAAAGTCTGTAAACCACTTATACATATTTATATAAGTAACTTTTTCTTGTTTGGCAATCAGTGCCAGTTGTGTGTTAAGATGACGAATTCTCTGGTTAGAAATTGTTGGTAGGCGAGTAGGCAATATTGACTGGACAATTATTTGCGAATTCGGGTGATTCTGGCGTAAGTTGCGCATAATTCGCCGATGATTGCGCAAAATTACTTCATCACTAGCACCCTTTCTTAAGTCGTTAATCCCAGCCATGAGATATATCACATCTGGTCGCGTTTGGGAAAATGCTGCCAATCTTTTTAAAACACCAGTGGAAGTATCTCCCGATATTCCCTGATTTAACCACACTTTACCAGCCGGCAGTTGTTCTTTAGGAAACCACATGCTTAAAGAATCACCGACTAAAATTCCCAGATGATTTGGGCTTTTGCTTTGGGCGATGGCTTTGGCTTCCAATGCTAATAAACGCTTCCAATCTTCATAAGTTAGTTGACGTTTCTTCGCTGACTCCAATGATTGCAAGCTATCTTGAAAAAGACGTTGATTAATTTGACCTGTTTTCAGAGCTGCTACTCTTTGATCATAAAGTTGACTTCCTGATACCAAAGTCCGATTAGCTTCTGGATAGGTAGAATTTAGTGATGGCTCTACTGGTGCTGCTAAATCCTGACTCGTAGCTTTTGATACAGCTAGCCCCAAGTTGGGGATGATTTTTTCCCCGACTACTGGCGGTGAAACATCTAAAGTTTGCAAAGCTTGGCTAGTAAATTTTGGTAAGGAGATATCAACACTGGGGATGGTTTGATTCCTGATTATTGGCTGCGAACCCTGTTGTAAATCCCAATGAAATCTCAAATTTTCTGGCAGTATAATCGACATCTGTGGAAGAGCCGATGCTGGTATTGCCAATACTGTTAACAAGCTTGCTGCCAACAGATAAGGGTCCCTCATCGTTTTTTCTCTCCTATACTCATTATTTTTACTTATAACTGTAATAACTGGCTAAATTAAGGAAATTTTATTTCGGTGTAATTTCTTATTTTGAATGACTCTGTCTATTTCTGTAAAGCAGGTAATGGGGTTCAATTTAACAATTTACAATCTCTTTAAACCGAATTTTTACCTTTCTCCAGCAAATTCTATCTGCGGGAATACTTTCATTACAAACAGATATTTTACTGAATCCTAGTGCTTTAGTGTTCTCTTGGCTCTCAAAGAAAGCCCAAAGGATATTATTATAGTAATTTATAGCACTTGTGTTATCAGTATTTATTCTAGTGATGATGGGTGAATGATTCTTTGACTTTCTCATCAAGGAAGCGGTTAGCTTTGATGTTGCTAGCATGAGAAATATCTAAGTCATCGCCGAAGGGAACTCTCAACAGTTTTCTCCATTCCCGCAACCCAATCCAGGAGTCAGAAACCCCCACTTCGCATTTGTGGTAAGTTGTGCTTTGGTGTACTGTCCAAAAATCCCTGTTTCCTTGTTCATGTGTCAAAGATTCGAGAACTAGCACAAGAGAAGGGATGGACGCCCTCAAGAGGATTGCGATCGCTAGCAGCGTAATTTACAGTACAGTGAGCAGCTATGCTCGCCGTGCGGGGATGACAATAGTCGATTTTATGGCTATCCCCAAATTGGCGCGGACATTTGATGTCAGGATTGAAGAGAAGAGTGGAAATTAGGGATAAATAGGCGATTTTTGAGAATATTATAACTAGAGGAATAGGAAAATTAGCTAATTTTCTGCTACTAGGATTTTGTCAGCAGCGCTATTAATGCATTATCTGCAAACTATGTATTTGAGAAATTCAAATCGATTATTATAGTTATATAGAATAAGCGGATGGGAAATGCTAAGATTTAGGCGAAGTCATTAATATTTACCTGTTATTTCGTGGCCAGAGCTAGTACTGCGATCGGTGTCAGTCCGATTATTAAGGAGATTGTGCAAAAACAGGCACATTCAACACGTTTGACTCTGAAAGAGGTGATACTTATGGGGATGTTAGCAATTGATAAACTCGATGATCAAAGTCGTCAGGAGCTAGCAGACGAAGTTCATAAAATGCAGGTTAACGGTGAGATCTGAATCTGCTTTTCAAAGTCAAGAATTAAAAGCCCAAAGTGAATATTTTAAATATTCAAAAAGTTTGAAGTGAAAATTCAGACTGCAAATAAATTATCATGTAGAATTGGTCATTGCTTGCTGACTGTTGATTAAAGAAGTGTGTCGTTAAAAGGATGAATGATGAAGTAAACACTCTGTAAATGCTAAATATTGTTCAATTTTCATACTCCATCCCCCTCTGGGTGGGGTAATTTCATCCTTAATACTTCATGCTTCATCTTTTACTTGATGAAAACGGTAACGACTTCCGTTGACATAATCCTGATTAATTTCAAAAGCCAGCCATCGGCGTTGCAAATTATCAGCCACAAATCCTGTAGTATTAGAACCAGCAAACGGGTCTAATACTATATCACCTTCATTAGTCAAAAATTTAATAAAGAACTCTGCGAAAGCTTGAGGAAATCTTGCTGGATGGGGTTTGATTCCTGCGGCTTTACAGCGTCGCAAATAAGCGCTATTTGATTCAGTATTGGCGATTTCTAGCAAATTCGGTGGAATTGCACCTTGATTATCCTTTTGGAATTTCTCAGAGATATCATGTCCGCTAGGACGGATTTTGGGTTGATAGCCATTTTTGAGTAATTGTTTCATACTTTGGCTATAGGGTTTTAAAATTTTTCTATTGTCTGCTTGAGGATTGGGTGTTTTTGATAACCACCAAACTACATTTACTGAATCTTTGACGCGAATTCGCCTGATTGTTACCCATTCAGCTGGGGTAGGTAATCTTGCTGGATTATAGTGATAGAATTCTTGGGCAAGAAAAAAGCCAACTTCTTTGCACAATCTCACTAAAAGTTCATATTGGTAAATACTGCGCACAGGATTACCAGGGAGATAAGCACCGCCTAAATCTAAAACAAATGAGCCATTCTCAGCCAGTACTCTTTTAAATTCGTAGGCGAAAGGTAAAAACCATTCTATATATTTTTCTGCGCTTTCATTACCATATTCTTTTTTGCGTGTCAAAGCAAATGGCGGTGAAGTGAGAATTAAATTAATACTGTTATCATCAATAAATTTAATCAGTTCTAGACTATCACCTAAATATACTGCCCCATTATTTTGGGTATAATAAGGGCTAAAATTACTAGATTTCTCTGTATTGTTTATTTTTGCTGTCAATATTAGCTATTTTTTCTACTTATATATTTTCTGTCCCAAAACTGAAAGCCTACCATTTTTTGTAGGGGAGAAATTTTCCAGACATAATAATTTTTACGCGATCGCCTTTGGGATCTTCTTCTTTTTCGATATCCAAAGTAAAATCAATTGCACTCATAATCCCATCACCAAATTTCTCCTGAATTACATCTTTAATTGGCAAGCCGTATACTTGCATAATCTCGTAGAACCGATAAATTAAAGGATCGGTTGGTACAACTGGGCCTAATCCTTTGACAGGATATTCGGTCAAATCTTTCATATAGATAGGGCCTAATTCCAATGTTTCCAGCAGCAACTTAGCCTCTGCTTCAGAAGCACTTGTTTGACGGTAGAATACAGCCGCAATCCAGACTTCATCCCGTCCGAGAATTTTTTCTAAATCAGCAAAGGTTAGTCCTTTCTGTTTCTTTGCTGATAATAGCGTTTGCGTAATTTCGGGAAGAGACATTTGGTAGTTATGTCAGTAAATTAAATTTGCTAGAGTCAGATTTTACCATGTTATCGGCTTGATTAAGTAAAAGAGGCGATCGCTCAATATTACCTACCACTGATAATACTCTTGTACCTATAATGTGTGGTTTACCATGACAGGTTTGAAGATTCATACTAATGTGTTCTTCTTGCCAGTTAGTCATGGTTTTGAGTGTTGTTGGTTAAGTTTGTTGATAAGCGATCGCTTTTTGCTGACTAGGATGTCAATTCAAACGCTTGCAGCATCAGTAAATTCAAGTGCTGAATTTGATTTACTCCTAATTTACCTATACGTCTGGTAATTAATCTACGCTCAATTGTAACAATTCGAGAAACTCTTACTTTAGAAATAACTTTTAATCCAGTATTAGCAAACTCGGTATCTGAAGGGTCTAAAATAAATTCTTCGTTAGTCAAATTAGTGACATTTTGAGAGGAAATAAAACACAGAGTTATATCATTCCCTACCTGATTTACCCATAAAATTTACTCAGGGCGCAATTTTACTCCAGTTAAATCTGTAAATGGGAATGGAACTAAGACAATATCTCCCTTTTGTAAAGGCATTAAATAGCCTCCCCGTCTTCTAAGGTATATAAATCTGGTTCATCATATAAAAAATCAAATACTTTATTTATCTGTGCACATTCCATAATGTCGCGTGTAGATGGATAGGAAGAATCGAAAAATAGCTTTTCTTCCAAAAGGGATCTTTCTTCTTCAGATAGAGACAAGATAACTTGTATTAGAGATTCTACGAGTTTAGTGTTCATTATTAATAAATAAACATTTTTACATTTCGTGTATAAAAAATCCCCCACCTTGCGGCAGGGGATTTTGGTTAATTACCTACAAAACTCGCAGTCGGATCAACCGAACTTACCAGCAGTTGAAGCAATTAGGAATGCTGCGTAGGTGAGAACATAGCCCACAGCGAAGTGAGTTAGACCAACCAAACGAGCTTGAACGATGGAGAGAGCAACGGGCTTATCTTTCCAGCGAACCAAGTTAGCTAGAGGAGTACGCTCGTGTGCCCAAACAAGGGTTTCAATCAACTCTTGCCAGTAACCTCTCCAGGAGATGAGGAACATGAAGCCTGTTGCCCAAACTAAGTGTCCGAATAGGAACATCCAAGCCCAAACAGACAAGTTATTCACGCCGTAAGGGTTGTAACCGTTAATCAACTGAGCGGAGTTAGCCCAGAGGTAGTCACGGAACCAGCCCATGAGGTATGTGGAGTTTTCGTTGAACTGAGCAACGTTACCTTGCCAAATACCCAGGTGTTTCCAGTGCCAGTAGAAGGTTAACCAACCGACTGTGTTCAATGCCCAGAACAGAGCTAGATAGAAGGAGTCCCAAGCGGAGATGTCGCAAGTACCGCCACGACCAGGACCGTCGCAAGGGAATGCATAACCGAAGTCCTTTTTATCGGGCATCAGCTTGGAGCCACGGGCATCCAAAGCACCTTTAACGAGAATCAAGGTGGTGGTGTGCAGACCTAGAGCGATCGCATGGTGTACCAGGAAGTCGCCAGGGCCAATTGTTAAGAACAGGGAGTTAGTGCCAGAGTTGATGGCATCTAACCAACCAGGTAACCAAACGTTACCGTAGTTGGGGTAAGCTGTGTAGGCTACGCTATCGGGGTTAGACAACAAGGTGTCTAAGCCGTAGAGTACTTTACCGTGAGCAGCTTGGATAAATTGAGCAAATACTGGCTCAATCAGGATTTGCTTTTCTGGAGTACCGAAAGCAACTACTACGTCGTTGTGAACGTATAAGCCTAGGGTGTGGAAGCCTAAGAAGAGAGATACCCAGCTGAGGTGGGAAATAATCGCTTCTTTGTGCTTGAGAACACGCTCTAGGACGTTGCCTTTGTTTTGTTCGGGGTCGTAGTCCCGAACCCAGAAGATAGCGCCGTGAGCGAAAGCACCAACCATCAAAAAGATGGCGATGTATTGGTGGTGGGTGTACAACGCTGCCTGTGTTGTGTAGTCCTTAGCGATAAACGCATAGGAAGGCAGGGAGTACATGTGCTGCGCTACCCAAGAGGTAAGAACACCCAAACAAGCTAGGTGCCAACCTAATTGGAAGTGCAGGGAGTTGTTGTAGGTGTCATATATACCTTGGTGAGGCATATTGAACGGGCCTTCAACAGGTTTGCCAAAGAAAGTTTTGGCATTCATCATTTCTTTGATGCTGTGACCAATACCAAAGTTGGTACGGTACATGTGACCAGCAACAATGAATAATACAGCGATCGCCAAGTGGTGGTGAGCGATGTCAGTCAACCACAGAGCTTCTGTTTGGGGATGGAAACCACCTAAGAAAGTCAGGATTGCAGTACCTGCACCTTGGGATGTGCCAAAAACATGACCTGCTGTGTCAGGGTTTTGGGCGTAAACACCCCAGTTACCTGTAAAGAATGGTTGTAAGCCTGCTGGGTGGGGTGGGGTACTTAAGAAGTTGTCCCAACCTACGTGCTGTCCGCGAGATTCGGGGATAGCAACGTGAATTATGTGACCAGCCCAAGCCAGAGAACTCACACCGAACAAACCAGCTAAGTGGTGGTTCAGGCGAGATTCAGCATTCTTAAACCAAGCTAGACTGGGACGATACTTGGGTTGCAAGTGCAACCAACCAGCAAACAGTAACACCGCTGCGAACAACAACAGGAAGATTGAACCTGAGTACAGGTCAGCGTTTGTCCGCATCCCTTGGGTGTACCACCAATGGTAAACACCTGAGTAGGCAATGTTTACTGGACCGTCAGCGCCAGCTTGGGTGAAAGCTTCGATCGCTGGTTTACCAAAGTGGGGGTCCCAAATTGCATGAGCAATAGGACGGATGTGAAGGGGATCTTTGATCCACTGTTCAAAGTTACCTTGCCAGGCTACGTGAAACAGGAGGCTGGAAGCCCACAGGAAGATAATTGCCAAGTGACCGAAGTGAGTTGCGAAAATCTTTTGGTAAAGATTTTCTTCCGTCATGCCATCATGGCTTTCAAAGTCGTTGCCTGTAGCGATCGCATACCATATCCGACGCGTAGTCGGGTCCTGTGCGAGATCCTGGCTAAATTTTGGAAATTTTGTTGCCATAGGTTTGATAATTCCTCTGACCTTTAGCCATCAGGTTTCAGTTTCTAGAGTACTGAGTATTGAGTTCTGAGTTTTTTTAGGGACTCAGCACCCAGCACCCAGCACTCCATATAGCTGGTTGCTAGCCTACTGAAAGAATGTGTGCGTGGAAGAATGCCCAGGTAGTAGCAATTCCTCCTAGGAGGTAGTGAGCTACACCTACTGCCCGACCTTGAGTGATGCTCAAAGCGCGAGGCTGAATTGCTGGTGCTACCTTCAGTTTATTATGCGCCCAAACGATGGACTCAATCAGTTCTTGCCAGTAGCCACGACCACTGAACAGGAACATCAAGCTGAATGCCCATACAAAGTGAGCGCCTAAGAACATCAGTCCGTAAGCAGACAGCGCACTTCCGTAGGAGTTGATTACCTGTGAAGCTTGCGCCCACAAGAAGTCACGCAACCAACCGTTGATTGTGATGGCACTTTGGGCAAAGTTACCACCAGTAATGTGAGTTACATTACCTGCTGCATCTACTGTTCCCCAAACATCAGATTGCATTTTCCAGCTGAAGTGGAAAAGTACAATTGAGAGGGAGTTGTACATCCAGAATAGTCCAAGGAATACATGGTCCCAACCAGAAACTTGGCAGGTACCACCACGACCAGGACCGTCACAGGGGAAGCGGAAGCCCAAGTTTGCCTTGTCTGGAATCAGACGAGAACTCCGAGCAAACAGCACACCCTTGAGCAGGATGAGGACGGTTACGTGAATGGTAAAGGCATGAATGTGGTGAATTAAGAAGTCTGCTGTACCCAAAGCAATGGGAGCAGCTGCTACTTTGCCGCCTACAGCCAAAATACCACCACCAAAGACATAGCTAACCGGTTCTAAGGCATTGGGTGCAGTTGTTCCAGGCGCTAAGGCGTGGATATTTTGTACCCACTGTGCAAACACTGGCTGCAACTGAATTGCCGTATCGGAGAACATATCTTGGGGACGACCCAATGCACGCATTGTGTCGTTGTGGATGTAAAGTCCAAAGCTATGGAAGCCAAGGAAAATAGACACCCAGTTTAAGTGTGAGATAATCGCATCCCGGTGACGAATCACTCGATCCAGTACGTTGTTTTGATTCACAACTGGATCGTAATCCCGAACCATGAAGATAGCTGCGTGAGCAGCGCCCCCAACGATTAGGAAGCCACCGATCCAAATATGGTGAGTGAAGATACACAACTGTGTTGCGTAATCAGTTGCCAAATATGGATAGGGAGGCATTGCGTACATGTGGTGCGCAATGATGATGGTCAAGGAACCCAAGAAGGCTAGGTTAGTGCCTAACTGAGCGTGCCAAGATGTAGTCAGGTTTTCGTAAAGACCTTTGTGGCCTTCACCAGTGAAGGGACCTTTATGGTTTTCGAGGATCTCTTTAATGCTGTGACCGATACCCCAGTTGGTGCGGTATTGGTGACCAGCAATGATAAACAGTACAGCGATCGCTAAGTGGTGATGAGAAATATCGGTCAGCCACAAGCCGCCTGTTACTGGGTTGAGACCACCCTTAAAGGTGAGGAAGTCAGCGTACTGACCCCAGTTCAAGGTGAAGAAAGGTGCTATGCCATTAGCAAAGCTTGGATAAAGCTCGGTCAACAAGTCTTTGTTCAGGATGAACTCGTGGGGCAAGGGGATATCTTTGACAGCTACCCCTGCATCCAACAGCTTGTTAGTTGGTGCGGACACATGAATTAAGTGTCCAGCCCATCCCAAGGAACCACAGCCTAGCAATACTTGTAGGTGGTGATTCAGCATTGACTCCACGTTCTGGAACCATTCCAGTTTGGGAGCTTTTTTGTGGTAATGGAACCAACCGGCAAACAGGAACAAGCCTGCTAATACCAAGCCGCCAATGGCAGTTACGTAGAGCTGGAAGGAATTGGTAATACCCCAGCCACGCCATACTTGGAACAAGCCAGAGGTGATTTGAATACCGTGGAAGCCACCGCCAACATCACCATTTAAAATGTCTTGTCCAACTATGGGCCAAACGACTTGCGCACTAGGCTTTACGTTTAGAGGATCGCTCAGCCAAGCTTCGTAGTTGGAAAACTTAGCGCCGTGGAATATCATCCCGCTCAGCCAAATCGTCACTACAGCTAAGTGGCCGAAGTGGGCTGCGAATATCTTGCGGGAGATGTCTTCGAGATCGCTGGTATGTGTATCAAAATCGTGGGCGAGGGCATGTAGGTTCCAAATCCATGTGGTGGTTTTGGGACCTCTGGCTAAAGTTCTGTCGAAGTGTCCTGGTTGTGCCCATCTCTCAAAAGAGGTAGGTACCGGATCGTTATCGACTATTACTCTTGCCTTTTTTTCCCCTCGCTCCGGAGGACTAATCGTCATTCGACCTCCTCTCTAGATAAGGAATGAGGAATCAGGAAACCACAAAGTTAACCATTATCGCACCCACCAGAATTTTCTGTGGGGGGCGATTCAGACCCGATGTGGAAGTTTGTTTCTGTTGAATTATAAAGTCTTAACTTGTACATTGTTGGCGATAATTTAACAATAATTCAAAATCACCAGAATAACTGTCCAATCTGCCTTTTAACTTCAAACTAATGGACAAAAAGTCAATAGATTATTCATTTAATTTACAAACGAACACAATTCGTAAAAATTATGGATTTCTACAGTACAGCAAGCATTTTGGCTGTTGCGGTTGTTACTGTCGGGTTTAAATTACGATTAGCAAAAAACTGTCAAACAAATGACATCTTCATGATATGTCTCCAAAAAGTTCGGATCGAAGTCAAGCCAGCGCAGCAGAGAAGGAACTTTCTGCAAATCTCTCCCTTGGCTACTTGGGAGTTCTGCAAAAACATTTTCCTGCGCTCAAAACGCTGTTACTGAGTACAAATGACACGAGTATGGCGTTAAAAATTCTTTAGGGTGAAGCAGATTTCACCTTTTGGGCTATAGTTCCCTATGGACAGTTTGAGCCAAAATAATTTGGCAGTTGTTAAAGACGATCGCTCGGTGGAAGGCATGAACTCTTGGCAGAAAAAAGTTTTAGAGAATCTCCTCCCCAGGAGGTTCGCTGTTGTGAGATGGCTAATGACATTGTTAATAGTCTTGAGTTTGACAAGCTGTGGCGGGAAAGCTGTCAGTCAAGATGTGTCTGTTGGTTATACAGATAAGCCACAACAGATAGCTAAAGAGTTTGCAGAAGTTTCCCCACCTGCTACGATTCAAGAACTACGCTCAGCATTGGAAATTTATCAGCCACAGGTGGCGATCGCTACACCTCAACCCGATCAAGTCCTGCTAGATAACAAAGTTACAGTCCGCTTTCAGGTTAAGGATCTACCAATATTTAAGAACCTGCAACTGGAACTAGGGCCTCATCTCCACGTAATTCTGGATAATCAACCTTATATAGCTGTTTACGACTTAAATCAGCCCCTGGTATTCTCAGATTTGGCTCCAGGTACTCACACTTTGCGTGTCTTTGCCTCACGCCCTTGGCATGAAAGTTTCAAAAATGAAGGTGCTTACGCCCAGACAAAATTTCACATTGTCACCAAAACCGAAGATAACAACCCAGATCCATCTCTACCTTTGCTCACCTACAGCCGTCCTAAAGGCGACTACGGCGCAGAACCGATACTACTGGACTTTTACTTAACAAATGCTCCCTTGCACCTCGTAGCTCAAGACAACCCCAAAGACAATATCAGTGATTGGCGGATTCGTTGCACGATTAATGGTGAAAGCTTCGTTTTAGACCGTTGGCAAGCAATTTACCTCAAAGGCTTCAAACCTGGTAAAAATTGGGTGAAACTGGAATTTCTCGATAACCAGGGTAATCCTGTCAAAAATGTCTTTAATACCACAGTTGGACTGATTAATTACCAGCCTAACGGTAAAGATACGCTTGCGAGAATTGTCAGAGGAGAACTTACAGCAGATGAGGTACGTGGCATTGTAGACCCGAACTATACCGCCAAAATACCACCTACGGAACCGACACCTACCCCTACAGCTACGCCCCAAACACAGCCAACTCCAGAAATTGAGGTTCCAGAAACACCGATAACACAGCCAACTGAATCGAAGCAACCAGAACAGCCAGCTGTACCATCACCAGAACCGACAGTAGAACCACAAACAAAGGTAACGCCAACCCCTGAAGCTACTCAGTTACCAGAAAAACCAACATCTGGCGGATATTTCCAGCGCCGTCCTCGTCCTGTGGCTACACCTTCTCCTAGTTTGTCGCCAAAGCTACCAGAGATTATTGAATCACCTCAACCAGAGGTAACACCAACACCGACTGTCACCGAATCACCTCAACTAGAAGTAACACCGACACCGACTGTCACCGAATCACCTCAACCAGAGGTAACACCAACACCGACCGTCACCGAATCACCTCAACCAGAGGTAACACCGACACCGACTGTCACCGAATCACCTCAACCAGAGGTAAAACAGCCTGCAAAGACGGGATTCAGCAGATATTTCCAGCGTCGTCCACGTCCTACGCCCCAAGCATCGCCCAGTGTACCGCCTAAACTACCAGAAATTGTTGAGTCTCCTGCACCTCAATCAATTACGCCGTCACCAGAGGCTACGCCCACACCTGAACCGCAGGTAAACCAAGCTGAAGAAAAATCGCCCAACTTGTTGCTTACCCAATAGCGTCAGAGAAATTATATTTTTTGCGCAAGTTGAAAAGCACTGAGGTAGGAAATCTGAATCTTACCTCCAAATTTTTTGTTTATCAGTTCGCTAATATCTGTAAACAAAGCATCTCTCGTCTGGGGTTCTAGCGCTAAGTAGGGGGAGTAAGTACTTAAAAGAGTTAGGTAATCTTTAGTATTTAAAGTGACTTCACACCCCCTATGTTCGCATATCAAGTTTTTGAATAAACCCGAATCTATGATATTCTGTCCAAAACCTCTGACTATTTCTGCCTGAGTTGCTCTATCTTCATATTGCGCTAGTGATGGGGCGTGTTGTTGATAAATCTCATGTAATGCTTGATAGATTTCATAGGGAGGCTGAGGTGTCATGTTCCATAACAAAATTAGATGACCAGCATCTTTTAAAGCATCAGCTGCTTTTTGATACCCAATATCAGGTTTTATCCAATGAAAAGCTGTTGCTGCTAAAACAGCATCAAATTTACTAGTTTCTAGCTCCCACTCTTCAAAGAAAGTATTATGAAACTGTAGAGATGAATACTGCGAACAGTTCTGTTTTGCTAAGCGACACATTTCCTGGTTTGGTTCAAGGCAAACTATGGAAAATCCTAGTTGAGCAAAGGCGACAGTTGCAATTCCTGTCCCGCAACCTATTTCAAGAATAATGCCATTACTGGGAAGATGGGCTAACTCGAGAGTACGACAAATTATATCTTGGGGATAGCGTGGTCTGGCTTGATTGTAGGCATCTGCTACTTTTGTATACCAGTTTTTTCTTTGTGTCGCATCTCTAGCATAATAATCGGGTTTTGGGGACAAATTTTTCATGATCAAGTTACCAACTGTGAAATCAGATCGCTCATCATCCAAAAATACTCAACTCTAGGTGTTGTGCTAAAGTTTCGACAAAAGCCAAACCTGCTACCGGATTACCCACTGTATCTAAAGCAGGGCTGTAACAAGCGATCGCTCCTTGGCCTGGTACTATTGCTAACAGTCCACCACCTATGCCTGATTTCATGGGTAACCCAATTCTGACGGCAAACTCGGCAGATGCTTCATACAATCCACAGGTTAACATGACAGCATTAACAATCTGGCGGTGTTTTGCTGATACTAAACCATCTCCAAAAGCTAAGAGTTTACCAATCAAAGCTAAATCTTCTACTTTTCCTGACAGACAGCATATTTGCTCGTAAGTGTCAAGAGCTATCTCCGGATTATCTAGATATTGGGTTTTGGTAAGATAATTAGCGATCGCCTGATTAGCTGGGGAACGAGTTAATCGAACGGAAGCTAGCATTAATTCATCTAACTTGAGCTGACAGCCTGCTAATTGGTTTAGCCATTGACAAAATTGTTGAGTGCGATCGCTAGGATTTTCTCCTGGTAATTTATCTGCTAGGGTAATCGCCCCACTGTTAATCATCGGATTGCGGGGGTATCCGCGATCGGCAATTAGTTGATCTAGAGAATTAAATGGTGCTTGTGATGGTTCAACGCCTACCCATTGCAAAACCCTCTCTGCACCGAAATTTTCTAGCAGATAGAGTAGTGAAAAAGCTTTGATTACACTCATTAGTGGGAACACACAAGCAGTATCACCAACACTGTAAGTTTGTCCCGTTACACAACAGATGTGAAGCGCAAACCAATAAGGATTAGCCATATTCAATCGCGGAGTGCGATCGGCTACTCGTCCACGATCAACATGGGATTTGGCTTGTTCTACCCAAGTTGATAATTCCGTCGGGGTGATTGCTGGAAGACTTTTCAAAATTGGTACAGATCTGAGTTTATGCTATGGCGAAGTTAGATTCAGTTTCTACTTCAGGTTCATAACCATGAGTCAGTTGTTCAATTGCGCGATCAATTAAATCTAAACCTTGACTAACAGTTTCCACTAAACTTAACTGTCCGCGCAAATCAGCAGCGCCGACAAAGCCTTTAGCATACCAAGTCATGTGCTTACGGGCTTGACGGACACCGCGATCGCCTTTATATTCCCATAAAGCTTGTAAATGTTCTCTAGCGCATTCCAACCGCTGAATGGGTGTAGGTGGCGGTAACAGTTCCCCAGTCTTCAAAAAGCGATCGACTTCTCCCACCAAAAACGGGTAACCCAAAGTTCCGCGAGAACACATTACCCCATCAGCGCCAGTTTGTTCTAAACATTTCACCGCCGCTTCTACTGAGAAAATATCGCCATTCCCAATCACTGGAATAGAAAGTACTTCCTTAACACGACCAATCCATTCCCAGCGAGCATTACCATTGTACCCTTGGGCACGAGTGCGTCCATGTACGGTGATCATTTTTGCCCCAGCATCTTCCATCCGCTTGGCAAAATCAAGAATGGTAATTTCTTGATCATTCCAACCAATACGAGTTTTAACTGTTACTGGTACATCAACAGCCTTCACCACCTCCCGCACAATTGCTTCTGCAACTTCTGGTTGACGTAACAGCGAAGAACCACCACCATTTTTGGTAATTTTATTAACTGGACAACCCATATTAATATCAACAGTATCAGCACCCTCTGCCACTGCTTTCATTGCTGCTTCTGCCAAAAAATCTGGACGACAGTCAAATAACTGGATACTAATTGGTCGTTCGTTAGGGTCTACCTCCATGATTTTGGGTAACTGTTTGACATAGTGCAACCCTGTAGCATTCACCATTTCCGTGTACATCATCGAATCCGGTGCATAGCGACGTACCAGACGGCGAAATACCATATCCGTCACCCCAGATAAAGGCGACTGCAAAACCCGGCTATTAACTGCAAGCGATCCAATTTTCAGGGGTTGGGAAAGTCTAGCTTGGAGACTAGGAGATAGAGTAAGCATAAAAATAAATCAAAATGCAAAATTAATGATATTTTTTAATCAAGATGCTTCTTTATTGAATTTAGCTTTAATTGAAGCGATCAGCCTTTGGCATAGCTTCTCTACGAGAGGCTGCGCCGTTTTCATGCCCGTTCGCGTAGCGTCTCCGACAGGAGAAGGGCTGTACGCTTACCGCCAAATATAACCCAATATAATTTTCGCCAAATCAAACCTAGTCCTGGTATGGGAATAATTCCTACCTGTTGCATTAAGCCTAGCAAGTCACTTTGACCCCAGTGTTCCCCAAGTTTACCATCGACAATGCGATCGATATGAAAAAATGGGATGGTGATTTGCTTACCTGTGGGCGGAATGCCTTGTAATTCTCCCCGATGAGTACCGCTAAAAGTGCCGCGTGTCACAACTTTATCACCTTCGGCAATGACATCTTCAAATTGGTGAATGCCATCAGGAAACGCAGAACGAAAAGCCATCAATACAGAATGCATGAATGCTTCGCGATTTAAAGGTTCGGTAGCACCAGGTATATGAGCCACAAAATTTGGTGCAAGCAATTCCTGGACTTTCTCTAAATTACCTTGGTCGAAGGACTTGTACATTTGCAGTACAATTAACTTGTTTTGTTCATCTGGAATGGACATTGCGGGATAACATTAAATAGTTCAACTTAATCAGATTTTGAATCTCCTCTCAATTCGTCATTTTGATAGTTTTGCTTGTGTGCAGATTGCTCAACTTGTGCAGCTTCCAAATTTAACACCTGTGCAATTTGTTCGACTGTCAACCCTAACATTAACATTCCAGATATAGCTTTTAAATTCGCTTCCTCTATACCTTCTTGCTTAGCTTCTTGATAAACTCGTGTCTGCTTCAACTCACTTAAACCGAACATACCTTTTATCTCCTCTCGACTCATAGCCGGAATTTGATTGTGAATGAGGGTAGTTTGAAATTTGGCGGTAAGCGTACAGCCCTTCTCCTGTCGGAGACGCTACGCGTAGCTTGCTTCCCCGTAGGGGTACGGGCATGAAAACGGCGCAGCCTCTCGTAGAGAAGCTATGCCAAAGGCTGATCGCATCCCATCTACCTAAACACCCCTTAATTACTCGCTGGCACTAATTCTACATCTGCACATGAGCCACCTGTCAGGCGATAATCATCTACCTGAACCCAACTATCCTGACCTAATGCCCAAAATCCGGTGAAAATATTGTACTCAGTTTGACTGCCTGTTCTAAATCCCAGTGTCAAAGGTGTGTAGCGAGGTAAGTTACCAAACTTGATTTCTGAAAATACTTTTTGCTGACTATCTCGCACACCAAAATAACCATCTGTAACATTTCCTGATGTCCGCACATAGACTGTCAACTGATACTGAGTGTTAGGCTGAAGTCTCACGCGCTGACGGATACCGTTCCATCCGGAAACATTTCGCATCCAAGCGTTATTTTTACCCCCATTGCTGTATCCCAATCCGCGATCAATACCAACTCTACCTTCAGGAACCCAAGGACTGGTAACCCTTTGGCTAGTCTGTCCTTCAAAATCTCCAGAAGAGAGGGGAGAGGCGCAGGAAGCTTGAGCTTGAATAGAAGATAAACTGAGGGTAAGGAGAGTGCTAATAACTACTGTAATTTTGCCGATCGCGAACTGTTTGCCAATCATTGAGGATAATTCCAAAAGCCTACGAGTAAACAATATGTTCGCATCATCATTTTTATGCAAATTTTAGTTAGATAATCCAGCGTTGCCCGTAGGAGTTGTCGGAGACATCTTGCGCAATCTCAATTACCAAGTAAAAAAGGTGGAAATAAACCATGTTCAAACTATCCCCTAAATTCTCTGTTGTACTGGTGATTATTACAGCGTTAATACTGATATGTTTGCAGATTTTTGAGGCAAAGCCTGTTTTATCTGAAAACTTAGATATACACTCTCTTAAGCAACCAACAATTATTGCAACTGCACCCCTTCCTCCTAGTCTTGTACCTGCCGTACTCGGAGGCAAACAAGTTTATGTTCTGTATGTTACTCGAACTCAAGATACTGTCTTAGTGCGTTGTTATCCAGGCTATGAGCCAACGATCGCAGTTCGAGCAATGGGCAGTAATCCCAATGCTAAAACACAGAAAGAAGGGGTGATGACCTGTCGTCCTTCGGCGTAGAAGTTGCGCGATCGCATTTTAATCCCAAAGTTTGCCTAATTCTGCCAGTTGATCGCGGTATTCAATGCGAATTACCCAATCTTCCGGCCAAGCCGCCATTCCTAAATAAGCGCCTGCAAATGCACCAGTCAAACAAGCAATTGAGTCAGAATCACCAGATGTGAGTGCAGCCCGACGCAGCGCTGCTAATGGTTCTTCGGGAAACAGCAAAAAGCACAATAGACCTGTGGCGAATGCTTCTTCTGCAACCCAACCATCGCCCGTTGCTAAACAAGGGTCAACTTCGCGGTTGGGGTTGGCTAATGCGGTGTTGAGACGGTCAAGCACAGCTAAACATTCATCCCACCCACAACTAATAAATTCTTCTGGTGTATTGATGTAGGGGCGTTGCCAAAGGGAACCTAGCCAATCGCTATGGTAAATTGAGCGCTGGCTTTGGGCATAGTTGTAAAGACGGGAAGGTAATTCTTGTAAATCGCCTCCTTGAGCAAGATCAGCGATCGCAGCTGCGGTTAAATCAGAAGCAGCTAATGCTGTAGGATGACCGTGTGTTAGGGCTGCTTGAAACTGAGCAATAGCAGCACGAGTTTTTGCGTCTAATGGCAACAAACCCACAGGCGCAACACGCATATTTGCACCACAACCTTTGGAGTTTGCCCTAGTTGCTTGCTGCCAAGGTATCCCAGTTTCTAAAGCTTTACAAGCCCCTAAGCAAGTCATACCAGGGGCACGATTATTATCTGGACTGTTCAGCCACTCAATAAAAGCACGTCTTAACGCTATTTCTAAACTAGCTAAATTGCAATTTGCTGATGAAGCCTCAATTAATGCCTGTGCCACAGATAAAGTCATTTGCGTATCGTCAGTCACGAGTGCTGGATGACCTACGGGTTATTGCGGCCCATTGGGTGGAAAACGACAACCAATTTCCGCAACCGTTAAAAATTCTGTCTCAGCACCCAAAGCATCACCAAGGGCAAGTCCAAATAAACATCCAGAAGCACGACACATAAAAATTTTTCCCTGCAAAGTAGAAGTAATTAAGTTGTGAGTATTTAGTTATGACTGGAAAGGGGGATGAGGGAAGGAAGACAAGGGAGACAAGGAGGACAAATGCCTAATGCCCAATAACTAATGACAAATGACAAATGACCAACGACAAATATTATAAAGACGGCAAACCCCACATTGATGTTACGGTTCACCCCAATTCCTGAAAGTATTAATTCTCATACATTAGTACAGTGTGCAATCGAATTAATCCATGAGCCGACTCAATACATCTTCAAGTTTAACCGTCCCTGATCAGGTTCGGGAAACCCCCTTTAACGAACTGACTACATAAGCTCAGTATATATATCAGCATAGTCTGGGATCTCATATCCCAAAAAACCCGACCAAAGGTATTCATGCTGAACTGGCTGCTTTAACTAACACAGTTGGTTCAAAAATTTAGTCCTTAATAAATCTCATTCATTTGTAGTTATACGGAGCCAGCACTTAAAATGGCAAAGGTAGTTGGAATAGACTTAGGTACAACAAACTCTTGCGTAGCAGTCATGGAAGGTGGTAAACCCACGGTTATTGCTAATGCTGAGGGTTTTCGGACAACACCATCGGTTGTAGCATTTGCGAAAAATGGCGATACTTTGGTAGGGCAAATCGCTAAGCGTCAAGCGGTGATGAACCCAGAAAACACTTTCTACTCTGTTAAGCGCTTTATCGGTCGTCGCTACGACGAAGTAACAAACGAAGCTACAGAAGTTTCCTATAAAGTGTTGAGCAGCAGCGGTAACGTTAAGGTAGACTCTCCTGGGGCTGGGAAACAATTTGCTCCCGAAGAAATTTCTGCTAAGGTTCTCCGCAAACTAGTAGAAGATGCTAGTAAATATCTGGGTGAAACTGTTACCCAAGCTGTAATTACTGTTCCAGCTTACTTTAACGACTCCCAGCGCCAAGCTACAAAAGACGCTGGTAAAATTGCTGGTATTGAAGTCCTGCGGATTATCAACGAACCTACCGCCGCTTCTCTAGCATACGGATTTGATAAGAAGAGTAACGAAACTATCCTGGTATTTGACCTTGGTGGTGGTACTTTCGACGTATCTGTATTAGAAGTTGGTGATGGCGTATTTGAAGTACTCGCCACATCTGGTGATACTCACCTTGGTGGTGACGACTTTGATAAGAAAATTGTTGATTACTTAGCTGAACAGTTCCGCAAAGCCGAAGGTATTGATTTACGCAAAGATAGGCAAGCCTTACAGCGTTTAACTGAAGCTGCTGAAAAAGCCAAGATTGAGCTTTCTAGCGTTACCCAAGCGGAAATTAACCTGCCATTTATCACCGCTACCCAGGATGGGCCTAAACACCTGGATACAACTTTAACCCGCGCTCAGTTTGAAGAACTCTGTTCTGACTTAATCGACCGTTCCCGCATCCCTGTAGAAAACGCTCTCAGAGATGCCAAGCTAACCAAAGACAATATTGATGAAGTGGTACTCGTGGGCGGTTCTACCCGGATTCCTGCAGTGCAACAGTTGGTTAAGAGATTGTTAGGTAAAGATCCTAACCAAACTGTTAACCCTGATGAAGTGGTAGCTGTTGGTGCAGCTATTCAAGCTGGGGTATTAGCTGGTGATGTTACTGGCATCTTGTTGTTAGATGTAACACCATTGTCTCTGGGTGTAGAAACCTTGGGTGGTGTGATGACCAAGATTATTCCTCGTAACACCACAATTCCTACCAAGAAATCCGAAGTCTTCTCCACAGCAGTAGACGGTCAAAGTAATGTGGAAATTCACGTTCTCCAAGGTGAGAGGGAATTTGCTAACGATAACAAGAGTTTGGGAACCTTCCGCCTAGATGGTATTCCTTCTGCACCACGCGGCGTCCCCCAAATCGAAGTTATCTTTGACATCGACGCTAACGGTATCCTCAACGTTACGGCGAAGGACAAAGGTACTGGTAAGGAACAATCCATCAGCATTACTGGTGCTTCCACTTTGGATAAAACAGATGTTGACCGGATGGTGAGAGAAGCTGAACAAAACGCTTCTTCTGACAAAGAACGTCGTGAGAAAATTGAACGCAAAAACCAAGCTGATTCCTTGGCTTACCAAGCAGAGAAGCAGTTGCAAGAATTAGGTGATAAAGTTCCGGCGGCTGACAAAACCAAAGTTGAAGGTTTGGTGAAAGACCTCCGCGAAGCTGTAGCCAAAGAAGACGATGAGCAAATTCAGAAGCTGACACCAGAATTGCAACAAGCACTATTCGCAGTTGGTAGCAACATCTATCAACAAGCTGGCGGTGCTGCGCCTGGTGGCCCTGGACCTGGTGATGGTGGCCCCACTCCTCCTCCTTCTGGCGGCGGTGATGATGTAATTGATGCTGACTTTACTGAAAGCAAGTAATTTTGATAGTGGTTGGGGATGCATCAGCATCCTTACCCTCCTTTTACCCATCCAAGCATTAGCCTGGGTGGGGATTTTTTTTGTTTGATGAATTGCTAACAAGTAATAATACCAATTTGAAAAAAGAATGCGACAAATGGTAGGGGCACGGCACTGCCGTGCCCTCTAGAATATATTGATGTGTCGCAAACATTATTTGAATTGGTATAAGCGGAGAATTTAAATCAAAAATTCCCAATCCAAAATCTAAAATCCAAAATCCAAAATTGATATATGTCTTATCCACAAGCACCTTGGAAACTGCAAGGCTACGCTATGCAAACGCTGCATTTGGTGAATATTAACCGAGTGCGTTCGTTAGTTCCTTTAGAGTTAGATATTATCTCTGTCTGGCCTGGTAAAACTGTGGCGAGTGTTTATTTATCTTATTATGGGTCAGGTTCCGAACTGGAGTACAGCGAATTAATTGTTGTTCCTGCTATTGTAGGTTATCAAGGAAAATTTGGTGCTTGGGTTTCTCACATTTATGTAGACCATGTGGATTCGATGGCTGGTGGTCGAGATATTTGGGGATTACCAAAGGAATTAGCTAATTTTGATTGGGAACAAGGACAGCGAATTACTGTTCGTCAGGGAAATCGCAAGCTGTGTACTCTCAATTATGGACAACAAGGTATGGCGTGGCGACAAAAGTTAGGCGCATCTAGTTTTAGTGCAATCGGTGCAAATTTAGTGATATTTCCGGCAGAGTTTGAATCACGCTTGGGTTTAATTAGTTCGCAGTTAGAAGTTCCTGCGGAAAGTCCCTTTTATGAGATAGGTTGCGGTCAGCCGTTTTTAACTACGCGTTATGAGGATTTGAATTTACAAATTGGTGCGCCGGAAGTGGTGGGACAGAGGAAGGTTGAAGTTGGTAGTTATCGGTAGGATTTAAAAATTATTTTCAGATAGTCGATTTGTTGCAGGGATAATTTTTTCTCACGCAGAGGAGGACACTTCCGTGGGCAGGTTTCCCGACTTGAGGAAAGTGTCCGTCACGCACAGACGCACAGAGGAATGCAGGAGTTTAGGTTAGTAGCGATCGCACTTTCTCCCATTCCCATCCCCAAAATCGTCTAAACTCAAAATGTCCGCTATCAGCCAACATCCCATGTCTCGCTGGTTTAACACCGCTGGTCCGTGCCAAGAAGATATCCACTATATGCTATCTCCAACAACACGATTGCCAGATTTGGAGGAGCTAATCCAACAACGTAGTTATTTTGTCGTTCACGCACCGCGACAAACAGGTAAAACAACCGCAATGCTAGCACTAGGGCAACAACTTACCGCAAGTGGACGTTATACCGCAGTTATGGTATCGGCAGAAGTGGGAAGCGCATTTAATCATGACCCCAGTGCCGCAGAATTAGCGATTTTGGGAAGTTGGCGTGATACAACTTCGATCCGCTTACCGCAGGATTTACAACCTCCAACATGGGTTTATGAGGAACCGGGACAGAGAATTAAAGCTAGTTTACAAGCTTGGGCACAGGTTTCCCCTAGACCTTTGGTAATATTGATCGATGAAATTGATTCTCTAGAAGACCAAACCCTAATTTCGGTGTTGCGACAGTTAAGGGATGGTTATCCCAATCGTCCAGAAAATTTTCCCTCGTCTGTTGGTTTGATTGGCTTGCGCGATGTCCGGGATTACAAGGTTGCATCCGGTGGTAGTGACAGATTAAATACAGCTAGCCCTTTTAATATTAAAGTCAGTTCCATCACCCTGAGAAATTTTTACGCCGCAGAGGTAGAAGAACTATACCAGCAACATACCCAAGAAACTGGACAAATTTTCACCCCCCAAGCAACAGCAACAGCCTTTGATTTGACTCAGGGACAACCTTGGTTAGTTAATGCTCTGGCTAAGGAAGTTGTGGAAAAACTGGTTAAGGATAGAAGTATTACTATTACCAAAGAGCATATTTTACAAGCCAAAGAAATATTAATTGCCCGTCAAGATACTCATCTCGATTCTCTAGCAGAAAAACTCAGAGAAAAACGAGTCAAAAACATCATTGAACCAATGTTAGCTGGACTTGCATTAGGGGATACTCCAGCCGATGACCGCCAATATTTAATCGATTTAGGATTATTGCGACGCGACCCTGCGGGGGGACTGGTTATTTCTAACCCGATTTACCGCGAAGTCATTCCCCGCGTCTTAGTGCAAGGAACTCAGGATAGTTTACCTCACATTAGCCCCAGTTGGTTAGCCCAGTCAGGAGAATTAAATACAGATGCGTTGTTAGAAGCGTTTCTTAAATTTTGGCGACAACATGGAGAACCATTACTTGGTAGTGCTGTTTACCATGAAATCGCACCTCATTTAGTATTAATGGCTTTCTTACATCGTGTTGTTAATGGTGGTGGAACTCTGGAGCGGGAATATGCGATTGGTAGTGACAGAATGGATTTATGTTTGCAATATAGAAGCGTTACTCTAGGTATAGAGTTAAAAGTATGGCGCGAGAAAAAGCGTGATCCTCAAACTGAGGGGATAGAGCAATTAGAATCTTATTTAGCACGTTTGGGATTGAATGAAGGTTGGTTATTGATATTTGATAGACGGAAAAATGCATTACCAATTGAAGAGCGGTTGTCAACGCAGGTTGTTGTGACGGAAAATCAGCGTTCTATTACTGTGATTCGTGCGTGACTATTTTACTCAATATCACACAAAGCGCGAGCGATCGCTTCTTCTGTTGTTATTGCTTCGACTCTAAAGTTGGGAAACTTAAAGATAGATGCAGCAAACTGACCATTTTTGAGGGTTGCTACTAGGAGTGTCACCTTCAGGTTTATGGCTGACTGGGATTGCGTTACATTCACATTTATAACCATATTTAAAACACTTTGAGTGTTTTTCTGATTCTACCGTACTCAATAGCTAATCAAGGCGATCGCTATTTTTTGTTGGGAGCGATCGCTGTTTTTGATATATGGATTTTTTTAAACAAATTATGAGTGCGATCGCCACAGCAAACCAGCCTATCCAGCGGGTATATTAGCGTAATACCAATTTGAAAAAAGAATGCGACAGATGGTAGGGGCACGGCAGTGCCCATTGGTGTCAACTTAAGCTAAAAGCTATATAGGGCAGGCGTTGTGCAAAACCCTCTCGCCCTCATCCCCTAACCCCTTCTCCCCAGGGAGAAGGGGAATTGGATCTCTAGCTCCCCTCTCCCCTGGGGAGAGGGGCTGGGGGTGAGGGCGAAACCTTGTCACCAAGCGGGTTTCACGTTAAGTTGACACGTATGGGCAGTGCCGTGCCCTCTAGAATATATTGATGTGTCGCAAACATTATTTGAATTGGTATAAGATTGTGGGGATTGGCTTTCTCGAAAAAGCGATCGCGCTACCCAAAATAAAATAAGCTCTTTTTTTAAAGTCTTTTCTGGAAGTGAACAGCTAAATCTTGATGGGGCTTACTTGTATACTGTTGCGATGTTTGAATAAGATTCAGTAGTTTTTTCTCGATACTGGCGGTTGGACGTTCTGAAGAAGGTACAATCCAGACATCTTGATAATTTTGAATATTACGCTGTAGCTTTTCGAGATTACTGTTTTTACTTAAAACAACAATCATTGTTTCCGGTGCTAGTTCGTAAATTACTGCACCTGGATGGCCACGACCAAAACCATTCCCAACTACTACTACATGAGACGATGAAGAAGCTTTTATGGTTCTAGCTAGGCTGCGGAAATTGCTTCCTGTCTGACTAGGAATTGTTTCTAAACCCCAATTAACACCAGTTAACTGGATACATAAAAGAATTGGTAATAGATAGCGTATCCACACTTTCTGGGAGAAAATAGGTTTGGTGATTCCATATGTGATTAGTACAGATAAAGCAGGTACAGCAAAGAAGAAATATCGATAACCATGAAGGTTTTTCTTCGATATAAAATCTAATAAAAAGATTCCTATTGATGGTGCAACAGCTAGACCTATAAAAAGCAACAATAGTTTTCGATTCGTTTGTGAATAATAACGTTGGATAGCAGCTATACTCAGCCCTATGAGGATAAGTACTACCACTATAAATAGTAGCATAAGCACTAACTTTAGTTCTTTATTTGTAAATGCTGGTGTCCATATAATAAACAAGTTCCTACTAATAATTTTGGCTATTTCTCGAAAAAAACCGAGAAAGCCTGTACTTTGATCGGGTCTTGCATTTAGTTGTGTTAGCCAAGTTTGAAGTCCAGTCAGGCAGATTGATATAGCCATTAAAGGAGATAAAATTGCCAGTAGCCTTGCGCCAAACCAAAGATTTATCGTAAACCATAAAAGTATGATGCCGATCGGAAAAAGACTTAGGTAGTTTGTTAAGAAGGCTAATCCACAGCATAGTGCCATAGCTGTGGAGTAAACTACGAGGCGGGTTTTATTTCGGTTTTTTGCTTCAGTAGCAAGATATGCAAAAAGAGTACCCATCCCTATTAACAGGGAAGCTAATGCATAGGGACGTGTGTCGTGTCCAGCAAAGATGGCAGATGAAGAGATTGCAAATACAAGACAAGGAATCAGGGGACGCTCAATTTGTCCAGCCTGTAATACCAGATAAAGTACTAATACATTTCCCAAAGAACAGACTACTGAAAAGATTCGAGAGGTTTCAATAGAAAAGCCTAGCCAGCGTCTCCACAGGCTTAGGAGCCAAAAGTAAAATGGTGGATGTACATCTGTCTGGCGTAGATATTCAGCAATTTTGCTGAGAGTTGGAGTACCTTTAAATTGTTTTTGAACCTCGCTAGCAGGTACAGGCTGGTATGGCCAGGAGGGTGGCACGTTACCTGCTGTTTCAAGTAGTGTAATTGCTTCATCGTAACTGATGGCACGGCTATACAGACCAGGTAGCCTGACTCCTAATGCAATAATCAATAGAATCACCAAAAGCCAAGTTTTCTGATGTTTCACACGCGAAATAATATTCATACTCTCAGATTGACTGCTTTCAAAAGTTGCGACCTAAACACAAAACTATTAATTAGATGACGAGAATAGTTTTGCGGCAAATTTTATGAGATTAGCAAGGATAAACAAAGATAACTTTGTCCTGTTAGTTTTTTTGTACCTGAATGATATTTTGGGCTGGTTGATTAAAAGATTCAGAACTGAAGCCATAGCATTCTCGTACTAAATAAAGTGGGCGTCCCTTTACCTGCTCATAGACACGACCAAGATATTCACCAATAATGCCAAGACTAAGTAGTTGCACTCCTCCTAAAAAGAGTACAGTCACCATTAAAGAAGCATAACCAGGAATATCAATTCCTAAAATTAAAGTTCTAATTATGAGAAAACTAGCGTATAAAAATGAAAGCAAAGATAAAGTCAGTCCAAAGTAGCTCCAGACTTTCAAGGGTACAAAACTAAATGAAGTAATACCGTCAAGAGCAAAATTCCAAAGTCGCCAATAATTCCATTTAGTCACCCCCCTGTAACGTTGAGGGCGATCATACAAAATCGAAGTTTGATTAAATCCCACCCAAGCAAACAAACCTTTCATAAAACGATTATGTTCTGGCAATTGCTTGAGAGTATCAACAACACGTCGGTCAAGCAAACGGAAATCCCCCGTATTGCGAGGAATTGGCACAGGACTCATACGCTCTATAGTTTGGTAGAACATTTTAGCTGTCAGGCGTTTGAGCCAACTTTCTCCTTGACGTGAACGACGAGTTGCATAGACTACATCATAACCTTCACGCCATTTAGCAATTAGTTCCGCAATTAATTCCGGTGGATCTTGCAGATCAGCATCTATTGGTATCACTGCTGCGCCTATTGCGTAATCAATACCAGCTGTGAGAGCTATTTCCTTACCAAAGTTACGAGATAAGTTAACTACTTTAATTGCAGGGTTACGGCGATGATGCTCAATCAAACACTTCAGAGTATTATCTTTACTACCATCATTCACACAAACAATTTCGTATTTTATTTTTAAAGGATTTAGTGCGGCGATTAATCGCTCAAACAAGTAATCTATATTTTGTTCCTCATTGTACATGGGAACGATCACAGAAAGCTCTACATCATCTTGGTCTACGAGCATATATCAGACCTCATAGTTCACTAAATATTCAAACGGATATTTACAATTTCGGTGCTTATGCTTGAGAAAAGAATTATTTTTCTTGATTTTCCGAGTCTGTTTTATCTAATGTTTTTGATGACTTATAAACTTCAACGCTTTTTTGGGGAAAGGAGCGACGATGGCGATACCAGGTAGCGGCTGCTAATAGTATTCCTGTTAGCGATAAAGCTCCTATTAATGGTAAGAAATCTCCTGTTTTCAGCGCCTTTAAACCGTAACTGCCTAGCAAGACAAAGGGTAAGACACCAGGAACAGTTCCTAAGGTTGTACCGAGAACATAATCTTTTGAGCTAACCGACGTTAGCCCGGCGACGAAATTCACCAAACCATAGGGCATGATTGCTATCAAGCGAATAGCAAACATGTAGAAAAGTCCCCCTCGTCGCACCTCAGCATCCATAGCTTGCCATTGTCCAGCTAGTCTTTTGGCGACTGCGACACGTCCAACTGTGCGAGTAAACGCAAATGTGACAATGGCTGCAATAATTGCCCCCAGGCTAGCCCAGACAGTACCAAGCACTGGCCCAAATATTGCACCGCCAGTTAAGTTAAGTGCCGTTGAAGGCAAAATCAGAACTGTTGCGACAATATACAAAGCAATATATATAACTGGTGCCCAGATACCAGCCGACTTGAGCCAAGCTTGAATTATGTCTGAATTCACACCTCCAAGCAGATATACTGCTAGACCAGTTGCCAGAATGCAGATAACTGTAAGGATGAAAATACCTGTCTTCATTTTAAAAAAGAATTAATCGCCATCATTTTTTAGTACTTCGTGGCAATTCGCAGTTACTATAGCGGTTCCCACTCGGTTGCACTACAGAAATTTGCTCCGAGGAAAATATTTATCTCTGACTTTTTTCCGGAAAAATCCATGAATCTATCATCGGATTAAGAAAGTTAAATTTCTTCCTATGCCGATGTGGTAGATATACTTTGACTTATATATCTATCTTTGCAAGTTTAAAGATGCACTGAATTTTGATTGAAAACCGCGAAAATTTTATTTTGTTTTGAATCTGCCTATCAATATGGCAGATGAGAGACTTCTGGTAGTAAACACCACAAATTATCCTAATTAAATAGGATCAGCCCAATATGGAAAGTCTTAAATATTGCGTCAGTATTTTAAAATACTACGATAAAGCTTTGCCTCTATTAATAATTACTACAGGATTATTGTTCAAGTCAATCTATCTGAGGATATAAATTATGTAATTTTATAGAGTAAATTCATTGTATAGAACTTACGCACTTATGACGAAAAAGTAAGCTTTTGCAATTACTACGCTGTGCTGGTAATGACGTAAAATCGTAGTCCGGGCGTAAGTCCTGTTGTCTTGAGGAAATGTCAAGTAATTTAAAAATTTAACTTTAATAAAGTAGCGATAGTAGCGATCGCCCGCCTCAATAGTTTACCAAGAATTTTCTTTAAGAAAAGATAATACTCCACATTTTTGAGTGACTAAATTGCGATCGCCAAACCAATATAGCCTGAAAATGCTAGCCTTATCAAGGGTACGTTTAATTTGTGCAGCTCGATGCAATTTAATTGCAGGTCGATGCATTAATATAACAAGGCGATGTTATGGCATAACATGGCGACGTATTGATATAACAGACCGATGTTATGGCATAACGTGGCGACGTATTAACATAACAGGGCGATGTTATGGCATAACATGGCGACGTATTAATATAACAAGGCGATGTTTTGGCATCACAGCAGGATTGCACTAATCTATTAAGCCATGTTCAGTACTTTCCGTAATAGTACTTGGTCTTCTAACTTGGCTTTTAAGCGCCCGTTTTCGATGTCGCGAATCCAGCTTTGGCTTTTACCTGTCAACTTTGCTAATTCTCTCTGAGAGAGATTGAGATTTTTTCGCGCTGCTAAAATCTGTTCGCCTAGTAAATCGCCTGTGGTTTTGGGCTTCCTTCTCGTTTTATTCACAGTGCGCCGCTGTTTTTTGTCTGAGTCTGCGGTTTGTGGCTCCCATTCTGTTGGTAAGTTAAAGGATAAAATCCGCGCATTCATCAGCAAATTCCACTTACCACGGGGGCCTGTATCTGTTAATCTGGTATCGCCACCACCGTCATTTGTCCAAAATTCTAAGGCGGCTTCTGGATCTTCGGGGATATCAGCTAGTTTTGCCCATAAAGGTTGAATGGCTATAGGATAAGTAACTGGATCAAATATAGGTTTAATTCCATAATGATTGAGCATTTCTAAATCGCTTTCAAATGTCCGTAGCAGACGTTTGCGTTCTTCTCTTTGTCTAGCGGCGATGGTGACTTTTTCTTCACCGTAAGCAACACGTAATAAGGTAGGAACTGTAATGCGTTGTTCTCTGCCCATTTTGGTTTTAAACAGCAACCACAGCATGAGTCTGGCTGCGCCTTCATGTTGCTGCCAAATACTCATAATAGTAGTTAATAGTGTTCTCGGTAAAATACCATATTGATAAAATGCTGTGCGTTCTTTACATGCTTGTTTATTTAAGAAATGCTGCGCCCAAAGTCCGGCTTTGACTTTAAAAGTTAATCCTATTAAGTATTTGCATCCTTGATCGTCTTCTTGAAAGTGGTGTTCGATGTTTACTAAATGCCACAAGCGAGTTCCAGCAATTGAAAATCCGTTGACTCTTCCTTGTGGGGGCCAGTCAATGGAAATTATTAATGAACAAGCTTGTTGGACAATATTTTTCATTAAAGCTAGTTTGGCATTTTTGCTTAGGTCTTTGCGTTTTTCTAAGCCTAAATATTTCTCTAGCTGACGTTCATCAATGGCAAATTCTTGCTCCCAAGGTTGTTCTAAAGCAGTTGCATGAGCTGCAAAAATTAAATGGATGCAAGCAGCTCTAATATCTAGGGCTTCAATTGCGGCTATTTCTGTTGTCCGAGTGCTAATCTTGCATGGATCTTGGATATGAAATGCGATCGCACCTTTTCCCTGATTAACTTGTCGGCTATAGGATAAATACCCAGCTTCATCGATTTCCCAATGTAAAGAAGTGCGCTGTGCTAGTACGTTACAAGCTTCCCAAATCACAATCGCTGAAGCAAAGGGGTTGTTCTTCCCATTAGAAAATAAATCTGGGCTGGTAGCATCTCTCGGTTCTACTTTACATCTTCCTTTTTTCGCTTGCCACGGAATTGGTGATTTTGTCGGACAGGCGACTACACATTGCGGTTCGGAATAATAACCTTCGCAATTGTTACAAAGACAAGGATCGATCCAATATTCATTGTTTTCGATTTTAATTGCACCCGTCGGACATTGGGGACGACAATTGTCACATCCAACGCAACTGTTGTTAGGAATTGTATACGGCATAATGCACTTCTAACTATACTCGTTGAGATGTTTGGCTCAAATCTCCCCTGGATGTGTCCTCTGTATTCATAACATCCACGACTCACTACCACTTGATTTTGCTAACAAGAAAGATTTTTCTTGTTTGAGAATCTGCTCATATTCAGAAGGAGGACATTGCATCCACTTGGAAGCTACTTAAGGCTTATCGCTTGAGCCTCATATTACTTCTTTATTAACTATACATTTCATAATCATTGTGATCAGTTTGTTCACAATGAGCCTGGGGAGCTTTCTTAAGGATTTTATTTCCAGAGATTCAAAGAATATTTTTTTTAGACCTTAAAACCTTAACCAAAGTGTTTTTGGCGAACACCAAAGCCTATCATTAATAGTATTCAACTTGTTTATTAATACTTTTAATATTTTACATTAGTTTATATTCTGCCATAAGTATTACAGTTTTTCAATTAGCCAAGTTATGATTTATTATTTGCTGTAATGTGCAAAAATAACATTTGCTTTTTATGGGTTTGTATCAAGAATTAACTTAAAATTAGTGAGGCAATAATTTGCATACTAATTATTTGCTTGCTAAAGGCGATCGCGCTGAATTTAAAAATCATCTGTATATCTAAATACTGTTCCATAAGCCTGGATTCAACAAGCAAAAAAATATTTATTTGACAAGAGCATCAATTGTATAAAAATAGATTTTTTTACTCATGCCCTCTTCATGTAATTGATTTTTACTGCTAGCAGTTGCAGTTGTTAATCCTAAAATAAAGAATGTCTGATTATCGCAGATAAAGCGGCAATATATGTTAAGTAGGCATGACTTAAACAATATTTGAACATAATTATTGCCAAAAGCTTTCAATTAACAGTGTCAATAAATAAATAAGTGGTACATGCTAAAAAGTCAGAAAATTTTGATGATAGACAAATAATGCTTTAATAGCACAAATAAACTATTAAGATTAGGTTAGGATGATGATTAAAGCACCAACATATTTTTAGGCATAATTGCCGAGGATTTATCATGGCACAACTAACAGGATTAACCTTTGGAGGTAAAACTTGGACACCAAAATTTGCCCAAGCAATTGATAAAGATAAATGTATCGGCTGTGGCAGATGCATGAAAGTATGCGGGTATAATGTGCTAGATCTCAAAGCTCTCAACGAAGAAGGCGAATTTGTTGAGGATGAAGATGATGAAGAAATCGAACGCAAAGTAATGGTGGTTGCTACCCCAGATAATTGTATTGGTTGTGAAGCTTGCTCACGGATTTGTCCTAAGAATTGCTACACCCATGCTGAATTAAACAACTAAGATTGTTTGGCATTAGTCAATTTTTTTACCTGTTCCAGGAGAGGCTAAAAAGCAAGGTAATTTGAGGGGAAGTTTAAAAGGCAGATGGCAGCACTTCGACTGCGCTCAGTGACCTGGCAGATGGCAGAAGGTAAGCTTTATCACCTTTTTTATCTGTGTAGTTATTTTTGCTGTATTGTACTAAATGTTTACTCGAAACTGGCAAAAAGTTCGTGGTAAACAAATGCGTAAATCTTAAAGTGTTATCTATTAACAAATCCATACTTGCGGCTCATCTAGCTAAATTAATATTAAAGCTAAAAGTCCTCTCCTGAACTAGGTCTTCGTCAAAAGACGAGATATTTTGTCATCAGAAGTAAGATATAAATCAAAATATTTTTGGGGGAAAGATGTGAAAAGATCTGGAAAATTCCCCCATTTTTTATAGGGGTAAGTTAGAAAAAGAGAAAGAAAACAAAAACGCTGCCCTGTAGATGAAGGGAAGAGGGGCAGGGGGGCAGGGGGGACAAGGGAGATGAGGAGGATGAGGGAGACATAGAGACGCGGGGACGCGGGGAAATGCCCGATGCCCAATGCCCAATGCCCAATGCCCAATACCCAATACCCCTTGGGCTGAGCGAAGCCGAAGCCAATTCCTTTTGACGGCGTTTTACAGAGCAGGTGGTATGTATGGAACAAATTCCCGTTTCACTATGGACTTTGGTTGCTGGGATATTAATTTCCGCAATCAGTATTTGGATTGGTCAACATCACAATCTACTGCCAGAGCAGGCGTCATTACAAGCGCCGATGGTAGATGGATTTTTTAATGTCATGTTTACCATTGCGATCGCTCTTTTCTTGGTAGTGGAAGGAACGATTGTCATCTTCTTGTTTAAGTACCGTCGCCGTCGGGGAGATAATACCGATGGTGTGCGGGTTGAAGGTAACGTTCCCCTAGAAATTTTCTGGACAGCAATCCCCACATTGATTGTCTTCTGTTTAGGCATCTACAGCGTAGATGTTTTTAACCGTATGGGCGGTTTAGATCCAGCCGGTCATCCTCATGGTGGGGCGCATGTGGCGCACATGAAGGGTAGTGCAATTGCTGCAACTTTGGATCATCCTTCAGAATCTCAAGCTGCACCTAACATTGGGATTGGTGCAACATCCACAACCCAAGACAAAGCAGCCGATTTGGTTGTTGATGTACAAGGGATGCAGTACGCTTGGATATTTAATTATCCCGAAAGTGGCATTACTACTGGGGAATTGCATGTTCCCGTTGGTGCTGATGTTCAGCTTAATCTTTCAGCCCAAGATGTAATTCACTCATTCTGGGTTCCGAACTTTCGCCTCAAGCAAGATGCAATTCCTGGTATTGCTACCCAATTGCGATTTGTCGCCACCAAACCTGGTACATATCCTGTAGTTTGCGCTGAACTGTGTGGTGGTTATCACGGTTCCATGCGATCGCAGGTAATTGTCCACACACCAGAAGAGTATGAAACCTGGCTGACAGAAAACCAAATTGCCCAAAAGCAAGATTTGCATCAAGCGATCGCCCTTAACCCAGCTGATTTATCAACATCAGAGTTTCTTGCACCTCATGTTCACGATATGGGAGTGAGTGCAGCAACTCTAGAGTCAATGGTCAAGAGTCATTAGTCAATGGTCATTGGTCATTGGTCATTGGTCATTAGTCATTGGTCATTAGTCATTGGTTATCGGATCAAGGACAAAGGACAAAGCACGAATGACAAACCACAAATGACAAAGGACAAACCACAAATGACAAACCACAAATGACAAATGACAAAGGACAAAGGACAAAAAGATGACAAAAGTAGAATTTCCTCGGAATACTCCACCAGATAAGGATAAAGGCAAAAATCTGGTGGTTGCTCACACTGCGCACCCCACGGCGTGGAAATGGCAGGATTACTTCACATTTAATGTTGATCACAAGGTAATTGGGATTCAATACCTAGTGACAGCATTTGTTTTCTATATCATTGGTGGCTTGATGGCGATGGCGATCCGGGTTGAATTATCAACACCGGCAGCAGATTTCCTCGACCCCAATCTTTACAATGCTTTCATGACTAACCACGGGACGATCATGATCTTCCTGTGGATTGTCCCCAGTGCGATCGGGGGATTTGGTAACTTCCTAGTACCGCTGATGGTTGGTGCTAGGGATATGGCTTTCCCCAAATTGAATGCAGTCGCTTTTTGGTTAAACCCACCCGCAGGTTTACTGCTGCTTGGTAGTTTTATCTTTGGCGGTTCTCAATCTGGTTGGACAGCTTACCCACCTTTAAGTTTAGTCACAGCACCCATCGCTCAAACCATGTGGATTTTGGCGATTGTGTTGGTGGGTACTTCCTCAATTTTGGGTTCGCTGAACTTTGTCATCACCATTTTGATGATGAAGGTTCCGAGCATGAAATGGGATCAATTACCTTTGTTTTGTTGGGCAATTTTAGCAACTTCCGTGCTAGCACTATTATCTACACCTGTGTTAGCAGCTGGTTTGGTGCTGTTATTGTTTGACCTCAACTTTGGTACTTCCTTCTTTAAACCAGATGCAGGCGGTAACGTTGTACTTTATCAACACTTGTTCTGGTTCTATTCTCACCCGGCAGTATATTTAATGATTCTGCCTATCTTCGGCATTATGTCCGAAGTTATTCCCGTTCACGCTCGTAAGCCAATTTTCGGATATAAAGCGATCGCTTATTCCAGTTTGGCTATTTGCGTTGTCGGGTTGTTCGTTTGGGTTCACCACATGTTTACCAGTGGTACACCCGGTTGGATGCGGATGTTCTTCACCATCTCCACCTTACTGGTTGCAGTTCCCACCGGCGTGAAGATTTTCGGTTGGGTTGCCACATTATGGGGTGGTAAGATTCGCTTTACCAGCGCCATGTTGTTTGCGATCGGTTTGTTGTCCATGTTTGTCATGGGTGGTTTAAGCGGCGTGACAATGGGTACAGCTCCCTTTGATGTTCACGTTCACGACACATATTATGTAGTGGGACATTTCCACTACGTTCTGTTTGGCGGTTCAGTATTTGGGATTTACGCAGGTATTTATCACTGGTTCCCCAAAATGACTGGACGCATGTTGAATGAAACTTGGGGACGGATTCACTTTGCTCTTACTTTCGTCGGTACAAACCTCACCTTCTTACCTATGCACGAATTAGGTTTGCAAGGAATGCCCCGTCGAGTAGCAATGTACGATCCTCAGTTTATTAATCTTAATCAGGTTTGTACCTTTGGTTCAATCATTTTGGGAATTTCCGTGATTCCCTTTGCCATCAACATCATTCAAAGCTGGATGAAAGGGTCTTTGGCAGGTGATAATCCTTGGGAAGCTTTGACCTTAGAATGGACAACCAGCTCACCCCCAGCAATTGAAAACTGGGAAGTATTACCCGTTGTCACCCACGGCCCTTACGACTATGGTCACGATCACAGTAAGGACGTTCAGCTATCTGCAACACCGGAAGTCGGCACTTAATTAGTCAAGTGGAAGCTTCTATTCCTGTCAAGGTAAATGCAAATGCTGTTGATTTGAGTTTGGAACTCGGAACTTCAAGCTAAGAACTCGGAACTTCGAGATGAGAACTCGAAACTTCAAGCTTGGAACTCGGAACTTCAAGTTCATAACACGAAACTTCAAGCTTGGAATTCGGAACTTTAAGTTCAGAACACGAAACTTCGAGTTCAGAACACGGAACTTCAAGTTCAGAACACGAAACTTCAAGTTCAGAACACGGAACTTCGAGTTTGGAACACGAAACTTCGAGTTTGGTAATGGTACAGCTACATTTTTCTCACCAGCTTCCAGCTTCACCTAGACAAGACTAGCAGCACGCACATCACAGATGCAGGATTTTGGATGAGGAATAGAAATTTTACCGCTTCAAACCTCATCCTTGATTCCTTTATTCAAACTTCCAGCACCAACGTAGCAGAGATATTGCCCATAAATTTATGACCATAGCGACAACAACAAGCGAACAGCACCAAGAACATCATCCAGATTTACGAGTCTGGGGATTGTTAACCTTCCTGATTTCTGAATCCCTGATGTTTGGGGGATTTTTTGCCACTTACTTGTATTTGAGAGGTGGTACAGAAGTTTGGCCTCCCGAAGGAACTGAGGTAGAGTTATTTTTGCCGACGATTAACACCATTATTCTGGTGTCCAGCAGTTTCGTCATTCACTTTGGTGATAAGGCGATTAAAAAGAATAACGTCAAGGGTATGCGGTTTTGGTACATCCTCACCGCAATCATGGGCGCAATCTTCTTAGGTGGTCAAGTTTATGAGTACGCCACATTAGGATATGGCTTGACTACCAACGTCTTCGCCAACTGCTTTTACCTAATGACAGGGTTCCACGGTTTACACGTTTTTGTGGGACTGTTATTAATCTTAGGTGTGTTGTGGCGATCGCGCCACGAAGGCCATTATTCTGCTACCAAACACACTGGTATTGAAATGGCAGAAATTTACTGGCACTTTGTAGACATCATCTGGATTATTCTCTTCACTCTAGTGTACATTCTCACCTTGTTTTAAATGAGGGGGTAGAGGCTAGGGGCTAAGGGCTAGGGGCTAGGGGCTAGGGACTAGAGACAAGGGACAAGGGACTAGGGAAGGGGAAAATAGCAATATAGCGTTTGCTAATCAAATGAGGTATATCATAGCCCCCTCCTTGCTTGCGGGGAGGGGGTTGGGGGTGGGGTTCTTGTACCTCACTCAATTGAGAAACGCTATAGCAATCTCTAATCTAATCCCCCATCCCAGTACCCAATCCCCTAGCCTCTAGCCTCTAGCCCCTACAAAAGGAGATTATTATGCAAGTAGATGCGAATAAATTTTCATGGTTCCAAGTTCCTGAGGACATCAAAAAGCTATTAATTTTAGCTACACAGACTTGGGAAAACACTGCCGAATCTGAGAAATATATGCAACAGGCTATTGCTAAAACAGGCGATTATACAGATGTTTTAGTAGCAGCATATAGGTACTTTTATTACAAAAATAATTATTCATTAGCGCTGCAAACAACAAGGCAATTATTAGATAAAATTAAATCAGCAGAAAAATTTCCTGATGAGTGGGAACAACTCCAACCGATTTTAGTTAGTCGGAAAGAAGACCCACAAATTAGGCTATATTTGAATGCTTATGCTGCTTCGGGATTAGTATTAGCCAAGCTTGGAGATATCGAGCAAGCTAAAATAATCAGTAGTAGAGTCAAAGAGATAGACCAAAATAACGATTTTGGCGCAGGAATTCTGCTGGATATCCTTACCCGTCCGCCGGAAGAAGAGGATTGACAATTGCTAATTATTGTGTCAAAAACTATGAGCCATTTTTTATCCCATAACTTTCTTAGCTTATCTGCCATAAATCCGCCGACATTGATTCCTGCTCCTATCGTGATCATTCAGCCTCTACCGATTATTAGTCCGATTAATCCTCCCGCACCTGTTATCCCGCAAAATTATTTTCGATTCATGGTTTAAAATTTATGCAAGGTAGGGATTTTCTGGTAACTGGCGATGGCAAGTTACAACTGTGTAAATCTGCGAGAGCATGGGATTTACTGCGAGAGAATTATCGTCTTTATCGGTTTTTGACTGAAGTGGAAGATGTTCTTAATGATGTTGATGATGAATCCAGTCGTTTACCAGAATTGAGAATGCTGGTGAGGCGTTTAATTGTCAATTCCTACTGGGTAAATAGTCAATATTTAGAACCTGATGCAAAAACTGGAACCTCAGTTTTACTCATGTATGATGAATTAGGTTTTCCCTTAACCGTGCAAACAGTCACATTTGCACCAGGGACAGCATCGACAATTCATAATCATGGAACCTGGGGAATTGTTGCTGTGTTAAAAGGTGAAGAAAAGAACACATTTTGGCGGCGAAATCCTAGCCCAGATGCAGAAAATAAAATTGCAGCAACGGGAGAAGTTCACCTCTTACCAGGAGATATTATTAGTTTTACTCCCGATGCAATTCATTGTGTGCAAGCAGTAGGTGATGAACCAACTGTGACTTTTAACGTCTATGGCGAAACCGATCCCAAAGAAAGATTTGAGTTTAATCCGGTGACTCATATCGCGAAAAAGTTTTAGGTTGATACCAAGATAAATGAACCGCCCTTCGGGTGACGCTCCTTCGTCGCTAACGCTGCGCTAACAGCAGTTCCTCATGGGGGAAACCCCCAAGACCGGACTGCTTCACCAAGTGCGCCAAGTACGCCAAGGAACAGAGAGTTGATATTAGTACAGGAATTTCAAGTTCTTGATGAAGAGAATCAAAAACTCTGCATACCTCTGCGTTTAAAATTACCAACCTTATAGATATAACTAGGAGATGACCCAATGGCTAGAGTAATTTTTTATGAAAAACCAGGCTGTAAAGGTGGTACTCGGCAGAAAGTGTTATTAACAGCCGCAGGACATGAAGTCGTAGCCCAAAGCTTACTAGCAGAACCTTGGACAGCGGAAAGATTGCGCTCATTTTTTGGCGATCGCCCCGTTGCCGAATGGTTTAATCCGAGTGCGCCCAGGGTAAAATCTGGTGAGGTGGTTCCTGAAAAACTGGATGCAAACACCGCCTTATCGTTAATGCTGCAAGATCCGCTATTAATTCGCCGTCCCTTAATTCAAGTAGGCGATCGCCGTGAGGTAGGATTTGAGGTAGATAAAATTGACGCTTGGATTGGTTTACAGCCTGTGGATGAGTCCTTCCGGGAAATGGCTGAAAACCTCATGAGCAAAGATTTACAAGGCTGCGCCCACGGTGGAAATCATGAACACCACCATCACGAAGGCGGTTGTAAAGGTCATGGTCATGAACAGCACCATCAGCAAGGTAGCTGTAAACATTAGAAATCGCGGCTATACAAAAATAATGTAGGGGCACGGCACCAGTAAAATTATTGCACACACCGCAAGATTCTGGATGCCGTGCCCTTTGTTCATCTTTTAACAAGTTGGCATCACAGGAGCATCTCGCTTGGGAAAGTTTAGAAAGCGCAAATTTTCATAGTGATTAATCCCCACCACAATCGCCCAATTCCTACCCATCTTCAACTACCAATCATTTCCGCTTAAATTTAAAAGTCATCGCTCCTTTTCCTCCGGCTTTACCACCACCAAGCCCAAATAAGCTGACTTGTCCTTCGCCATTGATTTCTACTGAAAGTTCAACTTCATCTAACTGCATTTTGGAATTGGGTTCTTCTGCTTCATCAAGCATTTCCCGCATTGCTTGCAGAAATCCTTTCATTTCTTGCTTGAGTTTAGTTACCTCTACTTTGCGTCTAGTAATTACTAGTTCGCCTTTTTGTTGGCTGATAACTATTTCTTCCTTGGTTTGAACACCGCCGATTAGTGGGCCTATATCGTTAGTACCGCTTCTGTCTCCACCTCTGGTGATGGTATCCGTGTAGGTTTCAGTGGTGGTATTTGAAGTTTCCGCTACTTCTTCCGTAATAATCCAGATAGCTTTTGGAGTAGGATTTTCTGCTGACATAATTTTAATTAATTATTGAAATTATTTGTGATTTAACTAGCTGTTGGCTGAGCGTGTTGGCTTCGACTTCGCTCAGCCAACACTGTGCCCTGAGCGAAGTCGTTCGCGTTAGCGTCTCCGAAGGAGAAGGGCACAATCAGGATTGATACAATATTTTCTAGAAATCTCCTTACCATTATTCAGTAGTAACACCTAAACTGACAAATAAGACGAGCATACCAAGGCAGAATGGCTAAAAATTGGGCGATCGCGATCGGCATTAATCAATACAATAATCTCCAGCACCTCAACTACGCCAAACTAGATGCTCAAGCTATGGGCGATTGGTTTGGGAAGGAAGCCAGATTTGACCAAGTTTTCCTCTTTACTGACGATTCTCCCCCAATTCCCACCAATCCACCTATACCTACTCAGCCGACTTACGGTAACTTGCGGCGATTTTTACGGGCAAACTTTGAAAAGCCATTATTGTCACCAGGGGATAATCTCTGGTTTTTCTTTGCTGGTCATGGTTGTCGAGAAGCTGACCGAGACTATCTTATGCTGATAGATAGCGACCCAGGCGACGTAGAACATACAGCAATTCCTGTTGATTATGTAACCCAAAGATTGCGCCGCAGTGGAGCTGATAATGTAGTGTTATTTTTAGATGCTTGCCGCGATGAAGGCAGCAGGCTGGGAAAGGGTATTGGTGAAGAACATCAGGGAGTAGTCACCTTTTACTCTTGCAGTCCCAGTCAAAAAGCTTATGAAATTGAGCAGTTGCAACATGGCTCATTCACCCAAGCTTTGTTAGAAGGGTTGAGGATAGCAGGTGAAGGAAACTGCGCCACAGTGGAAAGATTGGACAGATATTTAAAATCAAGAGTACCCACAATTAATCAAACACACCGGAAAATTCTGCAAAATCCATATGCTATAGCTGAACCTGCGACAAAATTACACCTAATTTTGTTACCTGACTACGCGACGCTGAATGATATTAACCAATTGAAACTAGATGCTTATCAAGCAGAAGTTAAAGGAGATTGGGAATTAGCCAGACAATTATGGTTGCGGGTGAATGTGGCTGCTAGGGGGTCAGATATCCAGGTAATTGAAGCATTTATCAGAATTGCCAATAAACAGGGAGTTTCTTCAGTACCCCCAACCCCTGAGCCTGTTACTTCATCCAGGGGAGAAAGGTCAGTAACTCCTGAAAACCCAACATTTAACTTCGATGTGGTGACGGTAAATGCTAAAGGTGAGGAAGTTAAACGAGAAAAACGTCAAGCTGAATATTTTACAGAAGACTTAGGTAATGGTGTAACTCTAGAAATGGTTGCAATTCCCAGTGGCAAATTCCTCATGGGTTCACCATCAGGGGAAGGACTTGATGATGAAAAACCTCAGCATCAAGTAACGGTTGAATCATTTTTAATGGGTAAATATCCAGTCACCCAAGCGCAATGGAGAAAAGTAGCCGCATTACCTAAAGTTAACCATGACCTGCAAGCAGAACCATCTAATTTTAAAGGAGACAACCGACCAGTAGAGCAAGTGTCTTGGTATCATGCAGTTGAGTTTTGCTCCCGCCTTTCAAAACATACAAACAAGCAATATCGCCTACCTAGTGAAGCAGAATGGGAATACGCCTGTCGAGCAGGAACAACAACACCATTTCACTTCGGTGAGACAATTACAACTGAGTTAGCCAATTACGATGGCGATTACACTTATGCTTCTGAGCCAAAGGGCAAAGAACGTGAAGAAACAACAGCAGTAGGAAGTTTTCCACCCAATGGCTTTGGATTATACGATATGCACGGGAACGTTTTAGAGTGGTGTCAAGATGATTGGCATAGCAGCTATCAAGAAGCACCAACAGATAGTAGTGCGTGGTTTGATAATGAAAATAACCTTTCTCAAAAACAAGGAATAGCCGTGGTGCGGGGCGGTTCCTGGAACAACACTCCTGAAAACTGTCGTTCCGCGTCTCGCTATGAGAATCTTGAGGCGGAGCGAGACCTCGACATTCTTGACTTTATTAGTTTTCGTGTTGTCTGCGCGTTCGGGAGGATTCTTCAGTAGCCCTTTATGCTTTAGTCCTTTTTCCCTTTACGCTTGTTCTTTTTTCCTTTTAGAGTGTGGCGGAACGATCGCATTTTTTTAATTGGTATAGCATTTGCGACTTGTAAACTAGCATTTGCGACTTTTAAACTAGCATTTGCGACTTTTAAACTAGCATTTGCGACTTTCAAACTAGCATTTGCGACTTTCAAACTAGCATTTACGACTTTCAAACTAGCATTTACGACTTTCAAACTAGCATTTGTGACTTTTAAACTAGCATTTGCGACTTTTAAACTAGCATTTGTGATTCACAAACTAGCATTTGTGATTCGCAAACTAGCTTCACGAGTGATAAACCTGCTAATCTAGACGAATTATCTTAAAAATAAGCGTAAATACCCTGTTTGCTCCTTACTGTGCCTTAAAGGTTATTTTAGCTTCTAAGTAAGTCGGTGAGAAAAATTCAATGTATATGAAAAAATATAAATTATCCGTAGGCTGGAATGTCGCTTAATTAAGCAAAAGTTGAGGCTCAGATCCCCGACTTTTTCAAGAAGTTGGGGATCTGAGCCTCAGTAAGTGCCATTCAAGCGTAGCCTAACGCACTACAGCCGGTTCCACAGTCAAATCTTGAAACATCAACGTACTGAGGTAACGTTCGCCAAAGGAAGGCTGAATCATGACGATGAGCTTTCCGGCATTTTCGGGACGTTTAGCTACCTGAAGCGCCGCACATAAAGCCGCACCGGAGGATATCCCCGATAACAAACCTTCTTCCTTCGCCAACCGTCGCCCAAATACCATCGCCTGTTCATCGCTGACGCGAATCACCTCGTCAACCAATTCCAGCTTGAGAACATCAGGAACAAAGCCAGCGCCAATCCCTTGAATTTTATGTGGCCCAGCTTCCCCACCTGATAATACAGGACTATTGCTCGGTTCAACTGCGATCGCCTGAAAAGTTGGCTTACGTTGTTTGAGTACTTCGGCAATCCCTGTAATTGTCCCACCAGTACCTACCCCAGCAATCACAATATCCACTTCCCCATCCGTATCCGCCCAAATTTCTTCGGCGGTGGTTTCTCGGTGAATTTTGGGATTAGCTGCATTGCGGAACTGTTGCAACATATATGCATTGGGAGTGTTAGCCACAATTTCTTCAGCTTTACGAATTGCTCCCCGCATTCCTTCGGGGCCTGGTGTTAACTCCAAAGTTGCACCATAAGCCCGTAACATCGCCCGTCTTTCGTTGCTCATGGTTTCCGGCATTGTTAAAATCAGACGATAGCCCCGTGCAGCTGCTACCATCGCTAAAGCAATACCTGTATTGCCTGAAGTTGGCTCGACTAAAATAGTTTTTCCTGGCTCGATGAAACCATCAGCTTCCGCCGAAAGTACCATACTCAAGCCAATTCGGTCTTTAACTGAAGCCGCTGGGTTCATTCCTTCGAGTTTGACAACTATCCTCGCTTGTGCGCCTTCGGCTTGGGGAATCTTATTGAGTTCAACTAAAGGAGTTCTTCCAATAAGTTCTGTTACATCTTTAGCAATCCGCATTAATTAACTCCTAAAATTCTAAATCCGGTACAACCCTAGATATTTTTTACTTATAACAGCAAGCTTGGATGTATTTTATTAATAGTTGAGTCTCAGTGAGTGCATGAGGTATGTACTATTACTAAACCACAAAATGGTAACTATGTGAGATAGCTATTGAGAAAATATTCAGATTAATTCAATTCCCAATTCATCGCTTCCCTAATTGGGAATTGAATATTCGGGAATTGCTGACCATGCAGTTTTTAGCAAAAAATCTCGCCATCAGGTTGTATAGAACTCCTAAATGATTTGAATTGTGTATACAGGTTTGTTAACCGTTGACAGTCAACAGTCAACAGTCAACAGCCAAAACCGATATTTTTCACAACTGAAATAGGATTGCTATATTTGTTTGATTTTAAATTTGATTTCCATATTTTTTAGTTTATTAAGAACAAATTGAGTATTTGAGCAAAAATTATTGATTTTTCTCATGACTTTAGATAATGTCAGGGAAAAACTCATTTCTTGAGTACAAATTTTAGCTAGCAAGTAACTCGCAAAAAACCAACCTATAACATCCGTCAGTCCGGCTTTAAGCTTGAGTACAAAAGACCCCGCACCCTAAATCCTAAATACTAGGACATTACTCTAAAAATACTAGTACCTATACCCTAAAAAATTTTTGAATCCCTGATGAAATAAAAGCTCTAGCCTTTGAGTACAACTTTAATAACTTTAATAAATATGATCCCACTCAACTAAACTGCTATTGAGGGAAGCGGCTGATATAAATCGTATAGGATTTACGCAGAGATTCCCCTCTACCCCCCAACATTCCCAGGATAAAACCTGGAGATGAAGGGGGGACTTCTTAACCCCCTAATTATCAACACAAGCAACTACCTTTTATGCTTTTAATGCACCAGCTTTAACCTCAAAAATAAATTATTTCAGTATGATTGAATACTAATTTACAAACAGGTTAATGTTTTTCAACATATTTATGATATTAACTTAATGTTTGCCTTAAACAAGCCTCGTTTAGTAGTTAGTTCAGCATAAACTTACTGAAAATTGATAAATGTTAACTGATAACTTTTTAGATATCAGTTTTGTTTTTGTAACCAAATAACAAAAGTTCTTATCTTACTGGGTGCATACTACCTAGGAAGGGAAAAACAACATGAAAGTCAAGCTTTTAAATGTTCTCACTGTCTGTGTAATTACCTTAGCTGTGCTATCTCCAGCCATATTAGTATTTAGCATAGTTTGGGAACGTCATATAGAGTTAGCAAAAGCACAGAACTCAACTTGTGAATTGAACAATAATACTAAAGCAAATGACTTCTTGTTTTCCCAGAATGAGGGTGTAAATTCCTCTAAAAATCAGGCAAGTATTAACACCTTTCAACCTCAACTAAAAACCCAAACTTTGACGGCTGTAGAACAATATCAACTGGCAACTATGCTCGAATGGTTTTTCTTACTCACACCTATTTGTGTTGGGTTGGGAATTATTGTTTACGACAGGTATCTTGTTTATCGTAATGCTGTTTTTAGAGAACAAGTAGAAATGCTAGAACGCCTGTGGCAGCAAAGTATCGAGCAGTAAGCATTTGCCAATTCACTCCCATTAAATTCACAAAAGTACCATGACAGAAGAACGCCAAGGTTTGTATTTTGATTTAATCGATCAGCTACTTAAATGTCCTAATGGTGAAGAGCCAGATGTTTTAGAAGCAAATCCAGAATTAATTGATGCTGATTTTGTATATGCAGTACTAAAAGTAGCGACTGTATTTGCCCATGAAGGTAATCAAGAAAGTGCCAAATTCTTATTTTTTATCGGGCGTGAATTAGCAAAGCAACTGGGATTATATCCGGAAACTGAAGCGGCAAATTCTGAATCTAATTCTGAACCAGAAGTTTCAACTAAGGAGTAGGAATGCTATTGACTGCAACTGACGCTGGAAACATAGCGTTAGAGTTTCTCATGGCAGAATGGAATATCTCAGAATCCGACAGAGAGTGGTTTATAATTTTAAATTCTCGTCTAATTGGTGAGAGTTGGTACATCGTAGAATTGGGTGTAGCCGGATTTCCTGATCGCTGGTTTATCCAAGTTTATGATAACGGAGCTTGTGACCCAAATTATACATTTATTTCACCGATCCGGGGTTCAGATGGATATATTGACCTCGTAGATTTACCACACCTTGTCGCAGAAGTTTTAGTCTCGGAACGGAATGCTCGGTAATTCGTAATTCGTAATGACGCTCGTTCCTCGCTACCGCTTCGCTAACGTAATTCGTAATTCCAAGGCAGTCACAATTAAATTTTTAATTTAATTAAGACAATTCATCTTGAGGGTGTGTTATGTCTAAAGTTGATGCACATTGAATTCTTGATGATGCTGTAACCTAAGCCATAAGACACCCTAATAATTAGGAATTATCAATTACGAATTCATCTAATCCTGAATTTGTTATAACATCTTTTATTCTTTAGCTTTCTCTTTTTCCAGCGGTCGTAGGGGCGGGTTAAGTGAGATAGTCGTGAATAATGTGATCATATCTGTGAACCCGCCCCTACTGCTTGTGAGAACTGCGCAATGACTCAATATAAATATTTATTTAAGGTGATATTTAATTAAATATCACCTTTTTTATATAGCTGTAGCCAGATAGATTAGGACATCAAGCTAAGATTAAACCCTGACGATAAAACGCTTTCAAGTCAGTCAACCATCAACAGTCAACAGTCAACAGCTATATATTTTGAATAGCCGGGTAAATATTTAATATTTCTTACCAAAGAAGTAGCACCAAATGTCAGCTTTGAATGACAAATGTATGTTATATTAATATCGTGATGAACGCTACAGAAATATCAATTGCTATGATTGCCGAAGACATCCTAGCCAAAGAATTTAAAAGAGTCGTCAATCACTATTACCCCAGCGTTGGAGAATTACTTGATAATTGTTATGTGAAGGTAATTACCTGTTTTTGGGGAAGGCCTGCTAGACGATTACAGTATATAGGGATTTATTGTTCTGACGAAATACTTCCCCTTGTACAAGGCAAAAAAGAGGTACTTAGAGAAATAGCAGATAATATGGGACTAGTTCAGGTAGTGTGTATGAATGCAGGGCGATTGCTACGCGATCCGATGTCGAAGTTAAAGCAGAACAATCCGCGCCTATGGTTAGAGTTACATTGGGTTGCTGCATCTTAAAATAGCGAGTACCTGCGGTAGGCACAAAGTGCCAACGCCAACCAAAAATGAAAACAGGACTTTTCTGCAATTACGATAATTATCATCAGGATGCCCGCCGTGCCATCTTAGAACAAGTTGCATTGGTAAAAGAGGCAGAAAGCCTAGGCTTTGAAGAAGCTTGGGTGAGTGAGCATCATTTTAGTGAATCCAATCTTAGCCCATCGATGTTGCTGTTAATGGCACATTTAGCAGCCTTAACTTCAACGATCCAACTAGGCACAGCTGCGGTGTTACTGCCGTTTTATAACCCAATTCGGGTAGCGGAAGACATAGCCACTTTGGATAATTTGTGCAATGGCAGATTGTTATTTGGGATTGCCAAAGGCGGGCCATTTCCCGAACAAAACAAACATTTTGCCACACCAATGGGAGAATCTCGTGCCCAGATGCTAGAGGCGATCGCATTGATTGAGAAGCTTTTATATGAAACAGATGTATCATTTAATGGGCAATTTTATCAATGCGATCGCCTGAGTGTTTACCCAAAACCATTGCAACGACAAATTCCCGTATATGTAGCCAGTGGAGATGATGACGGTATAGGGTTTGCCGCCAAACATTCCTTTGGTTTAATGGGGGGGCCACCATTTTCTCTGCCCAGATTGCGGAATACTGTTGCTAAATACCGTGCCTTAAATTCTAGTGGTTCCGAAAACCTAATACTGACTCGTTTCTTTTATGTTGCCAGGACATACGACGAAGCAGTAACAGAGGCGTTGCCTTTCATCCGCAAATTCAGCCAGAAAATGACAGCAAATGCAGCTGTCGTCATGCAGAAAAGTTCTACCGGACATAAACCATTTGATCGCACCAATATTTGTTTTGAAGAAGACTATTTAATTGAAAACTCAATTATTGGTGATGTCAAAACCTGTCGAGACAAAATCAAATTATTTCAGGATGAATTAAATCTAGGCACGCTGGCACTCAAACCCTCATCATGTGATTTGCAAAAAAACCTGGAGAGTTTGACGCGCTATAACCAAGAGGTGCGGAATTATGTCTAAATTACCCTTGCTGCCTCCAGATGATTTACCGCCAACGGAAATCACAAAAATGGATGGCATGTTGCATCTGGAACTGGAACAATCGATTGGCAGATGCTTTTATCAAGCCTGCGATCGCATTACGCAAGCATTATTAGCTCAATGCCAATGGTATCTCACAAGTAATAGTACTACCTTGATGCTGATTATTGACTGCCCTGATATAGTTTCTTACTGGCATATAGTCAGCAATATTCCCCAACTGGGCAACAGATTAGAACGGTTTACTACTAACGCCAAAATCCGCGTTTATCCCCCATTTGGTAAAGGTGGGCCGTTTGAAATTAGCGTCAATGAAATCTCTGCTTATCGCGATTGGATTTAATTAAGACAGGGAGATATGGGGACGCGGGGACACGGGGAAAATTTTCTTTGCGTCCCCGCGTCTTATATTCACCCCGTCTGCTTCGCCACCTATAATAAAAGAACTCAACGCCAGCGAGACAACGGTTATGTCCTCACCCGATCTCAAAAATGCGTTACCAAGTACTGATGAATTGCCTTGCAGTGACGATACACCAGTGGATAACGTAGACCGAAGGGCTTGGCGAAGCCTAGATCAGAATTTTTTGCCCAATGTTTTACTTTTCTTACTCAACACAATTTGGGCCAAGCGGATGGATTGGTACTTTGGTGTAGACATGGCTGTGTATCACACCACAGGGGTGAATCCGAGAGTACCTGTAGTCCCAGATGCGTTTTTGAGTGTAGGCGTAGAACGCAAAAAAGGTGGTAAATCGCGCACAAGTTATGCAGTCTGGGAAGAAAACGAAATTGTACCCATACTCACACTAGAAATGGTATCGCAGACACCAGGGGGCGAATACGATGAGAAAATGGCGATATATGCCAAACTGGGTGTGTTGTATTATGTGATTTACAATCGCGAATTTTGGCGACGTGACCAACATCAACCGTTTGAAGTGTATAAGTTGGTGAATGGAAACTATCAATTACAGATAGGTGAACCCTACTGGATGAGCGAAATCAGTTTAGGAATTGGACGATACCAAGGTATAGTAGCTGGTATTCCTCAAGAATTATTGTCTTGGTATGATGAAAATGGCGATCGCTATTTGACAGCCGAAGAACGTGCGGAAAAATTAGCACAGTATTTACGCTCTGTTGGTATCGATCCTGAGAATCTACCTAGTTAGTAAGCAGGATTGAAGTATGCCTTATAGTGAGTTTACACTCCGCCGTGTAAAACAAGATTTTAACTTGACTATATTAGAGCAACCGACTTTTTTAAATAATCCTCAGTCTATTGAACCTAGTGCATTTTTGGCATCATTTCTAGAAAAATATTTACCGCTGGCTTTAGCCCTGAACACTGAAAAAGCTCGCTCAGAAATGCTTATATGTCCGATCCTGTTAGAAGTAAAAGAAATTCTTCAACAGAAAATTAGCCTATTTTCGGGTAATGACTTTACTATAGATCCTGTTTTAGGACTGAGTGGTGTTTGCGACTTTTTGATCAGTCTTTCTCCCGAACAGTTATTTATCGAAGCACCTGCGGTAGTTGTCGTGGAAGCTAAACGTGAAGATCTCAATAGTGGATTAGGTCAATGTGTAGCCGAAATGATTGCTGTACAACGTTTTAACGAACAGAACCATCAAACCCTAGCTGTGATTTATGGAACTGTGACCACAGGCGATCGCTGGAAATTTCTTAAACTAGAAGGTCAAACTGTTACCATTGGATTATTGGAGTATACTATTCCTCCTGTAGACAAAATCCTTGGTATTTTGGTGAGTTTTGTTCGTTAATTTTGAAGAAGACACGGAGACGCGAGGACAATACCCAATAAATTTGTAGTGCGTTCGCGTAGCGTGTCCGAAGGACAAACGTCTCGCTCGCTGATGTGCAAAAGCGAGCAATAGCATAAATATTGGTAATAGTCAAGGTAATGCAGTTTAATTTTCCTGTACTGGAAAACTCGACCTGAAAGCATTCTTATTAGATCATGAAGAATGATTACAGACAACGAGTAAAAAACAATTACGATGAATTTCTTAACTAAAGGCTGGGCTGGGATTGAAGGCCAATTCCAAATTAATTGGGATTTGCTCAATACCTGCTTGCAATTTACGCTTTGGGGAATATTCTCGCTGCTGTTGGCTGAGGTAGTCAGAGATAGCTATCACGCCTTGTGTCACCAGTTTACTTGGCTGAGTAAATGGCACAACAAGCACCACATGGCATATCGCCGAGATTTATCGATAGTTTCCCCAAAAATTTACCAAGAATCCCAGCTATATAACGACATTGTCGAGTCGAGTATACTGGTAGTTATCGTCACAATAGTTGCTTTGTTGCTCAACCAAATGGGTTTTTGGTTAGGAGTAGCCTATGCTTTTACCTTCTTATATGGTGCGTCTCGAAGATATTTCCTAGGGAAAATTGACACCGATTACACCCATCTTCCTGGGCCCTTAGAAACTATTCCATCAGCTTGGTGGGTGAATCGGTCTTATCACTGGCGTCATCATTTTGATGATGTTAACGCTTACTACAGCGGTGTATTTCCCTTAGTAGATACCATATTAGGAACCGGGCTGTCCCTGAAGGGTAAAACCATCGCTTTAACTGGCGCTTCCGGTACTTTAGGGCAAGCATTAGCGGCTGAACTGCTCAAGCATAATGCTAAGGTTGTAGCATTAACTACTCATCCAGAAAAATTACAGGTGCAAGATAAGCTAGCGGTCATTTCTTGGCAATTGGGTAATGAAGCGGATTTGAGAAATAGTTTAGAGAAAGTCGATATTTTGATTCTCAATCACGGAATCAATGTCTATACTAGCCGGACACCAGAGGCAATTAACTCTTCTTATGAAGTCAATACTTTTTCCACGTTGCGGCTGATGGATATATTTATATCAACTGTGACAGGGCCACAATCAAAAGCAACTAAAGAAATTTGGGTAAACACTTCTGAGGCTGAAGTATCTCCGGCTTTGAGTCCCCTTTATGAACTAAGCAAACGCGCCTTAGGTGAGATTGTGACGCTGAAGCGTTTGGATGGGGATTGTATAATTCGCAAGTTAATTTTAGGGCCGTTTAAAAGTCAACTCAATCCTTATGGAGTCATGTCAGCCCAGCAAGTAGCTAGTGCCATACTGTTTTTAGCAAAACGAGACTTCCGCAATATTGTTGTGACGATAAATCCTTTAACATATCTACTTTTTCCGGTGAAAGAAACTAGCACTTGGCTGTACTATCAAATTTTCAGCAAGAAAGCTAAGAATGAATAATATTTCTTAATGCATGAATGCGTGAATTTTGAATTATTTCGCCGCTTGCTTCCTCTTTCATTCAGAAAAAATCAAAAAATAACCCTCTTCTTTCACTTTTAGCAGATAAAAATCATACTCTGGAGTTTTAGCATTTTATTACCAACAAAAAAGCTAAAACTTTGATTAATAGATAACAGTCTTGGTAAATCAGGGTTTGAGATTATATCTGGGGATGGTGATGAAGAGGGTTGATAACGTTAGTTAGGTAAATACAAGTATCAAAAGATATCAGCGCCTGAAAATGGTGAAATACTGGCTAGGAGTTATGGTTGGGTTTGAGCAAATGAAGAGCTGAACTACAAGCAGTATTTGCTAATTTGATACCAATTTCAGACACAGTATCCTATTGGCACTCACTAACTTTGACAGAACAGAGTGCCAATTTATGGCTCAGGTAAAAGAACTTATCCTGATTTTATTCCACAACTGATGTTGAAGCTCCTTCAGCAGATGGAGGGACGCTTGGTAACTCCAGACAATATCCAGCACCGTATACTGTTTTGATATAGCGGGGATGGCGGGGGTCTGGTTCGAGTTTTGTTCTGAGGTGGCGAATATGTACTCGAATGGTTTCAATGTCGTCATCTGGGTCGTAGCCCCAAACTTCCCGGAGGATTTCGCTAGGAGAAACTGTCTGTCCGTGGCGCTGGAGTAAGCAATGAAGTAACTCAAATTCCAAGTGAGTCAGTTTTACGGTCTCATGAAACCAGATGGCCTCAAATCTTTCGGGAACAAGGGTCAGTGGGCCATAATTGAGAATCTCACTGTGCTTTGCTGCTTGAGGAATACGGTCTGTGCGCCGCAACAGTGCGCGCACTCGTGCCAGCATTTCTTCAACTTCAAAGGGTTTGGTAAGATAGTCGTCGGCTCCGGCGTTGAAGCCTTCCACTTTATCTTGAGTTTGGCTTAAAGCCGTCAACATTAACACGGGAATCTCAGATGTCCGCTCATCCCGACGCAGGCGCTGACAAACGGTAAAGCCATCAACCCTGGGCAACATTAAGTCCAGCATAATCAAGTCTGGTTGTAGCTGGAGAGCTAAAGCCTGACCTTTGATCCCGTCTTCTGCTTGACTAACATCGTAGCCAGCCATTTCCAAGTTGACGGCAACGAGTTCTGAAATTGCTGGGTCATCGTCTATGACAAGAATCCTCGGCATTCTTAAAAAATTATTACTACTTATTAAGGATAAATAAGAACCTTTGGTAGATACAAAGATTTCTGTATTGATTATAAAAAAGAATTGAAATCTAACATAAAGCTTAAGATAACAAGATTGAGAAATCTTTCTTAGAGTACACTACATTCTCTATATGATGTGTTTCCCCCCCTACAATCCGGCTTTTTTACTAAAAAATGGTGTGGCTATGACTGTATACACCGCTTTGTGGGGAAGCCGTTATTGGCAAAATACAATTCAACATCCAGAGCCGAAATACCATAAAACAGTCGTAAATGGTGGGCACGGTGTGCCAATTTTTTGTTGGGTGGCAATACCAGAAAAAGCTCGCGGTACGATTATTGCCACCTATGGGATTACAGGAGAGTTAGGTAGGGAATGGTTTTTGAGACTCTTCGGACGTAAAGCTTACGCCGCCGGGTATGCTGTGATGTTATTTGATTGGCGCGGCCACGGTAAGACAGCAGAATTATCGCCGACTTTGACATCCGATGGCTTGTATGAAGGAGAAGATTTTGTCTGCTTAGCCGCCGCCGCTGCATCGATGGGCTGTCCAAAGCAATTTTGGTTTGTGGGGTTTTCTTTGGGTGGACAATTGGCGCTGTGGGGGCAAAAAGCGGCGATGGATTTAACTAGCAGCGATCGCGATTTAGGAATAAAATTCAGCGACATTGGCGGGAGTGCGGTGATTTGTCCGAATTTGGATTCGGTGCGATCGCTATCTTATTTAGTTAAAGACCCCTTTGGCAGATATTTCGAGGCAGCAATTACTAAAAATTTGAAAAAACTAGCTTGGCGAATACATGACGCTCACCCTGGTAGCCTTGACCCGGAAGCGATTCAACGGGCAAACAGTATCTGGAATTTTGACAAGGAATTAGTAATTGAGCGATTGGGTTTTCCCTCTGTAGAAGCTTATTACCAAGCCAGCAGTGCTTTACCATTACTGCCTCATCTTTCAAAGCCGACTTTGATCGTATATGCCGCTGATGACCCTTTTTTTCACCCAGCTATCATCCCGGAATTAGAATCTGCTAGTAAGAGCAATCCGATGATAGATTTACTACTCACCCGTTACGGTGGACATATTGGCTATTTAAATAGTAAAGCAGGTCAACGCCAAGCACAAGATCCAGACCCTTGGTGGGCATGGAATCGAGTTTTACAGTGGATTGAACACCAGCGATTGTCCCACCCTTGAGAAGAAAATTTTCCTACTGAGGTTGGAAGATTTGTGATTGAGACTGGCTAATAATTGATTGTTCAGCTCTAGCTAATAAGTAAGTTCCGATCTTACGTCTAGTTGATTGTGCTTGGGCAGTTGAAGGGTGAGGCAATGGAAACTCCTAAAATTAGTAATTCCGCTTTCAGAAGGCTTTCAGGACAGCAGGGGCTGTTGGTAGGCTTGGGGCTGGGTCTCGTCTTAGCTATTGGCGGGATGACTATGTTTTCACGTTTTGGAGGGCGTTCAACTGCTCCCACGCAAACTGCTCCCGCCGCAAATGCAAAAAACTCGGCATTACCGGTGCAAGTTCAGCAAGTTGGCACTAGTACGACCGAAGAAAGTTCCGATTTTGTGGGAGCCTTAGAAGCGCAGCAAAAAGTCACGCTACAACCGCAAATTCAGGGGCGAATTGAAAATATTCTCGTGTCTAGTGGTCAGCGGGTGCAGAAGGGAACACCCATCGCATCTTTGAGTTTAGATCAGACTCAGGCAAATGTCGCCAGTTCCATTGCACAGTCCAGTGCCGCACAAGCAGGGTTAAAAACGGCTCAAGCACAGCTACAACAAGCCCAGGCGCAGCGTACTAAGGTGGCTGCAAATCTTCAGCTTCAACAAACCCAATTTAACCGCACCCAACAATTAGTGAGTGAAGGAGCCCAGGCAAAACAAGAGTTAGATGTTGCCAGGAATAATGTCCAAGCGGCGATCGCGGATTTACAAGCCGCAGATAAAGAAGTTACAGCCGCTAATGCCGGGATTCGGCAAGCCCAAGCCAATATCCGCGCAGCCCAAGCAGGTACAGCGGCTGCCCAAGTCAATGTAAATCAGAAACGAGTGGTATCACCGATTACTGGCGTAGTCGGTGAATTTCCTGTCAAAATTGGCGATTATGTCAGCACTGGACAAACAATCACCACAATTATCCAAAATGATGCACTGGATCTGAATCTTTCTGTGCCTTCAAATCGCTTGAAGCAACTGCGAATTGGCTTACCCGTGCAGTTAGTCGATCCCACCACACAGAAAGTCATCGGCACTGGTACGGTTAACTATATTTCGCCAACGGTCAGTTCTAATCAGCAGTCGATTTTGAGCAAGGCACGCTTTGCCAATTCTCAAGGGCGATTGCGCGATGGGCAATACGTTCAAGGGCGGATCATTTGGAATCGACAACCAGGAATATTAATTCCTACCGTCGCCATTTCTCGGATTGGTGGACAAAGTTTTGTCTTTGTCACAGAAAATACAACTGTCAATGGCAAACCGCAGCAAATTGTGCATCAGCGTTTAGTGCGTCTCGGCGATCTTCAAGGGCCCAATTATCAAGTTCTTGATGGACTCAAAGTCGGTGAAACCATTGTTACCTCTGGCATTCTCAAACTGCGAGAAGGCACACCCATTCAACCCCAATCGTAAATCCAGGACACTCGATCATGTCGATCGCCAATACCTTTATCAAACGCCCGGTGCTAACTACCGTTTGTACCTTAGTGATTCTGATTGTGGGGTGCGTGTGTATTCCCCTACTACCACTCAATTACTTGCCAGATATTGCCCCGATTCGCGTTCAAATATCAGCGAATTATACCGGGGCGGATGTCGCCACTGTTGAAAGTGCAGTCACAACAACGTTAGAGCGGCAAATTAACGGTGTCGAGGGAATGCAGTACATGACCTCGAACAGTTCAGCGGGAAGTAGTCAAATCTCAGTATATTTTGGGTCACAAACTGATAAAAATATCGACCAGGTGAACGTGCAAAATCGCATCGCTAGGGCGACACCACGCTTGCCAACGAGTGTGCAACAACTTGGAGTGACAGCACAAACGGCTTCCACAAGCATTTTGTTAGTCTATACGTTTTATGCAGAAAATAATGAGTATGATCCGCTATTTATAAGTAACTATATTGACTTGAATTTACGAGATCAACTGCTGCGAACGCCAGGAGTTGGCGATTTGACAATTTTTGGGGAAAAGCGGTATGCAATGCGGCTGTGGCTCGATCCCAATGCCTTAGCGAGTCGGCAATTAACCGTAGCAGATGTAGCAACAGCATTGCGATCGCAAAACATTCTCGCTGGAGCCGGTACTTTAGGTCAAGCGCCCATACCCCCAGGTCAAAGTTATGAAATTCCCCTGCGGGTAAATGGTCAGTTTCAAAATGCATCGCAATTTGAGAACCTGGTGATTAAAGCCGGTAGTAATGGTAATTTAATTAAACTCAAAGATGTGGGTCGTGCGGAACTCGGCTCGGAGACTTACGCCAGCAATGCGAGAAATAATGCTAAGCCAGCGATTGGTCTTGCAATTTATCAGTCACCAGGAAGTAATGCGCTGGATGTGGCGAAAAACATTGAAGCGCAGATGGACGAACTAAGTAAAGACTTTCCACCGGGATTAAAAACCAAAATTGTCTACGATACCGTTGGGTTTGTGCAAGCTTCCCTGGAAGAAGTGGTGAAAACCCTAGCCGAAGCGATCGCTTTGGTGGTATTGGTAATTTTTCTGTTTCTCCAAGACTGGCGCGCCACTGTTATTCCCATTGTGGCGATTCCGGTTTCCCTAGTCGGCGCATTAGCATTTGCTTACATATTTAAATTTTCACTCAATAATTTAACTTTATTTGGCTTAATCTTAGCCACAGGGTTAGTAGTTGATGATGCCATTATCGTTGTCGAAGCGATCGCCCGCAAAATTGAACAGGGAGTTAGACCATTACAAGCTTCCTTTGAAGCAATGGAGGAACTGACTGGTGCAGTGGTTGCAACATCCCTGGTGTTGATGGCGGTGTTTATTCCGGTAGCATTTTTCCCCGGTTCCACCGGTAAAATGTATCAGCAATTCGCCTTAGTAATTGCCTTCTCCATCGCCATTTCAACATTTAACGCGCTGTCCTTCAGTCCCAGTATGGCGGCGATTTTACTCCGTCCGCCCCAACCCAAACGCGGCCCATTGGGCTGGTTTTTCAACAAATTTAATCAAATCTTGCAATGGATTATTGACCGGTTTTTAGCGATCGTCAATTTTTTAATTCGCCTGCGTTACGCTGTCGTAGCATTGTTTGTTGTGGGTTTAGCTGGGACTTATTTTATGTTCACCCATGTCCCCACAGGATTTGTCCCCAATGAAGACCAGGGGATTGTCTTAGGCATTATTCAAGGCCCGGATGGAGTCGCCCTCAACTATACAGATGAAGTAATTACCAAACTTGAACAAATTCTGCAAAAAGAACCAGAAATTGAGAACGTTTTTGCGACTTCGGGATTTGGTTTTGCTGGTAGCGGCTCAAATCGCGGTGTATTCTTTGCCAAGCTGAAACCTTGGGAGGAACGTACTAAAACAGAGCAAAGCGCTTCGGCAATTTTAGGGCGAATTAATGGCGCATTTCAAACCATCCCAGATGCGATTATCACCGCAGTCAATCCGCCACCAATTCAAGGTTTTAGTACTTTGGGCGGATTTGAGTTACAGTTGGAAGACCGCACCAACGGGCGATTGACAATTGATGACTTTTTTGCAAATGCCCAAGCGGTGATCGCCCAAGCAAACCAACAACCAGCCCTAGGTGGTGGCGTATTTACGCAGTTTACCGCCAGTACACCCCAGTTTCAAGTTGACTTCGATCGCAATCGTTTAGAAGCGCTCAACGTCGATTTTCAGCAAGCTGTTAACACCTTAGGCGCTGCGATTGGCTCGCAATATGTCAACGATTTTACTCTGGGACAGCAGAGCTATCGCGTTTATGTGCAAGCTGATGGCAACTATCGGCGATCGCCAAATGATATAAATCAGCTGTATGTGCGATCGGCAAATAATCAAATGGTGCGATTGAGTGAAGTAGCAAAACTCACACCCATTACAGGCCCAGCCGTCATCTCTCATTACAACGGCTTCCGTGCTATTAGTATCCAAGGTAGAGAAGCACAGGGTTACAGTAGCGGACAAGCGATCCAGTCAATGCAGCAAGCAGTCACCGCCGCAGCCATACCAGGCGTTGGTAGCGATTGGACAGGAACCGCCCGGGAAGAATTATCCGCAGGTAACTTGGGGATTCTAATTTTTGGCTTCGGGATCATTATGGTGTTTCTCACCCTAGCTGCGCAGTATGAAAGTTATGTTGACCCCGCAATTATTTTGTTAACTGTACCTTTAGCGTTGTTAGGTGCGTTAAGTGCCCTATCGTTGCGCGGTTTGGTGAACGATGTCTACGCCAACGTAGCGTTGGTAATGTTAATCGGACTCGCCTCTAAAAACGCGATTTTGATTGTGGAGTTTGCTAACCAAGCCTATGAACAAGGGATGACAATTCCCAAAGCAGCCTTGACAGCAGCCCAAGAACGATTTCGCCCAATCGTCATGACTTCATCTGCGTCATTGCTGGGATTTTTCCCCCTGGTTGTCGCCTCAGGCGCAGGTTCAGCCTCGCGCTGGTCGTTGGGAACGGCGTTATTTGGGGGGCTACTGGTAGCAACAGTTTTGAGTTTGCTGATTGTTCCAGTGCTGTATGTGATTATCAAGAATTTGGAAGAACGCTTCTTAAAGCGCAAACCTTCCCATCAAACTAAAAAGTCTACCGCCGATAGACAGGACGAAGAACAAACAACAGCGATCGCTCAATCACAATCGGCTGCGGTGGGAACTCAAACCGGCGGCGATCGCCCATCGAATGATTCCTGATAAAAAACCACCCATGAAAACAGATACAGCGTTTTTTAGGTAAATAAAGTATACAGGTAGGGGCACAACAATGTTGTGCCCTTACAATTATCTGTACTTCACCAAGTAGCAATCTGCTACAAGCCTTTAACACTTGTGAGCGAGCCTTTAATACTCGTGAATGAGTCTTTGATACTCGTAGGTGACTCTTTGATACTTGTGAACGAGTCTTTAATACTCGAATTTCTATCAGATTTTGATATTAAAAGATTTAAAGATTAAGATCCCACTGAGAAATACACTGTGACAATGAAAGTGTACCCTCATCATCCACCTGGGGTATTAACTATCAAAGCAAAGCAAATGAACGCCAAACTAATCGCTTTCTCTAGTATTGTGACTGCATTTTTAGGCGCAGGAATTGGTTTTATTATTGCCTATTTACTTCCTTGCCCCTATACAAGTTCAATGTATAAAGATTTGGCTCAAAAATACGCCATTATTGGTGGAGTTGCTGGCTTGCTGATTGGCTCCAGTCAGGAAATGGTTCGCGAACTCAAGCAAGAACGGGACGCGGAAGAAGAATTACTGCGGGATTTAGATAAAGCGATTCGCTCAAATACAAATAAAGAAAAGTAGGGGCGTACAGCTGTACGTTCCTACAGATAATAGATTCAATCAAAGACTTACAAAAAATAAATTACCCATATTCCGTAGTACGAGCATCTTGCTCGATGAATGAACATCAGCTTCCGAGACGCTCGCACTACATATTGGGTATTTAAAAAATTGGATATTCCTTAAGACTTTTACTCAGGAATTTACCAGCCACCCGCCTCTAAACCATATCGAGCTTTAGTGTAAACATGATCGCCACCATTTTCAAATTTAGCTCGAGTCACAGGAGGCTTAGGAGTACCGCCAGTTTCGCTTCCTGGACATGGAGCAGAGATACACTGGATACCACCACTACCACCTTCCTCACCTAAAGCTAAGGTAGTTACTTCTCCGCCTTCTTCATTTAAAGCTTTGGTAGTTACTTCTCCACCTTCTTCACCTAAAGCCAAGGTAGTAAAAACAGTTCCACCTTGGACTTGGACAGCTTCCTCTTCTGAAAGGTTTTCTTCAAAATCGCATTCGATCATTTCTAAGTCAGAAAGGTTGAGAGCAAAAGGGTGTTGCATAAAATCTTTCCTCAATTTAAGCCACTATTAACCAACAAAATCTTGCCAATGGGAAATTTCAAAATCATTAATGAATCCCAGCCATCATTAGTTGCAAACTCTACTGTTAGCTAGATTCAATTAACTATTTTCTAGAGTAAATCAATTTGATATATAGTTATAGTGATTTTGGTTGGCTTATTAAAAAAAGACAGCCAAAATGGCTAGATTTTTTTCTAACTCTTTAATAAAGTCTTTGATAAAGGATAAATTGGATTTAACTTAATTCATAAGTAAACTCAGCAATTTGTCTGTAATGGGATAACCTGTTTGTTTTTCAAAGTGCAAAAACATTGGACTAGGATTTGCTTCTAAAAATATATATTCGCCCGTGGGTTTTAACCGCCAATCAATCGCCGTCCACTCTAACTTTAATGCTTGAGTAATGGCTAGACATTGCTGTTGTACTGATTCAGGTATTTGGATGGGAATTAACTCAGCTTCCATATCTTCCCGGAAATCTAAAGCAGGGCTACGAATTTCCGCAGAGTAAACTGCATCAGCAATCACATAAGTACGAATATTTGTCCCGGGAATATATTCTTGGAGGGTGACAGGAGAAATTTTTAAAGCCAAATTCAATCGTTTGGGATCTAAATGCGCCTCTGTGACTAATTGAGTATGCGCACCACCATACACTGGCTTAAAAATAACTTTTTCTAGAGACTGCGCAAACTCTGTAATTTCCTGGGGATCGTTACCAATGAGAGTGGCGGGAATCTCGACTCCAATTTGTTTAACTGCTCTGAGTTGTAAGGGTTTCTCTTTATGATATTCGTAAGCTTGCCAAGAATTTACCCAGCGACATGGACAAGCTTGCATGAGCGATCGCAATGTACTCATAGAATCATTGATGGCGATTCTTTTTTGCTCGGAATCCTTTAACTCAGGTATATAAACCCCAGACAACTGTCGCCAAAATACACTTTTAATATCTGTAAAATTTAAGCGCCGCTCTCCTGGTAGTATCAATCCTCCCATTTGAGTGTCAGGTCGCCAAAACATTTGCAACTGCGAGGGAAATAAAGTAGTATCTACATAATCTGCACTTACCCCTGCTTGGGTTAAAGATTGTTGAATATGTGCAGCATGTGCATCTTCAGCATTTCCCAAAACTAAAATATTCATGTAACAAATAATTAAGAATTAATACTAAGTTTGTCATTAACGTGAGTTTGACCAGTAATTGTTCTTAACATCACCTCCCTGCTAAGAGAGGTTCGGTTGCTGGGGGAGGTTCATCGAACTGACTGCTAATGGGTGGTTGATTAACGCGATCGCTGTATTATTTATCTGCGGTCAAAAATCTGAAAGTGATATTTCAATTCGTTAATTTAAACTTTAACTGTTTAGCTTACAGTTTTGTGGTCATTTTGGCGCGAAAATTTTTCAATCCTAGAGACGGGCTATGTAGGGAAAACAAAAGCATAGATTCACAAAGCGTAATCAGACTATCAACAGCCGACACGAGGACAGACTAACGTAAAGAAAATTCATGCAAACATAGATCAGCACCAGGATACTGATGTGTAACACCCGAAAACTCTGTTTACCTGAGGCTATGCGCCTACCAGGATGGAAGATAAGGTATAGTTACCAAAAGACACATCTGTCCGATCTCCGCAGCCGTTTGTCCGGAGATTATGCCATCTTGTCTTCAATTAGATACTATTGATGCTAGATAATGGGAAAGCTTTGTGATTTACTTGCCCATCTAGAGCCAAAGAAAAAATTAACACCTATGCGAACTCACTATTGCGGCGAACTCCGAAAAGAACATATTGGAGAAACTGTTACCTTGTACGGATGGGTAGACCGTCGCCGCGATCATGGGGGCGTGATATTCTTAGATTTACGCGATCGCTCTGGCATTCTCCAAATTGTCAGCGATCCCCAACGCACCCCAGATTCCTATGAGCAAGCTAATGCTCTGCGGAATGAATATGTTGTGGCAATCACTGGTAGAGTGACACAACGTCCCGACGAATCCCTAAATCCTCGCCTACCTACCGGCGAAATTGAAATCTACGCCGATAAAATTGAAATCCTCAATGGTGTGCGCAAACAGTTACCATTCCAGGTTTCCAGCGCTGACACCGAGAATGTGCGCGAAGAATTACGGCTGAAGTATCGTTACTTGGATTTGCGACGCGATCGCATGGCGAAGAATATACAATTGCGTCATCAAGTTGTCAAAGCCATGCGTCGCTATTTGGAAGACATCGAAGGTTTTATTGAAGTTGAAACCCCGATTCTTACCCGTTCCACCCCAGAAGGGGCGCGGGATTATATCCTTCCCAGTCGCGTCAACCCTGGTGAGTGGTTTGCTTTACCGCAATCACCGCAATTATTTAAGCAATTGCTGATGGTATCCGGTCTAGACAGATACTATCAGATAGCCCGTTGCTTCCGCGATGAAGACTTACGCGCCGACAGACAACCGGAATTTACGCAGTTGGACATGGAAATGAGTTTCATGTCTCAAGAAGAAATTATCCAACTCAATGAGAAGTTAGTTGCTTATATCTTCAAAACTGTTAAAGGAATTGAGTTACATCATCCTTTTCCCCGTCTTACCTATAAAGAAGCGATGGAACGCTACGGTAGTGATAAACCAGATACTCGTTATGGTTTGGAACTAGTTGATGTTTCTGATATCTTAAAAGATTCTGGGTTTAAAGTTTTTCGAGATGCGATCGCCAATGGTGGTATCGTCAAAATCTTACCCATTCCCAATGGTAACGATGCTATTTCCAATGTCCGCATCAAAACAGGCGGTGATATTTTCAAAGAAGCGAGTGAAGCAGGCGCTAAAGGTTTAGCTTACATCCGCGTTCGCGAAGAGGGTGAAATTGACACCATTGGCGCAATTAAAGACAACCTCAGCCCTGAACAAAAAGCGGAAATTTTACGCCGTACAGGTGCAAAAGCCGGACATTTGCTGCTATTTGGGGCTGGTGATACCGCCACAGTTAATAAAACTTTAGATAGATTACGGCAATTTGCTGCTAAAGAATTTGGCTTAATCGATCCAGAAAAAATTAACTTGCTCTGGATTACCGATTTCCCCATGTTCGAGTGGAATGCTGATGAAAAACGCTTAGAAGCGCTACACCACCCCTTTACTGCACCCCATCCCGATGATTTACATGACTTAAAAACCGCCCGCGCCCAAGCCTATGATTTAGTATTCAACGGCTTTGAAGTTGGCGGTGGTAGTCGGCGGATTTATCAGCGCGATGTTCAAGAACAGGTGTTTGAAGCCATCGGTTTGTCCCCCGAAGAAGCCCAGAATAAATTTGGCTTTCTTTTAGAAGCCTTTGAATATGGTACACCGCCGCATGGTGGTATCGCCTACGGTTTAGATCGGTTAGCGATGTTGTTAGCGAAAGAAGAATCCATTCGCGATGTCATCGCTTTTCCGAAGACACAACAAGCCCGTTGCTTGTTGACAGATGCGCCTTCTGGGGTGGATGCGAAGCAGTTGAAAGAATTGCACGTTGCTTCAACTTACAAACCAAAAACTTAGTGAACTAGCGAATTGTCTAATTAGGTGGGCATTGCCCACCAATTACCTGAATTGAAACGGCAAAGAAATTAATAATAGACCTCTTTGCTAAGAGCTATAATTTGTTTCAAAATTAATGTGTAGATGACAACAAACAAACTTAAAGCCTTAGAGCTTTTTGCTGGTATCGGTGGATTTCGCCTGGGTATGGCAAATTCAAACATTCAAACAGTATGGGCAAATGATATCGATCAACTGTGTTGTAAAGTTTATGAAAGTAATTTTGGTAAAGACTCTATTGTTTTAGGCGATATCAACGAAATATCTTTATTAGACATTCCCAGTCACGATATTTTAACTGCTGGCTTCCCTTGCCAACCTTTTAGTCCTGCTGGTAAAAAACTCGGTGTGAGAGATAGATTTAGGGGAACACTATTTGAGCGAATTATACAAATACTAGACCAGAAGCAACCAAAATATTTTTTTTTGGAAAATGTCAAAAGACTTTTGACAATGGAAAATGGCTATCATTTTCGATTAATTTTAAATGCACTTTCTGAATTGGATTATTTTATTGAATGGCGACTAATTAATCCATTGAGTTTTGGAATACCCCAAAATCGAGATAGAATTTTTATCTTTGGCACGAAAATTAGCTCAATAGATATAACACCTTTTGATTTAGAAAAGCTATCGGTTTTTTTGACTCAAAATGACAATATTTTATGGACAAATCTCGAAGAGCCATTGGTAAAATATATGTGGCCAATTATGGCTATGAAAAGTAAAAATGATAATTGGGGAGTTGCCTATAAACATAAGATGTTCAGTCAAAAGATTTCATCATTGCCTGATATCCAGCCTAGAAAAAGGCTTCAAGATATTCTTCAAGATGAGTCAATAGTGGACACTCAATTTGATTTTACTGCCGAGACGCTGGAGCGGATTAAGCAAAGTAAGCCTGTCAATCGCTATTGTAATGGAGTTGAAATTTTGTACAACCAAGATGGAGGGGCGAGACTTGGTTATACTATTTTTGGAATTAATGGTATTGCATCAACACTGACTGCTTCAACATCTAGGCATTATGAACGCTACCAAGTAGGTGATAAATTTCGACGTTTAACTAATATTGAATATGCCCGACTTATGGGTTTTCCTGATACTTGGTGTCAAGTTGCCAGAATTTACGATCAATACACATTATTTGGAAATGCCATTGTACCAGCTTGTGTAGAGTGGGTATGTAAAAGAATTGGTCAAAGAAATTTTGAATTGTGTAAACCTAATTGGCAGCAATTAAGTTTGGCTATTTAAAAAATGCAACCTCTCACCTTATCTTCCCTCAAAACTGCTGCACGGGATTTTTGTACTGTAATTAGTGCCACACAAATTCCGAATCTATACGGGGTTACAGATGGTAAAGCTGTAGGGACATACGTTGAATTTACTTTTAATCAATATTTATCGATAAATTACGAATACACGATTGGTAGTGCTGCTTTGGGAATTGATTTTCCTGAATTAGAAGTTGATTTGAAAGTAACATCAATTCGACAGCCCCAGTCTTCTTGTCCCTTTCGGAATGCTAGTCAAAAAGTATATGGATTGGGCTATCATCTGTTGATATTTGCATATGAAAAGATTGATGAACATAGCTCTCGCACTGCTAATTTAAACTTCCAGAACGTCGTTTTTGTAGCCAGAGAACAAACTGGAGATTACCAAACAACCTACGGGTTAAGAGAAATCTTACGTCGTCATGGTAACAAAGAAGATGTCATAGCATTTTTAGAGGAACGTAACTTTCCTTTAGATGAAATTGGCCGTGAGGTACTTGCAGAAAGAATTTTGCAGCAACCGCCAGAAATGGGCTACCTGACAATTTCTAATGCACTACAATGGCGGTTGCAATACAGTAGGATTATTCAGGTAGCAACTACGACGACAACGATAGGTGTAGAAAATCTACTGCTAGGGTGACGGGTGGGATAATTTCATACTTCATACTGAGCGCCTTCAGTTGACTCTTGACAAACAAAAACCCGCCGTAGCGGGCTTATGCACAACAAAACTAAGCACAATAAAAGCTTCATTTAGGCGAAGTATCTCAATTCAGCTTCTAATTGACGAACTAGCTTTTCGTCGCCCTGGGTTCTGGCTACTTGCAAGCGGCGTTCTATATCTCTTTGAATGTTTTGTCTGTGGGCATCTCTGGCTCTGTTTGCAGCTTGTAATCTATTTGTATTCATAATGATTACCTCTTTAAGATTTCACCTTTTTATCTTGTTTTCCTAATATAGCACAAATTTCGTAGCGGTTGTTACAGAAAAATATTCTTTTTTGCATGTGTATAGATATACGTCTAATGTACCAATGGATAAAGTAAGAATCTCTGATGCATCCTGGACTGAGGAGCAACAATTACCACCAGCTAAAATCCTGACTTTATTGAGCGATTTTGGCGATCGCGATGTCTATGTGGGGGTGATGAAGGGAGCGATCGCGCAAATCAACTCTCGGCTCAAGGTGATCGATTTGACGCACCAGATTCCGCCGCAAAACATTGCTGCTGCTAGGTTTTGCTTAATGAATGCTTATGCTTATTTTCCGCCGGGGACAGTGCATGTAGCGGTGGTAGATCCGGGAGTGGGAAGCCAGCGCCGAGCGATCGCAGTCGAATTTGCTGGTGGATTTTTGGTAGGGCCAGATAATGGCATCTTTAGTGGAGTACTCAGTCAAAATCCAGCGATCGCAGCGGTTGAGTTAACAAATTTTAACTATTGGCGCACCCCCCAACCCAGTAACACATTTCATGGTAGAGATATATTTGCACCAGTGGGAGCTAATTTGGCTAGTGGCGTACCGATCCCAGAACTAGGAAGAGAAATAGATCCCGCAACCTTGGTTCAACTAAATATAGGTGAATGCCAAGAAACAACAACCGGTGTAGTAGGTTGTATTCAATATATTGACCACTTTGGCAACTTAGTGAGTAACATTCCCGGAAGATACGTCCAAGGCAAAACCTGGCGCGTGCAAGTCCGTGGATTGAGTATACCAGGGTGTGAAACCTATAGTGATGTAGCAGTGGGAGAAGCGATCGCTTTAGTTGGGAGTCACGGCTGGGTAGAAATTGCGATCAATAGCGGTAATGCACATTCACAATTGCAAATCAACTTGCAAGATAGGTTAGAGGTCATTTGTCATTAGTCATTAGTCATTTGTGATTAGACTAAGTACGAGGGACTCATTCGCAATCTAGATTCATAACTGATTTACTATGACTACACAAACATTATCAGCCCCAGAAGTATATCAAGGTCAGTTTGGGGAATTTACAATTACTCAGAGCGATCGCATTGGTGTGATTATCTACCGCGCTGGATTAATGATAGCTGCACTCAGCTTTGCTATAGGTAGCGCTTTAGTATTGTTCAACAATCAGCCAATTAACTTTACCATCTTAACTTGGCTATACGCCTGTTTTACCCTCGCTCTCGGTGTGAGTTTATTGACCATCCATATATATATGGCATTACTGCACCGATTTTTACAGATTTTTTGGGCGATTGGTAGCATTGCAGCCATCGGATTGGCGCTATCTAACAATGAACCTTTGGCTGTTTACGTTTACAATCATCCTCTTAGCTTATTCGGAATTGGATTTACCTTTGTTGCGCTCACAGGTATTTATTTCAAAGAAGCTTTTTGCTTTAATCGCCTGGAAACTCAAATCTTAACCTTCACAGTACCACTGTTGTTACTCGGTCATTTAGTCGGAATTTTACCAATTCAGGGGGAACAGGTGCTATTGGGAATTTGGGCAATTTTGTTTTTAGTATTTGCTTTGCGTAAGACAGTGCAAGCAATTCCGGCGGATATTGGCGATAAATCTGTGTTTACTTATTTGAAACAACAGCGTTCACAACAGGTTTAATAGAGAAGCGAAAAAATCGCCAACAAATAAAACTTCCCAAAATCAGATTAATCAAACGCCAATAAATTTGGACAGTAACGGTTCAGGGATAGATGATTTTCACGATTCTGTCCGTTACTTCTCCCATCAAATCAGCAGAAATCTTGGTTGTGCAAGGATGGCTACCAGACTATGCAATACAAGAAGCTGTGGCTGAATTTAAAAGCAGTAATTATCGCCAAATCATCACCACAGGAAACTAAAGTTGTATCTAGTGGTCTATCAAAATAAAAATTATGGACTGTAGTGCGGGCCGAAAAGCCCGCGTGAGCGAGACGTTTGTCCTTCCCTGCGGGAGGCTGCGCCAACGGACACGCTACGCGAACACACTACCAAAAATCCCTCAAAACAAAATTGACAGACTACTAGTGGTTCACCACATTGATTTTGATGGGGAAATCAAATTTTAAATTTCTCTTCTTTCCTTCTCACTTCGTGTACTTCGTGCCTTTGCGGTTCGTTTTTTGCCCATCGTATTTAGTGTGGTGAACTACTAGTAGGTATTTTTCAAACATTGCAGCTAGTTGAGCTTCATATCCATCCAACCCACTCTCAAAAGCTCCACCTTGCTGTCTTGGTTGTACATGACCTTGAGTCTGATTCTCAGTATATTAGTTTTTATACAAAACTTTTAGCTACAGCAAACCTTAGAGCCACTTTCTGATTGGGATATCACCTTGAGAATCAGCCTTTAGTATTTGTTCTCGCAAGTCGATGGTATCAGCTTTGATTGTACTCTTTCCTGCACTACTGAAGTGTACCTCATTTACAGGCAATCTGCTGTAATTTACCTAAGTGTATCAACTTTTATGCTTATAAAAAACATATAAAACTTACAGAAAAATCCATAAATCAACTGAGACAGTTAAGGGTTGGGAACGAACAAAATAGAAACAAATAGCGTTTCTATTTGCTCTACTCATGTCTCATTTACTGAAAGCGACTAGTTTAGAAAGCCAAGATACGTTGATCTCCAAGCAAGTTGAGGGTATTGCTTCCTACAGCGATTTTAATAACCAGACGAGCGATAATTACACGGCTTTGGTTCAGAACACCAACTTTCTCCGGACAGCTTTGCTCTCACACCCTGTTTATACTCAGGTCAATGATCTTGTCGCCCTGAGAGTCTTTATGGAATCCCACATCTTCGCTGTTTGGGACTTCATGACCTTGGTGAAAACGCTTCAGCGACGGTTAACTTGTGTAGATATACCGTGGATACCTGCCAAAGTTGCAAGTTCTGCCAGATTTATCAACGAAATTGTTTTATCCGAAGAAACCGATGAAGTTAAACCGGGTTACTACATCAGTCATTTTGAGCTTTATCTATTAGCTATGGAGGAAGTTGGCGCAAATTGTCGGCCTATGCAAGCTTTCCTTGAATGTCTACATCAAGGTGATATAGCTGAGCAAGCGCTAATATCCCTTCCCATTCCTGCAACAACTAAACAATTTGTGCTGAACACTTTAAGCAGTGTTCAGGGTTCAACTCATGAAGTTGCTGCAACGTTGCTTTTTGGTCGTGAGGACATCATTCCCAAAATGTTCAGCCGCTTATTGGAGCAAGTCGAACAGGCAAAAGGCGTTCGCTGTCATGCTTTTCGTCTCTATCTTGAGCGCCATATGCATTTAGATGAAGAAAGCCATGCACCTATGGGTAAGAAATTGCTGATCAATCTTTGTGAGAACGATGTCAAGAAGTGGGAAGAAGCTCAGCGGATGACTGAACAAGCACTGCGATCGCGCCATACCTTGTGGGATGGAATTGAGCAAGCTATCTATGCGGCAAAAAGCAATGTGTGTTTTCCCGCCGCTTCAGGTTAAGAGTTTATATCAATTCGTAATTCGTCAGACACCATTAAGGAAATTAGTAACAGTATGTATGGATTAATCAACAAAGCAATCCAAGATATGATTTGCAGCAAGTTTGGCCCAGAAATTTGGCTAGAAGTGCGGCACAAAGCCGAGGTAGAAGAGCAGTTTGTCAACATCAAAAGCTATCACGACAATGTAACTTACCGATTAATCCTAGCTGCAAGTGAGATTTTAGGATTATCCGATGCGGAAGTCATGAAAGCGTTTGGAGAACACTGGGTACGCTACACGGCGGCAGAAGGTTTCAGCGAAATCATTGATATGTGCGGAGAAAGCCTGCCGGAGTTCCTCGAAAATTTAGATAATTTACATGCTCGTGTTGGAATTGTGTTTCCAAAACTTCAACCCCCTTCGTTTGAGTGTGCCGAAGCTGAAGAAAACTCCTTGCATTTACACTACTATTCTTCCCGCGAAGGATTAGCCCCAATGGTATTTGGCCTTTTAGAGGGTTTGGGGAAGCGCTTTGATACCAAGGTTGAAGTAACACAGATTCAAAGTCGAGAAGAAGGTCATGACCATGACGAGTTCGCCGTTAACTACCAAGCCAACAGATCTGTCTAAAGAAGGTGCTAAATTTTACCTTAGTCCCCAGCTATTCGCTGAGGCTTTTCCATTTCACATTGTGTTTAATCGCAATTTGGAAATTTTACAGGTGGGAGAAGTTTTGCAACGAGTTTGCCCCAAGCTGTTAGTCGGCGATCGCCTTAACGATCATTTGCGTGTAATGCGTCCTAGTGTTGCGGTCGATTTTGAGATATTTCAGAAGCGATCGCGCTCCGTCTTCTTGTTAGAATTTCTACACCATGATTTACAACTTAAGGGGCAGATGAGCTATGACGACACTCAAGATGTCATCTTTTTTCTCTGTTCGATTTGGGTCACCGATGTCAGCGATTTAGCTCCCTTGGGAGTCAAGTTCAAGGATTTTCCCATTCATGATTCAATCTGTGATTTTTTAGTGCTTCTGCAAGTGAGGAGTACGGCTCTAGCAGATACTCAAAGGCTAACGACGGAACTGACCCACAAGCAAGTACAGCTTGAGCAAGCTTTAGCCTCTCAAGCGCAACTGGCTCAAACCGCAAAGACTCAGGCTCGAGAACTTGAACACGCACTCAAGGATTTGCAGTCAACTCAAGCGCAGCTCGTACAGACCGAGAAAATGTCGAGCTTAGGACAACTCGTAGCCGGTGTCGCCCATGAAATAAACAACCCGGCAAATTTCATTCACGGGAATTTAACCTACGTTCATGAGTATGTTGAAAACTTACTAACACTGGTGGAGGCTTATCAGGAAGAGTATCCCCAGTCCAGTGAGGGGATTCAGAGCTTGATCGAAGACATTGATTTGAACTTTCTCAAAATAGATATTACTAAAGTTCTGAACTCGATGCAGGTGGGATCTGAACGAATCAGCGACATTGTGAAATCGCTGCGAATTTTTTCCCGCCTTGATGAAGCTGAATGTAAGGAAATCGATCTTCATGAAGGAATTGACAGCACGTTGATGATTCTGCGAAATCGGCTGAGAGGACGATCTAACCATGTGGAAATTCAAGTGATTCGAGAGTATGGGTTGTTGCCAACAGTAGAGTGCTACGCTGGGCAACTAAATCAAGTTTTTATGAACATTCTTTCTAATGCGATCGATGCTTTAGATGACTTTAATGAAAAACGAACACAGGCAGAAACTCTATTAAATCCAAGTTACATTCGGATTCGGACTGAGGTATTTGACGACAATTGGGTTTGTATTAGAATTTCGGATAATGGTCCAGGAATTTCGCCAGCCATTTGCTCCAAGCTGTTCGATCCGTTTTTTACTACGAAACCTGTGGGCAGAGGAACTGGATTAGGCTTATCAATTAGTCATCAAGTGGTTGTTAATCGGCATTGTGGACGGCTTTACTGTCATTCAGAGGAGGGACATGGGGCAGAGTTTGTGATTGAAATTCCCTTACGTCAGTTGGCTTATGAGGACAAACGCATCTTACTTACTAATAAATACTAAAAAACTTTTTCAAAATGACATAAATTACTGTAAATTTTGACAAGCAGATAAATAAAAAAAATAACAATTTTGAATTCAATTAATTACATATTCCAGATTAATTCCTATGCAATAATACTCCAAAATCTCATCGATTGGCTAGATGAAAATATGTTGTTGTAGCTATACCTCTGCGACCGGATTTGGTCTCTGGCTATCTAATTGAATTTTTCCATAGCTACCTAATTACAACGAATTTTCCGCAGTAATTCTAAGCTAATGCGCGCTAAAAAAGCATAACTACTAATAAGGGCTGTTAACTGTTGACTGTCAAAGGTCAACTGTCAACAGCCCTCACGATGGATTGTGCAACTTAAAAGCATAATAGCTTACTAGAGTATCAATTTTCTCATAAGTGTTGTAAAACGCTAAGGAAGGTCGAACCTTTGCATTGAGGGTAAGGGGGAATGGAAAAATAATTGTTTCCCGATATTTAATCTCACAGATTTCTCTTCCCCTTTACCCTTTACCCCTTTCCCCCGACAAAACTTGACACAGTTCGGTTAAATCGCGCCTACTTACTTAGTAGTGCATGAACAGATCAAGCAAATTTGGGAATACTCAATCAAGGTGGTGTGAGGATGGAAAAGTGGGAGAAGAACGCGCGTATTGGTTAGCTTGGTCGCAAATTTCTGGGATTGGCCCAGTATTGCTACGGCGCTTGCAACAGCATTTTGGCACACTGGCAACAGCTTGGAAAGCGACTGGGTTGGAATTAGCACAGGTAGAGGGTTTTGGTTCGCAGACATTAGAAAAAGTAGTCAAACAGCGATCGCGTCTCCATCCAGAACAACTACTGATCAAGCACCAACAAGAAAACCCCCATTTTTGGACACCAGCAGATGCAGATTATCCCCGGTTACTATTAGAAACACCCAGTCCACCTGCGATTTTGTACTATCGCGGGGAAGTAGAACTCCAAGAAAATCTCGGACATAAACCCTTAGTTGGGATTGTCGGGACTCGTCAACCCTCAGATTATGGCATCCGTTGGACTCGCCAGATTAGTACAGCTTTAGCAAAAAACGGTTTCACAGTTGTTTCTGGGATGGCTGAGGGAATTGATACCGAAAGCCACTCAGCCACAATGAAAGCAGGTGGACGGACGATCGCAGTTTTAGGTACGGGTGTAGATATCATCTATCCACCCAAAAATCGGGATTTGTACAAACAAATTTTGACTGCGGGATTAGTAGTCAGTGAATATCCCGCCAAAACTCCACCCGATCGCACCCACTTTCCGCGCCGCAATCGCATCATTGCAGGTTTAAGCCGCGCCATTTTAGTGATAGAAGCGCCTTTAAAATCCGGCGCTTTAATTACAGCCACCTACGCCAATGATTTTGGTAGAGATGTCTATGCATTACCTGGAAGATTAGACGACTTGCCATCCCAAGGGTGTTTAAAATTAATTAGTCAAGGAGCTTCGATGATTCTCAAAGAATTAGACGAACTCTTAAAAATGCTGGGAGCAATACCACAATTGGATGTAGTTGCAGAATCCTCAGCACCGCAGCAGTTGCCTTTAACCAATTTATCACCAGAATTGCAACAGGTAATAGATACTCTAGGGTGTGATGCTTTACCCTTTGATTTTATTGTGCAAAAAACTAACTTGAATACAGGCTCAGTTTCCAGCGCTTTATTACAGTTAGAATTAATGGGTTTGGTTTCCCAATTACCAGGAATGCGATATCAGAAAATATAATATTTTATCTTGGTAAGAGACTAAAGTTACACTAATTCAAAAAACTGATAATTAACTTACAGAATTGAGAGGAATCATTTATGAAGTTAGAAGAATTATGAAATTTATAATAACTGCGATCGCTCAGGCAATTAATTGATACTAATACCCTAATTTATCTTAATGTATTAAACCCAAATTAAGTTGAACGATTAAGGTCTTTAAAAGATGCGATCGCACTCATTTTTAAGTTTTTTAACTTAATTAAAATAGGTTTTTTCTATTTTATTAGCTAGCTGCTGAGACTGCCGAATCGGAATTTTGATCGCAAACTCGGCTCCCTGACCAGGTATAGAATAGCACTGTAATGAGCCGCCATGCTTTTCGGTCACAATCTGGTAGCTAATCGACATTCCTAATCCTGTCCCTTTACCAACTGGCTTAGTCGTAAAAAATGGTTCACACAATCGCTTTTGCACAGATTCTGGAATACCATAGCCGTTATCCGAAATCCGGATCTGTATGTGGTCTGAATTTACTATCTCTGTACAAATCTGAATTTGGCTAGGCTGTTGTTTAATCTCCGCAAATGTGCGCCATTGGTCTCGTTCTTCCAGGGCATCGATTGCATTGTTAATAATGTTCATAAATACTTGGTTGAGTTGTCCGGCATAGCACTCAACTAATGGCAGGTTACCATAGTTTTTAATCACTTGGATTTCCGGATAATCTTGCTTGGCTTTCAGGCGATTCTGTAAAATCATCAACGTACTATCAATCCCTTCATGGATATTGACAGATTTCATTTCGGCTTCATCCTTACGGGAGAAATTCCGTAAAGAAAGTACAATATTTTTAATTCTTTCTGCACCAACTTCCATTGAATAGAGTAACTTGGGCAAATCTATCACAAGGAAATCTAGATCGATTTGCTGGCTTTTGTTGTGGATTTCCGTTTCTGGGTTGGGGTAATGCTGTTGATATAATTGCAGTAGTCCTAGCAAATCTTGAATGTAGTCTTTGGCAGGATTTAAGTTAGCATAAATAAAGTTAACGGGGTTATTGATTTCATGGGCTACCCCAGCCACTAATTGACCCAAACTAGACATTTTCTCATTCTGCACTAGCTGAGCTTGGGTTCGTTTCAGTTCCAGTAAGGTAGTTTCCAGATCGGCTGCTTTCTGCCGTAATTGGGCTTCGGAGTGTCGCAAAGCTGCTTCGGCTTGTTTGCGAACACTGATATCGCGAGCAATTGTGGAAGCACCAATGATTTTACCTGTGAAATCTTTAACTGGAGAAATGGTTAGCGAAATATCAATCAAGGTTCCATCCTTGCTTTGACGCACTGTTTCAAAGTGATCAACCCGTTCTCCGCGCCTGAGTTTCTCGATAATTTGGGATTCCTCATCGATGCGATCGCCAGGAATCAACATTGTTACAGATTGAGCGATCATTTCTTGTGCTGTGTAACCAAACAGTCTTTGTGCGCCACGATTCCAGCTGACAATCACACTATCCAAGGTTTTGCTCATAATCGCATCATCCGAGGACTCGACAATTGCTGCTAGACGAAACATAGCTTCTTCAGCTTTTTTATGTTCCTGACGTAGTAACAGTTCTGCCTGTTTACGATTTGTGACATCTTCAATTAATAGCATCACCCCGTTGACAACTCCCGTGCAGCTGTACCAAGGTTGAAACGTCCATTGTCGCCAGCCTGTTAAACCATGAGTCTGCTGAAATTCCTCCTCTATACACAATCCCACAGCTGCCATCACACAGTGCTGATATGCCTGTGTCAATGATTCACTGAAGTGCCGAAATACATCTTTGTGCGATCGCCCAATAATCTCTTGTCCCTCCAAGCCTAGCTCACTCAACCATCGTTGGCTGGTGAGTAAATACTTCATTTCGCAATCTAACATCGCAGCCGCAATTGGTAGGTGTTCCAAAAACAAACTATAGAGATTATTTTGCAAACAGTAATTATTAATCGGAGAATAGTCACTCATAGCATATCAATATTGGAGGGATACTCAGGCATAATAGATACCAAACTAGAAAAATTAGACAGCTACATAATATGAATTATCAGGTAAAAAATCCGATGACTACATCCGTATAAACCGAAGGTAAGCAATGGTTTTCTTTAACCACAGCAAGCAATATCAACTGCTGATTAAGTTTGCGATTAAAGCTATATAATTTATTTTTTTCAATCTCAAAATTACAAGAATCTATCTATTGGTAGATGCCATTTAAAAATTTGATGTCAAGAAGATTGCAGCTTAGTCAGATAAATATTTAACTCTTAATACCCAATGTCTCCTTGTCAACTTGCCAATTTGGGAATTAACTTAAGTGTTGCAGCTGTGTTAGTATTCACAATTTCTTTCTCCCAAAGCATGGGGTGATATTCAATTTTGCGCCAATAATCAACCATATCTGTGTAATGCTTATGGAAGGCATGACCTGATTGTCCTGGGGTATGAATTGCTACCGATTTATCCAGATTATTCAAATCTACAATCATCCGTAGGGAAGGAATATCTGTCACCTCAAAAGATTGGTTGGCTTTCCAGCGATTTGCGTTGACGGTTTCCCCATTCCCTCCAGTAGCAAAATTACCCCGATTAAATAAAGCTTCCATAGGTGCAACTCCAGATTTACCTAAAGTAGCGTTACGAAATGTAACGGTATGTAACTTACCCCAGTTCCAGGAGTTTGGATCTTTACCTTGAATTTGTTCGAGTTCATTTACAGCTTCCGTAAAAGCCTGACGCACAATTGTGTCACGGTTCTCTAGGGTTGGGGTGTTGCGGTTATCCCACCAGCTACTATTTGGCTGTTTCACCAGATTTTTCATAACTTCATACCAGCGATCGCCTCCATCGGGAAAATACTCTTGAGGTAACTGATCGTGGAAGGTATCTGCGAGTAAGTGTTTCCAGAATACCTCAAACAAAGCCGCCGCAGGCGATGACATTTCTAGCTGCATATTCCAATTGATGAGTAATTGTCTTGCAGCTTCCAGCTGTAGGGTATCCAGGGAGATAGCTTTTAATAATGGTACGAGAGTTTTGGCATTTAAATTGCGGTTATCGCCCTGGATCAACTCTACATCCAGCAGGGATAAAAGTTGATCTGCCTGGGCAATCATCTCGACAATCCGCTGTGCGCGGTAGCCATAAACCCAGTCGGTGGTAATTAAATAAGGATATTTATTTTGGACTAAATTGTTAGCGGTAACAATGTAACCTTGGGGTGGGTTAAAACTTTTGGGTAGCTGCTCAAAGTCAATATAGCCTAGCCACTCATATTCATCTGTCCAACCAGGAACCGGATAGCGCCCATTTCCTTTGGCGCGGATGGGTAATTTACCTGGCATTTGGTAGCCAATATTGCCATCAACGTCAGCATAAACTAGGTTTTGGGCAGGGACATCAAAGTTTTTCGCCGCCGTGCGAAATTCTTCCCAATTTTGGGCACGATTCAGTAAAGGAATAGCATATCCTAAAGTAGCCGGTTCTAAGGCAGTCCAGCGCAAAGCCACAGCGTATTGTGGCGGGATTTCTACCCCCTGATTTGCACTTAACTGTTGTAACTTAGGTGAGACATCCGAGAGAATGGGGCCATGTCTGGTGTAGCGCACTGTTTGCACAATCGGCTGATTTAGAGCAACTTGAATCGTCTCTTGGACTAGTTGCATATCCACCCATTTACCATTAACCTCATATTGGTTGGGGTTGTCTGGGTTAATTTTCTCAATGTATAAATCCATGACATCTGGTTCCACATTGGTCACACCCCAAGCAATGCGATCGCTATGACCGATAATTACTCCTAGCATCCCCGCGAAGGAAAAGCCGGTCACATTGTAGGGACATTCTGCACTCTTGGGTATACAGTGCAATCCCACTTCATACCAAATCGAAGGTAATTGTACTGCTAAATGCGGATCATTCGCTAAGATTGGCTTACCTGTACTCGTGCGCTTCCCCGATATTACCCAGTTATTCGAGCCAATCCCAATTCCCCTAGAACCGATTAATTCCTCTAAAGCTAGCATGGGCTTGGTAATTGACTCCAAAGCTGGGGTAATTGCTGATTTTGCTTCCACAATACTAGAAGCAATCAATTCTGTCTCGTCAAAATCGTCGTCCTCTCCGGTTTTTCTTTGTTGCAGGTCTGGTAAAATTACTGGTAAGTCTTGGGGGTATGGCGGGAAAAGTTCTTCTACCTGAGCCAGATTTAAGGTTTTCAGTAAAATGGTACGTTCAATTTCCCGCTCAAAGTTTCTCCCCAAATCATAAGCCATCACCTTACCCCAAGTTAGGGAGTGCAGCATTTGCCAAGGTTCTGGTTTATACCCAGGATTGAGCAATTTCAACACCGCATATTCTAGACTGAGTTTACTGCCTTGATGCTCTGCTAGATAAGCATTTACTCCATCAGCGTAGGCTTCCAGATATCCCTTCATCTGAGCATTAACTTGTGCGATTTCTTGCTGCGCCACCCTAGCCCAACCCATTGTTCGCAGATACTTGTCTGTGGTGATTTGGGAGGAACCAAACATTTCGGAGAGTCGCCCAGAACCGATGTGTCGCCAAAAGTCCATTTGCCAAAACCGGTCTTGGGCGTGGATGTATCCTTGCGCCATAAATAGATCGTGGGAATTGGCGGCGTAAATGTGGGGAACACCCCATTGATCGCGCTGAACGCTTACCTCAGCCTTCAATCCCGAAAGAGCGATCGCTCCATTTTCTACAGGAAAGGATTGACGCACATTATAAGTAACACATCCTACTAATAACAGTCCCAACACTAATAGTAAAATTACGAAGTTCTTAAGTGCCTTAAGCAACCGAAATTTTCTGGATCTTCTCATTGGCGCGGGACGTAGCATAGCATTGTTAATCAAACCCCCGCACATTGTACTGCTTGAGGTGCGCTTTGGAGTCAGAATCTTAATTCAATGGTCTTAACTAACGCCAAATCCAGTGTATTCTCGAACATAGGGAGGCTGAAGCCCCAGAATAATATCGTCTTTCTCAGCACCCTTTACTCTTAGTTTATCGGCAATTGGTGTATCTGTTTGATTGCGTTGAATCCAAATCTTACCTGATCTAATTTCCAAATGAAGCACACAGTTGTAAATTCGTCGATGTCCATTCCATCCCAAGTCAATTAATAAATAACGATCGTTGGCTAAATCAAAGACTGTTTGTGATTCAATGTCTCCACCAATGGTTTTTCCTTGAGATTCTTCTGTCAATAACTGCTGAATATATTGGCGATACTTCGTTAATTTATCCATTTGACTATTACCTCATTCATTGAATCATAAATTATTAATTTAACTTGGTATTTCTTAATGGAAGCTTTGGGTAAATCTCGATTAAAAAAAGATTCATAGGCTTGAAGCGGAACAGCTAAATATAGAAGACGTTCTGGTTCTGTGTCTTCTAAAACTAGACGATAATTCAAAAATTGTCCCAAAGCTAGATGAAAATCAAAAATAGCTGAATCACTTAAAAAACTTTTGATTTCTACAGCTATTTTTTGTTCAGCTTTTTCTGCTCCTACAAGTTGCTCTGCCCCTAAATCGATGGAAATTTTATCCTCTTCACCAAATTCAACCCGTAATGGGTCATGAGTTCTAAATTGCATAAATACTAATAAGGGCTGTTGACTGTTGACCGTTGACCGTTGACAGCCCTGACGATGGATTGTGCAACTTAAAAGCAGAATAGCTTAACTTTTCTGTTCATGCTGAATTATTGGCGATCGCTATCTGTGGAAAAATGCGTAGAATTCTGAATTATTCGGCAAATATATTCAGGTAGGATAGTGGGAGGTAAGAAATGGGATTAGCTGGGTTAAAAATTGTGTTGGTGGAGCCAGCAGGCCCATTAAACCTGGGGGCGATCGCGCGGGCGATGAAAAATTTTGGACTCAATCAGCTAGTCATAGTCAATCCCCAATGCGATCGCAACTCGCCGGACGCAATGAAAATGGCGGTTCATGCTAAGGAAATTCTCGAATCGGCGATCGTGGTGCAGACATTACCCCAAGCCTTGCAAGGATGTGTCAGGGTAATAGCCACCAGCGGTAGGGTTAGCAGTTGGGAAACACCTTTAGAAAACCCCCGCACCGCCTTACCTTGGTTACTAGAAGAACCAGAACAACCAGTAGCTTTAATTTTTGGTAGGGAAGACCGAGGATTAAGCAATGAAGAATTAAACTATGCGCAGCGGTTTGTGCAGATTCCCACCCATGAAAGTTATCAATCCTTGAATTTAGCTACGGCGGTGGCTATCTGCTGTTATGAATTGGCACAATGTACAGCGCCACCAGCAACTCAATCACCATCAACCCCGGAACTCGCACCTTGGGATTTGCTGGAAGCCTATTATCAACAATTAGAATCTTTACTGTTAAAGATTGGTTATCTTTATCCCCATACTGCAACTAGCCGCATGGAAAAATTTCGTCAGTTATATAATCGTACACACCTGCAAACAACTGAGGTAGCGATGTTGCGAGGGATTTTGCGGCAGATAGAATGGGCAATTACAAATTATCGTGAATAGTCAGTGGTCAGTGGTCAGTTGTCAAATATCTAAGAGTCATTAGTTATTTGTACCCTCCTGCCTTTGCCCCTCATCAAAGAGAGCAACTTAGGCTAATATGTACCCATTCATCTCCCCAAAATAGATAATATAGCTTAAACTAAACACAAAAATGCTACTTACTGGCAAAAAGTGAATTCAATATTAAAGTATAAAAGTACTTGAGGAGTGAGTTTTGGGTCGGGAGTCAGCAGGAAAACCATAGAGTGGGTCACAAGGAGTAGCGGTGTCAGAATCAAGTGACAAACTAAGAGCTTTCTCACGGCGTCAACCCGAAAACCGCCGCCAGCGTCCACGTAAAGTTCAAAAAGTGGAAGCTAAGAAAGTCAAAGTACCTAATCAAAAGCGTGGTGTCGCTAAAGAACCCCAGATTACATATGTAACAAAGACTGACAATCCCTCCTCCGCAATGGCTGCTAGGGTATCCAGGCCAAAAACAGGGCTAGTAATGCCAGCTGCGGTAAAACCAATTCCCAAAACAAAGGTAGCGCCTCCTCAAGTACAATCTGGTACTGTAAAGTTGAAGACAGTGCGAGTCGAGCGGCATGGGTCTTCAAGAAACACCAGGCGATCGCGTAAGACACGTTTAAAGCCAATGGCCAGAACTTTGTTGTATACCATGCGCTTGCTGATTGTGGGAGTTGGGATCGGCGCGATTATGGGCACGATTTTGTCAGTGTTAGACCCCGCTAGTCACATGACTCCCAATTCTGCAAACCCAGGTAATACCAATGTAGGGCAATCCCAACCCCAAGCAACCCCAACTGCGGCAACGCCTTCTGGCTTATATTTGTCTCAGGAAATTATCCCCTTAAAAACTGCCGTACAAAGTCTGACAGCGGCAAATCCAAATCTGGCACCAGGAGTGTTGTTAGTTGATTTGGATACAGGTAGTTACGTAGATATAAATAGCGCCGCCAGTTTTCCCGCAGCTAGTACAATTAAAGTCCCGATTTTGGTGGCTTTCTTCCAAGATTTGGATGCAGGGAAAATCCGCCTCGATGAAATGCTGACCATGCAGCAGCAGATGATTGCTGGTGGTTCCGGTAATATGCAATACAAGCCAGCGGGAACCCAATACACAGCTTTAGAAGTCGCTAGTAAAATGATTACCATCAGCGACAATACAGCTACGAATATGCTGATTGCCCGACTGGGAGGAATCGAAGCGCTGAATCAGCGGTTCCGCAGTTGGGGTTTAACAACTACAGCCATTCGCAATCAACTCCCAGATTTACAAGGGACAAATACTACTAGTCCCAAAGAATTAGCAACCTTGATGGCGATGGTAAATCAGGGGAATTTGGTGAGTATGCGATCGCGCGATCGTCTACTGGATATCATGCGCCAAACCCAGAAAGACACTCTACTCCCATCCGGTTTAGGAGCAGGCGCTACTATTGCCCACAAAACAGGCGATATTGGCACAATGTTAGCAGATGCAGGTTTAGTTGATATCCCTAGTGGCAAACGCTACATCGCCGCAGTCATGGTACAACGACCCAACAACGACCCCCGTGCCGAAAAACTGATTAGCGCCATTTCTCGCGCCGCTTACCAGCAATTTAGCCAAAATACTCTGATACCTAATGGCACAACACCTAATATGCCAGCAACCAATATGCCGGCAACCAATATGCCAACAACCAATATACCAACAACCAATATGCCACCAACAGGTTATCAGTCACCAGTGATGGCTCCTCCTATACCCAACAGTACAGTTAACACTTTACCCATGAATGGTTATCCGCCCCCAGTCATGGTTCCTTATCCTAACAGCATGGTAAACCCGATGCCTAACCCTGTTTATCCACAATCTCCAATGATGAACCCCCAATATTATCCACCCAGGTAGGTAGAGGGCAGGGAGACAAGGGGGACAAGGGGGACAAGGGAAGGGAGATGAGGAAGTGTGGGAAGTGTGGGAAGTGTGGGGAGTGTGGGGAGTTTTATTCCCAATGACAAATGACCAATGACTAATGACTAATTTCCTATGGAATCAACTACACCGTCAATTGAATTTTTTGCCGGACTTTTTGAAGAACTCAGTAATGTCAGTTTGCGCCGCGAAGTCCGCACTGGTAAGCGCATAGTTGTGATGTTTTTCGAGAAATTGCAGGCTTTGGAAGGGTTAAATAGCTTTACGAAAACATCTTTGAATTCCTTGCGTTTAACTGATGAAGAAGGCGAAATAAATATTACACCAGCTTCTACTCGCTTCATTTTTGGCGGTGATGAAGGGGATGAACTACAACGAGTTGAGTGTAAATTAGAAATTGAGCAGGACGATCGCTGGGAAAGATTTATGCGATTTATGCATCGCTATGCTGCGGCTAATGGGATGGAGTATGGTGAACGCTAGATTTTGCAGTTAAGTTGCGATCGCTGCGCAGCATTGTGTTAGGATAGCGATTAATCGCTAAAATTTGGTCTATTTTGCCAAACTCAAGTAAAAATTAGCACAAAATATAATACTAAGACTTTATTCTGTCTATTGCAAGTTGGGGCAATGAAGGAATAATCCTCGCGCTTCTAGGGTAGACAATATCAATAAATGGTAAAATAAGAGATTGTGCTGTTGCTTGAGTTTAGATTATGCTGGGCTTCCCATTCACTGTGTCTGTGTGTAAGACAAGCTATCTGGGAAAAAGCAAAAAGCACGCGGATACAGTAAGCTATATGGGTGCTAGATAAAGGTTAATGGAAACGTACTTAGTGGGCTAGGAGTATGATAAAATTTGGTTCGTTGGTACGTTCCCGAAACAACAACTTGGGCATAGGGAAGGTAATTGAGATATCTAATACTCAGGCAATAGTTGAGTATTTTTGCTCAATAGGACAACGCAAAAAAGAAAGTTTACCCTTAAATTCCCTATCTCAGTGTAAACTTGAGTGCCAAACTCGATGCTATATTTGCCCGGAAGGCCAAGAATCATGGCTGATTGGCAGAATTTACGAGTGGGATGAGGAAGTTCGTCAATATCGCGTTGACTTACCTGATAAAAAGACGATTATAGTCAGCGAACAGCAAATATACGTCCGTTGTCGTTTACCGCAAACAGACCCGATCGAAACTTTGGCAATGAAGGCGCAAGAAACGCCATACTTCCACGATAGACGCTTTGCTTTGGTGAAATCCCTAATTGTACAACAGGCTGTGAGTCGGGGAATGACGGGATTAATTTCCGCCAATATTCAGCTTTATCCACATCAAGTCGAAGTTGTCCGTCGTGTACTCGAAGATCCGATTCAACGTTACCTGCTAGCGGATGAAGCGGGATTAGGAAAAACCATCGAAGCTGGTGCGATTCTGCGTCAATATTTATTGGATGAACCTTCTGGACGCGCGGTAGTGCTAGTTCCGCAATATTTACTTCCACAATGGCAGCAGGAATTAGAAAATAAGTTTTACGTCTCCCACTTTCCCAAGCGGGTAGCGGTGTTGGCGGTTGAGGATATGCACAGAATCAACCCGAAAGCAAGTATTGGCTTGCTAATTTTAGATGAAGCGCACGAAATTGCAGGAATGGCGACTTCTAGGGATACAGCAATGCGCCAGCGTTTTGAGACTTGCAAAAATCTTGCCCATAAAAGCGATCGCTTGCTTCTATTATCGCCTACCCCGGTTCTCAACCATGAGCAAGATTTTCTCGCAATGCTGCATCTGCTTGACCCGAAAACTTATCAACTTCATGACTTAGCAGGTTTTCGTGAACGGGTAGTAAAACGCCAAGATATTGGTCTAATTCTGCTGTCATTTACAGAAGATGCAAACTCTTCCCTCCTGCAAACTAATCTCAAGCAACTCCGTAACCTATTTGCGCCAGACCAGTATTTACTGGAATTGCTAGACAAGCTAGAGAATAGTTTACAAGCAAAAGCCGGCAATACAATGGAAATTGTCCAGGCAATTCGTACCCATATTAGTGATACCTACAGACTTCACAGAAGGATGCTGCGCAATCGTCGCGCTTCTGTAGAAAATGTCATTTCTGAGCGGAATATTACACTCAGAGCAGAGTACGATTTAGATGAGCGATCGCCTGACATCCATGAACTAATTGAACAGTGGCGGAATCAAGCTCCTGATGAGCAACAATATCACCAAATTTTGCTCTTGTTCTTCCGTGCTTCTGGTACGTGGTTGGGTATTTTCAAACAAGTAATTCAAGCACGGTTAAAAGGTTTAGCCATTGGGGATTTAATTGGGGAATTTGGTGCTGATAGTGTGCGCATCCTCACAGAAACTGCGAAATTTGCTGAAGAAGCAGAGATATTGCAAAGCCTGCTGCGAATTATCGAACAACCTTCAGAGGATGGCGATCGCCTGGAATTACTCAAGACAGTTATCCTCTATCAACTCTGCGAACCTTTAAAATTACAATCCTTGAAATTTAACGGGACGAAATTGCTTGCAGAGGTTCAACAACGGATAAAAAGACCGATACCCGGAGACAGTTTGCCAAAAATTGTGGTATTTACTAGCTTTGTGCAAACTTGTGCCGAAATTGTCCGTTACTTGAGCAATAATTTTGGTGAGGGAACTGTTTTCAGTCATCAACTTGGACAAACTCCCGCTCAAGTAGAAAAGAACATAAATCGGTTTAAACAAGACCCCAAATGCTTTATTTTAGTTTGCGACTCCTGCGCCGAAGAAGGTCATAACTTAGAATTTACCAACTACATGATCTATTTTGACTTGCCTTGGTCGCCAAGTCGTCTAGAACAAAGAATTGGGAAGATAAACCGGATTGATCGACCATTGAATGTTGAGTTGACAGTATTTGCTGGCGTAGACTTACCGGATAGTCTCCATGATGCATGGTATCGGTTATTAAAAGAAGGGTTTAATATTTTTGGGCAATCTATTGCTAATCTCCAGTTTTATGTTGAGGAAAAATTACCAGTCTTAGCCGAAATCCTCTTTAAATCTGGTGCAAATGGCATCTTAGACAGTATTGAATTAATTCAAAAAGAAATTGCCCAAGAACAAGTAAAAATTAGCGAACAAAATACCCTAGATGAAATAGATGCTCTAGATGATAACGCTCATCAATATTTTCAAGCTTTAAACGATTATGATGCTCGTCATCAAGAAATCCAGCAAATAACTGAAAATTGGATTTGTCAGGCGTTGAACTTTAAACCGATCGCTAATCCTAATGTATCAACACTGAAGCGTTATAAACCTACCGAAAACACATTAATTCCCGCAGATGATTTGAGCAGCAATTTTGCCGGTATCTTAGAAGACTTTGGGACTTTTAACCGTGAGGTAGCAAATCAACAGCCTGCTGTGAAACTCTTCCGCATTGGGGAGAAATTTGTAGAAGCACTATCATCTTATATTAATTGGGATGATCGGGGTAAAGCTTTTGCAATGTGGCGAGTGGAGGAAACTTGGGACGCAGGAGAAGGTGAAGAGTGGTATGGTTTCCGATTTAATTTTGTTATTGAAACAAATTTAACAAATAACACAGAAACTACTCCAAAATCTAAAATTTTTCAAAGACGCGTAGATGGCTTATTCCCGCCAATTGTAGAAAGTGTATTTATTGATGCGCGATCGCAACCAATGTCTGCTGTTGCAGATGAAACACTTTTAAATATCCTGCAACGTCCTTATAAAGGTAAAGGGGCTAAATCCCGAGATTACAACATAGCCAAAGGTCGGTTATCTATTCTTGATGACTTCATTGAGTCTAGCAATTGGCAAGAATTTTGCTATCAAGCCCATCGCCAGTCTTTAGAATTACTCAGTCAGCGTCCTGAATTTATTACATTATGCGAAAATAGGGCTACCCTGGCTGAAAAGGAATTAGCTAAGAGACTAGACCAATTGCGTCTGCGTCTCAACCGACATCTTAACCAAGAGCAAATTTCTGATCCGGTACTGGAGCAAGAACTCAATAACGAAACGAAATTAAATCAAGTAATTATCGAAGGAATTCGTCATCCTACCATTCGCCTAGATTCTGTTGGTTTTATTATCGTTTCTGGGAGACATCCAGCTAAATCTGAAGATGATTGATCATTTGTCATTGGTAAGGATTTCAAGTCTCTTTACGTTTCGTAACATAAAGCAGATTGTATGTACATGACGGAGAAAAATTAATCATATAACTCTCAATACGGTTCGGTTAAGGGGGAAAGGGGAAAGGGAAAAGGGCCCATTCAAACCTTTCCCCCTCACCCCTTAACCTTTTCCCTTTTCCAAAAGGGAGACTCGATCAGATGAGTTACATTCTCAAAGCTAAAAGATTCTCTATCTGTGGTTTTGTTATCAAGACAGTAAGCAGCAATAGATTAGCGGGTTTTGTATGCCTTTCAATATACTCATATATGAATATGTTTTACCACTTTTATCTCAGCATTTAGATGCTGGGAAAGGGATTTACCTAAATGTTTAAATGCTAATAAAAGATGGCAAGAAAATTACCGCCTATTCTTAATAGGTCACCCGGTAATTCTCTAAGTTAGTAATTTTTAGCCAACTGGCAACTGAACATGATGGAAAACACATTAATTGATAAAACCTTCCGTGACAGCAATGGCAACGTTGTGATAGCGCAGATGCCAAACCTACCACTGATTGTTTGGATAGTAACTAGTTTACTAGCTTTAATCTTTACCAGTGGCACAATCAATACAGTATTACATGTAGTGGCAAATGGCTCCTTGTTTACTTGGGCTTGGCTGGAATTATTTGACGGCGTTAATTATTTTCGCAGAGCCTTAGGTCTTGCTGTATTGATTGGTATTATCGCCTTCAACATTTATTAGTTATCGCGGTTGTTTGAGTTACAGCATTCTTTACCGAACAATTGCGAGAATATACTTAGACGACTTAAAGGAGCGATCGCCAAGCCCTAAGGCAAAAGGGCGATAAGCTAGACTAAACTCTGACAGAGTGCAGTCCCCTAGACTAGACACTCTGCTGAGTCTAATGGAACCAGAATGTGCGCAACTTATTCAGTTTTTGTAACACAACCATTTTTGTAACAGAATCCTTTTGTGAACCTCGACATCAGCAAACACAACAATAGCGTGTTTGTTCTTAAGTAGGTCGGCGCAATTAAAGACAACTGGCGAGGTCTGTCATTTGTCATTGGTCATTGGTAAGGGTTTCAAGCATGTTTACATTGCGCAACATAGTTTGGTTTATTCCCGCCGACTTACTTAGAGTGTTCCATAAAATAAATGATCCAAAACCCGTCATTGCTTCGCTTCGCTCGCAATGACAACTGGGCATTTTTTTACTTGGAATACTCTTATACCAATTCAAATAATGTTTGCGACACATCAATATATTCTAGAGGGCACGGCAGTGCCCATACGTGTCAACTTAACATGAAACCCGCTTGGTGAAAAGGTTTCGCCCTCACCCCCAGCCCCTCTCCCCAGGGGAGAGGGGAGCTAGAGATTCAATTCCCCTTCTCCTTGGGGAGAAGGGGTTAGGGGATGAGGGCGTGGGGGATTTGTACAACGCTTGCCCGATATAGCTTTCGGCTTAAGTTGACACCTATGGGCAGTGCCATGCCCCTACCATCTGTCGCATTCTTTTTTCAAATTGGTATTAGATGATATTCATGCCTTTTTACATCAAAAGCCCAGTCATCATGACCGGGCTTTTGATGGGGTTATATTTCCCCAATAGCTAGTTATAAAAGTTACCTATAAGTTGTTTTCTGCTGCAACTACCATACTCAGATAAGTAACTACAGAAACCAACTGACTGTATTTGCCTATATTCTACTGAGGGGCACACTCTTTTGAAATAAGAGAATCTACTGAATTTTTCGAGAAACTATTTGCAATCTATGTGAATTTACAGTGATTGCTTAAGTGTACCCTTGTGTAAGACAGCATTAGAATCCATCTCCAAAAATATCGTCGGGATATCCTTTCTAGTTGTTGATGAAACCTATAATTAGCAATATTTTGTCACATCCTCACCACATACATCTACTAAATATGATAAACACTTAAAACGAAGACCAATGACTTCTTCATAAAAGGGGTTCAGTTTACACAGAGGTGGGATCTGAAATATTGTATGGCCTAATATTGTGACTGTTTTTGCAAAAGGACAATGGGAGGGGATGATTTTGCATAATAGTTTAGCCAGATTATAATCATGTATTTCTATCCCATCAATTTGAGAGCGTAGCTGGTTTAATAAACTGTGATTCAATTGACCTTTATTTAATAAATTCATTGCTCAAATTTCCTTCATCAATTTGTTGCCCCTTTAAAACTACAACTATCTTCAGAGAAAAACATCGTATAATTACCAAACTATTTTTTCTATTTTTAAAAATTGATTTTTAATTCAGTAAAATTACGGAGAAAGTAAAACCTGACCAAAAAGGAAGCCTGGGGAAGCTTGGGTGCTTGCAAGTCCCTAAATTTGTCGGACAGTCATCGCATCCGCAAAGGCACAATCACCTGCTTAAACGCTGTTGCAGAGTCAGCAAGCTTTGAGTCTGTTGAAACCGCACAGTCAAAGTGTTGCACTGTGGTCTATCACCCTGGTAACGCTCGCAATGCCATCTCTGCAACTCGTTGCAACTCCTCGCGGCTGGCACCACTGGCTGCTTGGACTGCCATTCCATGAATGATTGTCGCGAGGTAGCTTGCCATATCTGCGGGGTCTGCATCGGTTGGTAAGTCACCTTCTAAGATAGCTCGCTTCAAGCGCTGGTGGATTGCCGCTTTACCCGCAGCACGGCGCGCTACCAGTTCCCGGCGGATGGTGTCGGATTCTTCCGAGCAAGCGATCGCACCCTGGACTATCAGACATCCGCCTGGGTTGCGTGGGTCAGTTAGCAGATCGATAGCTCCACTGAGCAGCCGTTCAACAACAGCCCGTGCAGTTGGCTCGGCGATCGCTTCACTGATGTAGGATGCTGGCCCCTCGACGTAGCGATCCAGTGCTTTGCGAAACAAGTCTTCTTTGTTACCAAAGGCCGCATACAGACTGGGGCGAGTGATGCCTAAAGCCTCAGTCAAATCTGACAGAGAGGTGCCTTCGTAACCTTTGCGCCAGAACACCTTTAGTGCCTGGTCTAAAGCTTTATCAATGTCGAAGAGCCGAGGACGACCGCTCATTAGAGTAATTTCTGATTATTATACCTATCGATATATTAGCCTAATTGACTTGCTTTTTCAAGTAAGCTATACTTTATCTACCGAACGGTATAAAACACATTTTACTAATCCAATCATGGCAAATAAACTAACAGGGAAAGTTGCATTGATCACAGGCGGATCGCGTGGTTTAGGAGCAGCGATCGCCAAACGTCTCGCCGATGATGGCGCAACAGTCGCCCTCACATACACCAGTTCGCCACAAAAAGCCGACGAAGTTGTGCGCACCATTGAATCAGCAGGTGGTAAATCTCTGGCTATCCGCGCCGACAGTAGCGATGTCGCAGCAGTGAAAAACGCCGTCGCCGAGACAGTGAAAGCCTTTGGTCGTCTTGATATTCTTGTGAACAATGCGGGGGTTGCTGTCTTAGCCCCAATCGACCAATTCTCCCTAGATGATTTTGATCGGCTGGTTGCAGTTAACATCAAGGGTGTGTTTGTCGCCACCCAAGAAGCTGTTCGCCACATGGGCGAGGGCGGGAGAATCATCATGATTGGTAGCATCAACAGTGACTCCGTTCCTTTTGTTGGCGGCTCTGTTTACGCCTTAACCAAAGGTGCGATCGCCAGTTTTACTCGTGGTCTTGCCCGCGATCTGGGATCTCGCGGTATCACAGTCAACAATATTCAGCCCGGCCCCATTGACACCGACATGAACCCAGCGAACGGCCCCTTTGCTGACAACTTGAAACGAATAATAGCCCTCGGTCGCTACGGACAAAGTGACGAGATTGCAGGTATGGTTTCCTATCTTGCCAGTAGCGAGGCTGCTTACATCACTGGTGCCAGCTTGAACATTGATGGTGGCTTCACAGCTTAGAGAGAAAGCAGGGGAATGGGGGAAAGGGGAAGAAGGATTTTCATTTTAACTATATTATTGGCAAAGTGTTGCGATACCAGTTTCTTCAGAGTCCTGAGTGCTCAGTCTTCTGTAATCTCGCTAGTGGCGCGATTCGTTGGTAAACTTTCCTTCATTTCCCAACCATCATTAGGAGCGATCGCTTATTTTAAGAACTTACAAAAGAAGCAATCGCCCTGAAGCAAATCACCAAATTAAGCTATCTGCTTGACTCCATATATATTTTTTGACAAGTTTTACAGGCTGCGATCGCAATTTGAAACTGTTCTGCATCTTTAAGAGTTTGAGGATTCTTGAAAAGTAGATCATAGTGCAGGCGATCGCTCAAGCATCTGAAATTTCCAGTAGCCGAAAGTGCGTGAAGCTCCCAAAGGAAATCGCCCCTCATATTTAGCAGACATACGCGTAGCGTTGGCTCAGCCTTTGCCAACGAGAATAGCTATTTTCTCGTTATGTTCTTGAACACGAGTAATCAAAGGAAGATTTACTTTTGTTTACCAATTTATGGTTGATTCAGTAGACTTCTTGCAGAAGTGGGGAAAAGGGTAAGAAAAAACCCTTTCCCTTTCACCTTTTCCCGTTCTCCCCTCTTGTAAACATATTTTTGCAAGAGGTCTAGGTAGTTGCTGAAAGCATATAGCAATCCTAAATGATTTTTTTAACTTCCGTAATTTTCTTGAGGGAATGCGGTGAACTACCCAACACCCATCTGAGTACAGATAGGGTGTGGGCTTCCGGTTTCATCGACAAATGCCTTTCCACCTTGCGGCTTCTTGGTCTTACTTCGCCTCAACTCGGCAAGAACGGGGTTCCCTCCGTCCAGAGATAATATCCGAATACCTTCTGTTCTGATGTTCTGGCTGGCGTTAGAGTCCCTATCGTGATGAGATTTACACTTCGGACAATCCCACTCTCTGATATCTAGCGACAACTTATCAACAACATGACCACAACACGAACAAGTTTTTGAACTGGGGAAAAATCTATCTATTTCAACAAGCTGACCAAACGAGTCTTTTAACTTGTAATCAAGGAAATTGATGAACATCCCCCAACCTACATCGGATATACTTTTAGATAGCTTCCGGTTCCGTACCATTCCCTTGATGTGAAGGTTTTCCACAACAATAATTTGACTTTCATTAACCAACTTTCTGCTGAGTTTATGCAGAAAATCTTGACGGGAATTTGATACTCTCTCGTGAACCTTCGCCACTAGTTTTTTGTGTTTGTGTCTTGATTTACTCCCTTTGACTTTACGGGCAAATTTTTTCTGTTTCCGGGATAGATTTCTCTGGTGACATTTCAGGTGTTTAGGGTGGGAATACTTAGTAAATCCTTCCCCGTCATGGACAATGGCAAAATCCTTTAGCCCAAGATCAATACCGAGTATTTTATCTCTACTTAATTTATCGTTGCTGCATTCAACCTCAACCAGAATTGAGGCAAAGTACTTGTCAGTAGCAGTTTTACTGATGGTGACAGTTTTAATTATTCCCTTAAATACTCTATGAAATACGGCTTTAACTTCACCAATCTTAGGAATCTTCAGATTATTATCTACAACAGTGACGTTTTGCGGATACTGAATAGACTGCTTATCAAATTTTGATTTAAACTGAGGAAATTTAGCTCGTCCATCAAAAAAGTTTTTGTAAGCTTTGTTTAGGTTAATAGCTACGCACTGCAAAACTGACGAATAGCAATCTTGCTTTAACCAAGGGTACTCCAATTTTAACCGAGGCAGTAAACCCTTGTACACACTCATCTTTAATGACTTTCCAGTTGGTTCATAGTTTTGAATGCAAGCATTAAGTGCATAGTTCCAATACCACCTTGCACAGCCAAACGATCTGGCTAGACTTTCTCGTTGCTCAGTTGTTGGGTATAGCCTGACCTTAACTGCTTTCAACATTTTTAATCACCTCCTTGTTATCTGATAATATCGCAAAATGTAGGTAATTAGTGGGTACAAAAATGAAGGCAAAATGGTTTAAAATGCGAATGAGTGAACGCAGATTAAATAAGCTACGACTATATGCAGCAATAAAGGATACGACAATGACTCGCGTTATTGAAGACCTTATTGACTCATTAAAAATCCCTGAAATAGGCAATTCGTCATCGACCAACATTGCTGATTAAACTGCGTTTAATGCCGCTTGTAGGTCAATTCCTCATTGCCCATAATTCATCCCACGCTCCCCTGAGTACAGGGTGAAACGTGGGGCTTCTTCTGCTCCAGCTCAAAAATCCTACTTATCAGATTGATAATCATCAAACCGATATATCATAAAGATAGCTTTACAAAAAGATACAATGATAGAACGCCCAATCAAGAAATCGGATCGTCCGTCTCAAGCAAATACTGACAACAATGCGGAAAATTTGGATTCTGTGCTGCCTACAGATTCCAATCCCACAAAATCAAAACCAAGAGGTGATCGTTCCTCTGGTAAAGGAAAAAAAGCGTCTTTTGGTGATGAAAGCAGGCAGCAGGTTAGTCCTGCACTAGTCCGTGGTCCGAAACCCGTTCAACCTAAAATCAATGTCAAAACAGAGCCGGAAACAGAATCAGAACCTATCTCTGAAGAATCTCAAGATTAACATATTACGGAGGAGCTAAGTAGCACATAATTAGTAAAAACAGATAAGCTGAGAATTAATCAGCTTTCATCTCCAGCCTAAGAGTGCTATCTTACCTAATTGCTGGCTATTGATACCAAGAACATTGAAGCGTTGAATTATTATAAACCCTTGACATCTCCCCTGGTTGAAACACAGGGGATTCTAAACGCATGTTGCTACGCAGGCTGAAGCTATGCTGCGCAACGTTTACGATATGATTTATTTAATCCCTTAAACAAATCAACTCGTCTTGGGAGTGTCAAGGCTCCCCTACCCAACTTGGCTAGGCTAATGCCTAGCTGTGTGGCTACTTTTCTCAAAATATTTGCTGCACCATTACAGTCAGCATTAATCAGCAATCCTGTAGAAGTTTTGTAAAATCCACGCTTCACCCTTTGTCCTGACGGTTTCCATACGTTGGGTTTTTCACCATGTTTAGGGAGGCTATCGCAGGCAGTAATTTCGCACATTTTGCCAATATAGTAATTGCGATCGCACAATCCCTGAAAAAACAAAAACACCAGGAAATATCAGTCAATAGGGTTTTAATGACTAATCTCAAACTAATCTCAGAATATCAGTGCTTTGGTGGCAAAGTCGGCTTTTACTCCCACCCTTCCTCAACTTGTAATGGAGAAATGCGCTTTGCTGTTTATCAACCACCGCAAGCTACTACTGAACCTGTACCAATTCTTTATTTTCTCTCCGGTTTAACTTGTAACGAAGAGAATTTTATGGTGAAAGCCGGGGCGCAACGTTACGCTGCGGAGTATGGTTTAATGCTAGTTGCACCAGATACGAGTCCTCGGAATACTGGTATTCCTGGGGAAGATGATGATTGGGATTTTGGCACAGGTGCGGGTTTTTATGTAGATGCGACAACAGAACCGTGGAAAGCGCATTATCAAATGTATAGTTATGTTGTGCAAGAATTACCTGCTATAGTTACCGCCAACTTTCCTACGCTAGCTCAAAAGCAAGGTATTTTTGGTCATTCAATGGGAGGACACGGGGCGCTAGTGTGTGCAATGCGTAATCCGCATCTGTATAAATCAGTCTCAGCCTTTGCACCGATTACCGCACCTATGCGTTGTCCTTGGGGTGAAAAAGCATTCAGTCGTTATTTAGGAAGTAATCAAGAAGCTTGGCGTAGCTATGATGCTAGCGAATTAGTTAAACAAGTAGGTTATGACAATTTTATTCTCATCGATCAAGGGACTGCTGATAAATTTGTCACAGCACAACTACTACCAGAAATATTTGCGCAAGCTTGTGCGGAAGCGAAACAACCCTTAAATTTGCGTTACCAACAAGGCTACGACCACAGTTATTATTTCATCGCCAGTTTTATAGAAGATCATATTCGTCATCATGCGATCGCTTTAAGATAATTTGTCAATTGTCATTGGTCAATTGTCATTTGTCCTACTTGTCCCCCTTGTCCTCCCGAAGTTCTGTTCGTCGAAGACGTTGGCGTTCGCGCAGCGTCTCCCCTTGGGAGAAGCCAGACGCTCGTACCTCGCTACCGCTTCGCTAACGCCGGACGCCGGCGCTCAGACTTCTCTCCTTGTCCCCCTTCCCCCGGTCGCCGAGAGGAGCCGTACGCGCAGCCCCTCTCAGTATTTCACCGGAGAAGATATGCAATTGTGCTTGATTATTACGCTTATTAAATAAATATTAATAATCTGCGGTTTTATTTAAAATAACGTGATTGAAATTGATGAAAAAAATACGCAAAAGCAGAGATAATTTTTAAAAGCTAGAAAAACGAAAAACCATTCATTTGGCTGAGGTTTGATGTTGATAAACTGCTCCGACTTCAGGGAATAATTTACAAAAGAAGACTCGGTTGTCATCAAATTGCAGCGCAATTGTTGGGAAGCAGAAGTTAAGTGAAAGAAAAAAAGTAAGAGAGTGTTTAGAATTGTATGGCTAATAATAGTGCTATGACCGCAGCGCTACGCTTAAGCGAAAAGTTGCCCTTTCCATTGAAGCGTTTGGCAGATTTAGCTTATAACTATTGGTGGAGTTGGAGTGGCGATCGCATTGCGTTATTCCAAAGTATCGATCCCCAAGAGTGGGAACGCTGTGGACATAACCCAGTGGCAATTTTAGAGTCAGCAAGTTACGAACGTCTCACCCAATTAGCAGAAGATCCTTTTTATCTCAAGCAAATCTCGGCTTTAGCCCGTGAGTTTGACCAATACATGCAGCAAAAAGATACTTGGGTAAGTGGTGTTGCACCGCAACTAACTAAAGAACACCCAGTAGCCTACTTTTGCGCAGAATTTGGCATTCATGAATCCTTACCAGTCTACTCAGGCGGCTTAGGGATTCTCGCCGGGGATCACCTAAAATCATCCTCAGATTTGGGCGTACCAATGGTGGGTGTGGGCTTGTTGTATCGCCAAGGTTACTTCCGCCAACGCTTAAACCGTCATGGTTGGCAAGAAGATTACTATATTGACAACCCCTTTTTGCGGATGCCAATTGAGTTAATTAAAACTCAAAATGGGGAACCGTTGATTATCCAATTAGAAGTACGCCAACGGCTGGTGAAAGTCCAAATTTGGCAAGTACAAGTAGGGCGAGTCACATTATATTTACTAGATAGCGATCGCGAAGACAATGACCCCATTGACCGCTGGTTAACTGGACACCTCTACGGCGGTAACTTAGAAACCCGCATCGCCCAAGAAGTAGTATTAGGTATTGGCGGTGTCCGCGCCTTAGAAGCTTTGGGAATTAAACCTGCTGTCTATCACCTCAACGAAGGACACGCGGCTTTCTGTACATTAGAAGTTGCTCGTTTGGAAATCGAACGGACTGGTAAATCTTTCTATGACATTGAAGCCACAGTCCGCGATCGTTGTGTATTTACCACCCATACCCCCGTTCCCGCCGGACATGATGTTTTCTCCCCGGATTTAATTGATTCCTACTTTGCCCAATACTGGCCGCAATTGCGCCTTTCCCGCGAACAATTTCTGGCATTAGGGGCCAGAAGACTGGGCGATCCTTGGGAACCATTTGGGATGACTGTTTTGGCTTTGCGGATGACTCGTGCTTGTAACGGTGTCAGTGAATTACACGGCCAAGTTTCTCGTAAAATGTGGACAGTGCTTTATCCCCAACTTTCAGAAGATAAAGTCCCCATTGGTTACATTACTAATGGCGTTCATGCACCCACTTGGACTGCGCCTTTGTTAGCTGACTTATACAATCAGTATTTAGGCGAAGATTGGAAAACTCGCGCTATGAACCCCGAAATGTGGGAAAAGGTTGACGAAATACCTGATGAGGAACTATGGTGGCGACATCGAGTTCTGAAAGAAAGACTGATTGCCTATACCCGTTATAAAGTTAAAAAAGCCCGAGAACAACGGGGTGAAAGTTACGAAGCTATTCAAGCTGCTGACACCTTGCTTGATCCTGATGTATTAACTATTGGCTTTGCGCGACGTTTTAGCCCTTACAAACGCGGCGATTTAATTTTACGTGATGCCGAACGGGCATTAAAGATTTTTGGTAATGCCAACCGTCCAGTACAAATTATCTTTGCAGGTAAAGCCCACCCAGCCGATGAAGAAGGTAAACGAATTATCCAAAGATTGATGGAATGGTGTCACCATTCAGCAATTATTAACCGAGTTGCCTTTATTGAAGATTACGACATTTACACCGGACAAAAACTCGTGCAAGGTGTAGATGTTTGGCTGAATAATCCCCGTCGTCCTCTAGAAGCTTCCGGTACAAGTGGACAAAAAGTCTGCTTTAACGGTGGCTTGAATTGCAGCGTCCTTGATGGCTGGTGGTGCGAAGGCTACAAAGCCGATAGCAATGGTAAAGGACTTAACGGTTGGGCAATTGGTGAAGATGCCCACACTAGCGATCAAGAATTACAGGATCGCATAGATTCGCGATCGCTTTATCAACTCCTAGAAGAAGAAATCGTTCCCCTGTACTACGATCAAAATTCTCAAGGTGTTTCCCAAGGTTGGGTGCAGATGATGAAAACATCAATTAAAACAAATTCCCCACTGTTCAACACCGATAGGATGATTGCCGACTACGTTTCTCAGGTGTATGTCCCAGAAATTGCTACCCGTGTAGAACCAATTTTGGCGAAAGTCCTAGTTTAAAAAGTTTGCTTTCCTGGTTTTGATTGAGGGGTGGGGTTGCTCACCCCTTTTTTTGTCTATCAGAACATAGTGGGAGCGTTTCATCCCCTGAGATTTATCCAGGGGATGAAACGCGACTCAACAGGATTTATCCTGTTGTTTCCCTTAATCATCATCACTTTCTACAAAGCCTAATATAATTTTGTAGGAGGTAATAAATAGTGTTAACCCTGACTTACGAATACAAAGCCAATCCTAAAAACGAGCAAATCAAATTAATTGAACACACACTTGATGTTTGTCGGCAAGTGTGGAATTTTGCTTGACGCGAACGCAAGGATTGGCTTAATTCTCGCAAGTCACCGATGAATGCTTGTTCGATCACCTGTGAATATATCATCCCAGCAGATGCACCATTCCCTAATTACTACACCCAAGCTAAATCCTTAACAGACGCTAAAGAGCAATATCCAGAATTAAAAACTGTAAATGCTCAAGTCCTCCAGCAAGTATTGCGAAAACTAGAAACTGCATTCGTTGACATGAAGCGTAAAGGGATGGGTTTCCCGCGTTTCAAGGATAGATACAGAATGCGCTCTTATGTTTATCCGCAGCTAGGCAAGGGTAAATTTATTCGGGGTAATCAGATTAAGTTGCCCCAATTGGGTTGGGTATGTTTGTTTTCCCGCCAAATCAAACAGCCACTTTTTACGATGAACCAGAAACAATTTTGCCAGTTTCAGAATTTGCTAAAGATTTCCATCTTACCGTAGAAAGCTTGTTTGCTTGGTTGCGGGAATGAGCTATGCTGAATTTATGAAAATTTGGCAAGCTGATTTTTACCGCAGTCCGCAACTAGATACTGCTGGACAAAATGTCTGGGAGTTGTTGATTTGTGATGCGACTCGCAACTTAGAGTATGTCGCTACCTGTCCCCAAAAAGAAGCGAATTCAACTTGGCTGAGTGCGCAAATTCAACTAGCCGCTGGTGAACAATTGCCAGATATAATACAAATATTTCGTCCGCAATCTTTAAGTTTAATTGAGGCCGCTGGGCGTAATTTAGGTATTGCTGTCGAACCTACCCGCCGGACTTTGGCTTTGAAGCAGTGGTTACAAGAAAAACAATCATCCACAACCATAGATAAACCACCCCCCGTACCTTTACCAGAGAATCTTTGGGGAGAACAATGGCGTTTTGCAACTTTGAGTGCTTTTGATGTAGAAACAGCATTTAGCGATCGCCCGATTCCAATTCTACATCTCCCAGAATCTCTTAAACCCCTAAATCTCGGTTTATCATCAACAACACCAATTCCCGGTGTAGTGATTTACGGTGGTAGACAATCAATGCGGTTAGCCCGGTGGTTACACGAAGCCCGTCCTGTAGAGTTGAATTATGTTGCTGGCGCGCCCGATGGCTTGGTATTAGAAGCAGGATTAGTAGATAGGTGGATTGTCGCCACCTTTGAAGATGCAGAAGTTGCTGCTGCTGCTAAACTTTATCGACAGCGTCAACAACTCAGTCACGGACTACACTTTTTGTTAGTGCAACCAGACGATTCTGGGATGACTTACAGTGGCTTTTGGTTGTTGCAAACAGAAGATTAACTTAGGGATTTGGAAATAAAAAACTCCACCCACGGATCGGAGTTTTGTAGGGGCGGGGTTACCCCCATACGTGTCAACTTAACATGAAACCCTTGCCAAAGCTTGATTTTGAATTAAATCGCTTAACATCAAGATCCGCGTTACCCCACCCCGGCTTTGCTGACGCAAAACCTCCCCTCCCCGTTTACGGGGAGGGGATTGAGGGGTGGGGTAAAATGCCTGTGGAATAAGCGTTTTAACTTAAGTTGACACCAATGGGTAACCCCGCCCTTACAATTTGGGATAATTTATTTTTTGGTATTCTCTAAACTTTCTGCAAGCGATCGCCTGTTTTCAGGAAATGCAAGCATACATGTAGAATCCAACCGGATGTATTTTAATAGTCAAGATATTCGCTCAATGCTGCAAAACTATCTGGAAATATTAAAACAGACAATAACTGAATACTTTCACTCCCATCTTTGGAAATTCCATATATCAAATCTAATTATCTATTGCTTACCGAGATTAACAAGATGAAAACCCTAATTATTGATAACTATGATTCTTATACCTTTAATCTTTACCAATTAATTGCAGAAGTTAATGGGGAGTATCCCACTGTAATTTATAACGATCGATTTGCATGGGATGAAGTGAAACAGTGGGAATTTGACAACATTGTGATTTCACCAGGGCCTGGTCGTCCGGAAAACTCAAAAGATTTTGGAATTTGTCGTTTAGCTATTCAAAATACTCAAGTACCGCTTTTAGGCGTTTGTCTGGGACATCAAGGACTTGGTTATGTGTTCGGCGGAAAAGTTATTCATGCGCCTGAAGTTCGACACGGTCGGCTGAGTCAGGTTTATCACAATGGGACTGATTTGTTTGCGGGAATTCCTTCTCCTTTTTCTGTTGTGCGCTACCATTCCTTAATAGTTGCAGATGACTTACCAGACTGTTTAGAAAAAACAGCGTGGACAAATGACAACCCGATCATGGGAATGCGCCATCGTTCTTTACCGCTATGGGGTGTGCAGTTTCATCCAGAGTCAATCTGCACTGAATATGGACAAACCTTATTTGAGAATTTTCAAAAGATTACCCGAAAATTTGCCCAAGAGCGCCATAAAACTTCCCAAAAACAGTATTGGACAGGAAATAGCAAAACTGCTCCCATACCTTCAAGTTCTTCTGCTCAAAAACAGCAGCAGAAATTTGAACTTTGCACGCGCCAGCTAAATCTGAGTCCTGATACTGAGCAGATGTTTGTGCATTTGTTTGGTAACTCGCCAAATGCTTTCTGGTTAGACAGTAGTCGTGTTGAAACTAGTCTTTCTCGCTTCTCGTTTATGGGAGATAGTAGTGGCGAAAACAGTCTGCTGATTCGTTATCAGACGCTAACCCAAGAACTCACTGTGACAAAATCTGATACCATCAGCCGCAGGGAAGAGGGAATTTTTGAGTATCTCAAGCGGGAACTGGAACAGCGACACTGCACATCTGAAGAGCTACCCTTCGATTTTAACTGCGGGTTTGTGGGTTACTTTGGATATGAATTAAAGGCAGAATGTGGATCTCAATTAAAGCACCCTTCTACCTTACCTGATGCCATGTTTTTGTTAGCCGATCGCACGATCGCAATTGACCACCAAGAGCAAACCCTCTATCTGCTTTGTCTAGTTCAGCAGGGACAATACGACTTAGCACAAGCCTGGTTTGAATCGATCGAACAACAGATTGAGAACCTTCCTTCTCTCTCGCCTATTGTCATTGAGAAGAAACAGACACCTGTAATCTTTCGATTAAGTCGGTCAGAAAAAACTTATCTGAATGATATTGAAAAATCTTTGCAGGAAATTCACGAAGGAGAAACTTATCAAGTTTGTTTGACAAACCAGATTCACACAGACACGACACCCGATCCACTCTTCTTTTATCGGACATTACGCCAGATAAATCCTGCGCCATACTCTGCATTTTTGCGCTTTGGTGATGTGGCGATCGCTTGTTCATCCCCAGAACGATTTCTACGCATCGATCGCCAAGGTTGGGTAGAAACAAAGCCCATCAAAGGAACACTACCACGAGGAAAAACACCAGAAGAAGATTTTATCCTGCGTGAACGATTACGCCACAGCGAAAAAGATAGAGCGGAAAATCTGATGATTGTAGATTTACTCCGCAACGATCTGGGACGGGTATGTGCAGTGGGTACTGTTCATGTTCCTAAATTGATGGATGTGGAAACCTATGCCACAGTACATCAACTGGTGACGACGATTCGCGGTCAATTACGCGCCGGAATGAGCGCCACAGACTGTATTCGTAACGCTTTCCCTGGCGGTTCCATGACAGGCGCTCCCAAACTGAGAACAATGGAGATTATCGATCGATTAGAGCAGGAAGCACGGGGAGTTTATTCAGGAGCGATTGGCTTTTTGGGATTGAATGGTTCAGCTGATTTAAATATTGTCATTCGTACTGCTGTGCTGACTCCAGAGCAAACCTCAATTGGCGTTGGCGGTGGTATTGTGGCACTTTCCGATCCCCAGATGGAGTTCCAAGAAACACTGCTGAAAGCAAAAGCATTGATTCATGCCATGATGCTCACAACACATGGAGCCTTTGATCCTAACCACTATTACATCCAAGGAATAGAAACAGAAGTTTCTGATAGCTATCAAAAAGTGCGGGCATAGATGCTTAACAATTCAAAATTCAAAAATAAATCTAATTCAAGTAATTCAGAAATTTCTTGGATTCTGTGAACAGTTGCCAATACTTTTTGAGCGGGTAGATGATTGGATTCGCCTTCACAGATTACCGTTATGAATAAACAACTGATTTTTGGAACACTAGGACTCTCTGGCACTTGCTATGAGCGAGCAACTAACGCTTACAAGGAAAAATTGTTACGCATCTTTTTTGATTTTTATTACTACTTGTCTAATATTTAGATCCGAGTGATCCTCGGTTATGTAATGACACTTGTGAGAAACATAATTTTCGGCAAAATACTCGGACAATGGTATTTTGAATCGTTTTAATTTTTTGACATATTTTGAAAATATGACATGATCAATATAATATGAATTATGAAGCATTCTTCCCTCATGATTTAAACCAGGTTCCTTAATAGGTTTTTCGGCAACAAATAGAATTTTCTCTATCTTTCCATCATTTATTTCCAGCCGCGAATGTATACTCTCTAAATCGTATCTTCTTTGATAAAAGACGGCACCATCAGCATTAGTGGCAGACTTCCAATAAAAGGACTTGGAAGATATCCATTCTTCAACATAGTTACTAAAAGCTGGTAAAGTTATGACTGCTATACCACCTGGTTTTAAAACTCGTAATATTTGCTTTAATGCTTCTGTATCTCCATTGTATGGGATATGTTCTAAGACAGATATACTGAAAATTTTATCGAAATAGTTTTCCGGATAGGGAATGATTTTTGTTGCATCAAACACTTTTGTTTCAATGTTCAATCCAACCTCTTGTTTGAATATTTCAAAATCATTGACAAAGTAATTTTCTAGATCAGCAGCTACTACGTTAGTATATCCAGATAAACTATAATAAAGCGCCAAAAGTTTAGGACTAGATACATCTAAAATTAGCTCTTCTTTTTTGGCATCTAATAAGAGCATTGTCAGAGGTATTTCCATAATTCTGGCATAGTTCATTGGACTATATAACCATGTCCTAAAATGCCCGGTTTTTCTGACATTTTGATTAAAAATATTATTAAAGATAAAAGGTGATATAACTTTTTCTATCTTTTTTTGATGAAGACGTACTGAATCTATGATATTTAGCATTTGACTCTTTCTATTTTTAGCTAAAAGGATGTTTGCTCCCGTATTGTGCGAATCGGATTCACGGCTACACAAAAGAAGTCAGCCTGCTATTTGGAAGACTAACACAATATCAGTAATCAGACCGGAAGTCCGCTAGGAAAAATAAATCTGTGGAGTAGATGCTTTATTTAGATAGATATCACACCAGTTACTTGCCCCAATCAAGGCAAAGACCAGTTATGCTCATTTAAAATTTTTTAATAAGTATTCACTACTGAGCATACATCGGTAAAAACCAAAACAATACCGTAGTCGCTAGCGCTACGTTATTAATGGGTGATTTAAACTATGTCTATCATATATCAAATTTAATATCAATCCGGCGGAGTCGGTAATGATAAAGCTATAGTAACATTTTTTTGTCAATGCGTACTTTCTATAAAAACCCCGCACCACCTTTCGTGATGGTGCGGGGAGAATACACTAGAAAAGAGTCAGAAGATTTAGGAAGCTAGAGCTACTGTCACTAATTCCTGTAATTCACCTTTTTGGTACATTTCAATTAAGACATCGGAACCGCCGATGAATTCGCCGTCAATATACACTTGGGGAATTGTCGGCCAGCTGGAATATTCTTTAATTCCTTGACGAATTTCGGGGTCTGAGAGAACGTCAAAAGTCTCGAAGGGAACACCCAAGGTATTCAGAATCTGTACAACGTTGTTGGAGAAACCACATTGAGGCATTAACTTGTTTCCCTTCATGAAAACAAAAATTTTGTTTTGTTCTACTAAGTTGTCAATTTTTGCTTTGAGTTCTGGTGTCATGGTGTTTCTGTTTCCTACTTTTGCTTATAGTCGGGAGTAGTCAGCGCCTGTAGCGATCGCAATTTTAGGAGCCAGTGCGCCCTTGCGGGTTTCCCGCGTTGAAGCAACTGGCGTGCGACTGAGTTTCAACAGTCTGTATTTAAACTGCTAAGAAGCGGCTGTTGTCTGCCAAACTTCAGGAGTATAAGTTTTGATTGCCAGTGCATGAATCGCTTCAGTTGACATAGCTTCCTGCAACGCACCGTACACTAACTGGTGTTGTTGCACCAGTCTCTTACCTGCAAACTGCGATGACACTACTGTCACTTGATAGTGGTCACCACCACCAGTCAAATCTTGCACCTGAATCAGTGCATCTGGGAGTTCCGCTTTGATCATTTCCTCAACCTGCTGCGGACTAATCATCGCATTTCCTAAAAAAACTTCTTTTCTATTATTAACAGATAGAGAGCGATCGCCTTTACCACTGGCAATTTTTGGCAAGGTTAAGGAACGAGACGCTCTAGGCACTGGTTTTCCATCATCCCCAAAATGATGGGAGATAAATACATTCTACCATTAAGCCATGCCCACAAAACGGCATCTTGGCGCTGGTTTGCTTATTTTTGCGAAGAAGATGAACCACCGCCTTGTCGGGGATAGGGTGCATCCACAAAGCCTAACTCATATAGCTGTTGATAAGCTTTCTTACCCAATTCCCTTGTGGGGTTTTGACTCTTGATAATTTGGATCAGCAAAGGAACAGCTAATTCTGATTGATTTTGTGCCCGATGTACCAATGCGAGTCTATAGGTAGCTTCATCTCGCAATTGGGCGCTATCTTTGGCTTTTTGCCGCTGAGAATCAGAAACTCTGTTGTCAATTCCCGAAAAACTAGCGTTGAGATCCTGATAAAAATTAGATAGCTGATTAAAAACCTGACGTGCTTCTTGGAGTTTTTTGGCAGCTACATCATAATTTTGAGCAGAAACAGCAGCTTCGGCTTCTTTGAGAAGACGCTGTCCACTTTCAATACTTAATAGGGTAGTATTTTGGGTGACAGGACGCAGGTTGTTGGGATTGTTGGGGTCAATCGGTTGTGGTTGGTTATTGCTTGGTAAATTGATTACCTGAGCATGAGTAGGTGATAGCAGACTAAGGGTTGCTATGAGTGATAAAGAAGTGAGGCGAATCCAGGGAACAGCAGCGGCTAGGTTCATGGGATCAATTCGTGCGACAAATATATAAAAAGCAAATGGAAACTTCGGGTATCTTACCTCTGTTTTTCTCTTTGACCAAGCAAAGCAACATACTAAGTTTCTGTGTTTTAGACTGAAAATCAGGCTAATGGAGTTCCCTTAACTTTTAATCATACTATGTATAGAGTGTTCCTATGAATGATCCCGTTAATTCCGCCAATTCTGCCAACACAGGTATTCCCGCTAGCAATCTGGGAATGGTATTACAACGCGGTGGTGAAGAATTAATTTTAGAAAAGGCTTTGGATCGTTTCAGTGTCCGTCTTGTTGGCGATCGCCCTTCTCAGGTATTATCTCAGTTTGGTTGGGGGACTTGGCAGCGCAGCATTCCCCAAGCACGGCTAGAACTTTTTACAGTCGCACCCAATCAGTTAGAAAAGGCAATGTCCCAAGCCCGTGCTGAGGAAAATGTTGCTTTTGCTAGCCATATTTACAAACTCAAAGATAATCCCGGAACTTTTGTTTATCTCAATGACCAAATTACAATTCAATTTGCCACTGATGTTGATCAGCCTAGGATAAATGCTCTAGCTACGACATTCAACCTAGTCCAAGAAAAACCAGTGCTTGGTTTGCCTAATACTTTTGTATTTACTGTCAGTAAACAAGCCACAGAAAATCCCATTAAAATTGCAAATCAATTGCAAGGACTCAAGGAAGTATTAGCTGCTGAACCGAATATCCTGGTGCGCCAGGAAACTCATTATAAACCCCGTGACCCGCTTTATACCCAGCAATGGTATCTTAACCACAGTGGCGGTAACCAATTGGCAGTTGGTTCTCATATTTCTATAGAAAAAGCCTGGGATATCACTCGCGGTGTCCGTTCTGTGGTTGTGGCTGTGGTAGATGATTCTTTTGATTTAAACCATCCCGATTTTCAAGGTAGTGGTAAAATTGTTGCCCCTAGAGATTTAAAAGAAAATGACTTTTTACCTTTACCCGATCAAGAAGAAACCAGCCACGGTACAGCTTGTGCAGGGATAGCTGTAGCCGAGGAAAATGGTAAAGGAATTGTGGGAGTTGCGCCTGGTTGTGCTTTAATGCCAATTCGCACCACTGGGTATTTAGATGATGAATCAATTGAGGATATCTTCAATTGGGCAATCGACAAAGGCGCTAGCGTGATTTCTTGCAGTTGGGGCGCATCGGCTGTTTATTTCCCCCTGTCTTTGCGTCAACGCGCTGCTATTACCCGCGCTGCCACCAAAGGGCGCAATGGTAAAGGCTGTGTGATTTTGTTTGCGGCGGGGAATGCTAACCGCCCAGTTGATGGTACTGTTTACGAGCGCAATTGGCCAAAGAATTTGCTATCAGGTAATACAGATTGGCTCAGTGGTTTTGCGGTACATCCTGATGCGATCGCTGTCGCTGCTTCTACGAGTTTGAACAAGAAATCAGCTTATAGCAATTGGGGTAATAATATAGCAGTATGTGCCCCTAGTAACAATGCTCCTCCGGGGATGTGGTTTCAAGAAGCTGGGTTTATGGAAACACAACCAGCGATCGCCACTTCTCTTTCCGGCCTAGGAATGCTCACCACCGATCAATTAGGCGCAGCAGGTTACGATCAAGGTGACTTTACCCGTACCTTTGGCGGTACTTCTGGCGCTACACCTGTAGTCGCCGGTGTGGCAGCATTGATTTTATCAGCAAACCCTGACTTAACCGCCCAACAAGTCAGGCGGATATTACAAGAAACCGCTGATAAAATTGTGGACACTAACCCTGACCCCCAATTGGGTTTACGTGAAGGAACTTACGACAGTAATGGTCATTCCCAATGGTTTGGGTATGGGAAAGTGAATGCAGCTTCATCTGTACAAGCAGCACAGCAAATGCGTACAGGCGCAGCAACTTCTAGCAAGCAAATCAAGGGGAGAAATGATAGCCCCCTAGGGATTCCAGATAATAATAGACAGGGAATCAAAAGCGCGATCGCCCTGGACGAAGCCAGTCCCATCCAAGATATTCAAGTTACCGTTAACATCAGCCACGATTTTTTAGGCGATTTAGAAATTTACTTAATTGCACCCAATAATCAACAAATTTTATTGCAAAATCGCACCCTAGGTCGCCGTACAGCTTTACAAACAACATATACAGTGCGATCGCACCCAGCCCTCAAACAATTGCTCTCCTCCTCAGCTAAAGGACGTTGGCAATTATGGCTAGTCGATTATGTACCACAGGATGTTGGTCAATTGAATAGCTGGGAATTAAATTTGAGTATTTAGTCATTTGTCATTCGTCATTTGTCATTTGTCAAAACAAAGGCAGATGGTGAGGCACTGCTTTTCTTCGGTCAAGGCTTAATATAGCGATTATCGGTTGAGTCCAATACACTCGTAAGGGCGAACGGCCGTTCGTCCCTACACGCGACGATATAATTTTGTATTGCTTCCAACTGAAAACGGCTATATTCAACGATTAAGTCTTAGTCTTCAATGGTTAAGGGTTATTAGACATTATTACTTATTGCCACCTGACAACTGACAACTGACAACTGACAACTGACCAATGACAAATGACCAATGACAAAATTAAGAATTAGGAATCTCTACAAATGTATGGTTAGTAATTTCTGTTTCTTGGTGACTGAGTTGTTGCAAAGCTTTGGCTAAATCGTTAGTTAAGCATTTAGCATTTTGTTTGAGACAACCATGACTGTAATCTGCAACCTTGATTGCTGGGGCGATGTGAATAATCACATCCGTACCCCAATTTGGATAAGTTTGGCTGTAATGGATACTAATAGGTATAATTTTAATTCCCAAATCTGGCTGAGTCGATTCAGCACTCAAAGCCAGACGCGCAATTCCCGGCTTTAAAGGGTGAACTTGACCATCACGGTAAATACCACCTTCTGGGAAAATTACCAAGGTTTTTTTCTGCCCAAGCAGCTCAACTCCATGCCGTAAGGTAGTAATTGATGGGTGTTTAATATCAACAGGAAACCCCCCTAAGCGTCGGACAAACCAACCTTGCAAACCTTTGCATTCGCTACTAGTCACCATAAATCGCAGGTCGTTTTTTTTGTGACAAGCGATCGCCGCATAGGGTACAAGCAACGCATCCCAACGCGCACGGTGGGTAGGAGCAAGAATCATAGGCCCAGATTCAGGAATATGTTCTTGTCCAATGATTGTAATTCGTCCAAAGAACGTTGGTACAAGTAAGTGCCGTCCTAATAGATACGCCAGAGGACCTAACCAAGGAGAAACCCGCGAATTCGTAGAGGTAGTATGAGCCACCGGGATATTTGCGGGGGTAGTTGCGGGGGTAGTTGCGGGAGTATTTGCTGGTTTTTGCTGGTAAGTAGGGTTAGCAGAGTAAATTTCCATCATGCTGGTGGCTGCTGATTGTCAGCTAAAATGTGACGAAACCTTGATTAGTTACACCGTAATTTTTCTTTCATCACTTGTGTCCTACCTATTGGACAGTTTCGTCTCTGTCTGCTAATTTCGCTTATCACGTCGGGTAGCAAACCAAGCTTGCAATTGCTGACGACAAGCAGACTCTAAAACGCCTCCAATCACTTTTAGGCGGTGATTAGAGGCTGCACTATCAGGGATGTTGGTAACAGTACGAATTGCACCAGTTTTGGTATCGTCTACTCCATATACCAGCAATCCAATACGGGCGTGTATAATAGCACCCGCACACATTGGGCAAGGTTCTAAAGTTACGTAGAGCGTGCATTGATTGAGATGCCAATTTTGTAAAATTCTCCCAGCTGCCCTCAAAGCAATAATTTCTGCGTGGGCTGTGGGGTCTTTGTCGCGTTCTTTGCGGTTTTCACCCTCCGCCAGCAAATTTCCTGCAACATCAATAATCACTGCCCCTACAGGAACTTCTCCGGCTTCACCTGCTGCTTGTGCCAATTCTAAGGCACGACTCATCCATTGTCGGTGAACAAGATAATCTGGGTATTCAATTAACATCAGATTATTAAAAATAATTATTATAGATAATATCAAGTCTGCCAATTATGGATATTGAATACTAGCGATCGCCCCAATGTTGAGCAATCAAGGTGCGAGATCGTTCCGTTGCAACCCTTCTTCCCCATGTTCTGAGACTGGTTTTATCCTTGTTGGCGTTGCTGCTCTAGATGCTGGCGGTGAATTTCGGGGAAATTCTCTAAATCTTCTAATGACTTGGGTGCTGGGTAAACTTTGGCGTTGGGGTTTTGGAACCTGTCAATGTAGATTTGAAGTGCTTCTTCATCTTCCCTATGCTCAAGGATATATTGACGAAACTCGGGACGGGTCATTGCTGTGAAATCACGCTTACTCATAAATACCTCCAATATCCATTGGTGTTAATGATGATTTCTGTTTCTTCCCCAGCTAAGATAAATACGTCTTTTGTCCGGCTATTTACAGTTACTAAATATATTGGTACATACATTTGAGTTAATCTATAGCTGAGAATGAAACAGACTTCGATTTGTTCTGGCGTTGGCATATCCTTAAGCGCACCCTGTTGCCAATTGCTAACCAAACCATTTTATTGTTCTTTACTACTTCCAGATTTCTGATTTTTTCACTTTTAGCCGTCTCCTGAAGCGATGTCTTCTCTAGCCTACTCTGCTGAAGTGCTGATTACAGGTTGTCATGACAAAGCCCACCGTAGCGGGCTGATTTGATTTTTATTTGCGGTTATAGCTGGGAGTATTTAACTAACCTGGAGGTGCTAATTTTGTCTATAAACGGCTGTTTGAGCTAAGAGAGGGTCGAGTTGACCTTGGGTATCCAATTGATAAAGATCATCACAGCCACCAACATGTTGATTATTAATGAAAATCTGGGGAACTGTACGGCGTCCGTTGGCTCGTTCTGCCATTTTTGCTCTGGCGGCTTCGTCACCGTCGATTTTGTATTCCTGAAATTGAACGCCTTTCCACCAAAGTAGCATCTTAGCGCGGATGCAGTAAGGGCAAGTTTGCCAAGTGTAGATTTCAACGTTAGCTTTTACTTGCTCTGGATGTCGGTTTAATAGAGGATTGAGAAAATTCAGCATATTTGCATGTTATCGCTTTTTGTGAACTGTCTCTAGCTTAAATTATATGAACTACTCACCCCAGGGAAAGTGCGATCGCATCATCGGCTTACAAAGTGCGAATAAACTTACAGGCGTGGCGATTTTGTAATATTTGTCACAAAAATTCGTAATATTGCGAATAAAAATTTGTCTATTTTCATGTGATATTTATTATGACAATTCATACTTAACGCTCCCGTTGTGGAATTTCCTGTCTATGAATAGTATTTCCATACCTACACATAATTGGAATAGTGGTTTGTATGAGGATAAACACGCCTTCGTGTGGCAGTATGGTGAGGATTTATTGCAATTACTTAACCCGAAAGCAGGGGAGTTAATTTTAGATCTCGGTTGTGGAACCGGACAACTCACAGAAAAAATTGCCCAAACTGGGGCCCAGGTGATGGGAATTGATAGCGCCGCCACGATGATTGAGAAGGCGAGACAAAATTATCCCCAGATTGAGTTTGATGTTGCTGATGCTAGGAACTTTCAAGTAGAAAAGCCATGCGATGCGGTGTTTTCCAACGCTGTATTACATTGGGTGAAACAAGCAGAACAAGCGATCGCATCCATTCATCAAGCACTCAAACCCGGTGGGCGGTTTGTGGCAGAATTTGGTGGGAAGGGGAATGTGGGGGCTATTGTCACAGCTTTAGAAAATGCGATCGCCTCTATGGGAATTCACCAACCACAAACACTCAATCCTTGGTACTACCCCAGCATTGGTGAATATGCTACTCTCCTGGAACAACAAGGTTTTGATGTCATCTATGCTAGCTTGCGCGATCGTCCCACTCCTCTAGCAGACAAAGAAGCAGGCTTAGCCAACTGGATTGAAATGTTTGCCGGCGCATTTTTTGTCGGAATATCTGCTGAACAAAAAACACAAATAATTCGTCACGTAGAAGAACAACTCAAGCCAACTCTTTATCAAGATGGAACTTGGACAGCAGACTACCGAAGAATTCGCATTCTAGCTATCAAACTTTAGATAAATATCATAAAAATATCTACCAGTGGTCAGCGATCAGTGGAAAAATAAGTAAGCTAATGCGCGTCTAAATTGCATAACTACTAATAAGGGCTGTTAACTGTTGACTGTCAAAGGTCAACTGTCAATAGCCCTGAGGATGGATTGTGAAACTTAAAAGCACAATAGCTTAACATCTGTCCAAGTAAGATATTCAACTAAATTCAAAAACAACTGACAACTGACAAGCGAAACACAATAAAAACTATGCTTATCCAAAAAAATTCTGGTTGCAAAACATCGCTACCACTATTATTAAGTTTTAGCCTAGCGATGATTTCTCTTGTACCAATACGACCTTCACTAGGGGAAAATTCCTCTATACCAAAGCCTTCTAAGGCACCTTTAGAACTCAGCTTATTAACGAAACCAAAAAGTAATGTGGTTACAGCTACTACGATTAACCAAGGAAATTTAACCGTTCCTAGATTATGGCGGGCACAAAATAGCGCCGAGAACAAGCTATTAGCTAATTGGATAGCATATCCCGCTTCAGTGCTAGAACCTGCGCGGGTAGATTTAGTAGTTAATCAGCAAATTTGGAGTTTATTAGATTATCTAGAACGCTACGACTTTATCAATCGTTTGGGTACTGCGGCGAGAAGGGATAATTATAATGTTCGCGTATTTAATTATCAGGAAGAACTGTTAGGAAGCTATACTTGTAACTTTAGTATTAGTCCAGCTTTATGTAATATCAATATGCCTAGTCAGAATAAGTTTGGTTGGCGACGTTCTTCATGAAGGATGAAGGATGAAGTATGAAGTATGAAGGATGAAGGATGAAATTACTAAATAATCTTCGTAATACCAATTTACTATGAAGATGCATATAATTAGCCTGCTCTGGCAGGCTTTGTATGTATAGCCCCACCCTTATAGGGTGAGGGCGATAATGTGCAGCCTCACATAGAAATTGGTATAAGTTGTCAGATGTCAATGGTCAATAGTTAATAGTCAGTTGTATTTCTTATCCCCAGTCTCTTTTACCCAGAAGCGTTGGGAGATTTGGCAATTGATTTTCATCCTTCATCCTTCACATTTCATCCTTCATTTATCCTTTCTGAATTAAGGCGAACAAATTCTCATACTCTTTTGTTGCTGATGGAGATAAAGGAAGTAAAAATTCACTTTTAGTGAAAACTTCACGATTGTTTACTAATATATTTCTTAATGGTTCCTGAATTTCTGATGAGGTAATATTGGGCGCAATTGGTGAATTAGTTTTGCTCAGCACAGAAATATCCTTTGCGATCGCCGGCTGCAAACAAAAATCAATCCATTGATTTGCTAAAGTGTCTTTGTCAACGCCAGTTGGACGTACCCAGAGATCAGCCCATAAGGCGGTTCCTGACTGGGGAATAATGGCTGTTAAGTGCGGATAACTCGCCAGCACTGGGATAACATCGTCAGACCAGCCAACCGCCAGCCAAGTGTCCTCAATAATTAAAGGTTCTAAGTAGGTCTGGGAACTGTAGAACTTGACTTGTTGATTTAAGGTGCGTAGTTCTTTCTCCAATTCGGGAATTTGGTCAAGTTTCTCTGTATTGTAGGATTTTCCTAATTTCTTTAAAACCAGACCAATCACTTCTCGTGGTTGATTGAGTAGAGAAATCCGCGATCGCACTTCATCTCGCCACAAATCACTCCAATCTTGCGGTGTCCATCCTAATTGTTGGAACTTTTTCCGGTTATAAACAATCACCGTACTACCCCAACGGTAAGGAACAGCCCAAACTTTTCCTTGAGAATCAAGATTACCTTGGTCGTTGCGCCTTACTAGTTGCTTCCAGCGATCGTCCAAATTCGTCCACTGTTTAATCTGCGGTTCATTGATTGGTTGAATTAGTTTTTGCTCAATTGCAGATTTTAGCCAATAATCCCCCAATGTCACTAAGTCCGCGATCGCTGTTTTTTGGTCTTGCTGCCAAGGGATTAAGCGCCGCCATCCTTGTTCATCTTTAGATTCTGGGGGTTTGTGCCAATTTTGCAATTGTTTATATAAATCTTGTATCTGCCCTACAGGAGAAAACTTTAACTGCGGCTGTGGTTGTAAGGCTTTCTGAAATTTATTAACTACCTGACCAGGGATAGAACCTTTTAATAGCTGTACTTTCAGTTGCGTCTTGTTGTTACCACTACAGCCAATCAGCAGTTGTGAAAGTGCTAATGTACCTGTGGCTAATAAAAACGAGCGGCGATCCATCGATTTTGTATATGAAGTTCTAGATTATATAGCAATCCTAAATCAGTTGCCAACAAATGTATTGCGCTTGGCGTGTCAGTGGTCAGTTGGGGCGGGTTTATTTAGATCATCGTTAATCAGCGAGAAATATTTGTAAACCCGCCCGTACAGTTGTCGGTTGTTTTGATGAAAGTTTAATGGTTCATACCTTCATGCGCGGGTTCACAGATATCCTAATTCATTAACAAATATCCAAATAAACCCACCCCTACACAATCATTTAAATAAAAACTTAGATCCTGGGGTGGAGTTTTTTTCTATATAATTGCTAGATCCTACCTGCGGTAGATGGCGCTCTTCAGTTTCCCTTGCTTCAATAGGGTAAATATATCCTATCCTGGTAACGATTTTACTTTTTAATTTACTATTTTGAATTGCTTTTTTTTCAGTGAATTTTTTCGGAAATCCTCAGTTCTAAATAATTCTCTTGTGCAGAGCCTAATTGTGATCGTTTCCTGATTAGGAAATTAGGGTAATAATACCTACGCCACTTGCATGTAAGTATTTTGACAGTTTTCGGGTAAAAGCATTGCGCTGTAACCGTACTAGCTAGTAGTCAGTGGCAAAGAGATATTGAGACAGCCACGCCACTTAACTACAACTCTTCAAACCCCACCCCAGTCGGCTCAACTTTGGAAACTAATGCACGGCGCTGGCTTTGCAACACAGTAGCTATACAAGTCAGGCATTAAACTTTCATCAAAAACAACTTACAGGCTTTGAGCAGGAAAATATTGGAGATAAGAGGCAAAAAAACTCAATTTTACGAAAATTAATGAGTTTTAGGGCTAATAACAACTCAATAGTTAACTTTTTGTCAGAATATTCATGAGTATGACTTAGAAAAATATTGAGTTATGTTGATAAGTAATGACTTTGATATCAGATTCGCAAAAAAGATGGCAAAAATTAAATAATTCATAAGTATATTTAAGTCTGCCAGTAAATTGAATAACATAGAGAAAATATGCGGATTAGGGTATTAAATGGAGCCATTACAAAAGCAGATCATGACTTTGAGCTATAAGCTGGATGCCCTCTGCCAAGTGATTGAGGAGCTTGACAGTAAAGTGTCTCAAACTTTATCAGAGTGCTCTTTAGCTAAAACCCAGGCAAGAGATAGCTATTCAGAAAATAGCAACGCCGTACATTACCAGTACAAAGGAAATCTCCATTTCAATTCTGAACTGGAACATAAGGATGTATTGTCGGATGGGATGTATCCAGAGATGAATCGTCAAAGTGGAGAAAAAACCCTGACACCAGAAATTCAAATACAACGACTAACAGCACAATTAACAGCAGCTTACAATCGCATTGCCGCTTTAGAAGAACAATTACTGCGGGAGAGAATTCACTAATAAGTTAATCGTCCAAGAGATTTACCTGAAATGGCTGAGTCTTGGTATCCGCTATTGGTTATTGAATCTGCTCAAGCGCTCAAGTTGTTTTTCAATGGCTGCCAAAAGTTGTGGTTGCTGCCAACCTAGACTAAGATAAGCAGCGATCGCAGCTCCACCAGCGCCCATGCCTTCTTTGACAAAACCCTGCTCGTAAGCTTGGAGTTGGGGATAAAGAGAATCAGTAAAACTCAGTTGAGTCCCTAGTAGGGGTGGGATCTCCCCACCCAGGGTCTCCCCAGCTTTAATTATGTCTTGATTACCTAAACTCAAAGCTAATTCCACCGTACCACCTGTGGGATCTTCTGCCACCCAGCGGGTTGTACCGACAACCACTTCTTGAGGTTGCCAAGGTAAATTGTAAGTTTGCGCGATCGCCTGAATCAGCGCATAAACTGCGAGCATTTGCGTTCCCCCAGCCAGCAACACACCACAGCTACGACTCGCGGCGATCGCCATTCCTGCTACTACCACCTGCATCGGATCGCCCACAGCGGCGACGAGTTGGAGAGGATCAAGGGAATCTGTATTTGCTTCTAGTCCTCTTGCCTTGATTTTCTCAAGTCCTGCTTGTACCAAAGCGGATTTTTGTCCGTGGTTACAAACAGGATGACTGCTGTTAACTTTCCCGGCGGCGGGTATTCCCAAGCCAGTTAAAATTGCCAAAGCGGTAGTTGTGCCACCAACCACACACTCACCTAAAATTAAATAACCCTGTTGAATATTGGCAGCCAGTCGAGAACCCCAAATCAGCCCTTGTTCTAGCAAGTGGTGTACCGTTGCTAGTTCCATAGCATTCCCTTGACTTAAACACCTAGCCGGAAAGCCCCCCAAATCAATTATCGGTACAGCAGGGGGCTGGGGTAAGCCAGCATTAAATAAATAAATAGGAGTTTGCAACGCCTCAACTACAGCACGGGAAATCAGCACAGGTGAAGCACCCGCTGCTAGTGGTGGTAGAGGATATTGGGGCTGGTGTTCTGCACCGTAATATAAAAATTCAGCATCAGCACAAGCAGTATACTTTCGGTCTTCGGGAGTACGTCCAGCCGCCGAAATCCCTGGAATTAAACCAGTTTCAGTAAATCCTAAAACACAGGCAAACACAGGTAAGCGATCGCGATACTTAGCAATCCAAGCTTCACCTTGGGATATTTGGGTATAAATATTAATCATAACTGCGTTGTTAGTTGTCATTAGTCAGTTGTCAGTTGTCTTTTTTGCCAATGACTAATGACAAATGACTATTGACCATTATTCATAATCCATTAAGACTTGTACCCAACGTGGCGGACGGGAGATAGGATTTCCCAGGCGATCTAAGAGCAGCCATGCCGCTATGTGGACGATAAATAAATAGATAAAATTGTTCAGCATAATTAAAGCGATCGCCCCGAATTGAATCCAAAAGATACTGGGATTTGCCAATAACCCTAGAAATAGGAATAACCACTCTGCCCACTTTGTGACTACGTTGATCCCATAAATCCAAAGATCCTCACCAGATAACAAAGATAGTAACCATACCCGGAAAAAAGACCCTATAGTACCGAGTAGCATACCCAAGGTAATAGAAACTATCCAGGGGACACGACGATTCCAGGTTGTTCCTAATAGTACGCCCATAAAACCATAGGGCATTACAAACAACAGACTCCGGACTGGCCCCATCAACACCGCCAGCAGTAACCCAGATGTGACTGCTGCCATCCACGCTGCGCGTCGCCCCCAACGGAGATAAACTAGTGCGATCGGTACGGGAAAAAATATCCGTAAAACTGGCCCCAAGGGAAAGTAATAATTCACAAACCAAATCAAACTAGCAGTACTCGCTAAAAAAGCCGTTTCCACCATTCTCAGCGGTGTATCAACCTTGAGTTGGGGAGGTTTGAGTGTGCTGTGATTCCCCAACTTGATCTGACTAGTTTGAGATTCAGATGATGGGCCTTGCTCTGGCTCCTCTGGCAGAGAATCTAAGATACTCATAGCTGTGACGCATTTAAATTGTATATTGACTCATCAGGGCTATCTTCTGCCATTTGTCATTCATCATTTGTGCTGACAATTGACAAATAACAAATGACAGTTTTCACGACAAAATGTCCAATTTAGACACGTATTAGCTCAATTGACAACTGTTTACACGATCATTCTTTCCAATGCTGACAAATCGGGAATACAGATAATGTCCTGATCCCGTCTAATCAAGCCTTTTTTTTCTAACCGAGTCAACACTCGTGTGACTGTTTCCCGCGCTAGCCCACTTAAACTACTTAATTCTCGGTGTGGTAAATTGGGTATTTCCGTTCCTGTCTGTGCCTTTTTTCCTTGTCCTTCTGCCAAAAATAGCAAAGTATCCGCCACCCGTGACTGGCTGTCAGATTCCCGCAAGCGCAGCCGGCGATTCACTTGGCGTAAGCGTCGCGCCATCAGTTGCGCTAATCGCATTCCTGCTAAAGGTTCTGTTTGCAGTAACTTGACAAAATCCTGAGACGGCATACTACCAATTACTGTAGCCGTGAGAGTAATTACATCCGTAGAGCGGGGTACTTCATCTAGCGCTGCCATTTCACCAAACAATTCACCCTTACCGAGAATATTTAATGTCACCTCTTTGCCTTCTAGGTTATAGGTGCGGATTTTGACCCAGCCATCCATAATAAAATATACAGAACCACCCCAGTCATTTTCCAGTAGAATTACCTGATTTGCTGGGTGAGTACGGGTAACAAGATGGGTGAGAGCTAGTTCTACAACCGTTTCTGGCAACCCTTGAAAAAAGGGAGCCGAGGTGATCATCCAGGGATTTGCAGGTGTCTGCACGCTATATCGGTCTTCCATTACAACATCTTAATTACATACTTCTTAAATAAAACTGTTGGATAAACAACAAACGCGATCGCTATGTTAAGCCTAAGCTATCAAAACACTACCCTTTACAAAAATAAAACTAAACTATGTTACACAAGAAAGCGATAACTGAGTCGTTTTTCAATAATTTTTCCCAATGGTGTTCACACTAACAATTATGCATCAAGCAGATTTTGGTTCTGGAAGTCGTTTGGGGCTAACTGGACTGCAAGCCCGATAACTTCAGAACATAGGTAACCAACATTAATGATACTCAAGGGAGTTAATTTTTGCTAACTTAAAACTTTTGGGTGTTTTCGGCAATCTGCAACTGGCACATTCATGATTATAGGTAAATTACTTCGTAGTCAGGACTTGAGTCCTAAATTCTGAAGTACTTTCATTGGTGACGAAGAACTTATCAAAACTTTGGTGTTAGACAACTAGGTATAAAAAATCCCGATAATTTGTAGCTTGGTCAGTACACAAATTTTTTGCTTACCAAAAGTAGTTTACTTAACGTTGGTCATTTTTTTGATTTTTTATGCTATGAAATCTGAGAAGCTACAACATTATTTGTCTGGTGAAGCTAAGACAGCACACAGTAGACTGCCGTGCTGTTAACACTGCCAACCATCTATTGTCCTCTCTTGACTGTCAGTAGCTAGCAAGCCGATTTTTGTAAACAGGTACTCATTGACGATCGCCAAAATTGCCAAAATTTATCAGATCAAACCATTGCACCCAGAAATCCCACGAGTAAACGCCAACCCTCGTAACTTTAATTATTGTAAATTAATTTCCTCGCCAATTAACGTAAATTTCTACATAAGGTATCTAAAGTGACTTCTCAAGCTGATGAAATTCAAAGATTGATTGCAGACATTGACAACTTACTAGACAGTAATTTTAAGCGCCTGTCTAAGCTTTTACCTAGTCACGCTACGGAGCCACGAGAGGTTTTAGAGCGGATTCGCGATTTTCTCGGTAGGTTCAACGAAAGTGAACCTTTAGCGAAGGATGCTCAAAGTCAACCCTCGGAACACAAACCGCTATCACCTTTGTTAGCAAAATTTGTGGAACAGACTCATCCTCAGCCTGTCAGCCAAAACCAGCAACCGGATGCAGCACAGATTACCGCCGCGTTGTCTCAAAAATTAAGTAGTGAAGTTTCAGCTTTAATTGAGCCGTTAAAAGCAGAATTAGCCGGATTATTGCAAGAGCGAGCTGCTCTTGTCCAAGAAATTCGCCAATTGGAGCAAAAAAGGCTGCAAAACTACTCTCTCAGTCAGCAATTGGCAAATCAAGAACAGATAATTCACGAATTTTTACAGGTGCTGGGCAATCGCTTGCTGCCGACTTTAAGCTCACAATTAGCTGAGAGTTTGGCAAATTTACCGATCGCGGCCAATTCAAAGCCAACAGATCAAAGTTTAGTAGAAACATCAGATCCCCAAGAGCACTTAACAAAGCTAGGCGGGAACTTAGATCAGCGCTTAGCATCCCTAGATGGAACTGTAAATGTTGTCTTTGAAGCACTACAGCGCAACATTCAGACTTATCAAGAATCTCTAGCGCAAGCACTGGCGAGAATGCACAGTCAAGGAATGCAAGGCGAACAGGTAATGGCCAGCTTTGTGAATAACTTGACGCAGTATTTACAACAATTTCCTGCTGATCAAGCATCTTCATCGACAAATCAGCAAGATATTCATTCAGCTGCTACTCAGCCAGAGTTAGGAACGGGGCGATCGCCAATTAGCCAAGCAAAAGCCGAAGATTTCCATACAGTGGTGTCTCAACTGCTAGCAGATGCGCCGCCATCTTCAGGACAAAATCCGCCTCCCATCCCAACTACATTCAATCTGGATAGTCCACAACTAGATGAAGTAGATGAAGTAGACGAACTTTATGCCAGTTTGTTTAGTACAGAAAATGTTACCAACCAAGTTCAAGAAATTCCCGCGCCACAGGTGGAGTTTAACGAACTATCTACCCAACAAACTACAACTGAATCAGAATTAAATATCACTGATAGCCAACCTGTGCAAGTTGTGGATTCTCCTGGGGAAACAGTCGCGAGTGTGACACAACAAAATTTAGAACTAATTCCCGATCCCCCAGCACCACAGACTGAGTCATCACCGGAGTGGAACGATTTATTTTTTGAGGAAGTTACACAGACAACTAGCTCGCCAGCCGCAGATAGTCCAGCCGCAGATAGTATTTATCGTATTACAGCCCTGACAGACCTATTAGTTGATTTAGGTGCCCAACAGCAGGTACTTCCAACCGCCGAACCAGCCCAAGAAGTCACAACAAATACCCCTGAAGCCAAAACAGTAATTGCTAATCAACAACAAGAGCAATCTTTAGATAACTATATTCCGGCTTCGTCACAGGAAAATTTGCTCCAACCAGAAGCAACCGCTACCATGCCTGATATTACCTTGGATGACGAGCAGTTGCAGTTATTGGATCAAGATTTGGCTCAATTTGATGGGTTACTAAATACCCAGTCACCGCTAATTGCTAGCTGGGTGAGTAGCAATAATAAAAGCCATGAAGAACAATTACACACTGAGCCTGATCGGGCAGAATTAACAGAAAATAACCCCACTGTTGCTGACTCCATCGAATTACCACAGCTAGATGCTGGTGCTGTTCCCCAAGCAGAACATGAGTTAGATTTTAGCCCGATAATTGAAAAAAAAAAGGAAAGCACAACTGGCTCTTTGGCGAGTTCTTCAGTTTCTACGGCGCACAATTTCAAACATCCAGCAGTTTCAACTGACAATATTTTGGAGTCGCGCTGGTATTTAGGAATTGATTTAGGAACAACGGGAATTTCGGCGGCACTATTAAATAGTTCAACTTTCGTAGTTTATCCGATCTACTGGTCAGCAGAAAACCAAGCCGGAGCATCTTCTTTTGGGCAATCGTTGCGGTTACCAGCAGAAGTATATCTACCCACAGCTTCTGTACACCAAGGTGAAACCGAAAGCACAGAAACTCATAAGCAAACAGCACCTGCATCTGTCAGTCCGGAGAACTTGGCGAGTAAGTCAGATTCCGAGGTGAAAAACACTCCCTACTCAGCACAGTTGAAACCGTATTTACAAGTAGCTATTCCTTACAAAAATGCTAGACAAAAATGGGAACCTGTGCTGCAATTCAATGAATTTTCTGCGGGGCCGTTAATTTGGGTTGTGCGATCGCTCTCTAAACTCCTCTTAACCCTGAAATCCGATCGTCAAAGTACTACTCAAGGTTTAATTGCTGCGGCTGTGGGTTTAGACGAACAAAGTTTTCGGACAATTATTAATAATATTGCTGGTGCAATCTGCACTTGTCCATCGAGTTGGTCTGAACAATATCGCTTTAATGTCCGGGAAGCATTACTGACGAGTAAATTAATCCAACATCCACAGCAAGTATTTTTCATCGAAGAAGCGATCGCCAGTCTGTTAAGTGTTCTCAATGCTGGCAACGGACAAACAGTACAATTAAGCACGAATCAAGGTTTGCGTCCCATACAAATCAACGAGCAGCCGTTGGTGGGTAATACCCTAGCTTTGAGTATTGGGGCTACCACCACCGAAATGGCATTGGTAGATTTGTCAGAAAATTTCTCTCAATTGACTCATAATGATTTCATGCTCCATAACTTTGCCTATGGTGGCAAGGGTATTGAGCAAGATATTATCTGCCAATTGCTTCTACCACCAAAATCTCGGCAATCACGCTCAGAAATTGGTAGCGGACAAATTAGCTCTCAGCCGGGATTGTGGCGATCGAATATTCCCGGTTTAGAGCAAATGTATTGGCAAAGTTTGGGTTTGGAAGAATTAGAACTCCCGCGAGTCGGAGAACCGGATATTATAGCTCGCGTTCGCCTCCAGCAGCGTCTAGAAAGTTCCTTGCTCGGACAAGCTGTACTCGATGCCGCATTAGCTCTGAAGCTGATTTTACAACATCAGGAAACTTTCACCTTAGATTTAGCCGACCAGCGCTGGGTATTGGAACGGCGAGATTTAGAAAGCCAAGTATTAGTTCCATTTGTCCGTCGCCTCAATCGCGAACTCAACAAATTGTTGGTAGCCCGTGGTATCCCCACAGAAGCAATTAATCAAGCAATCTTGACTGGTGGAGTTGCTTCCATCACCACAATCAACCGTTGGCTGAAGCAAAAACTACCCAACGCCAAGATTATCCAAGATTCATATCTGGGTGAAAATGGCGCTCCCAATTGTAGCCGAGTTGCCTATGGTTTGGCTATGTTACCTTTACATCCCCAGGTGTTAGAAATACCTAAGCAACAATACACAGATTATTTCCTGTTTACAGAATTACTACGGCTCTTACCAGAACGTCCCCTATCTTTTAGTGAAGTTCTCCAGTTATTTGAGGGAAGAGGTGTTAACACCCGCACTTGTCAGCAACGCCTGTTAGCTTTCTTGGAAGGTGAGTTACCTGCGGGTTTAATCCCTAACAGTCCAGATTCCACCTGGCTCACCCAAAGTTCCCAAGATAACCCAGATTATCAGGCGATCGCCGCTACTCCCCTATTTGAAAAACAAGGTAATCTCACCTATCGTCCCAATTCCCAACAACTGCTGTTGTTACGTCGCTATTTGGACGCAATTAAAGCTAGTACTCGCCAATCTTTGGAAGAACCATATACACTGAGTTTTTCCTTAGAATTTGCTCATTAGTGGGACTTTGAAAATCTTTCGTAGTCAGTACTGAAGTACTTTCTTTTGAAGTACTGAAGTGCTGACTACGTTTTTTTTACTTATCACGTATTGTTAAATCTTCCGAAACAATACTGAAACTTTATATTATTTCTAGAAATTTAAAAGATTGTGTAAAGGTGGCGTTGAAAGGGCAAAAAATTGTCTATATTAGCACTCAGTACAACTCTTATTGGAAACGGAAAATACAGTAGCAACGGCTAAGTTCAGTAAAAACCGAAGGCTAATTATGTCCATTTCAACTTTCACTACTGACGCCAAAGATTGTATTGTGGATAATTTAACATTCTTGAGTCAGATTGATTCAGTTAATTTATCACCACAACCTTTACACCCTTCTATCAGCAGCAAAGCAAAACGATTAATCGATATTTGCGGTGCGATTATCGGACTAACGATTACAGCTTTAGTAACAGTTCCCATAGCTATTGCTACTTTTATCGATCATCCCGGTCCGATATTTTATTGCCAAGTTCGTTGCGGTCTTCATGGGAAACCTTTCCGCATGTGGAAATTCCGCTCAATGGTTGTCAACGCCGAAAAACTTAAGCATTTAGTCAAAAACGAAGCTCAAGGGCACATTTTTAAATCTGTAGATGATCCACGCATTACTCGCGTAGGTAAAATTCTGCGGCGCACCAGTCTAGACGAATTACCTCAGTTTTGGAACGTGTTAATGGGAGATATGAGCCTAGTTGGTACTCGTCCACCCACTCCTGACGAAGTCATCAACTACGAACCACACCACTGGGAAAGATTGCGAGTCAAGCCAGGAATGACTGGAGAATGGCAAGCTAACGGTCGTTCCAGCATTAACGATTTTGAAACAATCGTGAGTATGGATATCGATTATCAGCGTAAGTGGTCTATCGGTTACGACCTGATTCTAATTTTGAAGACTATCCATGTGGTGTTGTTAAAGGTTGGTGCCCATTAAAACCAATTTTTCAAAATTCACTTTATTGCTGAATTTTGAATTGGTATCACTTGTTGCCACTCTTGCCAGTTAGGGTGTGCCTATCTCGAGATGAGATGAAGTTCAACATTATGAATTCTAACTCCAATAATTCTGGGAATTTATCATATTGAACTTTGAATTGTTTAACCTTTAACCCCACTACCAGTTTCCGTAGGTACGATAAAACGTTGTAAAAACAGAAAAAGTACCAATACAGGGGCTATAGAAATTACCGAACCAGCAGCTACCAAACGCCAATCAAGAGAAAACGTACCTGCTAGCTTGGCGACTCCTAGGGGAAGGGTATACAAATTTTCGTCTTGAATGACAATTAACGGCCAAAGAAAGTCACTCCAAGAACCGATAAAGACGAAAATAGCCAGGGTCACAAGTGCCGGACGAATTGCTGGCAACATAATATACCACCATAAACCTAACTCGGAGCTGCCATCCATACGGGCAGCTTCTTCTATTTCTTTAGGAACGCTCATAAAGGCTTGTCGTAAGAGAAAAATGCCAAAAGCCGAAGCTAAGCTGGGAAACATCATCCCCAAATAAGTGTTTCTTAAGCCGATTTGCACTGTCAAAATATACAGGGGAATCATCACGATTTGAAAGGGAATCATAATCGTGGAAACAATGGCAATAAAAATCCAGTCTCGCCCAGGAAATGATAGTCTGGCTAAGGGGTAAGCTGCTAAGGCGCAAAACAGCAGATTCAAAGCGACAGTCAGTAGAGCTACCAAAGTGCTGTTATAGAGGTACTGTCCAAAGGGTAGAGACTGCCACACACTAGAGAAATTAGCCAGTGTCGGTTGAGAGGGTAATAACTGCGGTGGTGACTGCAATATATTTTCTGTGGGCGATTTTAAGGCTGTACTGATTAACCATAGTAAGGGAAACAGCGTCAGGAGTGCGATCGCTCCCAACAACCCATAAATTCCTAATATTTGCAGTGGTGATTTGTGATGTTGTGAGTTAGTCATTGGTCATTAGTCATTGGTCATTGGTCATTTGTCATTTGTCAATGCTAATACCAATTCACGAAAACCCTGATACAGCATTGTTGTGCCCCTACCAACGTATTTGTATCATGATTAAAGTCATGTATTATATCATGTTTTAGTTGATTTAAACCAACTTGATCAACATATTTTTCGATAACTTAGGCAAAATGCTCGCCCGTTTATAATAAATCCTCGTCCATTTATAATAAATCCTCGTCCGTTTATAATAAATCCTCGTCCGTTTATAATAAATGCTCGTCCATTTATAATAAATCCTCGTCCATTTATAATAAATCCTCGTCCATTTATAATAAATGCCCGCACATTCAACATCAACGTTAATGTCGTCACGATCCCAACCCAAGCTTGCTGGTGTTCATTCCGTAGTGCAAGATGCTCGCACTACGGAATATGGATAATTTATTTTTTGTAAGGGACTTCCAAATAAAAAAAGATTCCAATCATTAACCTACCAAACCCGCAACTCGTAGGGGCGGGGTAACCCACATACGTGTCAACTTAACGTGAAACCCGCTTGGTGAAAAGGTTTCGCCCTCACCCCCAGCCCCTCTCCCCTGGGAGAGGGGAGCTAGAGATCCAATTCCCCTTCTCCCTGGGGAGAAGGGGTTAGGGGATGAGGGCATGGGGGATTTGTACAACGCTTGCCCGATATAGCTTTCGGCTTAAGTTGACACCAATGGGTTACCCATTGGTGTCAACTTAAGTTAAAACGCTTATCCCACAAGTCTTTCACCCCACCCCTTAATCCCCTCCCCGTAAACTCTGAGGGGACGTTTTGGCTTTAGACAAAACTGGGGTGGGGTAACGCGGATCTTGATGTTAAGCGATTTAATTCAAAATCAAGCTTTGGCAAGGGTTTCATGTTAAGTTGACACGTATGGGGGTAACCCCGCCCCTACAATTTGGCATAATTTATTTTTTGTAAGTCCCTTAACAAAGCAAGTTTGATAATTTGCTCAATTTATTCTCTGTAGCAACGAAATTTAAAGGTTTATCCCAATATGCAACGGGTAATTGCGGTAAATAAGCAAAATCAAAGATAATTCCGATAGTTGGCTTTGTCGCCCATTCTGGCGAACTCAATAAGCGATCGTAATAGCCGCCGCCATAGCCTAAGCGATATCCTTGATAATCGCAAGCCACGCTAGGAACTAAAATTAAATCAACTTCTTCCGGCTTGATAACTGGCGCGTGGGGATGGGGTTCGCTAATGCCATAATTACCAATTGCTAAAGTATCTTCAGGATTCCAGAGATGCCAATACATAGATTTACCCACACACCGGGGAAATCCCCAACAGTATTTATTATCTGTAAACAGCGGACTTAAATCGGCTTCTTGGCGAAAGCTGAAATAAGCAAGTATGGTTTTAGCTTGGGTAAATAAAGGAGAGTTTTGCAGTTGCGTACAAATGCGATCGCTTTTTTCTCTCCATTCGTTCACCGTCATTAATTGGCGTTGTTTCAAGAGATTACGCCGGAGTTTGGTTTTAGCTAATTGCGAATCATCTACGATCATTCTCAGGGATTTATCAATAAAAATATGGAATATGATATAGGACTTAAGCAAAGGTAATACTAATTTTAAAAAGGAATGCGACAGATTGTAGGGGCACGGCATTGCCCATTGGTGTCAACTTAAGTCAAAACGCTTATTCCACAGGCATTTTACCCCACCCCTCAATCCCCTCCCCGCTTGCGGGGAGGGGAGGTTTTGCGCCAGCAAAACTGGGGTGGGGTAACGCGGATCTTGATGGTAGGTGATTTAATTCAAAATTAAGTCTTGATAAGGGTTTCACGTTAAGTTGACACAGGTGGGCATTGCCGTGCCCTCTAGAATATATTGATGTGCCTAATCCAACATTTCTGGATCAATTCCTAAAGCGTTGAGTTGTTCCGGGGAAAGATTACGTAACTTTTCCACCAGTCTCTCGCGTTTTTGGCGCTCAAGTTCAGCTTTTTGGCGTTCAAGTTCAGCTTTTTGGCGCTCAACTTCAGCGCTTTGTTGCTCAATTATGGCGCGTTCCTCACCTGTTAACAATAAATTTCCTTCCGCATCCCACCAGCGTAACCAAGGTAATTCGGCATTTTGATATAATCCCTGCCAAATACCCAACTCTACGCCCAAAGGTGGAATAGGGTAGTGTCCGCGATCGTTGGCTGTCATGAGTTGATAAGCATTATCAACCAGGTGATAAACTTCTACCTGGGCTTTTGCGACTTCGTAAATTCCATAATAAGGAACGCGAATTGCTTGTTCGTAAACCCAAAACTTGCCAACATTCCCCGCTTCCCCTTGGGATGGCGGCGTTTTGTCTCGTTCCTCTGTACCGTCACCTGAAACAAATTCCAGCACAATCAACGGTGCAATATACTCCTTCCACAGTACATAGGAACGCCGCATTTTCCCATCGAGAGTTGGCGGTACATTTGGTACATAAAACCAATCGGGTGCTTCTGCACCTTTTTCTGGGGGATCTGTTAATCGCCAGTAAATACCAGAATCTTGTCCAATACAATATTGACCGTCAGGATGAAGTTGTTCTAAAACAGGTTTAATAGAATCTGTAATTAAGATACTTTGGGGATGCTCCTGAAGATTTTTCACAAATTGACCATCTGAATCTGGTAACTGGTTGTGATCGGGTAAAGTTAATGCCGATACGGAAGTCATGGGCTTTAACAAAGGATTTATCTCAATTTTATTGCGCTTCGCGTGTCAGTTGTCAGTTGTCAGTTGTCAGTTGTTTTTAGAAATAGTTTAACTATGCTACAAGTGACCACAGTTGTTTCACTGAGAATGGTGGATAAGTTTGTTAGGGAACTCCAAAAAATAAACAACAGCTTAAAGTTGTTGACGGTTGACTGTTAACTGTCAACCGTCAACAGTCAACAATCACTTCGGGAATATTTTTTTACTTGAAAGTCCCTTGTACTTCTTGCGGATTATTACCCATCAACTTGAGATCACCAATGAGTCTACCTGAGGGTGATGTCTTCATAGGGAAAAATTCCTTAGCCTAAATTGAGAGTGCAATAAAAGGTATTAAGGAAACAATTGCTATGACAACCAATATTTCTACTGAAATTAACAAGAGTGATAATAAGTCACTCTTAACTGGTGTTCTCTTGATTGTGTTAGGAATTATAGCGATCGCAGTCCCTGCTATCTCGACAATTTTTGCAGAAACTTGGGTAGCAGTGATTCTGGCTTCTGCGGGATTTGCTAAACTGTTCTATGCATATAACACCCGCAACGAAGGCGGTTTGGTTTGGAAAGTTTTGTTAGGCGTACTCTACATTGCAACGGGTGTGATGTTGTTGATTTACCCATCAACAGGTATCCTGACATTGACACTATTGCTGGGTAGCTTCTTATTAACTGAAGGTGTTTTTGAATTAATTCTGGCATTTAGACTGCGTCCCCAACAAAACTGGACATGGGTATTGGGTAACGGCGTTATCACTTTAATTTTGGGTGCAATGATTTGGTTTCAGTGGCCTTTTAATGCACCTTGGCTGATTGGAACATTACTTGGTGTCAGCATTCTCTTTACCGGTGTCTCACGGGCGATGCTGTCATGGAATGGAAGCTCTAGCTTGAATAAGCCAGATCAAGCAGCCGGTACTGCTTAAGGCTGTAGTTTTATCTAGGGTGAGCATGAGTGAAAATTTTCCGCTCACCCCTATGGGGCGATCGCATTTCATTGGATTTAATTTTTCAGCCGATGCGATCGCGATCGTGTGATTTTAACAAATATGACATATCAGGCCCCGAAGGAATAATACCACCGGGATTGAGGGGAAACAGATTACCATAGTAGTCTTGCTTCACACTTTCTAAGTTACAGGTATCAGCAACACCGGGAAGCTGATACATATCTCTTAGGTACGCTCCTAAGTTGGGATAATCCTGAATTCTGTGGCGATTACACTTGAACAGCCCATAGTAAGCCACATCAAAGCGGAACAATGTTGTGAATAATCGCACATCTGCCAGGGTAAGATGATTTCCACAAAGGTATCTACTTGTCTCTAAGGCGGCTTCAATTTCATCTAAGGTGGCGAATAGTTCATCTATAGCTAGATTATAAGCTTGTTGGGTTTGCGCAAAGCCGCAACGATAAACACCGTTATTCACACTTTTGTAAATCTTCTCATTCCATTGGTCAATTTTTTCTTTTAATTCGTCAGGATACAAATTCAGCGTCGGATGAAGAGCGAACTCATTGAATTGGGAGTTCAGCATCACAATAATCTCTGCACTTTCATTGTTGACGATAGTCTTTGTTTGTTTGTCCCACAAAACTGGAACTGTCGCCCTTCCACTGTAGCCCGGTTGAGCCAGCTGATATAATTGCGCAAGGCTAGCGCAATCTTCTTCTGGTTGATCGAACACCCAACCGCCTGCGATCGCCGAAGGAACAACAACGGTTACAGATATCACATCTTCTAATCTTTTCAACGCCCGAACAATCAAGGTGCGGTGCGCCCAAGGACAACTCAGCCCTACATAGAGATGATAGCGCCCCGCCGCTGCTGGGTAGAGACTATTTTTCTCTGTGCTAATAAAGTTTCTTAACTGACTGCTAGGACGAATATACTCTCCCGACTGATTGCGAGGAGCAATTTTCGCCATCATAGTCTGCCACATTGTTGTCCAAACAAACCTACCCAGTTGAATAATCAGCTTTGGCGGTAGTGATTTTCCCTTCTTTTTTGTTGAGTTAGTAGACCCTACATTAAAATTTTTGACATCAGTCATAGTTAATAATTAGCAATAGAGTGAAGGCTGAGGGATCAGTAATTAATCTCTGCATGTTGCCAGAATTTATCCCTTGCGTTTTTGCATTAGCAATAAATGCCTGTCTTGTGCAGATCTACTCTTGGACGTAGCTAGCTCTATCTGGAGTATTGTCAAAAGATTTGTATTTAATATCAATTTTATCACTTAAGTGGGAAGAAACTTATATTGATTTTTTATTAATATTATTTTCAATCAATAAAAAATAACTTTTTAATTTTACGAAAATGGCTATACTTGATCAAAACAAATCTAACCAAAATTTAAAAGTAGAAGCTAAAGCAGAAAATCGTCCTCGGACATTGGGATTGCCGGATGCAACATTATTAATGGCTTTAGTACTGATAGCTGGTTTTGTGAGATTGGGCAATGTCAATGAGCAGGACAGAAGCGGCTTTCCCAATCTTGCCAGCACATCAGAACTAACGACAAATCCCAGCGAATTTATCGGCAAAACTGTAACAATTAGAAGCACACCAGTTCAGAAAGTTAACTCCAGCTCTTTCATAATTAACGATCAGCCACGAATTAGCAAAGACTCTATACTAGTTGTGAATGCATCAGGCGTGGCTTTCAATTTGCCCACTAATCGCAATCAAAAAATTGAAATTAGAGGTCAAGTTCGTAAATTAGTAATTCCGGAAATTGAACGGAATTTTGATTTGACTTTACAGGAAGAAGACTATGCAGGATATATAAATAAACCTGCGATTATTGCTCAGTCTATTAATTTAGTAGACTAATATCTTGAGGGGATGAGGGGTAGAGGGAGATAAGGCAGACAAATGACTATTGGACTATTGCTAGAGTGCCTTTTTGACTATTGACAAATGACTATTGACAAATGACTATTGACTATTGCTATGCTTTTGCTCCCGCTTTTTTGAGGATAGCAACTATCTTCTGCCAATTTCCTTCACGGGCGACACTCAACGGTGTTGCTCCTAGCTTGTTTTTGACATTTAGCTGTGCGCCCTTGGTAATTAGCATATTCACAACCTTGACATACTCATCTTCATAGTGTTGAGCTACTGGTGAACAAGCAAACATCAGTGCAGTGCTATCTTTTTTGGTTTTTACATTCACTAAAGCACCTTTGTCCAGTAAAAATTTTGTCATTTCTGCTCCAGCACGATAGGTGTACCGGGCTGCAACCATTAACGGAGTTATACCATTTGCATCGGCAAAATTCACATCTGCTCCCCGCTGCACCATTAGTTCCACACTCTGCATTGAACCGTCACTTACCGCCAGCGAAAAGTATCTATTGGGATCGCCGCCGTTGTCTAAAAACTTTTTTAAGACCTCAACCTGATCTGTTGAAATTGCCTCAATTAATATTTCTTCTTGGTTATCTGTCTGTGCTTGTGCTACTGCAATTGAGGGTGTCCATAGACACAGCAATAGTAGTAGCCATCCCAAGTTCCAATGTGAAAGTTTTACCAACATATCTCAAGTAAATAAATACACCTTGGCCAAACTTCACATTGGTAACTATGTTTTCCGGAAGGTATAAACTTTTATCAAATAGGGGGCATGGGGCATGGGGCATTTCTTATTTATCCCCCTGCCCCTACTCCCTACACCAGACTAATTAATAACCAGAATCGCGAGTATACTGTGACTCTTGAATAATGACTTGTGACTGTTGAGCATTAATTGACCCACCTCTTCTAGCAATTTGCTGCTGAGAAAACATTTCCCGCAAAACCATTGCTGGGTCTACATAGTTGCTATCATACTTGAGTCCCCAGTGTAGGTGAGGCCCTGTGGTGCGTCCGCTCATTCCTACTCTGCCAATTCTGATCCCAGTAGGTAGTTGTTGACCTTCAGCGATTTGAATTCCCCCGGCGCGATCCACTAAATAACGGCGACCAGATATGGTTTCCACATGTCCTTCCATGTGGCAGTAGGTATGCTCCCAGGCTCCAGATCTGATGATTATATGAGTACCGCAGGCATTGCGATCGCCTACTTTAATTACTTTACCAGCCCACCAATTGCGGATGTAACTACCTTGCGGGGCGGCTATATCTAAGCCTCCATGAAATTCCCAGTTATCACCACCAGTAGCTGAACGGCGATAACCAAAGGCAGATGTGTAACTTTGAAAGTTTTCGACAGGAAAAGAGGCGGCTAACCAAGCATTGCCTGTATTTACTTTGTTTGACTTGACTTCTCTAGCTCCGGCAATTTCTGGCTTAGGCAATAGAGTAATTAAGCTGACAAGACTCAACCCTAACATTAATAAAGTGCTTCCTGATAATATTACTCTTTGTCGCCACTGATTCATTTTTTTATTCCTCAATCCAATAAAATTATCAATAAATTGCTGTGAAACTTCAGTTTAATTCGGTTGAAAAAGCTGCTATGAAAGCTACCTGATTATTGATGTCTAATTATTGTTAACATCACAATATATGGCTTGTACATATTACTATGTCAAGTTATCCAGCTTACAATATCATGCTTTTTTAACTATCAAGTCTGTCTGATTGGCTATGGAAATCAAAAACCGCAAAATGAAGGCAATCAGTATTTTTAATACATTTCAGTACACAAGTATAGTCGTTAATTAGCATAGTGGTTAGCTAGTAATTACGGATTAAGTAATATTTAATATTATAGGTTTTTGCTGGTTTTCACGGATGTGTTTGTGATGCTAATTCATACATTAAGAGTTCAAAAGCAAGTCATAGCTGAGATAATATACTCTCAAGAGAGTTGCCAATCCGGCAAAAGGCTGTTAAGTTAATTTACTTAAAAGATTAATTTAGCATCTATCAAAGCTTTATAAATAAAATAATGGCTTTACAAGACCCCGACAAACTATGCTGACAGATATTTGGCCCTTCCAGTTTGAATTGGACACAATTGCGATCGCAGGAGCGAGTTTGTGGTCTTTGGCGCTATACTTAGCTTTTTCCCGAGTCAGTGAATGGGTAATTGAACAACTCAACCGTTGGTTTAACTTTGCCGAGCGATCGCTGTATACTAGCAAATCAGAATTTGAAAAAACTCGCAAAGCTAGAGAATCCCAAAACGCTTTTTACGCTTCTTTGTTTAGTATTGTGCCTTTTCTGGTTGTGGGTGCTTTAGTCCACTGGGGTTTAGAAATCAGTTTAGGCCCTAGTTGGGGCATCAGTACCGGTATACTTGCTTGTATTAGCTCTGGCATTTATGAACTAGGGCGACGAGATGGGAGTTCTTCAGAATAGGAAGATGGGCATTGGGCACTTGTACTCTCGCAAGTCGTACCCTACGGGAAGCAAGCTACGCGGAGCGTCTCGTTCGCGTAGCGTCTCCCCTTGGGAGAAGAGAAGTATTGGGCATTGGGTATGATTAATCACACAACTAGGCTAAGTAGCCGGACAAAAATGTTTACAGTCATTGCGAACGAAGTGAAGCAATCCCAACCCCTGTGATTGCTTCATTCCGCTGACGCTCCATTCGCAATGACATTGTGTAATTAATTCTGTCAGCCTACTTATCATCCCTAATTCTCATTACCCAAAGTCCTGAATTATTTGTGAGAAGTTAGATACCCGACTGAAGACGCTACTGGCAAATGGTAGGTCTGACTTCTCAATTAAGATAGAACAACTTTATCTCGCATACCCAAAATAAAGCCCGCAGGCTATAAACCTGGGGCTGTCGTTACAAACCTTGCGCAAGCAAGCTCAATTTCTTTAGCCCACAAAGGTAAGCTCATGTTCGATTAGCCGCACCCTTCGAGGGTGACGGCGGGATTACGGCATAAGCGAGGAGTCTGGATTTGCAATTATTAATCAATCTTTCAATCGCTTAGATGCAGAATTATCTAGGATGAATGTGCTGTCTAGGGCCCCATCCAGGATTGATAATAGCTGCTAAATCTTCTTCAGATAATTTCGTAATTTCTGCTTCTAATTCTGCGACTGTGAAATTATAGCCACGCTCTTTAGCAATTTGGATAAAGGCTTCTGGATTTGATGTGGCTTTCAGTCTTTGCTTTAATGCTTGATCTTGTTTTACTGTTTTAAAAAGTTCGGCAGCATTTTGTTGCGGCATGACAGTCCATCTCCTGTTTGAAACATTAGATTTGAATTGAGTAATTTGACTCCTGTCGTTTTGCCAAATTTACAAGCCTAGTAGAAAATATCTTCGCTAAGGTTATAAACTTCCATCTTAAAACTAATAGAGAAAATAAATTGATTTTGACAAAAAAATATAACTTTCGACTAGTAGTCCACCAAATTCATTTTCATGGTTTGTAGTCAGCAAGCGTGCTTGTTGAATGCATGACTTCAGTTTTGAGATTCAGGAGCAACATGGAGTTTTTCTGTCTTGAAATATACTTTTGTTTGACTGGCAAGGCTATCCAGGCTAAAACCAAAAGTATTAATTATTACAGTTAGATTCATGAATTTTCGGTGGTTGGGATGAAAGAGAAAGATAAATTTTGTGATTAATAATGATCTAAACCTCGTCCATTTTGAAACCTGGAGTAGTGCGGGACGGAAAGCCCGCTAAGAATAGCAGGGAGCAAGATGCTCCCACTACTTTTAAAACTATGCTTATCAAAAGAGATGTGGTTTACAACAATATTTTCCAGACTTTTATACAGGTATTTATTAGGTTATGTAGCTATACGTGTAAAAATTACTAACATCTCTCCTGTTGTTCATATCAAACTCGGACTGCTATATAACAATTAGTTTTTTGTAAATATTTTGAGAAACTATGACTGGTAAACGCTTCTATCATATTGGTTTTGGGCAAGAAGACTTAGGTAGCTCACCGCCAGAAATCGCGTTGTTATCTGGTGATCCGGAACGTGCGCGTCTGATTGCGCAAACACATTTGCGGGATGTGCGATTATTATCGGAGAATCGGGGACTTAATACCTATATGGGATATTTAGCTAACGATCGCCTGATTTTATCTGCTACTAGTGGAATGGGTGCGCCTTCTTTAAGTATTGTGGTGAATGAGTTGATACAAGTAGGTATCCGGAAAATTATTCGCATTGGTACTTGTGGTTCAATTCAACCGCATGTGTCGGTTGGTAGCATTGTCATTAGCAGCGCCGCATTATGTCGCCAAGGTGCAGCCAATGATATCGCGCCTGTGGAGTATCCAGCCGCCGCCGATCCTTTTCTCACAGTTGCGTTAGTGAAAGCAGCCCAAGAGTTAGGTGTTGAGCATCATTGGGGAATTACCGCCTCGGTAGATACATTTTACGAAGGACAGGAACGCACAGATTCAGCTAATCCCTATTTGATGCGATCGCTGCAAGGCATTACAGAAGAATATCGCCACTTGAATATCTTGAACTATGAAATGGAATGTGGCACCCTATTTAAAATGGCGGGAGTGTATCAATTTGCGGCGGCGGCTGTTTGTGGTGTAGTTGCACAACGTACTGTTTCGGAAAATATCATCTATCCCCAGAAAGATATTGCTGTGGAAAATGCGATCGCAACTGCTGTACGTGCAGCCGCGAATTTAGTATCCCCTTAAGAGTTCCATTCCATTTGCAAGGAGAAAAATATTGTTTCCCATGTGGCGAGTGCAATCTCTCATCTTCACAGTTATTGGATGCCTTGTTTTAGTGATTACGGTTAGTTCGGGAACAATCAAAGTTCTAGCGCCATCTTCTGTAACCGCCGCTGATGCAACAATAGTCGCTGTCACAACACCAAATTTAGGGCGACACTTCCAAAAATTGGGGCTGGAAGGTTCGATATTGATTTACGACTTAAAAAATAATCGTACCTACGAACATAATCCGCAACGCAACGCCACGGCAATGGTTCCCGCCTCCACATTCAAAATTTTCAACTCGCTGGTGGCGCTAGAAACTGGAATTCTTCCCAATGATGTGGCTATCCTGACTTGGGATGGGATTCATCGAGAAATAGACGCTTGGAATCAGGATACAAATTTGCGTCAAGCTTTCCAGAATTCCACAGTCTGGTTTTATCAAGTCTTAGCACGTAGATCTGGATATGAACGGATGCAACAATTCATTGACAAAGTTGGCTATGGCAACCGTCAAATTGGTACAGCCGCAGATATTGATCGTTTCTGGCTACAAGGGCCATTGAAAATTACACCCAAAGAGCAAATTAATTTCTTACAACGATTGTATCAAGGTGATTTACCATTCTCCAAACGGACAATGGAACTTGTCAAAGATATCATGGTGCGTGAACAAACTCCAGACTACACACTCAGGGGAAAGACGGGATGGTTAACCAGTAGTAAACCAGAAATTGGTTGGTTTGTCGGTTATTTAGAACAGAATAACAATGTGTATTTTTTTGCAACGAATATTAACCTACAAAAACCAGAAGATGCACCTGCACGAATTGAGATTACACGACTTAGTTTGAAGGATTTGGGCTTAATGTAGGTGTTAAATTGCCACAATAGATTTAAATAATTATGGAGACAGGACTGTGAGTAATCAGGGTCAAAAAAGATTAGACGCTGCTTTAGCGATCGCAACTTATGCTGTGGGTAATAGTACAGCCTCAGCAGTGCCAATCCCTGGTGGAGAAATTCCCAAACAAATACTTTTAACTGCGTCTGATGTTCTCATGTACACCAGGATCTGGAAAATTTATTTTGAGGAAGACTTATCTCAAAAAGAACTTGTGGAGATTTTAGCAGAGTTGGGATTAGTAACAATCGCCGCGACCGGAACAGCTTACTTTGTCAGCAAAGTCAGTACAGCATTGCTGAAAGAGATTACCAACTGGACTGGGTTATTAGGATGGGGTGTGGTTGCGGCGATCGCAGGTTCGATGAGTGGTTTATTTGGCGCTGCTTGGGCGATGTATTGCGATCAATTGTATTCTCAAAGACAAGCTCAACCAATTCGATTACAGCTTGAGGCGGCGAAAAGTACTTCCGACTAACAGAATATCCCATCGCTGTGTCAGCAGAGGAAGCACAGGAGGTAGAGGAGAAATAATTTGGTCATTCATGGGATAATTTAATTACTGCCAGTCCCAAATCCGACTCAGATCAGCGCTCAATTACACCAATAATTAAGGCAATAATTATCGGGACTAAAATCGGGATAGCAACTATCAAGCCCCATTTCCCTACCTTAATCTCCTCACCTTCAGATTTGAGAAATGCAATCCAACCGCCAACTCCCATCAGCAGCCAGAGAAACCCGAAGGCCAGAAATATAATAAATACTGAGTCTTGTTGCATGTTGAAGAAATTTAGTTTGATTTCATATCATACTCAAATCTGGCAGATATACTGAATTATAGCGAGCGATCGCGCACAGAGGGAACCCTCCACAGCTATCCCCTCTGCGTTGTCTATACTCGCGATCGCACCATGTAATTAGGAAGCATTTTCGTCTGCAATCTGCTTCTTCACCATGTCAATTTCTCCAGCTAACTCTTGGCGCGTAGAAGCTTTCACAAAAAAGCGCAAGACAAACCAGGTTACGTAACCAAATCCAATCAATTCAAAAAATTGAGCAACAAACGGAATATCATTTAATGCATTTGTTATTGCCAATAATATTCTCAGACCAGTCATCACTGCAACCAGCACAGCAAAGCTAACAACCGGTAGCCTATATTCGTTATAGAAACTAACAATATTTTGTGGCAAACTTTCCAGAAAATCTGAAATCTTGCTGCTGATTTCTGAGACTTTATCATTAGATGTATCAGCACTTGCTAGCGTTGATAGATTTCCCGGCTCAGAACTTGTAACTGTTGGCATGTCGTTGGTCAAAGCTGCGTCAACATATTCTGAATGTTGTTCTTTAACTTGCATAAGTTTTGCTCAACTGATTTTGGTGTGGATGGAATACTACCATTCCTGCATTATATCAATTAGTTTTCATCAGCCAGTTGGCAGATAAATAATTTACATCATAAGTTAGAAAATCACTTTTTTTGATCGCCACATTATTAATGCTTCTCAGCGAGCAATTTAAGCTCAGCAAAAGTATATCTTTAGGCTCACGCAATTATTCAGAAAAAATGTAAATACTGAAATAAGAAATTCCCCACTATAGCCATTTAGTTTCACCAGTAATATCCACTCACAGAGTAAGATAAATGACAACTTCTACAAACCAAAATCAGCATATAGATAAACTGCATGAACTGATTCAAGATATTAGCTGTGCTATGTTAACCACAGTCGATGAAGATGGCAGCTTACACAGTCGCCCCATGAACCAGACTAGCGAAATTCAAGCAGATGGGACACTTTGGTTTTTTACCAATGCAAGTACTCATAAAGTATTTGAGATTGAGCATCATCAGCAAGTGAATCTCAGCTTCACATCTGCCGAAGATGAGCGATATATTTCTCTATCAGGAATTGCAGAACTTTTACAAGACCGTAATAAGATGCAAGAGCTATGGAAGCCAGAACTCGAAGCTTGGTTTCCTCAAGGATTGGATGAATCTGATATCGCTTTGCTCAAGGTGAAAATCAGCAGGGTTGATTACTGGGATAGTCAATCAAACTTTCAACAACAAACCATTAACTTGTAGACTCTAGGCTGACAAAATCCAGATATATTTCGTATCGTCTAGCATCCAAAAATTGATAGAGGATTGTAATATATGCCTTATCAACAGATTGACGATTTACCAGATTCAGTCAGAGCGCATTTACCAAAGCACGCCCAAGAAATTTTTCTGGCTGCATTTAACAATGCTTTAGCAGAATATAGTGCAGAAGAACCAGCATTTCGTGTTGCGTGGAGTGCAGTAAAACGCGATTACGAAAAAGGTGATGATGGGGAATGGCATAAAAAGCCAGAATAATTCATTTTTACCTAGCAAACCTGTAACTCATCGTCATATCCTTCTAAGAAGATGTTTTAAAAGTCCTCTTGTTGGTAGCAAAAAATTCTAGATCCCCTTAAATCTCCCTTCTTAAGGGGGACTTTGAGAGATTCCCCCCTTTTTTTAAGGGGGGCTAGGGGGGATAAATAAGTGCTTATAATCACAGCCAACCACTTTTCAAACAACCTCTAAGCTCTGGCTTATATGATGTAAAAAAGGGGTGAAATTATGGAAAAATCCCCCTTTTTAAGGGTCATAATGCTGGGTTCACAAATATTTAATAAAACCCCAATGATTTTCCGACATCCTCTAACTTCTTTTGCGATTTTTTATCCCTTTAGGTTTGCTAAATGACCTGATAATGCGATTAAGAATGTTAGATTTTGGTCTTTTATGACCAGCAGTCCGCCTCATTTGATTAGGCTCAACATCTTGTGTTTCAGGATGATTTAAGGGTACAGCATTCTTAGTTGGGATAATCCCACTACCATATCTGCGAGCATAAACTTGGGTAAATTCAGCCCCGAAAAAGAGAATCTGAGCAGCGTAATAAATCCAAGCCAAAATTACTACTAGTGAACCAGCAGCACCATAGGTTGAGCCAAAACTACCGTTACCTAGATATTGTCCTAACAAAAACCTACCAATAGAAAATAACAAGGAGGTGATAGAAGCACCAATTAACACATCATTCCAGGTGATTTTGACATCTGGTAGAACTTTAAAAATTAGTCCAAATAGTATTGTAGTGATCGCAAAACTTAAGAGAAAGTTAACAAATTGCCAAATCCAATCAAAACCTGGTAATAAGTTACTAAAGAAAGTTACCAGCGCTGTCAAACCTGCACTAATTACTAAAGAAACTAGCAGGAGAAATCCAATTCCTAGAACCATAGCAAAAGATAAAGCGCGTTGGCGAACCATATTGTTCATGCCTGCTCCTGGTTTTGGCTTGACTTCCCAAATCGTGTTGAGAGCATCTTGTAACTCGTTAAATAAACCAGTAGCACCTAATAGCAGAACGAAAATACTAATAATTGAGGCGATGCTTCCAGTCTGTGGTTGGTTAGCATTTTTGATAGCTGTTTCAATAAATTCTGCCCCTTGTGTACCAACTAAACCTTGGATTTGTCTAACAATTTCACCCCTAGCTGCTTCTTCACCATATACTGCACCGACGATCGCAATCACAATAATCAGCAATGGTGCGATCGAAAAAATTGTGTAATAAGCTAATGCTGCCGCTAATCGTGAGGCTTTATCCTCACTCCATTCCTTAAAAGTCTCTTGGAATAATTTCCAAATTGCTTGCCACCTCATGCTGTCATTCTCCCGCTGCCAGATATTACCCGCCTCAGATATATTGGATACTGATTTACTGGTGAGCGTCATCTGCCTAAAGGTGTTTGAAGAGCATCCTGGAGGCAGAATGTAAAATAATTGCTAAAAAGGCAGATGGTGCAGCCCTGCGCTGTTAGCGTAGCGGTAGCGACTGTGCGTAGCGTCAGCAGTCCCCATCTAGGCTGTTTCCGTTGTTAGCGAATCATCGAGCGTCCGGGGGACTGCACTAAAGTATTAATACTGATTTTTGGCATTTTTAATAAACATATATTTTTATCAACAACACGAAAAATCAAAAATTTTAGCTTGCGTAGATAAGCTTAGTTTGTATAGCCTCACCTTATTAGGTGTAGGTGCAAGATATCAGTTAGCCAAATTTTTGCATATCCTCCAACACCTCAGAGATATATAGGTGAGAAGCTAGCAAGTTAACTTCTCTTCTAGTTGGAAACTTAGTATTTTAGGAGACATAGCAATGAAAGGTAGGAAATTAGCAGTAGCCGCGATCGCATTAGCAACATTGATTCATACTCCCAAAGCTGAAGCCAAAAGCTTGTTCAATAATCAACAAATACTAGCCTCAAAAGTCACCGCACAAGTTCCTAACTCAAATGCTGAAAATAATACTGAAGCCGATCTCAAACGAGGAATTGAGCGTTTAGAAAAAGAAGACTATCAAGGAGCCATAGATGAATTTAACAAAGTCTTGGAGATTGAACCGAAAAATATTTATGCTTATGTTGGCAGAGGTGCTGCCAAGATGTACTTAAAACAATATCAATCAGCAAAATCGGATTTTGATACAGCCTTAGAAATTACTCCCGATATTTCTTTAGCCTACTATTTTCGCGGGATTACCAATTATGTTTTACAAGATAAACCAGCGGCGATGTCTGACGACAAGCCGCTACGCGTCTACGCTGATTTACGCAAAGCATCCACACTGTTTAAACAAGAAAACAAACTAGATTTAGCTCAAAAAGCAGATAGCGCCATTAAAGAGATAGAAGCTAGCTAAAGGATTGCACAATTCTGATGGCTGATGTAACAACTGGGTTGTTCAGAGTTTTTACCAACCCGGTTTCATCGATCAAGCTGGTGTCATGGGATGCTAGCAAATATGAAAAAATATCTAAATCCCAGAGATTGGGCAGCTTTTACCCTGATTAGTATGAGAATTATGCGCGATGTCTACGACTGGCTACGCCTACGCACAAGCAGAATCATTTTAATCGCTTTGAGTGCTTTTCTGGTAACAATTGCACCGACATGGCCGCAGAATTTCTCTAGATTTTTGTTTGCACCCCAGGTGTTAGCGCAAACATCAAATCATCAGCAAACTCAGGCTGTCTCTGGTAGTTTTATTGATTACTTCGCCCAGGAAAGGGAAATTAAAGCACATCAGGGTAGCGTCAACAGCGCTAGTTTTAGTCCTGATGGTAAGTTAATTGTCACGGCTGGTGCTGATAACACTGTTCGTGTTTGGGATTTTGCTGGAAAGCAGGTAGCAGAATTAATAGGGCATCAAGGCAATGTTAAAAGTGCTAATTTTAGTCCTGACGGAAAGCTGATTGTCACGGCATCTTTTGATGGTACTGCCCGTATTTGGGATATTTCGGGCAAACAGCTAGCTGAGTTAAAAGGGCATCAAGGTAATGTTTATAGTGCTAATTTTAGCCCGGATGGAAAACAGATAGTTACCGCAGGTGCAGATAAAACTGTCCGGTTATGGGATTTATCAGGCAAACAGCTAAAGGAATTTAAAGCGCATGAAAGTAGCGTTTACAGCGTGAATTTCAGCCCTGATGGCAAACGCATTGTTACTGCCTCTGCTGATAAAACAGCGCGTGTTTGGGATGTGTCTGGTAAGTTATTAGCGGAATTAAAAGGGCATCAAGATACTGTTTGGAGTGCAAGTTTTAGTCCTGATGGACAAAGCATTGTAACTGCTTCCGATGATAAAACTGGCTGTGTGTGGGATATATTGGGGAAACAGTTAACAGAATTACGAGGACATCAGAATAGTGTACTGAATGCCACTTTTAGCCCCGATGGACAGCAGATAGTTACGGTATCAGTTGATTTTACTGCGTTGATATGGGAATCATCAGGGAAGTTAGTAGGCAAGTTGCAACAGCATACTGGTGGTGTTAATAGTGCCAGTTTTAGTGCCGATGGTAAATGGATTGTAACAGCAGCAAATGATGGTACAGCGAGGCTATGGGATACACAAAATATAATTTTGACTGAGTTACGAGGACACCAGAAAGAGCTAAGGAGCGCAAGTTTTAGTCCTGATGGCAAGCTAATTGTAACATCAGCAGAAGATGGTACGGCGAGGGTTTGGAACATCGCTAATAAAAAACTAGTAGCAGTTCTTAAAGAAAATAATTACACTGTTACAGCCGCGAGTTTCAGTCCAAATGGCAAGCTAATTCTTACCTGTTCCCCAGGTTCTATTCATATATGGGATATATCGGGCAATTTGTTGACAGAAATAATAGATTACGAAAATTTGATTCAAAGTCCTCGTTTTAGCTCTGATGGACGGCTAATTATCGCTACAGGAGATGATGGCTATCATGTGTGGGAGACTTCCGGCAAGCTAGTAACAAAAATAAACGGGTATTCTTTGAGCCTTGATGGACAGAGATTTGTGAGTTTCACAAGCAAAACTGTTAATATTTGGGATTTGTCTGGCAATTTATTAACAGAAATTAAATACCCTGGAGCAAGTAGCGTTGCATTTAGTCCCGATGGCAAGCAAATTGTTACCGTCTCCAAAGACAATATTGCTAGGATTTGGGACGTTTATGGTAATTTTATAACGGAACTGACAGGCCCTCAAGATTATACCAATATTCCCATTTTTAGCCCAGATGGAAAGCATATTGTCGCAACTGCTTCAGATGAAAATACCCGCGTGTGGGATTCATCAGGTAATTTGTTAGCAACTTTTAAAGGTAGTTTATTCCCTGATGGTATTAATTTTAGTCCAGATGGAAAAAGGCTGTTTGCTCCCTTTGGTAAAAGCGTTCGTGTGTGGGATTTGTCTGGTAATGTGTTAGCAGAACTTACAGGATTTCAAGGAAAAATAACTAGTGCTAACTTTAGTGCTGATGGACAACAATTAGTAGCTGCATCCGACGACTATACTGCTCGTGTCTGGTACTTGACTGAAAATATGTCCCCACAATTTAAGTTGCCTGACACACCTTTTTCCAATTATATTGACCCTGATTCTCGCTTAAAAAACCGGATTACAGAAGCTTATATAAGCTTTAGTCCTGATGGACAGCGTGTGATTGTCTACTCTGATTACGGCATTGCCCGTGTGTGGGATATATCAGGTAAACTATTAGCAAAGTTGAGAGGTGTAACTGACGGGGTGAATTTTAGTTCTGATGGACAGAAGATACTTACTACTTACCGCAACCGCAACAGCCGTATATGGGATATTTATGGGAATTTGTTAGCTGAACTTGAAGGGGGAAACACTGCGAAATTTAGCGTTGATGGCAAGCGAATTGTCACTACTTCTTATAGAAATGGTTTTGTTAGTTTATGGGATATCTCTGGCAAGTTAGTAGCAGAACTCAAAGGGCAAGAGGCAAATTTTAGCGTTGATGGAAAACGAATTGTAACTACTTCCGTCGATGATATTGCCCGTGTTTGGGACATAAACGGCAAGTTAATCACAGAATTAAAAGGGCATGAGGCTATAGTCACAAAAGCTAGTTTTAGTCCAAATGGACAAGAAATAGTGACTATATCTGAGGATAAAACTGCTCGTTTATGGAATATTTATGGTAAACAATTAGTATTACTAACAGGACATCAGAATGAATTAACCAGTGCTATTTTCAGCCCCAATGGTAAGCAAATCATCACTATGTTTAATGATAAAAATTATACCTCTACTGAGGGAAACACTTATACAGCTATTTTATGGAATATAGATGGTAAATTACGAAAAGAATTTAAACAGCTTAAAGAGCTTTGGGGGGCAGGGGATAGTGCAAGTTTCAGTCCAGATGGGCAGAGAATATTAACTGTATCTAATAATGACACTGTGAATATATGGGATTTATCAGGTAAAAAGTTAGTAGAACTCACTGGTTTTGATCGTAAGCATTTTGTCAATAGTGCTGGTAAAGCTTTTATCAAAAGTGCAAGTTTTAGTCCAGATGGTAAACTGATTGTCGCAGCATTCAATGGTAACACCGTCCGTGTATGGAACTCTAATGGTAAGTTAGTAGCTGAACTCAAAGGAGGATTGAATAACAACGCCAGATTCAGTCCAGATGGTAAAAAAATTGTAACCATATCACAAGATACAACTGCTCGTGTTTGGGACTTGTCGGGCAAATTAACCTCCGTACTTCAAGAAGGAACTGAAGTACAGGTCAAGAGTGCAAATTTTAGCCCAGATGGACAGATGGTTGTTGCTGTTATGGAAAATAATACTCCTCGTCTATGGGATGTCTCAGGTAAGTTCCGAGCAGAACTACAAGGACATGAGTTTTGGGTTGGAAGTGCTACTTTTAGCCCGGATAGTAAATTAATTGTCACCACATCAGGTGAAGATGCACGTATTTGGGATACTTATGGCAAACAATTGGCGATACTTCAGGGACATCAAGGGTCGGTTATTGCTGCAAGTTTTAGCCCAGACGGAAAACGAATCATCGCTCAAACAGATGACAATACAGCCTATATTTGGGAAACTTCTGGGAAACTAATAGGTAAAACCAACGAAAATTTAGAAACTTTCAACCCTGATGAAAAACTAATAATCGCTGAATCTAAGAACGATAATGATGGAAATACCCGTATATTAAATAGTTCTGGCAAGCTAATAGCTGAACTAAGAGGACATCAGGGCAAAATCAACACTGCTTATTTGAGTCGAGATGGTAAATTAATTGTCACTGGTTCTGAAGACGGAACTGCCCGTGTATGGGATACAAATGGCAAACAACTCGCTATTTTGAGTTCACCAAATCCCCCATCTTCCCCGAAAGCTGAAGCAGACAGACTACGCGATCGCCAATTCTACGCCCCCAACTGCGCCCAAGCACTCGATCCTTGGCAAAAAGCTCTAAAAATCTATCAAGAAATCTCCGACAACGAAAACCAAGCTGTCATCCTCGAACAACTCGGTAACGCTCATTATTGCCTCAGCGATTACACAAAAGCTATCGAATCCTACAATGATGCTTTAGCGATCGCCAAACAATTCAACTATCCTCAAAGACAAGTTAATAATCTTGCCAATCTCGGAAATGTTTACAATTCCTTAGCTGACTATGAAACAGCAACTAAGTATTACAATGACGCTTTAAAAATTCTAGAGCAGTACCAAGACACACAACTCAAAGCAGAAGTTTTACAAAGTCGTGGTAATATTTACATTGCTCAAGGTAAATATAACGAAGCAATTCAAGACTTATCACAAGCATTAGCTATTGACAATAATGCCTCTAGTGTTGCTAAAACTAAAGTTAATTTGGCAATTGTCTACTATTCTTTAGGCGACTATAACAAAGCTATTCAATATTACAAAGAAGCTGCCGAATTTACTCCCAGTGAAGCACTCGGAGGTTTAGGTAATGTTTACCTGGCACTGGGCGATACCACAAAGGCGATTGAGTTTCATTCTTCAAGTTTAGCGAAAGCACAACAAAATGAAGATAAAGAAGCAGAGGGCAATGCTTTAAATAATCTTGCCAATGCCCTGCGTCAAGCAGGCAAACTCCCTGAAGCTGAAAAACATTTACGAGATGCGATCGCTATTTGGGAAAACCTCCGCATTCAATTAGACGATGCCAACAAAATATCTATCTTTGAAAAACAAGCTCGCACCTACCGCTTGCTACAAGAAGTCTTAATTGCTCAGAATAAAATGGCTGAAGCCTTAGAAATATCTGAACGCGGTCGGGCAAGAGCTTTTATTGATTTACTCAATAAACGATTATCGCCTAATCAAACAGAACAATCAAAAGTTACTGCACTGAATATTGAACAGATTAAACAAATTGCCAAACACGAAAATGCAACCCTGGTTCAATATTCAATTATTACTGATGAATTCAAAGTTGATGGTAAACCGCAAACTCAAGATTCTAAACTATATATTTGGGTAATTAAACCCACAGGTGAAGTCACATTTCATCGAAGCGATCTTAAGCCTTTGTGGCAACAAGATAAGCTAACTTTAAAGCAATTAGTTGACAAAACTCGTCTATCAATGGGTGTGATAGACATCAAGACTCGCGATGCTGGTGGTATCAAAATTTCAGCAGCAGAGGGAGCAAATCAACCTAAACGCTTACAGCGACTCCATGACTTGTTAATAAAACCCATTGCAGACATTTTACCCCGTAACCCCAATGACCGAGTTATCTTTATCCCTCAAGGTGAGTTGTTTCTTGTTCCTTTCCCAGCGCTGCAATATGAACCAGATAAATACTTAATTGAAAAACACACGATCCTCACTGCACCATCAATTCAGGTATTAGATTTCACATCCCAGCAAAAACGACGTGTAGAAACGTTAAATGCCAAGTCTCTAATTGTAGGTAATCCAACGATGCCAAAAGTGGAGTTGGAACCAGGAAAACCCCCTAAACAATTAAATAATTTACCTTGGGCGGAAAAGGAAGCTAAAGATATTGCTTCAATTCTGAAAACTCAAGCACTGACAGGTAATGAAGCGAGTAAAACTGCTATTTTACAGAAGATTTCGCAAGCAGGAATTATTCACTTTGCCACCCATAGTTTACTTGATGATAACCGGGGATTGGGAAGTGCGATCGCTCTTGCACCCTCTGGTAAAGATAACGGTTTACTCACCGCCGAAGAAATCTTAAACCTCAACCTAAGTGCAGATTTGGTCGTTCTCAGTGCTTGCGATACCGGACGCGGACGCATTACTGGTGATGGTGTTATCGGTTTATCTCGTTCCTTAATTAGCGCAGGTGTCCCCAGTGTCATCGTTTCTTTATGGGCAGTTGATGATAATTCCACATCATTTTTAATGACAGAATTCTATAAAAATCTGCAACAAAAGCTTGACAAAGCCACTGCATTACACAAAGCTATGCTGACAACTATGCAGAAATATTCTCAACCCATAAATTGGGCTGCATTTACCTTGATTGGCGAAGCTGAATAGCCCATTTTACCAGTTATCAAACCCTAAACTAGCGACAAGATGCGTGCTGATGTAGCTGTGAAAGCGGTGCAACAAGAACGATAAAATCATAGATAGCTTGAAAAGCGATTGGTTCTCCCAAAGCAGTTACCAGCACAATCCACTATTTACAGGTAATTGGCTACGCTAGCGCAGGCGACTGGAGTCCATTGATACCAACCGGCAACCCAGAGGAGGTAATGAGCATTTTAATCCGCCAAATTCTCATGCAATAACCTATCATCGGTCGCGAGGGGTCAGATCCCCGACTTCTTGAAGAAGTCGGGGATCTTGTAGCCAATCAAATCTAACGTCTTAAACTGCGGGGGTCGAGTGCATCTCTTAGACCATCACCGAGTAAATTGAAAGCAAGTACAGTCAGAATAATTAACAATGCTGGCGGCCAGATGAGCCAAGGTTGCAGTACCAAAATCGATGCATTACTGGCTAGAGAGAGCATATTACCCCAAGATGGGTCTGGTTGTTGAATTCCTAAGCCGATGAGACTCAAGACAGCTTCGGCGCCAATAAAACTGGGAACAGCTAAAGTTGCAGAAATAATCACATAGGTAGCAGTTTGTGGCAAAACGTGACGGAGGATGATATATAGTGGTTTACCGCCCATTGCTCGTGCTGCTTGGACAAATTCTCGCTCTTTTATTGATAGTACCTGTCCGCGAATTACCCTTGCTAAACCTGCCCAGCTAATTACTGAAGTAATTACCACAATCAACAAAAACCGTTGGGTGCTACTTAAACCTGGTGGTAATACTGCACCCAATGTCACCAACAAGTAAATGCTGGGGAAAGTCATCAGCACTTCTGCAAGGCGCATGATTAAGGTATCAATAATACCGCCAAAATAACCAGAAATACCGCCGATGAGTAAACCAAGGGGGTAGGTGATGATCACACCAAAGATACCAATAAACAGGCTGATGCGACCTCCATGTAATAAACGGCTGAATTGATCGCGCCCTTGATCGTCAGTACCTAAAATGTTAAATTTTGCTTCGCCAGTAGTGCCAAACAAATGCCAATTTAAAGGTATACCAGGGATAATGGTGACTTCGTCCCACTTGGGTGGTAGTGGTAAACTTAATTGAAACACGCGGTATTCTGGGCCAGAGACAAATAAACGCAGGGGTGAAGGTTTTTTGAAGTCTACGAGCAATTTGCGATCGCCTGTTTCTAAGTTGGTGTCTCCCTGAGTCGTAGGATAAATATGAGGGCCGATAAACTGTCCTGATGGCGAAGTCCAGTGAATCTTGGTTGGTGGTAGCAACGAACCATTTGGTTGTGATGCATAAGGATCGTAAGGGGCGACGAAATCAGCAGCAATTACCGCTACATAGAAAACTAATAGCAAAATCGCCCCAAATCGCGCCAAAGGATTCTTTTTCAGCCGTTGCCACCAATCCATAATTTTAATCAAAAGTCAAGGGTCAATAGTTAATAGTCAAGGGTTAAGGGTTAATAGTCAAGAGTCCACAATCGAGAATTTCTTGACCATTGACCAATGACTAATGACTAATGACTAATGACTAATGACTAATGACTATTAACTAATAACCGCAATTCTTCTTGTTGTTTTTCATGTTCTACGACAAACACATTGGAGTAAAGATTAGCTAATATTTGTTTACCTTGCTGTGTTAGCGACAGGTAACGCAATGCGTCTTTGACATAGGGATAAACGCCATTCCAGTAAAATTTTGCGTAATTCTTCCGTAAATCACCTGGAGTTTGATAGTTTAAGACTTTATTCATCCCAGTTTCTTCAAACTCATAAAATAAAGAAGTAATTTTCTTTAAGTAACGCGGATCGCTTAATTGACCAATCAAATCAGCTGCGCGTACTAAGCCTGCATAGTTATTTGTATCTTGATGATCTTCAGCTTTCGGGACAGGGAATCTAGTTAATTCAATATTAGACTTAATTACCTCAGCATCAATTAATTTGTGTCCACCAAAACGTTCATCTATAAATAGCTTACCCCGATCCACATGATAAGGTATGAGACTGGCATCAGAAGCACCGGTAGGCAGAGGAACCATTTGGTCATTTTTGCCAGTCGCATATAAACCTTCCGCTTCTTGGTCTTGGCGACAAACTCCTTTAACATAGCCAATATCATGACAGACTAAGGAGATAATAAAATGTAACCAATCGTCACTGGAAACACCACCCTCTCGGATATGTTTACCCCGTAAAATTTCCTGTCCTACTAGGGTCACAAGAATCGTGTGTTCGACGTTGTGATACAGTGCATCACTGTTGGCAATATTTTCTAAAGCCATGTTTCCAGCCCAAGCAATGATATCTTGATAATCATGTTTGAAAGCGCCATAGGTGCGGTGATAACCTTCTCGAATTTGAGCGACAAAGGCATCAATTAAAATTTCCGTAGCATTGAACATCTGTGGTTACTCACTTAGATAATAATTTATTTGTTTATTTGCAAAACTGCCAGAGCAGTCTGAAACAATTCGTAATTCGTAATTACTGGGGGACAGAGCGACTACTGATTACAATTATGAATTAGACAGCGCCTAATTAGGAATTAGAGCAAAGCGACTTGACGATTATACAGATTTTCTCCTTTTTAGGTAGATGAGATTTCTATCTATTTTTATATTCTTCCCACAAGATAGGCTATCCTTTCATCGGCAGACAAAATAAAAAATTTTCATCTCCCTGGATGAAAAAGAAACAGAGGGGACAAGGGGGGACAAGGGGGGACAAGGGGGGATAAGAGGGGACAAGAGGGGACAAGGGGGGACAAGCAGGGCTGTTTCATTCCCTCAAAGGCTCATAATGTCAAGGGTTATGTTTCGCAATCGCGCGAATTTTCTAGGCGAAAATTTGATTTTCCTGGGTTGAAATGTAGGTTTTCTCTCACTTCTATACCAAAAAAACATCGCCCATGATATTGACAAATTCCACCTCATTATCGAATGAAACAGCCCTGGGGAAGGGGGACAAATGACTATTGCCCAATGACAACTGACAAAGCGCAAAGTCTGAGCGGAGGTTTCCTCCGTAGACGCGGAGCGGCTTGCCGCAGGCATCAGAACTTTGTAAGAATGACTAATGACAATTGACTAATGACCAATGACAATTGACTCAGCACTCTTTCCAGTAAAGAGTTTAAATATTTAATATAATTTAATAAAAATCAACCTTTCTTAAAAAATCCGAGTAGAGTATTTTATATACATTAGGAGGTAAAGGTATGACGATGGGTGAAGAAAGTTCATCAGAAGTCAAGACGGAAGAACCTTTGGGGGTTGAGGATGCTAGTTTTCCGAGAAAATTAGATGAGAGACAAACTCGCCTGTGGTTAATGCCTTTATTGCTAGGTACTGGTTTAGGGTTTGCGATCGCACTTGGTGGTGTGGGAGCATTCAAACATAATGCAGCACCTCAACAAAATGCTGTAGCGAATAAACCAGCATCGCCAGTTAAACCAGCGATGACAGTAACCATCGCTGCTGTAGAACCTGCGAGTATTGCCCAGACTCTCGCTACTACTGGTACTGTAGCCGCATCTGATTTAATTCCTGTCTTACCCCAAACTAACGGGCTGCAAATTCAACAAATTCCCGAAAATGTCAAAGAAGGGGCTTTTGTCAAAAAAGGCCAAGTGTTGGCAGTCTTAGATGATTCTATACTGCAAACTCAAATTAGCCAAGCTAAGGCTGATGTGCAATCGAAGCAAGCGGATGTGACATCTAAGCAAGCGGATGTGACATCTAAGCAAGCAACTGTCTCAGCAAATCTGGCAATTGTCAAGCAAAGACAAGCGGATTTAGCCCAAGCACAGGCGAGGTTAGAGGAAGCCGAAAAGAATTTTCAGCGTTATCAAAAACTTGCTGCTTCCGGTGCAATTAGTCAACAAGAACTCGATACCCGTTCTTACACTGTGAAAACTGCAACTGAAGGAGTGCGTTTAGCAAAGGAAAATATTCGTAGCGCCCAAGCTAATGTTGGTGGTAGTCAAGCAAATATCAGTATTGCCCAAGCGAATGTCAACAAAGCCCAAGCTGATGTGCGTAATAGTGCGGCGAAGGTGGGACAGTTACAAACCCAAATCGGACAAACCTTAGTGGTTGCGCCTGTGTCGGGAATTATTGCCGAAAAACTCGCCAGAGTTGGGGATGTCACAGGTGTACCCCCGCAAACCCAAGTAGGGAATATTATAGGCGGGACACAAAAGCTGTTTTCCATTATTCGCGATCGCAAATTAGAACTGCAAGCCAAAGTCCCCGAAATTCAACTTCCCTTAGTAAAAGTAGGCGCAACGGTAGACGTCACCTCTGATTTGAATCGGCTTGTGAAGTTGGAGGGAAGAGTCAGAGAGATAGAACCTATGGTAAACGACCAAAGAAGGGAAGCTATCGTCAAAATCGACATAAGAGCAACAAATCTGCTAAAACCAGGAATGTTTGCCCGGGCGGCGATTACCACAAATAACGCTATGGGAATGACAGTACCACAAAAAGCCGTTCAACCCCAACCTGATGGCAGCGTGATTGTATTCATGCTATCGGGTGAAGACATTGTTCGCGCCCAGAAAGTAGAACTAGGAGAACCGATAAACGGTAACAGGGTGGAAATAAAAAGCGGATTGAAATTAGGCGATCGCGTGGTAGTTAAAGGTGCAGGTTATCTCAAAGATGGTGACAAAGTATTAGTAGCTAGGGACTAGGGGCTAGGGGTGCTGACTACATAACTCTTTGTTGTCACTGCCTTAACTTTTCGCAAAAACTCAAAACTAAAATTTACGATGTCTTTTAATATCTCTGCTTGGTCGATTAAAAAACCTGTTCCTACGATAGTCTTATTTTTGATTTTGACGATAGTCGGTTGGTTTTCTTTCACTTCCTTAGGTATAGATACCAACCCCAATGTTGATATTCCCGCAGTTTCGGTGATAGTCACCCAACCAGGTGCAGGCCCAGCGGAACTTGAATCGCAAGTGACAAAGAAGATTGAAGATGCGGTTGCTGGGTTGGGCAATATCGATAACATGATATCGAAGGTTACTGATGGTAATTCTACAACGACAATCAATTTTTTATTAGGGACAAATAGCGATCGGGCTACCAATGATGTGCGAAATGCGATCGCTCAAATTCGCCAAAGTTTACCGCAAGACATCAACGATCCGATTGTCCAACGTCTCGATTTTGCTGGTGGGCCGATCATGACATACGTTGTCAAATCCGATCGGCTTTCTGTAGAAGAGTTAAGCAACCTCACAGACCAAACTATTAGCCGCGCCTTGTTAGCAGTTAAAGGTGTCGCCCAAATTAAACGTGTGGGTGGGGTTGATCGGGAAATTAGAATTAACCTCGATCCCAATCGCTTGCAATCTTTAGGTATCACCGCCACCCAGGTAAACGATCAAGTCCGCGCTTTGAATATTAACTTACCTGGTGGACGTGCAGAATTAGGTGGTAGCGAACAAAGTATCAGGACATTAGGTAGCGCCGCCAGTGTCAATGTGTTGAAAACCTACGAAATCATCTTACCTGCCGGTGGTTCCGTACCCTTATCCAGCTTGGGGACTGTTGAAGATCAGTTTGGTGACATCCGACAAACTGCAAGCTTGAATAACAAGCCAGTGGTAGCCTTTCAGGTTCTCCGCAGCACTGGTAGCGTCATGGTGACAGTGGAATCCGGAGTTAAAGCCGCAGTTCAAGAACTAGAAAAAACCCTCCCCCCAGATGTGAAGCTGGATTTAGTTTTTACCAGGGCTGATGTGGTTCGCCAATCCTACGAAAGCACCATTGATGAGTTGATTCAGGCTTCGGTGCTGGCGGTTATCGTCATTATGCTATTTTTACGGGACTGGCGCGCGACATTAATTACTGCCGTTGCCCTCCCCCTATCAATGATTCCCACCTTTGCCGTACAGCAAGCATTAGGTTACACCCTCAACAACATGACATTGCTAGCCTTAGCCCTAGCAGTCGGTAACCTAGTCGATGATGCCGTCGTGGAAATTGAAAACATGGAACGGCACATGGCAATGGGGAAATCAGCTATGCAAGCTGCTTATGAGTCTTCGGAAGAAGTAGGATTAGCTGTGATGGCTTCTTCCGCGACGATTATTGCTGTATTTCTGCCCGTAGCTTTTATGGGTGGGATTCCCGGACAATTTTTCCAACCCTTTGGCTTTACGGTTGCGATTTCCACAATTTTTTCAACCTTAGTCGCCCGCATGGTTACCCCCATGATGGGGGCTTATTTACTCAAGGATAAAGACCAAACACAGAAAAAGGCCAGATTTATCCCATTTTTCAATTCTAAATTTAAACTATCCACCCACCACAACAAAAACAAAAAACTTAGCACTATCAAGCCTCGGAGATTTCAGCCTTATAAATCGCTGTTGCAATGGGCACTCAGACATAGATTAACCACAATTGCGATCGCGATCGCTTTCTTCATGGCTAGTGTAATGCTAGTTCCCATGATTCCCAAGGGTTTCGTTGATGATGGCGACTACGGTCTTTCTAGTATTGCGATTGAAATACCCCCTGGTTCCACTTTGGCAGATATGAATCAGGTAGTAACAAAGACAACTAATATTCTCCTAAAAAACCCTTATGTTGCTCAAGTAGTAGCCACTGAAGATTTGAGTACAGCTACCCTGGCTGTCAATCTCAAACCCAAAGAAGAACGCAAGATTTCCCAAAAACAGTTTGAGGAACAAATCCGCCCCTTATTCCAACAAATACCAGGAGCGAGAATTAGTTTCCAAAGCCAAGTACCAGGTGATAGCCGAAAAGGTTTATCAATAGTTCTCCGCAGTGAAAATCCCCAAGCCCTCAGCCAAGCATCTGAAGCACTAGAAAAGCAGATGCGAACCATACCCGGATTAGTGGAAGTCTCTTCTAGCGCCAGTTTGGTGAAACCAGAAATTCTGGTAATACCCGATCCCCAACGCGCCGCCGATTTGGGTGTTACCGTGCAAGCGATCGCTCGTACAGCTTCCCTAGCAACGATTGGTGATAACGATGCCAACTTAGCCAAATATAATTTAAGCGATCGGCAAATCCCCATTCGCGTGCAAATCGATCCCAGAGCACGCGCAGACATCAACAATATCAAAAATCTCCAAGTTCCCAGCCAAAATGGTAGCTTAGTTCCCCTCCTCGCCGTTGCAGATATCCGCTTTGGTAGCGGCCCTGCAACCATCAACCGCTACGATCGCGCCCGTCAAGTTGCAGTCGAAGCCAATTTGCAAGGTATCGCCTTGGGAGAAGCAGTCCAAGCAGTAAATAAACTACCAATCATGCAAAACTTGCCCCCAGGAGTAGTACAACAACCCTCCGGCGGTGCAAAAATTATGCAAGACATCTTTAGAGGTTTTGGTAGCGCTTTGGGATTAGCAATTCTCTGCATCTATGCAATTCTCGTGTTGCTGTATAACAACTTCCTGCATCCGCTATCGATTATGGCAGCCTTACCCTTTTGCTTAGGCGGTGCATTAGTAGCCTTGATGGTGATGCAAAAACCCTTAGGACTCTATGCCTTAATTGGCATTGTACTGCTGTTGGGGGTTGTCACCAAAAACTCAATTCTTTTGGTGGACTATACAATCATCAACATGCAAGAAGGCAAAAGCCAACGTCAAGCACTTATAGAAGCTGGTGTATCACGCTTACGCCCAATTATGATGACCTCTATGGCGACAATCGCCGGTACTCTACCCCTAGCATTAGGAATTGGTGTCGGTTCCGAAGTCCGCCAACCGATGGGAATCGCCATCATGGGTGGCTTCACAACTTCTACATTACTAACGCTGGTGGTAGTACCAGTGATATTTAGCTATATTGACAACTTCCAACGCTGGATCATGAATACATTACGCTACGGCTTCGGCAAAAAACCACCCCGCCCTGCATCCGGCGAACATGAAGTCATTAGCCTACCATCAGAGCGCGAAAAATCTGCTTCTTAAATTTAACCTTGGTAGATTGTGGTATAATAGCAGCTAGTTATAGCTTAATGGCTAGCTGCTGTTTGCGGGTGTAATTCAGTGGTAGAATGTCACCTTCCCAAGGTGAACGTCGTGGGTTCGAGTCCCATCGCCCGCTTTTAAGTAAAATCCTTACAGCGTAAGCTTTTCAAGGTTTTTCTATCTTGCTCATTCTCCTTGATAATTCCCATTATACCCTTTATCGCGTGCTTTTATTGGGTCATTAAAGGTCTTTTTGGGTGCAAAACTGGTGTAAAACTGGTGTAAAAAATCTAAAACATATGTACTAATAAAAATTACGCCATGAACTCAAAAATTAGTGCAGCCAAAGCTTTAAAGGGAAATGTCCAGGTCATATCTTCTAACAATAGGTTGCAATTAAGGTTTAGCTTTGCTGGCAAGAGGCATTACCTTAGTATGGGTTTGCCAGATACCATTGTTAATCGCAAAGCTGCTGAAGCTAAAGCAAGACAGATTGAGTTAGATATACTTTCAGGTAATTTTGACCCTACTCTGGCTAAATATAAACACCATACCTATTGGGCGAGAGAACTATCTCGATTTTACTGTACTACAGATGGCAGTTCTGATGACGCGAACAGTAACTGACATCAGGATTTTTGGCAATTCTTTACAAAATGAGGGTTTCTATGAGTGTGACTTCCCAACCCAATTCACTATTTCAATTAGTTGACCCCAACTCTGTGAAACCCCATCCATTGTATTTGTCGATTTACGGAGAATTAGAAGATGTTTCTGATGTCATGAGATTAATTCAACACTCTCAGTACCCTAGACCGTTACTGATCACGATGGAAAATACCATTGTTAACGGCCATCCTTATTGGAAGGCAGCACTGTTATTGGGTTGGAATCAGATTCCAGTAGAGATCAGAGACTTTCCAGATCGGGAAGCTGAATTGGAAGCACTGTTGTTAGAAAATGCCGATCGCAAAAAGACAACCGAACAAAAAGTGCGTGAAGCCATTGCTTGGGAAGGGATCGAAAAAGTCAAAGCAAAGCGACGACAAAAGATGGCTGCCACTACTACTAATCAAAAATTAGGCAGAAGAGTAAAAACAACGCTTGTGGAAAATTTTCCTGCATCGTCTCCAGGACAAACCCGCGATAAAGTAGCAAAGCTTGTAGGTTTAGGTAGTGGTCGTAATTATTCCAAAGCGAAAAAGGTAGTTACAGCAATAGATAAGCTTCGACAACAAGGCAATGACAAATCTGCTAATGATTTACGAAAAGCCTTGAATGAGCAAAGTGTAGATGCAGCAACTAAGCTGATCAAAGCACATCCATCCCAGAGTGCAAAACAAACAGATGATCCAGAACGCAGTTGTTGGAATTGTCAATTTTGCAGTAAAGAACAGGTAAAGGATAACCACACCTTCTACTGCTATAAATTTGGTTTGTTGAGTTTTCTAGAGAAGGATGCTCAAACAAGAGGCGACTCATATCTTGCACCTCTACGTACAACCTCAGGTAAAGTCCAAAGATGCGCGATAAAGCTACCTCATTTTTATAGGTTTTTATCGCTAAATTGAGGGTTTTGGTTTGTTACTGAGTAATAAAATTACATCAATTTTTCTTGGTGCAAGATGTGAGGCGAGGAATGTCTTGCATGGCGATATCGCTCTTGTGAATATGAAGATTCTCAATCTCTACCGAAAAAATCGTATTTCACCCTCACACTGCCATCACACTTACAAACAATGTTTGAGGACGCAGCCAGAGCATCAGGAATGACTTTGGTGGACTGGACTTGTCATCATCTTTTACAAGCTGCCCAATCAGCGAAAATCCCCTTACAAGTCTAAAAAATAGCTTTAAAGAAGAATAAAGGAATCAGAATCAATTAGTGAGGCATATAAAACCCTTGCATTTATCTGCCAGTTATAGAATTCATACCCTCATTCTGAGAGGTTGTTTGAAAAGTCGGGAATGTTGTAAAAAAGCTCTCTCAGTATACGCTGTGAATAGATAACAAACAGCACCGAGAGAGTGGTATGAGTAAAGCATACAAGAGCAACCTGAGTTTAGAGCAATATAAATTGATTAGTGACCTAATTCCGGAAGCGAAACCAGGTGGTCAAAAACGTGAAGTCAATATGTGGGAGGTGATTAACGCGATTTTCTACATTTTGGTAGAAGGAGTTAGATGGCGATAAGCCTTCGGCATAGCTTCGCTTACCGCTGCCTGGAGACTTTCCAGCTTGGCAGACGGTCTACACACAATTGGGAACTGGCGTAAAGATGGAACTTGGCTAAAAATTCATGACAGCCTGAGACAATGGGTTCGGATAGAAAATCAACGCCAACAAGCGCCCATCCGAGGCAATAATTCACAGTCAAAGCGTGAAAAGCGCCGCAATGGTCAGCAAGTTAGTTGGTTTTGATGCAGGTAAAAAGACCAAAGGACGTAAGCGATTTATGACCGTCGATACCTTGGGATTAGTGTTGAGGGTTTTAGTCACCGCAGCCAATGTAGCTGAACGAGAAGGAGGAAAACAAGTTCTCAAACGGGTCAAACAGTCTCATCAAAAGATATCTCGTTTGACAACCATCTGGGTAGATGGTGGTTTTGATGGAGAACCTTTTATGCAGTGGGTGATGAATGTTTGCCGTTGGATTGTGCAGGTAGTTTTGCGATCGCAAGAGGCTAAGGGTTTTGTGTTGCTCAAAAAACGTTGGGTTGTAGAGCGAACTTTTGGTTGGCTCATGGGATGTCGCCGATTAGTTCGCGATTATGAGTTATTGCCCGAAACATCCGAGACTTTTATTTATCTTGCAATGATACGTATTATGGTGAGGCGATTGGCATAATTTTTAGCCCTCAAAAACTTTTCAAACAACCTCTTAGGTTTTGACCATCGAGCGAAAATTAATCAAGCCTCAGAAAGCGCCTATCACGAACGATTTAAATTTGCGCTCAAGCACCAAACCAATTTATCCAAGAATCTGGCTTAGTTGCCCAAATAACTGATTATCCAGTCACTGAAATTCCTCAGTTGATGTACTACTTTGATTTAACGCCTGCTGATGTAAATTTGGGGCATATAACCACAAGAAATCAGCAGGATAAAATTAAAATATTGCGTGAAGGAACTCCATTGCAATTAAAAACAAATCAATGGGGTGATGGTTGGAAGATTTGCACAGAACGTCATGAACAAGTTGGCTGTTTGTCACGTAAGGGAAAAGAACTTTTGAGTAATAAAAAGATTGTCCCAAACCAATTTCAATTTAAATTTGGTGAGGTAACAGTAAGATACATTTATCATCACATCAAAATAGATGATGTGACAGGAGATATTTTAGAAGACTGGTTTGTTGTGATTCCCAAAATTCGAGTCTGCCGCGAATAATTAAAATCGACCAATTTGGTTTGATTGTAGCTGGTTTGAGTACAATCGTGATATCTATGTTTGGATGATTACCTGGACATCACAACTCAACCTGAGAATGACAATATAGGTGCTGTTATCTGTGACTAAGTTACTGATATCAAGACATAGAGGTGAAACAATCATGTTCATTTTCAAGATTTTGAGCGCGCTGATTTGGAATATAGTCATCTTCGGTGGTTTACTATTCTTGCCAGCCGGGACATTAAATTGGTGGCGTAGCTGGGTGTTGCTCGGTGTTGTTGTTGTGGGAACCGTAGCAACGATGATTGGTGTTTTTCGAGATGATGATGCTTTATTGCAAGAACGTCTCAAACCACCCATTCAAGAAGAACAACCCCTGTCCGACAAAATTCTTGCCAGTCTACTAATTGTCTCATTCCTGGGTTTGATTGCCTTCATTCCCCTAGATGTCTTTCGATTTCACTTGTTTGCTCCACCAAAGGCGTTTGCTTCATTGTTGGGCTTATTCCTATTTATTATAGGTTGGGGGATTATTTCTCTTTCGTTTAAAGTTAACACCTTTGCCGCAACTGCGGTTAAACATCAAGCAGATCGGCAACAAACAGTGATTGATAACGGAGTTTATAGCATTGTCCGACATCCCATGTATGCAGGTGCAGTTCTGACGATGGTTGGTATGTCCTTGTGGTTAGAATCCTATGCGGCAGCGCTACTAGCGATCGCTCCCACTATAATCCTGGTCATCCGAATTCAATTTGAAGAGCAATTTTTGCGGCAAGAACTCCAAGGCTACGATAGTTACATTCAAAAAGTTAGGTATAAGTTATTTCCATATCTCTGGTAAGTTGTGAATGCTGGGATCATAATTTTTCTCTAAATTTGAACCACTGCGTTGGATGGGTTCCCCGGCAGCCGCGCAAGTGGCGTTGGGTAAAGGTTTTTGATTATATGCTAACGGATGATATTTGCGAGACTTATATCTTGCTCGTCATCAAAAACTCGAATCAGCAAAGATGCGGCTATTACATCCCATTAAATTGATGTTGGCTAGTCTGGTTAATGATTTAACTGAAGTGGCGAAACAAATCCCAGCAGGATTTGCAGTTAAAGATCAGTATGATGGCATCCGTGCCCAAGTTGACATTGCACCTTACTTGCAAGTAGACGACTCAATTCGGTAAATCTACTGCCTATATCTCAAATTGGGGACATCCAAGAATTAAATTACTCAATTCCTACATCAAACACTAGTATCCAATTTCTGCTCCCCCTGCTCCCCCAAGCGATTAATTATTTTTTTATTTGGAAGTCTCTAAGGCTCCGGGTGGAGCTAAAATTTCGTCACCAATCTCGGCAGAAATGCGTTCAAATAGTGCCATATCCGGTGCTGCTGTTTCATCCAGTGTGCCGACTGCTGCAATCAGCCGAGCAAAGCTACTGGGCGCAGCAACAACCAATCCACGAGCAGGTTGATCGCTGAATACGCCGATCGAATGCGGTCTACAAGGAGAGATCAAAAAGTTTTCACCAGCACTGAGTGTAAACTTGTTTTCACCTACCCAGACTGTGAACTCTCCTTCTAGCACATAGAGTTGTTCCGAATAGCGCGTGTGACGATGGAGAGGTGTTTGCGTACCAGGTGAGAAGTAGCCTTCGATCAGATCGTACTGACCTCTAGTTGTTGTATGATCGGCAATGATATTGAGGCGAGAACCAAAAAACCAGAAAGATTGTGTCATAAAATTGCTCTGATTAATGCGTGAGTTATTTATTACAGTTGTTAGATCGGTCTCAACATTTAGGTGGTGGAGGCAGCAGCTTTAGTCCCTGCTTCTTCGAGACTGCGGCGATGTGCTCAATGTCTGATTGGTATCCAGCCCTGTGATCTGCCTTTCTTGGTTTGCTTTAGGTGATCGCCTTAGCTGCGACCTGGGCTTGTGCGCGGGGCTGGGCGGATTGCTGGGCAAACACGAAGGTGAGCGGTGCTAGAAACACCATTGCTACAAAAAGCGCGACAAGGAATCGTGATAGGAGGACAAAGGCAACTGTGGTGCGGGGTTTGGTTGTGTAATGCACTTTTTTCAGTTTGGCCATGGTGTTTTCTCCTTGGTGCAAATTGTCTGTTTCACAACTTAGGCTAAACACGATCAGTAACATCAGTAACCGTCAACTTCGACGATGGCGTTTGTAAACTCTCGCGGCGCTTCTTGCGGTAGGTTGTGTCCAACCCCGCCCCTAACGATTTGATGTGCGTATTTGCCCGAAAATTTCCTTGCATAGAAATTGGCATCTGGGTGCGGCGCACCGTTGGCATCACCTTCGAGAGTGATGGTGGGTACGGCGATTGCAGGGGCTGCAGCGAGCCGCTTCTCAAGATCGTCATACTTCGACTCGCCTTCAGCCAGACCGAGCCGCCAGCGATAGTTATGGATCACGATTTGGACGTGATCCGGGTTGTTGAAGGCAGCCGCGCTACGCTCAAACGTCTCGTCATTAAAGTGCCATTGCGGCGAAGCAAGCTTCCAGATGAGCTTGTTAAAGTCATGCCAGTATTTTTCGTAGCCAGCGCGGCCCCGCTCCGTCGCGAAATAAAATTGATACCACCATTGGAGTTCGGCCTGCGGCGGTAGTGGTGTCTTGTTGGCTTCAGGGCTGCCGATCAAATAACCACTCACGGAGACGAGCGCCTTGCAGCGCTCCGGCCAGAGTGCCGCGATGATGTTGGCTGTTCGCGCGCCCCAATCATAACCAGCGAGAATGGCCTTCTCGATCTTGAGTGTATCCATCAGCGCGATAATATCGACAGCGATCGCCGACTGTTGCCCATTGCGGAACGTCTCGCTCGAAAGAAAGCGCGTCGTGCCATAGCCGCGCAGATATGGAACAATCGCCCTGTACCCTGCCGATGCCAACAAAGGAGCGACATCGACATAGCTGTGAATGTCGTAGGGCCATCCATGCAGGAGGATTACCGGACGACCATTGGCCGGGCCAACCTCAGCGTATCCAACATTTAGAACACCAGCATCGATCTGCCTCAGTGG